>NZ_JACIET010000001.1:1346801-2693602 GCF_014197015.1 Niveibacterium umoris
ACCTACACGGTGCGTCAAGGCGCCGACGGTCGCAGCATCGTGATCCGCACGCCGCTCGAGCGCGACGCGCGTGACTTCGAAGTGTCGGTGACGCCCACCGCGGCGCCGTCGAAGAAGGCTGCGGTGCCGGCGAGCGCCACGCCTTCCGCCGCGCCGGGCGTCGCAGCTGCTGCCGCCACGGGTGTGGTTGCCGCGACGACGGTAGCGCCCCCCCCCGCCGCAACGGCTGCGCCCAAACCGGCGTCGCGGCCCGCGGCAGCCGCGCCGCCCGCGCCAGCCACGACCAAACCCGCACCGGTGGCGCCCGCTTCACCTGCACCTGCAGCACAAACGGCGCCAGCACCGGCAGCCGCTGCGTCACCGGCACCCCAGCAACAGGATCCCCAGAGCGACGAACCGGCACAGGTCTCGCCGCAAGACATTGAAACCCTCGCGCAGGAACAGTTCGCCAAGGCGCAGGGAGCGATCTCCAACCGCCAGTGGGGCGTCGCGGTCGCTGCGCTGAATCGTGTGCTGAGCCTGCCGGCAAACAAACACACCGAAGAGTCGCAGGCGCTGATCGGCAACGTGCGCGAGCAGAGCGGCGACCCGGGCAAGGCGCGGGCCGAATACCAGCTCTACCTCAAGCTTTACCCGCAGGGTCCGCACGCGGCCGATGTACAGGCGCGCCTTGCTGCCCTTTCCTCGAACGCACCGGTGGTGGCGGGGCGCAGCGCAAGTGGCGCAGCTGCCACCGCCGCCGCGATTGGCGCGGCGGGTGCCGCAGCAAGTTCGAATGCAGCGGAGACGCCCCCGCCGCGCAGCGCATCGCGCCCGCCACGTCCGACGGAATGGACGACCAGCGCGAGTCTTGCGCAGTCCTGGTACCGCGGTAAATCCCACATCGAGACAACGACGCCACCGCCACCGGGCGAGCTCACCTTCGCCAAGGACACCCTGTCGCTGGTCGATCAGGATGCGCTCATCTCCAATGCCAGCTTTACCACCCGGCGACGCGACGAAACCAGCGATACCCGTTTCGTGCTTCGCGATACCGATCAGCGCAACTTCCTGAGCTCTTCCAAGAGCTATAACCGGCTCTACGCGGCCTACGCCGAAAGAACCGACCGACAGGCCGGGTACTTCGTCAGGGCTGGTCGGCAGACCGCGACCGGTGGCGGCGTACTGGAACGTTTCGACGGGCTGCTGGCGGGCTACAACCTGAACAAGTCCTTCCGTGTCGATGCGGTCGCCGGCTCCACCGTCGAGTACTACGTTCCCTATCGCAAGAGCTTTGCGGGCATCAACCTCTCGCTATTAAGCGAGATGGGGCGGCCCAGTGTGAACGGCTACTTCCTCAGGCAGACGCTGGACGGCGCCGTGAACCGGGAGGCGGTCGGTACCGAGCTGCGCTACTTCGACGAACACACCAACGTCTATGGGACCATCGATTACGACGTCGCTTTTGGCAAGCTCAACATCGCGATGCTGCAGGCGAACTACCAGGGCGAAAACGGCAACAGCTTCTACCTGATTGCTGACCGCCGGCAGTCGCCGCCGCTCGGACTGACCAATGCCTTGATCGGCGACCCGACCAACACGGTCGGCTCACTGATCGCGCAATTCGGTGAAGAAGAGGTGCGGCGTCAGGCCGCGGCACTGACAGCCATGTCGACCATGGTTTCGGTCGGCCTGACACGGCAGATTGCCGAGCGCTGGCAACTCGGCGGCGATTACCGGCTTGCGTCGATCGGCTCGACCGAGACTGTGGGTCTGATCCCGGCCCAGCCCGGTACCGGCAACAACCATGTCTTCACGATCCAGGCGATCGGCAGCAACCTGTGGTTCGACAACGCGGTCGGTGTGATCAATGGTAGTTACATCCTTGCGCCGACCTTCGATGGCGTTGCATTGAACCTCAACTACGTGGTGCCGATCGGCGAAACTTGGCGCTTTGATGGCAGCCTGCGTTATTACGGCCAGAAGGACGATTCCGGTGAGCGCCAGCGCCGTCTCGCCCCAGTTCTGAAGGCGTCCTATCGCTGGAAGAACAGCATCAGCAACTGGAACGACTACATCTCGCTGGAAGCCGAAGGCGGGCTGGAGCGCGTTCATGCCGAGGGGCCGCTGCGCACGGAAGACAGCAACCGTTACTATTTCTTCGTTGGCTATCGGTGGGATCTGTAGCCCGGCGAGCTTGATGCGAGGCAGCGCTAACGCGATCCGCTGATTCATGGCCGGGCGATATCGGCAACATCCCGTCAAGCAACTCAATCCCGAACAATTCAACCGAAAGGCGATAAGTGAGCTGGTTCCCTACTGCCGTATGTGCGTTGATGGCACTTGTCGTGGTGTTGCTGTGGGCCGGAATCCTGCCGACGCGCCTTGCGACGAAGTCCTCGGATGGTTCACTCCAGCCAGTCTGGTTCCGCTGGACACCACCAATGCTCGCGCTGGGGCTGCTCGCAAGCTTTGCCCTGTCGATGAAGCCAGCAACCGAACCATCGCTCGCAACACCGCAATTGCCGCCGCCATCCCGCCCCGCGATATGGGGCGCGCCCGCACCTGCCGTTGCCCCCAATCCGACTCAAGGCGCCCAGGCTGGCGGCGATCTGAACGTGATGGTCGAGCGACTTGCCCAGAAGCTTGCCGCGTCACCCGATAACGGACAGGGCTGGCTGTTGATGGCGCGCACGCGCCTTGAACTGCACCAGTACCCAGAGGCAGTCGAGGCTTTCGGCAAGGCTGCCGCGCTGTTGCCACCCGATCCCAGCCTTCTCGCCGACTGGGCCGACGCGCAAGTCATCGCGAATTCCGGGAAATGGGATTCACACAGCCGGGACATCGTTCAGCGCGCCCTCAAGCTTGATTCCGCGCATCTCAAATCGCTGATGCTCGCTGGAAGTGAAGCCTTCGCGCGTAGCGCCGAAAAGGAAGCGGTCAGCTACTGGAAACGCGCTCGTGAGGCCGCGCAACCGGGATCGATGGAAGCAAAACTCGCGGAGACGAACATTGCTGAAGCCCAGACACGATTGAAATCGCGGTAAGCCAACGCAACACCATCGTGGCTGTGCTTGATGGTGGAAGCACGCCTTTTCTGTACCTCCGCGGCGCACCCCGCGAGGAGGTCGGATGCCGGTCGCAATCGAGCGAAGTCCGCTCGCAGAGTCGACCAACCCCCATACGGCCTGTCGTCCGCCCGTATGCCGAGCAGCCTTGTGTGCGCAGAGAGTCGCCCGAGGTCCATCAACATGAGTCTTGATGCGGAATCACCCGGCCTTCAAAGCAACACCCAGATCAAGCCTGCACGACCGCGTAAACGGACCGAGGGCCTACAAGCAAACGCTTATAGGCCCTCGATTTTATTGGTTGCGGGGACAGGATTTGAACCTGTGACCTTCGGGTTATGAGCCCGACGAGCTGCCAGACTGCTCCACCCCGCGTCAGAGAAGAAAGATTATGGTTTAAAAGAACTGCAATGTCAAGCCAAAATCTGAAATTTGGTGCCGACAGTAGGACTTGAACCCACGACCTTCGGTTTACAAAACCGCTGCTCTACCAACTGAGCTATGCCGGCGACGGAGCCGGCGGATTATACAGATTTGAAGTGCCCGCGCCAGCGCGCTCGTGCTATCTTTTTCCGACGCACACTTTCGCCTTCATGGCAGCACCGGAAAACGCACATCGATGACGCGCCAGGCACTACGAGTCTTGCTGGTTGAAGACAATGAAGACGACGCGATCCTGCTGGTATCGCGCTTGCGCCGTGCCGGCTACGAGGTGATGTCGGAGCGCGTCGACACGCCACAGTCGCTCGATGCCGCGCTCACGCGTGGCGGCTGGGACCTGATTCTGTCCGACTACAAGATCCCCGGTTTTTCGGGGATTGCAGCGCTCGAGCTGGTGCAGTCGCGCAAGATCGATGTGCCCTTCTTCATCATATCGGGAACAATCGACGATGAAACCGCGTCGGCCGTCATGCGCGCCGGCGCGCAGGACTATCTGAGCAAGGATCGCCTTGACCGCCTGATCCCCGCGGTGGAGCGGGAACTGCGCGAGGCGCGCATGCGTACCGAACGCTTGGCCGCGATCGAGGCAGCGCGTGACCATGAGGCCCGCCTTGCGGCGCTTGCGGCAAACATTCCCGGCGCGGCATTTCAGTTGCGACGCGCAACGAGCGGTGCGATCGAGATTGACTATCTGAGCGAAGGCGCCCTGCTGCTCTTCGAGGTTCCCCTCGACGAATTGCTCGGCGAAGGCGAACGCCTGCTCGGCATGATCCTTCCGGACGATCGCACGCGCTTTGATAACAAGCTCACGGACTGTTCGGAACGTTCGGCCACCTTGAACTGGGAGGGTCGCATCCGCGTGCCGGGTCGCGACACGAAGTGGATCAACGTTCGCGCAACACCGACCGCGCTGGCCGACGGCACCACACGCTGGGAAGGCGTGATGTGGAACATCACGCTCAGCAAACAAGCGCAGGCCGAGCTGTCGGAATCCCGCGCGCAACTGGCGGAACTCTCGAACCACCTGCAAAGCGTCAAGGAAGACGAACGCGAGCGCATCGCCCGCGACATCCACGACGTGCTGGGCGGGCTGCTGGTGGGGATCAAGATCGAGCTCTCGCTGCTCGCCACACGCCTGGAAGCCGACCCGGCACACGGCGCACGCGCCAAACGCATCGCCGATCTGGTCGACGATGCCATCACTACAGCGGGCCGCGTCGCGCGTGAGCTGCGCCCCGGCATCCTGAAGGAATTCGGCCTCGCCGCCGCGATCGAAAGCCACGCGGAAGACTTCGCGCAACGCACCGGGCTGAAGTGCAATGTATTGTGTGCCGACCACGACATCGAATGCGCAGAGGAAGCGGAAATCGCGATCTTCCGGATATTCCAGGAATCCCTGACCAATATCGCCAAGCACGCGCGCGCCAAGGAAGTGACGGTGCGCCTGATGCAGGAAGGTGACGAGGTCGTACTGCAAGTCACCGATGACGGCGTAGGCATTCGCAGCGCCGATCTCGCCAAACCCCGCTCTTTCGGCCTGCGCGGCATGCGGGAACGCGTGGCGAGCCTTGGCGGCAGTGTCGATATCACTGCTGTGCCCCCCCACGGTACGCAAATACTGCTGCGCGCCCCGATTGCCCAACCGACCCACCTGCCCCCCTCACTGGAAAGCACCCGAGGCTGACGATGAACGCTCCGACAATCCGCGTACTCATTGCAGACGACCACGCTATCGTGCGCCAGGGCCTGCGGGCGATTCTTTCCGACACCAGCGACATGGTGGTCGCCGGCGAAGCCGAGAACGGCATCCGCGCGCTGCAATTGCTCCGCGACGGCAGTTGGGATGTGGTGCTGATGGATGTGAACATGCCCGACCGCAACGGCATCGACACCCTGAAACTGGTGAAGAAGGAATTCCCCAAACTGCCGGTGCTGATGCTTTCCATGCATCCTGAGGAGCAGTACGCCGTGCGCGCCTTGAAGGCCGGCGCCTCAGGCTACCTGTCCAAACAGAGCGCACCGGAACAACTGGTGCTGGCGATCCGCCAGGTGGCATCCGGCAAGAAATACGTCAGCGCCGAGGTGGCGGAACAGTTGGCAACCGCCATAACCGAAGACGATCGCGCACCACACGAAAGGCTCTCCGATCGCGAATACCAGACGCTGTGCATGATCGCGTCCGGCAAGACGCTGACGCAGATTGGCGAGGAACTCAATCTCAGCGTCAAGACGGTGTCGGTGTATCGCGCCCGCTTGCTTGAGAAGATGAAGCTCAAGAACAACGCGGAACTGACGCATTACGGCCTCAAGCACGGTCTGGTCGAATAGACGGCGCTCAAGATGGGCGAGCGAATGCCGTAGGCAATCCTGTACCGCGAATCCATCCGGGTAAGCCATGAACCAGCCCACGCAAAGTCCGTCCGACATCGCCCGCGAGGTGCTCAAGCGCCTCGCCGTCAGCCGTGTTCCGCCGACGCCGGACAATTTCCGCTCGATCTACCACCAGATCGCCGGAACGCAGCCGGAAGAGACCTTCCCCACGCGTGAGTTCAAGAGCTTCTCGGCCGAACTGCCACGCGATCGGCCGGAGCAACTGCGGCTCGCCAGGCGTTTTGAAGGCGCGGTCGCGGAAGGCAACTGGGAGAGCTTCCACACGCGGATGCTGCAGTTGTTCCAGGAGATCACCGAAGAAACGCTGCCCTGGGGCAGCCTGATCCGCGATCTGCTCGCGCAACTGGAGCGGCGCCACGCCAACCTCACCCCAAAACGCAAGGCCGAAGCGCTCGACCACGTGCTCGGCGCCAGCCAGGCTGATCCGCAACAACTCTTCAACCGGCTGCAGGGCCTGATTCGCGGTTGGGCCGGCGAGGCAACGGCCGAAACCATCGTGCTGGTCGACACGCCACCTGACGCAGCCGAAACAACGGCTGTGGGGGCACCCGCCCCCGCTACATCGGAAGCCGAGGCCGCGCCGGTGAGCAGCGCGCGCAGCGAGGCAAGCCCGCTGAAAGGTTCGATCAGCGACAGTCTCGAAGTCCGCTCGCTGATCGCCCAGGTGCTCGAAGAAGCCATCGGCGGCCTGCTGATCGAGACGCCCGAGCTGAGCACGCTCGCGACGCAACTCGCCAATGAATTGCGCCAACCGAGCGCCCGCTTCGACACCGCCGGCTTCACCGAGCGCCTGCGCGGCTTCGCCTATAAGGTCGAATGGGTGGTGCGCGATCAGGCAGGTATCCGTCAGGCGCTGCTGCGCCTGTTGCAGTTGATCATCGAGAACATCAGCGACCTGGTCGCGGACGACAGCTGGGTGCATGGCCAGGTGGAAGGCGTGCTCAAGGTCACCGCAGGCCCGCTCGACCGCGACGCCATCGACGAGCTCGGCAAGCGCCTGCGCGACGTAATCCTCAAACAGGGCGTTCTCAAGAAAAGTCTGGTCGACGCGCAGGAGCGCCTCAAGGCGATGCTGTCGGGATTTGTCGATCACCTGTCGGATTTCTACGCGACCACCGGCGGCTATCGCGACCGCATGGAGCACTGCGCAGAGCAGGTCGCGCAGGCGCAGTCGATCGGCGAACTCGCCTCGGTGGTGGACGAGATCATCCAGGAGACGCGCAACATCCAGATCCGCGCCGAAAACTCGCAGAGCGAACTCAACACGCTCAAGCAGAAAGCCGACGCGGCCAATGCCGAGGTGCAGCGGCTGCAGAAGGAACTCGACGATGCTAGTGATCTGGTGAGGCACGACCCGCTCACTGGCGCGCTGAACCGCAAGGGTCTCGACGAGACGCTGGACCGTGAAGTCGGCCGCGCTGAACGCAGTGGCAAGCCCCTGTGTCTGGCGCTGATCGACGTGGACAATTTCAAGCAGCTGAACGACTCGCTCGGGCACACGGCCGGCGACGAAGCCCTGGTGCACCTTGCGCGGGTCATTGGCGACACGATCCGTCCGCAAGACTCGGTGGCCCGTTACGGTGGCGAGGAATTCATCGTCGTCTTGCCCGACACTGATCTCGAATCCGCGGTGGGCGTCATCCAGCGACTGCAGCGCGAACTGACCAAACGCTTCTTCCTGCACGACAACAGCAAGCGTCTGATCACCTTCAGCGCCGGCGTCAGCCAGCTCGATCCCAAGCAACCCGCAAAACGGACGATCGATCGCGCGGACGAAGCCATGTACCGCGCCAAACGCGCCGGCAAGAACCGGGTGGAGGCGGCGCGTTAGCGCATTCGCCTGTCGACGACAGGTTTTTCGCGCGCCGCGTGTTCAGTCCAGCAGGTCCCAGCTCACCGGCGTGCCGCGCGGAATGTCGCGCGCTGCGCGCCGGCCCAGTACCTGCGGCAGATGGCCCGGCAGCAGACCGAGCCCTGGCCGGATCGCGCGCACCGTCGCCGCGGTCAGACGTTCGCCTGCCGCCACATCCTCGACCACATACAGACTGCGGCGGAACTTCACCGAATCGGCCTCACGTTCGCCCGGGCCGTAGTGCACTGCGCCGAGCGAAGCCCTCGCCCGCTCGCATTCGGCCATCAGCTGACGCACCTCGGCGGGTTCAAGCGAAAACGCGCTATCCACGCCACCTTCCGCGCGCGACAAGGTCACATGCTTCTCGATCACGGTCGCGCCCATGGCCACCGCGGCAATGGCCGCACCGATGCCGAGCGTGTGGTCCGACAGCCCGACCTCGCAGCCAAATGCCTCCCGCATGTGCGGCAGCGTGCGCAGGTGGCTCTCTTCCGGCGGCGCCGGGTAACTGCTGGTGCATTTGAGCAGCACCAGATCGCGACACCCCGCATCGCGGGCCGCCTCAACCGCCTCCCCGATCTCGCGCAGCGTCGCCATGCCGGTGGACATGATGATCGGCTTGCCGGTGGCGGCGACCTTGCGAATCAGCGGCAAATCGACGTTTTCGAACGACGCCACCTTGTAGCAGGGCACGTCGAGCGTTTCGAGAAAGTCGACCGCCGTCGCATCGAAGGGCGTCGAGAATGCCAACATGCCGCGCGAACGTGCCCGTTCGAACAGCGGTTTGTGCCAAGCGCAGGGCGTGTGCGCTTCGTGGTACAGATCGTAAAGCGTGCGGCCCTTCCACAGGTTCTCCGCATCGGTAATCAGGAATTCGCGTTCGGCGATGTCCAGCGTCATCGTGTCCGCGGTGTACGTCTGCAACTTCAGCGCATGCGCACCCGCTTCCGCCATCGCATCGACAATCGCCAGCGCACGATCGAGCGAACCGCCGTGGTTGCCGCTCATCTCGGCGATGAAGAAGGGAGTCGAGTCCAACCCGACCCGGATATGCCCGATCTGAATCATGAAAATGCTCCCGGCGTTGCGATGACGCGGCGTTCCAAGGATCATCTTGCACGCCCGACCGGCGCAAGGTTAGCAATAAATGACGGGGTTTCCCGCGTCTTATCCGCCCACCACTTGCGCACCGTCGCGGCATCATCCACTTCGTAATGCTGCGCCCGGCACACGCTGGCGGCGCACACAGGACACGCGCATGAGCAATCTGGACCAACTCCGACAGACCTTCAGCGACGCGCTGGCGATTCCGCCCGATCAGGTGGTGAACGACCTGCGCTTCAACAGCATCCCGCAGTGGGATTCGGTGGCCCACATGGCACTCGTGGCCGCGATCGAATCTGCCTTCGACATCATGCTCGACACCGACGACGTGATCGACATGTCCAGCTTCGCCAAAGCGCAAGAGATCGTGCGCAAGTACAACGTCGCGCTCTGACTGAATGACGCCCAGGCCACGCACCCTCTTCGTGATCCATCGCTTTGACACCAAGTCGCTGGCGGACTCGGCGGGTGTACTTGAGGTCATGCGGCCGATGCTCGCATCTGGCCTGCTTGGCGAACACCGGCTTGTCTCCCTTGGGTGTGACACGGAGGACTACCGCCGTCTGCTCAAAAAACGGCTCGCCGACGTCGGATCGCAGGCCGACGGCGCTCCTGTCGTGGTGTACGGGGCCGGCGCGCACACCCGGCAGTTCTGGCCCGAGTTGCGGCATCTCAATGTCGTCGCGGTCGCGGACCGGGACGAGACCCTGCATGGCACTCTGTGCGTTGGACTGCCCGTCATCTCTCCGGCGCTGGTGGCAAGCCACGCGCGGCATGTGGTGATATCCAGCCGTGCCTACGAATCAGCCATCGAGCGCGAACTCGGCGCCCTGCACGGTGATGCGATCACCATCCACCCACTTTATGGCAGCAATCCCGACGGCGAACTTCGCCATGTCTGGGAAACGGAGATCCTCGACACGGTAAAGGATTTCCAGCCCGACTTGCTGGTCTACACCCCGGTGCATCCGCACGAGAACCTTCAGCCGTGGCTGTTCGAAGCAGCGCGAAAAGCGCAGCCAGCGCTCAAGATCCTCACGCTGTGGTGGGACTATGACGAAGCCGCGGAGCAGTCGAGCTACCTCGACTACGAACGAGACAGTCTGCTCTGGGCGGATCTCGTGATCGAGAACTCGAACGGAACGCGTCTGCAACGGATGGCGGCAGGCGCTCCGCCCTACGAACACCACCGTCACTGCGAACGCGTGATCTTTCACCCTACGCCGTTCGATCCGGCCCTCTTCTACCCGCAACCGGACGTCCCGCCCCTGTACGACATCGCGCTGTTCGGAAGCTCGGTCGGGCGTCGACGCTTCTGGATCGACGCGCTCAAGGCGCGATACGGCGAGCGTTTTCATCATCTGGGCGGCGTGTACGAACCGAATCGCCCGCCACTGCCTATCGCCGACTATGCCTTCGCGCTACGGCACACCAGGATCTGCATCAACACGCAGACCTACCCGTTCCGCAGCCAGTGCAAGGGCAAGGTCAGGGAAGCTCTCGGCTGCGGCGTGCTGCTGCTTGAAGAAGACAACCCCGAGACGCGACTGCTGCTCGCACCCGGCGAGGGCATTGACTACTTCAGCGACGTCGAAAGCCTGTTCGCGCTGATCGATCGCTATCTGGAGCACGATGACGAACGCCGATCCGTCGTCGAGCGCGGGCAGCAGGTGTGGGCTGAACGGATGAACCCCGGCACCTGGACGGCTAAGGTGCTGGCCCGCCTGGGGTTGAGTGGAGCCAGGCCATGAGCACCGCCATCAAGATCGTCTACGAGAATCACTGGAACTTCGGCATCCACCTGGCTGACACGCTCCCGCTCATCCGCTGCGGGCTGGAACTCGCCGGATTCCGTGCCGACATCGAGAAGCCGCTTTGCCCGGGTACGCTGAACATCGTCGTCGAGAACTTCGACGATAGCTTCGCGGATCGCCTGCTCGCAGCCGCTGACCATGGAACCCGGTTCATCATCGTCGCCACCGAGTTCATGACCGGTACGACTTTCAACGACTTCGGCAAGCCGGAGGATGTCGCGCCCGACAAGCACTACGACAACGTGCGTTACTGGGAATCCCGCTACCGGAACTTCATGCGGGTCGCAGAACGCGCAGTGGCGGTGTGGCACCTCTCCGAACAGCAGGTTGGCGTCTATCAGGCCACCCTTCCCTGCCCGGTCGGATATCTGCCCCACGGCTACGTGGAGGCACTTCGACGTATCGCATTCCGCCCGGATGCGGCGCGGGACATCGACTTCCTCTTCACCGGCACCTTGACCCCGTATCGCAGGGAGATCCTCGACACCCTCGGCCGGCTCGGCTACGAGGTCAAGGCCGCACCGATGCTCACCGCCCATTTCCATCGCGAGGATCTGGTCGCGCGCACTCGCGTCGCGCTGAACCTGCGGCAGCACGCCGGCTGGATGCACCCGTCGAACAACCGCATCCATTACCACCTGAACAATGGCTCGCTGCTTCTGAGCGAGCAGTGTGCCGTAGCGTGCGATCTTGACCCGTTCGTGGCGCGCAGCGACCAGATTGTCGAAGCCGCGGTCGCGACCCTTGAAAGCGGCAGCTTCGGTACTCGCGGCGAGGCGGCACGACAATCGTTCGCCACAGCCCGCCCGATGGGCCCGTTGATGGCAGAACTGGTCAGGCAGACATTGCCGCGAGAACTCGTCGACGCACTTGCCCGGACGATCCAGCACGCAGATCCGGGCGCCCCGCCGTCCAACAGGGAGACGATGCAATGACCCTCGCCAGCCCGGAAGTCCTGGACATCGAGCCGATCCACACCTGCAACCTGCGTTGCAAGATGTGCCATGTCAGCACCGAAACGCTGACGAACGAACGGATCGACATCGATCAACTTGAACGGAGCCTCGACGGCTGGGAAGGCGGATGGGCCTACGTCGGCAGCACCCATGAGCCGATGGCGCATCCGGAGTTCCCGAAACTCATCGAAGTGCTGGCGCGAAAGCGCGCCAGGATCGTGCTGACGACCAACGCGACGCTGGCCAAACCTGCCGCGTTGGAGGCACTCCGGGGCGCGGACGTCCGGAGGCTGTACATCTCCTTTGACGGCGTGACACCCTCGGTGTACGAGTCTGTCAGACGCGGGGCCTCCTTCGACAAGGCACTCGAAGGCGCCATGCGACTCATTGACGCCTGCCGGGACGCGATCATCGCCGTCAACTACACGGTCATGGCCTCGACCCTGGCCGACACGCGTGCGGCTGCGGCGTTCTGGGAAGCGCGGGGAGTGCACGGCGTCGGTTTCATTGTCGCGGTTCGCCGGAGCAACCACCCGGATGCGATCAGCGAGGTGCTTGCTGGCAGGCAGGCCGAGGTGACCTCGGCCATGGAAGATGTGGCCGAAGACATCATCCGCAACGGCCGCGCGATCTTCGCCTCTTCTCCGGTCTTCTCGGAATCCTGGTTCCTTGAGCGCTATGCGGGCTATTGTGACCCACCGGTGGTATTCAGCCATACGGGCGGCAAACGTCCGCTGAATGCGCGTACCGAGATCCTGACTGCCCCGCATCCCGAAATGCCGATCGCATGCAGTGCGCCATTTCGCGGCGCGAAGATCCGGTACAGCGGCGAAGTCGTGGTCTGCGACCGGGTCGTCATCGGCAACATCCACGACGCGCCTCTGCTCGAAATCTGGCGCAGCCCCGCTGCGGAATCGGTGCGGGCAACGGTACCAAGGCCCGGCAACGAACTCTGCGCATCCTGCGACTACTACAGGTTCTGCCTGCGCGCTGCGTCGATCAATCTGAAGGACGAGTCGGCCTACACATCGGAACGGGTTCGGCGTTCGGCTTGAGACCGGGCCTGAACTTGCGTTTCCCGGGGGGGGGGGGGGAGAGATGAACAAGTATTCTGCAAACGAGGCGTGGCAGAACCTCAACCAAGAGAATCCGAACGCACGCTGGAAGAACTTTGCCGCGCGCGCTCTGGATGGCGCCATCATGGCCGAAGCGCATGACCCGGTCCGGATGCATCCGGACGACCGGGTCTTCTGCATGGGGTCGTGCTTCGCGAAGAACATTGAACTGCGTCTGCTGGACGCAGGCCTGACCGTCCTGAGCCACCCGCGTTTCGCACCGAAAGACGGTTCGCCCTTCACTCCGCTGCCCAACATCTTCAACATCCAGTCGGTGCTCAACGAACTGTCGTGGGCCTTCGACGTCGCCCCCCATCCGCCGGAAGCGAACTTCGTCAACGACGATGAAGGCTTCTGCTACGACCCGCACAGCACCATCGATCTCTTCCGCTGCAAGCCGGAGGACGCACGGAAACGCCGCGCCGGCGTCACGGCGAACATGCGCCGGCTCGCAAGTTGCGACGTGCTGATCCTGACCCTGGGGCTGGTCGAGGTCTGGTTCGACAACAAGACGGGCACGTACCTGAATGCCACGTTACCGCAGCGCCTGCTCACCCGCGAACCGGGCCGCTATGAGTTGCGGGTGCTCGACTATCAAGCCGTTCGCGACGGGCTGGAGAAGGCACTCGCCCTGCTGCGCCAGTTCGGCAAGCCTGATCTGGAACTGGTGATTTCGGTGTCGCCGGTACCACTGGCCGCGACCTTCCGCCCGATCGACGTCGTCATCGCCAACAACTACTCGAAAGCCACCCAGGTCGCTGCCGTACTCGATTTCGTCGGGCAGAACCCGGGCGTTCATTACGTCCCGAGCTTCGAAACGGTGACGATGTCTGCACGGCGCTTCGTCTGGGAGGAAGACCTCCGTCACGTCACCCCTGACATCGTGGCGCGGATCACGCAGCGTTTCGTCGCCGCGATCCAGGATCGCGCGATTGCTGCGCCGGCTGCGGTGCCGACCGACTGGCCCGCACAACCCTATGAGGTCGCCCGCAACCCGGATACGCCGAATTTCACCTCGGCCACGCCGGGCGATCGGGACTTCCCGGCCGGGTTCCCGATCGTCACCGCGTCAAGCTGCATGGAGCCACGCTTCGACGCCAGCGGCTTCATGAGCACCTCACGGCGAATCTGGCATGCGGAGCGCTGCCCCGGATACCCGCAGTGGGTCGAGTTCAGTTTCGCCCGGCCGCTCACCGTGCGCAGGCTGTTGATCCAGAGCCAGGAGAAGCACCCGGAGCGCGCGCCGCGGCGATTCTCGTTTCACTGGTGGAACGGGGAATGCTGGGTCAGCGCTGCGACCGATGTGGTCGCGACATGGGACACCGGCGGTCAATGGCTCGGATGGGACCTCGGCCCGGTGACCTCGCAACGCTTCAAGCTCGAGATTTTCGAGAACAGCGGCGATCCGACCTACCTCACGATCCACAACGTCTACCTGAAGCCATGACGAGAAAGTCGGTGCTGGTCACGAGGGAGTGCACAGCCGAAGGCCTGTCCGGCATCGGCTGCCTGCTTGCAGCCGGGCACATTGTCATCCTGCGGCAGGTACCGGCGATTGCTGCAATCCGGGAAAGCCTGCTGCAGCGCGCGGCCGGGCACTCGCCCGCGAGTCTTCCGGCACTGCACGCGTTCTACGCGCAAGGCAAAACACCTCCGCTCGACGCTGTCGAAGCGCTCAGCCATGCAATTCACGAGGTCCGACGCACACATGGCGTCAGCCGGGAGCTCGCTCCCCTGATTGAACGGATGGGGTTCGGCAGGCCTACCCGTATCGACGGCGGCATCCCTCGGCTGGTACTGCCTGCGGCCCTCGTCGATGCGGCACGCGAATCGGGCCGCTTCCAGGCGACGGACTTCAAGCGCGAGCGAGCAGACGGGATGACCGAGATCTTCATGCCGGGCCCTGCGAACATCCATCGCGACTACAACCGACGGCACCGGCTGCTGCAATGCAACCTGTGGTTCCCTCTTCACGATCTGGCAGAAGATGAGACGATCCGAATCTGGCCGGAACGCTATCGCGAAGACGTGACCGACATGCCACTGACGGACGAGAACCTCGCCTCGCTCGGAAGCCCTGCATCCTTCAGGCTCGCCTTCGGCGATGCCGTGCTCTTTCACGGAGAACACCTCCACACATCGCCACCGCATCTCGCCGACGGCTATCGGCGACACACGTACGACGTGCGGATCGCCGCGTTCTGCCCGGACGACACCGCGCACTACCGCCTGGGGTTCTCCGATCTGAGGAACTTCGCGCAAGAAGACCTGGCAAGTACCGGAGAATGCGGCTTCGATGTAATGCTCGCGGCCGGCGAGCCGCTGACCCGGGTCGACGCAGAGTCCCTTTACCAGCGACATCGCGCCTGCCGCTTCAGCGAAGATCGACAACTTCAGCTTGCAGAGCGTTTCGCGCCACTCGCGCCCGACCTCGCAACGACGCTGCTGGTCGACCTGATCCAGACGACGGGCCACTGGTTCTGGGCGCAGCGCGCGCTCGAGGCTCTCGCACGAATCGACATCCCTGCTGCACGCGTGGCTGCTGACAGAGTGTCTGATCTGCAGAGAAACACTCCAGAGCCGCTGGACTTCACTCCAATCGCGTTCCGCCGCGCCTCCAATGAACCGCAACCAGACACACACCGGGTTGCGGCGATTCGCGCAGGCACAGAGGGCTAATCAACTTTGAGGCACGATATGCAGACCATTGAGTCGATCGCCAAGTTGCTCGATGAGACCTTCTCCATCTCTGTCGATGGGTTTTCGGGCTGGCACAACGATCAGGCTGCGCGCCATCTCAAAGAGCATGAACGCGCAGCCGACTTGTATCGTCCGGCGATACAGCAGGATCGCGCCGAGTTTCTACTGTTTCTCGAAGACTGCAAGAACCTCATCGAAACCCGCAGGGAAGCAAGCAGCATCCTGCAGATCGGGCTCGGAATCAGTGGAGGATCGCATTTCGCCTTCGAGCAGATATTCCGCACCGTCTGCACGGTTGACTCCAGCCGGGCGAACATTGAGCGCTTCTGCAGACGGTTTGGCCGTCGTCCAGAAGAGGTCGTAGTCGAACCCCAGAACACAGGCACTCCGAAAGGGAGCGCGGTCATATGCGGGAACAGCCTTGATCCAAGGGTTCATGGATATATCGCCGCTCATTATGGGCAGTTCGACGTCTGCTTCATCGACGGCGATCACACATTTGAAGGAGTAAGGAGGGACTGGCAGCTCTATGCACCGATGGTGAAACCGGGCGGCTGGGTGGTCTTTCATGATCATGTTCCAACCCCGGCCAGACTGCATGAGCGCGCTGTGGACGTCTTCCTGACGTGGCTTCGTCACCAACAGGACGCGCCCATGAAGTTCGTCGAGATCGGACACTCGCTCGGTATCACCTACTACGTGCAGAGAGATCCTGCAACGTATCCGTACTCAACCGCATCGTGAGGGTCCGACAGCGATGGAATTCAAGATCATCTACGGCAACCATCACCACGGCGCGGTCCAGATCTACGACACGCTGATGCTGCTCAAGCACGGCCTGGAGGCCGCTGGCCACAAGGCGGACCTGGAAGCGAACCTCTGCCCCGGCAAGACCAACATCCTGATCGAGTTCTTCACCTGGGACTTCGTGGATGTACTGCGCGACGTCGCCAGGGTGCCCGGTACGGAATTCATCGTCATCGCGACCGAGTACCTGACCGGCGAGACCTTCAACAATTTCGACGCCCTGCCCCTCGATCAGATCACGCCCCAGCACAGCCACTACGACGATCTGCGCCACTGGCGCAAACGCTACCGCACCTTCAGGGAGGTCGTATCCATGGCGCGTGCGGTGTGGCACCTCTCTGAGCTGCAGGTCCCCGCTTACCGCGAGAAACTTGCTTTGCCGAATGTGCATTACCTGCCGCATGGCTACATGCCTGCGATGGAGCGCGTCGTGCAGAAACCGGTTGCTCACAAGGACATCGACGTGATCTTCACCGGCACCCGGACGCCGTACCGCGACGCCGTACTCCGCGATCTGGAGGCGCGGGGGCTTGTCGTTCGCCAGCTGCCGATCCTGACCAGCGAGTTCCTGCGCGAGGACATGGTGGCGCGCGCCAAGATCGCGATCAATGTGAGGCAGCACGCGAACTGGAAGTATCCATCCAACTCGCGCTTCTACTATCACCTGATGAACCGCTCGATGCTGGTATCGGAGCGCTGCGAAGCCCAGTGCGACCTGACACCGTTCATCCATGAAGCGCCGCCGGAAGCACTGACCGAGACCTGCAGCAGCCTGATCGCCGAAGGTACCTATCAGGCCGAGGCCGATCGTCGCCTTGCGACGTTCCGCGACGCCATGCCGATGGCCCCACGCATGGCAGCCCTGCTGGAGGCGACCTATGCCTGAACATGGCCCGCGTCCGCACCGGGCGCGCAACCCTTTGAACGCGCAGCACACCCGCGCTGCCGCCACCTCATACCACTGGAGCATGTGATGAGCCGAGATTTCTGCGTGACCTGTTATGGCCTCGCCGCGAGCAGGTGGGTCAGCTTCGTGCTGGCCTCGCACCCGAAGGTCTTCGTCGCCCACGGTACCTATGAACTGGATTCGATCATGCGGGGCAGCTTCGATTCCGAGCGCACGATCGGCAAGGAAAGCGACAATCTCGACGCCCTCGAACGCGGCCGCGAACTCCATCGCCTGATCAAGCGTTCGCCGCTCAAAGCACTGTATGACCAGTACCGGGCGCTATGGCCGCAGGCCGAGGTCTACGGAAACGTCCACAGCTTTGTGCCGGTAGAGCTCTACGCCAAACCGGACATCTCCGAGATGGATCTCAATGTGGTGAATCTCCTGCGCCACCCGGTCAGCTTCGTGGACTGCCATAACACGATCGTGCTGCAGGCCCAGCAGACCGAGGAGCTCAAACAGCACTACGAGACGATGTATGCGCGTCAGGTACTGCCGGCACTCGAACGAGACGGCGCCCTCGACCCATCGGCATATGTCTCCCTGGAAGACAAGGCCTTCCTGATCAGTTGCTTCTCGGTGGTCGGCCAGGCAAAGGATCTGATCGCTCACCCGATGCCGGCCTTCCGCATGGAACAGCTGACTACCGATGGCGACGCACTCGCCGGGTTCTGCCGGACGGTCACGGGCTTCGAATACGACCCCGCGGCGCTTGCCGCATTCATCGCGAAGGGCAGCATCAACAACCATCGCAAGAAGGAAGCTCTGCGCCAGCCAGCCGAGATCTACGCCGCCTGGTCGCCGCGATACCAGCGGGCCTTCGAGATGCTGATTGCACGACCCTACCGCGAGGTCTTCGGCGAGGTCGGCTATCCGCTCGCCTGATCACCGATCATAGCCCTGGCGAGGAGCAGGATCATGCGCACACTCGACATCCAGCCACTGGTCGTCGGAACACCCCGTTCCGGCTTCTCGCTTCTGATCGCCATGATCCAGCGGATCATGGATTACCGGAAGGTGAGCTTTGCCCGTACACCGCAGCAAGAGGCCATCACCCGCTTGATGCCGCTCTTCTCGTATGCGCTGAACAAGTCCTATGAGGATGTGTTCGTGGCGCACGGACTCGGCGAGCGTTTGCTGTACAACGGTGAATTCCAGTTACTAGTAGGTGGGCCGAAGTGGCTCGTGCCCGGCGAGCCATGGATGGGCGTACGCAAGTACATCGGCTGCCTCGGACACGCCGACTTCCTGCTGGTGACAAAGCACCCCCGCATCCTGTTCGATTATCACGGCGTCCGCCACTCGCACGACGCGCCGCAGCGCTGGGCCGAAGACCCGGGTTTCTCCGCCTGTCACCGATTCGCGACGATCCGTCACCCGCTCGACATGTTCAACTCGGCGGTGCATTCGATCAATGCGCTTGCCAGCGAATACCTGCAGCGATTCCGCCCCGGCGCGGATGAATCGGCCCTTCGCCGCGAGATCGCGCTCAACAAGCTCTCCGATCCGCGCATCTGCAAGGGCCTGATGTCGCACCAGCTCAAGTACTGGAAGGAGTATCTGCCGTGTCGGCCGCGCTACGCCGAACTGCGCTGGGAAGACGTGATCGCCGATCCGGTGGCCAGCCTGCAGTGGGTCGCCACGCAACTCGGACTGGAACTCTCGGCAACGGAGGCGGAGGCCGTCTGGAAGCCGATGGATCACCGCAATCTGCTCGTCTACCACCAGCACAACTACCGCAAGGGTCACGGCATCGTCGGCGACTGGCTGACGCATCTGCGGCCTGCGCATGTCAGGATGGCTCGGGAGATGGGCCTGCTCGAGGTAGCCGAAACGCTCGGATACTCGCTTGACGACTGGTCGGAGGACGCGCCGGCCAATGAGTTCCAGCAGGTGCTGGACGACTGCCTGAATCGCGGCGAGGTCTTTCCGATGACGGACCCGGAACTGGCCGGCTTCTGTTTCAACAAGTCGAATATCGACGCAAGCGCATTCAACTTCAAGAGCTTTGCCGGACGCAAATGGGCCTATGTCGAGCGCTCCACCCTGTCCGACGACGCGATCGTTCAGGCGGTGCTTGAACGGGCGGAAGAAGGCTGCGAGGCAGTCAATGCCATTGCCTTGCAAATCGAAGCTTCGCCGGGCGGGAGCGTGGAGAAAATACTCTCGCAGGTGGCTGATGCCTGCGCCGGGCTCGTTCGCGACGATGCAGGCCAGGCGCTCCTGGATCAGGCGCTCATGACCGACGGCGCCAGGAACGGCAACCTCCTGAACGCCCTGCAGGGTATGTCACCCGGAAGTATCATCTGGGGACTGGGCAAGGATCTGCTTCAACTGCGCGCACAGAACGAGGCCGGCTTCGACGCGCTGCTCCGCCAGAAGGCGGCCCGACTGGCCGATGCCGCCCTGGCTGGCCGGAGCTTTGCCGGCCTGGAGGTGAAGCGTTTTGAAGACTGCGTGACGGACCAGATGCCAGACGTGGTAATGACACCCTTCTCTGCCCAGACGCGCATCCAGATGCGCCGTTCGGCCGCAGCCCGCTGCCCGCAGGCGCGTATCATCGACCCCTACAGGACTGCGTCCGCGGAACACTGATCGCCTGACAGCCGGACATTCAAATCGTGAGCATCCATCCCACAACACACTCACCTGCACCACGCACCCTCTGGTTCACCGGCCTCTCGGGTGCCGGCAAGTCCACGCTGGCGCGCACCCTGGAACGTGAATTGCAGGCCGCGGGGCATGCTGCCTACGTACTCGACGGAGACGAGTTGCGGACCGGCCTGTGTCGTGACCTGGGCTTTTCACCGGCCGACCGCGCCGAGAACATCCGGCGCGTCGCCGAGGTCGCGCGCATCATGAACCATGCCGGCCTGACCGTACTCGTGGCGCTGGTCAGCCCCTTCGAACGCGATCGCCAGAATGCACGCTCGATCATCGGCGAAGCAGCCTTCCGCGAGATTCACGTGTCGACGCCACTCGGCGTATGCGAAGCGCGGGATCCCAAATCGCTTTATCGCAAGGCACGGGCCGGCCAGATCCCGGAGTTCACCGGCGTCAGCTCGCCCTACGAACCGCCGAGCTCACCCGAGCTCGTCCTCGACACGACGAGCGTTTCGCTCGACGACGCGATGAAGCAGCTTCGGGAACTGCTGGCCTGAAAGGCGAACAAGACGACGCGGCCGATTTCGATCCAGATCGGAAATTGGCGCAGAAAAACCAGACCATGACCAACGATCGCCTATACATCAGCGGACATACCGGACTACTGGGCAGCGCTCTCCACCGCCTTGTGCCTGCCGGGCGGCACCTGATACTACGCACGCACCGCGAACTGGATCTTCGCCACGCGGAGCCGACGAGCGCGCTGTTCGAAACAGAACGCCCCGGCACTGCAATCCTGGCCGCCGCCCGGGTGGGCGGCATTCATGCCAACAACACCTTTCCGGTCCAATTCCTTGCTGACAACTTGGCGATCTACAGCAGTTGCATAAAGGCAGCTCATCAGGCGGGCGTCGGGCGGCTGATCGTCGTTGGTTCGAACTGCTCGTACCCGCGCGGAGCGGCTCATCCCATAGGCGAAGCGGCCTTGTTCCAGGGAGAGGTCGAGCCAACCAACTCCGCGTTCGCGATGGCCAAGCTGGCCGCGATCGAACTGTGCCGCGCCTATAACGCCGAATTCGGTACCCGCTTCCTGGTGGTGATGCCAACCAGTCTCTACGGCCCTGGCGACAACTACGACCCGGCGAACTCGCATGTCGCCGCAGCGATGATCCGGCGCTTCGTGAAAGCGGCGAAAGACCGCACGCCGGTGGAAACCATCTGGGGGTCCGGTACGCCTTTGCGCGAACTCCTCTACGTGGATGACTGCGCCGCTGCGATTCACCTTCTTGCCAATCTGCCGGACGCTCAATTCGACGCATTGCTCGCCGCCAGCCGCTACCCGGTGATCAACATCGGCGGCGGCACGGAAGTCTCCATCCTCAAGCTGGCGCAAAAAGTTGCCGATATCGTGGGTTATACGGGCGAGATTCGTACCGACCCTGCGAAACCGGACGGCGTGCCGCGCAAGCTGCTCGACAATTCCCGGATGGCTGCGCTGGGTTGGCAAGCGAAAGTCTCGCTCGATGAGGGACTGCGACTTGCGCTGGCGGACTATCGGGCCCGCTACCCGGCAAACGACTGATCCCCGAACAAACGGAACGCGACATGTATTACGAACTGGCAGCAAGCACCTGGGGCGCCGAGGAAATCGCGGCGCTCCACCGCGTCATCGACAGCGGCATGTTCACGATGGGCGAGAACGTGCGCCGCTTCGAGGAGGCTTTCGCCGCGCGCTTTGGCAAGCGCCATGCGGTGATGGTCAACTCGGGCTCGTCGGCCAATCTGGTCGGCGTGGCGGCGCTCTCGTTCAAGCAACACAAACCGCTGCAGCGTGGCGACGAAATCATCGTACCCGCGATCTCGTGGTCGACCACCTTCCACCCGCTGCAGCAGTACGGCCTCAAGCTGCGTTTCGTCGACGTCGATCTGCAGACGCTGAACATCGACGTCAGCCAGCTCGAAGCCGCGCTGACACCGCAGACCCGCGCAGTAATGGCGGTGAGCATTCTGGGCAACCCAGCCGAGCTGCCCACCTTGCGCGCCTTCTGCGACAAGCATGGCCTCTACCTGTTCGAGGACAACTGCGAATCGATGGACGCCAAGGTGGACGGCCGCTACACCGGCACCTTCGGCGATATCAACACATTCAGCTTCTTCTTCTCGCACCACATCTCGACGATGGAAGGCGGGATGATCCTGACCGACGACGACGAGTTGTTCGCGCTGTGCCGTGCGATCCGCAACCACGGCTGGACGCGCGACCAGCCGCCCGGCAGCCCCTTGTACGAGAAGCGCGACGACGACTTCTTCGAGGCCTACCGCTTCATCGTGCCGGGCTACAACGTGCGCCCGCTGGAGCTTTCCGGCGCCGTTGGTCTCGAACAACTGAACAAGCTGGACGACTTCACCGCCGCGCGCCGCGCCAACGCGCGCCACTTCCAGGCGCTGTTCGCGAACGACCCGCGCTTCATCATCCAGCGCGAGAACGGCGAATCGAGCTGGTTCTCCTTCACGCTGATCCTGAACCCTGCGATGGACCTCGACCGGCGCCACGTGATGCGCTCGATGAAGGACGCGGACATCGGCTTCCGCATCATCACCGGCGGCAACTTCCTGCGCCACGACGCAATCAAGTACTACGACTACGACTGCGTTGGCGAAATCATCAACGCGAATACCGCCCATGATCGGGGCTTTTTCGTCGGTAACCATCCCTTCGATTTGCGCGATCGTATCGACACACTGCAGCGTGTGCTCGACACCGCAACCCGCTAACGCGTAAAGGCTTAGACACACCATGAAGATTCTGGTCACCGGCGGCGCCGGCTACATCGGCTCCGTCCTCGTCCCCGAACTGCTGGCGGCTGGCCACGAAGTCACCGTGGTCGACAATTTCATGTACAAGCAGGCCAGCCTCGGCCATGTCTGCGCGCACCCGAAGTTCGACCTGGTGCGTGGTGATGTGCGCATCGAGAACGTGATGAAGCCGCTCATCGCCCAGGCCGACGCGATCATCCCGCTCGCCGCCTATGTCGGCGCCCCGCTCTGCGCGCGCGACCCGGTCGGCGCCTCGAGCACCAACCACGATGCGATCGAGATGATGCTGCGGCACGTGAGCCAGGAGCAGCGCATCGTGATGCCGACGACGAACTCGGCCTACGGCACCGGCGACGAGAACAACTACTGCGACGAGAACTCACCACTGAAGCCGATCTCGCTCTACGCGATCGAGAAGGTGAAGGTGGAGCAGATGCTGCTGCAACACCCGAATGCGATCAGCTTCCGCCTCGCCACCGTGTTCGGCATGTCGCCGCGCATGCGCATCGACCTGCTGGTGAACGACTTCACCTACCGCGCCGTGAACGATCGTTTCATCGTGCTGTTCGAAGCCCACTTCAAGCGCAACTACATTCACGTTCGCGATGTGGTGCGTGCCTTCATCCACGGCTTCGACAATTTCGAAACGATGCGCGGCCAGATCTACAACATGGGGCTTTCCAGCGCGAACATTTCCAAGCTGGAACTCTGCCAGCGCATCGCCCTTCAGGTGCCGGACTTCACCTTCCTCGAAGCGCCGCTCGGCAAAGACCCGGATCAGCGCAACTACATCGTCTCGAACGAAAAGGTCGAGGCCACCGGTTACCGCACCGCCTATACACTCGACGACGGCATCCGCGAGCTGATCAAGGGCTACCAGATGCTGAAGAACACGCAGTACGGCAATGTCTGACACGCCGATCACCCTCCTCGCTCGCAAGGAGATCGCGCAGAACACGGTGTACCGCGTCTGCTTCGATCACATCCGCAGCTCCAACGGGGAGGAGGTCGGCAGTTTTCTGGCGGTGGTACCCAAGGCGCTCGGCGCCGACCAGCTCGGCGGCGTGTGCGTGCTGCCGCTGGCGGTTGGCAAGGTAGGCCTGCTGAAGGTGTGGCGCCACCCGCTCGGTCGCAGCGGTTACGAAATTCCCCGCGGCTTCATCGACGAAGGCGAATCGGCACTCGCCGCCGCGCAGCGCGAACTGGTGGAAGAAACCGGCATCGTCATCGACGCCGCACACCTGGAACCGCTCGGCCACTTCACACCCGAGGCCGCGCTGCTGCAGGCGCGCGTGGCGCTATTCGTGGCGCACCTGCCGGGAGCCTTCGGCGCGGCCGGCCCGGAAATGGGCCACACCGGGTTCGACTGGCTGCCCGAAGCCGAGGTACGCGAAATGCTCGCCCGTGGCGAGATTGAAGACCCAGCCACCAACATCGCGTGGCTGCGCTACTCGCTGAACAAGGGAGGCCAGCATGGCTGACACCATCGACGTCCTGCTGATCAACCCGGGCGATCATCGCGGCACCTATCAGGGCTTGGGCGAGACTATCGCCGCGATCGAGCCGCCGGTATTCGCCGGCCTGTTTGCGACCTACCTGCGCAAGAAAGGCAAGCGCGTCGCGATCTACGATGTGCCGGCCACCCGCGAATCGGCCGAGCAGGCGGTCACGAACATGCTGGCGCAGTACGCGCCGAAGCTGGTGGTGCTCGTGGTGTACGGCCTGCAGCCCTCCGCCTCGACGCAGAACATGCCGTCGGCCGGCAAGATCGCGCGGCTGATCAAGGCACAGTCGGCGGTGCCGGTGATGATGACCGGCACGCACCCGGCCGCCCTGCCTGACCTGACGATGCGTGAAGAGCAGGTCGACTTTGTCTGCAGTCTGGAAGGCCCGGTCACAATCCTGAAGACCATCGACGCGCTCGATGCGGGCATGACCGACTTCTCGGACATCCCCTCGCTGTGGTGGAAGCGAGGCAAGCTGGTGATGGCGCCGCAATCGGCTGAAGCCCTGGTGGCTGACCTCGATACAGAGATGCCCGGCATCGCCTGGGATCTGCTCGACATGTCGCGCTACCGCGCACACAACTGGCACTGCTTCGACCACATCGACCAGCGCACGCCCTACGCGTCGATCCATACCAGCCTCGGTTGCCCCTTCAAGTGCAACTTCTGCTGCATCAACGCACCCTTCGGCAAGAACGCCTACCGCATGTGGAGCCCCGAAACGGTAGTCGCCGAAATCGACCATCTGGTGAAGACCTACGGGGTGAAGAACATCAAGTTCGTCGACGAGATGTTCGTGCTCAACCGTCGTCACGTCGAAGGGATCTGCGACCTGCTGATCGAACGCGGCTACGACCTCAATATCTGGGCCTATGCCCGTGTCGACACGGTGAAGGACGACATGCTCGGCAAGTTGCGCGCCGCCGGCTTCAACTGGCTTTGCCTGGGCATCGAGAGCGGCAGCGAGCATGTGCGCGACGGCGCCGAGAAGTCTTTCGGCTCAGACGAGATCATCGACATCGTGCGCAAGATCCAGGCGCACGGCATCCGCGTGATGGGCAACTACATCTTCGGCCTGCCCGACGACACGCACGAATCGATGCAGGCCACGCTGGACCTGGCGCTCGAACTCAACTGCGAGTTCGCCAACTTCTACTCGGCGATGGCCTACCCCGGCTCGCAGCTCTACACCATGGCCAAGCGCGAAGGCATCGCCCTGCCGCCTCACTGGGGCGCCTACTCGCAGCACGCTTGGGACACCATGCCGCTCGCCAACAAGGCACTGAGTGCGGCCGAGATCCTCGCCTTCCGCGACCATGCGTTCAACACCTATTTCAGCTCGTCGCGCTACCGCGACATGGTGCTGGAGAAGTTCGGCCAGCCGGTGCTCGACCACCTCGACGAAGTGCTTTCGATCAAGCTGCGTCGCAAGCTGCTCGAAGAAGCGCCGGTGACGGCCTGAGGAGATGCAGATGAACGCTCGAGCCGAATTCCACGATCCCGCCACGCGGGCGCAGCTGCTCGCCGACAAGGCACGCTGGGTGCGTGAGCAAACCCTGGCGATCCACCGCCGCGCACCGGAAACCCGCGTCGCATCCTCGCTGTCGGCCGTCGAGTTGCTGACAGTGCTTTACTACAGCGGCATCGCCCGAATCACGCCCGACGAACCGCTCCACGCCGAGCGCGATCGAATCATCATCAGCAAGGGCCACGGATCGATCTGCATGTACCCGATCCTCGCCGATTGCGGCTACTTCCCGCTCGAGGCGCTGGAAACTGTGTGCAAGCCGGGCAGCTTCCTCGGCGGCATTCCGGATCCGATCATTCCCGGCTACGAGACGATCAACGGATCGCTCGGCCACGGCCTCGGCGTGGGTAGCGGCACCGCGCTGGCACTGCGCACCAAGGGCAAGCCACAGCGGACCTTTGTGCTGCTTGGCGACGGCGAACTCAACGAAGGCGCGGTGTGGGAAGCAGTGATGTTCGCCGCGCACCACCAGCTGAAGAACCTGATCGCGATGGTCGATTGCAACGGCCGCCAGATGCTCGGCTACACCGACAACGTCGTGAACCTGAACCCGCTCGATGCCAAGTTCGCCGCCTTCGGCTGGCAAACACATACCGTCGATGACGGCCACGACGTCGCACAGCTGCTCGCCGGTTTCGAGGCGCTGCTCGCCTCCGATTCGCCCAAGCCGAAAGTGCTGATCGCCAATACGCTCAAGGGCAAGGGCGTCGCATCGCTCGAAGGCGCAGCACTGGCCCATGTGATGGGGGTCGGCCGCGCGGAGATCGACGCGATCCTCGGCGATGGAGGTGCGCCATGAAGACCACGATGCGCGACACCTTCCTTGCGACGGTGCTCGAAGAAATGCGGGCTTCGCCCGATATCGTGCTGCTGTCGGCCGACTTCGGCGCCCCGGCGATCGACGCAATCCGCGCCGAGTTCCCGGACCGCTTCGTCAACGTCGGCATCGCCGAACAGAACCTGATCAACCTCGCGACCGGCTTCGCGCTCGAGGGCTTCCGGGTGATCGGCTACGCCATCGCCCCTTTCATCACGATGCGCTGCTTCGAGCAGATCCGCGTGAGCCTCGCGATCCTGTCGCAACTGCGGCCGATGAACGTGACGCTGGTGGGTGTTGGCGCCGGCTTCAGCTATGACGTCTCCGGCCCGACACATCACTGCATCGAAGACCTCGCGGTGATGTCGGCGCTGCCGAACCTGTCGGTGTATTCGCTTAGCGACCACACCCAGGCGCCACTGTTTGCAAAGCACTGCCTCGCCACGCCAGGCATCAAATACTTGCGCTTCGACGCCAAGCCGCACGAGCCGGTGTGCGACGCTGGCAACGATGGCCTGATCGAGCGCGGCTTCCGGGTGCTGAACGCCGGTCGCGATCTGGCCATCGTCAGCACCGGCTACATGAGCCATGTCGCATGGAGCCTGCTGCCCGAACTCCGCGAAGAAGGCATCGATCCGCTGCTGATCGATCTCGTCGCCTACAACTGCGTTGACACCGCGGCGCTGGAAGCCGAGCTTGCGCACGTACCACGCACGCTGCTGCTTCAAGAGGCGGTGCTCGATCGCAGCATCGAGAACACGCTGCGGCGCATGGCCGGCGGCAAGCTCGAGGCGATGGGCGTCGGAGATCGCTACATCTTTGAAATCGGTTCGCGCGACCAGATCCACGACGCTGCCGGCATCGGCCGCGCGCAGGTGCTCGATCGCATCCTGCAACATCACGCCGCGCTCGCCTGAGGGGACTGCCATGATCATCTGCCGGACCCCGCTCCGCATTTCATTCTTTGGTGGCGGCACCGACTACCCGGTGTGGTACCGCGAGCACGGTGGCAAGGTGCTCAGCACCTCGATCAACAAGTACAGCTTCATCACGCTGCGCTATCTGCCACCCTTCTTCGACTACAAGTACCGCATCCGCTACTACAAGCGCGAAGAGGTGAATTGCCTCGACGACATCAAGCACCCGGCGATCCGCGAGTGCCTGCGCTACATGGGCATCGAGCGTGGCATCGACATCGTGCACCACGGCGATCTGCCCGCGATGTCCGGGCTAGGATCGAGTTCCAGCTTCACCGTCGGCATGCTGCATAGCTTGCATGCGCTCACGCACAGCATGCCGACCAAGCGCGAACTGGCGGTCAAGGCGATCCACATCGAGCAGAACATCCTGAATGAACAGGTCGGCTCGCAGGATCAGACGGCTGCGGCCTTTGGCGGACTCAACCTGATCCACTTCGGTGGCCAGCAGGAAGTGATGGTCGAACCGGTGATCCTGTCCGCATCCCGCCTCGCCGATCTGCAAAAGCACATGCTGCTGTTCTTCACTGGCCTCCAGCGCCAAGCCAGCGAGATCGCCGCCGAACAGGTCAAGGCGACGCCGAAGAAGGCGAGCGAGCTGTCACGCATGGGCGAGATCGTCGACGAATCGGTGCGGATCCTCGTCGATGTCGAGCGCCCGGTGACTGCGCTCGGGCAATTGCTGGATGAGCAGTGGCAAGTCAAGAAACAGCTTTCGCCACTGATCAGCACGTCCACGATCGACCAGATCTATGAAACCGGTATCAAGGCAGGGGCCGCTGGTGGCAAACTGCTCGGTGCAGGCGGTGGCGGCTTCATGCTGTTCATCGCCGAACCCGAGCGCCACGCCGCCATCCGCGAGGCGCTCAAGCATCTGCTGTGCGTGCCTTTCCGCTTCGACACGCAGGGCAGCCAGATCATCTACTACGCGCCCTTCGACGATGAGCTCTCATGAACTGGCAACACTCGATGCAGTGATTCTCGCGGGCGGACTCGGTACCCGCCTGAGCAGTGTGGTGGCGGATCGGCAGAAAGCCTTCGCCCCGATCGCGGACGAACCCTTCGTCGCACGGATCGTGCGGCAACTGCGCCGAGCTGGCGTGAAACGCATCGTATTCGCGCTGGGTCACATGGCGGACTCCGCGCAACCTGTGCTGGCTGCGTGGAGCAAGGAGCCCGGCCCCGAGATCGTCGCGTCGGTCGAACCCGAAGCGCTCGGCACCGGCGGTGCGCTCAAGCATGCGCTTCCGCTGCTGCGCAGCAATACCGTGCTGGTGCTCAATGGCGATTCCTTCGTCGATGCCGACCTCGCCGCACTCCTCGCGACGCATCGCGCCGCAGATACGCCGATCACGCTGTGCGCAGTACAGGTCACCGACATCGCCCGCTATGGCGCACTCGAATTCGACCGCGATTGCCGCCGTGTGCGCGCCTTCCGCGAGAAACAGGCGAAAGAGGGCTGCGGCTGGATCAACGCCGGCATCTACCTGATGGAACGCAGCGTGCTCGAAGCGCTGCCCGAAGGTCGCCCGGTGTCGCTTGAACGCGAGATCTTTCCGCGCTACACCGACGGGCGCATCGCCGTGCGCTGCGAATCGCGCCCCTTCATCGACATCGGCACGCCCGAGTCCTATGCGGCGGGAGCAGACTTCTTCGCGCGGGTGGCATGAGCAGCCGGGCCGCCCTGTTCCTCGATCGCGACGGCGTCATCAATGAAGACCCGGGCTATGTGCACCGCATCGACGAGGTGCGTTTCATCCCCGGCATCTTCGAACTGGCGCGCGCCGCGGTGCAGGCGGGCTACCGCATCATCGTCGTTACGAATCAGGCTGGCATCGGCCGCGGCTACTTCAGCGAAGCGCAGTTCCAGCAACTCACTGTGTGGATGTGCGAGCAATTCGCCAGCGCCGGTGCGCCGCTCACGGCGGTGTACCACTGCCCACACCACCCCGAACACGGCATCGGCGAATTCCGCCGCGACTCGCACGACCGCAAGCCCGCGCCCGGCATGCTGCTGCGCGCGCGCGACGAGCACGGCATCGCGCTTGAAGATTCGCTGCTGATCGGCGACAAGCCCAGCGACACCGAAGCAGCGCTTCGCGCAGGCGTGCCGATTCGCCTGCTGTACGATCCGGTCGGCAAGGCACCGGATACCGCCAGCGCGACGGCGCACATCACCTCGCTGCACGATGCAATCTCATATCTGACCGCCCCATGTCCAGCCACGCTTCACTCGATCTGAGCGGCCGCATCGCCCTCGTTACCGGCGCCACCGGCGGCATTGGCGGCGCGATTGCGCACACGCTGATCGCCCACGGTGCGCGCGTGGTGCTCTCTGCCCGCAACGCCGAGCGCCTTGCCACGCTATCCGACACGCTGCGGGAAGCCGGCCTGACGCCGCTCGGCACGCTCGCCTACGACCTGCAGGACGCCACGGCGATCAGCACGGCGCTCAAGAGCTTTGCGGCAGAACACAAGCGGCTCGACATTCTGGTCAACGCCGGCGGCCAGATGCAGGATGCACCGCTGGGCATGATCAGCGCAGCGGCAATCGACCAGACCCTGCAGGTCAACGTCGCCGCGACGCTGCACCACATGCAGTACGCCGCGCGCCTGATGGCCCGGCAGGGCAGCGGCAGCATCATCAACATCGCCTCCATCGTCGGCTTGGTCGGCAGTGCGAACCAGACGCTGTACGCTGCGAGCAAGGCGGCCATCGTCGGCGCGACCCGTTCGGCGGCCAAAGAACTCGCGCCCAAACACATCCGGGTGAACGCCCTCGCACCCGGCTTCATCGACACCGCCCTAACCGCCCACTACACCCCGGCGGTGCGCGACAAGGTCATCGCGGGTATTGGCATGGGCCGCGCCGGGACGGCGGAGGAAGTTGCCGACGTCGCGCTTTTCCTCGCATCCGACCTCGCACGCTATGTCACCGGGCAAGTCATCGGCGTGGACGGCGGCATGCTGCTATGAGTTTCTGGGATCTCGGCGCCGATCCGCAGGCACCCGCGCTGCTGTACGGTGACCCGCTCAAGACGGTGCGCTACGGCGAACTGCGACAGCACAGCGACGACTTCGCATCGCAGCTCGGCCCGCGTCGCGGCAAGCGGCTGGGTTTCGTGCTTTGCCGCAACGATCTGCCAAGCGTGGCGGCCTACCTGTCGGCACTGCGCGAGGGTGACTGTGTTGCGCTGCTTCCCGAAGGCCTCGCGCGTGAGGCGCTGGAGGCGCTGATTGCGCGTTACCAGCCAGACTGGCTCCTCGGTAAAAGCGATACCCCGTCACCCGCCTCGGCGCATGCATCCCGGTGGCAAGGTCGCACCCTGCTGCGCTTTGCACACGCTACCGCAACGCCGCTGCATCCGGATCTCGCGCTGCTGCTGTCCACCTCCGGCACCACCGGCAGCCCACGCATGGTGCGGCTCTCCTGCGCCAACCTCGGAGCGAATGCCGAGTCGATTGCGGACTACCTTGAACTCGATGCGCGCGAGCGGCCGATCACGACCCTGCCGATGCATTACTCGTACGGGCTGTCGGTGCTCAACAGCCACCTGCAAGCGGGCGCCGCCATCGCGCTAAGCGACGACGCGGTCACGTCGCGGCCCTTCTGGAACCTCTTCGCCACGGCGGGCGCCACCTCGCTTGCTGGCGTGCCGTTCATCTGGCAGATGCTCGCGCGCCTGCGGCTTGAACGCATGGCGCTGCCGACCCTGCGTACGCTGACGCAGGCCGGCGGCCGGCTCGCGCCAGACCTGATCGCGCACTTCCGCGAGATTTCCGAAGCGCGCGGCTGGCGCTTCTTCGTGATGTACGGCCAGACCGAGGCCACTGCGCGCATCGCCTACCTGCCGCCGCAGCAGCTTGCCGAAAAGTGCGGCGCGATTGGCCGCGCGATTCCCGGCGGTGCGCTTTCGCTATCCGACGATGGCGAGCTGATCTATCAGGGCCCGAATGTGATGATGGGCTACGCCGAGCAGCGCGCAGACCTTGCGCTCGGTGACGAGATGCACGGCCGGCTGGCCACCGGAGACCTCGCCCGCGTGGACGCAGACAGCTGTTACTGGCTGACCGGCCGCATCAAGCGCATCGCCAAACTGTTCGGCAACCGCATCAATCTCGACGAGGTCGAGAGCTGGCTTGAATCGCGTTTCGGTCCGGCGGCCGCGCTCGACGAAGACGACGCACTGCGTATCGTCGTCACTACCCACGCGGATGTCGAAGCACTGCGCATCGCCCTGCGCGAATCCCTTGGCGTTCATCCCAGCGGGCTGCGCATCAGCCAGGTCGAGGCCCTGCCGCTCACCGCATCGGGGAAGAAGGACTACCCGGCGCTGCGTAGCCGCCTTGCCACACCGGAGGCCAGCCATGTCTGAGTGGCCGACCGAGCCGGACTTCAGCGCGCCTTTCGGTGAAACGCAAGCGGCGAAGCGCGCGCGCCTCCTGCCCCGACTGCGCGCGCTGACCCTCGCCCACGCACACGCCTGCCTGCCCTATTCGCGCATGCTTGACGCGCTGCATCCGGGCGCACGCGACGCGACCACGCTCGAATCGCTTGCCTGGCTGCCGGTCGGCGTCTTCAAGCATCTGCGCCTCGCCAGCGTGGCCGATGCCGATGTCGTGCGCGAGTTGCGTTCATCCGGCACCAGCGGCAGCCAACCCTCACGCATCCTGCTCGATCGCGCCACTGCGGCGCGGCAGACGCGTGCGCTGGCCGCGATCGTCGGTGACTTCCTCGGCAAGGCACGCCGGCCAATGTTGGTGATCGATCGCAACGATCTGCTGCGCGGCAGTGAAGCGCTCTCGGCGCGCGCGGCGGCGGTGCTCGGCTTCGCCAACTTCGGCCGCCAGCCGGCCTGGGCGCTGACACCTGACTTGGCGCCTGACTTCGATGCGATCGACGCCTTCTCCAGACAGCACGGCGACCAGCCCGTCCTCGTCTTTGGCTTCACATTCATGATCTGGCGTCTTCTCGACGCGCTCGAAGTGGCCGGTCGTCGCTTGACCCTGCCCCGCGGCAGCATCCTGATCCATGGTGGCGGCTGGAAGAAGCTCGCCGATCTCGCCGTCGACAACGCACGTTTCAAGGCACGTATCGCGTCGCTCACCGGCCTTACCTCAGTGCACGACTACTACGGCATGGCAGAGCAGGTCGGCTCGATCTTCATGGAATGCGAGGCGGGGCGCCTGCACACGCCCCGTTTCGCCGATGTCATCGTGCGCGATCCGCTCACGCTCGCCCCTTGCGCCGCCGGCGAAACCGGCGTGATCCAGGTACTCAGCGAATTGCCCACCAGCTACCCCGGTCATAGTCTGCTGACGGAAGACCTTGGCAGCATCACAGGCGAGGACGACTGCCCCTGCGGTCGTACCGGCCGTACGCTGCACGTCGTCGGGCGCCTGCCGCGTGCCGAGCTGCGCGGCTGCAGCGACACCCGCGCCGGATGAATCCGATGGAATTCCTGATCCCCGCCGCAACGAAGACCCCTGAAGCCGCGCTGGATGCGCTGGCCGACGCGCGCTTTGCTCCTTTCGACCCGCGTGTCACCGCCTTCCTGGCTGACTTCTCGGCCCGCATGCTCGCTGACCCGGTGCTGCGCGCGTTTCCCGAGCTGGTCGCGCTCGGCTACTGGTTCCGCCCGGCCGCCGTGGCGGCGCTGGCGGCGAGGCATCGCGCACTGTCGGATACCGCCCTGCTGCGCCCGCGCGGCGTCGTCCTCCACATCGCGCCGGGCAACGTCGATGCGGTCTTTGTCTATTCATGGCTGCTCGCGCTGCTGTGCGGCAACCGCAACATCGTGCGGCTTTCGCGCCGCGACAGTGCTGCCCGTAGCGCCCTGCTCGCGCTGCTCGCCGTTGTGCTGCACGCGCACCCCGAAGTCGCGGCAGCGAACGTGCTGCTGAGCTACCCGCGTGATGACAGCGTCAGCGCGGCGCTATCGGCACGCTGCCAGCTGCGTGTGGTGTGGGGCGGCAACGATACGGTGCAGCACTTCCGCCGCGTGCCGCTGCCGCCGCTCTCGACCGAGCTGGTCTTCCCGGATCGGCAGGCCTGGGCGGCCTTCCATGCCGGTGCCGTGTGCGCAGCCGACGACGACGCGCTGGCAAGGCTCGCCAGCAACTTCCACAACGACGCCTTCTGGTTCGGCCAGCAAGCCTGTTCATCCCCGCGTGCGGTGCTTTGGATCGGCGAATCAGGCGACATCGCCGCGGCGAAGCGGCGCTTCTGGCCGGCGCTCACCGCTGAACTCTCGCGGCGTAGCGTGCGCGACGAGCCGGCCGAACTCGCCGCCCGGATCGTGGCCGCGCACAGAATGGCCGCAGCAGACGAGATGCGCACGGCAACGCCGCTATCTTCGTGGCCCTTGCGTATCGAAGCGGACAGCTTCAGCGCCGCGGCCCGCGACGCACACTGCGGCTATGGGCTCTTCATCGAAATCGAGCGGCCGGACCTGGCGGCCGCGGCAAGCCTGTTCCGTGACGCGGACCAGACGCTCGCGCAGTTCGGGTTCGACACTCAAACGCTGCGCGCCTGGGCAGCGACGCTCGACGACCGTGCGCTCGACCGTATCGTGCCGCTCGGCCAGGCACTGCAGTTTTCCGACCGCTGGGATGGTCACGACCTGTTGCTGGCGTTCTCTCGGCAGGTGGTGATCGGATGAGCACGCAGGAAACGCGGCTGCGCCGCGCCACAGAGAACGACCTCGCAACGATCCTGCGCTGGCGCAATCACCCGGAAGTGCGCCGGGTGATGTTCACCGATCACGAAATCACCGAAGCCGAGCATCTCGCCTGGTGGTCGCGGGTGCACGACGACCCGGCCTACCGGTTGCTGCTGATCGAACATCGCGACACGCCCTGCGGTGTGGTCACCTTTTCACGCATGGACGTGGCAGCAGCGACCTGGCTATGGGGCTTCTACCTCGACCCCGAGGGTTTTGCCGACGGGCTGGAGCGACTACGCGCCTGGAACGGCATGGAGCTGGCGTCGCTGGCCTGGGCGCGCAGCGAACTCGAATGCGTCGAGCTGCGCTGCGAAGTCTTCGCGTTCAACACCGCAGTGCTACAGATGCACCTGCGTCATCGCTTCATCGAGACCGGCCGCTACATGCGTCAGCGCGGCAGCGAATCGCTCGAGGTCATTCAGTTGTCGCGAAAACCATAGAGCCGTTCGGCGACCCTCTCAGCGCCGCGCCCATCACAGCGCAGCCGCAGCGCGGCGGACATCTGACGCAGGCCTTGACGATCCGACACCAGTTTGCGGAAAGCCGCCGGCAGACGGCCAAGTGCCTCGTCACCAAAGTCGCCCAGGTCAACGCCTTCACCAGCGACCGCCAGGCGCCGCCCCAGTTCGCGCTGGTTATCCGCAATCGCGATCGTGATGCCGGGCAGACCCACGCAGGCACGCTCCCAAGTCATCGAACCGGCGGCACCGATGAACAGATCGGCAGCGCGCATCCGCGCCGCCATATCCGACACCGCCACACTCAGCGTCACGCCCGGCAGTGCCTTGCAACGCTCTGTCAGTGCATCCAGATGCGGATACCCGGCGCCAACGACAACTTCAAAGGCATATAGACGGGTCAATGGCTGCAGGGTCTTGAGCACCCGCGCGGTCGCGTCCGACGCGTCGCCACCGCCAAAGCAGATCAGCACCCTGCGCACCGAGCCATCGCGTTCACGCGGCGACATGGCCGCAAACTCGGGCCTGAGCAAGGCCCATCCGGGCCCGAAACACGCAAGGCATCCGGCGGGCAGCAGGCCGGCATAACGGTGGTGCGGCGCGTCGTGCCAGTTCTGATCAAGGAACATGTCGCAGTGATGCCGGCGGTCGGCGAGGTCGTCGATCGCCATGACCCGACATCCACCCGCCTGCACCGCCACTTCCCAGCGCGCATCGAGCCGGTAGTGATCGACGATGATCCAGTCCGGCAGCGCCGCGCCTGCCAGCATCGCAAGCGTCGCCTGCGCATCTTCGGCAGGTGACGTCACGTACGACGGCAGCACCCGCAGATCGAAACCGGCGGCGCGGATTGCCGCTGCCGCACCATCGCCTTCCGTCGCGCACACGAAGCGGCAGCTGGCACCACGCCGCGCCAGCGCAGTGGCCAACGCCAGGCAGCGCATCACATGGCCGTGGCCGATACGGGTCGAAGCGTCGGCGCGAAAAACGACCCTCATTCGCCGGCTTCTTGCATCGCGCGGAACAGCCACTCGGCGCGACGCCAGTCCTCTTCGGTATCGATGTCCTGCACCCGGTGGCGCGGCAACAGGAACATGCGCGAACGCGGCCCGAACATCGGCACGTTGTCGCGCCAGTGCCGGGCGTCGCCAAAGTAGAACTGGCCGGCGTCGTGGAAGGCTTCGGGCAGATCCTGTGAACGTTTGCCGATGTGCTCCGGGAACATCGGGCCAAGTTCTCCGTGGGCGTCCACCGTCAACGAGCGCAGGATCGGGAACGGAAAGGTGGTGGCAGTGAATACGAAGCAGGCGCCCGACTCGCGCAGCGCCGCGTGGGCGGCGACCAGATCGGCCCCGCGGACGAAAGGCGCCGTGGCATACAGGCAGCACACTTCGCCGGGCATCTCGCCCGCTTCGACGTACCAGTCGATTGCGTGCACGACCACCGGTGCGGTACCCACGTGATCGTCTGCCAGCTCGGGAGGACGAGCGAAGGGCACATCGGCACCCCACTCGCGCGACACCGCGGCGATGCCGGGGTCGTCCGTCGACACCACGACCTGGTCGAAGAGACCGCTTTCGCGCGCGGCGCAGATCGACCAGGCGATCATCGGCCGGCCGCAGAACGAGCGGATGTTCTTGCGCGGAATGCGCTTGCTGCCTCCGCGTGCGGGAATCACACACAGCCTCATGACAAGGCCTCCTTCAGGGCTGCGACAACCTGATCCTGCGACGCATCTGAGAGATCGGCATAGATCGGCAGGGACAGCGTCCGCTCGGCATAGTCTTCGGCCACCGGGAAATCACCAGGCGCGAACCCGAGACGGCGGTAGTAGGGTTGCAGATGCACTGGAAGGTAGTGCACCTGGACACCGATGCCGCTTGCGCGCAGGCGCTCGAAAACCTCGCGCCGTTGCACCTTGTCGCGCAACAACACCGGATACAGGTGCCGGGCAGATACGCCGCCCGGTCGCTGCCATGGGGAGATCAGAGGCAGTTCGGCGAGAAGCGTGTCATAGCGCTGTGCGAGTGCGCGGCGACGGGCCAGAAAGCCATCGATGCGCGCGACCTGGCTGGCGCCGAGCGCCGCCTGGAGGTCGGTGATGCGGTAGTTCCAGCCGAGCGCCTGCTGTTCGTAGTACCAGGCCCCCTCGTCGGGGCATTCGAGCAACACTGGATCGCGTTCGATGCCATGACTGCGCAAACGCCGCGCGGCCGCGGCGAGTGCCGGGTCCGCCGTGAGCAACATGCCGCCCTCTGCCGAGGTCACGATCTTCACCGGATGGAAGCTGAAAACGGTGATGTCAGCGACTGGCAAGGCTCCGACGCGAACATCCGAGCAAGTGGCGCCAATCGCATGGGATGCATCGTCGATCAGCCTGAAGCCGTACTCCGCTTTCAGTTGTGCAATCGCTTGGTAGTCACAAGGCTGCCCGGCGAAATCCACGCTGACGATCACGTCGGGCAAGCGCCCCTGCCCGCTTGCGACTTCGAGGCGGCGCGCCAGATCGTGTGGATCAAGGCAATACGTACGCGGATCAATATCGACGAACCCGACTTCGGCCCCGCAGTATCGCCCGCAGTTCGCCGACGCCACAAAGGTATTCGGAACCGTCCACACCCGACTGGCGGCACCTACGCCCAGCGCTGCGCAGGCCAGATGCAGCGCGGACGTTGCACTATTGACCGCGACGGCATGCGGGGCGCCAACGTAGTCGGCCACCGCCCGTTCAAATCGCGGAACCGCAGGCCCCTGCGTCAACCAGTCGGAGCGCAGCACCGCCTCGACGGCGGCGAGGTCTTCGCCTGAAATGCTCTGGCGGCCATACGGGATCATGTCGCGTGGTCGAACAATCGGCGGATTTCATCGACCGTCAGGAAGCGCGGATTTGTCCCCGAATTGAACTCGAAGGTGTCTGCGACCGCCACGCCGCGGTCGCCGGTGGCGTCAATCGCAAAATCCGGCTCGGTGACAAACTGGATGCTCGGCTGGATCACGTAGTGGTCGGCGAACTCGAGCGTGTGGAAGGCATCGTCGACCGGCACCATCACTTCATGCAGTTTCTCGCCGGGACGAATGCCGATGATGCGGTGGGCGAGGCCCGGCGCGATCGCTTCGGCAAGATCGCCTATTCGCGCAGAAGGAATCTTCGGCACGAAGACTTCACCGCCATGCATGCGGGCGAAGCTGTCGAGCACGAAATCCACGCCTTCCTGCAGCGTGATCCAGAAGCGCGTCATGCGGATGTCGGTGATCGGCACTTTGTCCGCGCCTTCGGCCACAAGTTTGCGGAAGAAGGGGACGACAGACCCACGGGACCCCACGACATTGCCGTAGCGCACCACCGAAAACCGCGTGCGCTGACGCCCGGCGAGGTTGTTGCCGGCAACGAAGAGCTTGTCGGAAGCGAGCTTGGTGGCGCCGTAGAGGTTGATCGGATTGGCGGCCTTGTCGGTCGACAGCGCGATCACCTTCTCGACCTCGTTCGTAAGCGCCGCCTCGATCACGTTCTGCGCGCCGTGGATATTGGTCTTGATGCACTCCATCGGGTTGTATTCGGCCGCGGGCACCTGCTTGAGCGCTGCGGCATGCACGATGAAATCGACATCGCGCGTCGCCTGGATCAGGCGCTGGCCGTCGCGCACGTCGCCGAGGAAGAAGCGCATGCACGGATCGGTAAAGTGCTGCGCCATCTCGTACTGCTTGAGCTCGTCACGCGAAAACACGATCAGGCGGCGCGGCTGGTAGCGCTGTAGTACCGTCGCGATAAAACGCCTGCCAAAGGATCCGGTACCCCCGGTGACCAGAATGCTCTTGTCGTGGAACATCAATCAGCCCTCCGCCTGTTCCGGCAGTTTCCCCGTACTAGCGAGTGCATGCAACGCCACTAGGTTTTCGCGCCCGGCGTTGAGAAAGTCCACAAACAGTTCGAAGACCTCGCGACCATATTCGATCGCAGCGGCTTCATCCTTCATGAGTGCGAAGCAATCGTTGGCGAATCGCCCCATATGTTGCATCGATCCCCGGACGAGAGGGAACACCTGGCTTTCCTGGTGTTTCGTCTCAAAAAGGTAGGCATGCATGTCAGCCAAGCGGACAAACAAATCCGCCTTTCTTCGTAACGGCCGGGCGAAGAGCATCCGAAGGTCAGCGATGACCGCGTCCAGCTGCGCCACCAAGTTGGCGATGTTTGCGGGCATGTCATCCAGCACGCCGCGCATAAACGCCCGATTGACCGCCGCGATCGCCTGCTGGCGCGACTCCAGAGTGGCTTCTACCCTGATATCGTCCGGACGTATCCTCTCGGTCCAGGCGATACGCGCGCCATCGTTCGGGTTATAGACAACCGCATCGGGATGAGCGGCAATCGAAACCTGCAAGATGTCCCGGGAGTATGTCAGTTGGTCGGTAGAAAGTACGGTGTCACAAAAATTGCCGGGCACCGGTTTGCCGCTGTGGTGAAGCCTGTGTGTACCAGCAACAACGCCGGCCAGGTAACCCTCCTTCGCCTCACCGTTGTAGTAGATCGAGTTTTTAGAGTGATGGGCGCCGTCCGGATGAAAACCAAGGTCGACACCGAAGAGAAACACCTTCCTGAAACCCATCTTCAGGGCAAAATCCAGACCGCCATTCGTGCAAGTGGGATTGGTACGAATTCGAGGTAAGCGCCGATCGAAATCAAGCATGTTCGATCCAAAGTCGATGTCCTTGAGGAACATCGCCGGTTGCGGTGACAGATCGAAGACGCCGGGATACATGATCGCCGAGGTCAGCAGCGGAGTACGCGCAAGCACGGCGCGTGTGCGCGGCGTGTCCAGGATTCGGTACGTCGCCGCGGTGCGCTCGATCTCTACGTGGAAGTCAGGATCAATACCGGCATTTGCGAGCGCAGATATCGCGGTGCCACACGAAAAGACCACCACCCGCTCGCGACAATTGCGGAGCACCGGTAACAGCACATCTAGCGAAGGCCCTGCTCCGACCACCACCGCAACCGCATCCGCGGGAACCGAAGCTCCGCCAACGTACACAGGGCGCCGCGCAAGAGCGTTCTCAACCGCGTGCCGCAGCCCGAGAACTTCATCGTCGAAGAAGCCCCAGCCACGAAAGAGCTTGCCCATATCGGCGCTGATCCGCTCCCAAAGGTCACGTACGCGGTCCGAGTCGTAATCGTGAAAAAACAACGCGGCGCCTTGCACCATGTATGGCGCGGCGTGTTTTTGGATTGTTGCGAGCACGCTCGCTGCTAGCAACTCGTTGTCATCATGCAACGCAATCGAGAAGCTGCGGCCGTGACGTTCGAAACGTTGATGCAACGCGATGAAGTCGACGAAATACAGCGACATGTTCAACCGTTCAACGTCGGTGTCCACGATGAACAGGTGAAATATCTCGTACTCATCTACGAGTCGCTCGAGATGCCAGCCGAAACCACTCCCGAAAACGATGACTAGCGGCTGTACGTGATCGCCGAATACCGGACGCCGGTGACGGTGTTCAGGCGTCGGACAGCGCTCCTTGAAGCGTCGGACAATCTCCCCTCGGAAGACGTGCTCGACGGGCCTGAAGAAATCGGGGTTGCTGGCGTAATCGGTGATCTCCGCCGGTTTCTCCAGGTAGCCGGCCTCCACCCACACACGCGTCCCATCGGTGGCGCGTTCGAACTCATGCAACAACACGCGCCCCAGATCAGTGAAGTCCCGAACGCTGCCTGCGTGTTGGCCACTAAAGATCGTCATGCTCCCATCGGCATGGATTTCAAAAGGTGCCCGCAGCTTAGAGGCCATCAAGGTATCGAAGACCGAAGGAAACCTCTCCCGCAGGAAATACAGATTTGCCTGGTAGGTTGCAAACAGCTTCCGGATATAGGCCTCCTGCAGAGGCGTCCAATCAGGGTGCGCGGCGCTTTCCGATTCGTTCATGTTGTTGGCATCACTCCAGATACGCCACGGAATCTGACAGGAACGACACCGTAGCCAGGTCGGATTGTGAGCCAGAACGAGGCATTTGTAATGCTGGATTACGCAGGCAAAGGCCCGGCTTTCCTTGACTTGCTGAGTATCGCCGCCCCTCAGGTCTGTCTGCCCCTAAACCTTGACTGTCGTCGGCCGTAATAGCACTTAATGCGGCGCACAAAGCTTGGTAAGCCGAAGAAATTCCTAAAGTTTTCCAAGCAGACGCCGCTAACAGACACAAGCGCAACGACGCTTGAATCAACCGGCAAAGCCGGTTGCCAAATACATACGGAAACGGAACGACAAGGAGTTTCATCATGGCACTGACGATCAATACGAACGTCTATTCGTTGAACGCTCAACGTAACCTGACGACGACCCAAACCCAGTTGGCCAACCCGCTGCAGCGCCTTTCATCTGGCCTGCGCATCAACAGTTCAGCGGACGACGCAGCCGGCCTCGCAATTTCCGAGCGCATCAATTCGACGATTCGCGGCCAAACGGTCGCGGTGCGTAACGCAAATGACGCGATCTCGATGGTGCAGGTGGCCGACGGTACAGCAGCGAAGATCAGCGACAACCTCCAGCGGATGCGCGAACTGGCCGTGCAAGCAGCCAACGGGACCTACACATCAAGTGACCGCTCGAACATCTCAGTTGAATTCACCGCGCTGCAAAAGGAAATCACCCGGATTGCGCAGAACACCAAGTTCAACAATCTGGCTCTGACGAACTCCTCTGCCCAGACCTTCAGCTTCCAGGTTGGCGCGGCGACCAGTTCGGACAACCAGATTTCGGTCACAACCAAGAATCTGATGGCCAGTAGTGGCCTGTCAGTCGGATCAACCAACATTAACGTGGGTGGCGCAGTGAAGGCCTCGCTCGGTGCAGCGCAAGCGCTCAAAGCGATTGCGGCTATCGACAAGGCGATCAACACCGTTACGACCAACCGCGCAGATTTCGGTGCCGCAATCAACCGCACTCAGGCGGTTATCAGCAACCTGTCGATCGCAATCGAAAACCAGTCTGCAGCACGTGGCCGGATCGTCGACGCTGACTTCGCGGCAGAAACCGCGAACCTGACCCGCCTGCAGATCCTGCAACAGGCTGGCACCGCGATCCTTGCGCAGGCGAATGCGGTTCCGCAGCAGGCACTGAGCCTGCTCCGCTAACCCTGAAATTGAATCTCACCGGCTTGGGCGATCCTGACTGGATCGCCCAAACCGGTCAGGGTAGGAGAAGGCAACATGACGACAATTCCATCGATAGGGTCTTCGCCTCCAGGGGCGCTCCCGCCGTCGTCGGGTTCGCCATTACGGAACACCGCAGAAGCAAGACCCACCGCCCAGGCAAACCCTGCTGGCGGCGTTGTGCCATCGGAGTCCGTCAAGGCTGCGAACGCTGAGAGTGCCGCACAGGCAGCGTCTCAGACACAGGCCGAACAGAAGCAACCTGATCGGCAAGCCGTCGAGCGGGCACTTCAGGAGGTCAAGAAGGCCGTCGACCCGATGGCACGCAATTTGCAATTCTCGATTGACGAAGACACTGGCCGCACGGTGGTTCGCGTCGTCGATACCGCAACCAAGGAAGTGATCCGCCAGATCCCGAGCGAAGAAGTCCTGGCGATCGCTAAGGCGCTCGACAACATGGACGGTGAGAAGAAGGCAAGTGGCGTGTTTCTGAAACAGAAGGCCTGAGGCGCCGAGCCAACGGCTCGGCACTCTGGACAAGGTGAGCAGCATGGCGTCATTCAGTAGTCTGGGAATCGGATCAGGGCTAGACCTCAACACCCTGCTGACAGGGTTGGTGAACGTCGAAAAGCGCCCGATCACGATCCTGCAGAATCAGCAGAGCGACCTGAAATCGCAATTGTCGGCGATGGGGCAGATCAAAAGCGCCGTTTCGTCACTGCAATCTGCCTCCGATGCGCTGAAGACGTCGGCAAGCTTTGCCGCCTACACGGCAACAAGTACCGACAGCTCGGTCGTTTCTGCCAGCGCCACCACCGGCGCAGTCGCCGGTTCCTACAAGGTTGAGGTCACCCAGCTGAGCCAGGCTCAAAAGGTCATGGCTGCGTTCGCTTCCGGCACCACCTTCAGCGGGACGCTCAAGCTTGAACTCGGAAAGGCGGACGCGGCCACAGCGACCGGCTTTACCGCCAACAACTCGGTCGACATCGATTTGACCGGCAAAACGCTTGCCGGCGCCCGCGACGCGATTAATGCGGCTGGTCTGGGCGTAACAGCGACGATCATCAATGACGGATCCGGTACCGGAACACCTTATCGGTTAGTGGTGACGTCACAAAACGGCGGAACCGGAAACCAGATTCGCATGACGGGCGTAGCCGGTCTCAACTACTCCGCCTATGCCGGCACCGGCGGGCCCGGATCGAAGGATGCCAACGTCGCGCAATCTGTTGCCGCGCAGGACGCGCAATTCAGCATCGATGGCGTGACCATGTCACGTTCTGGCAATTCTGTGACAGACGCGATCGATGGCGTGACGCTCAATCTCGCCAAACAGACCACCGGTACGCCGGTGACGGTCACCATCGCAAAGGATCCAAACTCGGTCTCGACGAAGATCAATACCTTCGTCAAGGCATACAACGACCTCAACAAGCTGCTGCACGACGTTACTGCGTACAACGCGACCACCAAGACTGCGGGGGATCTGAGCGGCGATTACTCGGTCAGGTCGATCCAGCAGCAAGTACGTACGGCAGCGATCAATACCGTGTCGGGATCTGCGGGTGGCTATTCCCGTCTCGGTGACATCGGCGTTTCGTTGCAGGCAGATGGTTCGCTCTCTGTCGACAGCACCAAGTTAACGGCTGCTATTTCAGATCCGGCCAAGGACATATCGAAACTTTTCACCGGCGCAAGCGGTGTGGACGGCGTCGCCACTCGGGTTTCCCAGACCGCCAAGGCGTTGCTCGATATAAGCGGATTGGTCGCAACGCGCACCGACGGCATCAACAAAAGCATCCGCTCGCTCGATGACCGGATCAGCGCGCTCCAGGATCGAGTGTCCGCGATCGAAGACCGCTATCGCAAGCAGTTTACGGCGCTCGATACAACGATCGGCCAGATGAACGTGACGAGCCAATACCTCACACAACAGCTTGCTCGCCTCAAGTAGCGGGTAGGCAACACGACGGAACGAAACGAGGATGTATCCCACCATGCAATCACCCGCCAATGCATACAGCCGCGTCGGTCTTGAATCGAACGTGGCCGCCTCGAGTCCGCACCTGCTGATCGTCATGTTGTTCGACGGCGCGATTCTCAACGTGAACAGCGCCGCAGTGTCGATTACGCACGGCGACGTGGCCGGCAAGGGGCAGGCACTCTCGAAGGCGATCGAGATCATCAGCAGCGGACTCAAGGCGAGCCTGGACATGAACGCAGGCGGCGAGCTCGCGCAGCGTCTTGCAGCGCTTTACGACTACATGGTGTCGCGGCTGCTCTATGCAAATCTGCACAACAGCGAGCCGGCACTCAAGGAAGTCGCCACCCTGCTGATGGAACTCAAGGGCGCCTGGGAAGCGATCCGCGACCATGCGGACGCGGCTTGATGGAGGCCGACGTGACGACGCTTGCACTCTACGAAAAGATGAGCGGACTCTCGGCACAGATGGCCGAGGCCGCACGCGCCAACGACTGGGATCAGGTCACCGCACTCGAAGGCGAAATCACCCGCCTGCGCAAGGATCTGCAGGTGCAAGATCCGGTCGAGCGCCCCGCTGCAGCACTGTCTGACGCCGAACGTCGCCGCAAGGCTGAATTGATCAAACGCATCCTTGCGGACGATCGCGAAGTGCGCCGTCACACCGAGCCTTGGCTCGATAGCGTGAAGATGATGCTCGGCGGCACTTCGCGCGGACGCGCCGTGCGCGCTGCGTACAGCGCTGTCGCCGATTAGGGCGCACCGTAGTGGACGCAGGCGCCAGGTTATTGCTGCATGATCCCCAATGACCTTGCCACGCGCCTGAGAGCCTTACTTGATCTGCCCTTGCCGCAGGTCGGCAGCGTCACGCCGACCCGTGCCGTATCCCCTGAGCTATCGCCGGGCCAGCGCTTTACCGCGCAGATTTCACAGCCTTTGCCCGACGGAACCTTCAAAGCCCTGGTCGCCGGGCGAACGCTGACACTATCGCTCCCACAATCGGTCAAAAACGGTGACGTGCTTGAACTGGTCGTTACCCACACGACCCCGCAGGCGGTGTTTGCGCGGGTGCTGGAAAACACGGCGCAAGAGACACCCAAACCGACGCTCTCTGTCAGTGCGCGCCTGATCAGCCAACTCCTTACCGGTCGTGAAAGCGCAGCGGCGCCCGCCGCGTTGAACGAAGGTTCGCCGCTGCTGCCCGGCCCACCGCAAAACGGTGCCCAGCTTGCACCACTGCTGCAGCGAGCGGTCGCACAAAGCGGCATGTTCTATGAAGCGCATCAGGCGCAATGGGTGGAGGGAAAGCTTCCGATTTCGCAACTGCTCGCCGAGCCTCAGGCGAAGCTCCTCAACTCGGGCGCCCCGCCATCGCAAGCTACTAGCCTTGTAATGCCACAGGCTGAGGAACGACTCGCATCAAGAAATCTCGCCACAATTGCCCTGACCGACGCAGTGGATCAGCTCGCGCCTTCGCAAGACCCACGAAGCGACACGGCGACTGCGACGACGGCGGTGCCGGCCGCACCTTCGCAATTGCTGCGCGGAGACACGACAACCGCTTCGACAACCGAACAGGCCACACCTTCGCAATTGCAGCGTGGCGACGCTGCAACCGCTAAGACGCCCGAACAGCCCACAACGGTTGCGAATGCCAACACGGCTCAGAGCAATGAAAAGGGCCTCGTCTCGCAATTGGTCCCACGCGAACTTGCCCCTCTCGTGCTAAACCAACTCGATTCACTCGCGACGCAACAACTCACGTGGCAGGGCCAGATCTGGCCTGGCCAGACAATGCAGTGGACGATTGATCAGCCCCCCGACGACGCCCATGGTCGCGGCGCGCCAGGCGAAGAGACCGAGTGGCGCAGCACGCTGCGTGTAACCTTGCCCTCACTCGGCGGTGTCGAAGCATGCCTGTTCCTGACCCCAGCCGGCGTGGCGATCCGCTTTGCCGCGCAGGACGCGTCTTCAGTTGCGCGGCTGAATGACGCCCTGCCCGCACTCGGCGATGCGCTGGACGCGGTTGGCGTACCGCTGACCGGCGCGGCAGTTGCCCATGAAGCGCCCCACTGACTCCCCCTCGCGCGCGCAAGCGATTGCACTCGCTTACGGGACTGGCGACACCGCGCCGAAGGTGGTCGCCAAGGGCCGTGGCTTTGTCGCGCAAGAAATCATCGAGCGTGCGCGCGAAGCAGGCGTGTTCGTGCACGAGTCACCCGAACTCGTGTCGCTTCTGATGGATGTCGATCTCGACGCGCAAATCCCGCCCAGGCTCTACGTCGCCGTCGCCGAACTGCTGGCCTGGCTTTACCGCGTCGAGCAAGGTGGCAACCCAGCGTCCAAGCCCTGATTACACGCAGGCTGCGTGCTATATTCGAGCATCGAAATCCGCTCCCGGAACCTGTCTCGTGTCGAACTCCGCCAACGTGCGTTTCGAACTGCTCGAAGCCGACCACGAATACAGTCAGTACCTTGTTCGAGATCCCCGCGAGGTGCGCTTCGTCCTCAAGCAACTGGCCGCCAAGCACGCGCTGATTTCCGCCTATCCCGATGATTCGCCGCATTTCGGTCTGGTGTCGGTGCTCGAAGCCGACAAAGACGGGCAACAGTTCGTCATGGACGTCGCCGCCGATGCGAGCATCAACCAGGCGCTCGAAAGTGCCGGGCGGATCATCTGCATCACCCAGCTCGACCGCGTAAAGGTCCAGTTCCAGCTCGAAGGCGTCACGCGGGTGCTGCACAAGAACACGCCCGCTTTTGCCGCTGATTACCCTGAAAGCCTGCTGCGCCTGCAACGGCGCGAGTATTTCCGCTTGGTCGCACCGGTTGCCCATGCGATCACCTGCTTCATTCCGATTCCGGGTGCAGGCGGCGGAGAGCGCATCCACGAGGCACGCGTGCTCGACATTTCCGGCGGTGGTCTTGCCGTGGTGGCGCCACCCAACGGCACGATGCTGCATCCGGACATGGAAATACCGAACTGTCGCCTTGAAATTCCGGACAGCCCGCCGATCCAGATCACGTTGAAGGTTCGGAACATCTTCCGGGTCACCATGCGTAACGGCATTGAAGTGCTGCGGGCGGGTTGCCAGTTTGTCGGCCTGCCGACCTCCACCGCCAACATCATTCACCGCTACATCCTCAAGGTCGAACGGGATCGCGCCTCGCGCGCGGTCCAGTAACGCCCGATGGCCGACATCGCCGAGTCCGAACGCAGCGCGCATCACTTCGCCTGGCTCTCGATCGCTACGGCAATCGCCACGATCGGTTTGAAGACCGGCGCCTGGTGGGTGACCGGATCGGTCGGCCTGCTCTCGGACGCAATGGAGTCGGTGGTGAACCTTGCCGGCGCGAGCTTCGCGCTGTGGATGCTGCTGATCGCCAGCACGCCGCCAGACGATCGCCACCCTTGGGGGCATAGCAAGGCAGAGTATTTTTCAAGCGGCTTTGAAGGTACGTTGATCTTCATCGCAGCGATCGCAATCGCCGCCACCGCAATCCCGCGCCTGCTGCATCCCGAACCGCTGGTCAGTCTCGACATCGGGCTGGCGCTGTCGGTCCTCAGCACCCTGCTCAACTTCATCACCGCGCAAATCCTTGCGCGCGCCGGCCAACGCCTGAATTCGGTCGCGCTGGATGCAGACGCCCGCCACCTGATGACCGACGTGTGGACCACCGGCGGCGTACTGGTCGGCATCGTGCTGGTTCCGGTGACCGGATGGCTATGGCTGGATCCGGCGATTGCGCTGGTGGTGGCGGCGCATATTCTGAAGGAAGGATTCCGGCTGATGCGCGGCGCGGTCGGCGGGCTGATGGACGAAGCGATGGAGCCCGAGGAGCAGGCCAAAGTCGTTGCCGCGCTCGACCGCTTTGGAGGCCATGGCGTGTGCTGGCGGAACCTGCGGACCCGCAGCGCAGGGCGTAATCGCTTCGTGCAGCTGGACCTGCTCGTGCCGCCCGACTGGACGGTTGAACGCGCGCACCAGATGGCCGACGACTTCGAGGACGCCGTGCGCGCCGAGATCCCCGGCGCCCATGTCACAACGCACGTCGAACCCTTGAAATTGCTCTGAACCCCGGCGCTGGCCTTACTTCTTGACGGGAATCTCGAACTCGACCCTTTGGCGCCCGCAGGTGTTCCTTACCGATACCGCCTTGCCCGGCAAAAGGTAGGGTCGGAACTCGCCCGCCGACTGCGGTAGCGCGAAATGCAGCACCGCACGCTTGCCCGCCAGTGACTGGGCCGTCAGGTAGCTGATCAGCGCGTGTTCGAAGGAGTGGTATCCACTCTTCCATTGGTGAATCCGCAGGCTGTTAGGTGGCGGATTTCCCTCCGCATCCACCCACCCGTAGATCTCGCCGCCTCCCGGCGCAGTCATCTTTTCGAGCCAGAACCGCCAGCTCGACTTCAGACGCTCCGCGCGTTGCGGCTGCTCCATTGCCAGAAAGCTGTTCATCTGATCGAGTTCGGCGAAGATCCACCAACTCTTCGACAGATCAAGACCTGATTCACGCCAGCCCGAGGCCCAGGCACCGCTCTTTTCATCCCAGGCGCGATCAAGGATGGCCGCGCCACCGTCCCGCCCGAAGCGCTCCAGTTCGACATCGCCCAGTTCCCGGCCCGCCAGCATCAGCATCCAGTAGGCCTTGATCGTATGGCCGAAGTCGTTGTGCCGCGCGCCTGCGCGGCGACTCTCCGGGCCGCGTTCGAGCGTACCGAAGAAGGTGCCGCTCGCCGGATCGTGGAACTGCCGGACCAGCGTGTCGGCAACCCTGCGAATGTCGGCATGCCAGGCGGCGCGCGCAGCCGGCGGCAGGTAGGGCACCACCAGCAGCATGTAGGCGTTGAGTTGATCGAGCTGTGCCACCAACTCCTGCTTCGCCGTCTCTGTCGCCGGGCCGTCCTTGGGCACCCAGCGCAGCATCTTCCAGTCTTCGTCCCAGTAACGCGCGAACACGAAGTGCTGGTGCGTGATCAGCGCCTTCTCGAGCGCCGGATCGCGGGTCAGGTAGTACAGCATCGCGATGCCGACCACCGCGTAGGACTGATCCTGTGCGGTTCTTGCCGAAGGTTCCGGCATACCTCGCCCCTGCTCGAACCAAGTCGGCGCACCGCCTTCGCTGTCGAGCAGTGCAAGGGTGCGGCGCGCACCGGCCCTGGCGAGATCCAGCCAGCGGGTATCGCCCGTCAGGTTGAACGCCACGCCATAAGCGTAGGTTTGCCGTGCCTGCATGCGGACAAAGTCGCGCCCGATTTCCTGCCGTATCCATGCCGGCGGCGATTGCAACTCCGCGCACGGGGCATCGGGCACATAGGCTGAGCCATCGTTGCAACGGAAAGTCGGGAAATTCCCGATCGGGTGCCCGAGCGCCGCCCGTCCGGACCAGAACGGCAGCAAGTCGCGTTCGACATGGCGCAGCCAGATGTCGCCACCTGCCAGGTCGGCGGCCATGCAGGCGCCCGTTAGCGCCAACACGCATACACCCATCAAAGCCCGCAGGCATCCTTTCAGCCGCTCAGTCATGTCGTGCCCCTCCGGATTGGACTGTCGCGAAGCCTAACGTCTTTCGCATCTCTTGGAGAATTCGCCAATGCATCCATTCGGAGCAGATTTGGCGCCGATCAAGTGCACAACCGGCGCAATTTCGCCACCGGACACAAGCGCCCCGACGCGGTAAAATTCACGGCATGTACTCACTTGCACGCCCCTTTTTCTTCCTTCTCGACCCCGAAGCCGCGCACGACCTCACCATTTGGGGCATGCATCACTTCGGGGGTTTCATCCCCACGGTTTGCGGCGCACGCGGCAAGCCGGTCGAAGTGATGGGACTGAGCTTCCCGAACCGGATCGGACTGGCTGCCGGCCTCGACAAGAACGGCGAAGCGATCGACGCGTTTGCGAACTTCGGCTTCGGGCATATCGAAATCGGCACCGTCACGCCGCGTCCGCAGCCGGGCAACCCGAAGCCAAGGCTGTTTCGCCTGCCGCGCGCCGAGGCGATCATCAATCGCATGGGCTTCAACAACGCGGGTGTCGACAATCTGGTCGCGAATGTTCGCGCAGCCAAGTTCAAGGGCATTCTCGGCATCAACATCGGCAAGAACTTCGACACGCCGATCGAACGCGCAGCAGACGATTACCTTGCCTGCCTCGACAAGGTCTATCCGCACGCAAGCTACGTCACCGTCAACATCTCTTCGCCGAACACCAAAAACCTGCGCCAGTTGCAGGGCGCGTCGGAACTCGACGCGCTGCTTGCGGCCTTGAAGGCCCGGCAGGCCATGCTGGCCGATGAACACGGTCGCTATGTACCGCTGGCTTTGAAGATCGCGCCCGACGTCGAAGACGAGCAGCTTGGCGAGATGGCCGACGCGTTGCGCCGCCACCGCATCGATGGCGTCATCGCAACGAACACCACATTGGCGCGCGATACCGTTGCGTCGCTGCCGCACGCGCAGGAGACCGGCGGCCTTTCAGGTGCGCCGCTGCGCCAGCGCTCGACCGAAGTCGTTGCCAAGCTGGCAAGACTGCTCGCAGGCGAATTGCCGATCATCGCGGTGGGGGGTGTGAGTTCGGGCGAGCATGCCCTCGAGAAACTGCAAGCGGGCGCCGAACTGGTCCAGATCTATACCGGGCTGATTTACCGTGGCCCCAGCGTCATATCAGAGGCAATCCGGGCGACAGACAACTTCGAACGAGGCTGAATGTCGGCAGCGCGCGGGTATTGACGTGACGCAAAGCGCCACGCCTTTCCCCGCGCGGCTTGAGCATCGCCCCACGAAACGGCGATAATCCGCGGGTTTCGCTCCCGCCTTTGTCCTGAAAGCCCATGGCGCACTACATCTTCCTGCTGCTTGGCGCGGTTCTGGTGAACAACGTCGTCCTCGTCCGGATCCTCGGCATGTGCCCGTTCATGGGCGTATCGAAGAAACTCGATACCGCCATCGGCATGGGGCTGGCGACCACCTTCGTGCTGACGCTCGGCTGCGGCACCAGCTACCTGATCGACCACTACCTGCTCGCACCGCTCGACGTGGTGTATCTGCGGACGCTTTCTTTCATCGTCGTCATCGCGGCGATCGTGCAGTTCACTGAACTCGTTGTACAGAAAACGAGCCCTGACCTCTACCAGGTGCTGGGCATCTACCTTCCGCTGATCACAACGAACTGCGCGGTGCTCGGCATTCCGCTACTGTCGGTGGCACTCAAGCACAATTTTCTTGAGGCGCTGCTCTTCGGGTTCGGCAGTTCGGCGGGGTTCTCGCTGGCGCTCATCCTGTTCGCCGCGATCCGCGAGCGTATCGATGGCGCGGACGTTCCGCTGCATTTCCGGGGCACCCCGATCGCGCTGGTGACCGCCGGTCTGATGAGCCTCGCGTTCATGGGCTTCTCCAGTCTCGACCGTTTCAAGTGAGCGCTGACTTCCGATGCTGAGTGCGATTCTGGTGATGGCCGGACTGGCCATCGTGATTGGCGCGGCACTGGGCTACGCGGCCGTGCACTTTCGCGTCGAAGGCGACCCGCTCGTCGAGAAGATCGACGCAATCCTGCCGCAGACGCAATGCGGCCAGTGCGGATTCCCTGGCTGCAAACCTTATGCAACGGCCATCGCTGGCGGCGAGGCCGACATCAACCAGTGCCCGCCAGGTGGCGAAGAAGGCATCCGCAAGCTCGCCGACCTGCTTGGGCGCGAGTTCAAGCCCTTGAACGCCGAGAACGGTGCCGAGAAACCCAAGTCGGTCGCACTGATCGACGAGAACACCTGCATCGGCTGCACGCTGTGCATCCAGGCCTGCCCGGTCGATGCAATTGTCGGCGCCGCCAAGCAGATGCATACCGTCGTCGATCGACTTTGTACCGGTTGCGAACTGTGCATCGCACCGTGCCCGGTCGACTGCATCACGATGGAAGTGGTGGCAGAGACCGTCGACACCTGGAAGTGGCACTACCCCGTGTTCCCGATCAAGACGGCCGCCTGATGCTCCGTAAGCTCTTCAAATTCAATGGTGGCGTGAAACCGGCGACCAACAAGGCCGACTCGACCCGCGACCCGATCAAGCCCGTGCCGATGCCACCGCAACTGGTGGTGCCGCTTCATCAGCATGTCGGCGGTACGCCACATCCGCTCGTCGCCGCGGGTGAACAAGTGCTCAAAGGGCAGCGCATCGGTGCGGCCGATGGCAACGTATCCAGCGCCGTGCATGCGCCGACATCCGGCCGCGTGCTCGCAATCGAACACCGGGTGATGGCCCACACCTCGGGTCTGACGACGCTCAGCGTCGTCATCGAACCCGACGGCGAAGACCGCTGGATCGACGCACAACCGCTGCCGTGGCGATCGATGGGGGCTGACGAACTGCGCGACGAGATGCGTGACGCGGGTGTCGTCGGGCTGGGTGGCGCGGTCTTCCCGAGTCACCTCAAACTCAAGCCGGGCAAAAGCGGCACCGACACGCTGGTGATCAACGGTGCGGAGTGCGAGCCCTTCATTACCTGCGACGACCTGCTGATGCGCGAACGCGCAAAGCAGATCGTGCGCGGTGCCGAGATCATGCAGCACATGCTGCAGGCCCGGCGGGTGCTGATCGGCATCGAGGACAACAAGCCCGAGGCAGTTGCCGCGATGAACCAGGCGATTGCGGCGCGCGGTGCGAGCACGATGGAAGCGGTGGCGATTCCGACCCGCTATCCGGCCGGTGGTGCCAAGCAACTGATTCGTGTGCTCACCGGCATCGAAGTGCCACACGGGCATCGCTCAACCGACTACGGCGTGCAGTGTTTCAACACGGGCACTGCCTATGCGATTGCCGATGTCGTCGATCGCGGGCGCCCCCTGATCTCGCGTATCGTGACCGTCGCCGGCAACGTGGAACGCCCGGGCAACTACGAAGTCCTGTTCGGCACGCCAATGGACCACGTAGCCGCACTCGCCGGCGTCAAGGCCGACACCGATCGCTTCATCATGGGCGGCCCGATGATGGGGTTCCGCATGCCGGCCTACGATGTGCCGGTAGTGAAGGCGACCAATTGCATTCTGGTCGGCAGTGAAGCGCTGTTCCCCGCGCCGGCACCCGAAATGGCCTGCATCCGCTGCGGCGAGTGCGCGCGCGCCTGCCCGGCCGACCTGCAACCCTTCGAGCTCTACTGGCATTCGCGCGCCAAGAATTTCGGCAAGGCGCAGGAATACCACCTGTTCGACTGCATCGAATGTGGCTGCTGCGCCTACGTGTGCCCTTCCCACATCCCGCTGGTCGACTACTACCGTTTTTCCAAGAGCGAGATCTGGGCGCGCGAGCGCCAGAAAGACGCCGCCGACCTCGCGCGAGAGCGTTTTGAGTTGCGCAATGAGCGTATCGAACGCGAGAAGCGCGAAAAAGCGGAAAAGCTTGCTGCCAAGACCGCGGCTGGCCGTGCTGCCGCCACCGCGGACAACGCCCCCGCGCCCTCCGCGGAACCAGCAGCCGCAAGCAGCGACGATTCGAAGAAGGCGTTGATCGCCGCGGCGATGGCGCGCGCCAAGGCGCAGCGTGAATCCGCTGCCGCTCAACCCACGCTGGCGCCGAACAACAACATCGCGCCGGCGACGCCGACTGCAACGTCCGCAGAAGAGGCACCTTCCGCCTCTTCCACCGAAAAACCGCTCTGACCGCAGGCCACGATGTCACTTAATTCCCCCTACCTGCGCAAACCCACCAGCGTGACCCGCGTGATGGGCGAGGTGCTGCTGGCCCTGCTGCCCGGCATCGCCGCCTATGTCTGGTTCTTCGGCATTGGCATCCTGGTACAGCTGGCACTCGCAACCGTCGCGGCACTCCTGGCCGAAGCGGCCTTCCTGATGCTCCGCGGGCGGCCGGTTACGCGGTCGTTGTCCGATCTGTCGGCCGTCGTGACTGCATGGCTGATCGCCCTGGCCTTCCCGTCCATTGGCCCGTGGTGGCTTGTCACCGCCGGTACGATCTTCGCGATCATCGTCGCAAAACATCTATACGGCGGCCTTGGCCAGAACCCGTTCAATCCGGCGATGGTGGCCTACGCAATCATGATCGTCGCCTTCCCGGCCTTGATGTCGCAGTGGCCCGGCGCGGGCCGACTCGACGCTGCAACGCAGCTCGATCTCATCCTCGGCGGCGCACGCAAGATCGACGCGATCACCTCTGCAACGCCGCTCGATGCGCTGCGCACCGGCCTGCGCACGGAAGGCAACACCGTCGCTGCACTGCTGCAGGGCGAGGGTTTCGGACTCTTCGCAGGACACGGCTGGGAGTGGGTGGCGGTCGGTTTCCTTGCCGGCGGCGCCTACCTGCTCGCACGGCGCATCATTACCTGGCACATTCCGGTCGCCTTCCTCGGCGTGCTGGGGCTGCTATCAGCCGGCGGCGCGTGGGCGTCACCGCTGAATTTCCCAGGTCCGGTGTTCTCGCTCTTCTCGGGCGCGGCGATGCTCGGCGCCTTCTTCATCCTCACCGACCCGGTTTCGGGTGCCACAACGCCGCGGGGCAAGCTGATCTATGCCGCCGGTGCCGCGCTGATCACCTGGATCATCCGCCAGTTCGGCGCATTCCCAGATGGCGTGGCCTTCGCGACCCTGCTGATGAATCTTTGCGTACCGCTGATCGATATGAAGACCCAACCGCCGGTGTTCGGCCACAAGACGAAGGACTGAGCGCGCGATGAGCGAACATTCAGCCGGCGGCCTTTCCGTCCGCAGCGCACTCGCGATGGTGGTATTTACCGTGGTCTTCACCGCGGTCATGGCAGCGGTCTACCTGCTGACGCTGGCGCCGATTGCCCGAAGCGCCAAGGCGGAAAAACTGCTCTTGATCGATCAGATCCTGCCGCGCGAGCTGTACGACAACGCCTTGCTCGATGACGTGCTCGCGCTGCCCGCCACGCCGGAGCTTGGTCTCGAACAAGGCGGCAAAGTGTGGCGTGCGCGTCGTGGCGGACAACCCGCGGCAATCGTGATCGAAGCGGTCGCACCGGATGGCTACTCGGGCAACATTTCTCTGATCGTTGCGGTGAGCGCCGACGGTCATCTGCTCGGCACCCGCGTCACCGAGCACCGGGAAACACCCGGCCTCGGCGACTATATCGATCCGAAGAAGGACAAGAACAAGGCGCATCCCTGGATCGCGCAGTTTGAAGGCAAGTCCGCCGATCTGCCGCCAACGGCATGGTCGGTGAAGAAAGACGGCGGTGTATTCGACTATTCCACCGGCGCGACGATCAGCCCGCGCGCAGTCACCCACGCCGTCGGCCGCGTCGTGGCCTACGTCAGCGCCCACCGCGATACGCTGTTCCGGTAAGGAGGCCCTGCATGAACATCCAGCACCTTCGTCAGATTGCCCATGCCGGCCTGTGGAAGAACAACACCGGCCTGGTGCAATTGCTGGGCATGTGCCCGATCCTGGCGGTATCGACCAACCTCATCAATGGCGTGAGCCTCGGTATTGCGACCGCGATCGTGATGGCGCTGTCCGGTGCGGTCGTCGCGGCGCTGCGCAACGTCATCCCCTATGAAATCCGTATCCCGGTCTTCATCCTGATCATCGCGGCCCTCGTGACGGTGATCGATCTGGCGATGAACGCCTATGTCCACAGCCTTTATCTCGTTCTGGGCATCTTCGTTCCGCTGATCGTGACCAACTGCATCGTGCTGGCACGCGTCGAAGCCTTCGCAGCCAAGAACGGCGTCATCTCCTCGGCGGTGGACGGTTTCGCGATGGGTGGCGGTCTGGTGTGGCTGCTCGGGCTTCTGGGCGGCATCCGCGAAGTGATCGGCACGGGCATGCTTTTCAACGGCATCGAAATGATCATCCCGTCTGCGCAGCCGCTGCGTGTTTTGCCGGAGCACTATCCCGGTTTCCTGGTCGCGATCCTGCCGCCGGGGGCCTTCATCACCCTCGCGTGTCTGATCGCCGGCAAGAGCTGGCTCGACAAGCGCGCTGCCGCACGTGCAGCAGCTGCGCCGCAAACGGCGAGCCCGGTCAGCGCCTGAGCCCTGAGCGACATGGCGAAGCTCATGCCGCGCGCGTCGGTCGCCGAGGCGTTCCGCCGCTGGCGTGAGGCCAACCCGGAACCGACAACTGAACTGGAATACGGCAATGCGTTCCAGTTGCTGGTTGCGGTCGTGCTATCGGCGCAATCGACCGACAAGGGCGTGAATCTGGCGACACGCCGGCTCTTCCCGCTGGCACCTGACGCAGCCGCAATGGCAAGCCTCGGTGAAGAAGGCATTGCCGAACAGATCAAGACGATCGGCCTGTATCGCAACAAGGCGCGGAACGTCGCAATGCTGTCGCGCATGCTGCTCGAGCGACACGCCGGCGAAGTCCCGCCCGATCGCGCGGCGCTGGAAGCCTTGCCCGGCGTTGGCCGCAAGACCGCGAACGTGGTCCTCAACACCCTCTTCCGGCAGCCGACGATGGCAGTCGACACCCACATCTTCCGCGTCGCCAATCGCATGGGGCTGGCGCCGGGCAAGGATGTGGTCGAGGTCGAGCAAGCCTTGCTGCGCCGCGTTCCCAAGGACTACCTGCTGGATGCCCATCACTGGCTGATCCTGCACGGACGCTATGTGTGCACCGCGCGCAAACCGGACTGCCTGAATTGCGTGGTCCGCGACCTTTGCGAATGTCGCGACAAGACCGCCTGACACGGCGGCGCAAGCGGCAAGCACTTACGCCATACGCTCCATCACCACCAAGTCGAGGCCCAGGTGTTCAACCCATCCCGTGACCAAGCCCGCCGCTTCTTCATCGATGCCTGGCAGAAGTACCGCGCGCGCGGCGTTCTGACCCCGCTGGAACAGATTGCCGCCGATCTGGTGAAAGAGCACCCGGAATACCACACCGTGATCGAGGATCCTGAAGCCGCCGACAAGGACTTCTCACCCGAGGACGGGCAGATCAATCCCTTCCTGCATCTTTCATTGCATCTGGCGATCCACGAACAGCTCTCGATTGACCAGCCTCCGGGGCTGCGAGGCGCTTACGACGACTGCTTGGCGGTGCGGGGTGATCGCCATGCGGCGCTGCATGACGTGCTGGAAAGCCTCGGCGAGACAATCTGGGAGGCGCAGCGCAGCGGTGCGCCGCTCGACGCTGCTGCGTATGTCGAGCGGGTCAAGCGACGGGCGCGCGTGGCCTGATCAGCCTTCCGTCAGACAAGCCGGGCGACTCAAAGGGTGCGCCTGGGTGAGCGCACCCTCGATCAACGTTTGGCGATATTCAAGCCCTTCTGCGCCGAAAAGTAAGCGGCAACGTCGGCCACGTCTTCCTTGGTTAGCGGAGCCGCCATCCCCATCATGATCGGGTTCTTGCGCTTGCCCGCCTTGTAGTCGGTGAGCGCGCGCACGATGTAGTCCTCGTGCTGGCCGGCGAGCTTGGGAAAATCGGGCGATGCAGAATTGCCGTCGGCGCCATGGCACGCGGCACACATTGCCGATTTCTCCTTGCCCTTGATCGCATCGCCGGCTTGGGCAGGCAGCGCGAGCATCGCCAGCGCGGTCAGTGCCACCAGATCGAATCGTGTGAGCTTCATTTCTGCGCTCCGAAGTAGGCGGCGATATCGGCCATGTCTTGCTCGCTCAGGGTCTCAACGATGCCTTTCATGGTTGGGTGGCTGCGATCACCGCTCTTGTATGCCTGCAACGCTTTCACGAGGTATTCCGGATGCTGCCCGCCGAGCTTGGGCACGTGATACACGCTCGGGAACGTGGCCTTGTAGTCCGGGATACCGTGACAGCCCAGGCACATCGAGACCTTCTTGCGGCCCGCGTCAGGATTGCCCTGCACCGCGAAGGCCGTGCCGCAGACAAGCAGCAGCACCGAAACCAACAGCCCCTTCGTTATTTTCATGAGTCCCCTCTGGTGGTATGGATTGGGAGGCGTTGTAGCGGACCGATTCTATGCCGGGCCGTTTTCAGGCGTCAAAACTCCTTTCGGATCGCGCATTTTGAGCCTCGTCAACGCTTTGTCACCCGGTCGTTTTGTTGCACAGGCAGACTTTGCAACGCATGATTCAGACTTCCGATTCAGCAACAGAGCGACCATGACCCAGCGCTTCGAAGGCACCGACCAGTACGTTGCCACCCCCGACCTGATGCTGGCGGTGAATGCCGCCATTCGCCTGCAGCGCCCCCTGTTGATCAAGGGTGAACCGGGCACCGGCAAGACCATGCTGGCGGAGGAAGTCGCGACCGCGCTCGGCCTGCCGCTCTATCAGTGGCACATCAAGTCGACCACCAAGGCTCAGCAAGGTCTGTACGAGTACGACGCGGTCTCGCGCCTGCGCGATTCCCAACTCGGCGACGACCGCGTCAAGGACATCGGCAACTACATCGTGCAGGGTGTGCTGTGGAAGGCCTTTGCCCACGACGCACCGTCGGTGGTGCTGATCGACGAGATCGACAAGGCCGATATCGAGTTTCCGAACGACCTGCTGCGCGAACTCGACCGCATGGAGTTTCATGTCTATGAGACCCAGCAGACCATCCGCGCACTGCACCGCCCGATCCTCTTCATCACGTCGAACAACGAGAAGGAACTGCCCGACGCCTTCCTGCGCCGCTGTTTCTTCCACTACATTAAGTTCCCGGACAGGGACACGATGGAAAAGATCGTTAGCGTGCATTTCCCGGACATCCACGAAAAACTGCTGCGCGCTGCCCTCGAAGTATTCTTCGAGTTGCGCGAGGTGCCGGGGCTGAAGAAGAAGCCGACCACTTCGGAATTGCTCGACTGGCTGCGCCTGCTGGCGGCCGAAGAGGTATCTGCCGAGAGCCTGCGCGCGCCCGGCAACAAACCCGTCGTTCCACCGCTTGCCGGCGCGTTGCTCAAGAATGAACAGGACATCGCACTGTTCGAGCGCCTTGTCGCCATGGCCAAGCAGAATCGCTGACGCGGCTCGATGCTCACCGACTTCTTCCTGCACCTGAAGGCCAGCAAGATTCCGGTTTCGACCACGGAATTCCTGACCCTGCTCGAAGCCCTGCAGGCCGGTGTGACCGCACCCAGCATCGACGATTTCTACATTCTGGCGCGCGCCACGCTGGTCAAGGACGAGTCCCATTACGACAAGTTCGATCGCGCCTTCGGTGTCTTCTTCAGGGGCGTCACCGAACTTCCGGGGCTGGAAGCCGACATTCCGGAGGATTGGCTGCGCCGCGTGATGCAGCGGCACCTGAGCCCCGAGGAAAAGGCCAAGCTGGAGAAGTTGGGCTGGGACAAGCTGATGGAAGAGTTCCGCAAGCGGCTCGAGGAGCAGAAGGAACACCACTCAGGCGGTAGCAAGTGGATCGGCACCGGCGGCAGTTCGCCGTTCGGCGCCCACGGCTACCATCCGGAAGGCATCCGCGTGGGCCCCGAATCAGCCGGTAACCGGACGGCGGTGAAGGTGTGGGAACAGCGCCAGTATCGCAACCTGGATGATTCGGTCGAGTTGGGCACCCGCAACATCAAGGTTGCCCTGCGGCGGCTGCGGCGCTTCGCGCGCGAGGGCGCAGCCGAGGAACTGGATCTCGACGGCACGATTTCGGCCACCGCCCGCAACGCGGGCTGGCTTGACCTGAGAATGCGGCCGGAACGCCATAACACCGTCAAGGTTCTGATCTTCTTCGACGTCGGCGGCTCGATGGACGACCACATCAAGGTCTGCGAAGAGCTGTTCTCCGCCGTGCGCGGCGAGTTCAAGCACCTCGAGTACTTCTATTTCCACAATTGCGTTTACGAATCGGTGTGGCGCGACAACGCGCGCCGCTTTGCAAGCAAACGTCCCCTGCTCGACGTGCTTCACACCTACGGGCCCGACTACAAGCTGATCATCGTAGGGGATGCAACCATGAGCCCTTATGAGATCATGGTGCCGGGCGGTTCGGTCGAGCACTACAACGAAGAGCCCGGCGCGGCATGGCTGCGACGTCTTCTGGACGCCTATCCGAGCGCTTGCTGGATCAATCCAGAACATGAACCTGGCTGGTCGTACCGCCAGTCGATTACCCTGATCCGTCAGATCATGGCTGACCGCATGTTCCCCCTCACCATTGACGGCCTTGAACGCGCGATGCGGCAGTTATCCCGCAAGCGTTAGGTCAGTGCGAGCAAAACAATGTCCCCCTTACTCGTTGATGTCCTTGGCTACATCGCCGCCACGCTGACTACCGTCGCCTTCGTGCCACAGGCCTGGCTGACCTGGAAAACGCGCTCCGCCCATGGCGTCTCGCTCGGCATGTACTGCGTATTCGTCGCTGGCATCGTGATGTGGCTGGTCTACGGCCTCTTCATTTCTGCCTGGCCTGTCGTCATCGCCAACGTCGTCACGCTCGCGCTGGCTTCTTTCATCCTTGCGATGAAGATTCGCTACGGCTGAGCATCTGGCAGCCGTACCTCAGCCACAAGAAACGGCGCTATGATCCTCGCAACCAACGGTGAGGGGAGCAGCCAGAATGGGTTTCAGCGTCCACAGACTCGTCGTGCTGGCAAGGTATCTGGGCCTGTTCTTCCTGTTTGCGGCCAACGTGGCCCTGGCCGCCACCGCCTCTGCGCCGCCCGCCGCAGTCGAAGCGACACTGACTGTCGCCAACCGCACGGTAGCCACCTTCAGAACGAACTTCAGCGGAGCGACACCCGAGGTTCGCGCCGCTCGCGCCGAGAGGCGCATCAAGGAACTTGGCGATCAAGGCGTCACGCCCGAGGTCGAACTGGTTCCGTACTCGGTCGACGGCACAATGGGAATCGCGATTCGAGCCGGCGATCAGATCCTGTTCGCGTTGTCGCCGGGAGACCTGGATCCCGAGGCCAGCCTGTCGCTGAATGACACGGCCGAAGAATCGGCAAAACAGGTACGCGAGGTACTCCAGGCCTATCAGGAACAGACAACGCCACGCATGCTGCTGCGCGGCATCCTGCTGACGCTGCTCGCAACCGCGATCGCATGGGGCCTGCTGTGGTTGCTGCTGCAAATCGGGCGCAGAGTTACCGCGCGTGTCGCCCTGCAACTTGAGCGCCGCCTCGAAAAGACCCGCGGCGTGGGCTGGGCCCGCTATACCTACGGGCTGATCCTGCGGGTTGCGCAGCTCGTTCTGCTCGTCGTCGCACTGTTCGTGCTCGACCTCTGGCTGACCTTTGTCCTCAAACAGTTCCCGATCACGGCCCCGCTGGGCGACCACCTGATCGAATATCTTTTCGTCTATGCCGCCCACTTCGGCGAAGCCATGCTGGGGGCGCTGCCGGGACTGGTCGCGATCGCGATCATCGTGGTCATCTCGCAGGCTATTGCCGGCGTGGTTCGAAGCGTGTTCGATGCAGCGCAATCCGGCAATATTTCCCTTCCGGGAATCCATCCAGAAACCGCCTCCGCGACGCGGCGCATTGTCATCTGTGGCGTATGGGCCTTTGCGTTTGCGCTTTGTTACCCCTACATCCCGGGTTCAAATTCGGATGTCTTTAAGGGTGTCAGCGTATTGCTGGGTTTCCTGCTCACGCTCGGTTCGGCCGGCGTGGTCAGCCAACTCATGGGCGGCCTGGTGCTTACCTATTCCCGCGCCTTGCGGGTCGGCGACTATGTGCGCATTGGCGAGGTCGAAGGTGTGGTGCAGGAATTGAGCACGCTGTCGATCAAGATCGTCAATGTGCGCAACGAGGAAATCACCATTCCCAACGCGGCGCTGGTATCGAGCGCGATCTACAACTACTCCAAGCGCGCGACTTCCCAGGGCACGATGCTATCGACCAAGGTAACGATCGGCTATGACGCACCTTGGCGGCAGATCCACGCCCTGCTGATCGAGGCGGCCCATCGCGTGCCGGACATCCGCGACACGCCAGAGCCTTACGTCTACCAGCGCGCGCTCAACGATTTCTACGTCGAGTACGAGCTGTTCTGTCAGATCAGCGAGGCGAAGCAGCGCGTGCCGATCTTGTCCAAGCTGCACGGCGCGATCCAGGACTGCTTCAACGAATACGGCGTGCAGATCATGTCGCCGCATTTCTTCTCGCAACCTTCGCAGGCGGTACTTTCGCCGAAAGAACAGTGGTTTGCGGCGCCCGCCCGCAGCGCAGAGGAAAGTGCTCCTGCTGCTTGATCCGCGCCGAAAAGCATTGATTGCAGCGCGCCGTACGTAGAACTACGGAATCCTGCAGACCCAGTCTTCCGTACAATGCTGCGGTCATTTTCGGGCAGTGGATAGGCCGCTGCCCGAACCGTGGACGGACCACAAGTCCTCCTGAACCAAGGCCCCTTCCCCATGCTTTCGTTTGTTCGCAGTACCGTCGGCATTGCCATTTGCCTGGCCGCGCCGCTCCTACACGCAGAATCCACCGCAGCGGATACGCTGGAAAAGATCCGCCAGACGCATACCATCACAATCGGCAACCGCGAAGCGGCACGCCCGTTCTCCTTCCTGAACGACCAGAAGCAGCCGGTCGGATATTCGATCGATCTCTGTCTCAAGGCGATCGATCAGATCAAGAAAGATCTCAAACTGCCGGAACTCAAGGTGCAGTACGTCACCGTGAGCGGCGCCGAGCGCATTCCAAAACTGCAGGAAGGCGCGATCGACATCGAATGCGGCTCCACCACCAACACCAAGGCACGTCAGGAGAAGGTCGACTTCAGCTACACGATCTTCGTTGCAGGCATGAAGCTGCTGACGCGCACAAATTCAGGCGTTGCCAACCATGTCGCCCTGGCCGGCAAACCGGTAGCACTGTCGAAGGGCACCACTTCAGAGAAACTGTTCACGCAATTGCGCGACTCTGAACTGGGCTCGATGAAGCTCGTGCAGTTCCCGAGCAACCTGGATGCGATCAAGGCGCTCGAGTCCGGCTCGGTGGCCGCATTCCCGCAAGACGATGTGTTGCTCACAGGCCTGCTCAGCACCCGCGCGGATGCATCGCGCTTCGCACTGGTCGGCGACTACCTGTCGGTGGAACCGTACGCCATCATGGTCCGCAAGTCCGACGATCGCCTGCTTGCCATCATCGACAAATCGCTCAAACAGATTTACGCGAGCGGCGAAATCAACGCGATCTACGAGCGCTGGTTCAATACCGAAACCCTCAAGCTGCCGATGTCCCGCCTGATGCGGGATTCGGTGATGCGCCCGAGCAAGGAGCCCGGCATCGCACGCGTGCTGGGTTACTCGCTGTAAGCCGAGACGGCAAAGAAAACGCCCCGCCGCATCACTGCGACGGGGCGTTTGCGTTTTCACGCTCAGCGGGGTCAGCCGAGCATCAGCTGGTTGATCCGCTTGACGAATCCAGCCGGGTCTTCCAGCGTTCCGCCTTCAGCCAGCAATGCCTGATCGAGCAGCACGCTCGCCCAATCGTCGAAACGATCGGTGCCGGCCTTGAGCTTGAGCAGTACCTGATGCTTTGGGTTCACCTCAAGAATCGGCTTGGACGAAGGCACATCCTGCCCCGCCGCCTTCAGCAAGCGCGCCAGATTGGTACCCATTTCATGTTCGTCGGCCACGACGCAGGCAGGGCTGTCGGTCAGGCGATGCGTGATCCGCACGTCCTTCACCCGCTCACCCAGCGCGGTCTTCAGCTTCTCGACCACGTCCTTGAAATCACCCGCTTCGGCTTCGGCGGCTTTCTTCTCGGCCTCGTCTTCGAGCGTACCCAGATCCAGATCACCGCGGGCAACTGACACCACCTGCTTGCCTTCGAACTCGTGCAGGTGGCTCACCAGCCATTCATCCACGCGCTCGGCCAGCAGCAGCACCTCGACGCCCTTCTTGCGGAAGATCTCCAGGTGCGGGCTGTTCTTCGCGGCGGTGAAGGTATCGGCCGTGACGTAGTAGATCTTGTCCTGGCCTTCCTTCATGCGCGCGACGTAGTCGGTCAGCGACACCGTCTGCTCCGGCGTGTCGGCATGGGTTGTCGCAAAACGCAGCAGTTTGGCGATACGCTCCTTGTTGGCGAAGTCCTCGCCCACGCCTTCCTTCAGCACCTTGCCGAACTCGCCCCAGAACTTGGCGTACTTGTCCTTGTCGTTCTCGGCCAGATCTTCGAGCAGCGACAGCACCTTCTTCGCGCAACCGGCGCGGATGGTGTCGATATCCTTGCTTTCCTGAAGGATCTCGCGCGAGACGTTCAGCGGCAGGTCGTTCGAATCGACCACCCCGCGCACGAAGCGCAGGTAGAACGGCAGCAGCTTCTCGGCGTCGTCCATGATGAAAACGCGGCGCACGTAGAGCTTGAGGCCGTGCTTTACATTGCGATCCCACATGTCGAACGGTGCATGGCTCGGTACGTAGAGCAACTGGGTGTACTCGTGGCGGCCTTCCACCTTGGCATGCGACCAGGCCAGCGGTTCTTCATGGTCGTGCGCGACGTGCTTGAAGAACTCCTTGTACTGCTCGTCGGTGATATCGGACTTCGAACGGGCCCACAGCGCCGAGGCCTGGTTGACCGTCTCTTCCTCATCACGCAGGACCTGCTCGCCCTTCTCCTGGTCCCACTCTTCCTTGCGCATGCGGATCGGTTGCGCGATGTGGTCGGAGTACTTGCGGATGATCGAACGCAGGCGCCAGCCAGACAGCAGATCGTCCTGATCCGCGCGCAGGTGCAGGATGATTTCGGTGCCACGCGCTTCACGCTCGATCGGCTCGATCGTGTACGCGCCGGCGGTATCGCCGGTCATCGAGCATTCCCACTTCACCGCCTCATTGGCCGGCAGGCCGGCGCGGCGGGTCAGCACCGTCACTTTGTCCGCCACGATGAAGGCCGAGTAGAAGCCGACGCCGAACTGGCCGATCAGGTGAGCGTCTTTCTGCTGGTCGCCGGTCAGACGGGAGAAGAACTCCTTGGTGCCCGATTTGGCGATCGTGCCAAGGTGAGCGATCACCTCTTCACGGCTCATGCCGATGCCGTTGTCGGAAATCGTCAGCGTCCGCGCGGCCTTGTCGAAGCCCACGCCAATCGCCAGCTCGCCAGCGCCTTCCAGCAGATGCGGGTGATCCAGCGCCTCGAAGCGTAGCTTGTCGCACGCGTCCGACGCGTTGGAGATCAGCTCGCGCAGGAAGATCTCGCGATTTGAATAGAGGGAATGAATCATCAGGTGCAGCAGCTGCTTCACCTCCGCCTGGAAGTTAAGGGTCTCCCCCTTGGGTGCCGCTGCGGTCTGTGCCTCACTCATGGATTTCTCCTGTGTCTCGATTAACATGCCGCATATGTGTCCGACCCAGCACATTTTCAAGCGTGGCCGATAACCGCCCAAAGGCATCCGACAGCGCACTGGCGGACGAGGTGCTTGTGCCGCCGCGCCGTCCCCGCAGCCTGCGCCGTGTCGCCATTGCGATTGTCGGTACCTATGTGCTGCTCGCCACGCTGATCATCGGCGGTACTGCCACCCTGATTGCCCGCGACCGGGCGCAGGAATTGAGGCGAGCAGAGGCGGAACTCGGCAGTCTCGCCCGGGCACTGGAAGAGCATGTCGCGCGCAGCTTCGGCCAGATGGACACCGTGCTCGACGCGCTCGGCAAGCAGGTCGGCGAAAACGGCGGCCCGGAGCGATTCGGCGAACGGGCAATGCATGACCTGACGAGCGAATGGCTGTTGCGAGTGCCGCAGGCTGCGATGATCATGTCTTACGACGCCGATGGTGCGCTGTTCTCGGCCACCTACAAGTACCCGCTCACCGCCCGTGACCGACTGCCGGACGCGACAAAGCACAAGCTCGCGACGGGCGGCAACGTGCCGATGCGTATCGACCTGCCACGGCGCGCGCCGGATTCGGAGCGCTGGATCATTCCCCTGACGCGGCGCATCAATCACTTCGACGGCAGCCTGGCCGGTTACCTTACCGCCGCCTTGAGCACCAGTTTCTTCGAGTACTTCTATCAGGACATCCGCCTGACCAGCGACGACGCGATCAGCGTTCTGACCAGCGATGGCACCTTGCTGATCCGTTATCCGAGCAACGAAAAACAGATTGGCGCCGACTTTTCCCGCAATCCGGCGCTGTTGAGGCCGACAACGCATGCCACGCGCTTTGCCGAACGCGTATCGTGGATCGACGGTCGCACTCGGATCATCGCTGCGCGCGGGCTCGACAACTATCCGCTGATCGTGCAGGTCAGCCGCCCCCGCGAAACGGCGTTGCGCAACTTCTACGCAAACACCGAGCGCATCGTCTGGGGCATCACCATGCTATGCGGCCTGCTCGCCGCGCTGGCCTGGGTCGTGTTCGAAGACGTACGGCGTCGCGAGCGCGCACGGCGCACCCTGCAGCGCCTCGCGCAATCGCTTGAAGTTCGGGTCAAGGAACGCACGGCTGAACTGGAGAATTCAAACCGCGAACTGCTTGCGTTCAGCTATTCGGTATCGCATGACTTGCGTGCGCCGCTGCGTGCCATCAATGGTTTCTCGCATGCGCTGCTCGAGGACTACGCCGACAAATTCGACGGTACCGGCCGCGACTACCTGGTGCGGGTGGCGCGGGCGAGCGTACGGATGGGCGAACTGATCGACGAGCTACTGAAGCTCGCCAATGTCGCCCGTCAACCACTGGACGTCCGCACGGTGGATTTGAGCGCCTTGGCCTCCGACATTGCTGCCGACCTGCAAGCGGCCGCGCCGGACCGCCAGGCTAGTTTCAACATTCAGCCCGCGATGCTGGTCGATGCCGACGAGCCCTTGCTGCGAAACGTTGTCGGCAACCTGCTCGACAACGCCTGGAAATTCACCCGCCAACGCGAGTCCGCCCAGATCCGGATATCGCTCAGCGATCAGGAGAACGCGCAGTTGATCGAGATCGCCGATAACGGCGTCGGTTTCGACATGGTGTACGCTGGCCGCCTCTTTCAGCCCTTCCAGCAACTGCATTCGGGACAAGGCTACGCCGGCACCGGAATCGGTCTCGCCTCCGCGCGCCGCATCATCGAACGACACGGCGGCAAAATCTGGGCGGAGTCCGCGCCCGGGGAAGGCACCACGGTAGCGTTTCTATTACCACGCCGGGCCGCGGTGGTCCGCAAGCGCCGCAGCGCGCATCACTCGTAACGCACTTCCACGATTTCGATCTCGCGCAGCCCGGCCGGGCTGGCGAACCGCACACAGTCACCCTCTCGCGCTTTCAGGATGGCTCTGGCAATCGGCGCAATCCACGATACCCGCCCGCTGCTCGCATCGGCTTCGTCGACGCCGACGATCTGGAAGGTCTGCGTTTCGTCGCCATCCACGTCACACACCGTGACCGTCGCGCCAAAGAAGACTTGCTCAGCGTTCTCCTGATCCGACGGATCGACGACGGTGGCACTCTCGAGTCGTTTGATCAGGAAGCGGATACGGCGGTCGATTTCCCGCAGGCGCTTCTTGCCGTAGATGTAGTCGCCGTTCTCCGAACGATCACCATTCGAAGCCGCCCATGACACGACCTGGACGACTTCGGGGCGCGTGACCTTGATCAGCGTCTCAAGTTCGGCTTTCAAGGTCGTGTAGCCGCGCCGCGTCATGTAATTGCGGGTGCCGGCCGGCAGGGCAAGGCCCGGCGGTGTGCCGTCGTCCTCGTCCTGATCGGTTTCCTTGGTAAACGCCTTGTTCATGGAAGATTCGCGCCAAGCTGAAGGCCGCGGATTCTACCAATCAGCGCGGGAAAATCAGTGGCGCACCGCCGGATGCACAATCAGCGCATCGAAATGCTCGATGAAGTCGGCGATCGATTCGCCATCCTCGTCGTCGAATTCGATCGCTTCGGCCAGTTCGCGCTTGAAGCGCTCGGCCGCGGCGTCGGTCATGAAGACGCCCCGCCCTTTGCGCTTGTCGATGACCTCGATCCCGTTCAGCGTTGGGTACGCCACGACATACAAGAACGGATTGTTGAACATAACGTGCATGGCCGCCTCCTCCGGTGAAGCACGGGGCAAACAGCCCCCGAGCACCTGCATGGTGGAACTACCCCCGATTCAACCCCGCACTGCACGCCGGTTGTCATTTGATCCGGCGACTAATACGATTCTCCTTGGGTGGACTAACGGCACGCGAGATCGTTCCTGAAGTGTCCGGTCGACCCAGGGAGGCTTATCGATAATGGCGCGCCGACCCGAGGCGTCTGCATTGATCGGGCTGAGACAACGCAAGGCTCTGACTGTGGTGCTATGAACGACACCTTCGACAGCGTCACCAGCCTGCGTGCGCGGCTGGACGCACTGTTAGCCGAGCATCGCGACCTCGACGAGGCCATATCCAGACTCGTTGAATTGCCGCCTACCGACGATCTCCTCATCCGCCGGCTCAAGAAGCGCAAGTTGTTCGTCAAGGATCGCATCCTGATGATCGAACGCATGATCGAGCCAGACGTCCCCGCGTGAATCGCGCACCCCGCACGACAGCATCGACCAGCAGGCACCACCGGTTCGCCGGGGGGCAGCTCCACTTTGCCATGCGGCTGCACTGTTCTGATTTCGATCACCCGCCGTAGTACCTTCCGCGTTGTTCCGAGGCAGGCAAAACATAAGAATCCATACGGAGGAGACATGCCCGAGCAAGAGAGCGAACCCCAGCAGGAGACGCCGCGCCCCAGCACGGATATCCGGATCGAAGAAACCCAGACGCTGATACCGAAGCTGCGCAGGGTGCATATCGGCGCAGCCTTTGTCTGGCTCGGCCGCGGTGCCCAGGACATGCAGGCCTGCCCCGTGCCAAGCCTTTTCTATGGCTTCTGTTTCGCAGCGATGGGGCTGGCAGTGACCATGGTGTTCGAGCACGCCTACCAGTACACGTCGGCCATGACCTCCGGCTTCCTGCTACTGGGGCCGTTTTTCGCGATGGGCTTGTATGAATTGAGCCGGCGCCGGGAGCGCGGCGACGGCTGCCGGTTTGCGTCCTCGCTGACGATCTGGCGGAGAAACGCCTCGAATATCGGCGTCTTCGCGCTGGTGCTTACGGTCATCTTCCTGATCTGGGCGCGGGCTTCACTCGTGATGTTCGCGCTGTTCTACACGAACGAGATCCCCAACCTCTCCGGCTTCCTGAATCAGGTGCTGCGAATGGAAAACCTTGATTTCATGGCGGTGTACATCGGCGTCGGACTGGTATTCGCGACCCTCGTCTTTTCGGTCAGCGTGGTCGCGATCCCGATGATGCTCGACCGCAAGGCCGATGCGATCACCTCGATGTTCACGAGTGTTGCAGCCGTGGCCGCGAATCCCGGCGCCCTGTTTGTCTGGGCGGCGCTGATCGTGCTGCTGACCGTCGTCGGGTTCATGACCTTCCACATCGGACTGGTATTCCTGATGCCGATGATCGGACACGGCACCTGGCACGCTTACCGCGGGCTGGTTGAGCCGGATTCGCCTGCAACTTCGAGCAGGTCGAGCACGACCGGCTGATGATCCGAGGCGTCGGTGCTCGCCTCTACGAAAACCGACGCCACACCCGGCAACAGATTCCGACTGACGAAGAAGAAGTCGCAGCAATAGGGCGCTGCGGGCCACTCAGCGCCGTGCAGCCCGACCGAGTGGGCGTGCGGACTGCTGCCATGAACTGTCGCCCATGCATCACACCACGGGTGTAGCGGGCCGTCTGCGAGCACGGTGCGATAGGCATCGCCCCCCGGCGGCGCATTGAAGTCGCCGCACAGCACGGCACGCGAAGGCCGCGGCCTCGACGCGAATGCCGCACTGCTCTCCTTCCCGGCAGGCGGCGTCACTTCAAGCGCACAGGCCTCGCACTGAAGATCGACCAAGCGCTGGGCTTGGGCGACACGTGCCGCGGCTGAGTAGTACTCCAGATGCGTCGTCAGCACGCGCAGCGGAGCACCGGCGTAGTTGACCACCACTTCCACACAGGCCCGCTGCATGGAAGGCACGCCCGCCTCTGCCGGCCACGGCAGCATGTGTCGCCAGATCTGGGTAACGGGCCTGCGCGAGAGGATCAGATTGCCAAAGCTTGCGCGACCACCCGCGGCAGCGGCCACGTCGACTGCGGGCCCGTGCGCCGCGGCGTAACCGGGCAGGCCCTCGCACAGGCGCGCAAGGCCGTCTTCCACCACCCCGCCAGGCAGCCCGTCCAACCCGATCGCCACTTCCTGCAGACAAATGACGTCGCCATCGAGGCGGCGCAGCACATCGATCGTGCGCGCCAGATCGACATGCCCATCTGCGCCACGCCCCCACTGGATATTCCAAGATACAATCCGCATCTTTATGCCTTTCGAATAATCATTCGACGCATCGCTCTGGAGCAGAGATTGTGACCGCGCAAAGTTTTGGACGTCTGCGTAAGCGCCTGACCACTCCGATCGCCCTACCGCGCTTGAAGATGGTGCGGTCCGCGCTCAGCTCGGATCTTCCGGCCTTCGAAGCCTGGATGGATGGCCTGCCGCTCGACCGCCCCCTGATTTGCTGCGAAACCATCGTATCGCGCCTGCGCGCCGCCATTTCCACGATCATTGCGCCGGCCGATCGTTACGAAGCGATGGAACGCCTGCTCGACCACGTGTCGCCGATGCTCGCCCGCCTCGAGGCCGTTCCGGACGGCCGCGCGGGCAGTTCGCGCGATGTGCGCGAGACCATCGCGATCCTCGATCGAGCGCTCGAACGGCTGGCAATGACCTTTGCCGAAATCGCCATCAACGAGGCGCGCGCACGCCCCGACCGCCGTTTCCAGGTACCGAAGTTCTGCCGGATGGCGGCTCTGCGCGCATGCCAGATCGCCCATCGGCGCGTGTTGCTGGCATGCCGCGGTTACAACGAACTCAATGGCGGCCACTGGCGTGTCCTCGCAGAACTCTACCTCGCCGCATCGTCGCGCGGCTTCGAAAACATCGCGCTTGACTCGAACACCGGTGACACGATCGGCCGATTTTTCGCACGCACCTTGCTGCTTGTGCTGGCCGACCCGCACCACCTCTCGCGCGCTAACCTGGAACATGTGCGTTTCTACATCGAACGCTATGGGCATCTGGCATTGATCCGCACCCGCAGCGACTGGACCGGCGATGCCGAGGGCTGGTTCCCTGCCTGGCCCGCGCATGGGGACATCCGCCGACCGGTCCGGCGCGATGAGCTCGTCCGCGGCGAAGCAGATCTGCTGCTCGACGTGCATCCCCTGCTCACCAAACTCGATGCTCATTGCGACGGGCTCACTGCGGGGACTTCGCCAACGCGCCTTGGCCTGCCGCTGATCGCGCGCGACCCCGAATACCGGCGACTTCTCGGCAAGCTTCGGACGTGCTGGGGCACACCGCCGCAGCGCAGGCACCTGCGACGCCGCGCGCACCCGAGCGCAGCGCTGGTGTTCGGCTTTGATCAGACGCGGCAATTGATGAAGCGCATCGCCGGAAAGCGTCAGGCGGCCGCCTCTGAAGTCATGCCGGCGTTTCCATGCACCGAATGGGCGATCGTCGATCGCAGCGATGAAGGGCTCAAGCTCCATCAGGAGTCGGAAGACCCGAATGCTGTCGAGGTCGGTGAACTCGTGGCGCTCTCGCAAAGGGAAGACGGCGAAGTCCACCTGGCCGTGGTGCGCCGGACCCTGCACCGCAACAGCCACGAAACCGAAATCGGCGTTCAACTGATGTGCGGTCCGGGTATCGCCGCGCGCTTCAAACCGCCTTCGCGCGATGCGCGCGGGCGCGAACGCGACTCGATCCCCATCATCTTCCTGCCACGCGTACCGGCAATCGGTGACACACCGGCCCTGCTCGCCCCGCTCGATCAGGTCGAACCCGGCTTGATCGTCGCGCTACCGCATCGCAACGGTGTCGCGCGCTTTGAAGCGACGGCGCGGGTCGAACGTCTGAGCGGCTGCGAACTGATCGGGCTCAAGCCCTTCACCGGCACGACGGAATCCGCTTAGCACCACGACGGCCAAAGCACGCAGCAAGGCTTCACGCGCCGCGCGTTAGAATTCGGGGCTCGGCCCCCTTGCGTCAATCGGGGGCAGCCTTGTGAAACGCGAACGATGCCGCCCGACACTGCAGCTGACCATGCACCGCATTCCCACGCCCATGCGTGCGGCCACGACCATGATCACGACTGCCATCATCCCGAAGCGGGGGGGCATCACCACACGCACGACGACGACCACGACCATAACCACGGTTTTGGCGCCGGGCATCATCACCACGGCGCGAACAGCAGCGCCCGCACACTCACACTCGCGCTTCTGCTGACGCTCGGCTTTGCGATCGTCGAAGCGCTCGGTGGCTGGGTCACCGGCTCGCTCGCGCTGCTCGGCGATGCCGGACACATGCTCTCCGACAGCCTGTCGCTGGGTCTGGCGGCCTTCGCCGCACGTCTCGCGCAGCGACCGCCCAGTCTGAGGCATAGCTACGGCCTGGGTCGGATCGAAGCACTGGCGGCCTTGGCGAATGGTGTATTGATGCTGGTGATCGTCGCTGCAATCTGCTGGGAGGCGATCGACCGCCTGCGCCACCCCTCCCCCATCCAGGCGCTTCCGGCCGCTGCGATTGCATGCATCGGGCTTGCCGTGAACGTTCTGGCTGCATGGCTGCTGATGCGAGGGGAACGTTCGCTCAACGTGCGGGCCGCGTTGCTGCATGTGATGGGCGATCTGCTCGGGTCGGTTGCCGCCATCGCCGCGTTGCTGCTGGTGTATTTCGCCGGCTGGCAGGCGGCGGACCCGATCCTGTCGATCCTGATCTGCCTGCTGATCCTCGGCTCGACGATCTCGATCCTGCGCGAGACACTGCATGTGCTGCTGGATGGCGTGCCGCACGGCTTGTCGCTTGACGCTATAGGTCGGAGCATCGCTGCCGTTAACGGGGTACGCTCGGTGCACGATCTGCATGTATGGCACTTTGCGCCCGCAAAGGTCGCGCTGTCGGCGCACCTGGTGCTCGATGAGTCGGCGCAATGGCCTGCCGTACTGGTTGCGGTGCGCCAGCGCGTTCAGAACGAATTTGCGATTGAACACCTGACCTTGCAGCCGGAGTTGCAAGGCAACGACCGTTTTCCGCTCGACCGCCTGATCCGGCGGGCGGCACTTCGAAAAGACTGAGAGGAGTTGGCCATGCATCTTGCGCAAGAACTGGTGGCATACGTCGATCGGCTTGCAACACTGCCTGACGTGTACCTGAAGGTGCGCTCGGCGCTGGATGACCCGGATGTATCGATCGCCGAGGTCGCCGACGTGATCGCGACCGACCCCTCGCTCACCGCCGCCCTGCTGCGCCTGGCGAACAGCGCCTTTTACGGCTACGCGCGCAAGATCGAGTCGATCCAGCGTGCGGTCAGCCTGATCGGGCTGGAGCAGGTGCACGATCTGGTGCTCGCGACCTCGGTTACCGCCATGTTCTCGGGCATCCGCCCGCAGCGCATGGACATGGCCCGTTTCTGGCGCGACAGCGTGCGGCGCGGCATGCTGGCCCGGGAAGTCGCGCGCACGCTGCGTGGCGTCAGCCCGGAACGCCTCTTCGTGTCGGGCCTGCTGGCCGATGCAGGCCACCTTGTCATGTATGTCGCCGTGCCAGACCTGATGGCGCTCGTGCTCGATACGCCACCCGGCGACGGTGACACCCTGCCGGATGTCGAACGCCGCATCATCGGTTGTGACTTCGCCGAAGTCGGCGCCGCGCTCACCGCCAAATGGCAGCTGCCGGTGACATTCGGCGTGCTGATCGGGGCGCAGCTGCAACCGGAAACGGCCGGTGACAACGCACCGGCTGCCGCGCTGCTCAACCTTGTCAGCGCCGTCGCCACCCAGGCGGGGGACGGAAGTGACTATGAATACCCGTTGCACCACCGCTCGGAAGCGCTCGCGGGCATCACCCGCGACGAAGTCGAAGCCGTCCTTCCCAGCGTCGAAGCCCAGATGGAAATGATGATGGCGGTGCTGGCCAACGCCTGAGCCAGCCCCGAATGCGATGCCGTGCAACGCGGCATCGCGCGGCGCCTTGCCTGGCGCCGCTCTCAAGCGAATCACCTACCATCGCTTGATGAAACCATGTGACGACCTACAATATATTGTGGTCTAATCACCGCCTGCCGCCGTTCTGGCAAGCCGTCCAATCCCCTAATCCGGAGTTCGTCATGAGTCAACGCGAAGCCACCGTATCCCTCGATACATTGCTGCCCCAGGAAATCTCGGGCGAAGTCCTGCTGGAAAAGTACGCCAAGGGCTCGGAGCAATCGGTCGAGGATGTACGGCGCCGCGTGGCTCGTGCTCTGGCCGCCAACGAAGCCGAAGACCGTCGTGCGCACTGGGAAAGCAAGTTCGAATTCGCACTCGAGTCGGGTTTCGTGCCGGCCGGTCGTATCAACTCGGCCGCTGGCACCAGCCTCGCCGCGACCCTGATCAATTGCTTCGTGCAGCCGGTCGGCGATTCGGTGACCGAAGTCGTCGACGGCCGCCCCGGCATCTACACGGCACTGGCCGAGGCCGCTGAAACCATGCGTCGTGGCGGCGGCGTGGGCTACGACTTCTCGTCGATCCGCCCGTCTGGCGCATTGGTACGCGGCACGCAGAGCCGCGCCAGCGGCCCGGTCAGCTACATGCGGGTGTTCGACCGCTCGTGCGAGACGGTCGAATCCGCCGGCGCGCGCCGCGGCGCCCAGATGGGCGTGCTGCGCTGCGACCACCCGGACATCGAGGCCTTCATCCATGCCAAGGACGAAGGCGACCTGTCGAACTTCAACATCTCGGTCGGCGTGACCGACGAGTTCATGAAGGCGGTCGAGAGCGACGGCGATGTCGAGCTGGCACACAAGTCCGAGCCCTGCGTCGAGTTGCGCGAAGCTGGCAGCTACCAGCGTGAAGACGGCTCGTGGGTGTATCGCAAGGTCCGCGCGCGCGACCTGTGGGAACAGATCATGCGCTCCACCTACGACCATGCCGAGCCGGGCATCCTGTTCCTTGACCGGATGAACCGCGACAACAACCTGTACTACTGCGAGACGATCGAAGCGACGAACCCATGCGCCGAACAGCCGCTGCCGCCCTATGGCTGCTGCTGCCTGGGCTCGATCAACCTGGTCAAGTTCGTGCGCGACGCATTTGGCAAGAAAGCCAGCTTTGACTACGACGCCTTCGGCGAAGTGGTCGAGACCTCGATCCGCATGCTCGACAACGTGCTGGACGTGACCAACTGGCCGCTCGAGAACCAGCACCAGGAAGCCATGAACAAGCGCCGCGTCGGCCTGGGTTTCACCGGGCTGGGCGACGCGCTGATCATGCTCAAGCTGCGCTACGACACGGCCGAAGCGCGCGCAATGGCGACCAAGATCTCCGAATACATGCGCGACCGCGCCTACATGGCCTCGGTGAACCTCGCCAAGGAACGCGGCGCCTTCCCGCTCTTCAATGCAGACATGTACCTGTCGGGCGGCAACTTCGCCTCGCGCCTGCCGAACGACGTGAAGGACAAGATCCGCAAGCACGGCATCCGCAATTCGCACCTGCTGTCGATCGCCCCCACCGGCACCATCTCGCTGGCCTTTGCCGATAACGCCTCGAACGGCATCGAACCGCCCTTCTCGTATACCTACACCCGCAAGAAACGGATGGCCGACGGCACCTTCAAGGAATACGCGGTCGAGGACTACGCCTGGCGTGCCTACCGCCACTTGGGCGGCAACGTCGAAAAGTTGCCGGATTACTTTGTGACCGCGCTGCAGATCTCGGCCCAGGCGCACAAGGACATGGTCGCGGCCGTCGCACCGTACGTCGATACCTCGATCTCCAAGACCGTCAACGTGCCGGCCGACTACCCCTACACCGACTTCGAGGATCTCTACCTCGACGCCTGGAAGGCTGGCCTCAAGGGCCTCGCGACCTACCGCCCCAACAGCGTGCTGGGTTCGGTGCTGTCGGTCGAGCCGAGCAATACCGAGAAGAAACAGCCGCAGGACGTGGTGATCGCCGACGCCAACCGTCGCCTCTCGATCAAGTCGCTGCCGGCCCCGGTGCTGGCGAGCCTGCGCTGGCCGGGTCGCCCGTCGCTGCCGGACGGCAACAGTTCCTGGACCTACATGCTCGAGACGCCGCAAGGTGAATTCGGCATCTTCGTCGGCCACATGGAACCGAACGGCGACGCGGTGCCGCGTGGCGCCTTCCCGTTCGAAGTGTGGGTAAATGGTGCCGACCAGCCGCGCGGTCTGGGTGCCGTGGCCAAGACGCTGTCGATGGACATGCGCGCCAACGACCGCGCCTGGCTCAAGCTCAAGCTCGACACGCTGGCCCGCACGGTCGGCGAGCGCTCGTTCGAACTGCCCTTCCCGCCGCACGGCGAGCGCAAGATCGTCCCGGGCGTGGTCGCGGCCTTCGCCCAGATCGTCCGCTACCGCTGCGAGAAGCTCGGTGCGTTTGAAGTCGAAGCCCCGACCCCGGTGCTGGATGCGGTGTTCAGCCTGCAGGAGCCGAAAACCGGCACCGACGGCACGCTGTCCTGGACGGTGGATATCGCCAACCCGGCGACCGGCGAAGAGTTCGTCCTCGGCCTCAAGGAAATCATGCTGCCGGACGGTGTCACCCGCCCCTACTCGATGTGGCTCTCGGGTAACTACCCGCGTGCGCTCGATGGCCTGACGCAGATCCTCTCGCTCGACATGCGTGTCATGGACCCGGCCTGGATCGGCATGAAGCTGCGCAAGCTGCTGAACTACCCGGAACCGCTGGGCGATTTCATGGCCTTCGTGCCGGGCACCCGCCGCCAGCAGAACTGGCCCTCGACGGTCGCCTACGTCGCACGTCTGGTCATCCACCGCTACGCGATGCTGGGTGTGCTCGACGAGAACGGCTACCCGACCCGCGAGATGGGCATCCTCGAAGCGCCGCGCAACGAGCGCGACCCGGAGCTGATGCAGGGTTCGCTGTGTTCCGAGTGCGGCAACGCCTCGGTCATCCGCAAGGACGGCTGCGATTTCTGCACCGCCTGCGGCGCGGTCGGGACCTGCGGTTAAGTCTGCTAAGCGAGGCGCAGGTTCGGGCCTCACACGCGACAAAAAGAAACGGGGGCCAGTGGCCCCCGTTTTCTATTCTTACCGTCCCGATCGACAACCCCCCCGATCCGGAAGACCGGAATCAGGGGTGCTGCTGCCAGCCCCCTTACCTGATGGTTTCTGCCTTCCAGCCCCCGCCCAGCGCCTTGAACAGGGCGATCGACGCATTCAGCCGGGTTTCACGAGACTGGATGAAGGCAATCTGCACATCGTTGGTCGAACGCTGTGCATCGAGCAAGTCGATGAATGCCGCCGAGCCGGCGTCGTAGCGCGCACGCGCGATGCGTTCGGCCTTTTCCGCCGCGCTCAGCTGCGCTTCGCGCGCCTTCTCGGTTACCGCACTTTGCCGCAGCGTCACCAGCGCATCGAGCACTTCGCGGTAGGCCGTCTGCGCGGTCTTGCGGTACTGCTCCAGCGCTTCCTTCTGGACGGCGGTGGCTTGGTCCAGTTTGCCGAGGCGGTAGCCCGCGTCAAACACCGGAAGGTTGACCACGGCGCTCGCGGACCAGATCCGCGCACCGGAATTGAAGAGGTTGGAGAGGTCGAAACTCTCACCACCCAAAGCGCCAGTCAGTGAAATGCTGGGGAACAGCGCCGCCTTCGCGACACCGATCTGCGCGTTGTACGAAATCAGCGACTGCTCGGCCTGTCGAACATCCGGTCTGCGGTCGAGCAAGTCGGCCGGCAAGCCGGCCGGCGGCACCGGCGGAAGCGGAAGCTTGCGGACGTCGTCGCTCGCAGCGATCGACAGATCGGGGGCACCGACCAGCAAGCCGAGCTGATGCTCCTGCAAGGCGCGCTGCTGGGTCAGCAGCGACACCTGCGCCTCCAGCGCCGCGCGGGCGCTCTCGGCCTGCTGAACATCGAGCGCCGAGACCTTGCCCGCGTCGTAGCGACGTTGCGCGATCGCCGCCGCAGTCTCGCGGGTCTTCAGGCTGGCCTGACTGCTGGCAAGCTGGGTATCGAGACTGCGCAGCGTCAGGTAACCACTGGCAACACCGCCCGCGAGCGAGAGTCGCACCGTGTCGCGGTAGTAACGGCTGCCGGCGGCCTGTGCGATCGCCGCTTCGCGCGCCCGCCGGAACTTGCCCCAGAAGTCGAGCTCGTAGGCCGCCATCAGGCCCGTGAGCTTGAAGTCGTTGTAAGGCCGCGGCGTCAGCTTGTTCGAGGTCCAGGTGTCTCGGCTCGGCGAGATGCGCGAGGCATTGCCGTTCAGGTCGACTTCGGGAAACAGCGCTGCACCGGCCTGGCTCATCACCGCGTCCGCCTGTTCGATGCGCGCCAGGGCGATACGGACATCGCTCGAATCGCGCAGCGCGCGCTCGACCAGCGCATCCAGTTCCGCATCGCCAAAGGCTCGCCACCATTGGTCCGCAACCGCCACACCTTGCGGCGCACCGGTTTCAACTGGCGCGAACTGCGCCGGCAGCACGTCCGCCGGGCGCTTGTAGTCGGGGCCCATGGCGCAACCAGCCGAAAGCGCCGCCACTGCGGCCATGATCACAGGGAATCGGATTCTCATGCGTGTTCTCCGCCGGAACGTGCGGCACCTTGGCGGCGCCCGGTGAGCCAGATGAAGAAAAGCGGCACGAACAGGGTTGCAATGAAGGTGGCTGCGATCATGCCGCCGAACACGCCGGTTCCCATCGAACGCCGTGCGGCCGCGCCGGCACCGGTCGCAAACACGAGCGGCACCATGCCCAGCACGAACGCGAGCGAGGTCATCACGATCGGGCGGAAGCGCAGCCGGGCCGCTTCAAGTGCGGCATCGATGGCGCTCTTGCCCGCTTCCATTTGCTGCGAGGCAAACTCGACGATCAGGATCGCGTTCTTGGCGGCCAGCCCGACCAGCACCACGAGCCCGATCTGGAAGTAGATGTCGTTGGGGAAACCGCGGACCAGGATCGCGACCAGCGCACCCAGCATCGCGAACGGTATTGCCATCACCACACCGAGCGGCAGCGACCAGCGCTCGAACTGCGCCGCGAGAATCAGGAAGACCATGATCAGGCCGAACGCAAAGGCGGCGATGGAGGTCGAGCCGGTGCGCTTCTCCTGATAGGCCTGGCCGGTCCAGGCGAGCTGGAAACCTTCTGGCAGCACCTTCGCTGCAGTCTCCTCGACGATGCGGATGGCCTCGCCCGAACTCACCCCCGGTGCGCCATTGCCGAGCACCTTTGCAGAAAGGTATCCATTGAAACGGTCCAGCGTTTCCGCGCCCGTCATGCGGCTGACACGCGTCAGTGCCGACAGCGGGATCATCGCGCCGGTGCTGGCGCGCACCCACACCTTGCCGATGTCGTCCGGATTCATTCGGTAAGGCGCGTCGGCCTGCATCTGCACGCGGTAGGTCCGGCCGAACTTGTTGAAGTCGTTGACGTAGTAGGTGCCAATCGTGCTTTGCAGCGCGACGAAGACGTCGGCCACCGGCACGCCCATTGCCAGCGCCTTGTCTTCGTCCACCTCGACATGCAGTTGCGGCGCGGTGGGACGGAAGAAGGTGTTGATGCCGGTGAGATCCTTGCGCTGCTTGAGCGCGTCGACGAAGGCGTTCATCACTTCTTGCAGCTTCTTCGGGTCATCCGACGCGCGGCTCTGCACATAGGCCTCGAAGCCACCCGCGGTGCCCAGCCCGCGAATGGCCGGTGGGTTGAAGGCGATCGCGAGGCCATCCTTCTGCATCATCCCGGCGCCGAATACCGTTTTGACGATGTCGTCTGAGGTTGTGGTCCGCTCGTCCCAGGGTTTCAGGCGTACGAAGATCGTTGCGGCGTTGGCCTTGTTCCCGCCGCCGATCAAATCAAAACCGTTCACCAGGAATACATGCTCGACCGCCGGAAGCTTCTGCAAGGTCTGACGCAAGGCGTCGCCGGTCTTCGCGGTGCGTTCCAGCGAGGCGCCGTCAGGCAGGATCACCGCGCCGAACACGTAGCCCTGATCTTCCGGCGGTACGAAACTGCCGGGAATGCGCATCAGCAGGAAGGCGGCGATTCCGATCACGACGATGTAACCGCCAACGCTCGCCACCCGGTGCCGCAGCGTAAAGGCAACCGTGCCGGTGTAGCTGCGGGTGAAACGCGTGAAGAATCGATTGAAGCCGCCAAAGAAGCCGCGCTCCGCTTCATGCATGGGTTTGAGCAGCAGCGCGCACAGCGCGGGGGTAAGCGTCAACGCCACCAGGCCGGAGATCACCACCGACACCGCCACGGTCACGGCGAACTGTTTGTAGAGCTGGCCGGCAATGCCGCCGAGGAAGGCGACCGGCACGAACACCGAACACAGCACCAGCACGATTGCGATCACAGCGGTAGCCACTTCGCGCATTGCCTCGGCCGCCGCCTCGCGGGGCGATAGCCCCTGCTCCATCATCAGGCGCTCGACGTTTTCCAGCACCACGATCGCATCGTCCACGACGATACCGATCGCGAGCACCATCGCGAACAGCGTCAGTGTGTTGATCGAGAAGTTGAAGATCCATAGGCCGGCGAACGCGCCGATCAGCGACACCGGCACCGCCAGCATCGGAATCAGCGTTGCGCGCCAGCTTTGCAGGAACACGAAGACCACCACGATCACCAGCAAGCTCGCTTCGAGCAGCGTCATCACCACTTCGTGGATGGACGACTGCACGAACACCGTGGTGTCGTACGGGATCATGTACGCGACCCCCTTGGGTAGCTGCTTTGCGAACTCCGACATCTTGGCTTTGACCGCATTGCCGGTGTCCAGCGCATTGGCCCCCGTCTGCAGGAAGATCGCCATGCCGATTGAGGGGTTGCCATCGAGCGTCGTGTAGGCGTCGTAGTTCTGCGCAGCGAGTTCAACCCGGGCGACATCCTTGATCCGCAGGTAGCCATCCGGGCCACCGGCGCGGATGATGATGTTGCCGAATTGCTGCGGATCGAGCAGGCGGCCTCGCGCGGTGACGGTATAGACCAGTTGCTGCCCCGCCAGCGCCGGCGCTGCACCGATCTTGCCCGCCGAGTACTGCGCGTTCTGGCTGTTCAGCGCAGCAGCAATGTCGGTCGCCGTTACGCCCAATTGCGCCATGCGGTCTGGTTTGAGCCAGATGCGCATCGAGTAGTCCTGCGCGCCGAAGATGGTGACGCTTCCCACCCCCTTGACCCGCTTGATCTCGTCGACGATGTTGAGCGACGCGTAATTCGAAAGGAACAGCGCATCGCGAGACTTGTCGGGAGACACCAGCGACGCCACCAACAGGATGTCGGTGGAACTCTTCTGCACGATCACGCCATTGCGACGCACGTCGTCGGGCAAACGCGGCAACACCGCGTTGACCTTGTTGTTGGTGTTGATCGTGGCGTAGTCGGGATTGGTGCCCACCTCGAAGGTCGCGGTAATCGTCAGCGAGCCGCTGGAACTCGCACTGGCCGTGTAATAGATGAGCCCCTCAACCCCATTGAGCTGCTCCTCGATCGGCGCAGCCACGGTGCGTGCCAGCGTTTCGGCCGACGCGCCCGGGTAGGAAGCAATGATCTGCACGGTGGGCGGCGTGATCGACGGGTACTGGGAAATCGGCAGCGACACCGCTGCGACGATGCCGGCAATGACGATGACCAACGAGATCACCGTTGCGAAGATGGGTCTTCGGATGAAGAACTGAGCGAACATGGATCAGCCCCTCATCCCTGCTTCTTCGATGCGCCACCCGCCGGCGGCATGGCGCCCGGCGGCATGGGCTTGACCGGCATCCCGGGGCGTAGCTTGATCAGGTTGTCGACGATCACCTGGTCGCCGGCCTTGAGACCATCGAGGATGATCCAGTCCTTGCCATCCCAGTTGCCCGTCTTGACCGGTCGCGGCGCGACCTTGTCACCCTCACCCACCGTCATGACGACAAAGCCCTGATCGGTCTGGATCAAGGAAGACTGCGGCACGCGGAACACGCCTTCGCGGGTACCCACCTGCAGTCGCACGCGCACGTACTGCCCCGGCAACACGGCGGCTTCAGGATTCGGGAAAACGGCGCGCAGCGAACGCGTACCCAGCTTGGTGTCGATCTGCGTCGCCGCAAAGTCAAGCGTCCCCTTATCGGCATAGGCGCTGCCATTGGGGAGCACGATGCGCACGCCCTGGACCGCTTTGGGTACGAAGCGACCACCGGGGAACCCGGCTTCGTCCGATTCCGACAATGCGAAACGCACCTTGATCGGATCAACCTGGACGACGGTCGTCAGGCTGTCGCCTACCGCCACCAGGTTGCCTTCCGACTTCAGCGCGCGGCCGGTCATGCCCGCCACCGGGGCCGGAACTGCCGCGTAGCCGAGATTCAACTCCGCCGTCTTCAGACTCGCCTGCGCCGCCTGCAACTGCGCGCGGGCAGTGGCCTCAGTGGTGACCGCGTCATCCAGTTCCTTGCGGCTCACTGCATCCTGCGACGAAAGCCCACGGGTGCGGGCGAGTTCGCGTGTGGCCTGTTCAAGCTTGTTGGTCGCATCGCTCACCTGCGCACGGGCGCTGGCAAGCGCGGCTTCGAGCGGTGCGCGATCGAGTTCGAACAATGACTGGCCGGCGCGCACGCTGCCGCCCTCTTCATAGGCACGCTTCACCAGAATCCCGCCGACGCGCGCACGCACTTCGACCTCACGTGCCCCCTCTGCCTGGCCAACCGCTTCGACCATCACCGGCGCACTGGTCGGCTGCACTGTCAGTACGCCTACCGGCAACGCACCCGACGGCGGGCCCGCGGGCTGATCCTTCTGGCCGCAGGCCGCAAGAAGCGCCAGACAGACCAAGCTCGAAACAAGACGGACTTGCGAACCGCCCGGGAACGGCAGTGCGACGCGACGGATGGACATCCGGAACTCCTCGTGGGGTGGCACTGCGAATGATCCCAACACAGCCGGCGGGTGACTTCAGCATGACGGGCACGCAGCATACGATCTGGCCGGACCGAAGGGGCGCGATGAGCCTCCCCCTTTTGGCGAACCCGAGCCATTGAGCATTCGAATGTATCGCTACGCGCCAGATTTGTGAATTGACGCAGACGAAGATCCTTCGGTGACCCTGACGTTCTTGCCACCACATTCGGCCTATTGGCAAGCGGATGGCGCGTCGGCGGATCAAACAGGGCTGTCGCAGCGGGACCAGTATTTCGCGCAGGCCTCGCAGGATGAGCAGCCCGAAAGCGGACTTGCCGTAGATCTGGAGAGCCGAGGTCGGCGCTGAAGCCTTGCCCGCTTTGACCAAAGCGCGGGCAGCGCGCCGACTGACGTGACCATTGTTGGGGCAAACAAGACGGCGGCGCCAAGCAGCTCGACCACCTGCTCGGCGGGAAGCTGGGCGACGTACTCGATCAACTCGCCACCGGCATCTGGCCCGAGGCCGCCTGAACCTGAAACAAGCGCCGCCGTTGTTTTACTTTTAAGCCAAAAATAAAATAACATGCTCGCTTATTTTAACTTCGGGCCAGCCTAGCCATGCAACGCGGTCTTACCGGCAGCTTCACGCCCAGCATCGCGGGCGGCGTGCCCTGCCAGGCCTTCGTGCCCACCCCGCTGCCCCCGGTGCCGCCACTCGAATTCGGCGACAAGCTCCAGGCGCGTATCAACGACGCCCTGCTCGCCCTCGGCCGGCTCGACGCCATCAGCACCCTGCTCCCCGACGCCAAGCTCTTCCTATACAGCTATGTGCGCAAGGAAGCCGTCATGTCCTCGCAGATCGAAGGTACCCAGTCCTCGCTCAGCGATCTCATGCTCTACGAAATGGAAGGCCTGCCCGGCGTACCGATGGACGACGTGCAGGAAGTCTCGTGCTACGTGAAGGCGCTCGACCTGGGCATGCAGCGCATCCGCGAAGGCCAGCCCATCAGCTACCGCCTGCTGTGCGAGCTGCACGCCGCGCTGATGACTTCCGGCCGCGGCATCCAGCGCGGCCCCGGCGAGTTCCGCCGCACCCAGGTCTGGATCGGCGGCCACCGTGCCGACGAGGCGACCTTCGTGCCGCCGCCGCCCACCCACATCGCCGACTGTTTCGCCGCGCTGGAACGCTTCATCAACGATGCCGACACCACCACCGCGCCGGTCATCAAGGCAGCGCTCGCGCATGTGCAGTTCGAAACCATCCACCCGTATCTGGATGGCAACGGCCGCCTCGGCCGCCTGCTGATTCCGCTGATCCTGGTCGAAGCCGGCGTGCTGCAAGAGCCGCTGCTCTACCTCTCCGTCTTCTTCAAGCGCCACCGCCAGACCTACTACGAGCGCCTGCAACAGGTCCGCACCGTGGGCGACTGGGAAGCCTGGCTGCTGTTCTTCGTCGACGCCATCGCCGCCACCGCCAGCCAGGCCGTCAGCGCTGCGCAGCAACTCAGTGCGCTGCATGCGGCCGACAAGGCCCGCCTGCCGGCACTCGGGCGGCTCGCCGGCTCCGCCACGCAGGTGCTCGACGCCCTCGTCGCCCGCCCCATCGCCAACGTCAACGCCATCACCCAGGCCACCGGCCTCACGCCGGCCACCGTGGGCAAAGCGCTGGACGCACTCGAACACACCCTCGGCATCGTCCGCGAACTCACCGGCAACCGCCGCAACCGCGTCTTTGCCTACAGCGCCTACATCGCGCTGCTCAACCAAGAAACTGACTGAACCCTTGGTTCTCTGTCAGCAGAATCTCAGATAGCCAAACGATTCAGGCGCATTAGGGATTCTGCAAGCAGCTCAATGAGACAATTCGCACCGTGGCATCTACTCCCTACTGTCCGCCTGAGCACCAAGGCCTGTCCGTGCTTTATCTCTCGGATCAGCTGATCGTCGTCGACAAACCCAGTGGCTTGCTGAGCGTGCCGGGGCGCCAACCTGGCAAGGAAGACTGCCTGTCGCGTCGGGTACAGGCCGAGTTTCCCGACGCGATGATCGTTCATCGCCTGGACATGGGCACCTCCGGCATCGTCGTCATGGGGCGCGGCGCCAAGGCACAGCGGGAACTCAGTCGCCAGTTTCAGGAGCGCAGGGTGCGAAAGAACTATCAGGCCCTGGTCGATGGGCGCTGGGGTGGGGCCGCCACCGGTGAGATCGGATTGCCCATTGGCGTTGATCAGGAAAACGCTCCCAAGCAGAAAGTCGATCACGACGCGGGCCGGCCGTGCCTGACGCGCTATTGCGTACTTGATAGCGGTGCCGTGCCAGGGATTTCGCGCATCGCGCTGGCGCCCATCACAGGGCGCTTGCACCAACTGCGGGTTCACATGGAAGCAATGGGGCATCCCATCATTGGCGACGACTTCTACGGCACTCCGGCATCCTGTGCCAAGGCTGAGCGTCTGATGTTGCACGCCTGCCAGATCGAATTCGAGCATCCCGAAACTGGGACACTGCTGCGTATTGAATGCCCGCCGCCCTTCTGATCGTAGCGACTCGTGGCACCGTCGGCTTCCAGAACGTTGGCCTTCCTACGTAAAGAAGGACGGGACCCGACCCACAGTTGCCCGTCGACCTATTTGAGGGGCAGCGATGGGCATGTGTGCAGGAGCCGTCACTCGATGCCTGGTCGCGCTCGTCCGGGCGAGCTCCGGCAACACGCTGATCTCGACAAACCCCCACAGCGCTGACGATAGCCAAGAAGTCCGCTGGATGCTGCCAGCCCGGAGGAAAGGTGCCCGAGGAGGCATTCCCCGTTGGTTTCGGGCCGGCGAATTCTGCGGATTCAGCCGGCGCCCCCCAACCTCTGCGACGCATGTAAAGAAGAAGCGGGCACGCCGACCGACTCCGCCTTGTGGCCAGCGGGACTGTCTGCCCGTCGCCTACTTCTCCACAAACGCCCGTTCGATCACGTAGTCGCCCGGCGTGCCGATTTTCGGCGAGACCTTGAAGCCGCGCGCGATAGCTCCTTGACCATTCCCGGGCTGCCGCACAGCATCGGGCGATCGTGCGCCGGATCGATCGGCGGCAGGCCAAGGTCGACGCACAGCTTGCCGGACTCGATCAGCGTCGTCAGGCGGCCCAGGTTGCGGAAGGGCTCACCCGTCACCGTGGAGTAGTACAGCAGCTGGTCGCGAATGTAGTCGCCGAGGAACTCATGCTCCGGCAACTCGCGCTGGATCTGTTCGGCATAGGCAAGTTCGCTGACGCTGCGCACGCCGTGCGTAACCACCACCTTGTCGAAGCGCTCGTAGGTTTCCGGGTCCTTGATGATGCTGAGGAAGGGCGCGAGTCCGGTGCCGGTGCTGAGCAGGAAGAGGTTACGGCCGGACAGCAGATCGTCGATGATCAGCGTACCGGTTGGCTTGGAGGATCTCGTCGCCCGGCTTCAGGTGTTGCAGCCGCGAGGTGAGCGGGCCGTTCGGCACCTTGATGCTGAAGAACTCCAGATGCTCTTCGTGGTTGGCGCTGGCGATGCTGTAGGCGCGCAGCAGCGGGCGATTCTCGTCCTGCAGACCAATCATCACAAACTGGCCGTTGGCAAAGCGCAGGCCGGGGTCGCGCGTGGTCTTGAAGCTGAACAGCGTATCGTTCCAGTGGTGGACGTCGATCACGGTTTCGGTGGCGAGCTTGCTCAACGCGGTGGCGCGCTCCAACCAGTCTTCAGATTGACCCGCGTCGAAACGCGTTGGATCTTGATCGCAATCTGATCCTGACGGTGCAACAGGTTGGAGACGCAGGCTATGAAGGGGCTTGGCAGAAGAACCGAACCGCCTCAGCGAGATCCCTACCACTCGCAATATTGATGGGGCAATTGATGGAGCAAACAAAAAAGCGCCCCGTAAGGCGCTTGATTGTTTGTATCTTGGCGGAGGCGGTGAGATTCGAACTCACGAACGGTTGCCCGTTGCCGGTTTTCAAGACCGGTGCAATCGACCACTCTGCCACACCTCCGATGTCATCCTGCGGCACCGACAATCAGCGATCGTGCGGATTGCCCAAGCTGGCATGACCTTCACCGGGCGTTGCCCATCCGGCGAGGGACGCGAGTTTATCACGTCCAGCGATGCCGTCGATCCGAGAACCTTTAGAATGCGGCCATGTCCAACTCGCCGAGTTCAACTGAAGGAGCCAATCGATGAGCTTGAATTCTGTCCCGATGAATGGCGAAGTCATTTCGCTCACACGAAACCGGGTCCTCCGCAACACCTACCTGCTGCTCGCGATCTCGATGCTGCCGACGATCGCCGGGGCCGCGCTTGGGGTGCGCCTGGGCTTTTCTTTCTTCGCAGGTAGCCCGCTGATCGGTTTCCTGCTCTTCATGGGCATCGCATTCGGATTTTTCTTCGCGATCGAGAAGTTCAAGAACAGTTCCGTGGGTGTCGCCCTGCTGCTTGGCTTCACCTTCTTCATGGGCTTGATGCTCTCGCGCATCCTGCAGGTGATGCTGGGCTTCTCAAACGGCGCTTCCTTGATCGCCCTGGCAGCAGGGGGCACCGGAGTGATCTTCTTCGCAATGGCGAGCATCGCCACAGTCACCAAGCGCGATCTTTCGGGTATGGGTAAATTCCTGTTTGTAGGAATGATCCTCGCGCTCATCGCGGGCGTGGCGAACATCTTCCTGCAATTGCCTGTACTCTCGATCGTAATGTCGGTGGTGTTTCTAGGCATCTTCTCGGCCTATATCCTGTACGACGTGAATCGCGTCGTCAGTGGCGGAGAAACGAACTACATCAGCGCAACGCTGGCAATTTACCTCGACATCTACAACGTGTTCGTCAGCCTTCTGCAGTTGCTGGGCATCTTCGGCGGCGAGCGCGACTGACCTGCACATGTGAGTACCGAGCTTTGAATCGATTCCTGTCGATCACTCGGCGCTGATTCTGACGGATACCCTGCAGACGCCACGTCTCGGGGTACCCGTCACTCTGCATGGAGCCTGCTGGAAGAAATCGCCGCCATGAAGGTCACGGAGCGCGCCCTGCATCCGGACCGGCGAGCAGACAAAGGCCTATCTCTCGAACAGCGCGATCGACTCCACATGCGACGTGTGCGGGAACATGTTCGCGACGCCGGCACCGCGCAGTCGATAGCCCTTTTCATGCACTAGGACGGCAGCATCGCGAGCCAAGGTTCCTGGATTGCAGGAAACATAGACGATGCGCCCCGGTGCGTTGTCGCCAAGCGCCTTGACCACGGCGATGGCCCCCTCTCTCGGCGGGTCTATCAACATCTTGTCGATGCGACCCAGCCCGGCGATGCTCTTTGGCGTCGCCTCGAAAAGGTTGGCAACAAGAAACTCGCTCAATGACGACAAGCCATTGGCCGCCGCATTTGCAGCGGCGCGCGCGACCAACGCGGCGCTCCCCTCGACGCCCACTACCTGAGCGCCGCGCCTGGCTATCGGCAGACTGAAGTTCCCAAGCCCGCAGAACAAGTCCGCGATCCGTTCGCCAGGACGAGGTTCGAGCAATTGCATCGAGCGGCGGATGAGTAAGCGATTGATGTGAACATTGACCTGCGTGAAGTCCGTCGGACGAAACGCGAGGCGAAGATCGAATTCGGGAAGGGTGTAGGTCAACGCTTGGGCATCGTTCGCATCGATCGGATGCGCAGTATCCGGACCGCCCGGCTGTATCCACATGCTGAAACCATGCTTCGCACCGAAATCGCGGAGTCGCGCGAGATCCGTCGGAGAGGGTGCGAGCAGCGTCCTCAGCACCACGACGGTTCTGTCCTCACCGACGGCTATCTCAATTTGCGGCACACGATCCGGAATCGAAAGGCTGCCGACGAGCGCGCGCAAAGCGAGCAGTTGATGACCAATGCTTGAAGGCAGGATCTCGCACGAACGCATATCGGCGATATAGCTGCTTTTCTTTTCGTGAAAGCCGACCAACACCCCGCCTTTGGTCGGCACCTGCCGAACGGTCAGCCGCGCACGGTAGCGGTAACCCCAGGTCGGGCCGTAGATCGCCGGGTAGATCAGCTCCGGTTTAAGGCGCGCGATATGCCACAAGCTGTCTTCCAGCACGCGTTGCTTGGCGGCAACCTGGGCGCCTGCATCGAGGTGCTGCATGCTGCAGCCGCCACAGGTACCGAAGAACTCGCAGCGGGGCGCAACCCGTTGCGGACTCTCCGAGATCAAGCGCGTGGCAGTGGCCTGCTCGAATTTGGCCTTCTTCCGGTAGCTTGAGTACTCGACACGCTCGCCCGGCAATGCTCCTTCGATGAAGATCGCCTTGCCGTCAACACGAGCGATACCTCGCCCCTCATGATCCAGCGATTCGATGGTTGCGATCGACATTCGCGGTTGTCCTTGCTGCCATGGCCAAAAACGGGGCCGAATTGTACCAGCGGCCTTGCAATTGCTCGTCGCTATAATCGCCAGATGAAATCAACACTGCTGGGCGGCCTGAGTGCCGACGAATTCCTCGCCAAGTACTGGCAACGCAAGCCGTTGCTGGTGCGCGGCGCGATCCCGGGCTTCCAGGGCATCTTCGACCGGACACAGTTGCTCGATCTGGCAACGCGGGACGACATGGAATCCCGCAAAGTCTGGAACGAAAACGGCACTTGGCGCCTGGCACACGGGCCGTTCACAAGCCGCGACTGGCGACAGAAAGGGCCCTGGACGAGCCTGGTCTCGGGAACGAACCTTGTATCGGACGAGGCCGACGCCTTGCTCAGGGCGTTCAACTTCATCCCGTATGCGCGCCTGGATGACCTGATGGTCAGCTATGCGACCGACGGCGGCGGAGTTGGTCCGCACTTCGACAACTACGACGTTTTCCTGATCCAGGGTCTTGGACGCCGCAAGTGGCGGATAAGCGCGCAACGCGACCTCACCGTCATCGAGAACGCGCCGCTCCGGCTGCTGAAGAACTTCAAACCCTCGCGCGAGTGGATCGTCGACCCCGGCGACCTGCTCTATCTGCCGCCCCAGTACGCCCATGACGGCGTTGCCATTGGCGAATGCATGACCTATTCCGTCGGCTTTCGTACCGCAACCACGCAAGAATTGGCGGACGCCTTCCTGACCTATCTGCAAGAGCAACTCGACCTCAGCGGTCGGTATGCTGATCCGGATCTCAAGCGCCCACGAAATCCGGCCGAAATCAGCGACGAAATGGTGGACAAGGTGGCGCAAATGCTTTCGCGGATCGACTGGAACCGCAACACGGTCGCGAACTTCCTCGGCAGCTATCTGAGCGAACCCAAGGCTCATGTGTTCTTCGATCCGCCTGAAAAACCAATGAGCAAACTTCGCTTTGCCGAGACAGTTCGCAAGCGTGGCTTCCGCCTCGACCTCAGAACGCAGTTGCTGTTCCGTGGAAATCGCTTCTTTCTCAACGGGGAACCCATCGCGGCGACGTCCGAACAGCGTGCGCCGCTCAGATCGCTCGCAAAAGATCGCCGCTTGAGCGCAAATGCTGTCAACCCAGCGGTTCTTGATGCGTTTTATGATTGGTATTGCAGTGGGTTCGGGTCGCCAGCGTAGTTGCAGTGCACTATGCCGAACACTTGAGCTTTTGAAAAACATGCTAGAATCTGTGATCGGTTAGGCTCTTAGCCGAGCCGACCAAAGAATTTGGCGTTTGTCTTTATCGATAAGGGAAACCAACAATGAAGCATTCTCTCCTCGTCGCCGCCCTGCTGGCGCTGGCTGTTACCGCTTGTGGCAAGAAAGAAGAAGCACCGGTCGAGCAATCGGCTCCGGCTGCTGTTGAACAATCGGCTCCGGCCGCTGAAGCTTCGGCTCCGGCTGCTGACGCTTCGGCTCCGGCTGCTGACGCTTCGGCTCCGGCTGCGGAAGCCCCGGCTGCTGAACAGTCCGCCGCGAAGTAATTCGCGTCGTCTGTCAGAAAAGGCCGACCTTCGGGTCGGCTTTTTTTCGTCCTTCGTTTTCAGCGCTGGACCGAAAGGCGAAAAAACTAGGGCGCCTGCAATTGAAAGGCGCCCTGGCATTTCGCTAGCTAGAACTGGATTACTTCAACTGCTCAAACAGCATCTGAAGCACCTTGTTCGCTTCTTCACCCTTGTCGATCGTACCGTCCTTGTCGAGCACCCGCACCAGAGAACGCTTATCGTCGCCCTTCACGAAGACGCGATACGACGCACCGGGCTGCAACTGAACGATAGGCCCGGCTGTCGGATCGCTCTTGCGCCAGAACGCAAGCTTATCCAGCCAGCCTTCCTCCTTCTTGTCGATCTTCGCACCAGAAACGCGAACATCGAAGAGGCCAACCGTTCTGTCTCGGTCTTCAACGAGGAAGCCGCTGCGATCCAGGGCGAGGCCCACTTGCCGCCAAGCGTCGTCTATCGATCCGGCGAGAATCAACGCCGCACCGCCGTCCGCAGCCCGCTCCAGACGCGCGCGATCAGTCGGTGTCGAGGACGCAAGAAGTGCGCGCGCACTGTCTTCACTTGCCCCCAGTGACAGCATCAACTTGCGCAGCATTTCGGACTCCATGCCAGGATCCGGCTTGCGCCAGACCCAGGAAGTCGACTCCTTCTGCGTTGCAAGCACCTCTTCGATGCCGCGGTGGCTGATGAACACATCCACAGTGCCCGGCTGCGAACCCGGCTCGATTCGCGTCCGGTAGCGATCGCGCTCCGGCGAGCTATAGGCACCTTCAAAGTACTTGCCGATCGAATCGCGAATAATGTCCTGCTTGATCTTGGCGCGATTCTCAAGCCAATCCGTTTCGAGAATCCCGAGTTCCGGATTGTCGACCACCAAGGTGAAGCCGTTGTCTGCCCAGAACTTCTTGATCTTGGGATAAACCTGCGCAGGTGTCAGCGGCACGACCAGCCAGCGCTCTGAACCGGCCCTGCCGATTGACATCTTGGCGACATCAGGCAGGACTTCGGGGCCGCTCGAAGCAGGCGCTCCGATTCCGGGCTTCCGACCAGCTTGATATTCCGACAAGGTCGCCGCTGCCGCCTCACCTTCCAGCGCATACCGGTCGTCGCGACCAGGCCGCGTCAGATCGGGCGGCACATCCAGCGGCCCCGAGCGCTGTTGCGCACCCGCCTTGTAGTCCACCTTGCCAACATCCTTCGATGACCAGGTACATGCGGAAAGTGCAACCACCAGGCACACCGACGCAACGCTTTCCAGCTTCATCATGCAACGCACTCCTCAGGCCTCAATGCCGGCCTGACGCAGGGCGTCCAGCAGCTTGGATTCATTCGCGGCAGCAAGCCGCGTCAGTGGAAGACGGATTCCGGAACCGATACGGCCCATGCGCTCGAGCGCCCATTTCGCCGGAATCGGATTCGGTTCGCAGAACAAGTGCTTGTGCAGTCCGACCAAGGCAGCGTTGATTTCACGCGCACGACCGAGATCGCCCTTTGCAGCGGCGTCACACATTTCGCGCATCGCGCGCGGAGCGATGTTGGACGTCACCGAGATCACCCCATGCCCGCCCAGCAGCAGAAACGCCAGCGACGTCATGTCATCACCGCTGTACAGCGCAAAATCTGCCGGCGCTCGCAGAATCAGGTCCAGGGCACGATCAATCGCGCCCGTGGCGTCCTTGATGCCCACGATATTCGGGATTTCGGCCAGTCGAAGCGCAGTGTCATTGCTCATGTCCGCGCCGGTACGGCCCGGCACGTTGTACAGGATGACGGGGATATCTACTGCTTCGGCGATGGTTCGGAAGTGCAGGTAAAGACCTTCCTGCGTCGGCTTGTTGTAATACGGCACAACCGACAGTACGGCATCTGCGCCCGCCGACTTGGCGTAGCGCGTGAGTTCGATTCCCTCTGCGGTGGAATTCGCACCCGTACCCGCGATGACCGGGATACGACCAGCGGCGTGACCCACCGCCGTCCGGATGAGTTCACAGTGCTCTTCTACATTAACCGTCGGCGATTCGCCGGTCGTGCCGACTACCACGATACCGTCGGTGCCTTCGCTCACATGCCAGTCAATGAGGCTCTTGAGACGAGTCAGGTCTAGGCTGCCATCCTCACGCATCGGCGTGACGATGGCGACAATCGAACCCTTAATCATGCGTGTGCCGCCAACTAGACAAAACGCTGATTCTAGCGCATACGCAGACGTTCGGCTTCACAGGTCCGCAAGTACCTTTACGTGGGCCACGGCACTGCGAGCAAGCGCCGACAACGCATAGCCCCCTTCGAGCATCGACACGATTCGACCGCCGCAATGCTGCTCGGCAAACTGGCGAAGCTGCAGGGTAATCCAACTGTAATCCGCTTCGACCAGCCCGAGCGAGGCCATGTCATCTTCGTAGTGCGCGTCGAAGCCAGCGGAAATGAACAACGCCTCTGGCGCAAAATTCCGCAAGGCCGGCAGCCAAACGTCAGCAACCAGATCCTTGATCGTGTCGCCGCGCGTTCCGGCAGGGACAGGCACATTGACCATGTTGTGCGCGACCCCTTCCGCTCCGGTGTATGGATAGAACGGATGCTGGAAGAATCCGGCCATCAATACGCGTTCGTCGCCGGCGAAAATGTTCTCGGTCCCGTTGCCATGGTGGACGTCGAAGTCGATGATCGCGACCCGCTTGAGGCCATGCGCCTCCAATGCATGCGCTACCGCGACCGCAATGTTGTTGAAGAAGCAGAATCCCATTGCACGATCACGCTCGGCGTGATGCCCGGGAGGGCGGACAGCGCAGAATGCGTTATTGACTTCGCCCCGCATGACAAGATCAACCGCTAGCACGCCGGCACCAGCCGCACGCAACGCAGCGCGTATCGTATGCGGACACATCGCGGTGTCCGGATCGATATGCTTGATGCCACGCTCTGGCGCGCTACCGATCAGATCTTCCACATGGCGTACTGGATGAACTCGCGCCAGTTGTTCAATACTTGCCTGCGGCGCATCGTGGAAAGCGAGGAACGAATCGATGCCAGAAGCGATCAATCGATCCTGAATCGCCGACAAACGATCCGGGCACTCCGGGTGCATCGCACCCATGTTGTGCATCCAGCAATCAGGATGCGTGATGAACGCAGTCGCCATGTGGCCCCTTGAAGCCTTGCGCACCTAGAACAAACGGGCCGAAATAGCTGCAACGACCCTCCCCCTGCCGAATATTATCCGACCGACACCATGAGCCCACAACAAAAACTGCCAATCGCCAGCGCACGCGCCCTCGCCCAGACCATTGCCGATGCGGTAGCTGAGGCAGTGCTCGGCAAGTCAGATCAGATCCGGCTTGCCGTCGCCTGCCTTCTGGCCCGTGGCCATTTGCTCATCGAAGACGTGCCCGGTGTCGGCAAGACCACCCTCGCCCATGCACTCGCTGACGCATGCGGCCTCGCATGGCGCCGGATGCAGTTCACCAGCGATCTACTCCCTGCGGATCTGCTCGGCGTTTCCGTCTGGGAATCCGCCAACAGCCGTTTCGCGTTCCGTGCGGGCCCCATCTTTACCGAAGTGTTGCTGGCCGATGAGATCAACCGTGCGTCACCGAAGACCCAGAGCGCGTTGCTTGAAGCCATGGAAGAACGCCGGGTCTCGATCGAAGGCGAAACGCATCCGCTACCCGACCCGTTCTTCGTGATCGCGACGCAGAACCCCGCTCATCATGCCGGCACCTTCGATCTGCCTGAATCGCAATTGGACCGCTTCCTGATGCGCCTGACGCTCGGCTACCCACCTGCAGAGGCCGAACTCGCGCTGCTTTCCGGTCGTGATCGACGCACTCGCAGCACGATCAAGTGCGTGGCCGATCGCGCCACCCTCACCGCGTTGCAGGCAAGTTGCAGCGAGGTGTACGTGAGCGACGCAATCGCTCGGTATGTATTGCGCCTGCTATCGGCGACGCGCAGTCATGCCCACATCCAGCTCGGCCTGAGCCCGCGCGCAGGCTTGGCACTGCTGGCGGCTGCACGGGCCTATTCGCTGACCGAAGGACGCGACTTTGTCGCGCCGGAAGACGTACAGGCAGTATGGTCGCCAGTGGCTGCACACCGGCTGCATTCGGCGGATGGGCGAGGTGCCGCAGCAACACTCGTGGACGAAATCCTGCTGGCGACGCCGGTCGCGTGAACACATCGCTACGCCCCCGACTACGCGAGCGCATGCAGCGCTGGATGCTGCGCGGGCGCACCCCCGAGCGCCTGCCCGTCGTTCTCGGCCAGCGCCGGATCTACGTCTTGCCGACCGGACCGGGAATGAGCTTCGGCGCGCTGCTGCTGGCAATGCTTGTGGCGAGTCTCAACTACAACCTGGCCCTCGGATTCGCGCTCACATTCACCTTGGCAGGCATCGGCCATCTCTCGATGGTGCGCGCGCACCGCAACCTGCTTGGCCTGACGCTGGAAGCGGCGCGAATCGAACCCACATTTGCCGGAGAGACGCGCCGTGCGGTGCTGATCTTCGGTGAGCGCGCCAACCGCATGCGCCCGGCACTTTCCATTCAATCGATCGACGGGCCTGCTGAAGCGTTTTCCATTCCACCACGCACATCCTCAAACAGCACAATCGATCTGCCCGCCAAGCCTCGCGGCTGGCACGGTATAGGGCGTCTGCGCCTTGAAACCCGATACCCGCTCGGGTTTGTCGTGGCATGGAGTTATTTCGAGCCAGACCTCGGCGGATTCGTTTATCCGGCGCCGGAAGCAGGCCCGCCCCCGCTGCCATCGTCCGGCAGCAACGGCGAAGGGCGTCCTGCTCCGGGCCCGGACGGCAGCGTCTTCGACAGCCTGCGCCCTTACCGCGAGGGCGATGCGCCCCGACGCATTGCGTGGCGCCAACTGGCACGCGGAGGCCCTTTGGCCACCAAACACTTCGAGTCCGAAGCAGGCGGTGAGCGCTGGCTGCGATGGTCGGATTGTCCAACTTCGCTGACCACGGAAGCACGCCTCGCCCGCCTTTGCGCCTGGGCGCTGATGGCCGACAGGTCAGGCGAAACCTGGGGCGTCGAGTTACCTGGGCATCGCATCGAGCCTGGCCGGGGCGCTACGCACCTGCGCGAGACGCTCGAAGCACTTGCGCTGTTCCAACACCCACGATGAACCCGCCACGTCCGCTTGACCGACGCACCGGCATCTGGGTTTTGGCCACCGTCGCCCTGACGCAGATTCCGTTGCTGTTCCGGCTCGCTCCAGAAGTCGGACTGGTCGCCGCAATTCCCATGCTGTGGCAAGCATGGCGCCTGCGTTCAGCCGCGTTGGGGCGCCCCCCGCACTTCATCATCCTGATCTTGTTGGCTGCAATGAGCGTTGCAACCACGACTGCGCACTACGGCACGATATTCGGGCGCACTCCCGGCCTGGCGTTGATCGCAATGTTGCTTGGCCTGAAAGTGCTCGAGTCACGCAACAGGCGCGACGCTCACGTCAGCGTGCAACTGTGTTTTTTCCTGCAATTGGGCTACTTCCTCATCGAACAGAGTGCCCTTACCGCGGCGAGTGCCAGTGTGGCTTGCGCCATTGCGGTGACAACCTTGCTTCGCATCGAACAGCCGGAACTCGGAACGAAGGCGTCGGCAGCCGCCAGCCTGAAGCTCATCGGTATCGCGATACCGCTGGCGGTCGTGTTGTTCGTCCTGTTTCCACGCCTCGATTCACCGCTCTGGGGTCTTCCAACCGACGGCAGAGAGAGCACCACTGGCATGTCCGATCACATGCGCGCCGGGTCTATTGCCAATCTATCGCTGTCCGGTGAAATCGCGTTCAGGGTGGAATTCTCCGGGGCTGTGCCCGAGCCAGCCGCGCGCTACTTCCGCGGCCCCGTCATGAGTGCATTCGATGGTCAGGAATGGCGTGTCGGCCCCTCCGGACCGCCGTCTGAACCGCCACAGGGAGGCAAGCCGACCGACTACGTGATCACGATGGAGCCCAACGAAAATCGTTGGCTGTTCGCACTCGAACATGCCCTGCCCGCCGCCGGCCAAACCCTATCTAGCGCAAACGTATTGCTCGCGGCGGCGCCGATCAGGAGCCGCCTTAGGGTCAGCTTATCGAGCCGCATTGGATCCCGCATCGGACAAGACACCAGCGATGCGCTTGCGGCGTTCAATCTCACATTGCCAAAGGGCACCAACCCCCGCATGGCTGCCTTGGGCGCCGACCTGCGCAATCGTCTCCCTGACCCGGCTGCCCGAGTCGAAGAAGGCTTGCGCCTGCTGCGCGTGGGCCAGTTCGTATACACCCTGGAACCGCCGACGCTGGGCGCCGATTCCGCGGACGAGTTCTTCTTTGACTCGAAGCGCGGTTTCTGCGAGCACTTTGCCAATGCTTTCGCAGTGCTGATGCGCGCTGCGGGTGTGCCCACACGGGTCGTGGGCGGCTACCAGGGTGGCGAAATCAACCCGGTCGACGGGACTCTGATCGTCCGACAGTCCGACGCCCACGCCTGGACCGAGGTCTGGCTCGCCAATCGCGGCTGGGTTCGGGTGGACCCGACCGCAGCCGCGGCGCCGCGCCGAATCGACGGCGGCGTGACCGCATCCTTGCCCGCCAGCGAGCCAATTCCCCGCCTCGTCCGTGTCGACGCAGCCTGGTTGCGCGCACTGCGCGACCGCGCCGAAGCGCTCTCCCACGCATGGAACACCTGGTTCCTTGGCTACAACGCGCAACGCCAACGTGACTTCATCACCCAACTCGGGTTTGACCCGGACTGGCGCACGCTCACTCTGTTGCTAGCCGCGAGTGCGGCTGCATGGCAGGCGGTGGTCTGGGCTGCGATGTTCCGGCGCCGCAGCGCATTGACACCTGCCGAGCGCGAATGGACAAGACTGCTGCGAACGCTCGCGCGCAAGGGGCTTTCCCCTGCGCCGAGCGAAGGTCCGATTGCCTTCGCGGCACGAGCAGGTACCATTCATCCGGAATGGCGCGACGCGCTCGACGCCTTCGCCAAAAGTTACGCCCGCATCACCTACGGACCACCGCACGCATCGCCCGCTGTCGAGGCCCTGAGAAACGAAATCTCCGCATGGATCGCTCAAAATTCCTGAAGTCGCTCGCCCTCTTCGCCACAGCCCTTGCATGCCCAGGTTCGAATTGCCAAGCGGCCGCATCGACAACACCCGCCTATGCTGATCGGGCCGAAGGAAAGGCCTTCGCCCAAGAACTGGCGGCGCGCGAAGCACTTGACGAAGCCGAAATCCTCGCGGCGCTCAGAGACGCGAAATACCTGCCGGCAGTGATACAGGCAATACTTCCGCCCGCGACACCAGCCGCCAAATCGTGGGTTCGCTACCGTGCGCGATACCTCGACAAGACCCGCATCGCGGGCGGCGTAGCTTTCTGGCGGGCGAATGAAGCGACCTTGAAACGCGCCGAAGCGGAGTTCGGCGTTCCGGCCGATATCATCGTCGGCATCCTCGGGGTCGAAACCATCTATGGCCGCAACCTCGGCCATTTTCAGACGCTGTCAGCCCTCGCCACGCTGGCCTTTGACTACCCGCCACGCGCCGCATTGTTCCAGCGCGAACTGGGCGAACTCTTCTTGCTCGCGCGGGACCGCCGTGTTCCCGTGGGCAGCTTTCGCGGCTCCTATGCCGGTGCGATTGGCCTTCCGCAGTTCCTTCCCAGCAGTATCCGGCGCTATGCGGTCGATTACGATGGTGACGGAGTCATCTCCCTTGACACCAGTCCGGCCGACGCGATCGGCAGCGTTGCGAGCTTTCTGAGTCAGCACGGATGGGAAGCCGGGAAGCAGATTGCAATTCCGGCGCGCGTAGCGGACCCGCAACGCGCCGCCGCTCTCATCGAATCGGGCATCTCACCCAGTTTCCGGCTGGCTGATTTTGAGCGCCTCGGCGTGAGCCCGGATACCCCGGCGGCCGAAGACAACCGCGCAGCGCTGATCGATCTCGCCTCACCCGAGGCGCCAACCGAGTACTGGCTTGGGTATCAGAACTTCTACGTGATTACCCGCTATAACCGCAGCAGCTTCTATGCAATGGCCGTGTTCCATCTGGCCACTGCGATCCGCTTGGAGCGCGACCGGGCAAACAACGGCTGAGGATTGGCCTGAAGGCCTAAAGCAGAACGTCGCGCGACACGCCGCGACGTTTGAGGATACGTCGTAGCTGGGCGAGCGCTTCGAGCTGAATCTGGCGGACGCGCTCACGGGTGAGCCCCAACTGCAACGCGAGTTCTTCCAGGGTCTGGACATCGCAATCGTCCAGCCCGTAACGGCGCTGAATCACCATGCGCTGCTTCTCTGAAAGTTGACCGATCCACTGGCGCACCAAGCTCTCTATCTCGGCGTTCTGCAGCGTCGACTCGGGACCATCCGAAGCCTCATCTGCGAGCGATTCACCGATCGACAGATTGGGATCGATATCCAGAGGCGCATCCAGCGACGCCGTGTGTTCGTTCAACGCAAGAATCGCGCGGATGTCTTCAACCGGGCGATCAAGCCGCTGAGCCACATCCTCAGCGGTTGCACCGCCATGGCTCGATTCGATCGAACGCTGGGCGCGCAAGACCTGGTTAAGTTCCTTTACGACATGGACAGGCAGACGGATCGTGCGCGATTGATTCATGATCGCGCGCTCGATGTTTTGCCGGATCCACCAAGTGGCGTATGTGGAAAACCGGAATCCCCGTTCCGGATCGAATTTCTCGAGGGCATGGATCAAGCCGAGGTTGCCCTCTTCCACCAGATCCAGAAGTGGAATGCCGCGATTCAGATAGTGCTTGGCGATGTTCACAACCAGTCGAAGGTTGTGTTCGATCATCTTCTGCCGCGCGGAAAAATCACCAAGACGCACACGGCGCGCAAGGCTCACCTCTTCGTCCGCAGTCAGCAGCGGATTCGCGCCAATTTCATTGAGGTAAATCTGGGTGACGTCGTTGAGAAACTCGTTCTCGGGCGGAGCCTGAACCGGCTCAGCGCCAAACGCCTCGATCTCCGGTGGAAGATCCGGTTCCTTTTCGTCTTCGTCGTCGAAAAAGGCTGCCGGATCGTACATATCCCACCCTTAGCGTTTCGGAAGGTACTTCAGAGGATCAACAGGCTTACCCTGACGCCGGATCTCGAAATGGAGCTTCGCGCGATCCGCATCACTATCACCCAGCGCCGCGATCTCCTGCCCCTTCTTCACCGACTGCCCCTCTTTCACCAGAATTTTCTGGTTGTGGGCGTAAGCGCTCAGGAAAGTCGCGTTGTGCTTGATGATGACGAGATTTCCATAGCCGCGCAAGCCGGATCCGACATAGACGATTTTTCCCGTTGCTGCTGCCACGACTGGCTCACCGATCTGACCACCGATGTCCACGCCCTTGTTCGTGGCATCGTTGAATCCGCTGAGAATCTTGCCCGAGGCAGGCCAAGTCCAGTCGAAATCGTCGTCGCCTTTAGGCTCCGTGCTCGCGGATCTTGCGTCAGCGACGGCATCCTTCTTGGCGGTATCGGCTGGCTTTGTTTCTACAGGGGCGGCTACCGCTGCGGCGCCCACGCCCTTCGCAGCTCTCGCGGCTTCATCTGCCTTCACGGCGGCAGCCAGGGCCTGATCGGAATACGCAACCTTGCCGCCCTTGGGGTCGCGACGCAGGGTTTCGTCAGCCTTCACGGCGGAAGCGGTCGTACCCACGCCATTCTTCGCATCGATCGGTTTGACCTCAACAGCCGGGGCAGTAACACCCTTGGGGGTCAAGCCATCGACGGGCTTGACGCGAAGCTCTTGACCGACAAGGATCAGATTCGGATTCTCAATGCTGTTCCAGTTGGCAATGTCGCGCCAATCCTGGCCATGCTCGAGCGCGATGCTGATCAGCGTGTCACCACGCTTGACGATGTAATACCCTGGCTTTGCAACCGCCGGAGCAGACTCGGCTGACGGTGTTTGCGTCTGTGCGGAAGAACGCGTTGAGGGAACACGGTCTTCGACCGGCGCACGACCGGTGCTTGAGCATGCGGCGAGAAATGCAACTAGGGTCAGACTGAAAAGGGCCCCAAACCGGGGGAAATTCGGTTTCATTCGGTTCCTGGTAACAACGGCACAAAACGGACCGCATCGTATCGCGTTTCTTTGAGTCGACCATCGCTCTGACGCTCGACCATCAGCAGTACCTGATCGATGCCACCGAGGGGCAATATCAATCGCCCCAAAGGTGCAAGTTGGTCGAGTAGTGGGCGCGGCACTGCGGACGTTCCGGCTGCGACAATGATGGTGTCAAAAGGGGCCGCCTCTGGAAGGCCAATACTGCCATCGCCGTATTTCAACCGTAGATTGGGGACTCGCAGCGGCCTCAGGTTTTCTTTTGCGCGGTCGAGCAAAGTCTTGATACGTTCAATGGCGTACACGTCCTTGGCCATGCAAGCGAGCACTGCAGCCTGATACCCACAGCCAGCGCCGACTTCAAGCGTCTTGCCAAGGTCGCGCCCCTGTGCCAGCAATTCGATCATGCGGGCAACAACGTAGGGTTGGGAAATCGTTTGCTGGCAACCGAGTGGCAGCGCCGTGTCCTCATACGCCCGACTCGCCAGAGCCTCTTGCACGAAATGGTGACGCGGCACCTGATTCATCGCCGCGAGCACGCGGCTATCAGAGATCCCCTGCTCTCGCAGGCGCTCGATCATGCGCGCGCGCGCGCGCACAGCCGAAAACGACGAAGCGTGCGCTCTCTGGGTCATGAGGTGAGACGTGCCTGCCAAGCGCTCAACGACGAATACTGTGTCAGATCCACCTGAAGCGGAGTCACGGAAACGAAACCGCCCGCCACTGCGTGGAAGTCCGTGCCCTCGCCCGCGTCTTGCGCAGCACCTGCTGCGCCAACCCAGTAGATTGTTTCGCCGCGGGGATTGGACGACTGCACCACCGGCTCGGCCATATGCCGCTTCCCCAGGCGCGTGACCTTGGTGCCGCGTAGCTCGCTGGCCGGCAGATCCGGAACGTTCACATTCAGCAGAACAGGCGCCAATTCGGTTTGTTTTGCCGCGACGCGCACAATGTTCAGTGCAACGGCTGCAGCCGTCGCGAAATGGCTTGGTTGTCTGCCGGCGAGCGATACAGCAATCGACGGGATGCCCAACAAGAACCCTTCCATCGCGGCCGCCACGGTGCCCGAGTAGATCGTGTCGTCACCCATGTTGGCACCGTGATTGACTCCAGAGACCACCATGTCGGGCCTGAAACCGAGAAACCCGGTCACGGCAAGGTGTACGCAATCTGTGGGGGTACCGTTGACGAAGTGAAAACCAGACGGCGCACGACGAACCGACAGCGGACGATCAAGCGTCAACGAGTGGCTCGCACCGCTTCGATCACGTTCGGGAGCAACCACGTAGATTTCGGCGAATTCCTTAAGGGCCTCAGCCAACGCGGCGATGCCCGGGGCAAAATAGCCGTCGTCGTTACTAAGTAGAATTCGCATGGCCGAGCGCTCTTCGGAATATCAAAATACCAAGGACGCCGGGAGGGGAAGGATTTGGTCGGGGCGGCGGGATTCGAACTCGCGACCCCTTGCACCCCATGCAAGTGCGCTACCAGGCTGCGCTACGCCCCGACACGGCAAACATTGTAGCAGAGTTTTGGAGGATTGCTGCGGACCTTAGCTCCGCAACAAAGAAAGTACGTCCTGCAACTCGCCGCGAATTGCCCCGAACAGCGCTTCCTCACGATCGATGCGTTCAGACGTTTCACGATCGCGTCCAGCCTGATCATCCAAGCGGTTTCTTGCACCGCTGATCGTAAACCCGTCGCTATAGAGCAAATCCCGAATACGCCGAACGAGCAGCACTTCGTGATGCTGGTAATAACGCCGATTGCCTCGGCGTTTAACCGGCTTGAGCTGCGTGAACTCCTGCTCCCAATACCGCAGCACATGTGGTTTGACGCCACACAACTCGCTGACCTCACCGATCGTGAAGTAGCGTTTTGCTGGAATTGGCGGGAGTTCGACCGTATCAGGCGGCGCGCTGGCTTGCGACATGGGCTTCGGATTCACTCAGCAGGTCTACGGCGGCCTTGAGCTTCTGGCTGGCGTGAAATGTCACGACGCGGCGAGCGGTGATCGGGATCTCTTCTCCGGTCTTCGGATTTCTACCCGGCCGTTGCGGCTTATCACGCAATTGAAAATTGCCAAATCCCGACAACTTCACCATTTCACCGCGTTCAAGCGCATTACGGATTTCGTCAAAGAAACCGTCCACCATGTCTTTAGCTTCGCGCTTGTTAAGACCAACCTTCTCGAACAGAAGATCCGCCAACTCGGCTTTTGTTAGCGTCATCGACACCTTCAACTCCTTAATTGGGCGCCCAACCGCTCACTGGCACGACCAACCAATACCTCGATTGCGGCGTCGACTTCAGCGTCTTCAAGCGTGCGGTCAGTATGTTGGAAGCGTATCCGGAAGGCAACACTCTTGCGGTCCGGTTCTATACCTTTTCCGTGGTAAACATCAAACAGTTCAATGGCCTGCACGATCGGGAGTGCTGCCATCCGAAGCTCGTCAAGCAGCGCCCCACTCGCCACCGATGCCGGGACAACCAACGCCAGATCACGCACCATCGGGGGGAACTTCGAGGGCGCCTCAAACACGGGAACTGGACGCGAGACCGCTTCGTCGAGATCAATCTCGAAGACAACCGGAGCCGACACAAGGTCGTAGCGTTGAACCCAGTTCGGATGAATCTCCCCGATGTAGCCAATCACGCGATCATCGCATCGAACTTCGGCAGCGCGCCCAGGATGGAGCGCGGGATGTGAGATACGGGCAAACGCCAGAGCCCGCCCGTCGAACAGGGCCTCAAGATCAGCTTTGAGGTCAAAGAAATCGACTTTGCGGCTCGCCTGACCCCACTGCTCCGCGTCTGCAGGCCCCCACGCGAGCGCCGCAATGCGATGTGGCTGACGATAACCCACTACCGGTTGCGCCTCAGGGTCCTTGATGAAACAACGTCCGATCTCGAATATACGGACGCGACTGGATCGTCGGCGCTGATTCGCCGTCAGCGTACCGACCAGTCCTCCAAGCAGGCTGGAGCGCATCACCGAAAGGTGGCTGGCGATCGGGTTGGCGAGCCTTATCGGATCGGCGTTGGCGGAGAAATCGCGTTCCCAGGCTTCTTCTACGAAGGCGTAATTGATCACCTCCTGGAAATCCCGGGCGGCTAGCAAGCGCCTTAGTGCGGCCGCGCTGCGACGGGACTCCGGTAAGGGCAACATGCCAAGCATCCCTACCGGCGACTTTTCCGGTATCGCCTCGTAACCGTGCAGGCGAGCGATCTCTTCGATCAGATCCTCTTCAATTTGAAGGTCAAACCGATAGGACGGCGGCACGATTTCGACGCTCGACCCTACTGCAGTCACATCCGACGTTAGACGCCCGAGGATTTCGGCAATTTGGGCAGCGCTGAAATCGACGCCGATCACCTGCGATGCGCGTGCCACGCGCACCGAAACTGGCAGCCGTGAGGGCAGCGCATCGTCAGCGACTTGCTCAATCGTCGGCCCAGCCTCACCACCGCAGATTCCCAGGATCAACTCGGTGGCGCGTTCGATTGCTTGCCGTTGCAACGTAAAATCGACACCGCGTTCAAATCGGTGCGACGCATCGGATGTGAAGCCGTATGCGCGTGCGCGCCCCACGATGGCGTCAGGCTGGAAGAACGCGCTCTCAAGAAACACATGAGAGGTGGCATCCGTTACGCCACTGGCTTCGCCGCCCATTACACCTGCGAGCGCGAGGGGACCGTTTTCGTCAGCAATCAGGAGCGTCTTGGGATTCGGCGTAAGTTCTTGCCCATTCAGCAAAACGATTCTGTCTCCGGAATGGCTCCATCTGACATGAATATCCCCCGACAGCCTCTCGTTGTCGAAGGCGTGCAGCGGTTGGCCGAGTTCGAGCATTACATAGTTGGTGACGTCGACTACGGCGCCGATCGAACGGATCCCACAACGCTCAAGTCGCTGCTTCATCCAGTCAGGCGCCTGCTTCGTAGGATCGACGTTTCGCAACACCCGCCCGAGGTAACGAGGGCAACCGTCCGGCGCATCCAGTAAGACTTCGCGCTTTTCTGTATGGGTTGCGGAGACATCGCGCACGGCTGGCGCACTGAACGGGACACCCGTCAACGCAGCCACTTCGCGCGCGACACCCAGAAGGCTCAGACAATCGGGACGATTCGGCGTCAGTTTGATAGTGAAAACGGTGTCGTCAAGCGACAGCGCAGTACGAATATCTTGGCCCACCACGAAATCGTCAGGCAGCGCCAGCAATCCGGCGTTTTCATCTGAGATCCCAAGTTCCCGCGCGGAACAGAGCATCCCGAAAGACTCGACGCCACGCAGTTTTGCGGCCTTGATTTCGAAATCGCCGGGAAGCGTCGCCCCCACAAGGGCGCACGGCACTTTCATGCCAGCCGCGGCATTGGGCGCCCCACACACAATCTGCAAAGGCTCAGCCAAACCGGCATCGACCTTGCACACCCGGAGTCGATCCGCATTGGGATGGGGTTGCGCATCGACGATCTTGCCAACTACGACCCCGCTAAAAGCGGGCGCTACGCCTTTGGCATCTTCGACTTCCAAGCCGGCCATCGTCAGCAGATGACCCAACGCACTCGAATCGAGGGCAGGATTGACGAAGGTACGTAACCAGTGCTCTGAGAACTGCATGACTTACCTGAATTGGCTAAGGAAGCGAAGATCGTTTTCGAAGAACAGGCGCAAATCGTCAATGCCGTAGCGCAGCATGGTGAGCCGGTCGAGCCCCATGCCGAAAGCAAAGCCGGTGTATCGCTCGGGATCGACTCCACCGTTCTTCAGTACGCTCGGGTGGACGACGCCGCAGCCCGCAATCTCGAGCCACTTGCCCTTGTTCGGCCCACTCATGAACGCAAAGTCGATCTCGGCGGACGGTTCCGTAAACGGAAAGAACGACGGGCGGAAGCGGACCTGCAGCGCATCGGTCTCAAAGAAGCGTCGCAGAAACTCCGCGATGACGCCCTTCAGATCGGCGAAGCTCACCCGCTCGCCGACCCACAATCCTTCGATCTGATGGAACATCGGCGAGTGCGTCGCGTCGTAATCCACGCGATACACCCTTCCGGGTGCGATGATGCGAATCTCGGGCATCACTTCGTCATCGGCATGCCGCGCAACATGGTCCTGCATGTAGCGGACCTGTACCGGGCTGGTATGGGTTCTCAGGAGAACGCCCGGCGCATCCGCGAGATAGAAGGTATCGTGCATCGAGCGCGCCGGATGGTTCTCCGGCGTGTTCAACGCCGTGAAGTTGAACCAGTCCTCTTCGATTTCAGGCCCATCCGCCACGGCAAAACCGATGCCCGCGAAGAGTTGCTCGATGCGATCCAAGGTTCGAGTCACCGGATGCAAGCCGCCATTGCCGCGGCCACGCCCGGGCAGCGTAATGTCGAGCGCCTCTGAAGCTAGCTGTTGCGACAACGCCGCTTGGCGCAGGGCTTCCCGGCGAGCTTCCAGCGCCTGCTCGACGGTTGACTTGGCGCGATTGATTGCCGCACCCGCCTCACGCCGCGCATCCGGCTCCATCTTACCAAGCGCCTTCAGCAGCTCAGTCAGCGATCCGGTCTTGCCAAGATACTTTGCCTTTGCCGTCTCGACCGCGTTGGCGTCCGCCGCGGCCTCAAAATCGGCAAGAGCTTGAGTTACAAGGAGTTCCAGTTGATCCACGAATCCAGTTCCGGGATGTATGGGACAAAAAAAAGGAGGCCAGGCCTCCTTTTCTTCCGCTACAACAACTTACGCAGCGAGTTGGGCCTTGGCCTGGTTCGCAATCGCCGCAAAAGCCGGCTTGTCGAACACCGCCAGATCGGCCAGCACCTTGCGATCGATCTCGATCGACGCCTTCTTGAGGCCGTTCATGAACTTGGAATAGTTCAGACCAACTTCGCGCGCAGCGGCGTTGATACGAGCAATCCAGAGCGCACGAAACTGGCGCTTGCGCTGACGACGGTCACGATAGGCGTACTGACCCGCCTTCATTACCGCCTGCTTGGCGATGCGATATACGTTCTTGCGACGGCCACGGTACCCCTTGGCTTGGTCGAGAACTTTCTTATGACGGGCGCGGGCGGTTACACCACGTTTTACGCGAGGCATGACGTTTCTCCTGAATTATGCGTAGGGAAGCATCGACTTGACCTGGGCGACGTCGGAGGCGTGCACGCCTTCCATGCCGCGCAGCTGGCGCTTGGTCTTGGTCGTCTTCTTGGTCAGGATGTGGCGCTTGAACGCCTGCGAACGCTTGATGCTACCGCTCGAGCGCACCTTGAAGCGCTTTTTGGCGCCGCTCTTGGTCTTCATCTTGGGCATGAAACTTACTCCAAACTGTTAGTCGATGAAGCCGGGTGGCCTTCCGCAGAAGACACTTCAGGAACCTGACTCCACTTGTTAGCAACCCTTTCAAGGGCTGTTTCCTGAGGCTGCTCTCGCAGCCCCGGAATTCTATGTCCCGGCTGTCAGGCCGGCTGTTTCTTCTTGCTCGGCGCCAGCACCATGATCATCTGGCGCCCTTCAAGCTTCGGAAACTGCTCTACCGTACCCACCGCTTCAAGATCCGCCTTGATCCGTTCAAGCTGCCGCACACCGAATTCCTGATGCGCCATTTCACGGCCACGGAATCGGAGTGTCACTTTGACCTTATCGCCCTCCTGAAGGAAGCGGGTCATGTTGCGCAGCTTGATCTGGTAATCGTTCTCGTCCGTACCTGGACGCAGCTTTACCTCTTTGACCTGGATCTGCTTCTGCTTGAGCTTGGCCTCGTGCGCCTTCTTGGACTCTTGGTACTTGAACTTGCCAAAGTCCATCAACTTACAGACTGGCGGCTTTGCGAGCGGGGCGATTTCAACCAAGTCCAGCCCGGCCTCTTCGGCCATTTCAAGGGCTTGCCTCGTCGGAACGATGCCGAGCTGCTCACCGTCCTCACCCACCAAGCGCACTTCAGATACGTTGATTTCTCCGTTTAGGCGCTGCGGCTTTTCCTGAGCGATGGTCTAGGTCTCCAAAAATTAGAAAATCAAACCGCACTACCACGGGTTTCCACCTCGTGGCGCCAGCGATCGAGCAATTGATCGAGAGGCATCTGGCCAAGATCTTGGCCACCTCGGGCACGTACGGCCACCACGCCAGCCGCCTTTTCTTTCTCACCGACGACCAGCTGATAGGGTAGCTTTTGCAAGCTATGTTCTCGAATTTTATAGGAAATCTTCTCGTTGCGCAAATCCGTCTCCACCCTAAACCCGGCGGCAACCAACTCGCGCGCGATCCCCTCGGCATAGTCAGCCTGGTGCTCCGTGATGCTCATGACCACTGCCTGCTTTGGCGCCAGCCAGAGCGGGAAGTTGCCTGCAAAGTTCTCAATCAGGATTCCGATGAACCGCTCGAGCGACCCCAGGATCGCACGATGCAGCATGACCGGGCGTTTGCGCGTGTTGTCTTCCGCGACGTACTCCGCATCCAAGCGCTCAGGCAAGACAAAATCGAGTTGCATAGTGCCGCATTGCCAGGAGCGCCCCAGCGCGTCCTTGATGTGATACTCGATCTTCGGTCCGTAGAACGCCCCTTCGCCCGGAAGCTCGACCCAAGCGACGCCCGATGCCGTGAGCGCATCGCGCAACCCCTGCTCCGCTCTATCCCACACCTCGTCGGCACCAGCGCGCTTTTCCGGCCGAAGCGATAGCTTGACCACAACATCATTGAACCCGAAGTCGCGATAAACCGAGACGAGCAGATCGTTAAAGGCCCGGACCTCAGAAACTATCTGATCTTCGGTACAGAATATGTGGGCATCATCTTGCACAAACCCACGTACTCGCATCAAACCGTGCAGAGCGCCCGATGGTTCGTTGCGGTGACAGGAGCCAAACTCGGCAAGCCGCAAAGGCAGTTCTCGGTACGAGCGCAGCCCGTGATTGAATATCTGAACGTGACCCGGACAGTTCATCGGTTTAACTGCGTAGTCACGCTTTTCCGATTCCGTCACGAACATGTTTTCGCGGTAGTTCTCCCAATGGCCTGAGCGCTCCCACAAAACGCGATCCATGACGAGCGGTGTCTTGACCTCGCTGTAGCCGGCAGCATCCAGGCGACGACGCATGTACTGCTCGATCTGTTGCCATAAGGTCCAGCCCTTCGGGTGCCAAAACACCATTCCGGGCGCCTCATCCTGAAGGTGGAATAGATCAAGCACCTTTGCCAGTTTGCGGTGATCGCGCTTTTCGGCCTCCTCGATCATGTGGAGGTAAGCGTCCAGATCTTCCTTGCTCGCCCAAGCGGTGCCGTAAATCCGCTGCAGTTGTTCATTGCGCGAATCGCCGCGCCAGTAGGCGCCAGCAACCGACATCAGCTTGAAATACTTGAGCTTTCCCGTCGACGGAACGTGCGGACCGCGACACAGGTCAATGAAGTCACCCTCACGGTATAGCGAGATCGTTTGGTCCTGCGGAATGCTTGCGATGATTTCAGCCTTGTAGGCCTCTCCAATGGATTTGAAGAACGCAACCGCGTCGTCACGCTTCCACTCTTCGCGCACCACGGGGATGTCACGCTTTGACAGTTCAGACATCCTCGTCTCGATCCGCACCAGATCTTCAGGCGTAAATCCGCGAGGAAACGAGAAATCGTAGTAAAAGCCCTTGTCGATGACCGGGCCAATTGTGACCTGAGCCTCCGGGAAGAGTTCTTTCACTGCATACGCAAGCAGATGGGCCGTTGAGTGGCGGATCACATCCACCCCGTCCGCATCCTTGCCGGTCAGAATCGCCAACTCACAATCGTTTTCGATCCGGAAACTCGTATCGACGAGTTGCCCATCGACGCGCGCCGCCAGCGCCGCCTTTGCAAGGCCAGCGCCAATACTGGCAGCAACGTCCGCGACGCTTACCGCTTGCTCGAAGGACCGGACGGAACCGTCCGGCAGACGCACACTAGGCATGCTTTCTCCCGACAAGGCAAAAAAAAAGTGCGACCACAGGGCCGCACTTTTTCGTTCAATCGAAGCGTATGAACCGAGCGAACCCGCTTACTACGGACAAACCGTGGTGCAAGTTCGCAGAATCATCGCCGCTCCGCATGGGTGTTGGTAGGCGCGATTGGACTCGAACCAACGACCCCCACCATGTCAAGGTGGTGCTCTAACCAGCTGAGCTACGCGCCTGAAAGAAGCGAAACTATAGCTGATAAATCGCGAAAGTCAAAGCACTTCTTGTCATGGCGGAATTTGGCCTAGCTTTGACTACGTGCGTAGCAGTTGTCGTCAGGGAAGATGGTACGAACCAGATCTTCACCCGACGCAAGTGCACTTTCGGACATCAACCCACGCGCATGCTGCAAACGCAAGAACAGTGCAAACGCGCCAACGGCCCGACGTTCGTTTGTCACGCGGATCTTCGCCAAATCACCGCCAGCCCAGGCAAGCTGCAGCGCCAGATCCGGGACGACCGCGCTATCCGACGAGACCGTCAGTTTGAGCAGATGATCCAAGGTCGACCTGGAAGCGTCGTTCCCACCCGCCATCATCTGTCCGAGATCGACACATGGCAAGAGCGCCCCGGATGCGAGTTCACGCTCGGCAAAACCTACGCGCCGGGCAATCGAAGCCAGGTCATGAAACACTGGGAATCGCGCGCGCGCCAGCAACGCTCTGTAGCGCAGTACCGGCAATGCCCCCGCAAGAGCATCCCAAGCGACCAGCAACGGCTGACGCGCGTTCACCAGGTCGAAGAAACGCTGGACGAGACGCCCTTCGCTGCCATCTGCTTCCGCCAGAGAGATCAACTCGGCCGTTCCGTCGCCGAGCCATACGCATGAGATTTCTACGATCCGCCGCAGATGGGACGGCAACGTATCGTCACCAGATACCGCGCGCTGCTTCTGCTGCGCGTACTCAGCGACTTCATGATCTGTGAGCGCTGGGTCGAGTTCGTAGACATGACGAAGACCAGCAATATCCGGGACAGCAACCAGATCAAAAACCAGAATTCCAGTCATGGGGCAGCCAGGCGAATCAGCCCGGAAACACACCGGTTGTCAGGTAACGATCGCCACGGTCGCAAACGATAGCGACGATCACTGAGTCCGACAGTGACTCTGCAAGGCGCAGTGCAACTGCCATCGCGCCGCCGGACGAGATCCCAGCAAAAATACCCTCTTCACGAGCGAGCCGACGGGTCATTCCCTCAGCATCGGCTTGCGCCACGTATTCAAGCTGGTCGACGCGGCTCGCCTCATAAATGCCAGGCAGGTAGGCTTCGGGCCACTTCCGGATGCCCGGAATCTGCGCACCATCGGTCGGCTGACAACCGATGATGCGGATTTTCGGGTTCTTTTCCTTCAGATAACGGGACGTGCCCATGATCGTTCCCGTCGTGCCCATGCTGCTGACGAAATGCGTGATCTGGCCAGAGGTTTGCTCCCAGATTTCCGGACCGGTACCTTCGTAATGCGCCAGCGGGTTATCAGGGTTGCCAAACTGGTCGAGAATAATTCCCCGCCCCTCGTCACGCAGTCGCTCGGCCACATCGCGAGCCATTTCCATGCCGCCTTCGCGCGGCGTCAGGATCAGTTCAGCACCGAAGGCTCGCATGGTCTGGCGACGCTCAAGACTTTGATTCTCTGGCATGACGAGAATCATCTTGTATCCGCGCATGGCCGCCGCCATCGCTAGCGCGATGCCCGTATTTCCGCTGGTCGCTTCGACAAGCGTATCGCCGGGCTTGATGTCGCCCCGCGCTTCGGCATGCCGGATCATGGAGAGTGCCGGACGGTCCTTTACTGAACCCGCTGGATTATTGCCTTCCAGCTTGGCCAGTAAGACGTTGTTGTTGCCGGCAGAGATCCGCTTCAAGCGCACCAACGGCGTGCGGCCGACGTAGTCCTCGAGGGTCGGGAACTCAATGCGAAGCCCGGTCATGTGGCTGCGCGCCTCTGCAGTTCGGCGACGTACTTGCCGACGCCCTGAGTAACGTCGTTGAACGGCGCGGCGTAGCCCGCTTCACGCAAAAGCGAGACATTCGCTTCAGTAAAGCTCTGATACTTGCCTCGCAAAGCGTCCGGGAACGGAATGTACTCAATCAGCCCCTGCGATTGGAGTTCCGCCAGCGAAAGTGCGGCCTCGCCCTTCGCGGAACGACAGGCATTGATCGTCGCCACGGCGACGTCGTTGAAACTCTGTGCGCGCCCGGTCCCAAGGTTGTAAATGCCTGAAAGCATCGGGCTGTCCAGGAAGTAAAGGTTCACATTAACGACGTCTTCAACGAAGACGAAGTCACGCCGCTGCTCGCCGTTGGCGTAACCGTCCTGCCCTTCGAACAGCCGCACCTTGCCATTCTCCCGATATTGATTGAAGAAATGGAAGGCAACGGAAGCCATGCGGCCTTTGTGCTGCTCGTTCGGGCCATACACATTGAAATAGCGGAACCCGGCGATCTGCGAGCCGCTTTCCGCCAGTGCGCGGCGCACGATCTGGTCAAACAGATACTTCGAGTATGCGTATACGTTCAACGGGGCTTCGCACGACTTGTCTTCCTTGAAGACAGCCCCGCCCCCGTACACCGAAGCCGATGACGCATAGAGGAACTGGGCCTCCTGCTCCAGACAGAAGCGCAACAACTCCAGCGAATAGCGGTAGTTGTTCTCCATCATGTAGTGGCCGTCCTGCTCCATGGTGTCGGAGCAAGCCCCCTGATGGAGGACTGCCTCGACCGCGCCATCGAGCTCGCCGCCCTCGATCATTTCGAGGAAAACCTTCTTGTCTAGATAGTCAGCGATCTCGCAACCGACAAGATTCTTGAACTTGTCGCCGCGCGAGAGGTTGTCGACCGCGATGATGTTGTCAATCCCTTTGGCATTGAGACCGGCAACGATATTGGACCCAATGAATCCGGCAGCACCGGTGACTACGTAATAGCTCGACATGAGCCTCCCCCTCAATCTGGAATCTTGATTTCGTCGAGCGTGACGGTCGCTGTACCGAGTTTGCCGACGACAATGCCCGCTGCGTGGTTCGCCCAACGCATGGCATCTGTGATCGAAGCGCCGGCCGCAAACATGACTGCCAGCGTGGCGATGACGGTATCCCCCGCGCCTGAGACGTCATAGACCTCGCGCGCGCGAGTGCGTTCATGAACGACGCCGTCGGCCCTGAACAGGGTCATCCCCTCTTCCGAACGCGTGACGAGCAGCGCATCAAGCGCGAGTTCTTCGCGCAGCGTATGCGCTCGCCGCGCCAGATCCGCCTCATCGGACCATTTTCCAACCACTTGGCGCAGCTCGGCGCGATTGGGCGTCAATAATGTCGCGCCGCGATAACGAGAATAATCGTCACCCTTCGGGTCGACAAAGACCGGCTTTCCGGCCTCGCGCGCCAGCGAAATCATCTCGGCGACGTGCGTCAGTCCGCCCTTGCCATAATCCGACAAAACAACAACGTCACATTCGGGCAAACGCTCACGGAATTCTGCAAGGGTCGCCTGCAGCGACTCGTGGTTGGGCACGGTCTCGAAGTCAATCCGCAGCAGTTGCTGCTGACGGCCAACGACTCTCAGTTTTACCGTAGTCGCCAAAGCCGCATCGGTGTGCAAGGAAGCAAGCACGCCCTCTTGCTCCAGCATGCGCGTCAAGGCAAGGGCGGGCTCGTCCGCCCCGACCACCGACAGCAGCACCGTTTGCGCGCCAAGGGCAGCTGAATTGCGCGCAACGTTCGCTGCACCGCCGGGGCGTTCTTCCGTTCGCTCAACCTTGACGACAGGTACGGGTGCCTCAGGAGAAATCCTGCTCACATCGCCAAACCAGTAGCGATCGAGCATGACGTCGCCCACGACCATGACGCGAGCGCTCGATGTATCGGGAAGCGGCGGCAGCGCGTGCATTACGGGCGGCCGATGGGCAAATACTCGAGCCCGAAGCTGCGAGGTAGTTTCGGATCGTAAAGATTGCGACCGTCGAAAATAACCGGACTCTTGAGTACCCGCTGGATGCGCTCAAAGTCCGGACTACGGAATTCCTTCCACTCGGTCACGATCACCAGTGCATCCGCGCCTTCTATGGCGTGCATCGGATTCGTCGCGTAGGAGAGGCGCACCTCATCACCGAAGATGCGCTTCGCCTCGTCCATCGCAACAGGGTCGTATGCCGCAACGACAGCGCCGCGCTTGAACAATTCGGCGACCACCACCCGACTTGTCGCTTCACGCATGTCATCCGTGTTGGGCTTGAACGCGAGCCCCCACAGTGCGAACTTCATGCCGCTGAGGTCTTCCCCGAATCGTTTGACGATCTTGTCGACCAACACGAGTTTTTGCGTGTCGTTTGCGTCCTCGACCGCCTGCAACACTTTCAAGCCTTGGCCGGCATCTGCAGCCGTCTTGATCAGAGCCTTTACATCCTTAGGGAAGCACGAACCGCCATAGCCACAACCGGCGTAAAGAAAGTGGTAACCGATCCGCGGATCGGAACCGATGCCCTGGCGGACGAGTTCGATATCAGCGCCCAAGCGCTCGGCGAGCAGCGCGAGTTCGTTCATGAACGAAATCCGCGTCGCCAGCATTGCGTTGGCCGCGTATTTGGTCAGTTCCGCCGAGCGCACATCCATCACCACCAGCTTGTCGTGATTGCGCTGGAACGGCGCATAAAGTGCTCGCATCAGGTAGATCGCCTGGTCATCGTCAGCACCGACGACGATGCGATCAGGCTTCATGAAATCTTCGACTGCGGCACCTTCCTTGAGAAACTCGGGATTGGATACCACCGAGAAATTCACATCGACACCGCGCGCCTGCAGTTCTTCTGCAATCGCAGCGCGAACCTTGTCGGCAGTACCCACCGGCACCGTGCTCTTGTCGACGACTACCTTGTAGTCCGTCATCAAGCGGCCGATATTGCGCGCTGCCGCCAGCACGTATTTCAAATCAGCGGAACCATCCTCGTCCGGCGGCGTGCCGACCGCGATGAACTGGATCGTTCCGAAGCGCACAGCCTCTTCCACGTCGGTCGTGAAATGCAGTCGCCCCGCGGCTACGTTGCGCTCGACTACCTTGTCGAGCCCCGGCTCGTGGATCGGAATGCCTCCGTCCTTGAGGATGCGGATCTTCTGCGGATCGACATCCAGACACAGCACATCGTTGCCCATTTCGGCGAGACAAGCGCCTGACACCAAACCGACATAGCCGGTCCCAACAACGGTAACTTTCACGTCCAGAACTCCAGTCGACAACGCCCCTCAGGGCGTCAGATCAAATTCTTCGGTGCGGCGCGGCGGGTAAGTCTCCCAACCGCCGCAGGCCGGGCAACGCCAGTAGAACTGCCGCGCCTTGAAGCCGCAGGCGTCGCAGCAAAATCGCGCCACGCGGCGGGTATGGCCGTGGATCAAGCCTTTGACCAGTTCGATGTCCTGTCGCTGCTCGGGCTGGGCTGTCAGCAGTGCGGCTTCGAGCAACTTGTCGAGACCCAGCACGGTAGGGTTGCGCCGCAATTCTTCGCGCACAAGCCTGTAAGCGGCATCCGGCCCTTCTCGATCCAGTTCCCACTGAAACACGGCATCCAGCAGGTCGAGCGATGGATACCGCTCCAGATACGAGTGCAGCAACTGCATTCCGTCGCCCTGGCGCCTGAGTCTGCGATACCCATCCATGATGCGTTCAGCCACCAACGCTAGATAAACCGGGTTCTGCTGCTCTACTCGCTGCCAGGCTTCGATGGCACCGGCAACATCATCCCGCGCCAGCCTCAAGTCTCCGAGGAGCATATTGGCGCGAACGCACTGCCGATTCACTTCCAGCGCACGCTGGAGTTCTACGGCTGCAGCATCGAGTTGACCACGCGCCAGTTCATTGGCACCCAGTTCACAGTGGAAGTTGGCAATTTCTTTCAACATCAACGCTGTGTCTGCATTCGGCAATGCACGCGCAACCTCGATCGCCTTGGCCCAATCCTTCTCCTGCTGGTAGATCTCAAGCAGTTGTTTGAGCGCGAACTCACGCATCCCGGTATCGCGCAGTTTGACGAACACTGCTTCGGCGCGATCCAGCAACCCCGCTTTCAGGAAGTCTTGCCCAAGTTCAGAGAGTGCTGAGGTGCGCTGCTCTGCGCTGAGGTCATCGCGATCGACCAGCGTCTGATGCATGCGGATTGCGCGGTCCAGTTCGCCACGCCGGCGAAACAGGCTGCCCAGAGCGAAATGCAGCTCTACTGTTTGCGGATCAATCTTTACCGCTTCGAGAAACGAATCGATCGCCTTGTCCGGCTGTTCATTGAGCAGGAAATTGAGGCCACTCAGGTAGGAACGCGGCAGCGACCGGGACTCCTTGACGAGATGCTTGATGTCTATGCGCGCAGCCGACCATCCGAGAATGAAGAAGATGGGAAAGGCGAGCAGCCACCAGAGTTCGAATTCCATTGATTCAGAGAGAGCGAAGGTAATCAGGTGGAGGCGCTTCCCGCACCGAAATGGACGACACAGACGCAGATGCGCCCGAGACGTTTTCGCGCAGCCGACGGATTTCGCGACGCTGGCTCTGCAGCGTGACAACGGCCGCAGTCACCCCTAGCGCCACCCCGCCAACGAAGACAAACAGGATTACCGCGATCAGTGGCAAGCGCCACGCGGTGTCGAAGAAGAACCGCAGCGTGACAATCGCGTCATTCTTCAGCGCAAAGCCTAGAAGAATGAAGAACACCAGTCCACGCAGGAGCCAGAGCAGAAGTCGCATGGGCGGATTATCCCGCAATCCGACCCATGTCGCCAAAAAAGCAGAAGGCGGCTCGCGCCGCCTATCTACTCGTCAACTGCCAGTCGAAAACTACACCACATCGACTCGCTCACGCAGCTCCTTGCCAGCCTTGAAATGCGGCACGTACTTCTGTGGCACCTGCACCTTCTCGCCTGACTTCGGATTGCGCCCCATGCGCGGGGGACGGTAATTCAATGCAAAACTGCCGAAACCCCTGATCTCGATGCGATCGGCTCGCGACAACGCAAGCGTCATCGCATCGAGAATCACTTTCACGGCGTAGTCGGCATCCTTCGCACCAAGCTGCGGAAAACGCTCCGCCAGCCTGGCTATCAACTCCGACTTCGTCATGACGTTCAAGGCTTACTGCTGCGGATTGTTGAGCTTTGCCTTCAGCAGCGCGCCGAGGTTGGTCGTACCGCTGGCAGCGGCCGACGTATCGCCGGAGAACTTCTGCATGGCTTCGGTTTGCTCAGCCTGATCCTTGGCCTTGACCGACAGATTGATCGAACGGGTCTTGCGATCCACGTTCACGATCATCGCTTCGACCGCGTCACCCACCTTCAGCAGGTGCGACAGATCTTCAACGCGATCACGCGAGAACTCGGACGCACGGAGGTAGCCCTCGACATCGTCGTTCATTGCGATCACGGCGCCGCGCGCATCAACCGACTTCACCACACCATTCACGACGCTGTTCTTGTCATGGGTGGCGATGAAGTTGGTGAACGGATCGCCATCAAGCTGCTTGATGCCGAGCGAAATACGCTCCTTCTCGACGTCGATCGAGAGCACCACGGCTTCGACTTCGTCGCCCTTCTTGAAGTTGCGGATCGCCTCTTCACCCGGCAGCGACCACGACAGGTCGGACAGGTGCACCAGACCGTCGATTGCGCCAGTCAGACCGATGAAGACACCGAAGTCGGTGATCGACTTGATGGCGCCCTTGACGCGATCACCCTTCTTGAAGCTCTGCGCGAAGTCATCCCACGGGTTGGCCTTGCACTGCTTCATGCCCAGCGAGATACGACGACGGTCTTCGTCGATTTCGAGGATCATCACTTCGACTTCGTCGCCCAGTTGGACAACCTTGGTCGGGTGAATGTTCTTGTTGGTCCAGTCCATCTCGGACACGTGGACCAAGCCCTCGATACCCTGCTCGACTTCGACAAACGCGCCGTAGTCGGTGATGTTGGTGACCTTGCCGAACAGGCGGGTACCCGACGGATAACGGCGAGCGATGCCCACCCACGGATCTTCGCCCAGTTGCTTGAGGCCCAGCGAGACGCGGTTCTTCTCGGCGTCAAACTTGAGGACCTTCGCGGTGACTTCGTCGCCAACCTGCACAACTTCCGTCGGGTGGCGGACACGGCGCCAGGCCAGATCGGTGATGTGCAGCAGGCCGTCGATACCGCCGAGGTCAACGAACGCACCGTAGTCGGTGATGTTCTTGACGATACCCTTGACGATCGTGCCTTCCTGGAGCGACGACAGCAGCTTTTCGCGCTCTTCGCCCATGGAAGCCTCGAGCACGGCGCGGCGCGACACAACAACGTTGTTGCGCTTGCGATCGAGCTTGATGACCTTGAATTCGAATTCCTTGCCTTCAAACGGGGTCGTGTCCTTGACCGGACGCATATCGACCAGCGAACCCGGCAGGAATGCACGGATGCCATTGGTCATGACGGTCAGACCGCCCTTGACCTTGCCGGTCACGACGCCCTTGACCAGATCGCCGTCGTTCAGTGCGGCCTCAAGGTGGTTCCACGCGGCGATGCGCTTGGCCTTGTCACGCGACAGACGGGATTCACCGAAACCATCTTCAAGGGCTTCGATGGCGACCTGGACGTAGTCGCCCGCGGCCACTTCGAGCTCACCACGGTCATTGCGGAACTCGTCGAGCGGAATGTAGCTCTCGGACTTGAGGTTGGCGTTCACAACGACAAAATTGTGATCAACACGCACGACCTCAGCGGTGATGACTTCACCGGCGCGCATTTCCTGGCGATTCAGGCTCTCTTCAAAGAGGGCCTCGAAGCTTTCCGGGGCGGGAATGGAGTTAGACATGGAGAAATTGACCTGTTGCCGTCTTGCGACAGCGGAAAAAAGAAAAACAACCCGGTCCGCAGCAAAAAGCAGCGGCCGGAGCCTCAACCATCGGACTCAGTGCTTCAGCAGAGCTTGTGCGTCTGGGCTTGCTGCAGGACGAATGCGACCGCCTCGTCAATCGTAAGCGGCGTGGTGTCCAGCAGGATGGCGTCTTCACAGGGCTTCAGCGGCGCAACCGGGCGACTGGCGTCGCGTGCGTCACGCTCGCGCAACTCCTGCACAAGACTATCTAGGTTAGCAGCCAATCCCTTTTCAATCAACTGCTTATAGCGCCGTTCCGCGCGCGCCTCAGCGCTGGCGGTGAGGAAAATCTTCAGCGGCGCGTCCGGGAAAACCACTGACCCCATGTCGCGACCATCGCCGACGAGGCCGGGCGCCTGACGAAAGGCGCGCAAACGGGCCATCAGGGCGGTCCGCACACCCGGCAGCACGGCAATCTTCGACGCGGCATTGCCGGTGGTTTCGCGCCGTACATCGAGACTGGCTTCAACACCGTCAATGTAGATGGCTTCGCCGTCAAAACGCACTTCGAGCTTGGGCGCCAGCGCAGCCAGGCTTGCCTCGTCGTCGAGTGCGATACCGCGTTGCAGCCCGGCGAGGGCCAGAACGCGGTAAATCGCGCCAGAATCGAGGTAATGCCAGCCCAGGGCACTGGCCACGCGCGCGGCCACCGAGCCCTTGCCCGACGCGGTCGGGCCGTCGATTGCGATGACGGGGGTGTTCATGTTCGGTCCTTCCAGTTCCACCACTTGAGCAGTTCAGGGTCGTGTGCCGTGTGCCGCGAGAAATACACGGCACAACGGAAGGTGTAGAGCACGCAGGGGTCTTGCCGCGCACCCGAGAGACGGCACAGGCGCTCATAGAGCACCTGTGGATCCGCCTCGACGAGATCCGCTACCCGCCGGATGCCGAGCGCGTGCAGATCGCCCGCCATCGCCCGCCCGATGCCCGGGATGCGCAGCAACTCGGCCGCAACATCCCGTGGCAGCGCGGCCGGCGCGCGGGGCACTTACATGACCTCGAGTGTGGCGATGCCGAGCAAGCCGAGGCCAGTCTTGATCGTGTCGGCCGTCAGGCGGCACAGCTGCAGGCGGCTGGCCCGCTGTGCGCCTTCGCTCTTGAGCACTGGGCAGTTCTCGTAGAAACGGCTGAACACCACGGCAAGCTCGAATAGGTAGGCGCACAGTTGGTGCGGTGCCGTGTCCTTCGCAACCGCATTCAGCGCGTCAGCGAAACGTGCAAGTTGTAGCGCCAGCACTTGCTCGGCACGTTCTTCCAGAATCACCGGCGCATCCGCCACGGCCGAATCCGCCGCGTCGCGCAAAACCTTGGCGCTACGGGTGTAGGCGTACTGCAGGTAGGGCGCAGTGTTACCGTCGAAGGCCAGCATCGACGACCAGGAGAATACGTAGTCGCTCGCGCGGTTCTTTGACAGATCGGCGTACTTCACGGCGCCGACGCCCACGGCACGGGCGATCTCCCAGCGGGCCTCTTCTGCCAGATCGGGATTCTTTTCCGAGACCAGCACGAAGGCACGCTCGACAGCCTCTTCTAGCAGCTCTGCCAGCTTGACTGTACCTCCCGAGCGCGTCTTGAACGGCTTGTTGTCCTCGCCAAGCATCACGCCGAAGCCAACGTGCTCCAGCGAAACCGCCTCGCCCACATAACCCGCCTTGCGCGCCAGCGTGAAGAGTTGCTGGAAATGCAGCCCTTGGCGCTGATCGACCACGTACAGCACGCGGTTCGCCTTGAGCTCATCGACGCGATAGCGCACAGCAGCCAGGTCGGTCGTCGAGTACAGGAATCCGCCGTCCTGCTTGCGCACGATGTACGCCTGCGGCTCGCCTTCCTTGTTCTTGAACTCGTCGAGAAACACAACCTGGGCGCCCTGGCTTTCGACCGCCAAGCCCTTCGCCTGCAGGTCGGCAACGATGCCCGGCAGCGCGTCGTTGTAGGCGCTCTCCCCCCGCAAGTCGTCCCGAACAAGACCCACCCCGAGCGTCTTGTAGACCGCCTCGCAATGATGCATGGACACTTCCAGGAAGCGCCGCCACAGCATGTTGATGTGCGGATCGCCACCTTGCAGCTTGACCACGTACTCGCGCGCGGTGTCGGCAAAAGCCGGGTCTTCGTCCATCCGCTGCTTGGCGCGGCGGTAGAAGTCTTCCAGATCGGATAGCGCCATCTCGGTGTCCGTGCTGGTGCCTGAGCCCTGCTCCAACTCGACCAGGAAGGCGGTCAGCATGCCGAACTGGGTACCCCAATCGCCGATGTGGTTCTGCGCGATGACCTCATGGCCGAGGAAGCGCAGCACGCGGGCGAGTGCATCGCCGATGATGGTCGAGCGCAGGTGTCCGACGTGCATTTCCTTCGCCAGGTTGGGCGAGGAATAGTCGACCACGACGCGCTGCGGCGCCGGACGCGGCACGGCCAGATCCTCACGTCCCATCGCTGCCGAAATACGCGCTGCGAGAAAGGCCGGATCAAGCGAGATGTTGATGAAGCCCGGCCCCGCGATCTCGATCTTGCTCGCGATGCCGGCGAGATCGAGCTTCTCGACAACCTGCTGCGCAAGCTCACGCGGATTCTGTTTGCGCGCCTTGGCAGCGCCCATCACGCCGTTGGCCTGATAGTCGCCAAATTCCGGGCGGGCGGCGGGCGTGATCACGGCAGGCGCGCCTTCACAGCCTGCGGCGGCCAGCGCTGCCGAAACACGTTCGTCGAGGAGTTGATGCAGGGTCTTGTCAGTCATGGGGTCTTTACGAGCAGAACCGCGGATAACGCGGAATAACGCAAATCAGCGCGAACGACGCAGAGCGCCATGTCCGCGTGCAGCCGGGGCAGGCGTTCCTATCGCCGGCAGACCGACGCAAACGCGTCGAAATAGCCGGGGAAGGTCTTCGCGGTGCACTTCGGATCGTTGATGCGTACTGGTACGCCACCAAGGCTCACCAGCGAGAAACACATCGCCATCCTGTGATCATCATAGGTGTCGATGGCCGCGTTCGGAATCAGCGTCGTCGGGGCGGTGACTCGCAACCAGTCCGGCCCCTCCTCGACCAAGGCACCGACCTTGCGCAGCTCGGTCGCCATGGCCGCAATGCGGTCGGTCTCCTTGACACGCCAACTCGCGATGTTGGTCAGGCGGCACGGCCCATCGGCGAACAGCGCCGCCACAGCCAGCGTCATTGCAGCGTCCGGGATATGGTTGAAGTCGCGATCGAAGGCGCGCAACTTGCCGCTGGCGGGCGCGGCCGCTTCGATCCAGTTCTCGCCCATCGTGATTCGGGCGCCGATTGCCTCAAGCGCCTCGGCGAACGCCACATCCCCTTGGATGCTGGCCCGCCCGACGCCTTCGACCCGCACCGGGCCTCCACCAATTGCCCCGGCGGCAAGGAAATACGAAGCCGACGAAGCATCGCCTTCAACATGGATCACGCCCGGCGAGCGATAGGCCTGCGCCGGCACGACGAAACGCTGCCAGCCCTCGCGCTCCACGGCAACGCCAAAGCGCGCCATCAGGTTGAGCGTGATTTCGATGTAGGGCTTGGAGATCAATTCGCCGACCACTTCGATCGTGGTGGCCTGACCGGCACGCACGCAGGCGAGCGGCAGGGCCATCAAAAGTGCGGTGAGGAACTGGCTCGACACATCGCCGCGAACCTTCACAACACCACCGGTTGCGATCTGCGCCGGCAGAATCTCAAGCGGCGGATAACCCTCGTTACCAAGGTAACGAATGTCGGCGCCCAGTTGCCGCAGACCATCGACCAGATCGCCGATCGGGCGCTCATGCATGCGAGGCACACCCGACAGCTTGTAGTGGCCGCCAGCCAGCGCAAGGGCGGCCGTCAACGGGCGAAAGGCCGTTCCGGCATTACCAAGGAACAGGTCTGCCGTATCGTTCGGAAACCGGCCAGCTGCGCCGTTAACCGCCCAGTGCAACTCGCCCAGCGACTGCGGCGGCAGGCCAAGCGCGGCCAGGGCTTCGAGCATGCGTTCGGTGTCATCGGATGCGAGCAGATCACGGATCTCGGTACGACCGTCCGCGAGTGCTGCCAATAGCAGCGTGCGATTCGAAATGCTCTTCGAACCGGGCAGTCTGATGGTGCCGGCGGCACCGGCAGCGGGTGCCAGATCAAGATATTCCATAAGGGGTCTCAGCTATCGAACTTGCCGGCGAGCCACGCGTCGCGCGCATCGCGCGCCTCGCAGAACAGCTTTTCCAGCGAATCGCCGTCGCCTTGCGACAGGAGCGCGCGAATCCAAGCCAGTTCGGTCAGGTAGGTATCGAGTTCGGCCAGCAGCGCGTGGCGGTTGGCTACGCAGATATCGCGCCACATTTCCGGGTGGCTACTCGCAATCCGGGTGAAATCGCGAAAGCCGCTGGCGGCAAATCCGAACAATTGTTCGGCGTTGGCCCGCTCGGCGATCTCATGGACCAGCGCAAAAGCGAGCAGATGAGGCAAATGGCTGACCGCGCCGAAAACGCGATCATGCTCCTGCGGCGACATGTCATGCAGCTGGCCGCCGGTCGCTGCCCAGGCTTCGCGAACGCGCGCCACAGACTCGGGTCGGTTCTCGGGCAGCGGTGTCAGCACAATCTTGCGGCTGACATACAAATCGGCGCGCGCCGCTTCCGGGCCGCTCTTTTCGGCTCCGGCAATCGGATGCGCCGGCACGATCTGTTCAAGGTGTGACTTGAAGTGCGTGTAGATCGCCTCGATCACGTCGCGCTTGGTGCTGCCGGCATCTGTGACCAAAGTGTCCGGACCCAGATGCGGCGCCATGGCTTGCATGACGGCGGCCATTTGACCGACCGGCATCGCAAGCAGCACCAGTTCCGCGCCGTCCAGGGCCGTAGCCCAGTCAGTTGCGATCACGTCGATGATGCCAAGCGCCTGCGCGCGTTCGAGCGAGCTATGCGTGCGCCCGATACCGACCACTTCGCGCACCAAGCCTTTGGCCTTGAGTGCCAGTGAAAAGGAGCCGCCAATCAGGCCCGCACCGCAGATGACAATGCGTCCGAAGGGCGTCATTCGGCGCCCTTGAGCAGCGCCTTGGCGAGCGCTTCGAGGAAGCGCGCGTTCTCGTGCGGCAGTCCGATCGTGACGCGCAGCCATTCAGGCATCTGGTAGCTGGCAATCGGACGCACGATCACGCCTTGCTCCAGCAACCTCCGATTCACGTTGGCCGCATCGCCCACGCGGAACGTCATGAAGTTTCCGCTGGACGGGATGTATTCAAGGCCAAGCGCATCGAACCCGGCCATCAGTTGCGCCATTCCGTCACGATTGACGGCGTAACTGCGCGCGACGAATTCCTCATCGCCCAGCGCCGCAGCCGCGGCCGCGAGGGCCACGTTATTGACATTGAAGGGCTCACGCACCCGGTTCAGCAGATCAGCGACTTCGCGCCCGGCCAAACCGTATCCGACGCGCAGACCGCCTAGCCCGTAGATCTTCGAGAAGGTCCGCGTAATGACCAGATTCGGGTACTTCGCCAGCCATGCAACGCTGTCATAGCGCTGCTCTGGCGCGAGGTATTCGTTGTAGGCCTCGTCGAGCACAATCAGCACGTCGTCCGGCGCACCGTCGAGGAAATCCACGATCTCTTCGTCTGGCAGGAAGTTGCCGGTCGGGTTGTTAGGGTTGGCGATGAAGACGATGCGGGTGTCGGAACGGATCGCCGCCAGCATTGCCGCCAGGTCGTGTCCGTAAGCCTTAGCGGGCACCTCAATACCCTGCGCCCCGGCGCTCTTGACCGCCAGCGGATAGACCGCAAACGCATGCTGCGAATATACCGCCGAGGTCTCGCTGTTCAGGTAGGCGGCAGCGCACAGGTTCAGCAGGTCGTTCGACCCGTTGCCGAGCACGATCTGCTCCGGCGCGACACCGAACCTGGCCACCAGTGCCGCGCGCAATTCGAAGCCATTGCCGTCCGGGTAACGATGGATGTCTGCGATTGCCTTTTGTGCGGCCGCCGTGGCCTTCGGCGAGGCGCCCAACGGGTTCTCATTCGAGGCCAGCTTCACGATATCCGCCTCGTTGAGCCCCATCTCGCGCGCCAATTCGCCGATCGGTTTGCCCGGGATATAGGGGGAGATCGAGCGGATGTAGTCCGGCGCTCGCTGCACAATCTTGCTCATATCAGATCCTCAGAGCGCCGCGGCAGGATAAGAGCCGAGCACCTTCACGAAAGCGGCACGATCCTGCAGATCGACCAGTGCGTTTGCCACGCCGTCGTCGGCGCGATTGCCTTCGACATCGATGTAGAACACGTACTCCCACAAGCCCGTGCGCGACGGACGCGATTCGAGCTTGCTCATGCTGACGCCATGCTTCGCGAAGGCTTCAAGTAGATAGAAGACCGCGCCCGGACGATTCGGTGCCGAACAGACCAGCGAGGTCTTGTCACGCCCGGATGGCCCGGCGTCATGACTGCCGATTACAAGGAAACGCGTCGTGTTGTTCGGATCGTCTTCGATGTCCGAAGCCAGGAATCTCAGGTCGTATAGCTGGCCCGCCGCTTCGCCCGCGATTGCGGCCGATTCAGGATCGGTCGAAGCCATGCGCGCAGCTTCTGCGTTGCTCGCGACCGGCACACGGTCGACGCCCGCAGCGTGACGCGCAAGCCAGTCCTGGCATTGGGCCAGCGACTGCGAATGCGAGTAGATGCGCTTAACCTTGTCGATGGCGTCGGCCTGCGAGAGGAAGTGCTGGCGGATACGCAGCTTCACTTCGCCACAGATGCTGGCCGAACTGGCAAGCAGCAGATCAAGCGTGCGACCCACCGCGCCTTCGGTGGAGTTCTCGACCGGAACGATGCCGTAGGCCACGCCACCCGATTCGACCGCGTGGAACACTTCATCGATCGTGCCCTGCGGCTGGAAGTCCGGCGCACCGCCGAAATGCTTGCGCGCCGCAGACTCCGAAAATGTGCCGGCGGGGCCGAGGAAGGCCACCTTCAACGGCTGCTCCAGCGCCAGGCACCAGGACATGATCTCGCGGAACACGCGCTGCACCGCTTCACCCGACAGCGGCCCCGGATTCAGGTCGGCGATCTTGCGCAGCACTTGCGCCTCGCGTTCCGGACGATACAGGGGGCCGCGCTTGACTTCGCCGATGCGCTTGGCGCAGCTGGCACGCTGACTAAGCCGTTCAAGGATTTCGCGGTCGAGCCGATCGATGTCGGCCCGCAATCTGGACAGTTCTTCTTCGCTCACGTGCAGCTCTCTTGCAAGCCGTGACGGATCAGGCTCGGGTTCGTTCAAATTCGCGGAGGTAGTCGACGAGCGCCTGCACGCCCTCGATCGGCATCGCGTTGTAGATCGACGCCCGCATGCCGCCCACGGACTTGTGGCCCTTGAGCTGCAGAAGCCCTCGCGCCTTGGCGCCGGCGAGGAAAGCGTCGTTGAGGGCCTCGTCGGCAAGGAAGAATGGAACGTTCATCCTCGACCGTACATTGCGCTCGACGTGGTTTACGTAAAAGCTACTGGCATCCAGCGCGTCATACAACAGCGCCGCCTTGGCGATGTTGCGACGTTCGATTTCGGCCACACCGCCCTGCTGTTTCAGCCACTGGAACACCAGGCCCGCGATGTAGATCGGGTAAGTAGGCGGCGTGTTGAACATCGAACCGTTCTCGGCCACCGTTTTGTACTGGAATGCCGACGGGCACGCCGCCTGTGCCTGATCCAGCAGATCGTCGCGCACGATCACGATCGTCAGCCCCGACGGGCCGATGTTCTTCTGCGCACCGCCGAACAACAGCCCGAACTTCGACACATCCATCGGGCGCGACAGGATGTCGGACGATACATCAGCGACAATCGGCACATCTGGCGCGCCAAGCGCAGCCATGTCCGGCCAGTCGAAGTACTCGACGCCATCGATCGTCTCGTTGCTGCACAGGTGCAGATAAGCCGCGTCACTGCGCAAACGCCATTCATCGAACGACGGGATACCGGTGTATTTGCCCTGTGCGGCGTGCTCATCGAGACTGGACGCGGCAACGTTTATATCGCCGTAGCGCCGCGCCTCTTTCAGCGACTTGGTCGTCCAGGAGCCGGTCTCGACGAAATCGATCTTCGGATTCTTGCCCGCAAGGTTCAGCGGGATGATCGCGTTCTCCGCGATCGCCCCACCCTGCATGAACAGCACCTTGTAGTTTGAAGGCACAGCCATCAGTTCGCGCAGATCGGCTTCCGCCCGCTCGATGATGGTCATGAACTCCTTGCCGCGGTGGCTCATCTCCATCACCGACATACCCGACCCATGCCAGTCGAGCATTTCATCGGCGGCAGTGCGCAACACCGCTTCGGGCAGCGTCGCGGGACCCGGCCCGAAATTCCACGGTCGCGTCATTCGGGCGCTCCGTTTTCGGTGGCCTCTCCGTCGTCGCCCTCAACACCGTCCACCCCATCGACCGCGGCATCGCTCTCGATGATCTTTTCGATGCTCGCCAGCTTGGCACCGTCGTCCAGGTTGATCAGCGTCACCCCTTGCGCTGAACGCGAGGTCTCGCGAATGGTGTCGACGTGGGTGCGGATCAGTACGCCGTTGTCAGCGATCAGCATCACTTGGTCCGTCGGATCAACCAGCACCGCGCCAACCAACTTGCCGTTACGCTCAGACCCCTGGATCGCGATCATGCCCTTCGTGCCACGGCCGTGCAGCGTGTAATCGCCGATCGGCGTGCGCTTGCCATAACCGTTTTCGGTAGCGGTCAGCACATGCTGGGTTTCGCCGTTGGCGACCAGCATGCAGATCACGGACTGTCCGTCTTCCAGCATCATGCCGCGCACACCGCGCGCGGTGCGGCCCATCGGGCGCACATCGGTTTCGTCGAAACGCACCGCCTTGCCGGCATCCGAGAACAGCATGACCTGCGAGTTGCCATCGGTGATCGCAACGCCGATCAGGTAGTCACCTTCGTCAAGGCCGACTGCGATGATCCCGGCCTTGCGCGGGTTGGCGAAATCGGTCAGCGGCGTCTTCTTCACGGTACCCTGCGAGGTTGCCATGAAGATGAAGTGACCTTCGTCGAATTCCTTGACCGGCAACACAGCAGTGATCTTCTCGCCTTCGACCAGCGGGAACAGATTCACGATCGGCTTGCCGCGCGAATTGCGGTTGCCTTCCGGCACTTCGTAGACCTTCAACCAGTACAGGCGACCGCGGCTCGAGAAGCACAGGATGTGGTCGTGCGTGTTGGCCACGAATAGCTGATCGACCCAATCGTCTTCCTTCACCGACGCAGCCTGCTTGCCGCGCCCGCCACGCTTCTGCGCGCGGTAGTCAGCAAGCGGCTGACGCTTGAAGTAACCGGTGTGGGACAGGGTCACGACCATGTCCTGCGGCGCGATCAGATCCTCGATGTTGATGTCGGCTGCGTGCAGCACGATCTCCGAGCGACGCGGATCGCTGAACTGCGTGCGGATCGCAGTGAGTTCGTCGCCGATGATCTGCGTCACGCGAGCCGGCTTGGCAAGGATGTCGAGCAGATCGGCGATCAGCTCCATGACCTCGCGATACTCATTGACGATCTTGTCCTGTTCCAGCCCGGTCAGGCGCTGCAGGCGCATCTCAAGGATTGCCTGAGCCTGGGTATCCGACAGGCGATAGCCTTGCGACGAGAGGCCGAATTCCGGCAGCAGACCTTCAGGTCGATAGTTGTCGGCCGCTGCACGCGACAGCATGTCCTCGACCAACTGCGACCGCCAGGTGCGCGCCATGATCTCGACCTTCGCCACCGGCGGGGTCGGCGCAGCCTTGATCAACGCGATGATTTCGTCGACGTTCGACAGTGCGACAGCGAGACCTTCGAGGATATGGCCGCGCTCACGTGCCTTGCGCAGTTCGAAAATCGTGCGGCGGGTCACCACTTCGCGGCGATGCGACAGGAAGCAGTCGAGCATCTGCTTGAGGTTCAGCAGACGCGGCCGGCCGTCGACCAGCGCCACCATGTTCATGCCGAAGCTGTCCTGCAGCTGGGTCTGCTTGAACAGGTTGTTCAGCACGACCTCCGGCATCTCATTGCGCTTGAGTTCGATCACGATCCGCATGCCGTCCTTGTCGGACTCGTCGCGGATCTCGCTGATGCCTTCGATCTTCTTGTCGTTGACCAGCTCGGCAATCTTTTCGAGCAGCGTGCGCTTGTTAACCTGGTACGGGATTTCGTCGACGATGATCGCCTGACGATTGCCCTTTTCCATGTCTTCGAAGTGCGTGCGCGCACGCATCACGACACGGCCACGGCCGGTGCGGTAGCCCTCGTGTACGCCGTGCAGGCCATAAATCAGTGCGGCGGTCGGGAAGTCCGGCGCTGGCACCAGCTTGATCAGATCCTCGATGTCAATATCGGGGTTGGCCAGCAGCGCGTGGCAAGCCTCGATCACTTCGCCCAGGTTGTGCGGCGGAATGTTGGTCGCCATGCCCACCGCGATACCGCTGCTGCCGTTGATCAGCAGGTTCGGAATGCGGGCCGGCAGCAACAGCGGCTCTTTTTCGGAGTTGTCGTAGTTCGGCCCGAAGTCGACGGTTTCCTTGTCGATATCAGCCAGCATTTCGTGCGCGATACGCGAAAGGCGGACTTCGGTGTATCGCATCGCCGCGGCGCCGTCGCCGTCGATCGAACCAAAGTTGCCCTGACCATCCACCAGCATGTAGCGCAGCGAAAACTCCTGCGCCATGCGGACGATGGTGTCGTAGACCGACTGGTCGCCGTGCGGGTGATACTTACCGATCACGTCGCCAACGATACGGGCCGACTTCTTGTAGGCCTTGTTCCAGTCGTTGCCCAACTCGTGCATCGCATACAGCACGCGGCGATGGACCGGCTTGAGGCCATCCCGGGCATCCGGCAGGGCACGCCCCACGATCACGCTCATCGCGTAATCAAGGTAGGAGTGCCGCATCTCGTCTTCGAGGCTGATCGGTAACGTTTCTTTGGCGAAGGAATCCATGTGTCGCGCGATGAAGTGTCCGGCTTTGGGCCGAAGAGACGGCAAATTGCCAAAAGCTTACGATCTTAACACGCGCGCCTACCCGCCGATCCGTACTGCGCAGTGCCGGCCACAGGGTGAGGTCGTCTTCGCACAGGCTGCCCTGCCATCTTCCTGCTCGCCAGCTATCTGCAGCATGGCTACCATCAGGCCAAGACAAATGGAGCGTTTCGATGAACGAGACCGAAACAGTTGATCTACTCATCTCGCCGCGATGGGTGATTCCGGTGGAGCCCGCCGGGGTGACGCTGACGGACCACTCCGTCGCCGTGCGCGGCGGCCGGATCGTCGCCGTCTGCCCGACTGAAGTAGCAGAACGTCGCTTTTCGGCGCACGAACGCGTTGCACTACCCGAACACGTGCTCATTCCGGGGCTCGTGAATCTCCACACCCATGCGGCAATGACCCTGTTCAGGGGAATTGCGGACGACTTGCCCCTGATGCGCTGGTTGCAGGAAGCCATCTGGCCAGCCGAAGCCAAACACGTCGCAGCGTCATTTGTGCGCGACGGCACCCTGCTGGCCGCAGTCGAAATGCTGCGCGGTGGCATCACCTGCGCCAACGAGATGTACTTCTTCCCATCTGCCGCCGCCGAAGCATTCGCAGAAATAGGGATGCGCGCGATGATCGGCATGACGACCATCGACTTTCCCACGAACTACGCCGCCGATGCCGACGACTACCTCCGCAAGGGCCTAGAGGCTCGTGACCGCTGGATCGGAAACCCCCTGCTGAAATTCGCATTTGCGCCGCACGCGCCATACACCGTCTCAGACGCAACGCTCGAACGCATAGTGCAACTGGCCCACGAACTGGCAGCACCGGTCCACATGCATATCCACGAGACCAGCGAAGAAATCAACAACAGCGTCGCCACTTACGGCTGCCGGCCGCTCGCAAGGCTTGAAAAGCTGGGTCTCTTGGACACCGATTTGATCGCAGTCCACGCCGTGCATCTGGACATCCACGAAATTGACACACTCGCAGCCCATAATTGCAGCGTCGCTCACTGCCCCACGTCGAACATGAAACTCGCCAGCGGCATTGCCCCGGTGAAACGCATGGCAGATCGCGGTCTTCGTGTCGGACTAGGGACCGATGGCGCAGCGAGCAATAACCGGCTTGATCTGTTTCAGGAGATGCGACATGCAGCACTGCTGGCCAAGGTCGGCAGTGGCGATGCTTCTGCGTTCGATGCGCACGCCGCACTGCGTGCAGCCACACTCAGTGGCGCCGAGGCGCTGCGGATGGATCAGGAAATCGGTTCCATCACTGCGGGCAAAGCAGCTGATCTGGTCGCTGTTTCGCTCGCACCGACGGAATGCTCCCCCTGCTTCGATCCAGCGAGTCATCTCGTCTACGTTGCCGGAAGGGAGTACGTGTCCCACGTATGGATAAACGGCCAAGCCCGGATGTGGGAAAACGCGGTGTTGTGGGATGACAACAAAGAATTGCTGCCGCGAGTGCGCGTGTGGCAAACTTTCTTGAAAGAATCGGCCTTGAGCCGATGATGCTGGGCGTAGCGTTCACACAACACGCCGCGCCCGGAAGCATCGGATAACGAATCACTTGCCTTGCAACGAGGAGAATATGAAACAAGGTTCCAAGAAATTCGTGGTGGCTTTTGCTGCCGCACTGGGGATGGTTACTGCTGCAATGGCACAACAGCAGGAAATCAAGATCAACCCGGCGGTGAAGGTCGTTCCGTACGCGGTCGACGCCCGCAGCGTCGTGGTGCGCAGCGCCAACGGCCTGTGCTGGCGCACGGGTTACTGGACCAAGGAACTGGCTGCCAGCACCTTGGTCGAGGGCAACGAATTCCCGGTGGGCTGCTTCTGCGACAAGGATCTGATGCCGAAGGAAGTCTGCGAACCGCCGAAGGTTGAGCCGAAGAAGGAAGAACCGAAACCGGTCGTTCCGGCCACCAAGCCGGCCGCTGAAAAGGTCACCATCGCCGCCGACGCCCTGTTCGACTACGACAAGGCCGTTCTGCGTGACGAAGGCAAGGCCACGCTGACCGAATTCGCCGCGAAGGCCAAGGCACTGTCGATCGAAGTGATCATCGCCGTCGGCCACACAGACCGTCTCGGCAGCGACAAGTACAACCAGGCCCTGTCCGAGCGCCGTGCTGCTGCGGTCAAGGAATTCCTGGTCAGCCAGCAGATCGATCCGAACCGTGTCTACACCGAAGGCAAGGGCAAGACCCAACCGGTCACCCAGTGCAAGAACCTCGGCGCAGAAAACGGCAAGAACAAGAAACTGGTGGAGTGCCTCCAGCCGGATCGCCGCGTCGAAATCGAAGTCATCGGCACCAAGCAGCAATAAGCCGCGTCTTCCCGAAAAAGCCCTGCTCTTGCGAGCAGGGCTTTTTTTTCGTCCCCACAAACCGGACAATTGCCGGCGATATCTCTTCCGGTTTAGCCATCGATGACCACTGCAACGACCTCTACCAACGCCGACCCAGCGGAACTGCACAAATTCAGCGAGTTAGCCCATCGCTGGTGGGACCCCGAGTCCGAATTCAAGCCGCTGCATCAGATCAACCCACTTCGCCTCGAATGGATCGATAGACACGCGGCGGTCCGCGGCAAACGCACCATCGATATCGGCTGCGGTGGCGGCATCCTGTCCGAGAGCATGGCGGCAAAAGGCGCCGACGTAACGGGCATCGATCTCTCCGACAAGGCACTCGGCGTCGCACGCCTCCACCTCTACGAGAGCGGCCAGAAAGTCGACTATCGCAAGATAGCCGCGGAAGACATGGCTGCCGCAGAGCCAGAAACGTTCGACGTCGTCACATGCATGGAAATGCTCGAACACGTTCCCGACCCGGCAAGCACGGTCAAGGCGGCAGCACGACTTGCAAAACCAGGGGGCCATGTATTCTTTTCGACACTGAATCGAAACCCCAAGTCCTACCTGTTTGCGGTCATTGGCGCCGAATACATCCTCGGCCTATTGCCGCGTGGCACGCACGAATACGCCCGCTTCATCAAGCCATCCGAGCTTGCACGGTTCGCGCGAGATGCTGGCCTGATGGTCGAAGAAGTGATCGGCATGACTTACAACCCGATCACGCAGGTCTATGCCCTGGGTCGCGACACTGACGTCAACTATCTCGTCCGCTGTCGGAAGCCCGCATGACGCCGCGGGACGACCTTCGCTGCGTCCTTTTCGATCTTGACGGAACGCTTGCCGATACCGCCCCAGACCTTGGCGGGGCACTCAATCGCCTGCTTGAGGAAGAAGGGCTATCCCCGCTCCCACTTGAAGTCACTCGGCCCGTCACATCGCAGGGCGTCCGCGGCCTACTCAGGGTCGGGCTGGGACTCGAACCGACCGACGCGACGTATCACGAACGCGCGCAAAGGGTTCTCGCGCATTACGCCGCGGCCATCTGCGAAAACACACGACTGTTCGACGGCATTGACGCCGTGCTTGAGGCCTTGGAGGCAGCCGGCATCAAATGGGGCATCGTCACCAACAAACACGCACGCTTCACCGACCCACTGGTAGCCGCGCTCGGCCTCGATGTGCGGGCGGCATGCGTCGTCAGTGGTGACAGCGCACCCCACCCCAAGCCGCACCCCGCTCCACTGCTGCTCGCCTGTGACAAGGCCGGCGTGCCGGCCGAGGCTTCGGTCTACATCGGCGACGATCTGCGCGACATCCAGGCGGGACGAGCCGCCGGCATGCGCACCATCGCCGCAGCATGGGGTTACCTTGGCCACGGCAGTCCGGTCGAAGAATGGGGCGCGGACCTGATTGCCGAAAACCCGGCCGCAATATTGGGCGCGCTTTCCTGCAAACACGTACAATGATCGCTCTGCCGAGCTTGAATCCGAGTCCGGCACCCAAATATCAAGAACATGGGGGCGACCTGGTTTCGACGGGGGTCGCGAAGCAGCTTGGTGCATACCGAGGACCAGTCACCTCGTAAATCCATCTGGAAAACCACAAACGCCAACGACGAGCGTTTCGCTCTAGCCGCTTAAGGCTGGACCACTGCACTGATTGGTCTCTGGGTCAGGCGGGGCAACCCGCAGCAGTGTCATTTACAGAGAATCGTGATGCGTCGGGTTACTTGGCGCAGAACTAAATCCAAGGTGACTCGCTTCGTACCGGCCTGTCGTCCGGCTAAGTACGGGGTTAAATCAAAATAGGCCGACTAAGTATGTAGATCCAGTTGTAGAGGGCTTTCGGACGCGGGTTCGATTCCCGCCGCCTCCACCAAGTACAAAGGGCTCGGAATATTCCGAGCCCTTTTTTTATCAAACCCTCAACCGGTCGTTACGCCTTCAGTGCGTCGCTGACGATCTGCTGCGCTTCTTTCACGATCAGTTGCAGGTGTTCGGCGCTGACGAAGCTCTCGGCATAGACCTTGTAGATGTCTTCGGTGCCCGAAGGGCGCGCGGCGAACCAGCCGTTGGCGGTGGTGACCTTCAGGCCGCCGATCGACGCACCATTGCCCGGCGCCTTGGTCAGCTTCGCGGTGATTGCATCGCCCGCCAGCGTCGCAGCGGTCACGCGCTCGCCGGTGAGGCCCTTGAAGGCCGCCTTCTGGGCCGGCGTCGCGGCGGCATCAATGCGGGTGTAGAACGGCGCGCCGTACTTGGCGGCCATCTCCTGATAATGCACGCCCGGGTCCTTGCCGGTGACGGCGGTGATTTCCGCGGCGAGCAGGCCGAGGATGATGCCGTCCTTGTCGGTGGTCCACACGCTACCGTCGCGGCGCAGGAACGATGCGCCAGCGCTCTCCTCTCCACCGAAGCAGAAGCTGCCCTCGAGCAGGCCGCCCGAGAACCACTTGAAGCCGACCGGCACTTCGAGGAACTTGCGACCGAGCCCATCCATCACGCGATCGATCAGCGCACTGGAAACGAGCGTCTTGCCGACTGCCGCACTAGCCGGCCACTGCGGGCGGTGCGTCAGCAGGTAGTTGATCGCCACCGCCAGGTAGTGGTTCGGATTCATCAGGCCGACGGATGGCGTGACGATGCCGTGGCGGTCGACGTCGGCGTCGTTGCCCCAGGCGATGTCGAACTTGTCCTTCAACGCGACGAGGCTCGCCATTGCGTAGGGGCTGGAGCAGTCCATGCGGATCTTGCCGTCATGGTCCAGGGTCATGAACGAGAAGGCCGGGTCGACCGCCGGGTTCACGATCTCGATGTTCAGCCCGTAGGTGTCAGCGATCGGCTTCCAGTACGCGACGGCTGCGCCACCGAGCGGGTGCACACCAATCTTGAGGTTCGCCTTGCGGATCGCGTCGAAGTCAATGACCGCGCCCAGATCCTTCACGTAAGGCATGACGAAGTCTTCGGCCTTCGTGGTCGCGGCGGCCAGTGCCTCGGTGTAAGGCACGCGCTTCACGCCCTTGTTGCCCTCCGCCATCAGCGCATTCGCGCGCGCCTCGACCCAGCCGGTGATGTCGGTATCAGCCGGGCCGCCGTGCGGCGGGTTGTACTTGATGCCGCCGTCGACCGGCGGGTTGTGCGACGGCGTGATGACGATGCCGTCGGCACGCGGGCCGGCGTTGTCGCGGTTGTACACGAGGATCGCGCGCGAGATCACCGGCGTCGGCGTGAAGCCATCGTCGGCCTGGATGCGGGTTTCGACCCCGTTGGCGGCCAGCACTTCGAGCGCGCTGATCTGCGCGGGGCCCGACAGCGCATGCGTGTCCTTGCCCAGATAAAGCGGGCCGGTGATGCCGGCCTGCGCGCGGTATTCGCACACGGCCTGCGTAATCGCCAGGATGTGCGCTTCGTTGAAGCTGCCGGCAAACGCATTGCCGCGATGGCCGCTGGTACCGAAGGCGACGCGCTGGGTCGGGTTGTTCACGTCCGGCGTGATCGCGGTGTAGGCGGCGAGCAGCGCGGGGATGTCGGTCAGAACGTGTTGGGGCGCCGGCTGGCCGGCCAAGGGGTGAGCCATGTTCTTATCCTCGGGGAATACGGGTGAAAACCTGTGAAGTGTGCCGCAACTCGGGTGACGTCGTCTTGACCTGCGCGAACAGCAAGGGGGGCGATTCGCAAGTCTGATCAAGCATGCCCGCCTGCGGGCAACGAAGTGCTTCCTGTCAGCCTGTGGCGACGCCCTGGCCGAATGCCTCGGCCGCATGGTCAATGAAGGCACGCACCTTCGGGGTAAGGTACCGCGCACTTGGAAACAGCGCGCTCACCGGCACCGGCGAGCGTGCCCAGTCGGGCAACACCCTCAGCAAGGCGCCTTCCGCCAGTGCGTCTTGCACCACCATCAGCGGCAACTGTGCGATACCCAAGCCGGCCTTTGCCGCATCCGCCACAGAGAAGCTGTTGTCGACCCGCAAACGCGGCTCCGCGTCGATGCTCACCGCCTCGCCGCCCCGCTCCAGTCGCCAGGTCTGGCGTTGATTACCGCCGGCAAAGGCCAGCAGCGCATGGCTGGCAAGTTCCTGCGGGGTCTCCGGCATCGTGGCACGAGCGAGATAGTCCGGGCTCGCGAACAGGCCGTAGCGCAGTTCCCCCAGTCGCCGTGCCGCCAGCCGTGAATCCGGCAACTCGCCGACGCGGATGGCGAGGTCAAAACCCTCGTGCACCAGATCGACCAGCCTCCCTGTGTAATCGGCCTCGACCCGCACGTCGGGAAAGCGCTGCAGGTAGCCAATCACCCAACGGCTCACCGCGAGCATGCCGAACTCGACACCGCAGGTCAGGCGCAGGACCCCGCGCGGCTCGCCGAGCATCTGCTGCGCAACGCGTTCGGTGTCCTCGACCGCCCCCAGAATCCCGATCGCACGCTCGAAGATTTCGCGCCCCACCTCGGTCAGCGACAAGGATCGGGTCGTGCGCTCAATCAGCCGGACACCCAGCTTGCGTTCGAGCCCGGTCACCACGCGCGACAGATGCGCTTTCTGCGTACCAAGCAGCTCCGCCGCGCGGGTAAAGCTGCCAGCCTGCACCACCTTGACGAAGGCAGTCAGCTCGTTGAGTTCCATGGCGCCCCTTTGTTGCCAGATTGCGCAACAGTATTTCTCATTGCGCTGGATTTTTCACCTGCGACTTCCGGCGAATACTTCGCAGCACGCAAGATGACTGGAGCCCGATCATGAGCCTGATGAACACCAATCCGCTGAATCCCCAAACCCGCAAACGCGTCGCAATCGTCATCGCCAACCCGGCCGTCTCCACAACCACCGGCTGGCCGGTCGGCTTCTGGTGGAGCGAACTGACCCACCCCTACCTCACCTTCGTCGAGGCCGGCTATGAGGTCGAGATCTTCAGCCCGGCGGGCGGTGCCTGTGTCGCCGACGGCATGAGCGACCCGAACGACGCCAGCGGCTATTCGAAGACGGACCTGATCACGCAGGGCTTCCTGCATACACCGGAACTGCTCGCCCTGGTAGCGAACACCAAGCCGGTCAGCGAAATCGGCTTGGCGGCGTTCGATGCGATCGTCGTCGCCGGCGGCCAGGCGCCGATGTTCAACTTCGAATCCGCGAGCGCGCTGCAGGAAAAGTTCGTCGCCTTCTACACGGCAGGCAAAGTCGCGGCGGCACTGTGCCACGGCACCGCGATCCTGAAATACGCCCGACTGCCCGACGGCACCCCGCTCGTGCGCGGCAAGACCGTCACCGGCTTTGCCAATGTCGAAGAGGACTTCGCGGACAACGCGGTGTGGCAGTACGGCCTTCTGTCCCGCGGCACCCATGTGATGCCCTGGCGGATCGAGGACGCGTTGCGAGACCTCGGTGCGAACTTTGTGCAGGCGGGCCTGTGGCGCAGCTTTGCGGTGCGCGACGGCAACCTCATCACCGGCCAGCAGAACTTCTCCGGGGCCGAGACGGCGCGCCTCGTCATCGAAGCGCTCGGTCGCTAAGAGCCAGAAAGGAAATCGCCATGAAAATCGCATTCATCGGTTACGGCAATGTCGGCGCGCCGCTCGCCGACCACCTGCAGCGCCTCGGCCACGACGTCACGCTGGCCGCCAAGGACCCCGCTTCGGACAACGTGCGCAAGGCGCTCGAACGCAACCCGGCGCTGAAGGTCGCCGAGCCGGTCGCCGCGGTATCGGCAGCGGAGGTGGTGTTCCTCGCCGCGCCGTTCCAGGCAAACGAAGCCGCCCTTGCCGCCGTGGCGCCGGCGCTTGCCGGCAAGGTGCTGGTCGACTGCACCAACCCGGTCGGCCCCGGGTTGCGCCATGGCCTGGGCAGCGAGCGGTCTGGCAGCGAGATGATCCAGGCACAGGTGCCGGGCGCCCATGTCGTCAAAGCCTTCACGATCTACGGCTTCGAGAACTTCGAGAACAACGCCTACCCCGCCTACAACGTCAAACCGATGATGATGTACTGCGGGGCCGACGCGGGCGCGAAGCGCATCGTCGGCGACCTGATCGCTGCGCTGGGCTGGGATCCGCTGGACGTCGGCGGCCTGGAGCAAGCGCTGCATCTGGAGCACATGACGCTGCTGTGGGTGCGCATGGTCCGCGTTGAAGGGCATTCGCCCAACATGGTCTGGGCGCACCTCAAACGCTGACACGCTGGACATCGGCAGAGCCGGCAGCAACACTGCCGGCCTGTTCGCAAACCTCGCAACGGGCACAACGATGGGCAAGAACCGACTCGAAGCCTTCAGCGATGGCGTACTCGCCATCATCCTCACGATCATGGTGCTGGAGCTCAAGGTGCCGCATGGCGATCGGCTCGATGCCCTGCTCCCGCTGCTGCCGGCCTTCCTCAGCTATGTGCTGAGCTTCATCTACATCGGCATCTACTGGAACAACCATCACCACATGCTGCATGCGGTGAAGCGGGTTTCCGGCGGCGCCTTGTGGGCGAACCTGCACCTGCTGTTCTGGCTCTCGCTGTTGCCCTTTGTCACCGGCTGGATGGGCGAGAACCACTTCGCGCCGCTGCCGACTGCACTGTATGGCGGCGTGCTACTGATGGCTGGTACCGCCTACTGGATCCTCGCGCACTGTCTGGTTGCCGGAGACGGCCCGGATTCCTTGCTCGCGCGGGCGATCGGCAAGGATCGCAAGGGCGCACTCTCGGTCGTCATCTACGCGGTCGCCATGCCGCTGGCCTTCGTCGAGGAATGGCTCGCACAAACCTTGTATGTCGTCGTCGCCCTGATCTGGCTGGTGCCGGACTCCCGCATCGAACGACACATGACGGCTGAAGAATGACCGTCGCGATCAGCGACCGGGCAGCTTCAGCACCCCGGTGGCAAGCGCAGTACCGAGCACCACGACAGCACCGGCGCCAAGCATCGCGGCGCTGAGCTTTTCGCCAAGGAACGCACAGCCCCACAACACGCCGAAGAGCGGGATCAGGAAGGTGACCGTCACCGCCCGCGACGCGCCCACATGCGCGATGAGCCGGAAGAACAGCAGATAGGCCAGTGCGGTGCAGCCGACCCCGAGCGCAATCACCGCGACCCACGGCATCAGACCGGGCGTCTGCGCCGGCCACAACCACACCGCGAACGGCAACAGCACGATTGCGGAAATGAACTGCGACCCCGCTGCGTTGACCAGGGCCGGAACGCCAGCAAGCTGTCGCTTCGTCAGGTTGGCCGCGAACCCATAGGAAAAGGTCGCCACCAGCATCGCAACAACCGCCCAGCCCGAGCCGCCGGGTTTGAAATCCGCCTTGTCTGCTGCCAGCAACAAGACTCCGACGAAGCCCACCGCCAAACCGAGCAGACGCGACGCACCGAGCCGTTCGCCAAGCCACAGCGCGCCGATCAGCGCCGCAAAGATTGGCACCGTTGCGTTGAGGATGGATGCAAGCCCGGCGGTGATCGATAGCGTCGCCCAAGCAATCAACACAAACGGAAAGGCGGAGTTGAAGACCCCCATCACCGCAATCTGCGCCGCATGCGCCCTCAGCACCCCAAACTGGCCCCGCATTGCCAGCAGCGGCAACAGGCACAACGACGCGATCGCCACCCGCAGCCAGATCAGCGCGACGGCACCAAAGGCCGGCGCGGCAAAGCGCATGAAGAGGAACGAGCCCCCCCACAGGGCGGCGAGCAGGAAGAGATCAGTCAGGTCACGGGTCTTCATCAATGAAACGCTTTCGCGGCCACCTTGTGGGCGGCCGTTTTGGGAAAGGGGAATGGCTGAAGCGTTCAACCGGCGAACTGGAACGGCACCCTGCCCGCCTCGAAGGCGAGGAGCGCCCGTTTGCGGTTCAGGCCGCCGGCGTATCCGGTCAGCGCGCCATCTCGTGCCACCAGACGGTGACACGGGACGATGATGGTAAAGGGATTACGCCCGGTCGCAGCGCCCACCGCCCGCGCGCTGCCCGGCTTGCCCAGCGCGGCAGCCACGCCGCCGTAGTCACGGGTTTCGCCGAAACCAACCCGCGCAATCTGCTCCCACACCGCACGCTGGAAAGGCGTGCCGACTTGCGCGCGCGGCAGATCAAAGGCCTGCCGACGGCCGGCAAACCACTCATCGAGTTGGCGCACGGCTTCGCCCAGCAAGGCGTCGGCGGGATCCTCGCGCCAGTCGGCCTGCACGCCATCGAAGTGCGCCTGGCCAACGATCCAGGCGCCAATCAGCCCATCCGCGCGACGCGCCAGAATCATCGGGCCAATCGGGCTCTCGTACTGCGTCCAGCAAGTCGTCATCGGGCTTCTCCAGTCTGCGCATCCGGTTCGTTCAGGCGTCGCCACAGGTGCAGCGTCGCGTAGGCGCGCCAGGGCCGCCAGGCTTCGGCGGCCGCATCGGCCTCGCGTGCGCTGGCCACGCCAAGCGATTTGATCAGCGCCACGTCGCCGCTGGGCCAGGCGTCAGGCCAGCCGAGCGCGCGCAGCGCGATGTACTGCGCCGTCCAGCGGCCGATTCCGGGCAGCGCTTCGAGCTGGGCCACGGTGGCGTCCACATCGGCTGCCGGGCCAAGGTCGAGGCGCCCTTCAGCGACTTCCCGCGCCAGCGCCAGGATCGCGACGGTGCGCTGGCGCACGATGCCGAGCGACGCGATGTCGTCGATGCTTGCCGCAGCGACTCGTTCGGCAGACGGAAACAGACGCTCGATGTGCGGATACGGCGTTTCGATCCGCTCGCCCAAGGCTGCGGCGAAGCGCCCGGCCAGCGTGTGGGCGGCCTTGACCGTGACCTGTTGGCCGAGCACAGCCCGCACCGACATTTCGAAACCGTCAAAGGCCCCCGGTACCCGCAGACCCGGGGCGGCCGCCGCCAGCGGCCCGAGCACGGCAGCGACGGCGTCCGGTTCGCAAGCAAGGTCACACAACCGCCGTACCGCGGCCAGCACAGCCGGCAGTACCCGCACCAGACTTGGCGATACCGTCACCGCAACCGCGTCGCGCCCGCTTGCGAGCCCGAGCGCGAGCCAGCCAAGGTGTGTCACGCCACCCTGCGTGAAACGCACACTGCGGTGATAGGTATCGCCGACCACAGCCTCAACGCCAGCAATGCACCGCCCGGACAGGAAGCCAAGCAAACGGGGCCAATCGAAGGGCGGGCGGAAGCCAAGTTCGAAACGCATCCCCTGCCCCTCGCCCGACGGCGCGCTGGCCCGGCGTAGTTCAGTCGGCGTCAGACCGTAGCGGGTCTGGAACAGGGCGTTGAAACGCCTCAGGCTACCGAAGCCGGCGGCTAGCGCCACGTCGGTCACCGGCAAACCGGTATCGGCAAGCAGGCGCTTGGCCAGCAGCAAACGCTGCGTCTGGGCATATGCAACCGGTGTCACCCCGAAGGTGTCGGCAAATAACCGGCGCAGGTGCCGGTCGGTGATACCCAGCCGCGCGGCAAGCCCTTCCAGCCCAGCTTCGTCGACTTGCCCCGCTTCAATGCGTTGCGCTGCCGCCCACGCGAGCCTGCTTGCCGAGTCGATCGCCGCGAGACCAGGCGCAAGCTCGGGCCGACACCGCAGGCAGGGGCGAAAACCGGCGGCCTCTGCGGCCGCGGCGTTTTCGAAGAAATGGCAGTTTTCGGCTTTGGGCGTGCGGACCCGGCAGACCGGCCGGCAATACACCCCGGTGGACGAGACGCCAACATAGAAGCGGCCGTCGAAGCGGCTGTCGCGTGCGACAAGCGCGGCGTAACGCGCGGCGTGTTCGGTTGAATGCGGGTGTTCCATGCGGCGGATTATCCGCCCCCAGCCACCCCCTGCTCGCCGTTTTCGGACCTGATGTTTCGTCAGTCCGACATCGGCCAGCGGTTGGCCGGGTCGCGATGCATACGACGCCGCGGAGCCGCCGATCGCGTCGCGTAGGCAAGGCCGCACGGATTACTTCGTCAGATAGCGTTCGACGATGCGTTCGATTTCGCCGCTCGACCGCAGGGTCTTGATGGCTGCATTGATGCGGTTAAGTACGGCCTTGCGTTTCGCGGGTGTACCCGCCGGGCCAAGTGCGATGAAGGCATCCTCACTTGAGATTTCCACCGTATCGACCAGTTCGAGCTGTCGAGCCGCGGCGGTCGCGTCCGGGGCATTGCGCAATTCCTTGAACGCGAACTGGGTCGAAGCGCGATCGTTGATGAAGCAGTCGATGCGGTTCATCGCGATCTTGCGCAGGTTCGTCATCGTGCCGTTGGCCTCTTCGACCTGCAGCAGTTCGTCGCGGCGCGCTTTCACCACGACGTCGGCCAGCGCGTAACCGGCGTTGATGCCGATCTGGACATCGCGAAAATCGTCCGGGAACTTCTTTCGCGGGTGCTGAGCCGCAGCAGCGGTGCAGGTAACCACGACCCGCTCGCGGAAGAGCGGTTCGGAATACGCGGTGATAAAGGCCCGCTCGGCCCGCCTGTAAGGTGGAAACAGGGCGAACGCCTCACCGGCCTGAAGCATCGCCAGCCCCCGCTTCCACGGAACAGGCTGAATGTCGAGTTTGTATTCGTCGCCGATCGCACGAGCAACGGCTGCGACGATGTCGACATAGATCCCCTTGAAGGACCCGTTCTCGACCCAGCTGTATGGAGGGTTGCTGTCGTCGCCCGCAACGATGAGTCGCTCCGCAGCGGACGCCGGCTTCATCAGCAACACAAGAACCAAGGCGGTGATCAGGAATTTCATGAAGCGTGCCCCTCAAACTTCGATGCGGCTTCAGGCATGGCCCACGAGGGCATACGGCTTAACGGCCACACAGGGCAAGCACTTCGCCCAATGCAGCACGCACCAGATTCGCAGCTTGAGCCGCGCCGTCGAGTTCGCCCTGCCGCAGCGCCTTTTCCAGGCGGGCCGCTTCAGCCGCCAGCGCCATCGCGCCAACGGTACCGGCGATCCCCTTCAGGGTATGCGCGTGGCGGGTTGCAAGGGGTATGTCGCCCGCATCGATGGCGACGGTGTAGCGTTCAGAGAAATCAGCTTCGGACGAACAAAACAGCGCGAGCATCTCTTCGAACAGGGCTTCGTCGTTGCCCATCATCGCGATCGCGCGAGCACGGTCGAGCACGACCGGGGCCGGCTCGGCACCCGAAGCGGAAGCGTCGTCGGCATCGGGAGTTCTTCCCGCGGTTTCCGGCGCGATCCAGTGCACCAGCATCCGGTACAGCTCCCGGATGTCGATCGGCTTGGTCAGGTGATCGTTCATGCCCGCGTCGAGGCTGCGCTCGCGATCGCCGATCAAGGCGTTGGCGGTCATCGCGATGACCGGCACATCGAGCAACCCCAGCTCGCTGCGCAGGCGCCGCGTCGCTTCGTAGCCATCCATCACCGGCATCTGGCAGTCCATCAGCACCGCGTCGAACGATTCGGCCTGAAGCATTTCAAGCGCTTCGGCCCCGTGTTGGGCAATCTGCACGGTAATGCCGGCAGCTTCGAGGAACCGGCGTGCAACTTCCTGGTTGACCGGGTTGTCTTCGACCACAAGGATGCGGCGGCCGGCCAGTGCCGCCGGCACCACCGGCGCAACGATGTCGTGCACCATGCGCGGCACCTGCGCCGTGGCCTCTGCGTTGAGCGCCGCAGTCACCGACTGCCAAACCTCCCTCGGTACGAACGGTTTCTCCAGGTAGGCATGGAAGCCGCGCCGCATAGGGTCGGAAGCCAGTGCGCGCAACTGGGTTTGCGATGCCATCAATACCATGCGGACATGCTCGAACCCCGGCGTTGCACGCACCGCCGCCGCGACCGTTTCGCCGGATTCGTCGCCGAGGTTGGCGTCGATCAGCAACACGTCAGGCGGGGCGGCGCGGCAGTCGTGCAGCAAGCGTTCGCGACAGGTTGGCAGATCGACCGCCGCAAGCAGCGTCGCCCCTGTGTCCCCAAACGCTTCGTCGAGTGCGGCGAGCACGTCGTCGTTGTCATCCACCGCCATCAACACACGCCCTTGGAAGGGCGGCCAAGCATCTGGCGCCTGAACAGGTGCCGTGCCAAATCGGACCGAGAACCAGAATTCGCTGCCCACGCCAGGCTGACTATCCGCCCCCATGTCGCCGCCCATCAGTTGGCAAAGCCGCTTGCTTATCGCGAGGCCGAGTCCAGTTCCGCCGTATTTGCGGGTGATGCTCATGTCCGCCTGGCTGAAGGACTGAAACAGACGTGGCAACTGGTCTTCCGATATCCCGATTCCGGAATCGCGCACCACGAAGCGGCAATCGAGCTGACCGGCGTCTTCACGCGTCACACTGACACTCACCAGCACCTGCCCCGACTCGGTGAATTTCACTGCATTGCTGATCAAGTTCTGCAAGATCTGGCGCACCCGCAGCGGGTCGCCCACGACGAGCCGCGGCAGGCGCGGACTGACACGGAAGACGAGTTCGAGCCCCTTGTCGGCAAAGCTTGCGCTGAACAGATCGCGCTGCCCGGCGAGGATGTCGTCCAGTTGCATCTCGACCTGCTCGACCTGCAGCTTGCCGGCTTCGATCTTCGAGAAGTCGAGAATGTCGTTGATGATGCCGAGCAGCGATTCGGCCGAGCGCTTCGCCTTGAACACGAACTGGCGTGCATCCTCGAGGCGGGGGGTATCGAGCGCCAATTGGGTGAAGCCGATCACCGCATTCATCGGCGTGCGGATCTCGTGGCTCATGTTGGCAAGGAATTCGGTCTTGATCTGGTTCGCGCGATCGGCCTGCTCCTTCGCGTCGAGCAATTGCGCCTCGGCTTCCTTGCGCGCCGCCATGGTGTCGAGGAAGGCATTGAACCATTTGACGAGGTCCGTCATCTCGTCCAGCGATTTGGGCATCTCCAGGCGCGCGCCCGGCTCGAGCCGGTTCGCCTGGAAGTCCCTGAAACCGTCGGAGATCCGCCGGATCGGCTCAACCACCTGACGCCTGTACAAGCGGATGAAGAAGGCGATCATGATCAGGCTGACCAGCAAGGCGATGCCGCCGGTCTGGACAACACGGGTCATCGGCGCGTTTAGCGTGGTCTGCGGTATCACGCTGATGACGTACCAGTCCTTGTCCGGCACCTGCACGTAGTTCACCAGCACATCATGGCCATCAAGGTTGAGCGGCACCGAACCACGCAAGCCCTTGAGAAGATCGCTGAAGCCCGGCAGCAAGGGCTGGCCGATCAGGGACTGGTCCGGGTGAAAGAGCAAGCGCCGGCGCCCGTCGACCACCAGCAGGTAGGCACCGGCACCGAGGTTGATCCTGCTGAAGTGCTGGTGCAGGTACTCGGTTGAATAGTTGACCAGCAAGAGCCCGACCGGCGCGAGATCCAGCTTCACCGGGTCTGCACGTTTGATCACCTTGCCGGCGACGACCACGCGCCGGTGTGTCGACATGCCGTTGACGTTGTCTTCGACCCCGAACCAGACAATCGACTTGTCAGCGGCCAGCGCAGCGTTGAACATCTGCTCTCGCTGCGCGTTGCGCGCACCGGAAACATCCAGCGTGTCCCCCACATGGAATTGCACGCCTTTGCGGGTGAACAGGTCGATCGAGACGAGGCCTTTGAGACTCGCGTACCCGCTGAGGATGTAGCCGATCCGCGCCTGCGTGGCGAGGTAATCGAAAGTCTGGTCGCGATTGGCAATGTCGTCGGCAGCCGCCAGCGCCTGGTTGATTTCTTCGACGCTGCCAATATTCGAGGCGAGGTTTTCCACCTGATCCATCTGCAGATTCAGGTAGTCCGTCTGATTGGCCAGCAGTTCCATGCTGTAACGACTGGCCATCTGTTCGATGGCGCTGAGCGCGACGTTGTTTGTCGTGAACTCGAAGAAGATCAAGGGCACGACGCTGACGAGCAACAGAAAGCCCGTCAGCTTGAGCGAGATGTTGACCCGCAGCTTCATCGTGCCGGCGCCCGACAATCGTTCAGTCGGCGCTGTCCTTCGTGATGAGCCGCGCGTCGACCTTGATCTCGGTCGGAACCGCTTCGCCGCGCAGCGCCTTCAGCGCAGCCTGGACGCCCTGATAGCCTTGCTCGGCAGCCTGCTGGTCCACGGTCACCTGCATCTTGCCGTCCTTGACCGCCGCCTTCGCTTCATTCAGGGCATCAAAACCCGCCAGCAGCACATCCTTGCGACCGCTTTCCTGGATGAACTTCATGACGCCGATCGCCATCATGTCGTTGGCGCAGAACACAAGTCGAATGTCTGGATGGGCCTTGAAGATCGATTTGGATACTTCATACGCCTCGTCGATCTTCCAGTTGGCCGTCTCCTGCGCAACGAGTTTGATCTTCGCGTTCTCCTTGAAGGCGCGCTCGGCCCCGGCCCGGCGTTTCTGCGCGTTATCGGCAGTGCGAATACCCTCGAGTATCGCTGCCGACGTCGGTTTGGTGGCCTGCTCGGCAATGAAACGCGCCGACTGGTAGGCGGCGGCTTCGTTATCCACGCTGATGAACGGCACCTCGCTCATACCGCTCTTCTTCATGGCGTCCGCATCAAGCCGGTTGTCGATATTGACCACCTTGATTCCGGCATCCTGCGCCTTCTTCAAGGCTGGCACGACACGCTGCGAATCGCCCGGTGCGATCACGATCGCATCCACCTTGGCCTGAACCATTTCCTCGATGATCTGGATCTGTTGCTCGATCGAGGTTTCCTGTGTTGCGGTCTTGACCAGCAAGGTCACGCCGCCCTCCTTTTCCGCCCGGCGCGCGCCCTTCTCCATTTCCACAAAGAAGGGATTCGTCAGCGTCTTCATGACAAGCGCAACCTTGAAATCGCGTTTCGCCGGCCCGGCAGGGGTCGATTGCACCTGCGCCGATTGCGCAGTCACCCCTGATACCGACTGACTCTTGTCTCCACACGCAAGCAGCGTCAAGGCCGCAGCTGCCACCAGCAATCCACCCATGAACCGCATAGATCCCCCCTCAGGTCAGCGCAAAATCCCGCGTGCCTCCCCGCGACACGGCACGTGAGAGAGCTTACGGTCAGAGGGCGGCGAACTTGAGCAGCACATTGCAGTGCGCCGACTTGCCCGGAACATCGGGCTCGATGGGCATCGCGTTCAGCGGCAACTCGCAAGCCCGATGGCGGACGCTAAACGTGCGTTCAGCCAGCAAACGCATTGACGGAAATGGCGGGCCAGATAAGGCCGCACGATTCAAAGAGCCAGCGCAGCGAAGCGGCCGGTCAGATCAGAATGATGGTGTCGCTGTAGCGTGCCACCGTGCTGTCGTGGGTCAGCAGGCGCAATGGCTCCGTCAACGCCTGTGCGACAAGCAAGCAGTCGAAAGGGTCGGCGTAGTGGGCAGGCAGGCCTTCCACGGCGGCGGCGTGTTCTGGCTCGATGCTCAGTAACCGATAGCCAGCCTGCTGGAAGAACGCCAGTGCGTCGGCACCCGAGATCGGCATGTCGCCGCGCCGAAGACCGTGTTTGATCGCGATTACCCAGACACTGACGGCGCTGACCCAGACGGTGTTGCGCGGCGCTTCAATGTGCGCACGCGCTTCATGGGATAGCCTCGGGCTGTCCGCGATCGCCCACAGCGCAACATGGGTGTCCAGCAGGAGGTCACGAGGCTCCAACACCCAGGAACAGCGCCGCGACGGCGTCATTGTGGGTGTCGATATCATCCGGCACGACAAAACGCCCCTTGGCGACACCAATACGGGCACCCGCCGTTGGCGTATCGATCGGTCACAGCCTCGCCGCCGGCCGTCCATTCCGGGCAATCACTATCTCCCACTCCTGACCAGTTTCGAGCGATTCCACCAACCGCGACAGCGTCGTCTTGGCTTGCAACATGCTCACTGTGCTCATCACTGCACCTGCTTAGTCTTGTCTAGCTAAGTGCAATCTAGCGATCGCGGTGACAAGATGCAACGCGCGGCGATCAGCTGCCGTGTGGCGCATCGCGTTCGCGCGATCTTGAAGATGCCCAACGGCCGCTTTGGGTCGGGCTGGGCTTCGGCCAATAGCGGTCGTTGGCACCGGCACGCGCACCTGGCGATCACTCAATGGAAGCCGCCGCTCACGTCTCGCGCAGGGTCAGATGGATTGATAGGTTTAGCGTCCTGATCTTGGCACTTTGGATAGTGGCGTTTGACGAAAGACGAACTTGGCAGTCTTTCGTGCGCCAGACACGAATAAGATTTGGGGGTCGCCCCAAATTCCGCCCTTGGGCCAAGGCCACCCTCCCTTTGCCTCACGCAAACATCACCTGCAACGCATTCCCAACGATTGCGAAAGTGGGCGTCATGCCATCGACGCTGTTGCCATTGAACTGGTCCGCCGAGAAATCGGTGAGGTTCGGCGCGGTCAGCACCGTGTAAGGCCTGCCAGCGCTGACGCCGCTACTCTGGAACGATAAGGTCGTTGGGTACGGCAGTGCCAGCGCGCCGGTTAGGGTCAGGCTGGTCGGGGTGCTGCCGAGCGTCACTCGGATGATGCCGCCGCGGAGTTCGAGGTTGGCCAGCGTGACGCCGCCGGCGTGGTAGCTGAGATCGAGTTCGCCATTGTCGACGAGCGAGATGCTGGACGTACCGCCGGAGGAATTGTCGTAAAACGCGATCTTGCCTCCATAGCCGCCGTTCGTGCCGCCGTACGCAAACAGCACCGCGTTGCCCGCGGTCGAGGTGCCGGAAAACGTCGTGTAACCACCCGAGGCACCCGAAATATAGGCGCCGAGGTTGTAGAACGTTCCCTCGCCGGCGGTGGGAACGTTGCAGCTATCGCCGGCGCTGCCCGTGGAGTCGCTATTGGTATAGACCGAGAACGCAGTGAAACCTGCTGCGCCACCCGGTGCGGCGGCGGGGTGGTTGTAGAAGGTGGCACTGCCCGCCGTCGGAAAATAGCTGCTCGGCTGGTTGATCGAAAAAATCGTATGTCCGGCGGTGGCGTTGCCGGAGATCGTGCTGCCGTAGTTGTTGAAGATGCCGTTGGCCGCAGTCGGCGAACCGTGTCGGGCACTGAACTCAACATGGCCACCGCCGCCCTGTTCGCTATTGCGCGCACCGAAGTTGAAGTAGGCGCCGTTCCCCGCTGATGCGCCCCCCAGGGTTACCTCTGGCGGATTGTTGTTGAAACTCGTGACGCCGCCGTAGGCCCCGGCCGCCGGTGCGGCGTAATTGTAGAAGTGCCCGTAGCTGCCGCTGGCGGTGCCGTCGAAAGCCACGTCGCCGCCATTCGCTTTGCTGAAAGTCCCGCCCTTGTTGCAGAAGTGCGCGTCGCCTGCTGTCGAATTGTCGTAGAACTGCGTGTTGCCGCCATCGCCACCGGAAACCGTGCCGCCGATGTTGGTGAAAGTGGCGTTGGCAGCTGTCGAACTATCGTGGAACACGGCGTTGCCGAAGGTGTCGCCATCGCTGCCGAGCGAGCCGTAGATGGTGAAGCTGGCCGACGCCGCGGTCGAAGAATCGCCGAAGCTGATCTCGCCGCCCACCGTGCTGCCATACCGCGGTGGCGTGCCGGCGCCGGTCCACGCCATAAAGTTGGCCGCACCGGCGGATGAGGTGTCGGCAAAGCGAATCACGCCGCCGCCGGAATCTTGTGCCGTTGCCGGGCCGGCGCAGTAGTAATTGTTGGCGCCGCCCGCCGAAGCGGAATGGGTGAACTTGAGCTGTGGATTCTGATACCCGCTGCTGGCAGCGGCGACGATGAAACTCTGCTGACTCATCGAGTTGTTGGTCACGCCGTTGCCGGCAATGACCAGCGTTGGCGTGGTGGGCGACGGCGCGCTGAAGGTGAAGGTATAGGCCGACGCCCCTGCCGCGAATTCGATGCTGTTCACCACACTTCCCGATGCCTGCGAAAAGCTGATGCCCGTCTGCGTCGAACTGGCGAATGCCGCGGCATCGCTGGGCACCCCGGCGGGGTTCCAGTTGCTAGCCGTGTTCCAGTCGCCGCTGCCTGCTTCAAGGTTCCAGGTGGATGTGGGCATGTTTGTCTCTGTTGTTGGGTGGGATCGATTCAATACCAAAGCTAACGTTGCACGTAACGGGCACCGAAGCGCCAGCAGAGGGAGGCCAAGCTGTGTAGCAGTTTGGGGGTCCGTATGACAGACCTGTTAGGGCTTGCCGGCATAGCTCGTTGCGAGTGATTCGCCTGTAGGGGTTATCAAATCACCGAGTCTCCAGCACTGGGGAGGCGGCGCCGACTTCAGGTGCAGCACAACTTCACGGTCAGTGGTTGGAACGCCGGGCTCGATCAAGAACTGATAGTGCATGGCTACCCGTGTGACGGAATGGCTTCGTTCCTTGATCGAGTACCTTACGGGCGCGCTCACCTCGCCGTCCTGTGCGCCCAGCCACGGTTCGTAGTCAAGGTGGCACACGTACCCGTCGCCTTCGCAGCGATAGTGCGCCCGAAGGAGTTTGTAGAGTTCCGGCGTGACCATATTCTTGAGCCCCGGTGTTGGCGCGGCATAGAACAGCCGATGGGCGCGAAAGAAGCCGCGCGCAAACTCTGTGGCGCTACGCGGCCCGCACTGGGGGTGCGCATGTGCAAGCGATGCAGCGCAGAGAAGGCCAAACGCCAGAAGGCGACGCAATGGGTGAGCGCTAACGTTCGTAAGGGGATGCCCGCGGGCCAGTCCCCTTGACGGAAGGGTCAGGCCGCCGGCCGCGGAATGAGATAGACATTGCGGTGCTCACCGTCGGGAAATACTTGCCGGGCGACTTGGACTCCGCCCAGGCGGAGAATAAGGGCCTTTGCGGCTTCGTTGGCATCGGCACAGTATGTGTGAACAGCCTCCCAACCGAACTTGACGTAGGCGTGTTTGACTACAGCAAGCGACGCTTCAACTGCGTAGCCCCGACCGCGCGCTTCGGGAAGCAGCCACCAGGTGAGTTCTCTTGGCCACCCACGCCCCTGCCAGAACCCGCAAACACCGAGGACTGCCGCGTCTTCGTGGCGACGAAGAGCCCAGACACCGAACCCTTGCAGGTACCAAGCCCCGATGTCGTATGCCAAGCGAGACCATGCTGCAGCGGGCGACAGAGGACCACCGTAGGCCGCCGACGCTTCGGCGTCGGTGTAGAAGTGCTGATACGCCGAATCACAGGTGGAGTCTGGCGGAATGAGTTCAAGGCGCTCAGTTCTGAGAGTTGGAATCAGCATGGCACTCGATTGTGCGGCTAAACGTCAAGCTTCAGCCGCAGCGGCATATGCGTCGGCTGCATGTGCTTGTTGGGCGCCGCGGTTTCTCGTAGCCACCCGTTTCTATGTGTCAGCAGATTCGAACAGAACAAAGCCTGCATACCGTTTCATCTCTCGGCGACGCTCTGCCGAGGCGGCAAATGCCAGGATGCGCATCACGAGTCGTGTGATGAGAGGAAACGGCGCGGGACGTCGCAGTCGTTCCCCTTCGATTGCAAAATACCGGGTCTCCTTCGGCTTCCAGCCGATCCTCAAAAAGAAACCGAGATAATCCTTCGGCTCGAACAGGAACGGCGCGTTTTCCATCGACTTGCTCATGCCACTTCGCCGTCGGTATTCATACGACGCTGGGGAAAAATAGTCCACGACCCAATACCAGATTGACTCACGCGCCCCAAGGTCCTCCCCGAGGGAAGCAACCGCTTCTTCGGACAGATAGGGAGTAACTGCCTCTGTCAATACGAGGACTTTTCCCGATCGGGTTGCCACTTCATCGAGTAATGTCTGTCTGGCATCAACGTCGGCAAGGTCCAGTCTCACCCGCTCCAGTCGGCACCGCGGCGTCTCGCCGGCAAGACGGGATTCCTTCAGTTCGATGACGTGTGGGTAATCCACTTCGATCCAACGGAGCGAATCTGGGAGCTCCATTCGGTATGGCCTGGTGTCCAGCCCGGCGCCAAGGTTCAGAACGGTGTCAACACCCTCTGCGATCGCACCTTGAATGAAATCATCGATGATGCGAGTACGAATTACAACTGACCAGCCGCCGACGAAAGCCTGCTTCGGAAGGTTGTCGATGATCATCTTTCCATGGTCACCGGCAAGTTTCGCTGCCAGCGGATCATGAAATATCGCGTTTGGGTGATTCGTCTCCCTGGCACGGTAAGCGGCTGCCATGAAAGCCGTGTCGGAGACTTGATTGATCTGTGCTTTCATTTCTTATCCGCTCAATTCCAAAGAGTTTGATTTGTCCCGGCCCGTGAAAGCCACAGAGACACGTCTCCTGGTGCCAAACATTGAAGGTAAAGGGCGTCCCGCAAGCGAGACATCCAGCGGAGGCCGAAGGCCCTCGCCGCCTTGACCGAAATGCTAGCCCCCATGTTTAACGATATGGGTGGGTGCTCCATCAATGCTGAATTGGTTCTTTTGCGCCCAATATTCCTTGATGCCGTCATCACCTTTTTTGGCAGCCCAGTCCCTTAACAGCTCTCGATCACCCTCGTAACTGAAGTAGGGCACTGCCATGCCGCAGGAAGACTGCACCAACTCGACCTCCAGATCGAAAATTTGGCGAGCTCCGGGAAGCGAAGGCAATAGGGCTTGCAACTGCTGCCACTCGGGGCTGGTTTTGTGAATGACTTTTGCAGTGCCGTAGAGACGAAGGATGATAGGCGCCCCGTCAAACGCACAAAACATGATTGTCATGCGCGGGCTGGACTGAACATGTGCAGCCGTTTCATTGCCGCTGCCTGTGACGTTAAGCCACACGACACGTTTGCTGTTGATGACGCGTAAAGAGTCCATGCCTTTGGGGGAGATGTTGACTCGGCTATCTGCGGTCGCCGTGCCAACGAAGAACAGCTTTTGCTGAGCGATGAACTCAATATGTCGTTCAGATAATTCAGGATACTTCTGGCCCATGCTAGTGCTCCAGTGAAATTGGGCTAACTAGAAAGTCACCAGCACTGCGCGGCTTTGTCGTGCAGTGCCCGTGTGGATTGCCAAGCTAGCCCTCGGCTCAATGCTGACGTTTAAAGCGCTCAAGTTCAGCAATTTCCGTTTTGTCATGAATGACGCCAGTGTCATTGTGGATGAAATTGCTAAAGGTGATGCTAGTTTCCAGGACCAGGAAGAAGTTCATTTTCTGATTAGCGGTAGTTGCTATGTTGAATCGCCCCTGCATCCCTAAACCGTTTTCTGCCTGTTGAAATGCTGCTGTTCGAACTCGACCGGAAACATTTTCTCGGCGTGACTATGTCGACGTTTCGGGTTGATTTGAAGCCGTATTGGGCATAGAGGCCATGTGCATCTCGTGTCGCGAAAGCGAAACGGCGCAACCCTTGCAGTTGAGGATGTCCGACAATGTGTCGTAACAGAACGTTCGACAATTCCTTCCCTCTGTATGGCCCGAGGATATAGACATCTGCCAATTATCCAGAGGTGGCTCCATCTGTGACGACTCTTGCAAAACCAGATTGATTTCCATTGCAGATGACGCTCTTGGTCTTCTGACAATTCACAAGTCTGTGGAAGATTCATGACTGCCCCAAATAGGCAACGAGTGGATTTGCGCAAACCAAGTTCCAACACTGCAAGTAACCGACTCCGAAGCGCAGCGCTGGGCTGTCAGATTGATTGCACCGTCAGGCCGCCGCACTAGGGGGCCTTTAGCAAAGTGACGTCATACCCGGAACCGTCTTTGCGCTTGAACGCCAAGTGCTTTGGCTCACCGGGGCTGAAGTGCATAAGGGGCTTGAGCTTCACGCCGTCGCCACCGGGAACGCGCATGCCTTCGACGCGCACGAGTTCATCGCCAATCGCAATCCCGGCCGCTTCTGCTTGGCTTCCTGGCTCGACCTTGGCAACTTCGACCTTTTCGACTTTGGTGCTGAAAATGCCCTCCGTCGATACCCGAACTGCAAACCCAATCGGTTTGCCGCCACCCTCTGCAGCCTGCGCGTATATGGGCAATAAGATTAGGCCGCCAGCAAGCAAGATGCCGACGACGTTTCTGACGAAGCAAAGGATGCGATTTTCCATCTGCGTAATGAATAGGTAACTCAGCCGAAGAAGTGACCGACATGTCGAATGGAAAAGGGGGCAACCAAGCCAGACCCTACCCAGCAATTCAAACTTGGCCCCGTGTCGAAGGCACCAGAGAGACAAGTTCAGTCATCGAAAGGTGACGCAGCGACCAGATCAAGAAAGCCAAGTCGACGAACGAAGAGCCCAGCCCGAGAATTGGGCGCCGCTCTTGCCTCGTGGCTCATGCAGCGGCAGATGTGCCCTTTGAACCCGAGCCGCGGGTATTTCTCCAAGACCGCATCTCGGAGCGTTGGCGGCACCTCATTGAAGCGCAGACCGACAACGTCTAGGCCAGCACCCGCCTGTAACAGGTGCGCCTCTACGCCCTGCTCGATGCTCACATCAAGATTCATGTGAAGGATGATTGCTTCTTCAACGCGGCTGATTTCGTCCGCACTCGCGCATGCTTGCTTGAGAATGGATCGAGCAAGCCTTGCGCTGCGCAGCGTAAAGCACTCGGTAACAGGATGCGCGTCGTGCGATGTCAGGCCGAGATCGTGCAATTGGCAAGCAGCAAACAGCAGCCCGCGGTCGTACTGGAGGTCAGCGTTGAGGGCGAGCAGCGCGCCCCAGGCATAGGTGCGCCATCCGTGGTTGGTCAACCACTGAGGCTGAAGCCTCGCAGCCGCGCCTGACGATATCTGGGCCAGCGCGTCCCATGGCGGTGCGATGCTGTCGAGCGCTTGCGCGTCAAGCTGGTCGAGCACGCATCGTTGCTTCCTGTGGCGCGATGCGCGCAGGGTTAGCTGCTTGCGAACACCGCCCAAGGTAATCGCCCATTTTTCGCCAAGCGTTAGCGAGCCACCACGTTCGATCCATGCTTTCGATCCGATTGCCATGAATTTCCCAATCAAAGCGGGCGTCGCAAGACGACAACCCTTGGTTCAAGCGTTATGCGCCATCCGTACAGGTCCGATGGCATCGCTCACAGACTCCCGGCCCAAGCCGTCGCCTGTTGTGAAATACCCATGCCACGTAATCCGGTGGACATGACGGACTCGCACAACGCGCCAGACCTCATCGCGTGCAGGGCGGATTCGCTTTGTGTTTCGCGAATCAAGGCTCGATCCATCTTCCCGTGGGGTGAATCGACAATCTGGCGCTGCCGGTGAGCACAGTTTTGCGGCGACGTGTCGCTCACCACGGAAGATCTCTGGATGACGGCCTTGATGACGACTCTGCGTGCCATAGGCTCACCCCTGCCCTCGCGATCGCGCTTGCCGGGCGCGAGCCAGCATGACCCAGGTCACGATCAACGCTGCGGTCACGTCGAAGGTCATGCAGAACCCTGGCCAGACTCGTGGCACACCGTTGTTATGCACGAGATGGTGGTGGAAGGCGTCCATCACGCCGTGCCCGCCCAGCGCGACCACGGCGAACCACGGACTACGTTTGAAGCCAGCCACTGCCGCGACAATGAAGAGAGACGCGATGAGTACTTCGGACAACATGACTTCGTTGCGGCCATCGACGACGGCAAACGCCAGGTAGTACGACGCGACGGCGATCGTGACGGCGGGGTAGAACACGCGCTCCCGGTCCATGCACAAGCCTGCTGCGGCAGCGCAGAGAAACAGCGCAAGGGTGATTCCGACCATGTATTCCATGAGTTTCTCACCGTGCCTTACACGACGACGTGCCGGTGGCTCGTGGGTGTCGGCATCGACTTGAATGCGCTGAAACGCAAGTTCGAGCTGTTGCTGCGCGGCACCCGCAGCCACCAGATCAGAACCGACACCACGATCTGCGCCATTTGGCTAACGACGGACCTCGCGTCGCCGCGGCCACTGTCGGCCCGCTCCGCTATCCGTTTGCATGTTTCGTCCATGTTGCCCCTCCTGGTTGGCACGAACGCGAGGTGCATTCGATGAGGCGAACTATCAGTGACACCGGCTGGGCGGTGAGAGTGGAATGCGCCCAGCCGTCGAAATCAGTCCGGCAAGGGTCCGACGAGGCGCCTGAGCGGTGAAAGGATGGTGACGAACGGTGAGACGCGGGCGCCCGGCAACCCGGCTCAAGGCGATGACATGACCACTCAGTCGATCGCAGAGACAGCTCCCGCACCTGAGACGACTCTTCGTCTCATGAGGCTGGCTGCGCGCTGCCGCAGCACCGAAAGTTCAGCCATCGATGACATCCCGTCGTCGATGCAACCCAGAGGAACACCACCATGAACGCCAATCAGCAACTTCCCTGCAACTGCACCCCGTGTCCGGGCGCCGCATGCACCTGCGGCTGCCAGCAAGCCGCCGCACAAACCGGCTGCGCCTGTGGCCCGCAATGCCAATGCGGCGCGCTGTGCCAATGCGGCACCAGCGCGCAATCCTGAGCCGGATTCCAGCCGGCATGTCGCCGACGGTCGCCACACAGCCTCCGTCGGCGACCTGAAATCGCGGGTCCATCCCGCCTAGCGTCCACATAAAGGAACCTGTCTGTGAACGACTTCGTCCTGGCCTATATCGGCGGCATCGTAGGCGCCGCCCTGATGGACATTACCGAGACGCTCGCCGCCCGGGCGGGCCTGACAAGTGGCGTCAGCGTCGCCTTGGTCGGCCGCTGGGCGCTGGGCCTGCTGCGTGGGCAATGGACTCATGCCGATATCTCCCGCGCCCCGGCAGCGTCTGGCGAGGTGCCGGCAGGCTGGGCGTTTCACTTTCTTGTCGGCGGCGGCGGAGTAGCGCTGCTGTATGCGGCGATCGTCCGTACCATGGGGTTGAACGGGCCGATCCACCACCTTCTGGGTGGTGTGTGCTTCGGTGTGGCCACCTCGTTGCTGCCCTGGCTACTGCTACTGCCAGCCTTCGGTTGGGGCTGGTTCGGGCGGCGCGGGCCGCAAGGAACCAACGCCTTGTTGGCCAGCACGGTCTCGCACCTTCCCTATGGGCTCGGTGTCGGCGTTGTGATGGCGCTGGGCTCCAGTATCTAGCTTCTTGGCGCCGCCCCAGGGCGGCTCTACAGTTGCACCGGCTGGTTCATACTCGTGTAGGACTGCCACCCACCATGTACCTTGCTCCGACCCCCACCGCCGAATTGTGGCCCGATACGCTGAAAGGCGTGTTGCGGGCCGCTGCCGCCGCAGCTGTCTTCTGGGCGCTCGCTGCGACACTGCTGTACTTGCTGTCTCCAGGGCTCGATACGTGGCCCAGGCTGATGGTCTTCCACGAGTGCGTAGGCATGACGATGGTGGCCTGCGTACTGCTGCTCAGGCGTGCGCGCGCCTTCTCGCGATTCCAGCCGATGGCGCGCTGGCTGCTGACGGGCTTGGTTGCGGTACCGACCGGATTCATCGTGGGCCACCAGTTTGCCTTCCTGCTGCTGGGCGAGCCCCTGCGCATGGTTGGTTTCATGAGTGTCAGCCTGATACCAGTCCTCTTCACCCTCCTTGTAAGTGGCGTGGGGTTCCACTACTACGCCACACGCGAGCAGTTAGCGAAGGAAGCAGCCGCGCGCTCAGAGGCGCAGCGTCTGGCGCTTGACGCGCAGTTGCGCCTGCTGCGGGCGCAACTCGAGCCGCACATGCTGTTCAACACGCTGGCCAATCTGCGTTCCTTGGTGCGCGAGGATGTCGATCGGGCCGAGTCGATGATCGACCAGTTGAATGTCTACCTGCGCAGCGCACTCGCCGCGTCGCAGACCGAATCGGTCTCCCTCAGCAGCGAGTTCGCCCAGTTGCGCGCCTACCTGGACATCATGGCGCTGCGCATGGGGCCGCGGCTGAGCTATCGGCTCGAGTTGCCTGCAGCCCTGGAGCGGACCGAGGTTCCGCCAATGCTTTTGCAGCCGCTGGTGGAAAACGCAATCAAGCATGGGCTTGAGCCCAAGGTCGGCTCAGGCAGCATCGAGGTGATCGCATGTGCCACGCCTGCGGGTATCGAGATCCGCATCAACGACAGCGGACTCGGGCTGCCTGCGGACGAGCACCATGAACCGGCCCCGCGCTCGCCTGGAGCAAGCTATGGCCTGCAGCACGTGCGCGATCGGCTGCAGGTGATCTATGGCCCTGCCGCGGAGCTCAGCCTGGAGCGGCGCCAGCCCACGGGCGTCAGCGCCCGGGTGTTCATACCCAGCCGATCCGGCCTGCACGGCGCGCACCAATCACCTGAACCATCGACTCATCGAGAGGGATCAGAATGACTTCGATCACCGCCCCGACCGCTGTCATCGCCGAGGACGAACCAGTTCTCGCGCGCACGCTGACTCGCTTGCTGGAACAGGTATGGCCCGAACTGCGCATCGTCGGCGTCGCCGACGACGGTTTGCGAGCGACCGAACTCGCGCTCGAACTCGTGCCCGACGTGATGTTTCTCGACATCAAGATGCCGGGGCGCACCGGCATCGAGGTGGCCGAGGTGGTTGCAGACGACTGGCCCGCCGACAGGGCCGCGCCGCTCGTTGTATTCGTTACGGCTTACGATCACTTCGCGGTCCCGGCTTTCGAGCGCGCTGCGGTCGATTACCTGCTCAAGCCCGTCACTGCCGATCGCTTGCAGCAGAGCGTCGCAAGGCTCAAAACACGGTTGGCCGAACGTGCCGCATCACCCCAGGCAGGCGACATGGCGGCGTTGATGCAGCGCATGCAGTCGCTGGCCGCGCCGGAAGACACCCGGTCCGATGCTGCCGATCGTATCAAGGTGATCCGCGCCGGAGTGGGCAACACCGTGCGCATGATCCCGGTTGCCGACGTGATTTGCTTCGAGGCCACCGAGAAGTATGTGAACGTCGTGACCCAATCGGGCGAGGCGCTGGTGCGCATGAGCATGCGCGAACTGATTGCGCGCATCGACTCGACCGACTTCATACAGGTACATCGCAGCCTGATGGTCAACGCGACCGCCATCCTGAGCGCCACGCGCGATGAGAACGGACACTACGGCCTGGTCATGCGTGGGCTGGAGCGCCAGTTGAAGGTCAGCCGCGCCTTCAGCCACCTGTTCCGGCCGATGTAGGCGCTCCGCGCGCGATGCTCGGCGTGTGCGGCTGGAGCGTTGGCCGTCGCGGTCAGGTTCTAGCCCGCTCAAGAGAGTGCTGACGCGCCTGCAGGTCGTGTGCATCCACCGCTTGCGCGAGGTACTGCTCCTCTCTGCTGAGGGTACGCCGCCTGACGAGCAGGGCGGAAATCATGCGTAGCAAGTGTTTCATGGATGAGTTCCGTCAGGTTTTAGGGTGAGGTCCGGGAATCCGCGACGACGCGCAGTCGTCGATGACCTTCACTCTCGTCGCGCGCCTCTCCAGCGCAAAACCGTCTGAGACGAATCGTCGTGTGCCATCCGGGAACGGTCTGTGGCGCCGACCGAGCGGTAGCTGGCATCAGCGCATCTGGCTATCGCGTCGGCGCGGCCAAGCACAAGTAACGGACCTGTGAAGCGCCAGTCAGCGCTTTGGTGCGCCCCATTCGGTCGATCAGATCGACCGATTGCGGACGCCGGCGCACCACCGATCGCACGGTGCTGTCGCCCGTGGTCGCAGAGAACGAAAGTACCTTCGCCTCATCGCCAGATCGGACGGTGAGTCAGAACGCCCAACCCCCATCAGCATTGCGAGACCACACCATGAAGCGCTTCATTGCCATCGCCCTTGCGTTTGCAGCCGCCGCCTCGGCAGGCTGCGCGTCGACGCCGTCCGACCTCGACCTTTCGCTCACCCGCCCGACGGTTGACGGCAAGTTCGTCGTCACGCTGCAGCCACCGGCAACGCCCCCCGCCATCAATCAGCTGCATACATGGCAGGTCAGGCTCGCTTCGCAAGACGGAGCCCCAGTCACCCATGCGCAGATCAAAGTCGACGGTGGCATGCCACAGCATGGGCATGGTCTGCCAACGCGACCCCAGGTGACGCAAGCGTTTTCCGACGGTACCTATTTGATCGAAGGCATGAAGTTCAGCATGACCGGCTGGTGGGAGATCAAGCTGAGCATCGACAGCCCCCAAGGCAGCGACAAGGTGACCTTCAATACTGTTGTGTCCGAACGCGGCGTCGATCGCTGATGCGCCCAAAGAGCCTTCTGCTCCTGTCATTCACTCGCCCGCCGGCCGACAGCAAGTTCGTTGTCACGCTGCACCCGCCGGCGACGCCGATAGCCATCGACCAGGCGCACACCTGGCAGGTCAGGCTCGCTTCGCAAGATGGCGCACCGATCAAGCATGCACGCATCAATGTGGACGGCGGCATGCCGCAGCACGGGTATGGCCTGCTGACGCGACCCCGGGTGACACAAGGAGTGACCGACGGCACCTACGTGATCGAGGGCATGACGTTCAGCACGACGGGCTGGTTGGAGATCCAGCTGACCATCGAAAGCCCTCAGGGCAGAGAACGAGTGTTCTTCGACGTCGCGGTGTCCGAGTACGGCGCCAGTCACTGACGCACCCAAGGCCCCAATTTTCGGAGACGACCATGCGCAACGTTGTTTCGCTCGTTTGGATGCTCAGCTGCTTTGCGACCGCCTGCTCGGCGCTCGTGGTGAGCTTCGCCCATGCCGCTCCCCGATCTTCTGGCTCGGGCGCGGACGGGTGGAGCAAGGACGAGATGGCCGCCTTGGCCTCGCTCAGCCTGAAGCGTTTGCCGCCGGTACCGGTGGATCCTTCCAACGCGTTCGAGCGCCTGCCTGCAGCAGTCGATCTCGGCAGGCGCATCTTCAGCGACGCACGCTTCAGCCGCAACGGCGCCGTATCGTGCGCGAGCTGCCATGACCCACAGAAGCAGTTCCAGGACGGATTGCCGGTGGGGCGCGGTGTCGGGACAGGTTCGCGCCGCTCGATGCCGATTGTGGGCGCGGGCTACAGCACCTGGCTGTTCTGGGATGGCCGCAAGGACAGCCTTTGGTCGCAGGCGCTCGGTCCGCTCGAAGATGCTGCAGAGCACGGGGGAAACCGCACGCGACTCGCTCGGCGCTTGGCGTCGAACTACCGCAAGGAGTACGAGGCTGTCTTCGGCAAAATGCCGTCGCTGGATGGTCTGCCGGAAGACGCAGGGCCCAAAGGGGGCGCGGCAGAGAACGCCGCCTGGGCGAGGATGAGCACCCGCCAACGAGAAGACGTGTCGCGGATCTTCGCGAATGTGGGCAAGGCCATCGCGGCGTATGAGAAATCACTGAAGTACGAACCAACCCGGTTGGATCGCTACATTGATACCGTGTTGAGCGGCCAAACTGCGACGCAGGAATCGCTCCGGACCGACGAAGTGAGGGGCCTCCGCCTGTTCATCGGCAAGGCGCAGTGCGTGACCTGCCACAACGGCCCCTTGCTCACCGACCAGCAGTTCCACAATACCGGGGTGCCGCAGCGCGACGTTGCGCGGCCCGATCGCGGCCGTGCCGATGCAACCGGCAAGGTGCGGGACGACGAGTTCAATTGCCTCGGGCCGTTCAGCGATGCGCAGCCGAGCCAGTGCCAGGAGCTGCGATTCATGGTGAGTGACGACCCAGCACTGGAAGGTGCGTTCAAGACTCCAGGCCTTCGCGGCATAGCGCAGCGTGCGCCGTACATGCATGCGGGACAGTTTGCGACACTGGAGCAGGTTGTGCGTCACTACATCGCGGCCCCCCATGCCGCGGTGGGCCGCTCTGAACTGACGCACCGGCACGGCGGCAAGATTGACAGTGCCAAGCATGTCGAGCGTGCGCCGATCGAGCTCACAGACACCGAAGTGGCCGACCTCGTCGCGTTCCTCGGCACGCTGAACACCGACAGACCGCCAACGCTTCCCGCCGTGCAGTGAGTACGGGTAGTTGTCAGCGGATCCTGCTCACCTCCATGGAAGCTGATGCATCGGGAGTTAGCTGCCAGTCGCACATGCTGCGCATCGGCCTGCCGGCCGCATTGCAGATGCTAGCGATGGCGCTTGCTGAGATCGTGCTGCTAGGTCTGGTGAACCGTTACGGGTTGGCCGCTACCGCCGCCTATGGCGCGGCGACGCAGGTCCTGGGCTGGGTGCATTTCCCGGCGATGAGCCTGGGCATTGCCGCGGCGATCTTCAGCGCGCACGCAGTCGGCTCGGGACGGCGCGAGAGGCTGCCGGTGATCGTGAGTACCGGGCTGCGCTTGAACGCCCTGTTCACCGCGCTGTTCGTTGTCGCTGTGCTCTTGCTCGCGCAGTTTGCGCTGCGCGTGTTCCTGGAACCCGGATCCTTGCTGAAGCAGGCGGTCACCATCGTGCGCACCGTCGCCTGGAGCGTGGTGCTACTCGGATGGAGCAACGTGCCGGCGGGCGCGATCCGCGCGAGCGGCGCGGCGCTGGTGCCGGCGCTCCTCAGCATGGCTGCGATCGTTGGCGTCTGCCGTAGCGCTGGAAGCGCGCTTCGGCCTGGCAGGCGTGTTCTGGGCTTGTCCTGCCGTGTTCCTGGCCATGCTTGTGCTGCATGGACTCTACTACCTTCACAAGGAGAAAAATGATGGACTCTTCCGCCAACCAGATCGTGCGCTCGACGCGGCGGGTGGCCGCGCGCCAGGCGCGTGACACCTTCCCGCCCATGGGCATCTACGCCATCCGCGACCTCGCGAGCGGCCACCTGCTGCTCGGCGCGAGCAGCAACGTGCACGCGGCGCTAAATCGCGCTCGGTTTGAACTACGCATGGGCAAGCATGCAGACCGCGTGCTGCAAGCGGAGTGGAACCGCAGCAGCGTGGACGGACTCGCATTCGGAGTGCTGGAACTCGTTACGGAACGCGAGAATGCCGAGTACGACTACGCGAGCGAACTGAAAGCGCTGGAGCAGATCCACCGCGAACTGCAAGGGCTGGCGCCATGAGCGAAGAAGCCTTGCAGGCCTGCGTGGACCGGCACCTGGAGCACGCAGCCTTGGTGTTCATGCTCGACGACGAACTCGGCACCCATCACGGCCCCTCGTGGGGCGATTTCGTGCTGCTGACGGTGCTTGATGCCGCCGGCGGCGCTGCACCCGCGACGGAGCTCGCGCGCACCTTGCGCACACCGGCCTCGCACTTGCTGCTGCGGCTGCTGCCGCTGGAGAAGACCGGGCTAGTGGAGCGCGCGGCGGATGGCGAGGGCAAGCGTCGCGTCACTCTGCGCCCGCTAGGCCGGCGACTGCTGCACGAGGCGAGGGACACGGCGGCGCACGCTTGCGTGCGCTGATTTTGCCTCGGCGCCTATGTATCGTGGAGCGAGCCCGACCTGGGACATGCGGGCATATGTGCCAATGACCTTCCAACAGTTGTCAGCTTTGGGTCGATCCATGGCCACCATGGGATTTCAAAGCCGACGTTCGCGTGCCCACCGTGCGCGACTATCTGAATGTCGGTTAAGGCTGAGGACCTGTCGACGAGCGGTCGCCTGCACTGACCACTGCGCTCAGTTTCCTGACTTTGACAAAACAAAGAAGCGCTCGCCCGAATTGGATCGCGATGCGACGGTCAAGACCAGCGCCGGATGTCAGCCACGACCGGCACAGCGGTCAACCGGTACCAGCGCCAGCAGTAGCAACTTTCGGAGCAGACAGGACTGATCCCGAATTGAAGCTTTAGGGAGAAACCAACGGGGCCACGTAACGCCGAGGGCGCGACAAGTCCGCGGGCAACTTGGAGCACGCACGCAGCCAGTCAAGAGGCACGAAGTATTGCAGGGCATCAACGACGCGCTACGGCCACGGAAGCGGAAGCCGGAACTTGCGCCCTGCCCCCGGCGAAACCGCAAGCAAGCGGCAAACAGGCACAGTACAGGCACAAAACGCGCGTTCGACCACCAGAAAGCAAAAAGCCCAGTCCGAAGACTGGGCTAAGTGCTTGATTTAGGTGGCGCATCCGGCAGGATTCGAACCCACTACCCCCTGGTTCGTAGATAGGTTCAACCCAGTCTGCTGCAGTCTATCAACGTCTTCAATCTCCGCCCCATCCATTGCAAACACTGGGATTTAGCAATCCAACTGTCTGCACAAGTCCTGTAGAATCCTTCAAAAACCACGCTCAAACGGGCACCAAACGGGCACCAGGGAAAATATGGGCAAGATCACAGTTCGCGAACTCACTCAGCGTATAACCGGCTCGGACATCTGGCTGTCCGACGACGCACCCAAGGGCGCAGGGCGATTTTGCGCACGCATCACCCGGAGCGGCGAACAAATCTTCTACTTCCGATACACCAGCGAATCCGGAGAGCGCGTCCGCCTCCCGCTCGGCAGATTCGACGCTACAGGAAAGAACGGTCTGACCCTGGACGCGGCGCGCACCAAAGCCGGCGAGTTGTCAAAGCTCTACCAGTCCGGCGTCAAGAACGTCCGCGAGCATCTGGAACAGTCCGCACGATTGGAACAAGCGCGACTGGAAGCGGAGGAGGCCCGCCATGAGGCTGAGAAGGCCGCAGCGGAAGCCGAACAGCAGCGCATATCCAAACGTCGTACCGTTGAGCAGGCTGCGCGGCAGTGGTTCGCAGCACCAGGCAAACGCAGCGGCCAGCCCAAGAGCACCGAACTCATCCGCCGTTTCGAGCGTGACGTATTCCCGAAGATTGGCGCATTGGCCTTGGAAGACGTGAAGAAAGGCGATCTCCGCACGCTGCTTGAAGCGATCGAAACACGCGGCGCGCGCGTCCTAGCCCGGCACATGATTGCCGATCTGCGGCAGTTCTTCGACTATTGCGTCTCCTTCGACTGGATAGATGCATCCCCGGCAGCGTCAATCAAGCGGACGGACATCGGCGCCAAGGCCGAGGAGCGGGCACGGGTGCTTTCTGAGGCTGAAGTCCGGGCGCTTCCCCAAGCACTAAAGAGCGCCCACATGGCGAGAAGCACCGAACTGGCAATTTGGGTCATGCTTTCAACGAGCTGCCGCGTCGGCGAGTTGTCCAAGGCCAGATGGGAGGACGTCGACTTGAACGCCCGGACTTGGAAGATTCCCGAAGACATAGCAAAGAACGGCCACGAACATACCGTCTTCCTATCGCCGTTCGCTGTCCGCTGTTTCGAGGAACTGCGCCCCCTCTCCGGGATGACCGAAGACGATGCAGGGAATCTACTCCCCTGCCCGTGGGTACTGCCCGCGAAGCACCACAAGGAACACGTCTGCGAGAAGTCGATCGCGAAACAAATCGGCGACCGGCAGCGCGGCGATCGTGGCGCAATGAGCAACAGAACGGCCCACACCTCGGCGCTGATGATGCCGGGCGGAAAATGGACGCCCCACGATTTGCGGCGAACGGCAGCAACCATGATGACCGCGCTTGGCGTGCTCCCGGAGGTGGTGGAGCGCTGCTTGAATCATCTGGAACAGAATCGCATGAAGCGCATTTACCAGCGTCACGACTACGCCCCGGAGATGCGCGAGGCATGGCGACTGCTGGGCGACCGCCTGGAACTGCTGACTAGCGCCGCAGAGAACGTAGTCACCTTGAAGCCACGCACCGCAGCTTGAGCTGATGAGGTGAGACAGGCCGCCGGGGCGCCGTTTCCGTTTAAATTCCGTTCAAGCTTTGTTCAAGTTCGTCCGGAGGTGAGACACGTGTTTGGCGGCGCTTGAGAGAGAGACCGCGATAGATCAAAGGAGCTTGCGATTTTCTAGGACTTCGCGTTGGCGCCTCAAGTTTCGCCTGACTCCTCTTGTAACATCCTCGTCCGGCACAGTGCCCAAGCAACCAGATTCAAATTAGGAACGCTCATGAGAGAAATACTGCTGATGGCGCTAGCTGCTTGCTACGCCGTGAGCATTTCGGCTGCGGAACCGAAACCCAAGAAGGCATTGTCCGCTACCAAGGTCGAGCAACCAAAGGCCGTCGCTCGAACACCCACGGGACCAGTCGGCTTTGGCGCACTGAAAATCGGCATGACCAAGGATGCGGTCGAAGCGCTTAATGAAGCGGACGGCATCTACCTTGCAGGCCCGCTAGTGCCGGACGTCTCGAAGGAAGGGCTTCCCGAGAACAAGGCCAAATTTAAGACGTCCGTCGCCTCACCGTTGAACGCCAAGCCGATGGAAGCGTCGCTCACCTTTGAGAACGGCAAGCTCAGCAGACTTTCTCTTACGGTTGACGACAGGAAGGAGCGCGTCAAAGCGCTAATTAGCGAGAAATACGGGGCCGGCAAGGTGCAAGACACTCGGGAGGAAAAACAGTGCGCCTATCGAAACGGAGCTGTTCTCAAGGCAACCTCGGGTTACATCAAGACAACGTGGGTCGAACCAATTTCGGAGACGGAACAAGTTGAGGCAGGGCTAAGCGAACTAACGATGGAGACGTGCCCGGGAAGCTTGAAATATGAAATGTTCCGATTCGCCACGGCATCACTCACCATCGAACGTGTACCGATGAATGACAAGAACAATGCAGCCAACCTGTTCTAGGTCCAGATTCGCTTGAGTGCTGCGCCCCCAGTCGATGAATTCAGCAGCAAGGAGTGACGGTGGTCAGCCCTTGCTTCCGTTCTCCGTCAGCCAATGTTGTCAGCCCCTAACCCGTTGCAGAGCGCGGGCTTAAGGGGCTGACGAGTTGGGCGGTCGGCTCTGCTTAGTATCTCTCCTCCCGGAGGGATACAGCTGCCCCCCTCAGACGATCAGCGACTTGGGAAGATCGCGGCGCAGTTTCTCGATGGCGTTGTGTGCCTGCTGCCGGGTCATCGGCGCGACCATCCCGGAGTAGAAGTGCGCAGCAAGTTGGGGGCTCCAATCCGCCACGACGCAACACTTCCAGAACCGCAGGCGATCTATGCAGCTCCGAGCCCTGTTCGTCGCGTCACCTCTCGCCTGAACGACCGTCAGCGCCGCAGCAACCTTGGGCTCAAGAGCGGGGAACGACAGGCCCGCACGTGCATCAAGGTGCAGGAAGACAAGCTCGCGCCCCAGTGCAGCAGTGTTCCGCCACTCGCCTTTGCGCTGATGCGGCGTTTGCTTGGCAAAGCGGTACCACTCAGCTGCAAGCTCAGACAAGAGCTTGTTGCAGTTCGCAGCGAAGAACGGGCGGCGCCCCTGCGTTGCTGGCAACCTGAAGCGCTGGCGCTGTTGCAGCGCGCAGCGCCGCAGCCAGAGCAGATCAAGCATAAACAGCAACATTCGATCGAACATCGCACGCTTGATGGGATAAAACTTGGGTAAGCCGTAGAGCGCAGGCGGAACTCCGCGATCGACAAGCTGAGCGCCAAACAGGACAAACAGCACTCCTGCCTTGATGCGCCGATCGGCTGTCTCCTCGTCATCACAAACGAGGGCGTAAAGCTTGCCCATCGCAGACAGCGCCTGTGCGCTGGCCGGAAGGCGTCCAGACTGCTCGAATGCACGCAGCGCCTTGATGATCTCTTGCCAGAGGCTGTCACGACCTTCCGAATCGTCATTGTCGGCAGCCCCGTCGCCACCATTCATCTCATCGTCGCTTGGAGGCTCCGGGATGAACGAAAAACCCCGCTCATCGAGCGGGGCTGGCAGTTGATCGTACGAGGGCGCGTTCATGCTTCGACGAACGCCGCTGGGCGCTCATACAGCGACAGCACAAGCGTAGCGAGTTGGTTGCTCAAGTCCTGGTTGAGACCAGCGAGAATCGCATAGCGATCAACGGAATCGGCCTCTTCCCTTGCCTGCTCGACACGGACAAGAAAGAAGTCGTCCGCGACCATGCCTCCGAGTGTTTCAAGCTCGCGCATCTGCTCGCGAATGCGGGCCTCCAATGTGTCACAAGCGCCGCCGATCGCGGCGATCTTCACCGCAGGTCGGGTGCCAGAATGGTTCTCGCCTCCGGTCATTTGAAGCCATCCGTGAGTTTGTCCAGCTCAGCCCCCGTAGGGAATTCCATCAATTTGAACGCTTCCATGTCAAAACCGGACATCGGGTCAAACATTCGGCCCGCCGCCTGCAGCGCCGATTCGACCGCCGACAGGTTAGTGAAGGTGGCAGCGCCGTCTTGCAGACGTGCGCAGATCAGCCAGCGCCCCGGAAGCACCGCCGACTCGATGATGGTTATCGGGAACGGAAGCTCGACGTCGCCCGGGTTGGAGCCGAGCACGCGTGATGCCAGGACGATTTCATGCGAAACGTCGATCGGGAGTTCCAAAACCGTCGGCAGCGTCGCCGGAAGGTAAGGCTTGATCGCGGCACACACGGTTATGAAGTGCCGGAGCCCTTCGGCGGGACTGAGATGCGGCGCCGTAGTCTTTGCTACCGCCTTCCGCCCTTCGTCCTTGTAGTGGCCTGTTTGGTTGAAGCCGAGATGGGGCGCGGCGCCGTCGATCGCCGCCAACTCCTCTTCGTCGAGGCGGATGCGCTCGTCGCCAATGCGAATCTGTATCGAACTCATTGAACGCCCCCTTTCGTCGCACGGGGCAAAGCGTCGATGAAGGCAGCAATCTCGTCGGCATAGAAGCGGGTCGAGGCGCCGACCTTAACGGGCGCGGGCAGTTCGCCCTTCGCCAGCATGTCATAGACCTTCGCGCGTGAGACACCGAGGACCGCTTGAGTCCGCTTCAGGTCGATGAGATAGCGCAGCTGCGGCACGTAGCCGCCTTGCGGGAACTGCTTTGGATTGTCTTGCATGGAAACCCCTTTCTGTCTGGGCGTCTTCGGGCGTCGGTTGACACCCGTGTAACGCGGCAGAAGGAGTATCCGGCGCCCCATTCATCAAAAAAGGACAGTTGCGCACAAAAACCGCCCAGGAACCTTCCGAGGCCTCGCCTAGGGAAGCGCAGGGAGTCCGGTAAGGAAGGCTTCGAATTCCTCATCGCTCATCGTAACGAGCATGTCTTCTAGGCTCAGCCCCTCATCCGCGACAGAGACCTTGGTTGGGATGCCGGGCTTCTGGACGACTTCGCCCGTCGGTTTCAGCACGCGTCGCAACCCTGAGTGCTCGATCGCCTTGCGGACGGCATCGAGGGAGAGGGTTTCGTCGTCACGATGGCGCTGATGCCGCTGAGCGCTGACCAGGGCTTTCGGATGCCTCAGCGCCTTTAGAGCGAGCCGTTGTGCCTTGGCGCGCGCCACCGTGCGTGCGTGCGCCTCATTCAATGCTGCGTAGCCAAAGGCTGGAAACGCCAGCACCTCGTCAGTTGCGGCAATCCAGTCATAGACAAGCCGAACCGTGGAGTCACGGCGCTGCTCTTGCCAGTCCTTCGCGTTACCTGGCAGGTCGCACCAGTCCCGGAACAGGCCTACCAGGCACTGAAGATCGGACGCATCAAGGTTTGGCCTAGCCTCGTAGCAAAGCAACCACCGTTTCCGCTCGTCACTACCTCGCCAACGGCCCCACCAGTCTTCCGAGCCTGCCCGGACTGAGGCTAACAAGCTCATGCGCAGCCCTCTGGCTAAGCGCTCCGCAGCCTCAATCTGTTCGTTACGCTCGAAGTCCGACAGCTGCTGTTTGCCCATACCCCCCCAAGTACGGCCTACAGGTTTCGACAAACGGGCACCAAACGGGCACCAGAACGCCATCCAGGCCTAGAAAAGCAAAAAGCCCAGTCCGAAGACTGGGCTAAGTGCTTGATTTAGGTGGCGCATCCGGCAGGATTCGAACCCACGACCCCCTGGTTCGTAGCCAGGTACTCTATCCAACTGAGCTACGGATGCGCTGAGAAGCGGAACTATAGACTACTATTCACGTCTTCGCAAGTTTTATTACACAACCACCAACTAGTGGCGGAGAGTGAGGGATTCGAACCCTCGATACGAGTTTTAGCCCGTATGCTCCCTTAGCAGGGGAGTGCCTTCGACCTCTCGGCCAACTCTCCACTCAAGACTTGGGACTATAACTAGTTTGCCTAGACTTCGTCAATGAGCAGCGCCTTACGCGCCCTCTTGATCGAGTTCAAAGGCCTTGTGCAAGACCCTCACGGCGAGTTCAAGATACTTCTCGTCGATCACGACGGATATCTTGATCTCCGAGGTCGAGATCATCTGAATGTTGATGCCTTCCTCTGCGAGCGTGCGGAACATCTTGCTTGCGACGCCAGGATGGGAGCGCATGCCGACCCCGACCGCCGAAACCTTGCAGATACCCTTATCGCCCACAACCTCGCGCGCACCGATGTGCGCCTTCACTTCTTCGAGGACGGCACGTGCCTTTTCGAACTCGGAGCGATTGACCGTGAACGAGAAATCCGTTGTTCCATCACGACCAACGTTTTGGATGATCATATCCACGTCAAGGTTGGCATCAGCGATAGGACCAAGAATTTGGTAGGCGATGCCGGGCCTGTCAGGCACACCAAGCACGGTGAGCTTCGCCTCGTCACGGTTGAAGGCAATCCCGGAGATGATCGGCTGTTCCATGCTGCTATCTTCCTCAACAGTTATCAACGTGCCCTCGCCTTCCTCCTGGAAGCTCGACAACACGCGCAGTTTCACTTTGTACTTGCCGGCAAATTCGACCGAACGGATCTGCAACACCTTGGAGCCGAGACTCGCCATTTCGAGCATTTCCTCGAAGGTAATGCGATCGAGCTTTCTCGCCTCGGGGACAATACGCGGGTCAGTCGTGTACACCCCGTCGACATCGGTGTAGATCTGACACTCATCGGCGTGCAACGCCGCCGCCAGTGCGACCCCGGTGGTATCCGACCCCCCCCGTCCAAGCGTTGTGATGTTGCCAGCCTCGTCAACACCCTGGAAGCCGGCGACTACAACAACACGCCCCTCTTCGAGATCCGCCCGAATCGGATCTTCGTCGATCTTGAGGATGCGGGCCTTTGTGTGTGAGTTGTCGGTCAAGATACGGACCTGATGCCCGGTATAGCTTCTCGCACTCACGCCAAGATCCATAAGCGCCATCGACAACAAGCCGATAGTCACCTGCTCGCCCGTCGAAACAACCACATCCAGCTCACGCGGATCGGGCGCGGCTTGCATTTCCTTGGCCAAGGCAATCAGCCGATTGGTCTCGCCCGTCATCGCAGAAACCACAACCACGACTTGGTGGCCGTCCTTCTGGAAGCGTGCGATCCGCTTGGCCACGTTCTTGATTCGGTCCGTTGAACCAACGGAAGTGCCGCCATACTTTTGAACTATCAGTGCCATCGTCGTATCTGCATCACGTGGGATGGAAGATTTTACACGAACTCCCGGCGTCACCTCAGACCACGCGTGACAGTCTTTTACAGATCAATCCAAGCCAGACATCAGCGTTCGGGTATGGCAATCGAGTATTGATCTATAATATGGGAACTGTCGGCCGGTACGCCGGTCTGTGTAGGGGAGCGCCATCGCGCAGATGGCCGGGGTCACAGACAAGAAATCGAAACGAGGTTGCCACCATGAAAAGTAACGACAAAGTTGATGTTCGTGAGATCCGCCGGAAACTCGGCCTCAATCAGTCTCAGTTCTGGTCGAAGATCGGTGTCACGCAAAGCGGCGGGTCGCGCTACGAGAGCGGCCGCAACATCCCGCGCCCTGTTCAGGCACTTCTGCGCCTTGTACACGTTGAACAGGTGGATATTGGCAAGATCCGCAAAGACGATCTCGAAGTGATCGAGTATCTGAAGAATGCCGACCCCGATCTTCTTAAGAATCTTAAGAAAGAAGCAAAGGCAAAGAAGAAGACCGGCTGATACTGCTCTTCCAGCCGAGAACGTCCAAGCAACGGCATCCTCTGGGTGCCGTTGTTATTTTATGCAGCCCCCATCTCTTGTCCGAGAACCGTATGGCAGCAACGATGAAAATAACGCGTCGCCTCGAATTCGACGCAGGCCACCGAATCCCGAATCATGGAAGCCAGTGCCGCAACTTGCACGGCCACCGTTATGTACTCGAGGTCACCTTGGCGGGACGTCGGGTAACGATGCACCACGCAGAGGATGAAGGGATGGTCCTCGATTTCTCGGCGCTGAAAGCAATCGCAAACCGGGAACTTGTCGATCACTGGGACCATGCCTTCTTGGTCCACGCCGAGGACACCGCAGTAAGGGACTTTCTCGCCTCGCTACCAAATCACAAGACCGTTGTACTGCCCTTGGTCCCGACAGTGGAAAACCTCGCCCAACTCGCGTTTGAAACACTCGAACCACATTTTGCGCAGGCATATGGGAAGCGGCTCAGCCTACACAAGGTGCGCCTGTACGAAACGCCGAATTGCTGGGCTGACTTCGCTACTCCGCAGCGTGCAAGCCCGCTCGATGAAAGCGCTTGATCCGGGGCGCCTGATTTCGGGACCTGCAAAGAAATGGAATCGCCTTCACCAAAGCTCTTTCAGTTTCCGATCGAGGCGAGGGTTCGACCAAAACACGGCGCTCACACCCAACACACAGAGGCGAACCTGCATTGGCGAGCACTGCGAACATTTCAAACCAACGAGCACTTGCCTCGCACAACATTCAGCAGCAAGGATTTGAGCGTTGGCGAATACAAAGACGTTCGACCCCGCGTCTTTAACAGTGCTGGATCGTTTTCCGTACCCAGACCGAAGTTCGTTCAGCCAGCAAGATGAGGTTGCGCAGAACGACTCACCGCCCGAGCAAGTACCTCTAGATGCGAGATCGCCAAGCCCCGCGTTTTGAGCCTGGCGATTAGAGCAATATACCCGCGCGGCTTCGCTTTAATGAAGCAGAGTAAATGCGCAGATCTGCATAAGCGAGTTCGGAAGCAGACCTATCACAGCCAGCAAGAGCGCATTGGCCGAAAGGACCGAACGGGTTCCGATAGAAGCTTCAATCGGCGAATTATCCAGCGCATCATCAAAATACATGACTTTGACGACACGAAGATAGTAGAACGCGCCTATCGCCGACATAACAACCGCGACTCCGGCCAGCCAATAATAGATCGAGAGCCCAGAAACGTTACCTGCAGCGACGACGGCTTGGAGAACGGATAGTTTCGCAAAGAAGCCAACGAAAAACGGTATGCCTGCCATCGAGAACATCACGATCAGCATCATCCCGGCAAACCAAGGGCTGCGTTGATTCAAACCCTTGAAATCATCAACGTTCTCTGCCTCAAAGCCAGCCCTGGAAAGGAGAATCACCATTCCAAACGAGGCAAGCGTCATCAAGACGTATGCAACCGTGTAGAACATTGCGGAGCTATATGCGTTTATCGCATACGTACCGCCCTCGCCCTTTACAACACCGGCAAGCAAACCGAGCAGCATGAAACCCATATGTGAGATGCCCGAATAAGCAAGCATCCGTTTGATGTTTGTCTGGGCGACCGCCGCCAAATTACCCAAAACAATCGACGCGACCGCCAAAAGCATCAGCATCTGTTGCCATTGTTCCGCAAGATCAAACAACCCGAGAACCAAAATGCGGAAGGCCATCGCAAACGCGGCGATCTTTGGTGCGGACGAGACCAACAGCGTGACTGCAGTCGGCGCACCGTGATACACATCGGGCACCCACATGTGAAACGGAACCACCCCAAGCTTGAAGGCAACCCCTACCATCACAAAGACAAGACCAAATGCCACAACCACGTCGTTGGCTGACCGATCATAGATGCGCTGCGCGATCTCATGAAGCTCAAGCGAACCCGTAGCGCCATACAGCATCGACATCCCGTACAGCAAAAGCCCACTTGCCAATGCCCCAAGGACAAAATACTTCATCCCCGCTTCCGTCGAGCGTGGATTGTCGCGATCACTTGCCACCAACCCATAGAGCGACAAGGACATGAGCTCCAGACCCATATAGATACTGACAAAATGGCTAGCTGAAATAAGCACGAACATACCCAACGTGGCGAACAACACCATAAGGTAATACTCGGGCGTATCAATCTTCCGCGCGGCCATGTATGCACGTCCGTACTGGAGCACTATCGCAACCGCCAAGCAGACCACAAGCTTCAAAAAACTTCCAAACAGGTCAGCGATGTACATTCCACCAAAGGTCAGCGAACGTTGCACATCACCTGAACCTAAGATGAGCACGAACGCACCAAGCAAGGTGATCTCGCACAACCAAAAAGCCGCCGTCCGGGCTCCTTGTTTCTTAAAGGAAGTGACCATCAAGACAAACAGCGCCGCGCAGGCAATGAATATCTCTGGCGTTGCAAGCCGGAAGTCCGGCAACACGAATTCCATCATCAGACCCTAGGTGCTTGCTGGTTAACAATCAGAGTTTGCTGATTGCGACATGCTTGAGCAGTCCATTGACACTAGCGTGCATTACTTCGGTTATCGGTTTCGGATACAAACCCATACCCAACACGCAAACAGCCAAGACCGCTAGAAACAAGAATTCACGACGGCCAATATCGGACAACGTACGAACAGCGTCGTTTGCTGCCTCACCAAACACAACACGTTTGTACATCCACAACGTGTACGCTGCGCCAAGAATCAGCGTGGTCGCTGCCAGAAATGCGATCCAGAAGTTGAACTTGACCGCGCCAAGAACCACCATGAATTCACCGACAAAACCTGACGTAGCCGGCAACCCAGCATTGGCCATTGCAAAGAGCATGAAGAACGCAGCGAACTTCGGCATCGAGTTCACGACGCCACCGTAATCAGCAATCTGACGACTATGCATCCGGTCATAAAGCACACCGATGCAAAGGAACATGGCGCCCGAGACAAACCCGTGCGAGATCATTTGAACTAGCGCACCCTCGACGCCAACCGCGTTGAACATGAAGAAGCCCAACGTTACGAACCCCATGTGCGAGATTGACGAATAAGCGACGAGCTTCTTCATGTCCGTCTGAACAAGCGCGACAAAACCGATATAAACAACTGCAATCAAGGAAAGCGTGAGTATGAGCGGAGCAAAGTGCTGAGCTGCATCAGGGGCGATGGGGAGCGAAAACCGAAGGAATCCGTACGCACCTAGCTTTAGAGCAATCGCCGCAAGAACAACCGAGCCCCCAGTCGGAGCCTCCACGTGGGCGTCGGGCAACCAAGTGTGTACCGGCCACATCGGCACCTTTACTGCAAACGATGCCAAGAACGCGAAGAAGATCAAGGTTTGGGCCTGCATACCGATCTTGAGACCATGCCACGCCAAGACGTCGAAGCTACCCCCGGCTTCCATAAACAGCCAAAGTATTGCGACAAGCATCAATAACGAACCCAGCAGCGTGTAAAGAAAAAACTTGATCGCTGCATACACCCGGTTTGCACCACCCCATATCCCGATTATGAGATAGAGCGGTATCAGACTGGACTCGAAGAAGACGTAGAACAGAATGCCATCAAGTGACGAAAAAATACCGTTCAAAAGACCGGACATAATTAGAAAGGCCGCATTGTATTGCGCCACCTTTCGATCAATTACCTCCCAGCCTGCTACCACCACGATGACGGTAATGAAGCTGTTCAGAATCACGAACGGCATCGAAATGCCATCAACACCAAGATAGTACTCAATCGAGAACCGGGTGATCCATGGCACCCGCTGAACAAACTGCATCGCATCGGATCCAGCGTCGAAGCCAGTGTAAAGCGGTAGCGTAACGAAGAACCCGGCAAGCGACGTCACCAACGCGATGAGTCGAGCAACGGACGCATTGCGCTCAGATCCTGTAGCCAGAGCCAGCAGACCGCCGACGATGGGAATCCAGATTGCAAGGCTAAGAAGAGGCACACCCGTCATCACTAGTTATCCGATTTATACATCAATGGACGCAAAACATTGAACACAATCAATACGCTGCCGGAGGCTTTAGAAGTGCCTGCCCCACCCCATCAAAAGTATGACAACGCCAATAATGACCACGAATGCATATTGGTATAAGTGCCCCGTCTGAACCAGTCTCACCAAACGCGCGATCCCGCCCACCGTGTTCGCTGTTCCGTTGACCAAAACACCATCAATCACTGCCTGGTCGCCAACCTTCCAAAAACCAGAGCCAAGAAGTCGCGCGCCTCTTGCAAACACCAATTCATTGATTCGATCGAAGTAGTACTTCTCTTCAAGCAAACGATAGATGGGTGCAAAGGTGCGAGCAAACCAAGCGGGAATTTCCGGTTTAAACAAATAGAACACGGCAGCGACCGCAACCCCAGCCATCGCAAGTCCAAACGGCAGTGCGGTAAAACCATGGAAGGCCATCGCCGAGGCGCCATGAAACTCCTCGCCAACGCGTGCAAGTACATCATTTGCCTCGGTGACTACCACCGCGGACTCAAACCAGTTACCAAACAACATTGGCTCTATGGTAAAAAAACCGATCGCCAGCGAAGGCAGCGCCAATAGCACAAGCGGTAGCCACACCACCCAAGGCGACTCGTGCGGTACATGTAAATCATGCGCATCGCCGTGATGTTCGTGGTCGTGCGCGTCGCCATGTCCTTGGGCGCTCTGAAAACGTTCTTTTCCGTGAAAAACGAGGAAATACATCCTGAACGAATAAAACGCGGTTACGAACACGCCAAGCAGTACACAGAAATACGCATAGCTCGATCCCGCAATATGGCTCTCTGCCACGGCTTCAATGATTGCGTCCTTCGAGTAGAAGCCAGACAAGAATGGAAACCCGATAAGCGCGAGCGAGCCGACAAGCGAGGTCAGCCACGTAATCGGCATCCGCCTCCACAATCCACCCATATTGCGAATATCCTGGTCGTGGTGCATACCGATAATCACGGAACCAGCTGCGAGGAAGAGAAGCGCCTTAAAGAAAGCATGCGTCATGAGATGGAACACCGCGGCAGAATAGGCGGACACCCCAAGCGCAACCGTCATATATCCAAGCTGAGACAACGTTGAATACGCCACCACCCTTTTGATGTCGTTCTGAATAATGCCGAGAAAGCCCATAAACAGGGCAGTCGTTGCACCGACTACGAGAACAAAAGTCCGTGCGGTCTCCGACACTTCGAAGAGCGGCGACATACGCGTAACCATGAAGATCCCTGCGGTAACCATTGTTGCCGCGTGAATCAATGCCGAGATCGGGGTGGGGCCTTCCATGGAATCAGGCAGCCAGACATGTAAGGGCACCTGTGCTGACTTACCCATCGCGCCAACAAACAGACAAACACAGATCACCGTCATCAACTGCCAGGAATGCCCTTGGAACAACTCTATAGTTGCGCCAGCCAATCCCGGAATCTTTGCGAACACCTCGGCGTAGTTCAGCGATCCAGTCGCCGCTGCAATAAGGCCGATCCCAAGCAAGAAACCGAAGTCGCCTACGCGGTTTACAAGAAAAGCTTTGAGATTTGCATAAATTGCAGTCGGACGCGTATACCAGAATCCAATCAACAGATAGGAGACAAGTCCGACCGCCTCCCAGCCGAAGAACAATTGCACGAAGTTGTTGCTCATCACGAGCATCAACATTGAGAACGTGAAGAGCGAAATGTAACTAAAGAATCGCTGATAGCCTGGATCATCGTGCATGTAACCAATGGTATAGACATGCACCATCAGGGAGACGAAAGTCACGACCAACATCATCATGACTGTCAACTTATCGATCAAAAAGCCAACATTGAACGTCAGATCGCCCGCAACGGCCCACGTGTAGAGAGATCCATCAAATGTGTTGCCTGCCAGTACATCACGAAAGACGAGGCACGACGCCAAGAATGCAATGGCCACTCCCAAAATCGTTACGCAATGGGAAGCCGTTCTTCCGATGGTCCGCCCAAACAAACCCGCCAGCGCCGATCCAATCAATGGAGCCAAGGGTACAACCAAATATAGTTTCTGCATGTCCGTCATTGTCGGAGGCCTCAACCCTTCAGACTGTCTAGATCGTCGACATGGATTGTGCGCATGTTTCGGAACATTGCCACAAGAATTGCAAGACCGATCGCCGCCTCAGCAGCAGCGACTGTCAAAATAAAGAAAACGAAGAGTTGCCCAGACCGGTCACCAAGATAGGTTGAATACGCAATGAAGTTCATATTCACTGCGAGAAGCATCAACTCAATCGACATCAACAAGACAATCAGGTTCTTCCGATTAAGGAAAATCCCAACAACGCCAATTGCAAAGAGAACGGCACTTAGAATGAGAACATGTGAAAGAGGTAGCATCATTCGCTCCCGTCCGACTCAACCGGCCGACTCATCTCTGCTTTTTCAGACTGCATTCGTACAATGCGCAACCGGTCTGCTGCCTTGACGATGATTTGTCGGGCCGGATCAATTGCCTTATTGCCCGGACGGGTACGCAAAGTCAGTGAGATCGCCGCTACCATTGCAACCAGAAGGACAAACGAAGCTAGTTCGAACGGGTACGCAAAATCGGTGAACATCAGCCACGCCAGCGACTTCGTGTTGCTATACAGAGCAGTCTCGGCCGGCATCGGCATAGCCTCCAAACCAGACCACTTTCCCCATACGACCACGACCATCTCTCCAACCAGGACCGCTGCAATCAACAAACCCAAAGGCAAGTAACTCCAGAATCCCTGACGGATGCGCTCGAGGTTGATATCCAGCATCATCACCACGAATAGGAACAGCACCATCACCGCACCTACATACACGAGCACCAAGGCGATCGCCAGAAATTCGGCTCGCAGCAGCATCCAGATTCCAGCGGCATTGAAGAACGCAAGCACAAGGTAAAGCGCTGCGTTAACTGGATTGCGAGACGTAATTACGCGCAACCCTGCCACGGTCGTGATGGCAGCAAAAACATAAAAAAGGACAGTCGTAAATTCCATAGTAGCCAGCCACCGCACCCCGAGGGAGTTAACGGTATCGCGCCTCCTCCGCTCTGTCTTTTGCAATTTGCTCTTCGTTGCGGTCGCCGACTGCCAGTAGCATTTGCTTTGTGTAATAGAGATCGCCACGCTGTTCGCCGTGGTAATCAAACACTCGTGTCTCAACAATGGCATCTACCGGACATGCTTCTTCGCAAAACCCACAGAAGATGCATTTCGTCAAATCAATGTCGTAGCGAGTAGTTCTGCGACTGCCATCTTCACGTTGCTCGGATTCTATGGTGATTGCCATCGCAGGGCATACCGCTTCGCAGAGCTTGCAGGCAATACAGCGCTCCTCACCGTTCGGGTAACGCCTAAGTGCGTGCAACCCTCTAAAGCGAGAACTTTGCGGGGTACGCTCCTCCGGATACTGGACGGTAATTTTCCTTTGAAAGAAGTGCCGTCCCGTGACAGACAACCCCTTCACCAATTCCTTGAGGAAAAGACTTACAAACAACTCCCTTACAGCGCCCATCGCCAATTACCTCCAGATCGACAACGGCGACATGATCCACATTCCCAACACAATGATCCATGCCAAGGTAAGCGGGACAAATACCTTCCAGCCAAGTCGCATGATCTGGTCATAACGAAAACGCGGAAAGGTCGCACGAAACCAAAGGAAGAGAAACAGGACGAAGCCAATCTTCAGCACCAGCCATGGAAAACCGTCCGGCAGGAAACCGACGGGGGAGAGCCAGCCGCCAAGGAAGAACACAGAAGTCAGCGCTGACACGAGAATCATGTTTGCGTATTCGGCCAGGAAAAACAGCGCAAACGCCATTCCTGAGTATTCAACCATATGGCCGGCAACAATTTCAGATTCACCCTCGACGACGTCGAATGGCGCGCGATTGGTCTCCGCCACTCCTGAGATCAGATAGACAACAAAGAGAGGCATCAATGGAAGCCAATTCCAACCAAGGAAACCAAGACCGTAGGATTTGAAGAGCCCCTGCCCTTGCGCCGTCACAATGTCGGAAAGGTTCAGTGAGCCAGAGACCATCAATACGCCCACCAGTGAGAAACCCATCGCGAGTTCGTAGGAAACCATCTGAGCCGTCGCGCGGATTCCACCGAGAAACGCGTACTTGGAGTTTGAGGCCCAGCCCGCAATGATTACGCCGTACACCCCAACCGATGTCACCGACATCAGATAGAGCAGCCCAGCATCGACATTTGCCAATACAAGGCTCGCTGAAAAAGGTACGACTGCCCACGCAGCCAATGCAGGGGCCATTACCATCATCGGTCCGATAATGAAAAGGGCCTTACTCGCACTAGAAGGAACAATGATTTCCTTGAAAATAAGCTTCAGTGCGTCGGCGATCGGTTGCAGCCAGCCTTTGGGACCTACTCGATTGGGGCCAATCCGAACCTGCATGTACCCAATAACTTTGCGTTCGGCAAAAGTGAGATAGGCAACACTAAGGATCAGAGGCAGTACGATCGCAACGATCTTGACAAGAGTCCACACGAGCGGCCAGAAAGGGCCAAACAACGCAGCTACGGGTTGCAGAAGCGCTTCCATTAGGCACGCTCCACAGTCAATTCGCCAAACATCGGGCCCAAGTCGAACGTTTCCGGTCGGGACGCGGCGATACGCACACAGTCATCTGCCAATCCGGAATCCAGTTCGACGGTCAAAAGCACCGCTCCCGTTGAAGTGGAAACTTTGACGCGCTCGCCGGACCGAAGCCCAACGCGGGTCAGGGTCTTTTCGGACATCTTTGCTGTTGGCGGCGCAGCATCGCGGGTTCGCTGCAAAGACCTAGCACGGCGTACGATGGGGTCAGCGGAATAGATCGGAATGTCCGAAACCCTCTGCAGTCCGTTGCCACTCAGCCTCACAGGATCTGGAGTGCCGTCGAGTGAGTTGGAGTACGTGACAGCAGTGATTTCCTTTTGAAGCACTGCGTCTCGCACCTGCTCGCAAGTGTCCATGTCGAAACCGTCCAAACCCAAAGCCGCACCGAGCACGCGTAGTATCTTCCATCCCGGACGGATTTCATCGCGTGGCTTGATTGCGGCGTTGAAGCTTTGAGCCCTGCCCTCGCAATTGACGTAAGTGCCAGCGGTTTCAGCAAATGTCGAGAGCGGCAACATAAGATCAGCGACGTCTTCGACAGCACTCCTGAAAGCGGTCAGCGCAATAACCGATTTGGCACTCCGCATTGCCTCGATCGCTCGGGCACCATTGGCAAAATCCAGGGCGGGTTCAACGCCAACCAAGAGCAATGCCTTGAGCGAAGACGACAGCATAGTGCTCGTGTTACTGGTGCGACTCATGGCATTCGCGACGTATCCACCAACACTGTTGGCGGCCTCACCGACGAAACCGAACTTCACGCCACCGAGCCGTTCGATTTCGGAGAGGACAGCCCAGATCGCTCCAAGCTGCGGATGTTGGGTAACGGAACTACCCAAGATAATCGCGGAATTACTCCCCGATAGGAGGCTCTTTGCCAAAGGAGCAACTTCCTCGCGCACGCCAGCGCCCGCCAATGCGTTCGCGTAGGCGCTTGGGTCGACGCCCTTTTCGTGAGCAATTGACACAGCTAGCTTGGCAACCGCAGTCAGAAGGGCGTCTGGCCCAACGCGTACGGTATGCAACAGGGGCACAAGAGGCGCGTCAATAGACGAAGCCAAGATGCTTACTTGCGCACCTCGCTTGGTCACTTGGCGGATTCGCTGTGCCAGCAACGGACTTTCCTTCCTCAGAGAACCGCCGACCAAAAGAATCTGATCGAGATTCGCAATATCTCCAAGGTTCATTCCGAGCCATGGTACGCCGCGCATCATGGAATCGGCGGTGAAGTCCGATTGACGAAGGCGGAAGTCAACGTTATCCGAACCGAGGCGCCGAATGATTCGTTGTGCGAGGAACATTTCCTCAAGCGTCGAGTGCGGCGAGAGGAATGCACCTACGGATTCCGCGCCATGCTCCTTTACTACCCCGCCAAAAGCCCGCACCGCGTAGTCAATAGCGTCTTGCCATGCGATAGGGAGCCACTTCCCTCCCTGTTTGACCATTGGCTGAGTTAGTCGGTCTGGAGACGTAAGAGCCTCGTAAGAGAACCGATCCTTATCTGAGATCCAGCACTCATTGACAGCGTCATTTTCGAGAGGGAGAACTCGCTTTACCTCATCATGCTTGATTTGCACGACGAGATTTGCACCGAGGGAATCATGCGGACTGATCGACCGACGGCGAGAGAGTTCCCACGTGCGTGCCGAGAAGCGAAACGGTTTGGAGGTCAGGGCTCCAACCGGGCAAAGATCGATCACATTGCCAGAGAGTTCCGAGTCAACTGTCTGATTGACAAACGCCATGATCTCGGAACGCTCGCCGCGATTCGCGACCCCCAACTCCATGATTCCAGCAACCTCCTGACCAAAGCGGACACAACGCGTGCAATGAATGCACCGTGTCATGTCTGTTGAAATCAGAGGTCCCAAGTCCTTGTTAACGACAACACGCTTCTCTTCCTGATAGCGGGATGCGCTTTCACCGTAGCCAACCGCCAAATCCTGCAACTGGCACTCACCGCCTTGGTCACAAATCGGGCAGTCCAGTGGATGATTGATCAACAAGAACTCCATTACTGCTTTTTGGGCTTTGACGGCCTTTGTGGAGTTTGTCGTCACTTTCATACCATTTGTGACAGGAGTCGCGCATGCGGGCAACGGCTTCGGCGCCTTCTCTACTTCGACCAGACACATCCGGCAGTTCGCCGCAATCGAGAGCTTCTTGTGATAACAGAAGTGCGGAATATAGGTACCAACGCGATTCGCAGCATCCATTACGGTGCTGCCATCGGGCACTTCGACCTTCTTTCCGTCGATTTCGATCTCTAGCATATTCAGCCTACGTAGATCTTGCTGCCTTCACGCTGTTGCTCAAGCGGAACCAAGCATCGCTTGTTATCAACGTGATATTGGAATTCGCTACGGAAATGCTTGATGAAACTCTTCACAGGCATCGCTGCAGCATCACCAAGCGCGCAAATCGTCCGCCCCATGATGTTGTCCGAAACACTATCAAGAAGATCAAGGTCTTCCGGTCGGCCTAGCCCGTGCTCGATTCGGTGAATGACTCGATACAGCCACCCAGTACCCTCACGGCAAGGGGTGCATTGACCGCACGACTCTTCGTGGTAGAAATACGAGAGACGCTCAAGCGCTTTGACCATGCAGGTGCTTTCGTCCATCACAATCACCGCACCCGAACCTAACATCGAACCCGCCTTGGAAATCGAGTCGTAATCCAAGGTGCAATCCATGATCACCGCTTCAGGAAGCACTGGAGCCGAGGACCCGCCGGGAATCACCGCTTTGAGGCGGCGACCACCACGCATGCCCCCTGCCAATCCGAGCAATTCGGGAAACGGTGTCCCGAGGGCTACTTCGTAGTTACCGGGGCGGTTGACGTGACCAGAGACCGAGAACAACTTAGTTCCGCCATTGTTCGGCTTCCCCAGATTCAAGAATGCATCACCGCCGTTGTTGATGATGTACGGTATCGACGCAAACGTCTCGGTGTTATTGATCGTCGTCGGCTTGCCGTACAAGCCATAACTGGCGGGAAAGGGAGGCTTGAATCGGGGCTGCCCCTTCTTTCCTTCTATTGATTCCAGAAGTGCGGTTTCCTCACCACAGATATACGCACCGTAGCCATGATGCGCAAAGAGATCAAAGGAAAACGCAGAGCCAAGAATGTTGGCGCCAAGGTAACCGGCGGCTCTGGCCTCGGCCAAAGCCTCTTCGAAGCGTTCATAGACCTCGAAAATCTCGCCGTGAATATAGTTGTAGCCCCGCTCACACCCCATCGCATATCCGGCAATGATCATGCCCTCAATGACCAAATGGGGGTTGAAGCGCAAGAGATCGCGATCCTTGAAGGTACCGGGCTCGCCTTCGTCGGAATTACAGCAAACATACTTCGCACCAGGGAACTGGCGCGGCATGAAACTCCATTTCAACCCCGTAGGGAAGCCCGCACCGCCGCGCCCGCGCAGCGCCGACTTCTTGACTTCGGCGATGATCACCTCAGGCGCCATTTCTTCGCCGATGATCTTCCGAAGCGCCGCGTAGCCCCCACGCTTGACGTAATCGGCAAGACGCCAAGAGCGATCACCGTCAAGCCCTGAAAGCATAAAGGCTTTATCACTCATTTGCTCAGCTCGTCGATGAGTTGATCCATTTGGGACTCGGTCATTCGGCAGCACATCCGATGGTTATTGACCAGCAACACCGGTGCATCCCCGCAAGCCCCCATGCACTCACCCTCTTTAAGAGTGAACTTGCCATCAGGAGTCGTCTGATTGAACTCAATACCGAGTTTCTTTTTCAGATATTCGCCCGCGTCAGCGCCACCCGAAAGCGCGCAGGGAAGATTCGTGCACACCGTGAGCTTGTAGTCACCGACCGCATGCAAATCGTACATGTTGTAGAAGCTAGCAACCTCGTAGGCTGCCATGGCCGGCATATCCAGATACGCAGCGACAAACTCAATTACTGCCGAATCAAGCCATCGCTTTTCCTGCTGAGCAATACGGAGTGCAGCCATCACCGCCGACTGTTTCTGATCGGCAGGATACTTCTGAACTTCACGATCTATTTTTACTAATGATTCGGAGCTCAGCATGACTCGTCCATCTCTCTCACGAACACGTATTTTCGATTAGCGGTCAATTTCGCCAAAGACGATATCCATCGTTCCGATGATCGCAACAACGTCGGCGAGCATATGGCCGCGCGCAATCGCATCCATCGCAGCGAGGTGCGCAAATCCGGGTGCCCGCAGCTTGACGCGATAAGGCTTGTTAGCCCCATCCGATATCGCGTAAACCCCAAATTCGCCCTTCGGATGCTCGACTGCGGCGTAAGCTTCGCCTTCAGGAACGTGCATTCCTTCGGTAAAAAGCTTGAAGTGATGAATCAACTCCTCCATGTTCTCCTTCATCGAGACACGAGAGGGTGGAGCCACCTTGTAGTTATCACAAATCACCGGACCTGGATTCTTTCGCAACCAATCAATGCATTGCTTGATGATCCGGTTGGATTGCCGCATCTCTTCCATCCGGACAAGATAGCGATCATAGCAATCGCCATTCACACCGACAGGGATGTCGAAGTCGACACGATCGTAGACCTCGTATGGCTGCTTCTTTCGAAGATCCCACTCAACTCCAGATCCGCGAAGCATGGCCCCTGTGAAACCGTGAGCAAGCGCCTCTTCTGGCGAGACAACACCGATACCAACTGTACGCTGCTTCCAGATCCGGTTATCAGTGAGCAACGTCTCGTACTCATCTACATAGCCCGGAAAGCGGCTGACGAAATCGTCCAGAAAGTCAAGCAACGAACCCTCGCGGGCCGCATTCTGTTTCGCGACGGTCGATGCATTGCGGAACTTCGAGACTTCGTATTTCGGCATGCGATCAGGCAAATCCCGATACACGCCGCCGGGTCGGTAGTAGGCGGCATGCATACGAGCGCCGGATACCGCCTCGTACGCATCCATCAAATCCTCACGCTCCCTGAAGGTATAGAGAACCATCGTCATCGCACCAATGTCCAGTGCATGAGTTCCGATGTTGAGGAGGTGGTTCAGGATTCGAGTAATTTCGTCAAACATTACCCGGATGTATTGAGCGCGAAGCGGAACTTCTTGCCCAAGCAGGCGCTCGATGGCCATGCAGTAGGCATGCTCATTGCACATCATAGAGACGTAGTCAAGACGGTCCATGTATGGCACCGACTGAATCCAAGTGCGCGTCTCCGCCAATTTTTCGGTACCGCGATGGAGAAGACCGATGTGCGGATCAGCCCGCTCGACAACCTCCCCATCAAGCTCTAGAACAAGCCTCAAAACACCGTGGGCGGACGGATGCTGAGGACCGAAATTGATCGTGTAGTTACGAATTTCAGACATTGCCTGCCTGCCCATAGTTGCCTTCACGAACGATCCGGGGCGTCACCTCTCTCGGCTCAATCGAGACCGGTTGGTAAATAACGCGCCCCTGCTCAGAGTCGTAACGCATCTCAACGTAGCCGGAAACCGGAAAATCCTTACGGAACGGATGCCCAACAAATCCATAGTCCGTGAGAATACGTCGCAAATCCGGATGACCTTCAAACATCAGGCCATAGAGATCGAAAGCCTCGCGCTCAAACCAATTGGCGCTAGGCCAGACCGTCGACACCGAATCGACAACAGGAAAGCTATCCGATTGAGCAAACGTTCTCAGGCGCAAACGCCAGTTATGACTAACAGAAAGCAGATGGGCAACAGCAGCAAAACGAGGGACAGACCCACTGCGCGTAGCATGGGAACTGTAATCCACGCCACACAAGTCGATCAATTGTTCAAATCCGAGTTCGGCGCTATCCCTCAGTATCAGGGCGGCCGCCAAATAATCCTTGGACGCCACCTCAAGCGTTACTTCACCTCGATCGCAAACAAGCGAGTAAGTCTTATCGGCAAGGCGCGCACGCAGACTTTCCTGCAATCGTTCCAGTTTTGCACTCATGCGATTTCTCTGCGCTATCGGGCAATGGTATTGGTACGCTTGATCTTGTTTTGCAGCTGAATGATCCCGTACACCAAGGCTTCTGCTGTAGGCGGACATCCCGGCACATAAACATCGACCGGCACTATGCGATCACACCCTCGGACAACCGAGTAGGAGTAATGATAATAACCGCCGCCATTGGCGCAGGACCCCATGGAAATGACCCACCGAGGCTCAGCCATCTGATCATAGACGCGACGCAAGGCAGGCCCCATCTTATTGCAGAGAGTGCCCGCCACAATCATGAGATCTGACTGTCTCGGGCTTGGCCGGAACACCACGCCAAAGCGATCAAGGTCATAACGCGAACAGCCAGCATGAATCATCTCGACCGCACAGCACGCCAAGCCAAACGTCATAGGCCAAAGCGATCCCGTTCGAGTCCAGTTGATAACGCCATCGAGCGTTGTCGTCACGAACCCCTCGCGGAAGACACCCTCTACACTCATCACTCCCCCTCAAACCCCGACAAACCGTTGACTGACGTGCTACTCCCAGTCAAGTGCGCCGCGTTTGCGAATATAGACATACCCCACGACGAGAATGCCAAGAAAAACAAGCATCTCAAAGAAACCGAATAGCCTCAGTGACTCATTGGCAGCAATTTCTCGCAAAATTGAAGCCCAAGGAATCAGGAAGGCGACTTCTATGTCGAAAAGGATAAACAGGATTGCAATCAGGTAGTAGCGAACATCGAATTTGATGCGCGCATCTTCGAACGCCTCAAATCCGCATTCGTACGGCGACAACTTCTCCGGCTCGGGATTGTTGCGCCCAAGCACTCGCCCCGCGAGAAGCATTACGCCGCCTACCGCAATACCGACAAGAATGAAAATCAATACCGGAAAATAGTTCGCGAGCATGATCGTAAAGTCGGGAATTGCATCAGATGGAAAAACGCCCGCATACGCGGGCGTTTCGAAATTATGGTGCCGACGGTGAGACTCGAACTCACACGGCTTGCGCCACCACCCCCTCAAGATGGCGTGTCTACCAATTTCACCACGTCGGCACGCTTACAACAGGAAAGAATTATAAACAAAGTCACTCAATTTGCCAAGAGCGACTTATTTCGGAATCTCTTGGGCTGGGCCTGCCGGCTTCGCCGGCTGAGACGATGCCGGCGCCGACTGCTCAACAGTGGCAGCATCCATCACACTGCGGGAAACACCGCCACGATGGCTCGCCAGATAAGTCAGAGCGAGGCTGGTCACAAAGAATGCTGTCGCCAGCGCAGCAGTCGTGCGACTCAGGAAATTCGCCGACCCCGACGCTCCAAACAGGCTGCCTGAGGCGCCACCACCAAACGAGGCACCAAGATCCGCACCCTTACCATGCTGAACCAGCACCAAACCAATCACTGCCACACCAACCAGCACATGCACGGTCAGCACTAGGCCAAAAAATATTCCGCTCACAGGAAGCCCCGAATTTTGCCGCAAAACGTAGCAGTCTAGCGGATCTCTACTTTAACGACAAGCCAAGCAAGATCTCGACATGATGAAGGCGTAGCGCCTCAACGGCTCGCGCTGCTCAACTCATGGAACGGGACGAAATCGGGCGTTTTCACCAACACCTGCTGCTTGGCTGCATGCGCAAGGGTCAGTCACTCAAGGGCAGAGCGGACCACCGTCGCCAAACGTTGCGCGATGTTCCCGACTTTTGCTTCGTCTTGGCCCTCCACCATGACGCGCAAGAGTGGTTCGGTCCCAGAAGCCCGCAGCAATACGCGTCCTTTGTCCGCCAACTCACTTTCCGCCGAAGCGACAGCTTCTGAGATTGCACGATCGGACTGCCAGTCAAAACCTTCTTTGATTCTCACGTTTATAAGCTTTTGAGGATAGAAGGAGAGATCCTGGCACGCTTGGGCAAGCGTTTCGTTTCGAATACGGAGAGCCGCCAATACCTGCAATGCCGAGACAATTCCATCGCCCGTCGTGTGCCGGTCGAGGCAGAGTATGTGGCCTGAGTTTTCGCCCCCAAGCTTCCAGCCCCGCTCTTCCAAACGCTCGAGCACATAGCGGTCACCCACCTTGGCGCGAATGAATGGAACCCCGAGCGCCTCAATGGCTCTCTGAAAGCCGAGATTGCTCATAAGCGTTCCCACCACACCCGGAAGCCGGCTTTGTTCATTCTGCATGCGGGCGATGACGTAAATCAGCATATCGCCGTCGTAGATCGCGCCATGACGATCAACCATTACGAGACGATCACCGTCGCCATCAAGGGAAATCCCGATATCGGCGCCCTGTGCAAGCGTGAATGTCCGAATCGACTCCGGAACGGTTGCGCCGACCTGGTCATTGATATTCAGGCCATTGGGTTCCTTCCCTATTGCAACAACCTCCGCGCCAAGCTCATGAAACACGCGAGGCGCAATGTGGTATGCAGCGCCATGAGCACAATCGACAGCGATCTTCAGTCCGCGCAGATCCAGATCCGTCGGAAATGTGCTCTTGCAGAACTCAATGTAGCGCCCCGCGGCGTCATCAATTCGCCTCGCACGACCAATTGCCGCCGAATCTGCGCATCCGATTGGCTCATCAATGCGCGCCTCTATGGCCGCCTCGACCGCGTCGGGAAGCTTTGCACCGCGAGCCGAAAAGAACTTGATTCCGTTATCAAAGTAGGGATTGTGGGAAGCCGAGATGACGACCCCAGCATCAAGACGGAGCGCTCGCGTCAAGTAAGCCACACCTGGCGTAGGAATCGGCCCCGCCAGCACAACATCGACACCAGCAGCGGCAAAGCCCGCCTCAAGTGCCGCTTCAAGCATGTAACCAGACACGCGAGTGTCTTTTCCGATCAATACAGTTGGACGTTCATGTCCACGCGTTCCATGTTGCTCTGCGCACAAGGTACGCCCCGCCGCGTATCCAAGTCGCATGACGAATTCGGGAGTGATCGGCGCATCACCAACCCGACCCCGAACACCATCTGTACCAAAATACTTTCGACTCATTGTCTTCCAATACCTTTTCTCGTTTGGCGCGTGGCGCCATTGGCAGGTCAGCAGCCGCTGCGTGCGTTGATGGATCCGCCGAGTTTCTGCCAGACTTTTAGCCCCGCGACAGTCTGCGCAACATCGTGAACACGGAGGATGGTGGCACCACGCGATGCGGCCGCGACTGCAGCAACGACACTCGGAACAACTCGCTGATCGACGGGGAGCTCGGTAATCTCGCCAAGCATTGATTTCCTCGAGACCCCAACCAGCACAGGTGCAAGTTCGCCAAAGCGCTCCAGCGCACCAAATAGCGCAAGATTGTGCGCCAGAGTCTTGCCAAATCCAAAACCGGGGTCGATCAGGATGCATTCAGACTCGATACCTGCATCGAGTGCGGCCAGCTTTCGCGCGTGAAGAAATGACCAGACTTCGTCTACAGCATCGTCATAGCGCGGCGCATTTTGCATGTCACCCGGCTCACCCTTCTTGTGCATCAGGCACACGGCACAGTCGCTCGCTGCGACGGCCTCCATGGCGCCCGGCGCTTGCAATGCGTTGATGTCGTTAATGAGCGAGGCGCCGACGGCAATTGAAGCTGCCATGACTTCAGGTTTTGTCGTATCGACCGAAACCGGGACGCCAAGGCGGGCGATGGCCTCCACGACCGGCACCACCCGACGCATTTCCTCGTCTAGCGAAACGCTTGCTGCACCGGGCCGGGACGATTCACCACCCACGTCGATGATGTCCGCCCCTGCCGCGATGGCCATTTGCGCACTATTGACGGCAGCATCGATTCGATTGCCGAACCCATCCCCCGAAAACGAGTCGGGGGTGACGTTGATGATGGCCATCACGAGCGGACGGGCAACAGGCAGATCGAATCTGCCGATTTTCAAGTGCTGTGGCATCTAAAGAAGTTGGGCCGGCGAGCCGGCCCAAGTGGGTGAGTACGCGCCCCAGGTTCAGGCAGGGGCAGTTGCGCTTGGCGCGGGTCCGGCCGGCCCATCGGAGGCCGAAGGCTTCGCTTGCGACGAAGCGTGCGGTGCGCGCACCGGGCGACCGGCCATGATGTCGCCAATCTGTTCCGCGTCGATCGTTTCCCATTCGAGAAGCGCAGCGGTCATGGCTTCAACCTTGTCGCGATTCTCTTCGAGGATCTTTCTGGCCAACGCATACTGGCTATCGACGATTCTCCGGATCTCGATATCAACCTGCTGAAGGGTTGCTTCGGAAAGGTTCTTGTGAGTCGTAATCGAACGCCCAAGGAACACTTCACCGTCGTTTTCGGCATAAACCATTGGCCCCAATGCGTCCGACATCCCATAGCGAGTAACCATGTCTCGCGCGATGCTTGTCGCACGCTCGAAATCGTTTGAAGCGCCAGTGGAAACCTTGCCGACAAAGATTTCCTCGGCCACACGACCACCAAATGCCATACAAATCTGCGCCAGCATTTGATCCCGATAGAGACTGAAGCGATCCATCTCAGGCAGGGACCACGTCACCCCAAGCGCCCGCCCACGCGGAATCACGGTCACTTTGTGGACCGGATCACAACCGGGCAGCACCGAACCGATGATCGCGTGCCCCGACTCATGGTACGCAGTGGCGCGCTTTTCCTCGGGCTGGATCACCATCGACTTGCGCTCGGCGCCCATGAAGATCTTGTCCTTGGCGCGCTCAAAATCGTCCATATCAACAAGACGTTTATTCGAACGCGCTGCGAACAGCGCAGCCTCATTGACCAAGTTCGCAAGGTCGGCACCGGACATTCCAGGTGTTCCGCGAGCCAAGACATTGGCATCGACGTCGGGGCCTACCGGCACCTTGCGCATATGAACCTTGATGATCTGTTCACGTCCGCGGATATCCGGCAACGGCACCACGACCTGGCGGTCGAAACGACCAGGACGCAGCAGGGCAGGATCCAGAACATCAGGGCGGTTCGTCGCAGCGATCACGATAACGCCGGTTTGACCCTCAAAACCGTCCATCTCCACGAGCAACTGGTTCAGCGTTTGTTCGCGCTCGTCGTTGCCGCCGCCCAGTCCAGCGCCGCGCTGGCGACCAACCGCGTCGATTTCGTCAATGAACACAATGCAGGGCGCCTGCTTCTTCGCGTTCTCGAACATGTCGCGAACCCGGGCCGCTCCGACGCCAACAAACATCTCGACGAAGTCGGAACCGGAGATTGAGAAGAACGGTACCTTGGCCTCGCCTGCAATCGCTTTGGCAAGCAAGGTCTTGCCGGTGCCGGGGGATCCAACCATCAGCACGCCTTTGGGGATACGGCCGCCGAGTTTCTGGAACTTCGAAGGGTCGCGCAGAAAATCGACAAGCTCGGCAACCTCTTCCTTGGCTTCGTCGCAACCAGCAACGTCAGCGAAGGTAATGCTGTTTGTCGATTCATCGAGCATCCGCGCACGGCTCTTGCCGAACGAGAACGCGCCGCCACGGCCACCGCCCTGCATCTGTCGCATGAAGAAGACCCACACGCCGATCAGCAACAGCATCGGGAACCAAGACACGAAGATGCTCATCAACAACGACTGCTCTTCTTCAGGCTTCGCGGTGATCTTGACCCCGTAGCGCATAAGGTCGCTCACCATCCACAGATCCTGGGTACCAGGCGTGAAAACCGTGATCTGCTTGTTGTCCTGGGTCGTCGCTCGCACGGTGCGGCCTTCGATCGTCACCTTCGCGATCCGCCCCTGCTTCGCCTCCTCCATGAACTGGGAGTATTCCATCTGGCTTTGCGCCGTCTGGCGATTGTTGAACTGGTTGAAAACCGTCATCAGCACGATGCCGATCACCAGCCAGATCGCTAAATTCTTGAAAAGATTGTTCAAGTCGCTTCCTTCTCAGGCCCGGACGGGGCCGCTGCCTACCGTAGACCAAGCCATTCTATGACCGTTCAATGCGTCGAGCCAATGGCACGCGCCACCGCCGCACAAAATCACTGTCGCTTGCCAAGCCCCAGCAAATAGACCTCTGAACTCCGATCGCGCGATGCCGCCGGTTTGCGAACATGCACTTGGGAGAACACCCGCCCCATTGCCTTGCGGAATTCATCAAAGCCCGAGCCCTGGAAGACCTTGACCAGCATGTTGCCTCCCGACATCAGGTGACGCTCTGCAAAATCAAGTGCCAATTCGCACAGGTAGATCGAGCGGCCTTGATCGATCGTTGCAATACCAGAGATATTGGGGGCGATGTCCGAAAGAACAAGGTCCACCGCTCGACCGCCCAAACGTTCTTCAAGGGCAGCCAAGACCGACTCCTCTGTGAAGTCGCCCTGGATGAACTCCACCCCTTCTATCGGCGCAAACTCCAGCAGGTCGAGCGCAAAGACACGCCCCCCCGGCATGACTTTCTTGACCACCACCTGGGTCCAACTCCCCGGAGCTGCGCCCAGTTCAACGACAACTTGCCCTTTGGCCAGCAAACGGTCCTTCTGGTCGATTTCAGTCAGCTTGAACGCCGCGCGAGAACGATAGCCTTCGGCCTTGGCGCGGTGCACCCAAGGGTCGTTCACATGCTCCTGCATCCACTGTTTGCTGGTCTTGGTCCGCTTCATCGCACTAGAATGTTGGTTTGCACAGCAGATTTTCCATGAAAACACTCACTTCAACCGAGCGTCGCGAACTACGCGCACGCGCACACGCCCTTGATCCGGTCGTCAGTATTGCTGAGAAAGGGCTCGCGCCGTCGGTTCTGAAAGAAATCGACCGCTCGCTGACCGCGCACGAACTGATCAAGATCCGCGTCTTCGGCGACGACCGCGAGGCGCGTCACGCCTACATGACGACGATCTGCGACGAACTGGGGTGCGCACCGGTGCAGATCATCGGGAAGCTACTGGTGGTCTTTCGTCCGGCTCCGGAAGCCGACGCCAAGCCAGAACCCAAGCTACCTGCCCGTCCAAGAACGGCGAGCCCACGTTCCAGCGCGAAAAGCGCCGGTTCGCGCGCCGGCAGTGCCCCACGCCCGGCCACCAAACTAAGGGGAAGCGCCCTCACCGGCGGAACCGCACGTCCGCGCACAACGGCGGTGCGTTCGGGCACCCCCCGCAAACCCAAGAGCCGCTGACGGTTGCAGCGCTCTCTACAAGCCCGCGTCGTCAGCGACGCGGGCTTGTAGCTTCAAGGACCACGAGCGCTCCGCCGAGGCCGCTCTGGATTAGGTAGAGCACGCTCGAGATCCCGTGCCACGCAGCAAAACGGTCGCGCACCAGGCTCTCCATCACTTCTCGCGGAAACGCTTCGGCCTTCAATTGGGCGAGGATCGGCTGAATGCCGAACTGCGAGGCTAGCGTGAGCAGGAACATTAGCAACACGATCCAGACGGATGCGCCCCTGAAGGACTGGGAGCCGCGCTCAATGACAATGAACAGGATGAGATAGAGCGCAGCACCAACGCCGATCCACCCGACAGCCGAAAACAGGCGACCTGCAATCTGGCCAGCAAGGCTTCGGTCCGCCAGGCTCGAAAACAGCACCGGGGCGACGATGCCGCCGATGGTCCACAAGGCGCCTACCCACAACGTAAGCGCAAGCGCAAAAACGGGGCGTCCGATCTGCCGCATCGTCAGATGTACTTGACGTCCAGCACTTCGTATTCGCGCACGCCGCCAGGCGCCTGAACCGCTGCGATGTCGCCGGCGTACTTGCCGATCAGCGCACGCGAGATTGGCGAGGCCACCGAAATCTTGCCAACACGCAGATCGGCTTCGTCCTCGCCCACGATCTGGTAGGTCACCGTATCGCCGGTGCTCAGGTCTTCGAGTTCAACCGTGGCACCGAACACGCAACGACCATCGGCATCCAGCAACTTCGGATCGATGATCTGTGCGGACGAGAGCTTGGCCTCGACCTCCTTGATGCGCCCTTCGATGAAGCCCTGCCGCTCCTTCGCGGCATCGTATTCGGCGTTTTCGGACAGATCGCCGTGCGAACGCGCCTCGGCGATCGCCTCGATGACCGCCGGACGATCGACAGTCTTGAGCCGCTGCAATTCAGCGCGCAGTTTCTCGGCGCCGTTGAGGGTCAGTGGAACCTTGTTCATGTATTGCCTAGCCCGCCATCAAGCAAGTTCCGCGTGCAGAGCCTGCAGCGCATACGGTGTCATTTCGGAAAGGTGCCGGATGCCTATGCAGGCAGCACGGGCGCCTTCGATCGTCGTCTGGATTGTCACCTTCGCGGCCAGCGCACTCGTGCGGATCGAGCGCGAATCGGCAATCGCCTGTCGCTTTTCTTCGACGGTGTTGATGATCAGACTGATCTCGTTGTTCTTGATCATGTCCACGATGTGCGGACGACCTTCGGTCACTTTGTTTACCGGTGTCACCACGATGCCCGCGGCAGACAACGCGGCCGCAGTGCCGCGCGTTGCAACCAGCTTGAAGCCGAGTTCAGCCAATTCACGTGCCACTTCCACTGCTTTCGGACGATCGGCCATCTTGACGCTGATGAAGGCCGTGCCGCCGGTCGGAAGGGTTGCGCCCGCCGCCAGCTGGCTCTTGATGAACGCTTCGGCGAAGGTGCGACCGACCCCCATCACCTCTCCGGTCGACTTCATTTCCGGGCCGAGGATCGTGTCCACGCCCGGGAACTTCGCGAACGGGAAGACGGCTTCTTTCACCGAATAATACGGCGGGACCACCTCGCCCTTGACGCCCTGGTCGGCCAGCGTGATGCCCGCCATGCAGCGCGCAGCGATCTTTGCCAGCGGCAGAGAGCAGGCCTTGGAGACGAACGGCACCGTGCGCGATGCACGAGGATTGACCTCCAGTACGTAGACGACCGCATCGTCGCCCTTGCCCTGGATCGCGAACTGGACGTTCATGAGGCCGCACACATTGAGCGCGCGCGCCATCAACTCGGTCTGCCGGCGCAACTCGTCCTGGAGCGTCCTGGAGAGCGTATAGGGCGGCAGCGAACAGGCCGAGTCACCCGAATGCACGCCCGCCTGCTCAATGTGTTCCATGATGCCGCCGATGATGACCTGCTTGCCATCGGACAACGCATCGACATCCACTTCGGTCGCATCATTGAGGAAGCGATCCAGCAGCACCGGCGAGTCGTTCGACACCTTGACCGCCTCGCGCATGTAGCGCTCCAGATCCTTCTGCTCATGCACGATTTCCATCGCGCGACCGCCAAGCACATATGACGGGCGTACGACCAGCGGATAGCCGATTTCTGCAGCCAGTCGCACCGCTTCTTCCGGCGCGCGTGCGGTGCGATTGGGGGGCTGCTTCAGACCAAGGTCGTTGAGCAGCTTCTGGAAGCGTTCGCGGTCCTCTGCGGCATCGATCATGTCGGGCGACGTGCCGATGATCGGCACGCCATTGGCCTCGAGTTCACGCGCCCGCTTCAGCGGCGTCTGGCCACCGAACTGCACGATCACGCCAACCGGCTTCTCAACGGCAACGATCTCGAGAATATCTTCGAGCGTCAGCGGCTCGAAGTACAGCCGGTCGGAAGTGTCATAGTCCGTCGACACGGTTTCCGGGTTGCAGTTGACCATGATGGTCTCGAACCCGTCCTCGCGCAGCGCCAATGCAGCATGCACGCAGCAGTAGTCGAACTCGATGCCCTGGCCGATCCGGTTCGGGCCGCCGCCCAAGACCATGATCTTCTTGCGATTGGTCGGTTGCGCCTCGCACTCATCCTCGTAAGCCGAGTACAAGTAGGCCGTTTCGGTCGCAAATTCAGCCGCGCAGGTATCCACACGCTTGAATACCGGACGCACGCCGAGCGTATGCCGTTGCAGGCGGACGCTGGTTTCGTCAGTGCCCAGCAGCTTGGAGAGCCGGCGATCGGAGAAACCCTTGCGCTTCAGATCGCGCAATTCCGGCGCGAGCAAGGACTTGAGCGAACGGCCGACGAGCGACTTCTCGGTCAGCACGATGTCCTCGATTTGCGCGAGGAACCAAGGATCGATCTTCGTCAGGGCGTGAACCTGCTCCTGCGTCATCCCTTCGCGGAAGGCCTGGCCGACGTACCAGATGCGTTCAGCACCCGGATTGGCCAGTTCGCTTTCGAGTTCTTCGCGATCGCACTCGACTTCGTCCAGGCCGTAGGCGCCGGTCTCCAGACCGCGCAAGGCCTTCTGGAACGATTCCTGGAAGGTGCGGCCCATGGCCATCACCTCGCCCACCGACTTCATCTGAGTGGTCAGGCGGTCGTTCGCAGCCGGAAACTTCTCGAACGCGAAGCGCGGAATCTTGGTGACGATGTAGTCGATCGACGGTTCGAACGATGCCGGCGTGGCGCCGCCGGTGATGTCGTTCTTCAATTCATCCAGCGTGAAACCTACCGCCAGTTTCGCGGCGATCTTGGCGATCGGGAACCCGGTCGCCTTGGAGGCCAGTGCGGACGAACGCGAGACGCGCGGGTTCATCTCGATCACGATCAGGCGGCCGTCTTTCGGATTGACCGAGAACTGCACGTTCGAACCGCCGGTATCCACGCCGATTTCGCGCAGTACCGCGATCGACGCGTTCCGCATGATCTGGTACTCGCGGTCGGTCAGCGTCTGCGCAGGTGCAATGGTGATCGAATCACCCGTATGCACACCCATCGGGTCAAGGTTTTCGATCGAGCACACGATGATGCAGTTGTCGTGCTTGTCGCGCACGACCTCCATCTCGTATTCCTTCCATCCGAGCAGCGACTCTTCGATCAACAACTCGCGGGTTGGCGAAAGATCGAGCCCACGGGTGCAGATTTCGACGAATTCCTCGATGTTGTAGGCAATGCCGCCGCCCGTGCCGCCCATCGTGAAAGACGGGCGGATGATGGCCGGGAAGCCCACGGTCGCCTGAACGGCCATCGCCTCTTCCATCGAATGGGCAACGCCGGATCGGGCCGATTCCAGACCGATCTTGGTCATCGCCTGCTTGAACTTCTGACGGTCCTCGGCCTTGTCGATAGCATCGGGTTTGGCGCCGATCATCTCGACCTTGTACTTTTCGAGTACGCCGTTATGCCAGAGATCTAGCGCGCAGTTCAGCGCTGTCTGGCCGCCCATCGTCGGCAGAATCGCGTCCGGGCGTTCCTTCTCGATGATGCGTTCGAGCACCTGCCAGGTGATCGGCTCGATGTAGGTCACATCGGCCATGCCCGGGTCGGTCATGATCGTTGCCGGATTGGAGTTCACCAGGATGACGCGGTAACCCTCGTCACGCAGGGCCTTGCAGGCCTGTGCGCCGGAATAGTCGAACTCGCACGCCTGACCGATGACGATCGGGCCTGCGCCGATGATCAGGATGCTCTGGATGTCTGTACGCTTGGGCATGTCTTTTCACCACCGGGGCGAGGCGCACCACCCGAAGGTCGCGCGCCGGAGGAAATCACTTCTTGGCTTGCTCGAGGAAGCCGACGAAACGGTCAAACAGGTAGGCCACGTCGTGCGGGCCCGGGCTGGCTTCCGGGTGACCCTGGAAGCACAGTGCCGGACGATCCGTCCAGGCCAAGCCCTGCAGACTGCCGTCGAAGAGCGACACATGCGTCACCTTCACGTTGGCCGGCAGCGTGGCCGGGTCAGCGGCAAAGCCATGGTTCTGGCTGGTGATCAGCACCCGGCCCGAATCAAGATCCTTGACCGGATGGTTCGCGCCGTGGTGGCCGAACTTCATCTTCATGGTCTTTGCACCAGCCGCCAGCGCCATCAACTGATGCCCGAGGCAGATGCCGAAGGTCGGAATCTTGCGGTCGAGGAATTCGCGGATTGCGGCGATCGCGTAGTCGCAAGGCTCCGGGTCGCCCGGGCCGTTCGAGAGGAACACGCCATCGGGGTTGAGCGCCAGCACGTCGGCCGCAGGCGTCTTCGCCGGCACCACGGTGAGCTTGCATCCGCGCTCTGCCAGCATGTGCAGTATGTTGCGCTTGACGCCAAAGTCGTAGGCGACGACGTGGAAGCGGGCCGATGCCTGTTCGCGAAATCCCTCACCGAGGCGCCATTCGCCGCGCGTCCACTCGTAGCGCTCAGCGGTCGTCACGACCTGCGCAAGGTCCATTCCAGCAAGCCCGGGGAAACCGCGCGCCTCAGCGACGGCCGCGTCGGCATCAATCGACTCACCGACGTCAGCAGTGACGATACAACCGGCCTGCGCACCTTTTTCGCGCAGGATTCTCGTCAGTTTCCGCGTATCGATGCCGGCAATCGCCACAACGCCCTCGGCCTGCAGGTACGCATCGAGAGATTGTTCGGCACGGAAGCTTGACACCCGCAACGGCAGGTTCCGCACGATCAGGCCCGCGGCATAGGTGCGCGAGGCTTCGCAGTCCTCACGGTTGACGCCGGTATTCCCGATGTGGGGGTGTGTCAGCGTGACAATCTGGCGACTGTAAGAGGGGTCGGTCAGGATTTCCTGATACCCGGTAATGGCGGTATTGAAAACCACTTCACCGACGGACTTTCCGACGGCGCCGATCCCCTTGCCGTGGAACACCGTACCATCGGCGAGCGCGAGCAAGGCTGGGGGAAATGCTGTCACAGCGGACTCCCTGAAACTATCGCAATATTCCGGAATTCTGAGCGAGCGCCGGAACCGGCGCCGGACATGAAAAACGGGATTCGCCGCATGGCGCATCCCGCTCTCAATTGATCATCAAATTGTAGCAATTTCCCACGCCCCGGGCAAACACCTTCGTCGATTACGGACGGGATCAGGCGCCGTGTTCACGTCGCAAATAACTCGCCAAACGATCCAGCTCGGGGATCAGGTCGGCCAGGCGCGCCAGTGATTCCGGCCCTTTTTGCGCCCTTGCCGCAATCTCGAGTTTGAGCGCAGCATCGGCCACCGTAGCGGCACCGAAGATGCCGGCCGAGGATTTGAGCGAGTGCGCACCGCGAGAAAGCACTTCCCAGTTGGAAACTTCTGCCGCACGCAGCAGTTCCGCCCTGGAACGCCCGTAGTCCTGAAGGAACACGCCAATCAGCATCTGCACTGCGGCCTCGTCGCCTTCAAGGGTGTCCCGCGTCTGGTCAAGATCCGCCACGTCTCCGCTGCTCACGAATGGATCTCCCTCGATCTCGGTTCTGGAGCCGTCGTAATACTCTTCCGTCACGGTTTCCTTGCGCACCACCCGTTTCAAGGCCGCGAAAAGTTCGGCGGGCTTGAGTGGTTTCACCACGTAATCGTCCATGCCCGCTTCAAGGCAGCGATTGCGATCGGCAGGCATGGCGTGCGCCGTCATCGCAATGATCGGAATCGACTCAAGCAGCCCGGTGCCCGCCCAGCTTCGTCGCGCCTCGCGGGCGCGAATTGCACGGGTCGCCTCGATGCCACCCATGACCGGCATCTGCACATCCATCAGGATCACGTCGAAATTCTCGCGATCGAAGTACTCCACCGCTTCGGCGCCATTGTTGGCCAACTGCACCCGGTGCCCGGCGCGCTCCAGCACCTTCTGCGCCACTGCCTGGTTTACCGGGTTGTCTTCGACCAGCAGGATCTCAAGTGGCTCGGCGCGCGCTTCGGTAGCGGCGCTGGCGGCAGCGAGATCGAATTCCGCCAGCGAGAAACCGCTGCTGCCATCAACACCGAAGGCCAGCAGCGCGGCATCGACCAGATCGCGTCTCGAAAACGGTTTCACCAAGTGGGCACGAGACCCGAGTCGCCTGCAACGGTCAGCGTCCTCACGCTGATTGACCGTATTGAGGAGCATGACAAATCGTTCGCACGACGCCCCAAAATCGAAGAATCGGGAGGGCAGCGAGAAGCCGCCGGGGTCCGGCAAAGCCGCATCAACCAGCATCAGGTCGTAGTAGGCATTTGCGTCGACGGCAGCTTTGAGCGCCGCTTGGGCCGACTCCACCGACGAAACCCAGGTGACTGGCAATCCCGCAGCACCAAGCCAACCGTGGATGCAGCGGGCCAGGGTGCGGTTCTCGATCACAAGAAGGGCGCGGCGACCAAGGAACTCGGGGCGGGGCGCTTGCGCGGCAGGCTCCTCGACGATTTCGGCGCGCAAGGTAAAGCGGAAGCAGCTGCCCTGCCCTGGCGTGCTTTCGACCGACAAACGCCCATCCATCAGTTCGACCAGGCGGCGCGAAATGGCCAAGCCGAGACCGGTACCGCCGAACCGTCGCGTCGTGGAGGTATCGGCCTGCGAGAATTCATCGAAGATCGTCTTGTGCTTCTCCGGCGGAATCCCGATCCCGGTATCTCGCACGAGGAACTCGATGCGGGCGAATCCGCCTTCACGCTCGAGCACCCGTACGCCGACTTCGATCTCCCCCTTTTCCGTAAATTTGATCGCGTTACCCACGAGATTCAACACGACTTGCCGCAAGCGCCCCGGGTCGCCCTTGAGCCGCACCGGCACATCGTCCGCGATGTTGGCGATCAGTTCGAGCCCCTTCTGGTGGGCACGCAAGGCAAGCGCCTTGATCGAATCCGCCACTGCATTGAACAGCGCGTACTCGATTACCTCCAGATCCATCCGCCCCGCCTCGATTTTCGAGAAGTCGAGGATGTCGTTGATGATCGTGAGCAGCGCCTCGCTCGATGATTTCACGGTCTCCAGATAGCCGCGCTGCTCATCATCCAGCTCGGTATCCAGCGCGAGCTCGGTCATGCCGATGATGCCGTTCATCGGCGTTCGGATCTCGTGGCTCATGTTCGCCAGGAAATCGCTTTTCGCGCGGTTGGCGGCCTCGGCCGCCTCCTTGGCGTTGAGCAGTTCCAGCTCGAAACGCTTGCGCTCGGTGATGTCGCGGTGGGTCCCCACGACGCGCACCGCCCCACCCGCCTCATCACGCTTGACCACCTTGCCGCGGGCGAGAATCCATTTCCACTCGCCCGCTTTGGTACGCATCCGGAATTCGGACTCATACTCGGAAGCACCTTGCAGCAGGTGGGCGACCAGGCGTGCCTGCGCAGCCGGCAGATCGTCCGGGTGCACCATTGCCTTCCACGCTTCGAAGGTCGGTTCGATTTCCTCCAGGGCATATCCGAGCATCGCCGCCCAGCGCGAGCTGAAATGCGCCGCACCTGAAGCAATATCCCAATCCCAGATTCCGTCTTCCGAGCTATCGAGTGCCAGCTTCAGGCGTTCTTCGGTGACGCCCAGCAACAAGGACGCACGACGACGCTCGTTAACCAGCGCGCTGAGCGAACTCGCCAGTTCGGTGACATCAAGCCGCGCGACGGCATCTTCACCGCGGGTATCGCCGAGTCCGCTCAGAGCGTCACGCAACGCGTCGAGCACCTTCTGCTGCGCCGTGCTTTCCTCTCGCAAGCGATCGTTCGCATCGAGCAATTCGCGAGACGAGAGTTCCAGACTGCGCGTCCGCAAAACCAGATCGCGTTCGTACTGCTGGTAGGTGCTCTCGACCATCGCCATCAGATGGCCAAGCCCGCTCGCCAATTCGCCCGCGGTACGCTGCTCCTGGGCGATCACGCCCAACAGCGCCTGCGGCGAATCAACGCCAAAGGCCCGACGCAGTTGCCTTGCCAGCAAAGGGCTGGTCAGGGTCGTGCGTACAGGGTTGCGATGGTCATCGTCTGGTTGTGCAGCTTGCATTCGGTGGTATCGAGAAATGGGCTGATTTCGCCGTTGGAATAGAAGCCGCACAGGGTGCCGGCTGCGCCGAGGACATCTCCGACCGCTTCGACCTCTTCGTCGACACGGTCACCCATCACCAGTTTGCGGCCAACGCAACTGACCAGAATCGACAAGCAGGTGCGATCGGAAGCGTCGGCGCGAGACGCGGCCTCGGCCGCCGCGGCCGCGCCCTCAACCAGCGCATCGGTGCGGGCATGCATCATCTGCATGAAGCCGTGCTCGTCCACGTCGCCGGCGAGAATGAGCGCGCCCTCCCCTTCATGAACACCAAGGATCGTGCGTATCAGCCCGACCTGTGCGCGCTCGGAATTGACCATCGAAAACGGGAAAAGCAGACCCGAACCGGGGAGCTCATCGGCATAGGTGCCGAGATAGCGTTTGTAGATCGCCAGCGCCGACTCGCCGTCGAGTTCATAGAGCACGTTGCCCTCGGCGCGCGTCACCCGGCGCATCGGGCCGAAGGGTTGCCAGCCGCCAAAACTGCCGTGCCCGACTTCGAAAACCGCCCGGCTCAACCCCACCGCAACGACTTCGCGGTCGCCCTCTGCTTCGTTGCTGAGCACGAAGGTGCGGGTGAATGTGCCACGATCGCCTGCGAGGCCACCGCAAACCGGCACTTCCGGGCTCAATGCGTTCCGCACACCTCGGATAAGCGCACTGCCGTTGACGTCGACGCCGGGCGCAAACAGCAGCACAGCCGCGAACGGCTCTGCACCCAACAGTTTTCCAATGCGAGTGCCTGCCGGCTCCGAATCCTCCATGCCTTGGAGGCGGGTACGCACTGCGGTGACAGCGCCGGCACCCGTTTTGACCGCTGTGACGACGATGCTGCCATCGGAAACGCCACGCAAGGATATTTCGCCGGCGGTGGAACACCCGCACAACACGGCCGAGGGAAAAACCGACCTGAGGCGAGTGTGGAGATGGCCGTCAAAGGCATCGACGTCGGCGAACACCAGCACCCAATCGGGAGCCAGGGCTTGCAGCCCCGCCAGTGAGGTTTCGTTCCAATCGCGCGCGGACAGCACCGCTTGGGAAATCTGCATGCCTTACCCCGAGAAATTCGGAATGCGCTAACGCTTCCGGCAAGCTGGGTTAACGGCCCTCAGGCAGAAAACTTCAGGAATGCGGCTCAACGCAGCCCGAGCACGTCCTGCATGTCGTACAAGCCTGCCTTGCGGCCTTTGAGGAACTGCGCTGCACGCAAGGCGCCAAGGGCGTAGGGCATGCGACTCGATGCCTTGTGCGTGATCTCCACCCGTTCGCCGAGGCCAGCAAACAAGACGGTATGGTCACCGACTATGTCACCGCCACGCACGGTCGCAAATCCGATCTGCTGCGCCGGGCGCTCACCGGTAACACCCTCACGACCATAGACGGCACAGGTCTCGAGATCGCGATCAAGCGCGCGCGCGACCACCTCGCCCATGCGCAAGGCTGTGCCCGACGGCGCATCGACCTTGTGCCGATGATGCGCTTCGATGATTTCGATGTCGTAGCCACTGGCGAGAATGCGCGCGGCAACATCGAGCAGGCGGAACACCGCATTGACGCCGACCGCCATGTTCGGCGCGAAAACGACGGGAATCGTCTCGGCAGCGCGAGCGATTGCGTCCTTGCCAGCTGCGTCGACGCCGGTGGTACCGATAATCATCGCTTTCCCGGCGCGCTGCGCTGCGGCAAGGTGATGAAGGGTCCCTTCCGGCCGCGTGAAGTCGATGAGGCAGTCCGCCACCGCAAACGCTGCATCCACATCGCTGCTGATTGCGACGGCACTAGCCATGCCGACCAACTCGCCAGCGTCGCGCCCGATAAACGGACTTCCGGGGATGTCCACCGCCGCGGCAAGCGTGCAGGCCGGGTCCCGCAGGGTGGCTTCGAGCAGCATCCGGCCCATACGGCCCGATGCGCCAGCAATCGCAACTTTGACGGTCATGCGGAATCCTTGCAGTGGGATGCGCCGGCGGCCAGCAGCTACTTCTTCGCCGGCTCGATCTCGACCAGCCGATTGAGCCCCGCCTCGTTCACGGGCGCTGGCTGGATGTCACCTTCCCAGCGCGCGAGCGTGCCATCCTTAAAATACACGGAGAAGACCTTGCGCTCGATCTTGGAGCTGCGGCCGGCGCGAAACTCGTACGGGTAGTCCCAGCGATCGCCATGGAAGGGGTCGCTGAGGAGCGGTGTACCGAGGATAAAACGCACCTGCTCCGGTGTCATGCCAGCCTTGAGCCGGCCAACCATTTCCCCATCGATCGCCATGCCTTGACGCACATCGATGCGATAGGGGCGCAGCCAGTCGCAACCGCCCGCAAAGGGCAACAGGCACAGCGCGCACAGCAGTACGGCAGGTCGAAAACTCAAGCGCAGCATGGGTTGGGCGGAGCGGGTCGCGTTTCCAAATAGGGCTTCAGACTATATCATATGCGGCTAATCCGACCCCGCGGCCGCCATCCATGACCAACTCCCAAAGCCTCAAGAGCATGGGCCTCAAGGCCACTCTTCCCCGGCTTAAGATCCTCGAACTGTTCCAGCGCACCGACCAGCGCCACCTTACGGCCGAGGACGTCTACCGGATGTTGATGGCGGAAGACATGGACATCGGCCTGGCCACGGTGTATCGCGTGCTGACCCAGTTCGAACAAGCCGGCTTGCTTGAACGCCATCACTTCGAATCGGCCAAGGCGGTGTTCGAGCTGAACCACGGCCAGCACCACGATCACTTGGTCTGCATGCAATGCGGGCGGGTGGAAGAGTTCTACGACGCCGAAATCGAAGAGAAACAGAACCGCATCGCTCAGGAGCGCGGCTTCAAAGTGCGCGAACACGCGCTCCACCTGTATGTGGACTGCCTCAAGGAAGATTGCCCCAACAAGCGCAACGCCCCGCCGGCGTTCGGGCAGACCTGACCGCACACGGCGCGGCACGATCTTCGCGAACGAAGTAATCGGTGGATTACTCCCGCAATCCCGTCCGAGGGCGCTGACCAACATAGATCCGGTCTGGTGTGAGCAGACTGCCGCGCTGCACTCTTCTGCCCTGCACGGCTAACAAACGCTTGCCCCTGAGACCTCTAGCCCAGCATGCGCATCCTCTTCGTTCACCAGAACTTCCCCGGTCAGTTCGTGCACCTCGCGCCAGCGCTCGCCGCCGCAGGGCATGAAGTGGTCGCACTCGGCATGCGGGGCAAGCCGGTTCAGTTGCCGGGCGTGCGCGTGATCAGCCATCGCGTACCGGCCCCGCCAGAGGCGCTGTGGAAGTTGCTGTCGCGCACGGAACGGGACTGGCAAGCCAAGGTCATCCGCGGCAAGGCAACCGCCGACGTGGTCCGCCAGCTCGCGGCGCAAGGCTTCGTGCCCGACCTAGTCTTCGGCCATTCCGGCTGGGGCGAGACCCTGTTCATCAAGGACGTCCTGCCGGCGTGCAAGCTCGCGGTGTATGGCGAGTACTACTACTCAGCCTTCGGCCGCGACGCCCGCTTCGACCCGGAATTCGCCAGCAAGGACCCCGACGCCGCGCTGCGCATCCGCCTGAAGAACACCCACCTGCTGCATGCACTCGAGGCGGCCGACGCGGTGGTCTCGCCCACCGCGTTCCAGCGCGACAGCCACCCGGAGGTCTTCCGGCCGAAGATCGACGTGATCCACGACGGCATCGATACGCCCCGCTTCAGACCCGACCCGAAGGCGGTCGTACATCTGCGCGGCGCGGGCGTCAGCCTGAAGGCGGGCGACGAAGTCGTCACCTTCGTCGCGCGAAGCCTGGAGCCCTATCGTGGCTACCACGTCTTCATGCGCGCGCTGCCCCGGCTGTTGCGCGAACGTCCGCAGGCGCGCGTGGTGATCGTTGGCGCCGAAGGGGTCAGCTATGGCGCCCCCGGGCCGGACAACGGCAGCTGGAAGAACACCTTTCTCGACGAAGTGCGCAACCAGATCGATCCGTCCCGCGTCCATTTCGTCGGCCGCCTGCCGCACGAGCTGTTGACGCAGTTGATGCAGGTCTCGGCGGCACACGTGTACCTGACCTACCCGTTCGTGCTGTCGTGGTCCCTGCTCGAAGCAATGAGCGTGGGCTGCACCATCGTCGGCTCACGCACGGCCCCGGTGGAAGAGGTGATCCGGCACGGCGAGAACGGCCTGCTGGTGGACTTCTTCGACGCCGAAGCGCTGGCCGCCACCGTTGCCGATGTGCTCGCAAACCGCGCGGCCTACCGCGGCCTTGGCGCAGCCGCCCGCCAGTCGGTGGTCGAACGCTACGATCTGCGCTCGGTCTGCCTGCCTGCCCAGCTCGATTTCATCCGGCGACTGGCTGCGTGACGCGGCGGCGCAGCGGCTTCCACGTACGGAGCCGCCGCTGCGAAACCCCGATCAGGCTTAGCGCTCCCGAAGGCTCTCGCTGGTGTGCACGATCAGCGGATCGAGGAAGTACTCCATCACCGTCCGCACGCCGGTCTTGATCTCGACGCTCACCGCCATGCCGGGCGTCAGCGCGATGTCCTTGTTGCCGACGCGCATGCGGCTCTGGTCAAGTTCCACCAGCGCCTGATAGGTCAGGCCGCGCTTCTGGTCGGGAATCGCGTCGGTCGACACATGGCGCACGACGCCCTTCAAGGTGCCGTACTTGGTGTAGGGAAAGGTCTCGACCTTGACCGTCGCGGGCTGGTTGCGCTCGACGAAGCCGATGTCCTTGTTCTCGAGCGTCGCCTCGACCAGCAGGTGATCCTGGCGCGGGACGACGATCATCATCGGCTCCGCCTCCTTCAGCACGCCCCCCACCGTATGCACCGCCAGCTGCTGCACGACGCCGTCGACCGGCGCCACCACCCGCAACAGCCCGCTGCGCCGGTCGTTCTTGATGTGCTCCTGCTCCAGCTCGGCCGCGCGCTCGAGGGCCGCGGCACGATCGCTGAGCTGCGTCTTGCGGAATTCGGCCACGATCGATTCGCGCTGGCGCCCCAGCAACACCAGGCCGGCATCCAGCTCGCGCACCTTGTTCTTCTGTGCGGCGAGGTCGCGCTCCATCTCGATACGCAACTGCTCGCGGTCCAGATAGCCGTGGTAGGACATGAAGTTTTCCTCCACCAGCTTCTTGTAGTCCGAGGCGCGCTGTGCCACCAGCGGCAGGGTCTGCGAGAGCTTGACCACCAGCTCCTTCGCGGTGTCGCGCTCGGCCTCCTTCTGCGAGCGCTCGGCGTCGGCCGAGGCAAGCCGCGCCTGCAGCTCGCGCCAGAGGCCATCGGCCACCGCCTGTTCGCGCTGCACCTCGGGCTGCCAGCGCGCCGGCAGGGGCGCACCTTCCAGGCCCTTGGTCACATTCTGTGCCGCGCCACGCCGCAGCGCCTCCACCAGCGTCGCGGCCCTCGCCGCGGCAAGCCGGGCGGCCACCCAGGCCTGCATCGCACGATCGCGGTCCGATTCCGCCCCGGTGGCGTCGAGCTCCACCAGCGTCTCGCCCGCCTTCACGAACTGACCGTTCTCGACATGGATTCGCCGCACCACGGCAAGTTCGGGCGACTGGATCGTCTTGCTGTAGCCGCTCGGCACGATCTTGCCGCTCGCCACCGCAACGATGTCGACCCGGCCGAAGAATGCCCAGGCCAGCGTGAAGCCGATCAGCGCGATCAGGGTCCACATCATCCGGCGCGGCAGCGGTGACGGAGGTGTCTCCATCAGTTCCAGCGACGCGGGCAGGAACTCGCGTTCATCGCGACTGCGCTGCGGCGGGCTCAACTCCTCACGCAGGGTCCAGCTCGTCTGCAGCACAGACCGGTAGCGGTTGAGGATGTCGCACCAGGCCAGCAGCTTGAGTTTCCAGATCATGGCGCGGCCCCTCAGTTCGTCTGCAGCGCATGCAGATGCGCGTAGTAGCCGGGTCGCGCCAGCAACTCGTCATGCGTGCCGATCTCGACGATCTGGCCGCGGTCCATCGCCACGATCCGGTCCGCCCTGCGCACGGCCGACAGCCGGTGCGCGATGATCAGCACCGTGCGGCCCTGGCAGATGCGTTGCATGTTGCCGTGGATGATCCGCTCGGACTCATAGTCGAGCGCACTGGTTGCCTCGTCGAAGATCAGGATCCGCGGGTTGGTGATCAGCGCGCGGGCGATCGCGATCCGCTGGCGCTGCCCGCCCGACAGGCCCACGCCGTGCTCGCCGATCATCGTGTCGTAGCCTTCCGGCAGCTCCATGATGAATTCGTGCGCGCCAGCCAGCGTGGCGGCCGCAATCACCGCCTCCATCGGCCGGCCCGGGTCGGCCAGTGCGATGTTGTCACGCACGGTGCGGTTGAACAGCAGGTTCTCCTGCAGCACCACCCCGACCTGCCGCCGCAGCCACACCGGGTCGGCCAGTTGCAGGTCAACGCCATCGACCAGCACCCGGCCCCGTTCAGGCACGAACAGCCGCTGCAGCAGCTTGGTCAGCGTCGATTTACCGGAACCCGAACGGCCGACGATGCCGATCACCTCGCCGGGGCGGATCTGCAGCCGGATGTCGCGCAGCACCTCCTGCCCGTCGGGGCGGTAGCGGAAGCCCACGCGGTCGAACTCGATCGCACCCTGGATCGCAGGCAGCTGCGCGCGGCTCGACGCGATCTCGGTGCGGGTGTTCAAGATGTCACCCAGCCGGCTGACCGAGATGCCGGTCTGCTGGAAGTCCTGCCACAGCTGCGCGAGACGCATCACCGGCATCGCCACCCGGCCGGCGAGCATGTTGAAGGCGATCAGCTGGCCCACAGTCATCTGCCCTTCGATCACCAGCCTCGCCCCCAGCCAAAGCGTGCCGAGCGTGACCAGCTTCTGCACGAACTGCACGCCCTGGCTGCCGACGTTCGCCAGCTGCACCACGCGGAAGCCCGCCGCCACATAGGCCGCAAGCTGGTTGTCCCAGCGCCGGGTGAGCTGGGGCTCCACCGACAGCGACTTGATCGTCTCGATACCGCTGACCGCCTCCACCAGAAAGGCCTGGTTCTCCGCCCCGCGCGCGAACTTCTCGTTGAGCCGGGCGCGCAGCGAAGGTGTGATCAGCACTGAGAGCAGCACGTAGCACGGCAGCGAGGCCAGCACGATCAGCGTCAGCCAGCCGCTGTAGAACAGCATCACCGCGATGAAGACCACCGAGAAGAGCAGATCCAGCACCGAGGTCAGCGCCTGACCGGTCAGGAAGTTGCGGATGTTCTCCAGCTCGCGCACCCGCGCCACCGAGTCGCCGACGCGCCGGGCGTGGAAGTAGGCCAGCGGCAGGGCCAGCAGGTGGCGGAACAGTCGCGCACCAAGCTCGACGTCGATGCGGCTGGTCGTGTGGGCGAACAGGTAGGTGCGCAGGCCGCCGAGGAGCACTTCGAAGACGATGGCACCGAACAACCCGACGCAGATCACGTCCAGCGTCGTCAGGCCGTGGTGCACCAGCACCTTGTCCATCACCACCTGGAAGAACAGCGGTGTCGCCAGTCCGATCACCTGCAGCACCAGCGAGGCCAGCAGCACCTCGCCGAGCAGGCCGCGGTAGCGCACCAGCGCCGGCACGAACCAGGAAAAGTCGAAACGCGCGAGCTCGCCGACCAGCGAGGCCCGCGACACGAAGAGCAGCAGGCGGCCCGACCAGCGCGCCTCCCAGGCCTCGCGGCTAAGCACCTCCGGCCTGCCGACCTCGGGGTCCTGAATCAGCACCCCCTCCGGCCCCAGCTTGGCGAGCACCACATAGCGGCCGTCACGCGTCCTGGCCAGCGCCGGCAGCGGCGTGCGCTCCAGCCGTGCCCAGTTGGTATCGACCGCGCGGGCCTTCAGTTCCAGCTTGCGGGCGGCGCGCAGCAGCGCCGCCTCGTCGAAGGGCTTGCCGTGTTCGCCGAACTCGTGGATCAGCGGCGCCGGGTCGGCATTCAGGCCGTGGAAGCGCGCCAGCATCACCAGCCCGGCAAGCCCGGTGTCGATGCCCGCCGCCGCAGCGTTCGGCGCCTCGCGTGCGGGCTGGCCTTCGGCGGTCTGCGGGTCAGCGCCGGGCGCCGGGTCCTGGCCTTCGGGGGTAAGCGTCATGTCTTTTGGCAGAGCGGATCAACAGGGGGCGATTGTAGAAGCGAAACCGCCCGCTCGCCCTTCCGGACCAGCGGGCGGTGGCGGGCGGCCCTGCGGCCGCCGCCATCATTTCGCGGCACTCAGCTGTGCCAGAAGGTATTGATCGCGGCGTAGGCGTCGGCGTAGGAACCGTCGTTCGGCACACTGCTGCCGCCCGGCACCCCGTAACCCGCCATCGCGTCGACCAGTGCCTGGACGTCAGACTCGTTCAACGCCAGGCCCGCTCCGTCGAAGAAGCGATCGAGATGCGTATCGCCACCGCCGAACCAGCCTGAAACCTTCAGGGTGTCGCTCCGGTCCGCAAGGTTCGTAACGACCAGATCGTAGCCACTTCGCGCAAACCATAGCTCCGTGGCATCGACGCTCGCATCGAAATGAACGGTTGTCTGGGCGAAGGGCGTGGCGCCATATACCGTCACCGTATCGCTCGCGCCATCCGCAGCAAGGTAGATGCCAGTCTCCGAGGTCCCGTTCTCGGAGACTGTGATCACGTCAGAGCCGGCGCCATCGTAGATCAGCGTGGCTGCGCCGGCGGCGCTGACAGAGAACCGGTCGTCTCCGTCACCGCCATCGAGAGTATCCGAACCGGTGCCCGCCCAGAGGGTGTCTGCCCCAGCACCACCGACGAGCAGATCATTCCCCGAATCACCCGAAAGCTGATCATCTCCGCCATTGCCATACAGCCGATCGTCCCCGTCGTCGCCGAAAAGTTGGTCACCGTTTTTGCCCCCGCTGATCGTGTCATTGCCGCCACGTCCATGCAGTGCGCCACCGTTGTCGAGGCTAGTCAGGCTATCGGCACCATCGGTAGCCCCGGCAAGCGACAGGGTTGCATCGGCAAAGCGGATCGTTTCGACGGTTTGAGGGTAAGGCCCGGACCCCTGCATCAACTCAAATGCGCCGTAGTAAACAAAAATCTGGTCGCTCGGATCGGCAATACGCGTCAGAATCAGATCTCCCTCGCCAGTGACCAGCCAGTCGGCCCGATTCTCCGTACTCAGATCCAGCGTGTCGTTGCCAGACGCCTCAAAAATCAAATCAGTGCCATCACCCGCTTTATAGCGATAGGTGTCATCGCCGTCGCCACCGAAGAGGCGATCCCGCCCGAGTCCACCAACCAGCGTGTCATTTCCGCCCCCCCCCTGAAGTTCGTCATTCCCGGCCAACCCCTCGATCAGCTCAGCGGAGTCTAGGCCGTAAAGCCCATCGGCGTTTTGGGTGCCGAGCCAGCGCTCCGGTGCGGCGAGGACGGGTGTCTGCACGACGCCATTGAGCGCGATGGTTTCGATCTTTCCGCTGCCGAAGGCGTCCTGAATCACGATGGCGTCCTGCCCATTGATCGTGATCATCATCCCCGTGCCATTCAGGCGCTGGTAGCCGAGAGCCGCGCCCGGAGCGGTGATATCAAGCCGATCGGTGCCGCCACTGTCCTGGATCGTGTCGTACCCATCGCCGAGCGAATACCGGTACGTATCCGTGCCGGTGGATCCCCAACTCGTCAGCAGGTCATTGCCCAGTCCGCCGATCAGCGTGTTGAAGCCGTCACCCCCGTTCAGCGTGTCAGAGCCGACACCACCGATCAGCGAGTCATTGCCCAACCCTCCGATCAGCGAGTCGTCGCCTTCACCACCGTCGAGCGTGTCATTGCCTTGGCGGCCATCCAGCGTGTCATTGCCGCCCTGACCAAGGATGCGATCTCCCCCGAGGTAGCCCACCAGGCTGTCATTCCCCGACGTCGGGAACAGCACCTTGGTTCGCACGGTAGTCGCCGTCCAGATAGTGCCGTCGGCGAACTGGATGCGCTCGATCGGTGCCACCGAGCCGCTGAAGAAATTCTTCACGACCAGAACATCGTCCGCAGATCCGTTGATGGATACGCGCAGATCATCGACCGCGCGGGTAACCACAACCTGGTCGGGCCGCACCCCTGCACCGATGCTGACGGTGTCAATATCCGCACTGCGCGGCACGTCGCCGGTCGTCACGTAGTAATCAAGCGGCGTAGTGCGACCGTCCGCATCGGCGAAATAGTCCTCGCTGATGGTGTCCTGCCCCTGGCCACGGCCCCAGACATAGGTGTCGGAGCCGGCGCCGCCGGTCATCTGGTCGTTGCCAGCGCCGCCGATCAGGGTGTCCGCGCCGTCACCGGCCGCGATGTAATCGTTGCCTGCGCCGCCCAGCAGCGAATCGTTGCCGGTGCCGCCATACAGCGCATCGTTGCCGTCGCCGGCATTGAGCGTGTCGTTGCCGCCCGAGCCCATCATCCAGTCGTCGCCGCCGGCGCCGGTGAGGCTGTCGTTGGTACTGGCGTAGCCGAGCAGGAAGTCGTCGTCGGCGCCGCCAGTGAGCGCCATGGTGGCGAGCTGGGCACGGGTCCACAGCACATCGTTGGTGCTCAGCGTGTCGCCGAGCGTAAAGCGGATCTGGTCGATCGCGCCGGCGTTGTTGATGGCGTCGTTCAGGAAGAAGCCGCTGACGACGACCTGATCGATCTGACCGCCCTTGTTCACACGTACGACGAGGTCGTCAAAGGTCTGCGCACCGCGGCTGATGGTGACATCGGCCGGCGCGATCGCGTCGGCGAACTGCAACTCGTCGATGTTCGCGGCCACGGTGTCGTTCTGGTCGATGACGTCGTCGCCATCGCCCTGACGGAAGACGTACACATCGGAGCCGTCGCCGCCGTCGAGCAGGTCCATCCCGGCGCCGCCGACCAGCGTGTCGTTGCCGGCGCCGCCGGCGAGCTCATCTTCGCCGCCGAAGCCCTGCACGAGGTCATTGCCGGCACCGCCATTGAGCGAGTCGCGCCCGGCCCCACCGCTGAGCGTGTCGCTGCCGGGCGAGCCAAGGGCGTTGATCAGGTCGCCCATGAGGGTCGCACCGACCTGATCGGCGAACTTCACCGCTTCGATGTTCGAGACGGTGATGTCTTCGCCGGTGGCGAGGTTCTGGAAACGCGCGCTGCTGGCACCGGTGCGGGTGATCGTGTAGTCGGCCTGGTTGCCGAGCACGAACAACGTGTCGACCGAGGTGTCCGCCGCGCCGACCACGGTGGAGTCGTTGCCGCCGTCGATCGTGTCCAGGCCGACACCCGAGTAGAGCGAATCGCTGCCGGCGCCGCCGGCGAGGCTGTCATTGCCGTTGCCGGCATACAGCGCGTCGGCGCCAGCACCACCGATCAGCGTGTCGTTGCCGTCGCCACCGTCGAGCAGGTCATTGCCATCGCCACCGTCCAGGCTGTCGCCGCCGGCGTTGCCGCGCAGCGTGTCCGAGCCGGCGAGGCCGCTGAGCTTGTCGGCGCCGTCGGCACCGACCATGCTGTTGTCGACCAGGTTGCCGGTGCCGGTGGCCGCGGTGCTGCCGGTCGCAAAGACGAGGTTCTCGAAATTGGTCAGCAGCGTGTAGCTGGCGAGGCTGGTGATGACCGTGTCCTTGCCCGCGCCGCCGTCCTCGACGACGCTGTCGGTCGCGCTGTCGAGCACGTACACGTCGTCGCCCAAGCCACCGGTCATGGTGTCCGCGCCGGCGCGGCCGTTGAGCAGGTCATTGCCCGCGCCGCCGATCAGCACATTGCCGCCGCCAGTAACAGTGTCGTCGTTGCCGGTGAGCGACGCGGTCATGCCGCTGAAGTTGAAGGACTTGCCGCCAAAGCTGAGCGCGAAGGACGAGGTGTTGTCCACCGGGCCGACGTACACAAGGCGCTCGGCATTGGACGACAGCGCATAGCTGCGCTGCGTGCCGCCGAGGTTCACCGTGTCGGTGCCGGCTGCAGCCGCTTCGGTGACCGTCACGCCCGAATGGTTGACGTTATAGGTGTCGTTGCCCGCGAGGCCGGCAAAGGCCTGGCCATTCGCCGTGCTGGTGAAGACGTCGTCGAACGCGCTGGCCTGGTTCGTGAGCAGGTCGGCGAGCAGGAAGGTCTGCTGGTTGCCGGGGGCCGTGTTCCAGGCGTTGTTGTCGAGCGCGAAGGTGATCGACTCGACGTTCGTGAAGCTAATCGTCTTGCCGTCGGCGATATTGGTCAGCACGGTCTGCGTCGCCGACGGGCGGGCTACCGTGTAGTCGGACCTGCGGCCCGCGACGAACAGCCTGTCGCTGCCGGTACCGCCGTCAACGCTGTCATTGCCCTCGGCACCCGTATCGAGGGTGTCCTGTTTGCGGGCGATCAGCCAGTCATCGCCAGCGCCACCGAGCAGCGTATCCGCGCCGGAGCCGCCACCGATGGTGTCATTGCCGTCGCCGCCGTCGAGGCTGTCATTGCCACCGTTGCCCCAGAGCATGTCATTGCCACCAAGGCCGGTGAGCGTGTCATTGCCCGACCAGGAGCCGATCGTCTCATTGCCGCCCGCACCCTTGCCGGTGAAGGCCGCCGTGCCGTGGTAGTAGAGAGCCTCGATGCCGGCACCTGCGACAGCAAGGTCGAAACTTGCGAGGTTGGTACGTACGACGTCGGTGCCGCCGGTGTCGACGATCTTGTCGCCGATGTTGTCGATCAGGTAGGTGTCGTCGCCAAGGCCGCCGGCAAGCGTGTCCGCGCCAGCGCCACCGTCGAGCACGTCATTGCCGTTGCCACCAACGATGCTGTTGGCCAGCGCGTTGCCGGTGCCGTAGAACACGGCATTCGGCACCCAGGGGTGGTCGCCGCCATCCTGAGGGAAGGGGGTGTACCAGCCGTCTTCCAGCGAGAACGGCGCCATCAGCGTGCCGGTGCCGGCGTACTTCGCCACCATGTTCTCGACGTTGTCGCCAAGGCGGTAGCGGTTGATGTAGACCTCGGCGGTGTCAGCGCCGACGACCGTCGTGGCCCCTTCAAGGATTTTGGTGCCAGCGTGGTAGATGCGGTAGGTATCCGCCCCACCCTCACCCACTAGCACGTCGTTGAGTTGCAGGCTGGTCAGCGTGTCGTTGCCGCTAGTCCCCAGGTTGCTGACCGAGCCGTTGAGTGCGGTCGTCGCGAACCACACATCGTCATTCAGCGCACCGGTCGTGGTGTCGGCCGTGTTGAAGCCGTCGTTGTTGCCGTCGGTATAGAAGTACAGCTGCTCGACTTTGACGAGGCGGGCCTCGCCCTTGCCCGCCTTGTCGACGATGCGGATGGTGGTGGCATCGGGGCGGCTGAAAGCGTAGTCGGACACCTTGCCGTAGAGCGCGAAGGTGTCGGTGGAGGTGTCGGCGGCACCTACGACGGTGGAATCCGTACCACCGTCGATGCTGACGCTGTCGTAGGCGTTGCCCGGAATCGGATTGCCGGCGTTGTCCTGCAGGTTCGGCGCGAAGCCGACTTCCATCCAGTCGTTGCCGGCGCCGCCGAGCATCGTGTCATTGCCGTCGAGGTCGAAGATGTAGTCGTCGCCGGCGCCGCCATCGAGCTTGTCGGACCCAAGATTGCCGAAGAGCTGATCCGCCCCGTTGCCGCCGCTCAGTGTGTCGCTTCCGGCGTCGCCGCGCAGGCGATTGTTCAGGTCGTTGCCGGTGCCGGTGAAATTGCCGTTGCCGTAGTACGAGAGCTGCTCGACGTTGGCGAGCGCGGTGGTCGCAAGGCTGTAAGTCGTCAGGGAGGCATCGAGCCAGATGCGGTCGATGCCTTCGCCAGCGTTCTCGACGATGACGTCCGATGCGCTGTCGACGAAGTACCAGTCGTTGCCGGTACCGCCGACAAGCGTGTCTGCGCCGGCGCCGCCCACCAGGATGTCCCGGCCAGCGGTGCCGGTAATGCTGTTCGCGCCAGCATTGCCCGTCGCGTAGAACGAGACGGTGAGCGGATCGGTCAACTTGATCGCGTTGGTGACCGGCGGCGTCCAGTTCGTCAGGGTGACAGTCGAAGCCGGGTCGCCGATGAAACTGAGCTTTTCGACGTTGGTCGGCAGCACATACTGGTTCAGGGTGGTCCGCACTTCGTCGGCGGTGCCCTCCGTTGCACCCTCGGTAACGGTAACGTTCTGATGCCGGATCACATACGTGTCGTTGCCGCCGAGGCCCGCGAGCGTATCGTTGTCGCGCGCGCTAACGAGGAAATCCGCGCCCGAGGTGCCCACACTGGACGCCTGATAAAGGCTCGCAAGTGTCTGCGAAGCCGAAGTATTCGACCCCACCCACGGCTGCCCGTCCGGATCGAACTGGACATACTCGATGCCGGTGAGCTGCACATAGGCATAGCCACCGCCCGGGTTGTACATCAGCGTCAGGTTGGTGCCGCTCTGCGACGCAACGGAGTAGTCGCTCAACTGGCCGTACAGCACTGCGGTATCGGTACCGTTGCCGCCATCGAGCGAGTCGGTGGTATGCACCATGAAATCGCTGACCAGATAGCCACCCGGGATCAGCGTGTCATTGCCATCGCCGCCCTTGATCGAATCGGCGCCACTGCCGCCAAAGATCTGGTCGTCGCCGGCAGCACCGTCGAGCGTGTCATTGCCGCTCCGGCCGGAGAGGAAGTTGTTCGACGCGTTGCCGGTGCCTGTGAAGTTGGCCGTTCCGGCGAAGGAGAACTGGAGTTCCTCGACGTTGGGCTTGTCGGCGAGCGTGTACGTCGTCAACGTCGTGAAGATCGCGTCGTAGCCTTCGTTGGCGTTCTCGGTGACCACATCGCCGGCGTTGTCGACGAAGTAGGTGTCATCGCCCTTGCCACCAACCAGCGTGTCCGCGCCAGCGGCGCCATCGAGCACATCCGCGCCGTCGCCGCCCTTGATCTGGTTGCCCAGGGCGTTGCCCTGCCCGAAGAAGATGGCGTTGTGGCCTTGCACCCCGACGTCGTAGCCGCCCCAAAGGGTGGAATCGACCATCGTCCCGCTCGCCACCGGCGTCGCGCCGTCGCCCTTGTAGCTGAGGTTCTCGATGTTCGGCTGCAGGCGATAGACGTTGACGTAGCTCTGCACCTCGTCGGTACCCGCCCCGAGGTTCTCATTGACCTGCACGTTCTTGTGGCGGACCACATAGGTGTCGTTACCGGCCAGGCCGTTCAGCACATCATTGTCCGCGACGCTGCTGAGCGTGTCGTTGCCGGTGGTTCCAACGATGCCGCTGAGGAAACTGGCGACCGAGATCGTGGTCTGGTCGCCCGTCGTGCTCCAGATGTTGCCGTCGCCGTCGAAGGTGAGCGTTTCGACGTTGCGGAAGGTCACCTTGGTCGCGACATCCGTCGGGATCGTGTAGGCGGCGCCATCCCAGGCGAGAACGTGGAGCGTTCCGTTGAGCGTGTACGAGCCGTCGCCGTTGTCCGTGAGGCCGCTGTAGGTGCCGTCCGCCTTGCGCGTGACGCCATAGTCGGCCAGCGTGCCGGTCACGACGACCCTGTCCTGCCCTGCCCCACCGTCGACACTCTCGTTGCCGTCGTTGGTCACCATCCAGTCCGAGTTGGTGTCGCTGCGGTGCACCAGGATGAGGTCGTCGCCCGCGCCGCCGAGCAGCGTATCCGCGCCGCTACCGCCGGCCAGCAGATCGTTACCGTCGCCACCATCGAGCAGATCGTTGCCGCTGTTGCCCCAGAGCGAGTCATTGCCGAGCCCGCCATAGAGCGAGTCCGACCCGTTGGTGGAGCCGATCTCGTTGTCCAGCGCGTTACCAACTCCTACGCGACTTTCGAAATCATGGGCGTGGAAGTAGAGCACCTCGACATTTGGTGCGCTGACTGACAGGTCGTAGTTCAGCGTCTTGGTCCGTACGATGTCCCGGCCAGCATTGGCGCCTTCGAGGATGACGTCCGGCGTGGCCTCGTCGTTGATCAGGTAGGTGTCGTCGCCGGCGCCGCCAACCAGCGTGTCCAGGCCAGTGCCGCCGTTGAGCACGTCACCACCGGCGCCGCCGGTGATCACGTTGTCGAGGGCGTTGCCGGTGAGGTAAGACTCCGACGTCGGCGCCCACGGGTGCGATGACCCGTCCTGCGGGAACTGGACGTACCACCTGTCGGCGTTGTTCGTGACGCCGGCGTCGAGGTTGAAGCCAGCGCCCGTCGTCGAGTCCCAGCCAGTCAGGCCGTTGGGCAGATAAGGCGAGTTCGGACCGACGTAGGTCAGGTTCCGCATGCCGTCCTGCATGATGACGCGCTGCTGCGTGGTTTCGAGATCGGGCGCGACGAGGGATTCCGCTACGCCGTTCAGATCAACGACCTGGCGATAGATGTTGTCGCCATACCAGACGACCGAGATTGCCCCGGAACCCAGTTCAGTCAGCGCCGGGCTGTAGCTGCCTTGCGCGGTGAAACCGCGACTGAGATTGACCAGCGTCAGCGCGTTTCCGGCTGCAGTGAATCGCTCCAGCGTCAGGTCCCCAGTCGTGCTGTCGGTCCAGGCAATTGCGTAGCCACCACCTGACAGGCCCAGCACCACGGGCTTGCTGCTGTTCGAAACGTGCGTCGCCAGCGTCAGTTCGGTGTCGACGGCAGAACCATCGCTGTTGAAACGCTGGACCTTGAGTTCGACGTCGGTGGGGTTGTCGTCGCTGCCAACGTTGCTGAGCCAGGAGACGACATAGCCGGTGACGACCATGTTGCCCGACCCGTCGTCTTCCCGAAGCGCCGCCACCGACGCCTGCGACTGCAGCAGCGCGCTGGTGGTATTGACCTGGGTCTCGCTACCCTGCGGCAGGCCGGCGGCATTGAAGCGCTGCATGAAGATGCCGTAGCCGTCGCTGCCCGGCGCCGAGCCCATGCCTTCCCAGACCACGACGAAACCATCCGGAATCGCCACCAACGATGGCATGGTCTGCCCGCCCGGCGCCCTCGGCTGACCACTGCCGGCCGGTGCGTTCACATGGAATTCATTGACGATCCGGTTACCCGAAGCGTCGAGAACGGTTCCGTAGATATCGGGGTTGAAACCGCCTGCGCCAACCGGATTCGCGTTCGAGCGCCACACCACCACAACAGAGCCGTCGTCGAGCAGCGTGGCGGCGTTGAGCTTCTGCGAGTTCGCGGTGACCTGATTGACCAGCACCGGCGAACCGATTGCATTGCCGTTGCTGTCGTAGCGACGCAGGTAGACGTCGCGCGAATCGTCCGCGGTGGAAGGGTCCGCGACCGTCGCGAGTTGATCGTAGGTGACAACAAAACCACCATCGGACAGGCCGACAACCTGTGGCCAGCGCAGCGAGGAGAACTGGCCGCCACCGTCCGTGTTGGTCGCCCCGCTCGCAAGGACAACCTCGTCACTGCGCGCGGTTCCATCCGTGTTGTAGAGCTTGAAGATCAGGCGCGCCGTTCCGCTTGTGCCACCATCGTCTCGCCATACGACGACATAGCCGCGATCCGGATCACTCGCGTAGCTGTCCACAAGCGCGGTCGTGGCAGGGAAACTTTCAGACCCGGTGACCGAGGTATTGATCAAGGTCGGCATGGCGATCATCGAAATGTCGCCGTCTGCAAAGCGCAGCGTATTGATCCCGCTGAGCTGATCAACCCCATCGTAGCCTGCGACGGTGGCAGCCCGCAGATCGGTGACAGTCGTTACGCCATTGGCGCCGGTGAGTACGCGATAGTCCGACTTGTTGCCCGAGAAAACGGCGACGTCGCTCCCGACTCCGCCCAACAGCGTGTCGTTTCCACCGCCACCGATCAGCGTGTCGGCACCGCCCAGCCCGCTCAGGACGTTGTCGCCGGCATCACCTTCCAGTACATCGTTGTACTGGCTACCTTCGAGGTTCTCGAAGTTAAACAATACGTCGGAGGTGCCTGTCCCGTCATCCGCTGCGGTGCCGGTCTTGAGGCTGGCCGTCGCGCCGCTGGTCGCAAAGCCGAAGCTCGCGGTATCGCGGCCCGCGCCGCCGTCGAGCGTGTCGCTTCCGCCATTGCCGCTGATCACGTTGTCGTTGGCGTCACCGGTAATGCTGTCGCCCGCGCCTGCGAAGTTGGAACCGGTGACATTCTCGATACCGTCCAGTGTATCGGTGCCGCCAAGGCCATCGGTCGCGATGCCGGTAGCCAGATTCACCACGATCGCAGCAGGGGCGCTGAAATACGAAACGCGGTCGATGCCGGCGCCGCCGATCAGCAGGTCATTCCCAGCCCCTCCGCGCAGGTAATCGTTCCCGTCGCCACCGTCGAGCTGGTTGTCCTGGGCGTTGCCAACGATCCAGTCGTTGCGTTGTGAGCCGGTGACATCCTCGATGCCGCTGACCGTGTCCTTGTCGCCCCAGCCGTCGACGACCCAGCCCCAGGTCAGGTTCGCGTTGATGCCATGGGTAATCGCGCCGCGCGCGTCGAACGTGTCGTCGAAATAGCTGACGTTGTCCCGGCCCGCGCCGCCGATGATGCTGTCCGCACCGCTGCCGGCAAAGAAGGTCATGCCATTCGCGCCGCCGATCAGCGTGTCATTGCCCGCTCGAGCAAAGACGTAGCCGGAGTTGTCGGCGAAGGTGAGCTGGTCGGCGAAATTCGTGCCGTGCAGGTTCTCGACGTTCAGTATCGTTTCGGCGTTGCCAAAGCCGTCGTTGCTGACGACCCCCGTCGCAAGATTGATGACCGCACCCTGGTTGCCGTCCTCAAACGAAGCCGCATCATTTCCGGCGCCACCATCGATGACGTCAGATCCTTGCCCCCCAATCAGCCAGTCCGTGCCATCACCGCCGGACAAGCTGTCATTGCCTGCGCCCCCGTACAGCGAATCGTCGCCGGCGAGGCCGCTGATCGTGTCGTTGCCGTCGAGACCACTGATCTCGTCAGGGCCGGCAGTTCCGTTGATCAAGTCGGCATCATTGGTTCCAAGGATTGCCATGTGGGGCTCCATTAGGTCGTTGTTAGTTGTTCTCGACTCGCCCGTTGAGGAGGCAAATTCCGTTGTGCCGAATCCCTTCGGCGCGCAGGCAAAATCGGTCAAGAGTCTATACGGCGGCGTACTGGCAGCATTGTCACAGACTGTAAATTTCCAGTCTTGTCAGAGAGTTACCTACAACCCGCTTCGGCTCTCTTACTTGAGCGACGCGTTGGCCACGAACACCGCCGACCTCTTCCCCCGCAATGGCCACCCAACCGAATGCAGCAAAGGGCCGCAGTCCACCTCCGACGCGTATTCGACGGCGGGGCGTGGCCCAGGCAATGTGAGATCGGCAGGAGCGCGCGCTGCACCCGCCCCCCGTGATCGCACACTCCAGTCGCATTTGTGCGCAGACGCGGGGCATCCATTGCCGCCACGGTGTCAAACCCCGCCGGATCGCACCGGATCCCATCCCCATCAAGCCGCTCCACGAACGTGAGGACTCGGCAACCGGCACGGCGAGGTGCGAGCCGAAGGCATTTCAAACAGACTCGACACACGGAGTAGCGTCGGAACCCTTGACGCCGATCGACGCCAAATCCGGTAACACACCCCCCAAGCGCCACCGCAGGTCCATATGCTGAACCCGTCAGACGATTGTGGTCTCGCCAGGCTGCTGCGCTTGCGGGCGGCATGCTTGCTGAAGGACTATGGATGGGTATCCGGCGCGCAACGCGTCATCTGCGCCATGCGCGAACACCTCACCGATCAAGGGAGACGAGCCGTTATCCCGCCGCGCAGTCATCGCATCGTCCTGCGCGCTCTTGATCGCCGGCAGAACAAGACGCTATCTCGTCGAGCGCGTCCTGTGCCGCATCGAACAAATCCGGCGCGTAGCCGCGCACTGCGACAAGCTCGCCGAACGATTCTCCGCTTTCGTCACTTTGAGCCCGTCCGCCTTTCCGCTGGCTTGATTGTCGACAGACTCCGGGCGTCTGCGTCAGCTTCCGACTTGCTCGACGCCGAGCATTTCCGCAGCGTGGCTGCGGGTTGTATCGGTGATGCGTTCGCCGCCAAGCATGCGCGCGATCTCCTCGATTCGCGCGGCCGGGTCGAGTACTGCGACCCGCGACAAGGTCGCGCCGCCAACGGTTTCCTTCGATATCTGCCACTGCCAGTCTGCGCGGGCCGCCACCTGCGGCAGATGGGTCACGCACAGCACCTGACAGCGCCGCCCGAGTTCCCGTAAGCGCCGCCCGACCACTTCGGCGACACGCCCGCCGATGCCCACATCGACTTCGTCAAACACCAGGGTCGGCACCGCCTGCGCTTCACTTGCGATCACCTGGATGGCGAGCCCGATGCGCGACAGCTCACCACCGGAAGCAACCTTGGCGAGCGGTCGCGGTTCCTGGTGCGGGTTCGCCGCGACAAGGAAATCGACAACCTCCAAACCATGAATTGTCCCTGGATCTGCCGCAGACAGCCCGATCTCGAAGCGCCCGCCGGCCATCGCCAGTTCCTGCATGGCGTCCGTCACCTGCGCACCGAGGGTCCGCGCCGCGCGGCGACGCTGTTCCGAGAGGCGCGACGCCAATTCGCGGTAACGCGCGGCGACCTCGGCCTCGGCCAGTTCAAGCAATTGCAGATCAGACGCACGCTCAATGGCAGCGAGTCGCGTACGCCACGCATCCACCAACCCCAGAATCTCGTCGGGCGACACCCGGTATTTGCGCGAAAACTGGGTCACCGCTCCGATCCGGCGTTCGCACTCGGCAAGCGCTTCCGGATCCAGTTCAAGTCGGTCGCGGTAGCGACGCAGTTCCGCCACTGCCTCACCGAGCTGAATGCCCGCGCCTGCGATCAGTTCGGCAATGGGCGACAGTTGCGCATCGAATCGCGCCAATTCAGCGAGCCGCCCAGCGAGGCGCTCGACCTCGGTCGCAATGGCGGGTTCGTCCTCGTCCAGCGAGGCCAGCGCGGCGCCTGCACCGTCGATCAGCCCGGCGGCGTGCGCAAGGCGTTGATGGCTTTCGTTGGTCTGCTGCCAACCCGCCGGGTCGAATGCCAGCGCCTCCGCCTCGTTCAGTTGCCACACCAGCATTTCGCGCTCGCGTGCCGATGCTTCGCCCTGCGTGACCGCCTCTTCCCGCTCGCGTTTGGCTTGCTGCCAGGCTCGCCAGGCCTGAGCCACATCGCGCGCCAGCAGCGTTGAGCCGGCATGCGTATCGAGCAGTTCGCGCTGCGCGTCGCTGCGCAGCAGGGCCTGATGTGCGTGCTGACCGTGGATATCGGCCACCAGTTCGCCCAGTGCCTTCAATTGCGCCGCCGTGACCGGCGATCCGTTCACGTAGGCGCGCGAACGTCCGCCCGATTCCACGATGCGGCGCACCAGCAGGATTTCGTCGGGCGCGATGTCGTTGTCGGCCAACCAGGCATGAACACCGCCGCCGTCGACAAATTCAAAGGTTCCAGCAATTTCCGCCCGCTCGCAGCCGGCGCGCACCATTGCGCTGTCAGCCCGATCGCCCAACAGCAAGGACAACGCATCGAGCAGGATTGACTTGCCCGCACCGGTCTCGCCGGTGAGCGCACCGAAGCCCTCGGAGAATTCCAGGTCAAGGCGGTCCACCAGGACGAAGTCGCGGATCGTCAGACGACGCAGCACAATATTTCCTTCAGGGCAGGCGCGGCGCGGCACTCCAGTGGAGTTTCTCGCGCAGGATCGAGTAGTAGCTGTAGCCCGGCGGGTGCAGCAGGGTGACCACATGGTCGGAGCGCCAGATGCGTATGCGGTCTCCGGAGCGGGCATCAAAGCGCGACTGGCCGTCGAAGTGCACACGGGCGTCATGCGGTGGCAGCACCACGATTTCGATGCGGCAATCGTCGGATACCGTGATCGGGCGATGCGTCAGCGCATGCGGGCAAAGCGGCACAAGCGCGATCCCGGTGACGCCTGGATGCAGGATCGGCCCGTTGGCAGACATCGCATAGGCAGTCGAGCCCGTCGGCGTGCACACGATGATGCCGTCGGAACGCTGGCGATAAACGAACTCACCGTCCAGATGGAGTTCAAATTCCATCAAACGGCCGATTTCACCCTTGCTGACCACCGCGTCGTTGAGCGCCATCGTGTGGAAGACCCGCTCGCCGGCACGCACCACTTCCGCTTCGAGCAGCATCCGGGTGTCTCGCCGCGCCCGTCCATCGAGGATTGCGCCGACATGCTCAAGCATCTCCTCGCGCGGGATGTCAGTCAGGAATCCCAGTCGCCCCTGGTTCACGCCGGCCAGCGGGACACCGTGACTGGCGAGACGCCGCGCAGCGGTAAGCAAGGTGCCATCACCGCCCAGAACGATCGCGAGGTCGGCACGTGCGCCGATCTCGTCGAAGGCAGCGACCCGGAATTGGCCGCCGATGCCGGTGGCGCTGGCAGTACCCTGCTCGATCAGGACTTCGCAGCCACGCTCGCGCAAGAAGAGCGCGAGTCGCAGCACCGCATCCGAAACCTCCGGACTCAGGTACTTGCCGATCAGGGCGATGGTCTTGAAACCGTCGTTCATGGAGCCAATTTAACCACAAGGCAGGTGCCGGCAGCGTTGCAGCGCCCTGCGCTCGATTTGCCCAGCTGCGTTGCGATCGAATGAATTTTCCCTAGAATGGCCGACATGGAATCCAGCCCGGTGAATCAGTCACTCGACCAACGTGCCCAGATCCTCCTCAAGGCACTGGTGGAACGTTACATTGCAGATGGCCAGCCGGTCGGCTCGCGGGCCTTGTCCAAGTCCTCGGGACTCGAACTCTCGCCGGCGACCATACGTAATGTGATGGCCGACCTCGAAGAGTTCGGCCTGGTCGCCAGCCCGCACACTTCGGCCGGACGCGTCCCGACCGCGAAGGGGTACCGGCTGTTCGTCGATAGCCTGCTCACCGTGCAGCCCCTGCAGCACGACCAACTGCGGGAACTGGAACACCAGTTGCAGCCAGACCAGCCCCAGCGTGTCATTACGGCGGCCTCGCACCTGTTGTCGGAGCTCACCCGTTTTGCCGGCGTCGTGGTGACGGCACGCAAGACCGCCACCCGGATCCGCCAGCTTGAATTCGTAGGGCTGTCGGATCGCAGGATCCTGCTGATCATCGTGACCCAGTCGGGCGACGTGCAGAACCGCATCCTGCTGACCCAGCGCCCCTACTCCACTGACGAACTGACCCGCGCAACCAACTTCCTGAACCAGCATTTCGCCGGCCTTGAGTTCGACGAGATCCGCGACCGTATCCGTGAAGAACTGGTGCAGTTGCGCGAGGACATGTCAGACCTGATGTCCGCCGCGATATCGGCCGGGCAGGAAGCCTTCACCGAAAGCAGTGGCTCGTCGTACGTGCTAAGCGGCGAGCGCAACCTGCTCGAGGTCGAGGAACTGTCGTCAAACATGGGCCGTCTGCGCGATCTGTTCCGCCTCTTCGAACAGAAGACCGGCCTGCTCCAGTTGCTGGATGTTTCGCGTAACGCGCAGGGCATGCAGATCTTCATCGGCGGCGAATCGGGCATCGCACCGCTCGACGACTGCACGGTGGTGACCGCCCCGTTCAAGGTCGACGGTCAGGTCGTCGGTTCGCTTGGCGTGATCGGCCCGACCCGGATGGCCTACGAACGCGTCATTCCCATCGTGGATATCACCGCCCGCCTGCTTTCCAGCGCGCTGACTCCGCCCAACTGAGGCCTTCGTTCACATGTCCCGTTTTCGCCCTGAACCGGCGTTCCGCCACGGCGTAGCACCGAGAATCGGTGTGCTGCTCGTCAACCTCGGGACGCCCGACGCGCCAACGCCCAGTGCGCTGCGCCGCTACCTCAAGCAGTTTCTTTCGGACGATCGGGTGGTGGAGATCCCGAAACCACTGTGGTGGCTGATCCTCAACGGGATCATCCTGAATACTCGCCCGAAGAAATCCGCGCACAAATACGAGAGCGTGTGGGATCGCGAGGGTTCGCCACTGGCAGTGCACACAAAACGCCAGGCCAAACTGGTCCGGGGCTATCTCGGCCAGGCCGGCCACCCTGGCGTCGAGGTGTTGCATGCGATGCGTTACGGCAACCCCTCGGTAGGCACCCAACTCGATGCGCTGCGCGCTGCAGGCTGTGACCGCATCCTGATCGTGCCGCTCTATCCGCAATACGCCGGCAGTACCACCGGTTCGGTCGCCGACGCACTGGCGGACTGGATGCGCAGGTGTCGCAACTTGCCCGAGCTGCGGATGCTGCGCGCCTTTGCCGGTGACGCCGGCTACATCGATGCGATCGCAGCGAGCGTGCGTGAGCACTGGCAGCGCAATGGCCGCGCCGATCGACTGGTGATCAGCTTTCACGGGGTGCCCCGTTACACCCTCGACCGTGGCGACCCCTACCACTGCGAGTGCCACAAGACCGCGCGGCTGATCGCCGAGCGCCTCGCGCTGACGCCGGAACAATACTTCGTTACCTTTCAGTCACGTTTCGGTCGAGCCGAGTGGCTTCAGCCCTATACCGAACCGACCTTGCAGGCGCTCGCCCGCGAAGGCGTGAAGAAGGTGGACGTGATTTGCCCCGGCTTTGTCGCGGACTGCCTGGAAACACTGGAAGAAATCGCGATCGAATGCCACCAGGCTTTCATCGCTGCCGGCGGAAAGGACTTCAGCTACATCCCCTGCCTCAACGAGCGCGACGACTGGATACGCGCCCTCGTGAATCTGGTCGAACGCCAGGCGAGCGACTGGCTGGCATCGCCCGCGCCCGACGCCGCAACACTCGAACGCAGTGCCAAGCGGGCGAACGCACTCGGAGCGAAAACATGATCGTGAATCGGCTTGCCCAGTGGGCACTCAACACCGTGGCGCTGATGCTTGTGCCCGAAATCGTGAGCAGCATTTCGGTAAAGAGCTGGACTGCGGCCTTGCTGTTCGCACTGCTGCTAGGGCTGGTGAACGCATCGATCAAGCCGCTGTTGCTGCTGATCACACTGCCGATCAGCGTGCTGACGCTCGGCATCTTTGCACTCGTCATCAATGCGCTGGCGTTCTGGGCCGTGGCAGGCCTGATCGGCGGCATCGTCGTGCCGACTTTTTGGGCCGCCTTCTGGGGCGCGCTCCTCTACAGCGTGTTGTGCACGCTGGTCAGCGCGGCTTTGTCCGAGCCGCGCCGATGACAAGGGACTTTCACAAGGCGCCGGCAACGCACGGCGCCTTGTGTCGGTCGATCAGGCGGATCTACGTGCGCCTTCTGCGCTCGCAGCGCGACGACGCGCCGGCTTGCGCCTGACGGCACCAGGATCGAACTCGCCTTCAAGCTTCTTCAGCGCGTCCTTGCGTGCCTTCAAGGCCATCTTGAATGCACCGTCCTCGCCGTATTTCTTGACTGAAAACTTCACGCGCTTGCGACGGCCATCCGGCAGCGGCCACGAGGCCACCCAGAACCACCGTTGCTTTTCTTCCGGCATGTCCCGCGTTTCCGATGCGCAGTAGCGGCAGACGCCGACCACGCCCGAGCGGTTGTTCTTTTTCACGATGTTCGAGTATTCGCGCATCGAGAACGGCGGATGCTCGGCGATCACTTCGTCCCGATACGCCTTTGCGGCGTTGAAGGACTTCGTTTTCCCACCGTGCACCCCGTCACTGAAGTGCTTGCGGTAAATAACTCCCCGCCGCTGGATGGTCACCAGCCAGCCATGGGTGCGGCTGACCTCGTTGTCCACCCGGCTGATCCCATAAACGCTGCTTCGGGCCACGACATTCCTCCATTGGGTTGCTTCTACTACGGCGGCGATAAGGGGGTTTTCGGCCGCGTTTCACAAAACTTTAGCGTGTCAAGCAGATCTGCTTCTTTCCGCTCCTGACCGGGCGTCGTCCCCCCGTCTGGCCCTCAAGGCGATCCTCGATCAAGCCGCTACAACACCCAGGCGATACAGCCTGGCCGGCCTGCCCGGACCTCACGCAAGGAGCGACATATGAAGATCACTGCATCGGACGTGGCCTTGGCCTCGTCCCACGACGCTTGGCGCGCACTTGAAACGGATACGCATCTGCGGGCTTGGGTCGACGCACGCCGCAACGGCGCCACCGGCACCAGCGGTTTCAACGCCGACTTGCACGAACACGCGCGGGTAGTGCTCTCCGATTCGGCCCGCACCCAACTGCGGCTCAGCCAGCAAGACCGCGGCCAACGGCCGCCAGCGCAATTGCCGGCCGACACGACGGCCCACGGCCAGACTGACACGGCGAGCGTCAAGCCTGCCGATGACAAGTCAGACCCCGGATTGCCAAAGGAGTTGCAGATCCTCAAGGACATCATCGAGGCGATGACCGGACGGAAGGTCCAGTTCTTCACCAGTGCGGACCTCACGGGCGCGGCACCGGGCGACGCGACTTCATCCTCCGATGCCTCCACGCCCCCGGCTGCGGCGGGCAGTCAGGCTCAGGGTGCGGCGCCGCAGCGCGCTGGCTGGGGCATCGAATTCACATCAAAGCAGGTCAGCGAGGAGTACGAACGCACCAGCTTCTCGGCAAAGGGCAGCGTGTCGCTTGCAGACGGCCGCTCCGTCACGTTCGACCTGTCGCTTTCGATGGAACGGTATCAACGGCAGGAAACGAGCGTATCGATCTCGGCCGGCGACCCACCAGTGAAGGACCCGATCGTGCTACAGCTCGACCGATCGACGATTTCGGCAACTGGCGAGAGCATCCGGTTCGATCTATCCGGCACGGGCAGCACGGACAAGCTGCCGTTGCTGACCGGGGCGGCCTATCTGGCGCTGGACCGGAACGGCAACGGCAAAATCGACAACGGCACCGAACTGTTCGGCCCGCAGACCAGTGACGGTTTCGGCGAGTTGGCCAACCTCGATACGGATGGCAACGGCTGGATCGATGAAGCCGACGCTGCCTATTCAGCCCTCAGGCTGTGGCAGCCTGCATCGCAAGGACAAGGCACCCTCGAGACACTGCAGCAGGCGGGCGTGGGCGCGCTCTACCTCGGCAGTACCGCAACGCCGTTCACGTTGAAGGACGGCGCCAACAATACCCTCGGGGCCGTACGCGCCAGCGGGGTGTATCTGAAGGAAAGTGGAGAGGTGGCGGCCATCCAGCAGATCGACGTCGCGGCCTGAGGCGCGGCCTGAGTCTCAGCCTCAGGCTGCGCCCGCGATCAGTTGCCGACCAGCTGCAGTTCGAAACCTGCGGGCGCCCCGCCCGCCCCGCGGGTTGCGGCCTCACCGCTCTTGGACTGTTGCCGCATCGCAGCGGCGAGCCGCCGCATCGCGAGCGTGGTCAGCCGCGAGCGGAAGTGATCGGTACACTCTTCCGACGCCAGCACCAGCGCAGCAGGGTTGATTTCCAGGTAGGTCACCGGCGTCAGCGTTACGACGGTGGCGATCTGCTTCTTGTCGAGTTCATCGAGGAAGGCGCTTTCGCCGAACACCTCACCCGGCCCATACTCTGCAACCCTGCGGCCCTCGATCGACAGTTCGACTCGCCCCTCGATCAGCACACAGAAACGCGCATCGCCACTGCCCTCGGTGATCAAGGTGGTGAGTTGCTCGCACTGGCGCCACTTGCCGATTCGCAACGCCTCCCACACCTCGACGTCGTCGAATTCGGTAAAGAAATTCAGGCGCCGCAACTGGCCAAAGTGGGAGTTGTCTTCGACGTGCTCGTTCTCGTCGTAAATCTTGTAGCGGACGGCAGACAGATCCTTCGCCATTTCCGCGCCATTCTTGTAGCGGGAGTAAAGATCCTTCTCCAGCGCCTTGCGAATCACCGGCTCCATCGTTTCCGGCACGGCCGGATTGAGCAGCACCACCGAGGGCGGATCAGCGTTGATGATGCGGTAGACCAGTTGCGCCGGGTTCTTGGCGCGGAACGGCAAGCGCCCGGTGAGCATGTGGAATAGCACCACGCCCAGCGAGTACAGATCGGTCTTCTGGTTGAGCGGGTAGGACTTCACCTGTTCGGGCGACATGTAGGCGGGCGAGCCCACGCCCATGATGAAAGTCGAATCCTCTTCGCTCTGCTTCTTGATGTTCAGGGCCAGACCGAAGTCGGTGATCTTCACGTTGTCCTGGTCGTCCACCAGGATGTTGGCCGGCTTGATGTCGCGATGGATGATGCCGTTCTTGTAGGCGTAATCCAGCGCCATGCAGCACTTGAAGATGATGCTGACGACGCGATGCATCGGCAGCAGGTTGTCGAAGGTGCAATAGCGCTCGAGCGAATAACCCTCGAAAAACTCCATCACCACGTAAGCCTGGTCGGCTTCGATCACCGTTTCGAAGATCCGGATGATGTTCGGGTGGTTGAGTCGCTTCGATACGGCTTCTTCCGCACGCAGCAGCTTGAGCAGGCGCCGGTTCCACTTGGCCTGGTCTTTCGCCTTGTCGTTGAAGCTGATGTGCTTGAGCGCGATCGGCTCTGGATAGAAGGGGTTTTCCGCCAGATAGACGATAGCCGTGGCGCCACGCCCGATCTCGCGGATGATTCGGTACTTCCCTATCCGTTCCGGCATTGCCGCCATGAAACCCCCCGTCAACAGCGTGCATGTTAGCGGCTGTACCGATTCGCCACAAACCGCACTTGAAATCCCGCTTATACGCCCCACATGCTGGCAAAGTCGCCATCAGGGAGTTCAAAGACATGCAGGAAAATCCGTCCGCTCAGCAACCAGAGCTCGAAGAAACCCCGGTTACCGAGGTCTCGCCCGAAGCGGCAAGCGCTGAAGCCGCCGAATCAGCGCAGGTTGATACCTTGCCGAGCCTGGAAGAACAGCTGCGCCAGACCGAACTTAAGCTCGCGGAACATCATGACGCCTGGTTGCGCGCCAAGGCCGAGACTGAAAACGTGCGCCGTCGTGCAGCGGAAGACATCCAGAAGGCCTCGAAGTTCGCGATCGAGAAGTTCGCCACCGAGCTGCTGCCGGTGAAGGACAGCCTGGAGCAGACCTTGGCGGTCGCGAATCCGACTCTCGAAACGATCCGCGAAGGTGTTGAGCTGACTTTGCGTAACCTCGCTCGCGCCTTCGAGCGCGGCAACCTGACCGAACTCGACCCGGTGGGCGCGAAGTTCGATCCGCATCAGCATCAAGCCATGAGCATGGTTGAGTCCGACCAGCCGGCGAATACCGTCGTACAGGTCTTCCAGAAGGGCTACCTGATCGAAGGTCGCGTTGTACGCCCGGCGATGGTCGCTGTTTCCAAGGGTCAGGGCTGATTCGTCGCCGCGCGCACGAATCCGAACAATGAACCGCGAGTGGTTCGCAGGGCCTTGAAAGGCCGCGACAAGACCCCACTTCGATAACAGGTTTGAAGTCACACCACAGAATTCGGAAAGGACAACACGAACATGGGCAAGATCATCGGTATCGACCTGGGTACGACCAACAGCTGCGTCGCCATCATGGAAGGCGGCACGCCGAAAGTCATCGAAAACTCCGAAGGTGCACGCACGACGCCGTCGATCGTGGCCTACATGGAAGAAGGCGAGATCCTCTGCGGCGCGCCGGCCAAGCGCCAGGCTGTCACCAACGCCAAGAACACCCTCTACGCGGTGAAGCGCCTGATCGGCCGCCGCTTCGAGGAAAAGGAAGTGCAGAAGGACATCTCGCTGATGCCCTACGCCATCACCAAGGCCGACAACGGTGACGCCTGGGTGGAAGTGCGCGGCAAGAAGATGGCCCCGCCGCAGATTTCCGCCGAAGTCCTGCGCAAGATGAAGAAGACGGCCGAGGACTACCTCGGTGAAGAAGTGACCGAAGCCGTCATCACCGTGCCGGCCTACTTCAACGACAGTCAGCGCCAGGCGACCAAGGACGCCGGCCGCATCGCCGGCCTTGAGGTGAAGCGCATCATCAACGAGCCGACCGCGGCCGCCCTCGCCTTCGGCATGGACAAGGTTTCGGGCAAGGACAAGAAGATTGCCGTGTTCGACCTTGGCGGCGGCACCTTCGATATCTCGATTATCGAGATCGCAGACGTCGACGGCGACAAGCAGTTTGAAGTGCTGGCCACCAACGGCGACACCTTCCTCGGCGGCGAGGACTTCGATCAGCGCGTGATCGACTACATCGTCGAAGAGTTCAAGAAGCAGAACGGCATCGACCTGTCGAAGGATGCGATTGCGCTGCAACGCATCAAGGCTGCGGCTGAACGCGCCAAGATCGAGCTGTCGTCGGGCCAGCAGACCGAAATCAACGAGCCGTACATCACGATGGCCAACGGTGCGCCGTGCCACCTCGCGATGAAGATCACCCGCGCCAAGTTCGAATCTCTGGTCGAGGAACTGGTCGATGCGACCATTGAGCCCTGCCGCAAGGCGCTCAAGGATGCTGGCCTGAAGGTCACCGACATCGACGACGTGATCCTTGTCGGCGGCCAGACCCGCATGCCCAAGGTGCAGGAAAAGGTGCGCGAGTTCTTCGGCAAGGAACCGCGCAAGGACGTGAACCCGGACGAAGCCGTGGCTGTTGGCGCGGCGATCCAGGGTGGCGTGCTGCAAGGCGAAGTGAAGGATGTGCTGCTGCTCGACGTCTGCCCGCTCACCCTGGGTATCGAAACCCTGGGCGGCGTGATGACCCCGCTGATCAAGCGCAACACCACGATCCCGACCAAGGCGCAGCAGGTATTCTCGACCGCGGACGACAACCAGACCGCAGTGACGATCCATGTGCTGCAGGGCGAGCGCGAAATGGCCTCGGCCAACAAGAGCCTCGGCCAGTTCAACCTGTCCGACATCCCGCCGGCGCCGCGCGGCATGCCACAGATCGAAGTGACCTTCGACATCGACGCCAACGGCATCCTGCATGTGTCGGCCAAGGACAAGGCCACCAACAAGGAAGCCAAGATCACCATCAAGGCCAACTCGGGCCTGTCGGATGAAGAAGTCCAGAAGATGGTAAACGACGCCGCCGCGCACGCCGAGGATGATCGCAAGGCACGCGAATTGATCGACGCCCGCAACCAGTGCGATGCGCTGATTCACACCGCCAAGAAGGCCATCCAGGAACACGGTGACAAGGTCTCGGCCGACGAAAAGGCCAAGATCGAGACCGCGATCAAGGAAGCCGAGGAAGCGATCAAGGGCACCGACAAGGAAGACATCGAAGCCAAGGCGCAGGCCCTGGCACTCGCGAGCCAGACGCTGGGCGAGAAGATGTACTCGCAGACCGCCGACGCGGGTGCGGGTGCCGGCGCAGCAGGCGCAGGGGCGCATGCCGGCGCGGGCGCCAAGCCGGCCGACGACAATGTCGTGGATGCCGAGTTCACCGAGGTCAAAGACAAGAAGTAATCCGCAACAACGCGAAGGCGTGAAGGGCGCAAAGGATCGCATCGCGTCCTTTGCGCCTTTGCGTTAGAGGAAAAGAACAGATGGCCAAAAGGGATTATTACGACGTACTGGGGGTCAACCGCGACGCCAGCGACGAGGACATCAAGAAGTCCTATCGCAAGCTCGCGATGAAGTTCCACCCGGACCGCAACCCCGACGACAAGAGCGCCGAAGAGAAATTCAAGGAGGCCAAAGAGGCCTACGAAGTGCTCTCGGACGGCAACAAGCGCGCTGCGTATGACCGCTACGGGCATGCTGGCGTGGATCCGTCCGCTGCGGGCGGACCCGGCGGCTTCGGCGGCGGCGCAGGCTTCGAGGGCTTTTCCGATGCCTTCGGCGGCATCTTCGACGAGATCTTCGGTGGCGGCCGTGGCGGTGGCGGCGGTGGGCGTTCGAATGTCTATCGTGGCGCCGACCTGCGCTACAACCTTGAAATCTCGCTGGAAGAGGCGGCGCGCGGTGCCGAAAAGACGATCCGCATTCCGCTCATGGAAGAGTGCGAGATCTGCCACGGCTCGGGCGCCAAGCCCGGCACGCAACCCAAGACCTGCCCCACCTGCGGTGGCGCCGGTCAGGTGCGCATGCAGCAAGGCTTCTTCTCGATCCAGCAGACTTGCCCGAAGTGCCATGGCTCCGGCCGGCACATCTCTGACCCCTGCGGCAGCTGCCATGGCGCCGGCCGCGTGAAGAAGCAGAAGACACTGGAAGTGAAGATCCCGGCCGGTATCGACGACGGCATGCGCCTGCGCCATGCCGGCTACGGTGAGCCGGGCGTAAACGGGGGCCCCCCAGGCGACCTTTATGTCGAGATCCACGTCCGCGAGCACCAGGTCTTCCAGCGCGACCACGACGACCTGCATTGCGAGATGCCGATCGGTTTCGCCACCGCGGCGCTGGGCGGCGAGATTGCCATTCCGACGCTGGACGGCGCCGCCAACCTGAAGATCCCGCCAGAGACTCAAAGCGGGAAGGTGTTCCGCCTGCGCGGCAAGGGCATCCGCAACGTGCGTTCGGGCCACCCAGGCGATCTGCTCTGCCATGTCGTGGTCGAAACGCCCGTCAACCTGAACGAACGCCAGCGCGAACTGCTGCGGGAATTCGAAGAGTTGGCTCAGGTCGACGCTGCCAAGCAGACACCACGCGCCAAGGGCTGGATGGACAAGGTTCGTGAGTTCTTCAGTGACTGAATGACTTAGTCTGCAGACCGTACAAAGGGGCTTCTTCGGAAGCCCCTTTTCATTGCCCCAACAAGTCTGCAGCCGGCTGCGCTCTCTGGCATGAGATCCGTGCAATCGCACCGTTCATGACGGAACGATTGCAAAGTACCCATGGAAGATTTAGGGTTAACCCGCTTCGGGTTTTCCTGTAGCACATAACAATGCATGGCGCGAACGACAAGCGACCAGCAGATCACACACAAAAAGGAGATAACGGTGAGCGCTCACTTCCATTGGCGACCTTCGCGGGTCGCCACGCGGCTTCATCTGTTGCATTTGGCCCCCGCACGACGATAGCGCCGCGCGCCAGGCCATTCGGCCAACACGACACCCCTACTCAGCCCGGCAATCGACGACCCCGAGTGGAATCGCCGATAGCCCTGCCTTGCCTGCGGCCAAGCCGAGGCAACATAACGACTGGACTACGCACTATGAGACATGCCCGAATCACAAGCGGCGTCGCGGCGATTGCCCTGACCCTCGCGGCAGCGGCAGCGCGCGCCACCGACATCGAGGTTCTGCACTGGTGGACCTCCGGCGGCGAAGCCCGCGCCCTTGCCGAGCTGACCAAGAAGCTCGAAGCCTCCGGACATCGCTGGCGTGATTTTTCCGTCGCCGGCGGAGGCGGCGACAACGCGATGCTCTTGCTCAAGACGCGCGTCGTTTCCGGCTATCCCCCGATGGCGGCGCAGATCAAGGGTCCCGAGATCCGTGAATGGGCCGAGGAAGGCCTGCTCGCTGACATTGGCGATGTCGCCAAGGCAGGCAACTGGGACGCCACCCTCCCGACCGTCGTCGCCAACGCCATGAAGTACGAAGGTCGCTACGTCGCCGCGCCGGTGAACGTGCACCGCGTCAACTGGATGTGGATCAACCCTGAAGTACTCAAGAAGTCGGGCGTCGAACCCCCCGCCACCTGGGACGCCCTGATTTCCTCAGCCGACAGCATCCGCAAGGCAGGTTTCGTGCCGATTGCGCACGGCGGCCAGCCCTGGCAGGACTTCACGCTGTTTGAATCGGTGGCGCTTGGCGTCGGCGGTGCGGATTTCTACCGTCGCGCATTTGTCTCGCTCGAAGCTGCAACGATCCAGAGCCCAACCATGATCAAGGCGCTCGACACCTTCAAGGCGCTGCGCAAGCTCATCGACGCTGGCGCCAACAACCGCGAGTGGAGTGCCGCCACCGCCATGGTCATCAATGGCAAAGCCGCCGTGCAGTTTATGGGCGACTGGGCCAAGGGCGAGTTCGCCAAGGCCGGCAAGCAGCCCGGCCGCGATTACCTGTGCCTGCCGGCGCCAGGCACCGACAAGACGTACACCTACAACATCGACAGCTTTGCCTTCTTCCGCCAGCGTCAGGACGATGCGCGCAAGGCCCAGGCTGATCTGGCGAACGCGTTGATGGGCGCCGAGTTCCAGGAAAACTTCAATCTCGCCAAGGGTTCGATCCCGGCCCGCACCAACGCCCGCATGGACCGTTTCGACGACTGCGCCAAGCGCTCGGCAGAAGACTTCCGCGCGACCGCGCAGAGCGGTGGCCTGGTGCCCTCGGTCGCCCACCGCATGGCTGCGCCGGAGGCCGTTCAGGCTGCCATGCAGAGCGCGGTTTCGAGCTTCTTCAACGATCCGGGCATGAGCTCGCGCGACGCCCAAGCGCGCCTGCTGCAAGCCATCGCCCAACGCTGATCCGCACGCGAAAGAACACGAACATGCTCAAGAAGATATCCGTCCGCCTCGTCAAGGCGGCTACAACTCTGGCGCTCGCGGGCGCCGCATCGCTGGCCAGTGCGGACATCACCGTGCTGCAGATCGTCCCGCTCACCGGCCCCTACGGCGGCATCGGCTGGCACATGCAGGTCGGCGCGCAGGTCGCCCTCTCTGATCTGAATGCGCGTGGCGGCATCGGAGGGCAGAAGGTGCGCCTGGTGACCGCCAACCAGGAGCCCGGAGATGTGGGCAAGCAGGCCCGCGCGCTGATCGACAAGCACTCGCCGGTTGCCGTGCTCGGGGTTGTGGGCGAAGACAGCGTCCAGCAAGTCCTCGATAGTCGTGTGCTCGACGACAGCGGTCTGGCCTTGGTGGGGCCGCGCGTCGGTGCATCGAGTCTGGCCAGCGGCTCGAAGATGCTGTTTCTCACACGCCCGAGTTTCACCTTCGAAATCGCACGGGTGCTCAAGCATTACGCGACCAGCGGCATGCGCAATGTCGGTATCGTGTATGAGGACAACGGTTCCGGGCGTGAAGCCTGGGCCGCGGCATCCAGCGAAGCACCGGCGCTCGGCGTAAAGATCAGCGGCGTATCCTATCTGGCAGGTTCGGCGATGGTCGATCAGGCGGTCACCAAGATGCTCGCCGCGCAACCCCAGGCCATTGTCCTCGCCTCACAAACAGCCGGGGCCGCAGCGTTCATCCAGCGCTTTCGTGCTCAGGGCGGAACAGCCCAGCTGACCGCGCTATCCTTGGTCGAGGGTGCCCACCTCGCCCGCGTGATCGGCAAGAAGGCCGCCCACGGGGTATCGGTCATGGAAGCCGCCCCGAACACGCTCAACGAGTCCGTGCCGCTGGTGCGCGACTTCCGGGCCGGCTACCAGAAATTTGGCCCGAACGACGTCGAGCCGAGTCAGGCGATGATGGAATCCTATGTCGCCGCGCGCACGCTGATCGAGGGTCTCAAGCGCGCTAACGGCAGCAAGAGCAAGCTGCCCGCTGCGCTCAGCGCGCTCGATCACTTCGACCTTGGCGGCGTCAGCGTCACATTTGCCGGCGCCAAGCGTGCCGGTCTGGAATTTGCCGAAATGGCGGTGATCGACCGCCAGGGTCGCGTCATCCGGTAAGGCCCCACGCGACTGCACGCGCCCCGCTGGTCGGGCCGCGTGCAGTACGCGTGTGCACAAGTTGCCTGTCGCCTTCCGACAAGTCATTTGCAGGTAACCTCACCACCATACGCTTGCGTATTTTGGCGCGCGCCGATGGTCGGCCGCGTACAAGTGAATCGGGGGCGTGGCGATGGATCGACGTAGTTTTCTGCGGAACAGCGGTTTCTGGACGGCTTCAGTGGCTTTGGGCGGGCTTGCGGCCTGCGGCAGTAACGAAGACAGCCCTGCGACCCCTGCGCCCCAGCCCGCAACCGGCTCGAACTGGCAGTTCCCGCAGAGCGTCGCCTCCGGTGACCCGCGCGCTGACGGCATCCTGCTGTGGACGCGCGTCATACCTGCAAGCGCTGACGCCGTTGCGAGCGCTCCGGGCGCTGGCGATTTCTCGATCCGGCTGATCGTTACTGCGGCCGACAACGCTGCGCTGATCGGCACCACCATCGCACTCACCGGCGCCCTTGCAGTCGATAGCAACATCGCTGTCTATGCACGCTATGACCACACCCTCCGCAACAAGGTGAGCGGACTCAAGGCGAACACCGAATATTTCTACCAGTTCGTCGCCGGCGATATCCGTTCTCGCGTCGGCCGTTTCCGCACTGCGCCAGCAGCCGGTGCCGACGTAGCCGAGCTGCGCTTCGCCTTCATCACTTGTCAGGACTGGACCGTCAATCACTGGGCTGGCTTCGAATCCCTCGCGAACGAGAACATCGACTTCGTCGTTCACCTCGGCGATTACATCTATGAAACGGTAGGCGAAGCCTTCCAGAGTGGCGCCGTCGAAACCCGCCATGATGCGCTCGTACTGCCGGACGGCGCCTTCAAGTCCGGCACCAGCGGCGCGAAGTACGCTACAACGCTGGCCGACTACCGCTATCTCTACAAGAAGTACCGTACCGACCGCCGTCTGCAGGCCCTGCATGAGCGCATGCCCTTCATCGCCACGTGGGACGACCACGAGTTCTCGGACGACTGCTGGCAGGACGCCGAGACCTACGACAACGGCACCTACGATGCCGGCACCGGTACTGGCGACAACACCCACCAGACCGACCGCCGCCGCAGCGCCAACCGCGCGTGGTTCGAGTTCATGCCAGCCGACGTGGCGTACGACGAAACCACTACGTCTTTCTCGAATGTGCGCATCTATCGCGACCTGCCCTTTGGCAAGCTGGCGCACTTCGTGGTTACCGACGAGCGTCTGTACCGCGCCGATCACGTCATCCCCGAAGCAACCCCGGGCACCGGTGGCACCCCGCTCGGATCGGTGGGCGCCCGCTACTTCGTCCCGGCCGACATGATCGCTGCCGCCGAAGCCAGCAAGATGAGCAAGGTGGCCGCCGGTAGCGACTCGCTGGCACCGGTCTCAATGCTCGGCACCACCCAGCGCGATTGGTGGAAAAAGACCATGAGCGCATCGCCCGCCACCTGGAAGCTGTGGTGCAACGAAGTATCCCTGTTGCGCATGGGGCTGGATGGAACGGCCGCGGTGGCGACGCTGCTGTCGCTGTTGTCGGTCGGCACGCTCACCACCAACATCACCACCGCGGCAGGCACGCTCGGCGGTGACGTCGCCCAAGCCTCCGCTCTGGTCGCAGCGACGACCGCCGGCGCGGACAAGACGGTCGCTACGACGGCGGCGGCGGCAATTGCAGCGGCGATCGGCGCATCGGGTGATCCCGTTGCCGCCGCAACGTCCGCCGGTCTCACGACCACTCAGGCCAATCTCGCCGTCACCGCATACCGCGCCTCTGCCGCGGCAAGCGGGGCGAGTGCACAGGCAACCGCTGGCGCACAGGTGATCGCGTTCGGCTACATGAAGCCGGACATCATCGCCAAGGGCGCGGCTTCGAGCTTTGTCGGTGGCCTGGCAGGCGCACTCGCCCCCTACTTCACCCGATTCCTGCTCAACTGCGACCAGTGGGACGGCTACAACGCCGAGCGCAAGCACCTGATGGCGCACCTGAAAACCAACAGCATCCGCAATGTGGTCGGCCTTACCGGCGACCTGCATTCCTTCCATGCCGGCACGGTCAGCGACGACTTTGACGCGACTGGCGCTGGCACGCCGGTGATGGTCGATTTCGTCACCGCCGGAATGAGCTCCGACTCTTGGTTCAAGTACTTCACCGACGCGACCACCGGCTCGTTGCTGTCGACGCTGGTGTTCTCGCCGCTCTCTGTGGCCGTAAGTGGCGTAGGCACGATCGACATCAACTTCAACGTGTTCGACTACACCTTGCAACGCAGTGCGCCGACGCTCGACCAGCTTGCCGAACAGGCACGCTTGCCGATTCGCCGTGCGCTCGGCGCGAAGGGCGTCACCGAGGCCGATCTCGATGCGAAGACCAATGAGGCACTCGCAACGCTCAAGTCCACGCCGGCGTTCTCCGGCAACCTGCTCGGCCTGGCGACGCAGCTCGCCAGCCTCAACAGCAATCCGTGGATCAAGCACATGGTCAGCGACGCGCAGGGGTACTCGCTGGTCACACTCAAGCCCGACGGCATGAGCTGCGTGTTCCGCCAGCTCAATCCGCTGGTCGGCACCACCGCGCCGACAACGGCGGTCGCGTCCAGCACCAGCTTTACCGTGGCGCGCGACGTGGTGGCCGTGACACGAGTCAGCTGAGCATCGGGTGGCCAGCCGCCGGGTGGGTTGCTCCCCCGCCGGCTGCCCCGGCCGGCGGCGGCACTTCCGGCTTGCGCCCGTCAAGCGTGTCCCGGGTTCCTTGACCGGAGGGGCGGCCCATACGCCAGCGAATGTGCTACCTTCCCGCAACTTATCGGTAAAGGTAGCTTCATGACCGACGTCGTCATCCGCGCGACCGGGCTCTTCACGCCGTCGCAAACCATCAGCAACGAAGAACTCGTTGCTGCATTCAATACCTACGTTGCCCGCTACAACGCTGAACACGCGGCCAGGATCGCTGCCGGCGAGATCGCGGCGCTGGTCGAATCCAGCGCTGAGTTCATCGAAAAGGCGTCGGGCATCAAGCAACGGTATGTGCTCGACAAGGCCGGCGTGCTCGACCCGGCGCGCATGTATCCGCGATTTGCACCGCGCCCGGATGACGCGCTGTCGCTTGAAGCCGAAATCGGTGTCGCGGCCGCTCGCGAAGCCTTGGCCCGGGCGGGACGTGATGTGGCGGATGTCGACGCGGTGATCTGCGCCGCCTCGAACATGCAGCGTCCCTACCCTGCGATGGCGGTCGAGATCCAGCACGCGCTGGGCATCAAGGGTTTTGCGTTCGACATGAACGTGGCCTGCTCCTCCGCCACCTTCGGCATCGAACAGGCCGCCAATGCGGTGCGGAGCGGCAGCGCTCGCTCGGTGCTGGTTGTAAATCCGGAAATCTGCTCAGCACATCTGGAATGGCGTGATCGTGACTGCCACTTCATCTTCGGCGACGTGGCGACCGCAATTCTCGTCGAGCGCGCCGACATGGGCGATGGCGGCTGGGCAATTCTCGGCACCAAGCTGGCGACCAGCTTCTCGAACAATATCCGCAACAACGCGGGCTTCCTGAACCGCTGCGAAGACACGCCGGCCGACGCGCGCGACAAGCTCTTCCGCCAGGAGGGGCGCAAGGTGTTCAAGGAAGTCTGCCCGATGGCAGCAGAACACATCGGCACCCACCTTGCTGCACTGGGCCGCACCCCCGCTGGCGTGCGCCGCTTCTGGTTGCATCAGGCAAACCTCTCGATGAACCAGTTGATCGCGCGCCGCCTGCTCGAGCGTGACGCCACGTTCGATGAGGCGCCGGTAATTCTCGACCAGTATGCAAACACGGCATCGGCCGGCTCGATCATTGCGTTCCACCTGAATCACGAGGATCTGACGGAAGGTGATCTGGGCGTGATCTGCTCGTTCGGTGCCGGCTACTCGATTGGTAGCGTGGTGATCCAGCGGCGCTAAGCCTGCAGGCAACAAAAAAGGGGCGGCCCGGAGCCGCCCTTTTTTATTCCCGCAACCGAACTAGGCGCGGCGCCAAGTAGTGCCCTGTGCGGAATCTTCCAGCACCACGCCGGCGGCCTTGAGTTCGTCGCGAATCCGGTCAGATTCTGCGAAGTTCTTCGCCTTCTTCGCGGCAGCACGATCGGCAATCAATTGCTCAATGGCCGCGGCGCTCAGGCCATCCGACGAGGTCGCGCCCTGCAGGAAGGCGACTGGATCGCGCTGTAGAAGCCCCAACACGCCGGCCAACGCCTTGAGCAAGCCCGCAACCTTGGGGTCGCGCCCGCGCTGCGCCTCACCCGCCAGTTCGAACAGCACTGCCACGGCTTCGGAGGTGTTGAAGTCGTCATCCATCGCCGCCTTGAAGCGCGCCGCATGAGCATCATTCCAGTCGATCGTGACATCCGCTGCCGGCACGTCGCGCAGCGCGGTGTAAAGGCGCGTCAGTGCCTGCTTCGCATCTGCCAGGAGATCCGGCGAGTAGTTGATCTGGCTGCGGTAGTGCGAGCGCACCACGAGGAAACGAATCACTTCGCCGTCGTAATGCTTGAGCGCCTCGCGAATCGTGAAGAAGTTGCCGAGGGACTTGGACATCTTCTCGTTGTCCACCCGCAGCGCGCCGGCGTGCATCCAGACGTTGGCCAGCGTGCAATTGTGCGCGCCTTCGCTCTGCGCGATTTCGTTCTCGTGGTGCGGGAACGGCAGATCTGGACCGCCACCATGAATGTCCAGCGTCTTGCCAAGGATCGCGCTGCTCATTGCCGAGCACTCGATATGCCAACCCGGGCGCCCCTTGCCCCAGCGCGACGACCATTTCGTATCGGCCGGCTCGGTTTCCTTCGCTGCTTTCCACAGCACGAAATCCAGCGGATCACGCTTGGACGAATCCACCGCAACGCGCTCGCCGGCGCGCAAATCATCCAGCGACTTGCCCGAGAGCTTTCCGTAGCCCGGGAACTTGCGCACGGCAAAGTTCACGTCGCCATCGTCCGCCTGGTAGGCCAGCCCGTTCGATTCCAGCGTTTCGATGATCTCGAGCATCTGCGGCACGTACTCGGTCGCGCGCGGCTCAAGATCGGGACGCGCGATGCCGAGCGCGCCGAAGTCCGCGTTCATTTCAGCGACCATGCGCTCGGTCAGCGCGGCAATCGGTTCGCCATTTTCCTGGGCACGGCGGATGATCTTGTCGTCGATGTCGGTGATGTTGCGCACGTACGTCAATTCATACCCGGACGCCCGCAACCAGCGCTGCACGACATCGAACCCCAGAAAACAGCGCGCGTGCCCCAGGTGACAAAGGTCGTACACGGTCATGCCGCAGACGTACATGCGCACCTTGCCGGGTTCGATCGGGGTAAAGGGCTGCTTCTGGCGAGTAAGAGAGTTGTAGATCGTGAGCATCAGTCGTGTCCGTTGGAAGGCCGCCCTAAGAGGCGGTCGCCGCGGCCCCCGCGTTGCGGGGCTTGTTGATAGAATGGTGGGCTAGAACAGGCGCGTCGCGCCTTGCTCGCAGGATGTTAGCACAATGACTTTTCGCCCTTTCCGCCCCAATCTGACCGCACTTGCCGTCGCCGCACTGACGTTCTTCGCGGTTCCCGCATTGGCGGAGCCGACGCTTCCGGAAGTACAGGCACTCATGAAGCAAGGGCAATTGCCGGCCGCGCTGGAAAAGGTGGACCAGATCCTGGCCGTAAAGCCCAAGGATCCCCAGGCACGATTCACGAAGGGCATCATCCTGACCGAGATGAACCGGCTGAACGATGCGGCGGTCGTCTATCAGAAGCTTTCCGAAGACTTCCCCGAACTGCCCGAGCCCTACAACAACCTGGCGGTCATCTACGCGTCGCAACGCCAGTACGAAAAAGCCAAGGCTGCGCTCGAACTGGCGATCCGCACCCATCCCGCCTACGCGACGGCACACGAAAACCTCGGCGATGTTTACGCCAAACTCGCGAGTCAGGCTTACGACAAAGCCTTGCAACTGGATTCCGCCAACACGCAGGCGCAGACGAAGCTTGCCTTGATCCGCGATCTGATGGGTGGCGCCACCCGCAATGCGCGGACAGTGCCGGCAACAAAGCCGGTGCAGATTGCCTCGGCAACGCCGGCCGCTCCGCAACCGGCGCCACAGGTAAAACAGGCTGAGCCTGCTCCGGTTGCAAAGGCGACCCCGCCTGCGCCCACTCCCAAGACCGAGCCCGCCAAGGCCCCGCCGGAAGCCAAGCCCGAACCCGCGAAGGCGGCACCGCCGGCCAAACCGGCTCCGATCGCGAAGGCCGAAGCGCCAAGCGCCGACAAGAAACCGAAATCGGACGACAAGGCGGAAGCCGATGTACGCAAGTCGGTACAAAGCTGGGCCAGCGCCTGGTCGCGCAAGGACGTCAAGGCTTACCTCGGCCACTACGCCCGCGATTTCAAGACGCCCGGCGGCGTTCCCCGCAAGACTTGGGAAAGCGAACGCGAGGCGCGCTTGACCAAACCCGGGCCGATCAGCGTCAGCGCCGACAACATCGTGGTCAAGATCGCGAACGACGAGGCGACGGTGCGCTTCCGCCAGTCCTACGACTCGGCAAATCTGAAAACGGCCACGACCAAGACGCTCGTCATGGTGCGTCATGACGGCCGCTGGCAGATCCAGCAGGAACGGGTCGGCGGTTGATGTACGGGTTCGCACGCCGCGCCGCGCAACTTGCGCTGATCGTAGGCACGTGGTGTATCCCGCTTGCTTTTGCGCAACCGATGAAGGGTCCGATCTCGGATAGCGGGCCTGAAGCCTCGCTATCCAAGATCTTCGATGACATCGAACACCGCAAGCTCGATAGCGCCCTGGAACGCACCGAGTCCCTGCTCCGCGTCTATCCGAACTTTCGCCTGGCGCACCTCATAAGGGGCGACCTGCTGCTGGCACGCAGCCGCCCGATTTCCGGGTTTGGCAACGCCCCGTCAGCCCCGCCGGAGCGTGTCGCCGACTTGCGTGACGAGGCGATCGCCCGCCTGAAGGCCTATCGTGATCGGCCACCGTCGAACCACGTGCCGCGCTATCTGCTGCAGATGCGGCCCGACCAGAAGTACGCCATCGTGGTAGATACGGAGAAGTCCCGTCTGTATGTGTATGCCAACGATGGAGGTCGCCCCCGTTTCGTTGCCGACTACTACATCACCCACGGTAAAGAAGGCGCCCGCAAGGCACGCGAAGGTGACCGCCGCACCCCGCTCGGCGTCTATCACGTGGTATCCGAGGTCCCCAAGAAGCGTTTGACTGATTTCTACGGCTCTGGCGCGTTTCCGATCAACTACCCCAACGAATACGACAAGTTGCAGGGGCGAGCCGGTCACGGCATCTGGCTGCACGGTGTGCCGAGCGACACGCTATCGCGCCCGCCGCGCGCTTCGGATGGATGCGTGGTGCTTGCCAATGCTGACCTGCAGGCCGTGGCCTCGCGACTGCAATTGGGTCTGACGCCGGTAATCATCAGCAACGAAATTGAATGGCTGAGTCTTGACGACTGGCATCAGGAACGGGCGGCGCTGCAAAAGCAGATCGACGCATGGCGGCGCGACTGGGAGAGCGGCGATACCGATCGTTACCTGCAACACTATTCGGAAAAGTTCACGGCAGACGGCGCGACGCGCAACCAGTGGAGCGCCCGCAAACGCCTGGTCGCCAAGGAAAAGACGTGGGTCCAGGTACGGCTGAAGAACGTCAGCATGTTCAGAAGCCCCGGGCCGGAAGACCTCGTTGTGGTGACCTTTGACCAGGACTACCGCAGCAATAACCTCAAACAGCAGGACACGAAGCGGCAGTACTGGATCAAAGAGTCGGGCAAATGGAAAATCGTTTACGAGGGACAAGCGTGAAGACGCTCATCAAGGCTGTTTTCGTAAGTGCCGTATTGTTTTTTGCCGCAGGGCCAGTATCCGCTCAAGAAGGTAACCCGAAAGTACGGATCGAAACCGACATGGGCGGTTTCACGGTCGAGCTCTATCCGGCGAAAGCACCCAAATCAGTCGCGAACTTTCTGCGCTATGTAGACGCCGGGCATTACGACAACACCATCTTTCACCGGATCATCCGCGGTTTCGTCGTACAAGGCGGCGGCGTAACTGCCGACATGCGCGAAAAACCGACCAATGCGCCCATCGAGAACGAGGCAAAGAACGGCCTCAAGAATGAGACGGCGACTTTGGCGATGGCGCGCACTCAGGACCCCAATTCAGCCACCTCCCAGTTCTACATCAACCTCAAGCACAACAGCTCGCTCGACTATCCGTCCTTCGATGGCTGGGGCTACGCCGTGTTCGGCAAAGTCATCGAGGGTATGGACACCGTAAGGAAGATGGAGGCGGCGGAGACCGGTGTCGTCGCGGGGCAGCGTGACGTGCCACTCAAACCCATCACCCTAAAGTCGGCTCGCCGCGTCGCACCCGCAGCAGCCAAGCAGTAACCCGGCAATCTGGCCGGCCCAACAGGAAATCCGACATGATCAAACTGCACACCTCGCTCGGCGTCATCACGCTGGAACTCGATGCCGAGAAGGCCCCGAAGACCGTACAAAACTTCATCGACTACGTTCAGGCAGGTCACTACGACGGCACGATCTTCCATCGCGTGATCGATGGCTTCATGGTGCAGGGCGGTGGCATGACTGCAGACATGCAGCAAAAACCGACGCGTGATCCGATCGAAAACGAAGCCAACAACGGCCTGAAGAACGCACGCGGCACCGTTGCGATGGCCCGCACACAGGCGCCCCATTCGGCATCGGCACAGTTCTTCATCAATGTCGCCGACAACGAATTCCTGAACTACCGCTCTGCCGATCTGCAGGGCTGGGGTTACTGTGTATTCGGCAAAGTTGTCGACGGCATGGATGTGGTCGACAAGATCCGCGCGGTCAAGACCGGTCGCCGCGGCTTCTTCCAGGACGTGCCGAACGAAGACATCCTGATCGAGCGTGCCGAAGTCGTCTGACACCCACGCCGCCGCTCGAATGATTCACTTCATCTCCGATCTGCACCTCACGCCCAAACGGCCGGAAATCGGTGCCGCGTTCGCCCGCTACCTGAACGGGCCCGCTCGCGGCATCGATGCGCTCTATGTGCTGGGCGACCTCTTCGATGCCTGGCCGGGTGATGACGCCCTGGCCGAGCCTGCTGCACAGGCCGTCGCGAACGGCCTGGCAGCCCTGGCGGCCAGCGGCACTCGCATCTATCTGCTGCACGGAAACAGGGACTTCCTGATCGACAAGGCCTTCGCGCAGCGCGCCAGCGCGACCCTCATCGACGAGCCATACGCGATTACGCTTGGCACTGAGCCATGCACCTTGATGCACGGCGACGCCCTTTGCACCGACGATGTGGCATACCAGCGTTTCCGGACCATGGTGCGCAACCCGGATTGGCGTTCGGCGTTTCTCGCCAAACCACTGGCCGAGCGGCTGGCAATTGCCGCGGATGTGCGGATGCAGAGCGAACAGGCCAAACAAGAAAAATCGGCCGAGATCATGGATGTGAACCCGGAAGCGGTCGCAGAAAGCTTCCGCGCAAACGGGTATGCAACGCTCATTCACGGACACACACATCGCCCCGCCCGCCACACCCATTTGGTCGACGGACGTGAGTGCACGCGTTGGGTGCTGCACGACTGGCGAGAGCACGCTGAATGGCTGGAATGGTCTGATACAAGCGGGCTCGCCTTCGGTCGGTGTTGATGCAGAAAGCGCTGATCATTGACGACAGCGAGCCCAATCGGCGCCTGCCAGCGTTGATCCTGGGACAACTCGGCTGGGCCACGGCCGAAGCAGAGAATGGCTACAGCGCCCTCGAAGCCGTTCAGCGCGAGCGATTCGACTGCATCTTGCTCGACATCCTGCTCCCTGACCTGCAAGGCGACGAAGTGTGTCGACGCCTGCGGGACCACCCTCTCAACGGCAGTACCTGGATCGTCGCTTACACAGCAGAATCGCCCGAACAGTTCGCAGAGGTCACGGCACGTTGCCGATTCGATGCGCTACTGACCAAGCCAATCACCCGCAAGAGCCTTATCAACGCGCTTCCGCCGCAAGCAGAGCCCCACAAATAAAGACGCCGCCCCGAAACCGGTGCGGCGTCTTCATTCTTCGCCGTTCAAGCGACGGCGCAACGCAGGTAGCGTCAGCGATCTTCCTGGGAAACCAGATTCAGATCCATTTGACCACCGCCCTCCTCATCACTCTCGTCATCACTGTCGCCGCCGCCGGCGTTCGAAGCTGGCGCAACCACATTACGCGCATCTTCGATCTCGTTGAGGTAGGCGGCGGTAATGTCTCCGGTGATATAGCTGCCGTCGAAGCATGAAGCCTCAAACACATTGATCGCTGGATTGAGTGAGCGGACTGCAGTCTTCAAATCATCAAGCGACTGATAGATAAGGGCATCTGCCCCGATCTCGCCGCCGATTTCATCTTCCGATCGGAATGCAGCGATCAGCTCGTTGCGGCTCGGCATGTCGATGCCGTAAACGTTCGCGAATCGCACCGGTGGCGCCGCCGAGGCCATGAACACCTTGGTCGCGCCCGCCTCACGTGCCATGTTGATGATTTCCCGGCTGGTTGTGCCACGCACGATCGAGTCATCGACAAGCAAAACGTTCTTACCGGCAAACTCCTGATGGATCGCGTTCAGCTTCTGGCGTACCGACTTACGCCGGATAGCTTGCCCGGGCATGATGAAGGTTCGACCGATATATCGGTTCTTGACGAAGCCCTCGCGATACGGCACCGACAGGCGACTTGCCAGCTCCATCGCTGCCGTGCGCGCCGAATCAGGAATCGGAATCACAACGTCGATGCGCAGATCGCCGTGTTTCTGGCGAATGCGCTCTGCCAGGAACTCGCCCATCTTGACCCGGCTGTCGTAGACAGAGATGCCGTCGATCAGAGAGTCAGGGCGTGCCAGATAGACGAACTCGAACATGCAAGGGGCGTGCGGGAACCCCGAGGCGCACTGACGGCTTTCGAGCTTCCCGGTCGTGTCAATCAGTACCGCCTCACCTGGAGCGATATCCCTCAACAGCTTGAAGCCAAGCACATCGATCGCCACGCTTTCCGAAGCGACCAGGTACTCGGTACCGCCTAGCGCCTCATTGCTGCCGATCACGAGCGGCCGGATGCCGTGTGGGTCACGAAACGCCAGCAAACCGTAGCCTGCGATCATCACCACTGCGGCGTAGGCGCCTTTCACGCGGCGCATGACGCCGGCGACCGCCTTGAAGATCTGTTCGGACTCGAGGCGCGGCCCTTTGGCATGCTCCTGCAATTCGTGCGCCAGTACGTTCAGCAGTACCTCTGAGTCCGAATTGGTGTTGATGTGCCTGAGATCGGCAAGGAACATCTCACGTTTAAGCTCATCGGAGTTCGTGAGATTGCCGTTGTGCGCGAGCATCAAGCCGAACGGCGAGTTCACGTAGAAGGGCTGCGCCTCGGCAGGGTTATAGGCCGAACCAGCTGTCGGATAGCGACAGTGGCCAATCCCCCAGTTTCCGGTCAAGTTGCGCATGTTGCGCGTCCGGAAGACATCCCGGACAAGACCGGACCCCTTGTGCATGTGGAAACGCCCCGCCTGCGCGGTCGCGATTCCGGCTGCGTCCTGCCCGCGGTGCTGCAACACCTGGAGCCCGTCATACAGAAGCTGGTTGACCGGCGTAGTGGCTACTACACCCAGAATTCCGCACATCGTCGCTCACCTATCTGAATTTGATTCGTTTTGCGAGTTGCTCCGGCATCCACGGCATCGTCGTGAGGACGGCCGTTTCAAGCGGCGGCGCAAACATCGCGCTGTACCACCATGGCTGCTTCGGGAATTCTGTCAATCCCCCGAGCAGCACCAGCAGAAATACCATCAGTAGCCCGCGAACCAGGCCAAAGAGCGCCCCCAGCATGCGATCTGCAAGCCCCAGGCCGACCGCATGCAGCGCTTCCCGCAGAAGCAAACGCAGCAAGCCAAGGACAAGCAGGCTCGCGATGAAAAGCAGCGCGAAGGACCCCGCTTGGCGAATTAACGGCTCGCTGCTGACGCTACTGAAGAGGGGCTCAACGAGCCCCGAAAAGTGTTTTGCAACCAGAAACGCAATCACCCACGCGAGCAGCGCGAGCACTTCGCTCACCAATCCCCGCCACGCCCCAATGGCAAGCGAGATCAACAATATCGAAACGACGACGTAATCGAACCCCGTCATTTATCAACGCGCAGCAACCACAGCCGAAAGGCCTGCCTTGCGCAGTTTGCCTGCGGCGGCTTCAGCCGCTTCACGCGTCTGGAATGGCCCAGCACGAACACGGGTCTTGTCGGCCAGCGGTTCGGTATAGGCACTGTAGCCGAGGTCCTTGACCTTGGACTTCACACTCGCGATGTTCGCAGCATCCTTGAAAGCACCGAGCTGTACTACGAAGCCCCCCGACGACTCCACCGCAGCGGTCTTGTGACCACTGAGGATCGCCGCAGCGCGCTCCTCCTCGTCATGCCGAGCCTTTCCGGCATCAACCGTCGCAGCGCCTTTTGAGGCCGCCTTCTCCGCCTTTTCCGTGGAAGCTTCAACACCCTTGCGGGCGCCCGCCTCCTCCGATTTTGCCGCGGGCTCGGGCGCCTTCGGGGCCGGCGCCGAACTGGTCACCCCTTCACTCGGAGAAGGAAGGGCCACGACGCCAGACGGCTTCTCGTCCTCGACCGGCACCGAAGGCTTGGGTGGCGTCGGAGCTGCGCCCTGAATCACGCGTGAGGCAAAATTCGCCCCCTCTTGGCTCGGGATGCGTATCTGGATGTCCTGCCCGGTCTGCTTGGGCTCGTGCTCCATCACCAGGGGCAACACGATCGCGGCAAACAAGGCCAGCGCCGCCGCGCCAACCAGTCGGCGACGCGCACGTTTCTTCAGATCGAGTTGAGTATCGTTTTCGGCCATAGCCGATCGCACATCTCAGTGACGGTCCAGCGTCTGCATGACGTCGGACACAGTAAGGAAGGAACCGAAAACGACAATTCTATCATCCACCTGCGCTCGTTCCTGTGCCCGCTCCAGTCCGTCTGCAGGCGACCCACAGACCTCGATATCGCCTTGCACGCCCGCATCGCGGAGCCGTTGCGCGAGCGCATCGCCCGAATGTCCCCTCGGCCCCGGCAGTGAGCAGGCAAACCAGTGATCGATGCGACGGTCGATCAAGGCAATTGCTCCGGCGACATCCTTGTCAGCGAGCATCCCCAGAACGCCATAAGTTTCTGGCGCGTAACCGATGTTCGACAGGTTCTCTGCCAACACCCCGACCGACTGCGGATTGTGTGCAACATCGAGAATCACTGCCGGGCGCCCCGGTAGCACCTGGAAGCGGCCGGGTAATTCGACCTTCAGCAATCCCTCGCGCACGGCCTGCATGGATACTGGCAGCCTGTCCGCCAATGCCTCCAGAGCCGCAAGCGCCGCTGACGCGTTCAGCAACTGGTTTGCCCCACGCAGGGCCGGATACGCCAGTGCACTGCGCCGGGTTGTCCGCCCGCGGAAATTCCACTGCTGCTTGTCGCCTGAGTACGCAAAGTCGCGGCCAAGCAGCCGCAAGTCCGCTCCAACCGAATCGGCATGCGCGATCAGCGAAGCGGGTGCCTGTGGATCCGAACAGATCGCTGGCGTGCCTGAGCGGAAGATTCCCGCCTTCTCGAAGCCAATCTGTTCGCGGGTATTACCAAGAAACTCGGTGTGGTCGATCGCGATACCGGTGACGATTGCACAATCAGTATCGATGACATTCACCGCATCAAGACGACCACCAAGCCCGACCTCAAGAATGACGACATCGAGATCGGCTGCGCAAAATGCCTGCCAGGCCGCCAATGTGCCGAACTCGAAATACGTAAGCGGGATTCCGGCACGAACACGCTCAACCTCGGCAAAAGCTTCACACAGCGACGGAGGATCAATCTCCGCGCCGTTGATCCGCACGCGTTCGGTGTAACGAACGAGATGCGGCGAGGTGTACAAACCAACCCGATAGCCAGCAGCGAGCAGAATGGATTCGAGCATGGCGCAGGTAGAACCCTTGCCATTCGTGCCGCCCACGGTCAGGACCGGCTTGCTTTTCTTGAGGCCGAGCGCGTCGAAGACCTGCCGGACACGTTCTAGTCCAAGATCGATCGAGCGCACATGCTGGCGTTCGACGTAGTCGAGCCAGTCCTGCAGAGTTTTCAACTGCATCGAAAACAGCTTGCTTTGCGGATCAGTTCGGCGCGCTCTGGCGCGTCAGCAGGGACAGGAGCGCCGCGAGTTGGTCGCGCAGCTCGCGCCGGTCGACGATCATGTCGATCGCGCCTTTTTCGAGCAGGAATTCCGAGCGCTGGAAACCTTCAGGCAACTTCTCGCGTACCGTCTGTTCGATCACGCGCGGTCCAGCAAAACCAATCAGCGCGCCAGGCTCGCCGATCACAACATCACCGACGAAGGCGAAGCTGGCAGAGACCCCGCCCATTGTCGGGTCGGTGAGAACAGTAATGAAAGGCAGTCGACGCTCCGACAGGCGCGTGAGCGATGCGGTGGTCTTCGCCATTTGCATCAGGGAAAACAAGCCCTCCTGCATCCGCGCGCCACCCGAAGCGGTGAAGCAGATGAAAGGAAGCCCCTGTTCGACTGCGGCACCCACACCACGAACGAAGCGTTCGCCGACCACAGACCCCATGGATCCCCCCATGAAGTCGAACTCGAAAGCAGCGACCACGCAAGGCACAGACTTGATCGCACCCTGCATCACCACCAGCGCGTCGCCCTCGCCGGTCTCGTCATTGGCTGCCGCGAGACGATCAGGGTAACGCTTGCTGTCCTTGAACTTCAGCGGGTCGACCGGGACAACCTCGGCCCCGATCTCAAACCGCGCATCCGCATCCAGCAACAGATCAAGTCGGGCACGGGCACGCAAGCGCTTGTGATGACCACACTTTGGGCAAACGTGTTGATTGCCTTCCAGATCGGAGCGGTAGAGCACTGCCTCGCAAACTTCGCACTTGCTCCACAGCCCTTCAGGGATCGACTTGCGGCTAGGCGCATCACGCTTGATCTTCGGCGGTAGCAGTTTGTTCAGCCAGCTCATCGGGCAGCCTCCACGACGGGTTCATCCAGGGCCAGACGGATTTCCGAAAGGAAGGCCTGAACACGAGCAGGCGCCTGCCCTTCCGGCGCATTTTCAATTTCTTCGATCACGCGACTACCAATCACCACCGCATCCGCGACCGCACCGATTGCGCGCGCAGAAGCCGCATCGCGAATACCGAAACCGACGCCGACGGGCATTCCCAACCCTTTCTTGAGTTCCGGAATACGCGCAACAACGTCCCCGATATTCAGGTGGCCCGCCCCCGTCACACCTTTGAGCGACACGTAGTAGGCGTAGCCGCTGCCGATTGCCGCCACACCCGCGATCCGCGTGTCGGTGGATGTCGGTGCGAGAAGGAAGATCGGGTCCAGCCCGGCCGCCTTGATCGTTCGCGCGAAGTCGACAGCCTCCTCGGGAGGATAGTCGACGACCAGAACGCCATCGACCCCGGCGTGAGCCGCTTCTTTCGCGAAGTCTGCAAGGCCGAACGCCTCGATCGGATTTGCATACCCCATCAGTACGACAGGTGTGGCGGTATCGCGCGTCCGGAAATCCCGCACGAGTTGGATGACATCCCGCAGCGATACGCCATGCTTGAGCGCACGTTCTGCGGCACGCTGAATGGTCGGGCCATCGGCCATCGGGTCCGAAAACGGCACGCCAAGTTCGATGATGTCTGCACCACCCGCCACCAGCGCATGCATCAAGGGCAGCGTAGCCGCAGGAGACGGATCACCTGCCGCAATATAGGGGATCAGGGCGGTGCGATTCTCGGCACCCAAACGGGCGAATACGTTCTGGATTCTGGACATTCTGGTTCTGTCGGATTTGGCTTTTACTGCAGGGGAGTCAGAACTGGATGCCGGACTTCTCGGCCACGGTGTGCATATCCTTGTCGCCACGGCCCGACAGGTTCACCAGAAGCAATTTGTCCTTGGGCATCGTCGCGGCGAGTTTCATCGCATAGGCGATGGCGTGAGAGGACTCCAGCGCCGGAATGATGCCTTCCATGCGACACAGCGTGTGGAAGGCTGCGAGCGCCTCATCGTCGGTGACCCCGACGTATTCCGCGCGCCCGGAATCCTTGAGCCATGAATGTTCCGGCCCGACACCCGGGTAGTCGAGTCCCGCCGAGATCGAATGGGTTTCGATGATTTGACCGTTGGCGTCCTGCAACAGATAAGTCCGGTTGCCATGCAGAACGCCCGGCTTGCCTGCCGACAATGATGCAGCGTGGCGGCCGGTATCAAGACCGTCGCCCGCGGCCTCAACGCCGATCAATTTGACATCGTCATGCGAGATATAGGGATGAAAGATCCCCATTGCATTGGAGCCGCCGCCGACGCACGCAATCACCGCGTCTGGCTGCCGCCCGAAGCCTTCCTGCATCTGCCCAATCGCTTCTCGGCCAATGATCGACTGGAAGTCGCGCACCATCATCGGATACGGGTGCGGCCCCGCAACCGTGCCAATGATGTAAAAGGTGTCGGCGACATTCGTTACCCAGTCTCGCATCGCCTCATTCAATGCGTCCTTCAGAGTCTTGGAGCCCGACTCGACCGGCACCACCGTGGCTCCGAGCAACTTCATCCGGTACACGTTCGCGGCCTGACGTTTGACGTCTTCCGAACCCATGTAAACGACGCACTTCATGCCGTAGCGCGCCGCGACAGTAGCGCTCGCAACGCCGTGCTGACCGGCCCCCGTCTCCGCAATGACTCGCGGCTTGCCCATTCGCCGCGCCAGCAAGGCCTGACCAATGCAGTTATTGACCTTGTGGGCGCCGGTGTGATTCAGGTCCTCGCGCTTCAACAGGATCTGCGCGCCGCCACAGTGGTCCGAGAGCCTCCGAGCGTGATAGATCGGACTCGGACGCCCGACATAGTGTTTGAGTTCGTGATCGAATTCGGCAAGAAACTGCGGGTCAGTCCGCGCGAATTCATACGCTTCGAGCAACTCGGCCAAAGCGGGGATCAAGGTCTCAGAAACGAAGACCCCACCATACGGCCCGAAGTGTCCCCGGGAATCCGGCAGGTTGTATTGCATCTCAGCCATCTGCATTGCGCACTCCAGCAACGAATTCAGCGATCTTGCGAGCGTCCTTGATTCCCTTCGCCGATTCCACGCCGCTGCTCACGTCGACTGCGGCTGGCCGCACCCGGCGGATGGCCTCTTCGACGTTGCCCGCACACAGCCCGCCCGACAATACGATCGGACGAGTCAGGTCAGAAGGAATCAAGGACCAGTCGAAGGCCTGGCCGCCACCGCCAAAACCATCGACAAACGCATCCACCAGCAAGCCCTGGGCGGACGCGAACGAAGCTTCGGAGTGTATCAGATCGACCCCGGGCCTCATCCGGATCGCCTTGAGATAGGGCCGCTCGAACTGCCTGCAGAAGCCCTCTTCTTCATCGCCATGGAACTGCAGCAGATGGAGGGGCACGTGCGTTAGCGCGGCCCGAACGATGGACGGCTCGGGATTGACAAACAATCCGACGATCGTAACGAAGGGGGGGACAAGCTTGCTCAACTGCGCCGCTCGCTCCAGTTCGACGAACCGCGGGCTGGGTCGATAGAAGACAAAGCCCAAGGCGTCCACGCCGGCCGCAACGGCAGCCTCCACATCCTGCTCCCGGGTCAGTCCGCAGATTTTTATCCTTGTGCGACTCATGTCAGAAGCCCCTCAAACGTCTCGCCCCTAACCCTGCCATCACCAGGCAAACCCAGTCCGGGCGGATAGTCAATTCCACACAGGTAAAGCCCGCACGGTGAAAACGTTGGTGCGGCCAGAGCCCTGTTACGGGCTTCGAACAGTTCAGTGATCCAGTTAGGTTCGCGGGCGCCACGACCAATCTGAACAAGCGCACCCACCATGTTCCGCACCATGTGGTGCAAAAAGGCATTTGCAGAAAACTCGAACACGATGCATCCCCCTGCCCGGATGACACGTGCTTGCGTCAGTGTTCTCACCGGTGTTGCGGCTTGGCATTCGGCAGCGCGAAAACTAGAAAAGTCATGCTCCCCCACCAATAAGGCGGCCGCTGACTGCATAGCGTCAAGGTCCAAAGGCCAATGGGTCCAGCCGATACGTCCAGACGCAGCGGCTGGGCGCACGTCGCGACTCAGCAACACATAACGATAATGGCGGGCTGTGGCCGAAAAACGTGCATGGAAGTCTTCCGCAACCTCGCGCGCCCATCGCACCACGACTTGATCTGGCAAATGCGCGTTCACCCCGCGTACCCATGCCGTGATCGGTCGCTTGACGCCGCTATCGAAATGGACCACTTGCGACGATGCGTGCACGCCAGTATCTGTTCGTCCAGCGCACTGAACCCTTACCGGCGCCTGCTCAATCATCGACAACGCGCGTTCCACAACATCCTGGATCGCCCCACCGTTGGGCTGCGTCTGCCATCCGCAGAACGCGCTGCCATCGTACTCAAGCCCCAAAGCGATCCTCATTGGAGCCAACGCACAAGAAGGACCACTGCGCAGGCCAAGGCCGGCAGAATCATCGCATCCCCAAATGACCAGTTCGGCACGACAACTGAACGTAAATCGACCAGTTCCGATGGGCTTGCACCTGTGGGATCCAACCAATCGCGCCAATCCGTTTTTTTCGCACCGGCAGTCGCCAGTTCAAGCGTCATCACAAGCCTCACTACCGCACGTTCGGGCTTGAAACCAAGACGGCGAAAGGGCAGCAGGCAAGCAAGGAGCCCCGCTGCAACCCCGACGCGGTCCAGCCTTTCAAGCATCACAGCCACGAGCGCGAGCATCCCCAATAGCCGGCCAGCGTGCAAGACGGCGAGCCTGAGCCCCTCTTCTGTAGGGGAAATTTCGGGAAAGTATGGGGAAATGCGGGTGCCTGGAGTCCCAAACGTGTAGAGCAACGCAATAGCCAGAAACAGAAAACGGCTGCGGCGCATCAGCAACCGCAACCGTTTTCCAGCGAGTTCGATCCCGCAGAACAACAAGATGATACTGAGTAATGCCGCTGCAGATGGCCCCAAGCCCTGCAGTGCAAACATGCCAATCACTGAAGCAACGACCCCCCCACCCGCGCTCAGCCTCACCAAGCCACGGTGCCTTCTCAGGAAAGACGGGCTAGCATTGCCTGAGCTTCGTCCTTCTGTGCACTGGAGCCTTCGCTCAGAACCTCTTCCAGCAATTCTTTGGCACCCTCGTAGTCGCGCATTTCCTCGTACGCACGCGCCAACTCAAGCTTGGTATTGACCTCGTCACCCATCTCGAAATCATCTTCAAGCACCTGAGGTTCAGGATGGGTATCCACCTCCGACTGCCTCGGCGCTTCCGACACCGATTGTTGCGGCAGTTCAAGGTCAATGCCGGAGAGATCCAACGGCGCCGGTTCGGCTGCCGGACTCAAGGTCTGAGGAGAGCGATCCACGTCAAAATCAAAGTCAAGGAGCCCGCCCTCAAAATTGGTCTTCTCAAGATCTACCAAGGCTTCCTGTTGCGAATCCAAGGTAGAGGCAACGGCAACGTCGTCTTGTGAAGCCGGTGAGGCACCAAAGCCATCGAGATCGAGCGTGATCGGCTGATCGGACGCGCCGCCACCCAGATTGGTAGTCGTCAACTTGACTTCGGCTGCGGTGATCTCATCAGGCCCCAGATCCGGGAGCGATCCAACCTCAGGCTCCACGGCAACCTCGACCGGGGCGCTCTGCACCATATCCAGATCCAGGTTGAAGTCCAGACCCAGATCGTCGGAACTTGCGACAGCCGGCTCCGCTGCTGGGGTTTGAGCATCACCCTCCAAGGACCGAGTGATTTGGCCGATCTCCCCTGGCATGGTCCAGGTCGTCTGCATCTGCGAGGGCGATGCGGCAGCAAAAGCTGGCGTAGTCGGGGCCTGGGCCGGCGTGAATTCGAGTGCGTCCGGCAGGTCGGCAGGCGTTTCAACTTCCATCGGCTCAAAGCCGCTCTGATCCTGCTCCACTTCCGGTGCGACCGCGTTACCCGCCTCGACGAACGAGAGTTCATCAAGCATCGCCGGTTCCGACGCGACAGGCGCGGATTTGGCCGATGTCCGGTAGAGCGGATTATCAGGATCAAGCTTCGCACCAAGATCGGCAGCGCGCGCCCAATCGTTACCAATCCCCGCCGTCTGGGTATAGAGGTCGGTAGCGATGTTCTCAAACTGTTTGAGACTCTTGCGCTGAGCGTAGATCTCGAGAAGCTTGACGTGAATCGCAGTGCGGCCCGGATCCGACTTCAATGCGTCAAGGAGAATCTCCTCGGCTTGGGCGTCACGCCCATAGGCCATATAGACATCGGCCTCGGCAACCGGATCGACCCCTTCATCGGCGTCGATCGAAGTTAGACCGGACTGACTGAAATCCGTCGGTAGCACGCTGCTGCCGGTATCAACTGTCTGACCGCCCGCCGGACCGATCACCGATTCGATCCCTGTCTGCGTCGCGTTCAGCGCAGTGGTATCCGGACCGTTACTGCGCTTGGGTTTACGTGAACGCCATGCGAGGAAACCGCCCAAACCCAGCACCGCCGCGAGCCCACCGAGCAGCGCCGGATTATCCAGCAGCGACGCGAACACGCCGGGCTCTTCAACCTCGACAGGCGCAGGCGGCGGTGGAACCGGCTTTTTCGGAGCAGAGGCTTCAACAACGGGCGGCTTGACTTGTGCAGGAGGCGCACTCGCATCAACAACTGGGGCCGGGGCCTGTGCTTCAACCTTAACCGGTGCAGATTCCTCGGCCTTCGGCTTTTCGGCAACGGGTTCCGGCTTCGCTACCGGTTCCTTTTCAGGCGTTGCCGCCTTTGCCTTCGCCTCGGCTTGCTTCGCCGCGTCCGCCTTGGCAGCAGCCGCCTGTTTCTGTAGATCTGCAAGATTCTGGTTCTTCAGATCGACCAGCTTTTGCAGATCCTTGACGTTCTTCTCAAGCGCAGCAACCCGCTCAGAGGCCTCCTTGAGAGCCCGCTCCCGAGCCACAAGATCCTCTTCCAGTGCCTGAATACGCCCAGCCGACTTGGCGTCCGCCTTTTCGGGCTCCTTGGCAACCTGGCTCTTGGAAATCTTCAGCTGATCCTTCGCTGCCTGCGGCTTCGCAGCATCCTCAACCTTGGGAGTAATCTTCCCGGAAGACGACTGCTTGGGCGCCGTATCTTTGGCCGGCGCTTCGGCAACTGCCGCCGCAGCCTTCTGTCGATAGGCGCCAAAATTGGCCGAAGGGGCGGAGAGAATCTTCTTCGATTCAGTCGATGAAATCGCACGAGCGTCGCCAGCGTCCGGCACCTTCAGCACTTGGCCTGCACGCAAGCGATTGATGTCTCCGCCGGCGAATGCTGTTTCGTTAGCCGCATACAAGGCGGCAAGCATTTGCTCGAGACTGACGTCGGAAGCCTTGGTCCTGTTCGCGATCGCGGTCAGTGAATCACCTTGCTTGACCGTGTACTCGGACCCGGGAATGTCGCGCTTCGGAGCAGGTTTTGTTTCCTGCGCCTGGGACTTGGGCCGCTCGACCGATTCGGACTTCTCCTTGTGCTTTGATGCGGCAGCTTTCGGTTCAAGGGGCCGAGCGACCGGGGCTGCAGGTTCGGGCGCGACAGTCTTCGCCGTTTCGTCAATCGGATCGAGGAGGAAGGTGTATTCGCGCAGAAGACGACCACCGGTCCAATTCAATTCGAGCAACAGGTCAACAAACGGCTCATTGAAGGCGCGGTCACTGGAAACCTTGACGACCGCACCGGCCCCGCGCCGCTCAACCGAGAGTCGCAGCGAGGTCAGCTGTGGCGCGTATTCGATATTTGCACGGCGGAAAGCATCCGGAGACGCCAATCGCGCGTTGAGCGACTCAAGCTCCTCCGCACTGCCGGTAACCTCCACTTCGGCACGAAGCGGTTGCCCCAGACCGCTGAACACGTTCAGGCGACCGAGACCAGCGGCGGATGCGCCGAATGGCAACGCCGCGATTGCGGCCGCGAGGATGGAGGCACGGAGAGTCGTCTTCATGGGCATGCCGACATGGGCGCGTTTATTGTGGTTTTATCAAAATAACATCATAGGTTTAGCCTCGCAAGCTAAACCTAACTCTGAGTATTTGATGCCGTTGGCAAATTCGCCGGGCGGCGAGCCATAGGATAAGGGCGTTGCGAAGGCAACGCCCTTCATGACAAGGACTTAGAGTCCGAGCAAGATGCGGAGCATGCGGCGCAGCGGTTCCGCCGCACCCCAGAGAAGTTGATCGCCGATCACGAAGGCGGAAACATATTCCGGCCCCATATTCAACTTGCGAACACGACCTACACCAACCTCCAATCCACCGGTAATCGATGCGGGCGTGAGTTCCTTGACCGATACTTCACGGTCATTCGGCACCCACTTCACCCACTGGTTGCCCGATTTGATGATCGATTCGATCTCGGCGAGTGGCAAATCCTTCTTCAGCTTGAGCGTCAGCGCCAGACTGTGGCAACGCATCGCGCCGATACGGACGCACAGGCCGTCGACCGGAATCGTGCTCGCGGTACCGAGGATCTTGTTGACCTCAGCTTGCCCCTTCCATTCTTCCTTTGACTGGCCATTATCGACCTGCTTGTCGATCCACGGAATCAGTCCGCCAGCGAGAGGCGCTCCAAAGAATTCCGTCGGCACGTCTTCGCGAATTGCCTTGGCAACCTTGCGATCGATTTCCAGGATTGCGGACGACGGCGTCGCGAGCTCATCAGCCACTGCGCCATGCACGACGCCCATGCCCTTGAGCAGCTCTCGCATGTGATTTGCGCCGCCACCACTCGCAGCCTGATAGGTCATCGAAGAGACCCATTCCACCAAGCCATCACGGAACAAGCCACCGACGCCCATCAGCAGGATGGAATTGGTGCAATTACCGCCGATGTAATTCTTGACACCCTTGGCGAGCGCGGCGTCGATGACGTTGCGGTTGACCGGATCGAGAATGATGACCGCGTCGTCGTCCATGCGCATCGTCGACGCGGCATCAATCCAGTAGCCATCCCAGCCGGCGGCACGCAGCTTGGGGTACACGTCGGTCGTGTAGTCACCGCCCTGGCAGGTGATGATGACATCCATGCCCTTGAGCTCATCAACACTCGAAGCATCCTTGAGTGGCGGCAACTCGCGACCGACATCCGGCCCCTTGCCACCGACGTTTGAAGTCGTGAAGAAGACCGGCTCAATCAGCTCGAAGTCCTTTTCCTCACGCATACGCTGCATCAGCACGGAACCGACCATGCCGCGCCAACCGACAAATCCGACTCGCATTTGAATTTCCTCTTTTTGCCCCCTGCCCGCTTCCCTTGCCTCGACCGCGGGCAGGGAGCATGTGCGCGGAGGAGACAATGGATCAGGCCGGGATGGTTTTAATCCCGGTGGTCGTAATGATGGTGATGATGGTCGCGCGCAGCCCTGCCGTTTTCGGCAAGGGCTTGCGGAGCACGATGGCGCGCGAACAGTTCATCGGTTTTCGCTCAGAGTGCGGCCAGCACGGCGTCACCCATCTCACGGGTGCCAACGCGGCGCGTGCCCTCTTCCCAGATGTCTCCGGTACGGTAGCCTTGGGCGAGGACTTTCTTGACTGCAGTTTCGACGCGTTGCGCTGCGGCTTCATTGTTGAAGCTGTAACGCAGCATCATCGCTGCCGACAGGATGGTCGCCAGCGGATTGGCCACGCCCTTGCCCGCGATGTCGGGTGCCGAGCCGTGACTGGGCTCGTAAAGGCCCTTGTTGTTCGCATCCAACGAAGCAGACGGCAGCATGCCGATCGAGCCGGTGAGCATCGACGCTTCGTCCGACAGGATGTCGCCGAACATGTTGCCGGTGACCATCACGTCGAACTGCTTGGGCGCTTTCACCAACTGCATCGCAGCGTTATCGACCAGCATGTGCGAGAGTTCGACGTCCGGGTAATTCGCGGACAGTTCGATCATCACGTCGCGCCACAGTTGCGTCGTCTCGAGCACGTTCATCTTGTCGACGGAGCACACGCGCTTGTTGCGTTTGCGCGCCGCCTCGAAGGCGACCTTGCCGATACGGCGAATCTCAGCCTCGGAATAGATCATTGTGTTCCAGCCAACGCGCTGACCGTCGCGCACCTCGATCCCACGTGGCTCACCAAAGTAGATGTCGCCGGTGAGCTCGCGCACGATCAGGATATCGAGACCGGACACCACCTCCGGCTTCAGCGTTGAAGCGTTTGCGAGCTCCGGATAGAGGATCGCCGGGCGGAGATTGGCAAAAAGCTGAAGATCCTTGCGGATGCCCAGCAAGCCGCGTTCCGGGCGTTGCGGGCGAGGCAATGCATCCCACTGGGGCCCGCCAACGGCGCCCAGCAGCACCGCATCAGCCTCGCGCGCGAGCTTCTGGGTCGCCTCCGGATACGGCACGCCGGCCGCATCCACCGCGCAACCGCCAAGCAGAGCGGGCTCCATTTCGATCTTGAGACCATCGCTGCGCAGCGCTTCAAGCACACGCACCGCTTCGGCAACGATTTCCGGGCCGATGCCGTCACCGGCCAGAACACAGACTTTCATTGAATCTCTCAGGTAAAGAGCCAGGGCTGTTCCGCCTGACGGCGCGCCTCGAACTCACGGATCTTGTCGGCGTGACGCAAGGTCAGGCCGATATCGTCAAAACCGTTCAGCAGACAATATTTGCGGAACGGATCCACGTCGAACGGAATCACCTTGCCATCAGGCCGAGTGACCGTTTGCGCATCAAGATCGATCCGAAGCTTGTAACCCGGAGTCACGTTGACCTGATCGAACAGGGCGTCAACTTCCGCTGCCAGCAGCTTGATCGGCAGCAGGCCGTTCTTGAAGCAGTTATTGAAAAAGATGTCGGCGAAACTCGTGCCGATCAGCGCGCGAAAACCGTAGTCTTCGATCGCCCAAGGCGCATGCTCGCGCGACGAACCGCAGCCGAAGTTGTCACGCGTCAGCAGGATGCGGGCACCTTGGAAACGCTGCTGATTCAGCACGAAATTCGGATTCAGCGGGCGCTTGGCGTTATCCATGCCGGGCTCGCCATGGTCCATATAGCGCCATTCGTCGAACAGGTTCGGACCAAAGCCTGAACGCTTAATCGACTTCAGAAACTGCTTGGGGATGATCGCGTCGGTATCGACATTGGCGCGATCCATCGGCGCCACGAGACCATCAAGGACGGAGAACTTTTCCATTACTTGCTCGAACCCTTCTGAATGGCTTCGCCGGCCTTCTCGATATCTTTGCCAAAGCCATGCACGGTATTGCAGGCGGAGAGCGACGTTGCGAGCAACGCGAGAACGAAAATACTCAGAATTTTCATACCCATTCTCCTTGCCGAATCAGAGAATTTCACGGACGTCGACGAAGCGACCAGCAATTGCCGCCGCCGCGGCCATGGCCGGGCTCACCAAATGAGTACGCCCACCTGGCCCTTGACGACCTTCGAAGTTGCGATTGGACGTGGATGCGCACCGCTCACCCGGCTCCAGCCGGTCCGCGTTCATTGCGAGACACATCGAACAACCCGGCTCACGCCATTCAAAGCCGGCCGCCTTGAAGATCTTGTCGAGCCCTTCCGCTTCAGCCTGGCGCTTCACCAAACCCGAGCCCGGCACGACCAGCGCAAGCTTGACGTTGTCTGCGATACGTCTGCCGCGTGCAACCGCTGCGGCCTCACGCAGATCTTCGATACGCGAGTTCGTGCAGGACCCGATGAAAACCTTGTCGATCGCGATTGAGGTGATCGGCATGCGCGGCGTCAAACCCATGTATTGCAGCGCGCGGCCGTAACCCTCGCGGCGCACCGGATCGGTTTCCTTCTCCGGATCGGGCACCAGGCCGTCGATCGTCGTCACCATCTCGGGAGACGTGCCCCAGGTGACTTGCGGCTGAATCTGCCGCGCATCGATCTCGACGATGCGGTCGAACTGAGCGCCGTGGTCTGACACCAGTGTGCGCCAGTACGCCACGGCCTGATCCCAGTGATCCCCCTTCGGGGCGAAATCACGGCCACGCAAGTATTCAATCGTGACGTCATCAACGCCGACCAGACCGGCGCGTGCGCCCGCCTCGATCGCCATGTTGCACAGCGTCATCCGCCCTTCCATCGACAGCGCACGGATGGTCGAACCGCCGAATTCCATGGCGTAGCCGGTACCACCTGCAGTGCCAATTCGGCCGATGACGTGAAGCACGATGTCTTTGGCTGAGACGCCTTTACCCAGCGGCCCATCAACCTTGATCAGCAGGGTTTTCGATTTCTTCTGCAGCAGGCACTGCGTCGCCATCACATGCTCGACTTCAGACGTGCCGATGCCATGTGCCAGGCAAGCGAATGCACCGTGGGTCGATGTGTGGGAGTCGCCGCAAACGACCGTCATCCCGGGCAGCGTTGCGCCATTTTCTGGCCCGATCACATGCACGATGCCTTGGCGCGCATCCTTAAACGGGAAGTACGCCTTGGCGCCAACAGCCCGGATGTTCGCGTCCAGGGTTTCGACCTGCAAACGAGAGATCGGGTCCTTGATGCCGGAGGCCCAGTCTTCGGTTGGCGTGTTGTGGTCTGCGGTCGCAACGATCGACCCGACGCGCCACGGCTTGCGACCTGCCAACTTCAAGCCTTCATACGCTTGCGGACTTGTCACCTCGTGAACAAGGTGGCGATCGATATAGATCAGCGCCGTGCCGTCCTCTTCCTGGTGGACGACGTGGCTGTTCCAGAGTTTCTCGTACAGCGTATGAAGTGCCATGCCCCGAAAACCGCAACAAAAACATAATCTTTGATTATTTCACAGCAGCTTGATGCTGACCAGCCGGGATTGCGGCAGCGCAACAGAGAATCCTTGCCGCGTCAGTCGATCACGCCGCTGCTCAGTGGGCCTTGGCCTGCTCATACAAAGGCAGCACCTTTGCCGAATAGACCGCCAGATCCTTTTGCCGGGATTCCTGCGACGGGTGCGTGGACAGCCACTGCGGCGGCGCGCCGCCCGACACCTTGCCCATCTTTTCCCACAGCGAGATTGCAGCGCGTGGGTCATAGCCAGCCCTGGCGGCAAGCTCGACGCCGATGCGGTCAGCCTCGGTTTCCTGCTCACGTGAGTTCGGCAGCGCAAACATCGCCTGATACGCCATGCCGGCCATGTCCATACTCGCGCCGCTTGCGCCCAGGGCGATGCCAATCACGGTGAGTCCGAGCTGGGCATTCACCGCCTGGGAAGCACGCTCCCAGGCGTGTTCGCGCAGCGCGTGCGCAATTTCGTGCCCCATCACCGCCGCCAGCTCGTCGTCCGTGATCTTCAACTGCTCAATCAGACCCGAGTAGACCGCGATTTTCCCGCCAGGCATGCACCAGGCGTTGACCTCCTTGGATGCCAGGACATTGACCTCCCACTTCCAGCCGACGGCATCGGGGCGAAACGCCGCCACGGCTGGCGTGAGGCGTGCCGCGATGCGGCGAACGCGCTCGGTCTGATGGAGATCCACGTTCAGCGCATTCTTACGCTCAGCGTTCGTGACGACCTGCCGGTACTGCAGCGCCGCCTGCCTGTTAAGCGAATTCCGATTGACGAGCGGCGAAACGGTCTGCTTGCGCTCGACACCCACGGTGCCCGGCGCGGTGGTCTGCACCGTCGCGCACGCAACGGCCAGCACGCATACCAACCACACCGGCAGCGCGCGGGAAACGGAAAGACTCATTTCAAACCCCTGATGACTTTGATTGACGTGCCGCGGAGTAGCCCGGTTCAGGCGCAACCAAGGGCAGCGGCCACCCCGCTGGCGAAGCGATCAAGCACTCGGGCTCGGAATTTCCTGATGCCCATCCGGCGCGAGACCGGCGATCCGCGGTGTAGTCACTTGCACATCGGCGTTCTGCGCACGGTGCCGCAGCGCGTGGTCGATCAGCACGAGCGCGAGCATGGCTTCCGCAATCGGGGTGGCGCGAATGCCGACACAGGGGTCGTGGCGGCCGGTTGTCATCATGTCGGTCGGTGCGCCGGCCAGATCGATAGAGCGACGGTCCTGCGGAATCGATGAGGTCGGCTTGATTGCGATCGAAACCCGCACGTCTTGGCCGGTTGACACGCCGCCCAGCACACCACCTGCATGGTTCGAGAGAAAGCCCGCCGGCGTCAGCTCGTCGCCATGCACCGTGCCACGTTGCGCGACGACGCCGAAGCCATCGCCAATTTCGACACCCTTCACCGCATTGATGCTCATCATCGCGTAGGCGATGTCCGCATCGAGGCGGTCGTAGACGGGTTCCCCCCAGCCAACGGGAACGCCACTTGCGACAACATCGATCCGCGCGCCAATCGAATCGCGATCCGCACGGATCTCGTCCATGTAGGCTTCGAGCCGCGGCACGATCTCGTCGTTGGGTGCGAAGAACGCGTTCTCGCTGACGTGCTGCCACGCTTTGAACGGGATCTTGATCTCGCCAAGTTCGCTCATGAATCCGCGGATCACGATTCCGAAACGCTCGCGCAACCATTTCTTGGCAATCGCGCCGGCTGCAACACGCACCGCCGTCTCACGCGCCGACGAACGGCCGCCGCCGCGATAGTCGCGGACACCGTATTTGTGCCAGTAGGTGTAGTCGGCATGGCCCGGCCGAAAGGTCTGCGAGATCTTTGAATAGTCCTGGCTACGCTGGTCGGTGTTGCGGATCAGCAGACCGATCGGATGGCCGGTGGTCTTGCCCTCGAATACCCCCGAAAGGATCTCGACCGCATCGGGCTCCTTGCGTTGCGTGACGTGGCGCGAGGTGCCGGGCTTGCGGCGGTCGAGTTCCGCCTGAATGTCTGCCTCGCACAGCGCAAGCCCGGGCGGGCAGCCATCGACAACACAGCCGATCGCCGGACCATGCGATTCGCCAAAGGAAGTAACGGTGAAGAGCGTGCCTAGAGTGCTGCCGGACATGGTGTATGCGTTCTGGTTGGCTTGCGGGGAGGCGCGAGTTTACCACCTCCCCTCTGCCGCCTTGCTCCAACGGTCACCGGAAGAAAGCTTCCAGTTGTTCAAAGACCGCATGATCGGCGCCATGCCGCCGCACGCTGATCACGTCTTCAAGCTTCTCGACCTGAAGCATCATCTGCGGCAGGCGGGCATCGTCATGGACCAGCAACCAGATCCTGCTTTCGGCGCCACTCCCCACCGGCATGCAGAGAATCCCCTCCACGTTGAAAGCACGACGCGCAAACAAGCCGCAAACGTGCGTCATCACGCCAGGATGGTTGTGCACAGCCAGTTCCAGCACCGCCCGTTTCTGCGCTTGCGACAGCGCCGGGTTCGAGATTTCGCCCATGGCTCAGCCTCCGATCATTTCAGTATTGGCGGCCCCCGGCGGGACCATCGGGAAAACTTTCTGATTCACGTCGATCGAGCAATGAATCAGCGCCGGCCCCTTGGCGGCGAGCGCTTCCGCGAGCAATGCCCGCGGGTGGGCGCTGCGGTCCAGATCAACCGCTGCGAGCCCGAAGCCCTCCGCGATCCGGATGAAATCGGTCGGACGCTTGTAATCGGCTGCAAAGATCCGCTTGCCGTAGAAAAGGTCTTGCTGCTGGTGCACCAGGCCCAGTGACTGGTTGTTCATCAGGATGATCTTGACGTCGACGCCCTCGTCCGCCGCCGTTGCCATTTCCTGGATGTTCATCTGCAGGCTGCCATCGCCTGAAAAACAAACAACCTTGCGTTGCGGTTCAGCCAGCGCAGCGCCAATCGCCGCAGGCAACCCGAAGCCCATGGTCCCCAGGCCGCCGGACGTGAGCCACTGACGCGGCCGCCGGAAGGGGTAGGTCTGGGCGACCCACATCTGATGCTGACCGACATCGGTGGTGATGATCGCCTCGTCATCCAGACTCGCGGCGACCGCGCTGACGAGGCCATAGTGGCTGCGCGGATCATCAAGCCCCGGGGTCAGAAGCGGATGGGCGCTGCGCAGGCTCGAAACGCGCGACAACCACTTCTTGCGCAACTGCACCTGAACATGGGGCAACAATGCGTCGAGCGCGGTGCTGACATCGCTCTGAATACCAAGGTGAGCAGTCTTGATCTTGTGGATTTCCGAGGCGTCGATATCGATGTGGATGATCCGGGCGTTCGGACAGAAGCGTGCGGCCTTGCCGATCGCACGGTCATCAAAACGGGCACCGACACAGATCAACAGGTCGGATTCCTCGAGGATCATGTTCGTGTGGCGCGCGCCGTGCATGCCGAGCATGCCGATCGACAGCGGATGGTCCGTCGGCATGGCGCCGAGCGCCATCAAGGTCATGGTTGTCGGCAGCCCGGCCTGCTCCGCCAGCGTCACGGCAAGGTGAGAGGCGCCCGATGCGATCACCCCCCCGCCCAGATACAGCACCGGCCGCTCCGCGCGGTTGATCATGTCGGCCGCCCGACTGATCGCATCCAGATCAACTTCCGGCGCAGGAGTCGGCGCGACTGCGTCGATCACTGCCGGGGCGCGCACCTTTTGCATCTGCACGTCCTTCGGCACATCCACCCACACAGGACCGGGGCGGCCGGACTGCGCGATCCGGAACGCGTCGGAAATCACCTGAGGAAGATGCTCTGCATTGCGCACCAGGTAATTGTGTTTGGTGATGGGAATCGACAGCCCGTAGGTATCGACCTCCTGGAACGCATCGGTGCCAATCATCGCCAGTGGCACCTGCCCGGTGATGCAGACAAGAGGAATCGAGTCGAGCTTTGCATCGGCGATTGCCGTCACAAGGTTGGTTGCACCCGGTCCGCTGGACGCAATGCAGACTCCGGGTTTACCCGAGGCACGCGCCATACCCTGCGCGATGAACCCCGCCCCTTGCTCATGGCGCGCCAGAACATGGCGGACGGAATCCGCCGACGCCAAGGCGTCATACATTGGCAACGCTGCGCCACCGGGGATCCCGGCAACCGTGCTGACGCCCTGTGCTTCGAGCAACCGGACCAGCAATTGGGCTCCGGACATTTCCATAAGGCCTCTCCTGTGAGATGACCCGGCGACTGTCTGGCGGAGATTTTGGGAAGCCCAAAAGAAAAACCCCGCCAGCTGCACGCCGGCGGGGTTGAAATCCTGTTGACCTTAGGACCCCTGCTACGGCGCGCTAGCACCTACGCTTACTACGCGTACTACTACCGCTACTGCAGTAGCCGACAGGGTGTCGAAGAAGTACGGAGAAGCGAGCATGGATCTGTTAAGCCAACGGAAACGGAACGACGATTCAATTGCAGCACACAATTCCTGAAAGCTCAAGAGCCTCTTTGGCGGTTTTTTCAGGAGTCACGGCGCCCTTGTAAGAAAATTTCCTACACAAAATCAAGTCACTAAACAGGGCCTTGCAGGGAAGCGAATGCCCTTCGGCGCCCCCAGCCAAGGCAGTCCCGACCACCCGGGCTGGATCCGCCGCTGTAGGAATTTCACCCGCAGAATGCCGCGCAGATCGACTGTGAAAAAAATCCATCAGGCGGTCCGTTTCGCCTCATCCCGAAGCGCACGACGCAGAATCTTGCCGACGTTGGTCTTCGGAAGCTCACTGCGAAACTCGACCAGCTTCGGCACCTTGTAGCCTGTGAGCTTTTCCCGGCAATGGGCGATCACCGACTCTGCGGTGAGGTCGGCATCCTTCTTCACCACAAAGATCTTCACTGCCTCACCTGACTTTTCGTCGGGAACGCCGACCGCGGCGACCTCAAGCACACCGGGGTGCGACGCCACGACATCCTCGATCTCGTTCGGATACACGTTGAAGCCAGAGACAAGAATCATGTCTTTCTTGCGATCGACGATGCGCACGAAGCCTTTCTCGTCGACAACGGCCACGTCACCTGTCTTGAGGAAACCGTCGGAGGTCATCACCTTCGCGGTCTCGTCTGGCCGGTTGTAGTAACCCGCCATGACCTGCGGCCCACGCACGCAGAGTTCGCCTGACTCACCGACGCCCAATTCCTTGCCGTCCTCATCGCGAATCGAGATTTCGGTCGATGGCACAGGCAGACCGATCGCGCCATTGAACGCCGGCAGATCCAGCGGGTTGATCGTCACTGCCGGTGACGTTTCTGTCAGGCCATAGGCCTCGACCAGCGGTTTTCCGGTGAGTGCGCGCCACTTGTCTGCGACTGCCCGCTGCACCGCCATCCCCCCACCCAAGGCGCAACGCAACTGAGAGAAGTCGAGCTTGACGAAATCCGGGTTGTTGAGCAGCGCATTGAAGAGGGTGTTCACGCCGGTAATTGCAGTAAAGGGATGCTTCTGCAACTCCTTCACGAAACCGGGAATGTCGCGCGGATTGGTGATCAGGATGTTTGTCGCACCAACCTTGAAGAAAGTGAGGCAGTTCGCCGTGAGCGAGAAGATGTGATAAAGCGGCAATGCGGTGACGATGACCTCTTCCCCCTCTTTCAAGAAGGGTTTGATCCAGGCATGCGCCTGCTGGAGGTTCGCGATGATGTTGCGATGCGTCAGCACCGCGCCTTTCGAGACGCCCGTCGTGCCGCCGGTGTATTGCAGAAAGGCAATGTCATCCTGCGTCACCTTCACGGCTTGCAACTTGTGCGCTGCGCCGCGCGACATGGCGCGTCCGAAGGGTATGTGGCCGGGAATGTTCCAGGCCGGCACCATTTTCTTGATGTTCTTGACGACAAAACTGACCAACGCACCTTTGACACCACCGAGCGCATCGCCGATACGGGTGACGATGACATGCTTGACCGGCGTGTGCGCGAGTACTTCCTGCAGGGTCGATGCGAAATTCTCGAGAATGACGATGACGTCGGCGCCGGAATCCTTGAGTTGGTGTTCCAGCTCACGCGGCGTGTACAGCGGGTTGCAGTTGACGACCACGTAACCAGCACGCAAAGCACCCCAAAGACAGATCGGGTACTGCAAGAGGTTCGGCATCATCAATGCGATGCGCGCGCCTTTGGGTAGCTTGAGCTCCTGCTGGAGAAACGCGGCGAAGCTGGCGGTCTGGCGATCAAGCTCGTCATAGCTGATCGCCTTGTCCATATTGACATAGGCTGCACGGGCGCCGAACTTGCGTACGCCTTCGGCGAAAAGATCGCCAATCGCGCCGTACTCACTCAGGTTGATGTCCGCCGGCACGCCTGCCGGGTAACTCTTCAGCCAGACCTTTTCCATCTCCATCCCCCCGATTTGTCTAGTTATGGTTGGCAAGCTTCACAGGCGCGGGCCACCCCACAGGCGGCTATTCGTCGTCCGCTTCGACCGGCCAGTTCTTGATGTAGTTCTTCAGCATCTTGTTCTCGAAGCTCTGCTCTTCGAGGACTGCCTTTGCCACGTCATGAAACGAAATCACCCCCATCAAGGTCGTTCCGTCCATCACTGGCAAGTAGCGTTGATGGTTATCGATCATTTCGCGACGCAACTCATCGAGTTCCATGCCCAGGCCTGCCGATCTCGGGTCGCGCAGCATCGCCGACGCCACCGTAACCGTTCCCCAATCGGCCCCGCTCGCGCTAAGCGCCTTGAGCACCTCGCGGAACGTCAGCATCCCGACCATACGCCCCTGCTCAAACACCACCAGCGAACCGACGTCTTGTTCGCTCATGATCGCCACGGCCTCTGCGAGCAATCGCGATGGCGCCACCGTATAAAGCGCCCGCCCCTTGATCGCCAGGATCTCGCTCACCAGCATGTCTCTCTCCTCTTGGCAGCACACCGCGTCACAGCGGTTGAGCGCATGGTAGTCGATACGCCAGCGGCACAGAAGCCATACTGTACCGTATGGTCAATGGCGTTGTGAACTGGTGTTTGCACCAACGAGAAAGCAAAACGGGCGGCCCGAAGACCGCCCGCCAAAACATCGAAAACAGAACATCTCAGCGCTGCAGATCCCCGAGCTTTCCTTTGACCTTGGCCCACTCATCGGCATCAGGCAGCGGATCCTTGCGCTCGACAATGGGTTTCCAGAGTCGCGACAGCTCAGCGTTCAACGCGACGAACGACTGCTGATCGGTCGGCACATCATCTTCGGCATAGATGGCTTCGACCGGGCACTCCGCCACGCAAAGCGTGCAGTCGATGCACTCTTCCGGGTCGATCACCAGGAAGTTCGGTCCTTCCCGGAAGCAATCGACCGGGCATACATCGACGCAATCGGTGTACTTGCACTTGATACAAGCTTCGGTCACTACATAGGTCATTCTTCTCTCTCCGTCGGTGATCGGGGAGTAATCTCACCGGTAGCCATAAATATACCGGAGCCGAGCAGTACTCCAACACTCTCGATTTCACCATGCGCAAGCGTGAAATCCCTTCCGTCCCATTTTTTTAGTACGATTCAAGACCTGTCTGGGCTGTCGCCCGACCCCTGCCCCGCGATCCCGGCAACGCACCGCTGCCGACGGCCACATCGAACGGGGCTGATCCATCCAGCGAGGAATCATGAGCGAACACATCCTTCACGTCACGGACGCCTCTTTCGAGCAGGACGTCCTCCAGTCCCAGACCCCCGTGCTGGTGGACTACTGGGCTGAGTGGTGCGGACCCTGCAAGAGCATTGCCCCAATCCTTGACGACGTTGCAAAGGACTATTCGGGCAAGTTGCTCGTCGCCAAACTGAACATCGACGAGAACGCGGAGACCCCTGCAAAGTATGGTATTCGCGGCATCCCGACCCTGATGCTTTTCAAGGGCGGCAGTGTCGAGGCGACCAAAGTCGGCGCGCTTTCCAAGTCGCAACTGACCGCATTCATTGACAGCAACCTCTGATCCCGCTAGATTCCTGTCATAAAGTATTTCGGCGCGCCGCCCGGCGCGCCGCTTCAAATCCGAATCCCCACTCCCATTCCGTCGTAGCGCACGACTCTCAAGCGGCGATCGCATTCGCCGGTCAGGTACGCCCATGCATCTCTCGGAGCTCAAGTCCCTCCACGTAAGCCAGCTTCTCGAAATGGCACATGCCAACGAGATAGAAGGTGCGAACCGCCTGCGCAAACAGGAACTCGTCTTTGCCCTGCTCAGAAACAGAGCCAAGAAGGGGGAGCCGATCTTCGGCGATGGCGTTCTGGAAGTCCTTCCTGACGGATTCGGATTTCTCCGTTCGCCGGATACGTCCTACCTTGCCGGCACTGATGACATCTACGTCTCGCCCTCGCAGATCCGCCGCTTCAACCTGCATACCGGCGACACGATTGAAGGCGAGATCCGCACACCGAAAGACGGTGAGCGCTACTTCGCGCTGGTCAAGGTCGACAAGGTCAACTTCGAGTCGCCCGAGGCCTCGAAGCACAAGATTCTCTTCGAGAACCTCACGCCGTTGCACCCGAATCAGTGCCTGAAGCTCGAACGCGAGATCCGCGCCGAAGAGAACATCACCAGTCGGGTGATCGACATGATTGCGCCGATCGGCAAAGGCCAACGTGGCCTGCTTGTCGCGCCGCCGAAGTCCGGCAAGACCGTCATGCTGCAGCACATCGCGCATGCGATCACGACCAATCACCCTGACGTCGTCGTGATCGTGCTGCTGATCGATGAGCGCCCGGAAGAAGTAACCGAAATGCAGCGTTCGGTGAAGGGCGAAGTCGTCGCTTCCACTTTCGACGAACCCGCCACGCGCCACGTACAGGTCGCCGAAATGGTGATCGAGAAAGCCAAGCGGCTGATCGAACACAAGCGCGACGTCGTGATCCTGCTCGATTCGCTGACCCGCTTGGCACGCGCCTACAACACAGTTGTCCCAGCGTCCGGCAAGGTGCTGACCGGTGGCGTTGACGCCAACGCGCTGCAAAAACCGAAGCGATTCTTCGGCGCCGCCCGCAATATCGAAGAAGGCGGTTCCCTGACGATCATCGCCAGCGCCCTTATCGACACCGGATCGCGTATGGACGACGTGATCTACGAGGAGTTCAAGGGCACCGGCAACATGGAAATCCACCTTGACCGCCGAATGGCGGAAAAGCGTGTTTATCCTGCGATCAACGTCAACCGCTCAGGAACTCGGCGCGAAGAGCTTCTGATCGAACCCGCCATCCTCCAGAAGGTCTGGATCTTGCGCAAACTGCTTTACGGCATGGATGAAATCGAAGCGATGGAATTCCTGCTGGACAAAATCAAGGCGACGAAGACCAATAATGACTTCTTCGACGCCATGCGGCGCGGCTGATCCACGCACCGCATCAACGAAAAACGGCGGCCAAGGCCGCCGTTATCTGTTGACGCGAACGATTACTCGCCCTGCGGTCTGAGCTGGAACGTCTGCAAAGTACCTTCGACGGCAAACAGGCGCGCAAGGCGCTCCACCGGGGTCTTCACTTCACAGCGCAGCGCTCCGCGCAGATTCAGCGACTCATCGATCAGGACACGCCCTGAAGCAGAAAGAGCGCCAGCGCTCAGGTGCCTGATTTCGATCTTCGAGCCCTTTTCCGGCTCTTTTGAGAACGCGCCTTCCATGAGCGCAAACCGCGTCACGCCACCGGATATCGGCCCGTTACCGTTGCGACGCATCGCTTCAAGCAAGTCGATCCGGTTGATCGCACCATCTGCCACTTTGTAGTTACCGGACCAGCGCAAGACCTTCGAGAGTTCAGAGAACTTATCCGCTGAACCTGCAACCGTCATCGGCCCCGAAACCCTGCCGAGCACAAGTGTGGGCGCGCCCAGCAGCCCGGATAGCGCATCGAAGCCAACCGAATCAAGGTTCACTTGGGCCTTGACGCCAAAAGCGTCGCCAAGATTGATATCAACCGAACCTTTTACTGAACCACCGAGCCAGTTGGCGCCAAACTGCGCCCCGTCGATTCCGCTCAAACCGAGTTTCCCGGTGACGAGAAGGTTCTCCAGTTTCGTCGCACCGAACTTCGCCTCGGGAGCGATCACGCTCGCCACCACGGACCCATCCTGCGCCAGGAGTTCGTATGTCACCTCGACCTCTTGCGGTCTCAGGCGGGCGGATTCCCAGCGACCATCCCGGGCAAACATGAAGGCACCGGAGAGTGCGCCCAAAGGCACCTTTCCAACCGGGATATCAAGGGCTTCGACTTCGACTTCACGCAGACGCCACACATCACCCGAGGAGCCCAGACCCGCCAGACGCAGCAGCAGCGCGGGCTCGATGCGCGCACCCTTAATCGAAACGGCAAGTCGCTGAGGTTGCGACATCATCCAGTCAATCCAGTCAGGCCCACCCCAGGCCTTGTCGATATGCGAAGAGCCACCCTCCCCGATCTGGATGTCGTTCAACTCGAAAACCGGCCATGGATGAAACGCCACGCCGACGCGAGCTACCCGCACCGGCTCACCCAGCCACAACGCGGCATCGTGTTCAACCCGTTGGCGCAATGTACTGACCTGCCAACCGAGCGCAGCAACCGCCGCGCCGATTCCGCCAACGACCGCCAGCGCGGCCAAAATCACGAATGCACGGCGCACCTTTCGGGCCTTCTCGCCGCCACCGGCAATTGCGTTATGGCCAAGGTTTCCGAAGAAGACCCGTACGTGATCGAGCACCGAGGCATTCGAGCCAGAACTCAGCGCACGTTCCAGACGGCGCTGATCCACTTCGACCTTCTTCTGCTTCGCGGCCGCTTGAGGCTTGCTCGGCGGTGTCGCCGGCGCCGCCGGTGCGCGACCGACCTCGCTCGGCTCCTGGCGCTCGGAGAAGTTCTCCCCGCGCACCATCCTGGCCTCCTGTTCCGCCACGCGCGCCATCCGCGCATCGAGCGTCTCGATCAGACCGGCGCGTTCCAGTTCGGCCAGCGCACGCACCACCCCTTTGGCGTCCTTGAGCCGCGTACCCAATTCGCCCACTGTCGAAAAACCATCGACAGCTTCCAGGACACTTCGAGACAAACGATCCCCTGAGCCTTTCGGCTCCGCCATCATGCGGTCGCCCGCTTCCGTGCGACAGAACACCGCGAACCGGTCCAAACTTTTCTCCTCGCGGGCACATGGACCCGTGTCGGTTAATCACGTTGGAATATTACAGCAAGGCATTATCGCCTTCGACCCGAGCGACCCAAAAACCGTGTTGACAAACTGCGATTCGACGTCTATCATTGCGGTCTCTGTTCCTCGATAGCTCAGTCGGTAGAGCGCCGGACTGTTAATCCGTAGGTCCCTGGTTCGAGCCCAGGTCGAGGAGCCAGATTTCCCTAAACGCCTGCTTTTCAGCGGGCGTTTTTCATTTTCCGACTCCGCTTCAGAAAAACCAAGAAATTTGCGTTTTTCGCGGTGGAATCCGGCAAGCCGCATGACACCCTATTCGAGGTCGAGCGCGCGCAAGTGTGCAAGAAGTGGCAGCAGCATGGCCGCGCCAAGGCGCTTGCTACGCGCGCCATTCCATCCGACACGCAGATCCGGCGCCTCGTCGTTGTCCTTGAAGGGCATTTCCAGCGTCAAAGACACGCAGCCAAAACGGTGCGCGACCCATTTCGAACCAAGCGTCAGAAGTTCATGCTCGAACCTGTCGTCGCTATAGCCATGACGCAACTGAAAGTCCGGTGACGCAATCGCGAGGTTGGCGAGAAACCGGGCCTGCAAGGCGCTGTTTCGTTCACCGTAACCGGGAACCATGTGTGAGCCGTCGATGAACACGTAGGGCAAGGTCTCATCGCCATGAATGTCGAGGAACAGGCCTACACCGCTCGTCGCCATCGCAGCCTGAACGCTCAAGATCTCCGGACTACGCGATTCGCTCGGCGCATGCCATTCCCGATTCAGATTGACGCCGAGTGAATTGCTGCGCAGATTGCCGAGAAAGGCACCGTCCGGGTTGATGTTCGGAACGACACGCACGACTGCGCGGCGGCGGATTTCGCGCGCCACCGGGTCGCAATCATCGGTCAATCGCTCAAGCAGCCCCTCTGCGAACCATTCAGCCATCGTCTCGCCAGGATGCTGGCGCGCCACGATCCAGACTGGATGCGGGCCCTCGCCGACTACGACTGCGTCGATGTCGCGCTGCTGGAGACTCGCGCCGAGACGCTCCACCCGCACGCCTGCCGTTGCAGACATTCGCCCCAAGAAGTCGAGGTGGCGCTCCTGCGAGTACGGCTCGAAGTAGGCGAGCCAGATCGCATCGCGTTCTGGCGTCAGTCGCACGGAGAGTACTTCGCCGTCGAATTCGCAATCTGCAATGCGGAACCAGTCGCTGCGGTCGTACGACGCGACCGCGCGGTAATCACGCCAGCCTTCTGGATACGAACACGCACCCGCATTCTCGAAACGCAGCACCAGCGGCTGCCCCGCCGCGCCGGAGATGCGGAAATGAAACCATTGGCGGAATTCCTTGGACCCATGATCGTCGCGAATCCGCAGGCGGATATTTGCGGGATCACCGGCGTCGATCACGTCGATCGCACCGCTATCGAACTGGCTGCTGATGATCAAGGGCATGCGCACTCCTCAAGCCGCATTGCGGCGGAAATACCAGGTATCGGCGTCCGACGCCGCGGCATCGAACAGGTAGCCGTCGCGATCGAAGGTCTTGAGCACGTCCACATCGACGACGGCCTGTTCCGCAGCAAATCGCGCCATGGCGCCGCGCGCGCGCTTCGCATTGAAACTGATGATCTTGTACTGCCCGTTGCGGCGTTCCTGGAACACCGGCGTCACCACACGCGCATTCAATTTCGGCAACTGGGCAGCCTTGGCGTATTCGGTCGAAGCCAGATTCACCACCACGCGTGACGCTCCACCGGCCACCAACGCGTCAAGGCGTGCAGATATTGCGCCGCTGATCACGCCGCGCCAGTACTGGTAAAGGTCCTTGCCGCGCGGGTTCGGCAGGCGCGTCCCCATTTCCAGCCGATGCGCACGGATCAGATCGAGCGGCGCCAGCAGCCCGTACAAGCCCGAAAGTATCGCGAGATGCCGCTGCAGGTAGCCTTCCACTTTGCTGGCCGGCAGCGTCGCCGCAGAGAGGCCATCATAGACATCGCCATCGAATGCAAAGATGGCCTGTTTGGCGACCGGCGCGCAGTGCTCTCGCGACCATTCCTCATAGCGCGCAACATTCAATGCGGCGAGCTTGTCGGACAGATCCATCAACGACGCAACGTCAGCGAGTGATTTCTTGCGCAGCAGCGCAATCAGCACTTCCGAATGATCGAGGAAGCTCGGCAGGGTGGCCGACGACAATGGCGAAGGAGAATCAAAGTCCAGGGATTTCGCGGGGGACAGAAGAATCAGCATCGAAGCATCGGGAACCAGTCAGTACCCGCCGATGATAACGTGCAGCCGCGCAAACAAGCGTCTGTCCGCACCGGCCAATTTGACACCCGGCTGCACGTACGGAAACATGCAAGACCGTCCCTGTTGTTCCGATGCGGCCCCGCCGCGACCAAGCCGATGCCCAGCACCAATCTCCTGCAGCGATCGCTCGAAGCCGTCTGGCATCCGTGCACCCAGATGAAGCAGCACGAACGCTTTCCGCTGGTGCCGCTCGAGCGTGGCACCGGCCTCTGGCTCTACGACACCAACGGCCGGCGTTATTTCGACGCGGTCAGCTCATGGTGGGTGAATCTTTTCGGACACTGCAACCCGCGCATCAACGCGGCGTTGCAGCGACAACTCGGCACCCTCGAGCACGCGATGCTCGCCGGCTTTACGCACCGACCGGTCGTGGAGTTATCCGAACGCCTTGGCGCCCTCAGCGCATCCCTCGGCGGCGAACGGTTGGGGCACGCCTTCTACGCATCAGACGGCGCATCCGCCACCGAGATCGCGTTGAAGATGAGTGCGCACTACTGGCGCAACAACGGTCAGCCGGCGAAGAACCGTTTCGTCTGCCTCGCCGGCAGCTATCACGGCGAGACGGCAGGCGCGCTGTCGGTCACGGACATCTCCCTCTTCCGCGACGCCTACGCGCCCTTGGTGCGCCAGTCGGAGACGGTTCCCAGCCCCGCATGCGGCGCAGCAGATCAACGGACCGAATCGGCGCGTCGTGCCGCTGATGCCCTCGATGCATGGCTCACGCAACACGCCGACACCACCGCCGCGTTGATCGTCGAACCGCTGGTGCAGTGCGCGACCGGCATGGCGATGTACGACCCCGAATACCTGCGTCGCGCCCGCGCCGCCTGCGATCGCCACAAGGTCCATCTGATCGCGGACGAAATCGCTGTCGGCTGCGGCCGCACCGGCACCTTCTTCGCCTGCGAACAGGCCAGCATCCGACCCGATTTTCTGTGCCTGTCGAAGGGCATCTCCGGTGGTTACCTGCCGCTGTCGATCGTGCTGACGAGCGACGCGGTCTACCGGGCCTTCTATGACGACGCCACCGCCCGCGGCTTCCTGCACTCGCACTCCTACACCGGCAATCCGCTCGCCTGCACCGCGGCACTTGCGACGCTCGACATTTTTGAGAGCGACAAGGTCCTCGAGACCAACCGCCAGCGTGCCGACGCGCTGACGCGCATCGCCGCGCCGATTGCGCATGATGGCCGGGTCCGCGATTTCCGCCGTACCGGCATGATCTGGGCGTTCGAGGTCGACACCGCCGATCCGCATTTCGCCCGCAAGGTATTTGCCGCCGGTCTGGAGGCCGAAGTCCTGCTACGACCGATTGGGAATACGGTGTACTGGATGCCGCCATACATCTTCGATGACGCCGACGCAGCCTTCCTGGTCGAGCGCACCGGCAACGCCATCGACACCGCACTGGCGAGCTGAGCGATGCCGGTCTGGGACGCGCTGGACGCCGAATTCACCAGCCTCGACGCAGCCGGTCTGCGCCGGCGCCGGCGCACGATTGGCGAACGCCACGGCGTCAACATGGTCGTCGATGGCCACAGCGCGATCAACTTCTGCGCCAACGACTATCTCGGCCTCGCCGACCACCCGACGCTGGTCGAGGCGGCCATTGCCGGCGCGCGGCGCTGGGGTGTCGGTTCCGGCGCCTCGCATCTGGTAAGCGGGCATTTCGGCGCGCACCATGAAGCGGAAGCCCGGCTGGCGGCCTACGTCGGCGCCGAAACCGCGCTGCTTTTCTCCACCGGCTACATGGTCAACGCCGGCGTCATGGCCGCGCTGGTCGGACGCGGCGATGCGGTGTTTGCCGACCGCCTCAACCACGCCTCGCTGGTCGATGGCGCCCTGCTCAGCCGTGCCGAACTGCACCGGTATCCGCACGGCGACGTCGACGCTCTCGATCGGCATCTGCGCGAGAGCAACGCGCGCCGCAAGCTGATCGTCACCGACAGCGTGTTCAGCATGGACGGCGACATCGCACCACTTGGCGCGCTGTTCGATCTGGCCGAGCGCCACGATGCCTGGCTGATGATCGACGACGCGCATGGCCTTGGCGTCATCGGGCCGCAAGGTCGCGGCGCGCTGCGTGCCTTCGGCCTCGCGTCACCCCGCGTGCTGTACGTCGGCACGCTCGGCAAGGCCGCTGGCGTGTCCGGCGCGTTCGTCGCCGGCGCTGCGCCGGTGGTCGAATGGCTACTACAGAAAACGCGCACCTACATCTTCACCACGGGCATGCCACCCTTGCTGGCAGACACCATCAGCGCCGCAGTCGGGCTGCTGGAAGCCGCCGACGAGCGCCGCATGCATGTGGCCGAGCTGATCTCACAACTGCGCCGCGGATTGAGGCAGCCGGAGCGGCTGATCCCGTCGACCACGCCGATCCAGGCCTACGTTGTCGGCGAGAACCAGGCTGCGCTCGATCTTGCTGGCGCGCTGTTTGCGGAGGGACTCTGGGTGCCCGCAATCCGTCCGCCGACGGTGCCTCAGGGCACCGCAAGGCTGCGGATTTCGCTCTCGGCCGCGCATACCGCATCGCAGGTCGCCACACTGGTCGACGCGATCAATCGTCATACCCCATGAGTCACGAGATCCTTGCGTGGCACGGCTGGGGCTTCGGCCCCGCAGCTTTCGCTCCCCTCTGCGAAGCGCTCCCACCGACGCTGAGGCTCGCAGCGCCCGAACTCGCCGCGCCGGCGAGCGGGTCGTTCGATGAATGGGTTTCTGCGTTGACCGCCACGGTACATCCGCATCAGATCCTGCTCGGTTGGTCGCTCGGCGCGCAACTCGCACTCGCTGCGGTTGCCGCCGGCGCGAGGCCGCGCGCACTGGTGCTGATCGCCGCCACGCCTCGCTTCGTCGCTTCGCCGGACTGGCCCCACGCACTCGATCACAAGACCGTCGAGTCCTTCCGGAACGGATTCGCCACCCAGCCCGAGCAGACGCTGCAGCGCTTTCTCGCCTTGCAGGCACTCGGTGACCGGCAACGGCGCGCGGTGACGGCTACCCTCGCCGCGGCCCGCACGCCCTCCATCATGGCGCTCGCACCAGCGCTCGACGCCCTGATCGGATGCGACCTGCGCGACCGGGTCGGCGAGGTCAGCGTTCCGACACTGCTGCTGCACGGCGGGCACGACGCGCTGATGCCGCGCTCGGCAGCGATCTGGCTGGCGGACCGCATGCCTGGCGCGAGGCTCGAGACCTTTGCCGACTGCGGCCACGCGCCGCATGTTTCCGAACCGGCAGCGGTAAGCCGCGCGCTGAATGACTTCATCGGGCCACTCGCCGATGCATGATCCCGCTTCTTTCGCCGGCGCATCGTCGCCCACGGCGCTGCGTGAACAGCGCAAGCAGATCCGTGCGGCGTTCGGCGCTGCAGCGTCCGCATACGACCTTCATGCCGAGGTGCAGCGCGCCATCGTTGCGGATCTGGCCGCCTGGAGCAGCGACGCCGCCCTGCCCGCGGGGCCGATTCTCGACGCGGGTTGCGGCACCGGATTCGCGAGCACGCTGCTGCGTGGCCACGGTCGACCAATCATCGGTCTCGACATTGCGGCAGAGATGGCCGCCCGCGCTTGCGGCCGCGGCGAATCCGGAATCGTGGCGGATATCGAGCAACTCCCCTTGCGCGCTGGCAGCGTCGCGGGCTACTGGTCCAGCCTTGCCTGGCAGTGGTGCGCTGCTGACCGTGCCGCACGTGAAGCCGCACGCGTCCTGTGCAAGGGCGGCCGCCTGCAGCTTGCAACGCTGGGCCCGGAGACGCTGGCAGAACTGCGCGACAGCTTTGCCGTGATTGACGCGGCCGAACATGTGCGCGCCTTCGAAGCCCCTGATGCGGTCATCGCCGCACTGAAGCAGGCAGGTTTTTCCGCGATCCGCAGCGAACGGCACAGCCGTGCCGGCCACGCACCCGACCTTGCGCACCTGCTGCGCGACATCCGCGGCGTTGGCGCACACACGCTCGGCGGCGGCAGGCGGCGCGGCATGCTCGGCAAGCACGCGTGGCTAAGGCTGTGCGAACGCTACGAGACCTACCGCGAGCCGCAAGGGCTACCGGCGCGTTACGATGTTCTGATGTTCGAGGCGACCCGCTGATGCACTACTACTTTGTTACCGGTACCGATACCGAAATCGGCAAGACCTTCACCACCTGCGCCCTGCTTCATGCCGCGCGCGCGGCGGGTCTGGAATCCGTCGGCTACAAGCCGATCGCCGCTGGCGCGGAAGAATTCGATGGCGTGTGGTCGAACGAGGATGCGCGCCGACTGCGGGCCGCATCAACGCCCGGTTACACGCTCGGCCAGATCAACCCGGTGTGCCTGCGCGAGGCGGTTGCGCCGCACATCGCCGCCGCGGCCGAAGGTGTCGCGCTCGATGTGCCGCCGCTCGTCGCGGGCTTCGAAGCACTTGCTGCGCGCGCCGACTGCGTACTGGTCGAAGGCGTCGGCGGCTTCCGCGTACCGCTCGACGAGCGGCTCGACACGAGCGATCTGGCGCTGGCCTTGCACCTGCCGGTGATCCTCGTGGTCGGCATGCGGCTCGGTTGCATCAACCACGCCCTGCTCACCGCCGAAGCCATCACGGCGCGCGGTCTGCCGCTCGCCGGCTGGGTCGCCAACACGCTGTCGCCGACGATGAGCCGCTTCGACGAGAACCTCGCCGCGCTCGAATCGCGCCTTGCGGCGCCCCTGCTCGGCGTGTTGCCCTACTGCGAGGCCGGGCCGGCCGCACTTGCCGACCGGGTGCGGCTGCCCGGCACGGTATAATCCGGCCTCAATCCGCTGGAATCTCCACATGAAACGCTCCCGCTTCGGCCGCCGCAGCGGCCTGTCCCGCGATGCTGAGAACCTCACCTGGCTCGCTGTGGGCCTTGCTGAATCCGGCAGTCGCGCCGAAGACTGCTTCTGGGAGAGCCGCCTGGCCGACCAGGTCGAGAAACTGCTCGACGAGGGTGACGAAGACACGCTCAACAGCGCGCTTGACCACCTCTATGCCACGCAGGCGAATGCCTACGACGAACTGGCGGACTTGATCGAATCGCGCGCCGAGTCCGGCACACCCGACAGCGGCGAGTTCGACGTGCTGCTGCTTGCTGCGCCAGTGATGGCGTGGTCGCGTTTCGCCATCGCCGCAGCCCCGGTTCCGCCCGCGCAACTGGCCAACCTGCGGGTACACCTGCAGGCGCACGTGCTGGCGGATGGCGTCAAGCTTGGCATGGCCGACTTCCTGTTTTCGCCGGACCAATTGCCGCAAGGCTATTGCGAAACGCGCCGCTTTGCCGTGGCGCTGGGCGAAGCTGCTGCCGTCGGGCAAAACCTGCACATCGCGACAGAGGCGCTGCCCGAAACGGCGAAGTTCCTCTCCGATGTCCGCTACATCCTCGCCGCCGCGGTCGTGCCGCGCGGCGCCCCCTTGTTCCGCTGGCAGGAACGCGACGGCAATCGCGAGCACGCACTGTCGCAGTGGCGCACGCAGGGCGGCGCCGTAATCGCGACGATGATGCCCGGCTGCGCACTCGAAGTGGTGCTGCCCGATGCCTACTTCGCCGCCAGCCGTCAGGCCGACCGCGACTCGCGCCCCTACTCACTGCGCGCGTCGGTGGCCTTCCTCACCACCACGCTCGAAACGCCGCCCGACACACTGCGCGCGATCATTGCGCCCTTCCACGACCGGCAACTCGAGGAATACCGCATCGGATTCACCCGCAAGGGGTCGGATGACGTGATCCACGGTGTCGTGTGGCCGCTGCTCGGCCCGGAAGACGAGAACAGCGAGATTCCGCAGCAGATCGAGGCGGCCCTGCGTGCCTGCGGCATGACCGACATCCTGCAACTCGATACGCGATTTCCGCTTGAGTATTGCGACGATTGCGGCGCACCGATGTATCCGTCGCCGGACGGCGAAGCCGTCCATGCGGAACTGCCGGAAGACAGCGCTGAAGCGGTGCCGCGGCATCTGCACTGAACCGTAACCGCTTTTCGCGGTCGACCCGCGGACAAGGGCAATTCGACTCGGCAGGGGGATACGGATGACACGCAAATTTCAACGGCCGGACGCGGAATGGCGGAAACAGCTCGACGCCGAGCAGTTTCATGTAACGCGGGAAAAAGGTACCGAGCGGGCGTTCACCGGTGCCTACTGGAACGTCTGGGACAAGGGCGAGTACCGCTGTGTGTGCTGTGGCAGCGCGCTGTTCCGCTCCGAAGACAAGTTCGACGCAGGCTGCGGCTGGCCCAGCTTTTCAACCGCTGCGGTCGCCGAGAACGTTGAAACCGCGGCCGACCACAGCTACGGCATGCGCCGCACCGAAGTGCTCTGCACCCAGTGCGGTGCGCATCTTGGTCATGTGTTCGAAGACGGCCCGCAACCGACCGGCTTGCGCTACTGCATCAATTCGGCCTCGCTCCAGCTCAAGAAGGACAGCGAGGGCGGCTGAGCCGCGCCGTTATTCGCGCAGCGCCGCAGCGGTGCGACTGACGAAGTCGCGCCGCGCCAACACGATCAGCACGACGGTGCTCATGCCGATGAAGACCCAGCCGTTGATGCACCAGCTCACCACCGCCAGACCGAAGTAGTAAGCACGTATTCCGGAATTGAAGGCATCTCCGGCGCTGGTGTTCACCTCCGCCTGCTTGCGCGCTGCACGCTCCTTGATCTCGTCGCTCGCGCCTGGCGCCGGCGCCGCGCCGATCACGATGGAAAGCACATTGAACTGGCGCAGCGACCAGGTGAAATTGAAGTAGGCGACGACAAAGATCACCAGCAGCATCAAGAGCTTGAATTCGAGCAACTCGCGACTGGTGTGCGCCGCGAAGGGCAGATCGGCGGTTGCGTTGAGCACACGGTCAAGGCCGCCGACCAGTGCCATCAGACCGGCCAGGATGTAGACCGAGGTGTTGGCGTAGAACGAGACGCTGCCCATCAGGTGCCCGACCAGCGAGACATCGGCCACCCGGTTTTCGCGCTCCATCATCTGCCGTGCCCAGGTCAGGCGCTCGCGGTGGGTGCCGCCCAGCAGGTTGTGCGCACCGTCGTTGCCGCGTTCGACGATGACACCGTAGCCGACCCAGCAGACCAGGAACCAGGCGAGCCCGATCCAGTCGAGCGGACCGAGCAGGTGAAGGAGTCCCGAAAACATCATTGCTCCAGAAGGAAGTCGCGGACCGGCGCGATCTGCGCCGGGTCCATCAGCATCGGCGCGTGCCCCACGCCGGGTATTTCAAGTATCCGCGCCTGCGGGCCGCGGCGCCCCATCTCCTGATGCGTCGCGGCGGTAAGCAAGTCGGATTCCGCGCCGCGCAGTACCAGGGTCGGGCAGCGAATGCCGTCGTACAGCGGCCACAGATCGACATCATTGAGTACCGGGGCTGCGCGGAAGACTTCGCCAATGCCGGGGTCGTAGATCATCTCGAAACCGCCCTCTGCACGACTGCGCAGCGAGGTCAGCGTGAGGTGGCGCCATTGATCGTCGCTGAGCGGGCCAAACGGGGCACTCACCGCGCGGATGTAGGCCTCGGCGGCAGCGTAGTCGGGGAAGACCGGCGCACGGCCGACGTACTCGCCGATCCGGCGCAGCGATGCGCCGGTGACCAGGGGGCCGACATCGTTGAGCACCAATCGCGCGATCGGTTGGTCCGGCTGCGCCGCGATCGCCATGCCGATCAGGCCCCCCATCGAGGTACCGACCCAGTGCACCTGCTCGGCGCCAGACCGCGCGATCAGCACCATCATGTCCGAGACGTATTGCGGCAGGCCGTAATTGGCTTTGTTCGGCAGCCAGTCGCTGCGGCCGCGCCCGACAACATCCGGGCAGATCACCCGGTAATGGGACGACAGCGTGTGCGCGAGCGTGTCGAAGTCGCGACCGTTACGGGTCAGCCCGTGCACGCAGATGAGTACCCGATCGTTGTGCGGGTCGCCCCACTCGATGTAGTGCATCCGGTGCAGGCGCTGGGGATTGGCGCATCGCACCCAACCCTCGCGCGGCGACGCAGACGGCCGCCCACCGAACAATGCCCTGATGCCCGCAAGCATGTGGCCTCCAATGCACTCCGACTCCGATGCGGCGAGTCTATCACCGCGTCGCCGCGAATCCGGTATGCCAGTAACGCTGCGCCGTTTCGCGCCAACGCTCGACAGCGATACCTTCCGCATCGACATGCAGGCGGATCGCGCCGTCGCGGTCGGTGCGCAGATCGGTCGCGCCGGCTTCGCGATAACGTGCGGCGACCTCGTCATGCGGATGGCCAAAGCGGCTGCGATAGCCGACCGAGTACATCACCCAGGCCGGCGCAAGTGCCGCGATGAATGGCGCACCGGAGGAACTGCGGCTGCCATGATGCGGCGCCACCACGACGTCGGTGGGCGCGAGCGCCCCGGCCGCGGCGAGTTCGTCTTCGGAGGCCAGTTCGATATCGGCCGCCAGCAGCACCGCATGGGCGCCGGCACTGACCCGCAGCACGCAACTGTTGCGATTGCCGCCAAGGGCGTGGTCCGGCGACGGATGCAGCACATCGAAATGCACGCCATCCCACTCCCAGTGCTCGCCGCGCACGCAGGGGCGCAGTGCCGGCAGCGTGCCACGCAGCGGATGCGGTTCCGGCAACGACGCCATCGTCTGCGCGACCGCTATTGCATCGATGATCGCCAGTGCGCCGCCAGAGTGGTCGCTGTCGTCGTGACTGACCACCAGCCCGTCGAGGCGCGCAACACCTTCGCCTCGCAGGTAAGGCACGACAATGCGCTGCCCGGCGTCACTGCTGATGCCGTAACGCGGCCCGGTATCGAACAACAGATCGTGACTGGCGGTGCGCACATGCGTTGCGAGCCCCTGCCCGACGTCCAGCATCACCAGATCGAAACTGCCTTGCGGTGGGCGTGGCGGCTGCCAGCACAGCAGCGCGATGAATACTGCAGCCGCCGCGCCACGACCGGGCACCCCCCGCGGTGCCAGCAACCACAGCGCCGCCGCGCTTGCCGCGAGGACCAGCACGCCCGGCGCTGCCGCCTGCTGCCAGATGGCCCATGCCGGCGCTGCGAGCCAGTCGAGTCCGCGCGCCAGCCAGTCGAACAGCCACGCCGCGACATCGAGTGAGGGCGCCCAGTCGCACACCACGAACAACAACTCCAGCGGCAAGAGCACAAAGGTCACCAAGGGCACCGCAACCAGATTAGCGAGCGGCGCTACCAACGAGACCTGGCCTGTCAGTGCCAGCAAGGCGGGCGCCAGACCGAGCCCGATCGCCCACTGCGCCGCCAACCAGCTGCGCACCGCAGAACTGCCCTGCGTCTGCCCTGCCCCCCATAGCAGCAAGGCCACGGCAACGAACGACAGCCAGGTCCCCTTGCTCAACACACACCACGGGTCCCACAACAGCACCGCCACCAGCGCCGAGGCCAGCGCCAGCGCAGGGCGCACGGTGCGCCCGCCATGCGTCGCCAGCGCAACCATGCCGAGCATCACCAATGAGCGCTGCGCCGGCACCGCGGCACCCGCGAGCGCCACATAGCCGGTCGCGGCCAGCAAGCCGAACAATGCCCCCGCTGCCTGCGCAGGAAGCCGCAACGCCAGCCACGGCACGCGGCGCCAGAATCCGGCCAGCGCTGCTCCGGCCACCAGCGCCCACACCGTGACATGCACGCCGGAGATTGATATCAGGTGCGTAATACCGCTGCGCGCGAACAGGCGCCATTGCTCGGCGCTGACAGCGTCCTGGTCACCGATCGCCAGCGCCACCAGCACGCCGCGCCAAGGGGACTGCGGCAGCGCGCGTTCGAATCGATCGCGTATCGACTGGCGCAGGCGTTCGACCGCGATCATCGGAGCGCTCACCTCATCCGCAATCATGTGGGCGGTGGCAACCTCGCGGACATAGCCCGTCGCGCCAACGCCCTCTGCAAGCAACATCGCCTCGCGATCGCTGCCATGCGGGTTCAGTGTGCCGTGCGGGCGTTTGAGCCGTACCGTCAGACGCCATACCTGCCCTGCCCGCAGGTCGGGAATCCCGGCGCTCGCCGAGCGATACCAGCTGATCTGCAGGTGCGAGGGGATGCCACGCGGCGCGTCCAGCGTCTCGAAGACGAATCCGCTGCCGTGATCCACCTTGCGCGGCATCTCGGCAATGCGGCCGGTGACAGCGACATCGATGCCTTCCAGCCCCGCGGCGAGACGATCCGATAGTCGCGATTCGGCGCGCAGGCTCGTGGCGCCAAACCCCACCGCCGAGGCGGCTACAAACACAAGGACGAAGGCGGTGCGCCTGCCGCAGCGAGGCGCGCAAGGGATCAACAGCCCGACCCCGCCAGCCACCGCGAGGCATAGCGCCAGGCCATGTGTCGGCAGCACGGCTTGCGACTGCAGCATCACCGTGCCCAACAACAAACCCGCCGCCAATGGAAAGATCAGTGCCACACGCCCGACGCAATGCCATATGCATGAAGCTGAGTATTGTCGCCGCCACCGCCGTAAGCGCGCGTGGAGCGCTTCACATGCGCGCCCGGGCGCCAGAGTGGCCCGATGATCTCGCGCAAGAATCCATGCACTACCGCTCAAGACCGGGATGCGGCCGCCGATATGCGTCGAATCGACTTGCGCGATCAAGGTTGTCACGACAGAGGCTGGCAGCGAGAATTTGCCAGCCAGCGCCTGGAAACCGGTAACGAACGTCGTTACGCCGCGCGGCGCAAGAGAAAGGACCGCATTGGATACCGGCTTCGCCAGCACCGCTGAGCGCGACGCGGCGCTCGCCGCCTTGAATGCCCTCACGGCGCGCATCGAGTACGAACCGCGTACGGTCGTGGAATTGGCGAACGCGCTGTACGCCGAGGCGGATGAGGCCCTGATCCGCGGCGCAGCATTGGTGCAGCGCGGTGCGGCCCAGCGCATTCTCGGTCAGCACGGCGAAGCGCTTGCGTCGCTCCAGGCAGCCCTGTACGAACTTGCAGACACCGACGACCTTGACTGGCAGGGCGAGGCGCACCTTCAACTCGTAGCCCTCTACGGCCTGGGGCAATCCTTTGAGCTGGCCGAGCACCATCAGGCGCTGGCGCAAGCCGCATTCAAACGCTCCGGAAACCCTCACGGCATCCTTCGGGCGCGGGTGTTTTCCGCGATCAGCCTGGGCATCGCCGACCGCGATGAGGAGGCCCTGGCGCTGTTGAGCGACACATGCAGCGAGTACGCTCGGCTTACCGAGCCCGATCCCGTCGGTCACGCCATGTGCCTTGCCAATCTCGCCGCGGCCCTCACCTATCTGGGCCGCCCGGAGCAAGCGCAGCAGTGTCTCGACGAGGCCCTGCCGCTTGCGCTCAGTGCAAAGAGCCTGCGCGCCGAAGCGATGATCTGCACGCGCGCTGCCAATCTGGCGAAACAGCGCAGCGATGTCGGCACGGCTCGCGCGCTGGCGACGCGCGCCAACGACATCGCCACCAGGGTCGGTTTTGTGCAGCTCATTGCCCTGGCCACGCAAGTACTGGCCGAAATCGCAGAAGCGGATGGCGACATGAAACTCGCCGTATCGCTGACGGACAATGCCCTGCAAGCGGCAGTCAGCGCCGGCGACAGGTCTTGCGCAATAGGGGTTCTGCGCGAGGCGGCCTTGCGGGCCGAACGCATGGGCGATGTCGTGCGCGCGCTCGCCGACTGGAAAGCCCATTTCGACGAACGCCTGAAGTTCCTCGACGAACGCTACCGCAGCAGCGTGCACTTTCAGCAGACCGAACACACGATTGCGCTTGCGCGAAAGCACGGAGCGGAACTGGAATCGGAAGTCCGGCATCAGACCGAAGCCATGGAAGCCACGCTGGCCAAGCTGCGCGCCGAAGCCGACCGGCGACGGCAAGCCGAGGCGGAGTTGCGCCAGCTGGCGGATTACGACCCCCTTACCGCTTGCGCAAGCTGGCATCGCTTTCCGTCTATCGTCAATGAGGTCGTGAACACCTCGCCCCAGGGCGCCGCGATACTGCTGGTCGATCTGCGCGGACTGAAGGCCATCAACGACGAGTGGGGCCACCTGGTCGGTGACCAGTTGGTACGTGAGGCCGCTGCGCGCCTGCGTTCGAGCGTGGCCCCCGACGCCGTGGTGCGCCTTGGGGGCGACGAATTCGTGGTCGTGCTGGCGGGTACGCTACGCGCCCTGACTGCCGGCGAGATCGCTGCGCGGGTCGTGGAACGGATCTCGGCACCGTTCAGTATCAACGGCGAGATGCTGCAGATTTCCACCTCGATCGGTGTGGCCCGTTATCCGGATCACGGCTGCGACGCCGAATCCTTGCTTCAGTCGGCAGACCTCGCGCTCTCGGCCGCAAAACTCGACCATCGTCGCCAGGTCGTGTTTTACGACGCAATCTACGGCCAGCGCCTCAAACGCAGCAACCAGATGCGGCGCCTGTTGCGCACCGCGTTGGCGCGTCGCGAATTCACGCTCTGCTACCAACCCCAGATCCGCCTCTCGGATCGCGTGTTGATTGGCTTCGAGGCGCTGATCGGCTGGCAATCACCAGAACTGGGTGCCGTCTCGCCGGCCGAGTTCATTCCGCTGGCCGAGACCGGCGGCGAGATTCTGAGTTTGGGGCGGTGGGTCTTCGAGTCGGCATTCGCGCAAGCCAAGGTCTGGACCACGCAAACCGGCAGGCCGCTGCGGATGTCGGTCAACCTCTCGATGCGCCAGTTTCGCGACCCGCTGCTCGGCAAACAGATTCGTGAAGCGCTGGATGCCTCTGGCCTTGCGCCCGATCAGGTCGAACTGGAAGTCACCGAAAGCTGTGCCATGGAAGACCCCGAGCAGACGCTGGAGACACTTGGCGCCCTGCGTGACTTGGGCGTACGTGTCGCGCTCGACGATTTCGGCACCGGCTATTCAAACATCGCACAGCTGGTGCGCATGCCGATCAGTTCGCTGAAACTCGACCGCAGCCTGATCAACGGCGTCGGGCGCGAAAGCCGTCGCAACACCATCGTGCTCACCGTCATTCGCGTGGCCCATACGCTCAACATCGAGACCGTCGCCGAAGGCATCGAAGACGAGGCGACCCTTGATGCGGTGAAAGCCCTGGGCGCCACCCACGGACAGGGCTACCACTTCGGCCAGGCGCTTGCACCGGATGATCCGACCCTGCTTCGATGGATTGCCCAGGCATGACTACTCGCCCACATTACCCGCCACGGCCGGTGCCAGTGCTGAACAAAAACGCCAGCAAACCTCATCGGGCGGGGCTCTCGTGAGCATCACCCGACGCGATTTCCTCAACGGCGTGCTGCGCGCGAGTGGCGCTGCAATGGCGGGTGCCGCCGGTCTGCCAAGCACGGCAGCCGAGGCATCGCTGGCGTATCCACCTGCAGCAACAGGCCTGCAGGGTCAGACCGACGCCGCCCGCGCGCCGCTGCATGCCCTGCGCGACGGCCAACACGGCGCGCCAGGAACACCGCGCGAGCATTACGACCTCGTCGTCGTAGGCGCCGGCATCAGCGGCCTGGCGGCCGCCTTCCTGTACCGGCAGCAGGCGGGCCGGCGCGTACGCATGCTGATCGTCGACCCGCTCGACGACTTCGGCGGCCACGCCAAACGCAATGAATTCACCACGCCGGACGGGCGATTGCTGATCGGCTATGGCGGCTCGCAATCGCTCGACAGCCCGAGCCAATGGTCGCCCGCTGCACATCAGCTCCTGAAGGATGTGGGCGTCGATCTGGCGCAGTTCGAGCATTGGTACGACAAGGACTGGGCTGCGCGACGCGGGCTGACTGGTCACGCGATCCTGTTCAACGCCGCACACTGGGGTCGCGAGCAACTGCTGGTGCGCCACGAGGGCAGCAAGGCGGCTGACTGGGTCGACGCCACACCACTGCCAGCCAAGGCCCGCGAAGACCTGCGCGAACTCATCGACGCGCCGCGCGACTACCTTGCCGGACTGAGTCGCGAAGAAAAGCGCGCGCGGCTCGCACGCACCAGCTACGACGATTTCCTGGCCGCGATCTGCGGCTACGACCGGGCGCTCACACGCTACTTCGCCAACCGCACCCGCGGCTACTTTGGTGTCGGCACCGACGCCACCACCGCGCTCGACGCTTGGGCCGGCGGGCTGCCGGGCTTTGGCGGGATGGATCTGGGTGATGAGATGCCGCCCGAACTGAGTCCGAGCGGGCGGCAGGCTTTCAAGGGCAGCGATCCGTACATCTATCACTTTCCGGATGGCAACGCCGGCGTCGCGCGCGCCCTTGTCCGCGCGCTTGTTCCGTCGGCCCTACCCGGTCACGGCATGGAATCGCTTGTGGGCGCCCGCTGCGACTACGCGCGCCTGGATCGCGTGGGCGCTGACGTTCGACTGCGCTTGCGCACGTCGGCGGTAAGCGTCAGGCATATCGGCGACCCGGCGGCGGCGAAGGCCGTGGCCGTGACATGTCGCAGCCGCGAGGGCGACGAATACACCGTCAGTGCGGGGCAAGTCGTGCTGGCCTGTTGGAGCCGCGTGATCCCGCATCTGACCGATGAACTGCCCGCAGCGCAGGTGAGCGCGCTGCGCGACCAGGTCAAGGTGCCGTTGCTGTACGCCAATGTGCTGCTGCGCAACTGGGAGGCCTTCGCGCGCGGCGGGTTTTCGGCGATCAGCAACCCGGGCGGCTTCTGGGACGAGGCGAGTCTGGACTTCCCGGTGAGCACCGATCGCTACCGCTTCGCCAGCCTGCCGTCGGACCCGGTGCTGGTGCATCTCGCGCGGGTGATGGTCGAAGGCGGCGGCGCGAGCGAACGCGCGCAATGCGAGGCGGGTCGGGCCCGGCTGGAGCGACTTGGATTCAACGAGATCGAGCACGAGATCCGTGCCCTGCTGCAGGGTGCGCTGGGCCCATTCGGATTCGAGCACGAGCGGGATATCCACGGCATCACCGTGAACCGCTGGGCGCACGGCTATGCCTATGAATACATGCGACCCTGGGATGCCTACTGGCCGGATGGTCCCCTGCCGATCCATACCGCCCGCATGGGCTGGGGGCGCATCGCGATTGCCAATTCGGATGCCGGCGCTTTCGCCTACGTGCATTCGGCAATCGATCAGGCGACCCGCGCAGTCAGCGAACTGCTGCCGCAGGCACGGCTGGCGCGCTGGAATACCTCCCCGGGCCCATCCTAGAGCCAGCTCAGACCGGCGCGACCACCATCGCCTGCGCGACCACCGTCTCCACCGCCAGTTCGGTGTGATCGCACAGGATCATCGTCAGCGGGCGCTGCTGCAGCACCTTGAGCTGCTGTCCGATGGCAATGCCGTAGGCGAGAAACTGATCCTGCAGCATCGTTTCGAGCGTTGCATCGAATCCGCGGAAACGGACGGTGTCGCCGGGCACTGCATCGGCAAGGCGCATTTCGTTCGGGCTCATCGGCTTACCAGATCAGTTTGAGGATGAAGTGGAAAAGGCCGCCGACCAGGAAGGCCGTCGGCATGATCAGACCCAGCATTGCCGAGGCAACCTTGGCGCCCTGCTCCTTGATCACGATCATCACGCTGGCGATGCAGGGCACGAACAGGGTGATCGTGATCATGCCGACCACTGTCTGCATCGGCGAGAGCTGGCTGCCGAGCGCGAAGAGGCCAGTGGCACCGAAATCGCGGCGCAGGAAGCCCATCACGAACGCCGCGCTCGCCTCTTTCGGCAGACCCAGCCAGCCGGTGACCAGCGGCTCGCCCTTGGCGATGATCCATGGCAGCACGCCGAGCTGATCGAGCACGAACATCAGCAGCGTGCCAAAGAGAAACAGCGGGATCACTTCGACCAGATACCACTTGAGGCGGCCGGCGGTCTTCTTGACCACGTTGCCCATCACCGGCAGGCGCATCGGCGGCATCTCGGTCACCAGCGGTATGCGGCGCCCCGGAATCAGCTTGGCGGCGAGCCAGCCGGAGACCATCAGGATCAGAAGGACGGAGCTGAGCCAGATCAGCGTGGCGGAAAACGAGATCCGCGAGAGCATGCCCATCACCACGCCCAACTGCGCCGAGCAGGGAATCGCAAGCGCCAGCAGGAAGGTCGAAATGACCCTTTCGCGGCGCGTGTGAAGGATGCGGGTGGTGAGCGTCGCCATCGTCACGCAACCGAGGCCCAGCACCATCGGCAACACCGCGCGACCGTTCAGGCCGATCAGCGAGAAGGCGCGATTCGCCAGCACCGACAGGCGCGAGAAGTAGCCAGAGTCTTCAAGAATGCCGAAGGCGATGAAGAAGGTGGTGACGATAGGCAGGATCAGCGCAAGCGCATAGGTCATCCCCATCGTCCACAAACCGTATTGACCCACGAACAGATCGGCCAGCCATGTGACTGGCAGATGGCCGCGTACGAAGCCCTCGACCGCCGGGTTGAGGATGTCGCCGAAGAGATCCTTCTCGGTCAATCCGACCAGGTAACCCGCCCCGAAGACGCCGACGAATTCATACACGACGAAAAGCACCGCCAGCAGGATCGGAAGTCCCCAGATGCGGTGCACCGCGAGCCGCCCGATGCGGGTCGAGAGCAGTTTGGCCTTCGGCACTTCCTTGCGCAGGTAGGCGCTGGCGAGGCGGTCGGCGCCGGCGGCGCGCGCTTGCGCGAGGCCGGTCGACAAGGGTTCGGCGCTCGCGGCCTCGGCGGCTTCGCGGATCGCGACGAGCTGATTGGCGTCGGCCCCGAGACGGGCGGAAAGCCAGCGTTCGACTTCGGCGTCGCGGCCCAGGAACAGCACGGCGAGCCCGCGCGGCGCAAGCGAGGTATTGGGCAAGCGGGCTGCGATCCAGTCCACCGTGTCGCGCACCACCGCTTCAATCGCATCGGGATAGTGAAAGCGCTGTTCGCCGCCATGCTCCTTGTGCGCATGCTTGATCGCTTCGGGGATACGCTGCAGGCCTTCACCGCTGGTCGCGACCGTCTCGATCACCGGTGCGCCGATCGCCTTCGCAAGCCCCGGCAGGTCGATGCCAACGCCGTGCGCGCGCGCTTCGTCGGCCATGTTCAGCGCCAACACCCAGGGAATGCCCAGGTCGGCAAATACCAGCGAGAGCGCGAGTGTGCGTCGCAGATTCTTCGCATCGCCCACCTGCACCAGCGCGCGCAGGTTTTCGTGCAACAGCGCGCGCATCGTGGCGTGTTCGTCGTCCGAACGGGAAGGCAGCGCCAGTACGCCAGGCGTATCCAGCACTTCGGCGCCGCGCTCGAAACGGGCTGCCGCGCGCGACACATCTACCGTGGTGCCGGGGTAATTCGAGACGTTCACATAGGTGCCGGTGAGGCGATGGAACACCACCGACTTGCCGACGTTCGGATTCCCGACCAGTGCGAATACCCCGGGCGCCTTGCCGTCGGCGGCAAGCGCCTGCCTGGCATCGAGAGCGGCTGTGTTGCTGTGGCTGTGTGTCATGTAGGCTACCCGCGGTCGTTGATCCGAAACGTTCCCGGCGGCACCGAAATCCGGTAACGCCAACGCGAATCGTTATCAATTATATATCGCGCTTTTCCCCTGCGCGATTGTTTTGCGTCAATCCCTTACGTCAGCTGGACAAATCGATGCCCGCCACCCGAACCGCAGTGATCGCAGGCAGCACCGGCCTGGTCGGCCGCCACTTGCTCGATGCACTGCTTGCATGCAATGACTATGCCCGCGTGATCGCGCTGGTGCGCCGCGCCTCGGGACTGTCACATCCCAAGCTGGAAGAGCGCGTCGTCGATTTCGCGCGGCTCGACGAGACAGCACTGGCGCTGCCGATCGACGACGTGTACTGCTGTCTTGGCACGACGATCCGCGTCGCGGGGTCGCAAGCCGCTTTCCGCATCGTCGACCATGACTACCCGGTGGCGCTGGCGCGCCTGGCGGTCGCCCGCGGCGCAAAGCGCTTCCTGCTGATTTCCGCGCTTGGCGCCCACCCGGCGGCGTCGGTCTTCTACAACCGGGTCAAGGGTGAGACCGAACATGACATCGCCAAACTAGGGCTGGCGGAGCTTTGGTGCTTCCGCCCTTCCCTGCTCGACGGTGAGAGAGCCGAATCGCGGCCGGGCGAACGCCTTGGCCTCGCACTCGGGCGGTTCGTGTCACCGCTGATGTGGGGTAGCCTGCGGCGTTATCGGCCGATACGTGCAGAAACCGTCGCCCGCGCGATGCTGCGTTGCGCGCTGGGCACAGGCGCGGTGCCGGGCCCGGTCGAATCCGAGGCAATCGCGCAAATCGGCGCCTGATCCGGCGTTTGGCCGAGGCCGGGCGCAATCAGTCGAGCATCAGTTCTGCACCGGCGACCGGCGTTTCGGCAGTCAGCCCGAATCGCGCATGAAGCGCCGAAGCCAGCGCGGCACGTGCGACGTCCTCACCATGGGTAAGCACCACCCGCGGTTTGGCCGGCGCAAGTGGCGCCAGCCAGTCGAGCAGGCCTTCGCGATCGGCATGGGCGGAGAAGCCTTCGAGCTGTACCACCTCGGCGCGCACCGCGATCGTCTCGCCGAAAATCTCGACCTCGCGCGCGCCTTCGGCGAGTTGCCGCCCCAAGGTGCCGGGCGCCATGTAGCCGGGCAGGATCACCAGCACGTCCTTGCGCCAGAGGTTGTGACGCAGGTGATGCAACACCCGCCCGCCTTCGCACATACCGGCTGCGCTCATGATCATGCAGAACGCATCCGAATCGTTGAGCAAGCGCGACTCGGCTGCGCTTTCCACGATGCGCAGGGTGTCTGGTACCTGCCCGCCGTGTCCAAGGCGGCGCGCTTCGGCGTCCTGCAATTCGCGGTGCCGCGCGTAAATGGCGCTGGCGCGAGACGCCATCGGACTATCGAGAAAAACCGGGAACGGTGCGACGATGCCCTCGCGGAAGGCATGCGCCAGCTCATACAGCAGGACCTGCGAGCGCCCCACGGCGAAGGCCGGCACAATCATCCGGCGGTGTTCCGATACCGCACGGCGCAGCAAGGCATGGAAGGCCGCCAACGCGTCCGCCCGCGGTGGACGACTACGGTCGCCGTAAGTCGATTCGAGGAAGACCACGTCCGCCTGGGGTGGCGTCTGTGGATCGCACAGGATAGGTGCGTCACGCGCCCCGAGGTCGCCGGAGAACACCACCCCGAGCGGTTCGGCGTCGGTACGCTGGATACGCATTTCGACGCTCGACGAACCAAGAATGTGCCCTGCGTCGTGCAGACGCACTGCCACACCGGGCGCAATGTCGCGCCATTCGCCATAAGGCAGCGGCACAAAGCGGCGCACCAGTGCTTCGACATCGTCGACGGTGTAGAGCGGGCTCAGATCACGGCGTCCGGCACGGCGCAGGCGGCGATTGGTGCGCGCGGTGTCCTCTTCGGCAATGCGGGCGGAATCGAGCAGCAAGACTTCGGCCAGTTCCAGCGTCGCCGGGGTCGCAAAGATCGGGGCCCGCGCGCCGTGCGCCGCAAGCAGCGGCAGGCGGCCGGAATGGTCGATGTGGGCATGGGTCAGCACGGTGCCGACCAGCCGTCGGGGTTCGACCGGTTCGATCACCCGGTTGCGGCCCTCGCTGTCCCGTCCCCCCTGGAACATGCCGAAGTCCACAAGCACCCTGGCCTCGCCGGTATCGACCCAGTAGCCCGAGCCGGTCACCTCGCCCACCGCGCCACAGAATCGCACGCTGATCATTGCCGCCCCCCGCCTGGTCGCACAGGCAATGAGCCCTGCGTTCCACAAACCATTGTCCGCCCGCCGGCCGCATCGCTCAAGCGGGACGCGCGCGACGACGGCCCGCTCAGCGGTGGTGGTGAGGGTGCCTTGGTGAGCGAGCATGGCGCGCCGACGCTTCCGGCTGCGGCGGCGCAAGCGCACGGCCCGGCGCTTCGCGCGCCAGGCGCACGCAGGTCTCGATGACCGCGACCAGGGTTTGCGGGATGCTCGACGGTCCGCGATCCTGCACCGATGCGATGATTGAAAACGCCAGCCCCGGTTTGGATCGGCGCCCGATCGCACGATCGATCACCCGATGGGGCGTGCCCGGGCTGCTCGTGACCAGGCCCGCGGCCTCGCGATAAACCGACTCGAATCCGTGCGCCCAGAAGCAATGCTCGATGTCCTTTTCGCGCAGCAGGCTCAGGCGTTCGGCGATCGGCTCGGCGACCGCGTGTCGACGCGCGGTCTCGGCGTAGGCCTGGCCGGCGCGATCGCCGTCGGCCAGCACATGCCACTGGATCTTCAAGGCCTGCGCCATCTTGATCAGCGGCCCGAGCCCGCATTGCGCAAACTCGACACAGGTCACCCCCTCCTGCGCAAAGTCATACCCCAGCACCCGCGCCAGTTCTGACAGCACCCAGAACTCGGTCTCGCCTTCCACCAGCAACCAGCAGCGCGCAAAGCTGGCAACCCCGTTGCGGATGCGCAGGTGGTAGGCAAACTTGCGCAATTCCTCGGGCTTGAATTTCTGCGTATCGACCTGGAACGCGCCCACCGCGCCACCATGTCGAACCAGGCGTCGCAGGGCCGCCAGCGGCGCGGCCGCGAGCAGATCACCCGACTGCGTGGTCACGAGTTTCTGCAGGTTGATCGGTTCGAGCAGGCTCCACAACGCCGACAGCGTCATCGGGTGCAGATGGGCCTCCGGGTCTTCGATGAGCAGCAGCGGGCGCGATTCCGGCGCGAAGGTGCCGCTGCCGTCGCGCACCAGCGCCGCCGCGATCAGCAGCATCGCGATCTTGCGCGAGGCGGTGCCGGACAACGGCAGTGCATGGCTCGGGCCAGGCGTTGCGGGCAGATCGCCCAGCACCTCGGCGAGGTGCTCGCGCGACGGCCCCTGCTCCACACCAAGGCCCGGAATGCTGCGCCTGAGCAGTTCGCGCGCAGCCAGGTAGCCAGCGTTCAAGTCATGCTCTGCGCTGCCGGAAACGCCGGCGTCGAGCGACTCCCAGTAGCGCGCCACGGCCTGCGACAGACGATCGAGTTCGCTTGCGCCGTTTTCGCGGACCGCCAAAGCGGCACCGACGCCAAGCATGCGACTGCTGCGCGCCTGGATCAGCGGGCAAAAGCGGCGCACCACGGCAATCAGTTCGGGGGCTGCCGGGTGTTCGGCACCTTGCGGCGTGCGCGTGATCCAGCGCGACCGCAGATTTGTAGCGTTCACCCGCAGGCCCAGCGTGAAACCGCGCCGCCCACGGGCAACCCAACCCGCTGCTGCACGCGGCAATTCGAAGGATGCTTGATCCCATTCGCAGGCTTCGCGCTCGGTGAAGTGCAGATCGATCGCAATGCCGAGCGCCCGCGCGCCCGTGTGCGGGGCCGGCTGATGCACATCCGACGCTGAAAACTCCGGAGCCCCGGATGGCCACGGCCCGAGCACCGCGGCAAGCGCGTCGAGCACGGCAGTCTTGCCGACGTCGTTTTCGCCGATCAGCACCGTCGTCGCATCAAGGCCTATCTGCACCCGTTCGATGACGCGAAAGTTCTCGATCCGGATCTCGCTCAGCCACATGGGCCCGCACTCCCTGAGCCGCGCAACGGCGGCGCCCGGCCTTCAGGTCAGACGACGGCCGGCATCACCCGCGGAAACTCGATTTCAAAACGAACGCCTTCGCCGGGCCTTGATTCGAGACTGATTTCGCCACCCAGCTTGCCGACCACCAGATTGTGCACGATGTTGAGCCCGAGACCGGTGCCACCATCGTTACGGCGCGTGGTGAAGAAAGGTTCGAAGACCCGCGTCTGCAGTTCCGGCGCGATGCCATGTCCGTTGTCGGCGTATTCAAGCCGCACGCGGTCGCCGTCGCCCGTCACCACAATCTGGATCGACGGCTCGGCATGGGCCGCAAAGGCATGGCGGCAACTATTGACGATCAGGTTGGCGACGATCTGGGCGATCACGCCCGCGTATCCGTCGATGACCAGCGACGCGTCGCACTCGACACGCGGCGTCACCGGTACGCGCTTGGTTTCGGGCCGCAGGCTGGTCACAAGGGATTCGAGCACTTCGGCGAGAACGAAACGATCGCGAACGCCGGCGACCTGATCCACCGCAGTACGCTTGAAATCGCGGATCAGTCGGTTGGCCCGATCGAGGTTGGATGCCAGCAAGGTGAGCGCATCCTCTGCCTGTTCGGAAAAGGCTGCAAAGCTGGCGCGGGTGAGGCGACCATTGGCGAAGTCGGTGCGCATTTCCGCAAGCCGTTCGCGCAGCGTCGAGCTGGCGGTGACCGCCACGCCAAGCGGTGTATTGACCTCATGCGCGATGCCAGCCACCAGCCCGCCAAGCGCAGCCAGCTTTTCCCGTTCCAGCAAGGTATCGCGGGTATGCGTCAGCAGATCCATCGCTTCGTGCAGCTCGCGCGTGCGGTCGGCGACACGCCGTTCGAGCGATTGATTGAGCTCGCGCAGGGCGCGCTCCGATCGCTGCAGGGCGTGCGCCGTCATCGCGCGGCCGATCACGTCGGCCAGCGCAGCAACGAGGCGCCCTTCATCCGGCTGCCATGCTCGCATCGCGCCGACGTGTTCACAGCACACGATGCCGACCATCTCGCCACGATGGCGGATCGGTACATCCAGCATCGAGCGGATGCCCTTGGGGTCAAGGTAAGCGTCGCGGAACTCCGCGGTCCGCGGATCGCCGCGCGCATCGTCCGCGAGCAAGGCGCGCTCGCTGTCGAGGGCCGCGAAGTACTGCGGGTAGGTCTCGCGCGTCAGCGTCACCGGTTCGTGCAGGATCGAACCGGCGGTGCGATCGAGCAGCGCCATGCAGCAGATTTCGGCGCGCCGCTCCCCGAGCATCCAGATGCTCACCCGCTGCACGGCAAGGCCCTCGGACGCCGCCTCAAGCACCAGGTCATAGACCTCGTCAAGCCGCCCGCCGTCAATCGCGGCAGAGCGCGAGACGCGCAGCAACAATGCGTCGAGCCGATCGGGATCGGCGCTCATGCGTCGGGGAAACGTTCGCGAATCGCCACGAAGCGCCCGAAGTCACCCAGCAGCGCAGCGACCAGTCGCGGATCGAAACGCTTGCCCGATTGCGCTTCAAGGTAGCTGCGGATTTCTTCGTCCGGCCAGCGCGTGCGGTAGGGCCTGGCAGTACTCAGCGAATCGAAGGCATCCGCGAGGGCGACGATGCGCCCGACCAGCGGGATCGCCTCGCCGGCGAGGCCGGCCGGGTAGCCCGAACCATCCCAATGCTCGTGGTGCGAGCGCGCGATCTGCGCGGCGATCTGCATCACTTCGCGATCGGAGCGTGCGAGCAGTTCGGCGCCCACCACGGCATGGGTCTTCATCGCCGCCCATTCCTCAGGATCCAGCGTCCCGGGCTTGAGCAGGATTGCATCGTCGATCGCGATCTTGCCCACGTCGTGCAGCGGGGCCGCATGCAGGATCATGCGAGCGGCACGCTCGTCCAGCCCGATGCTGAGCGCCAGGGCGTGGCTGATCCGCGCCACCCGCTCGACATGCGCAGCCGACGGCGCTCGGCGCTGTTCGACGGCATCGCCGAGCAGGCTGACCACCTCGCCCTGCGCCGCTTGCAGTTCTTCGAGTACCGTCAGGTTTTCGAAGGTCAGCGAGACGTTGATGGCGTAAAGCTCGAGCAGTTCACGCTCGTGAACGCCGATTTCGGTCTTCAACTCGACATACAGCAGGTTTTCCTGCCCGCTGTGGTTGCGGTGGTAGAGCACGTAGTCGTGCTCGCCGTGCAGGCTCTCGCGCCGCTGCAGAGCCTCCTTGAAACGTGCCGAAATCGCCGGCGGGAGGCTTTCCAGATCGCCCTGATCGGCAAACTCCACCAGGGATCCGCTGGCCGCCAGCGTACGTGCGGCGCGCGGCGACTTGTCGCTGGCCGGCAATACCAAGCAATAGATGGCGGAATCGTTGAGCCCGAGCAGGTCGGTCAGTTGGCCCAGCACGGCCGAGGCGAACTCGCGCAGCGAGCCGGTGCGCAGGATGTCGGAGGTCGCGAGGATCACCCTGCGCATACCGTCGCGCTGACGGGATATGGTGGTGATGTCGCGGTACGCCCGCAGCCCCGAGTAGAGCAGCGTTCGCAGTTTCTGCGCGGTGAGCTCGGTCTTTTCCTTGTAGTCGTCGATGTCGTATTCACGGATCACCCGATCGACCGGGGCGTGCCCGGGCTGGCCGGTGCGCAGATAGACCCGCGTCGTATGGTTGGCGCACTGCACCCGGATGTACTCGACCAGCTTCAGGCCAGCATCCTCGGACTCCATCACCACGTCGATCAGCGCGACCGCAATCTCTGGCTCGCGATTGAAGATCTCGCGCCCCTCGATGCCGCTGTGCGCCGACAGGATCTCGACCTTGCGGCCAAGAAACTCGAATCCGCTGAGCGCAAGACGGGTGACTGCGACCACCTCGGGGTCGTCATCCACCACCAGCATCTTCCAGGTGGGCGCGTTGCGGCTCGCCGCAGCTTTGTCCGGCATCACCGGATCATCATCGGCAAACAGGAATTCCATCGTCCGTGCTCCAGTCGCGCCGGCTTTCCCCTTCCCGGGTAGCCGGCTCCCTGCTATTACGGCACGGACTCAGCTGTCTGAAGCGCTATCGGCAACAACCAGCACACCTGCCCGCAGCCCCGGCTTCACGCCGGGGTTGGGAAAGACAATCCGCTCGCCGGCACCGGCCATCCAGCGGGCATCGCCATCCTCGGCGATGAGCGCACCGGGCGCGAATCCGGTGAAGTTCGGGGCGTCCGGCGGCAGGTTCAGCCGGAACGCATCGCTGGCCTTGATGATTTCGCGGCTGACCCGGAACGTGATCGGCGTCGCGCGAGCCGGCGGCAGCGGCGCCGCGCTGACCAGCGCACGCAAGCACGCAGCGGTGGCTTCGAATTCCGTGGCTGCGCCCTCGCCCAGCTTGCGCACCCGACCAAGCTCGAAGGTGAATGCCTCCCCCCCGTGCGCGCGCACGCTCAGCGCGCTGAAGGTTGGCGCGGCATCGCCCGCCAGCATCACCGCCTCGATACCGCAGGCGGCAAGCAGGGCATGCAGCTCGGGGGTCAGACAAGCGCCGCGGCTGGGCGCCACCGCGAAGCACTCGTAGATCGAAGCCCGGATCGCGCTGTGCAGGTCGAGATGCAGGGCCGCCCCAAAGCGATCCGCGAAAGCCGCGCGGGCGGCGAGCAATGCCTGTGCGCGCGGTCGTTCGCGCGAACCGGGCGCGCCCGTGGCACCCGCAAACAGCCGGTTGAGGTCGTCGTCGAGATAGCGGCGCCCGGCGCGCAGCGCTGCGAGATTGCCGAACGCCAGCAGCAGCGGCACCCGCACGCACAGTTCGCCGCGCACCAATGCATCCGCCAGTTCGCACAGCACCTCGACCGGCGCGGTCTCGTCACCGTGAATGCCGGCCGAAATCACCAACGGCCGCCCGCCCAACTGCGCCGGCGCGATCATCCAGACGCCCGCAGCCAGCTTCTCTACCGTTGCGCCGCAGGGCAGCGACGGCGGCAGGTCGGCTTCGTCGCCGGCCAGCAGGGCGCTGAGTAGACCCATGTCAGACCAGCTGGAAGGGGTAGACCGACCCAATGCCGAGGATCTGCGTCAGCTCGTCGAGCGCCGTGCGGCATTCGTCGAGCAGGCGCACGTCCGCAAGATCGGCCACGCTAAGCCGGTCGCGGTAATGCCTGCCGACCCAGTCGGTCAGGCGTGCGTACAAGGCGTCGTTCATCCACACGCCCGGCGTAACCGCCGCCGCCTCGGCCTCATTGAGCACAACACGCAATCGCAGGCAGGCAGGTCCGCCGCCGTTCTTCATCGACTGCTTGAGATCGAACACGGCGACTTCCGCGATCGGGCCACCGCTGGCCAGCAGGGCTTCGAGGTAGGCCCACACGCGCGGGTTGCGGCGGCACTCTTCCGGCACCACCAGCAGCATCCGGCCATCCGCACGCGCCAGCAGCTGACTGTTGAACAGGTAGGTCGATACCGCGTCGGCGACGCTGACTTCGGCGGCCGGGACTTCGACCGCGCGCAGCGCGGTGTCGCCAAGTCCGCGCTGCACGTCGGCGAGCAGGCGCGCCTTGTCGTGGAAGGCAAGCTCATGGAAGAACAGCACGTCGCGGTTGCCTACGGCGATGACGTCGTTGTGGAACACGCCGGCGTCAATCACCTCGGGATTCTGCAGCGCGATCACCGTGCGCTCTGGCGCAAGTCCGTGCAGGTGCGCGATGGCCTCGCAAGCCTCACGGGTCTGCCGCGCCGGATAGCGTTTCGGCGCCGGTTCGCTGGCAAAGGCAGCGCGGCCATAGACGAACAATTCAACGCCTGGCGCACCGTAATCGCCACACAGGCGGGTGTGGTTGGCCGCGCCCTCGTCACCGAACTGCGCACAGTCCGGCAGTGCCGGATGGTGCGCGAAATGCGCGGGGTCCGAGAAGATTGCGCCAAGGATGCGCCCGGTGGTCGGATGCTCGATCGAACGATGGAACTTGTTGTTCAGATTGGCCGGCGTGAAGTGTGTGCGGCCATCGGCGGTATCGGCCGACGGGCTCACGGTCGCCGCATTGGCGGTCCACATGCACGACGCCGAGCTGACCTGCGGCAGCAGCGCGGGTGTCGTATCCGCAACCATTCTCAGCACCTGCGCGTCACTGCCGGTATAGCCGAGGCGCCGCAGCATGGCGATGTCGGGGCGCTCGTGCGGCGGCAACACGCCTTGCCGGAAGCCGCGATCGGCCAGCGCCTTCATCTTGGCCAGCCCTTGCAGGGCCGCCTCGCGCGGGTTCGACAGGTCGCCGATGTTGTTCTGCGAGGCGACATTGCCAAAGGACAGGCCGCCGTAGTTGTGGGTCGGCCCGACGAGGCCATCGAAGTTCGCTTCGAATGCAGTCATAGCGGATGCTCGGGTGAGTTGCAGCGTCGCCGCAGCTGCGGCGCGCAGACGAGAAATATCTTGCGGTTGCACTGCAGCCAGACGGCCGCCGGCGCCCTTGCGCCGGTCAGCGCAACGTCAGGCTCAGGCGTGCAGGTCCAGCCCCGGCGGCAGTTGCGCCGGCAGTTCGGGGTGCGCGGCTTCCATGCCGGCCACCGGGTAGGCGCAGTAATCCGCGGCGTAGTAGGCGCTCGGCCTGTGATTGCCGGAATGCCCGACACCACCGAAGGGCGCAGCGCTCGACGCGCCGGTCAGCGGCTTGTTCCAGTTCACGATGCCGGCGCGCGCATCGCGCCAGAAACGCTCGAACAAGGCCGCGTCATCCGACAGCAGCCCGGCCGCGAGACCGAAGCGGGTCGCATTGGCAAGGCGCATCGCCTCGTCGAAACCCTGGTAGCGCTGCACCATCAGCAAGGGGCCGAAGTGCTCTTCGTCGGGCAAGTCCGGCACCGGGGTGACATCGAGGATGCCGGCAGACAAGAGCCCGCTTCCGCTCTGCAGGCTGCGCATTTCGAGCAGCGGCACCGCGCCCTTGCCGATCAGGGCAGATTGCGCGGCGAGCAGGCGCTCGGCGGCCGCCGGTGAAATTACCGCGCCCATGAACGGGGCCGGCGACTCATCCCATGCGCCCACGCGCAGCGCCGCCGCCACACGCACCAGCCGCGCCAGCAGCGCATCGCCCCACTCGCCCGCGGGCACCAGCAGGCGGCGCGCACAGGTGCAGCGCTGGCCGGCCGAAATGAAAGCCGACTGCACGATCGTGAAAATGGCAGCGTCGATGTCGGCAACATCCTGCACGACGAGCGGGTTGTTGCCACCCATCTCCAGCGCGAGGATCTTTTCCGGCTGGCCGGCAAACTGGCGGTGAAGCAACTCGCCGGTCGCGTGGCTGCCGGTGAAGAACAGGCCGTCGAGCTGCGGGTGCGCCGCCAGCGCGACGCCGGTTTCGCGCCCGCCTTGCAGCAGGTTGAGCACCCCAGCAGGCAGTCCCGCGGATTCCCACAGCTCGACCGTACGCTCAGCCACCGCCGGCGCGAGTTCCGAGGGCTTGAAGACGACCGTGTTGCCGGCAATCAGCGCCGGCACGATGTGGCCGTTGGGCAGATGGCCAGGGAAGTTGTAGGGGCCGAACACCGCCACCACACCGTGCGGGCGGTGACGCAACACCGCACGCGTGCCAGCGGTTTCGCTTTCGCGGCTGCCGGTGCGTTCCTGGTAAGCGCGCAGCGAAATCTCGATCTTGCCGACCATGGTCTGCACTTCGGTCGCCGCTTCCCAGCGCGGCTTGCCGGTTTCGCGACCGATCAGGTCAGCCAGTTCCGCCGCGTTGGCGGTGAGCGCTTCACCGAAACGACGCACGATGGCGATGCGCGCATCGACGCCAAGGTCGCGCCACGCAGCGAATGCCGTGCGCGCCGCTGCGATTGCGGCATCCACCTGGGAAGCGTCGGCGGCGCGGCCGCGCCACACGATCTCGCGCGTGACCGGGTTGCGGCTTTCAAGCGGCGCGCCCGCGCCGGTCGCCCATTGATCGCCGATCAGATGATCCGCCATGCGGTGTCTCCGTCCTGTCTCAGCGTGCCGGTTGAAGCGGCACGATGCGGATGCTCTCGCCCGCATCCAGTTCAAGCGCGGCGAGGCTTTCGTCGTCCAGCGCGAAACGGCCGCTGTCGTCGAGCGCACCCCGCGCCAGCACTACGCGGAACTCCTGCTCGCGCCGGTTCGAAACGAGGTGCAATGCGCCACCGGTCGACGCGCCGGAGGCGGCTTCGCAGACCACGCTGTCGCGCACGGCACGGATGCCGGCGACAGAGGACTCCACTGCGGGCCCGGCATCGAAAATATCGACGTAACCCTGGTAGGCAAAACCTTCGGCTTCCAGCATCGCCCGTGCCGGCCGGGTGGACTCATGCACCTCGCCGATCACCTTGCGTGCTTGTTCGGACAGGAACGCGGTGTAGACCGGGTGCTGCGGCATCAGCTCGGCGATGAAACTCTTGTTGCCGATGCCCGAGAGGTAGTCCGCCTGCGAAAAATCCATGCGGAAGAAGTGGCGGCCCAGGCTATCCCAGAAGGGAGAGCGCCCCTGCTCGTCCGACACGCCACGCAGCTCGGCAATGACCTTCGCCGCGAAACGCTCGGGGAACTCAGCGAGGTACAGGAAGCGCGCTTTCGACAACAGGCCACCGTTGCCGCCGCGCCGGTGTTCCGGGTGCAGGAAGAGCGAGCACAGCTCGGACGCGCCGGTCAGGTCGTTGGTCAGAAAGAGCGTCTGCAACTGGCGATAGACGCCGATTTCACGCGAGCAATAGACCGCTGTGCCCACCCGGTAGTTGTACCAGGGTTCGTCCAGCCCGACGGCCGCCGCGACGCCGCTGGTGCCGACGAGGTGGCCGGAGCGGGTGTCTTCCAGCACGAACAGGTAGTTGGCCTGGGCCTTTTCAAGGCGGGCGCTGAACGAGTCGACCGAGATCTCGATGCGGCGGCCGAGACGTTCCTCGTTCGGCTGCAGCGTGGTAACGCCGATGCCCGCGCCGCGCGCCAGATCGATCAGCGCAGCGTGGTCACCATAGGCTATGGGGCGGAGTCGCATGGTAGGTGTTCTTCTCAGAGCGGCGCCAGGATCACGCTGTCGCCGGCGCCAACGCGCAGCGACTGCATGTCGGGTTCCGACAGCCAGACCTCGCCACGTTCGGAGTCGAAAGCCGCTTCCGTCAGGATGGCGCGGAAGCCGGGCAGGTCGAGGTTGCCCACGAGGTACTGACCGCCGTCGGCCCCCGGCGGATGCGCAACCACGGTGGCACGCGAATGCGTCGCGATGGTACGGATTTCCTCGGTACGCGCCTGCACCACGGCACCCGCATCGAAGATATCGACGTAGCGCTCGGTCTCGAAACCCTCGCGCAGCAGGATCTCGCACGGCAGGCGCGAGAACGGATGAATCTGGCCGATTGCCTCTTGCGCTTCGCGGGGCAGCAGCGGCACATAGATCGGGTGCTGCGGCAGCAGTTCGGCGATAAAGGAGCGCCCCTTCACACCGCAGTAGAACTCCGCGAGCGGATAGTCGATGCCGAAGAAGTGGCGCCCGACCGAATCCCAGAACGGCGCGTGGCCATCGTCTTCGCAAAGCCCGAGCATTTCGGACACGACATGATCGGCAAAACGCTGGCGGTGCGCCGCGATGAAAAGCATGCGCGCGCGAGACAGCAGATCCGGGGTGTCGCCCTGCTTGTAGGCCGGATCGAGCACAAACGAAGTCAGCAGCGTCGCGCCAGTGAGGTCGTGACACAGCGTCAGCACATGCACCCGGTGGTGGATGCCCAGTTCGCGACTGGCGTGCGTCAGGGTTTCGTTGCGGTAGTTGTAGAAAGGTTCCGAGAACCCGGCCGACGCGACGATGGCCGAGGTACCCACAACTTCGCGGTCCTGTTCGCGTTCGAGCACGAAGAAGTAGCTCTCCTCGCCGCAACCCGACACGTCTGCGGCCAGCGAGGCCTGCGACGAGGCGATCTTGTCGAACAGCTTGTCGCGGCTGCGCGGCAGCGATGTCACACCGACCGGGCTGGCGCCGGCGATGCGCTCCACTGCGGGCAGATCGGAATACGCGGCAGGCCGCAGAACGAGTCGGTCCATGCGGGCCTCAGTTGGCGAACGCGGCATTCACCGCGCGTTCAAGGCGCGCCAGGCCCTCGTCGATCTCGGCGTCGGAAATGACCAGCGACGGCGCCATGCGCACGATGTCCGGACCCGCCATGAGGACCATGACGCCCTCGCGGGTCGCCGCGGCCAGCACGTCTTTCGCACGGCCGGCGTACTCCGGCTTCAGTTGCCAGCCGAACCACAGGCCGCGGTAGCGCACTTCAGCAAACGCACCACAACGCTCGCCGATGGCTTCGAGCCGCTTGGCGATGCGATCCGCCTTTGCAGTAACACCGTCGAGCACTTCCGGCGTATCAACCAGTTCCAGCACCGCGTCGGCCACGGCACAGGCGAGCGGATTTCCACCGTACGTGGTGCCATGCGTGCCGACCTGGAAATGCTTCGCCCACGCATCCTTGGTGAGCATCGCGCCGATCGGGAAGCCGCCGCCGATACCCTTCGCGGTGGTCAGGATGTCCGGTTCAATGCCATACAGTTCGTAGGCATACAGCTTGCCCGTGCGGCCCACACCGGACTGCACTTCGTCGAAGATCAGCAGTGCGTCGTTCTCGCGCGTGAGTTCGCGCAGGCCCTGCAGGAACTCCGGCGTCGCCGGAATGATGCCGCCCTCGCCGATGATCGGCTCGACGATCACCGCGCAGGTGTTCTTCGAGATGACGCGGCGCACCGCCTCAAGATCATTGAAATCGACGTGGATGATGCCAGCCGGATTCGGCCCGAAGCCCGACGAATACTTCGCCTGCCCGCCACACGACACGGTGAAGAAGGTGCGGCCGTGGAAGGAACCGTTGAAGGCGATGATGTCGATCTTCTCCGGTCCGAAACGATCGATCGCTACCTTGCGCGCAAGCTTGAGTGCGGCCTCGTTCGCCTCGGCGCCCGAATTGGCGAAAAACACACGATCGGCAAAGGTGCGGCGCACGAGGCGGTCGCCGAGACGCAGCGCCGGTTCGTTGGTGTAAACATTGGACAGGTGCCACAGCTTGCCGGCCTGCTCGGTCAGCGCCGCCACCAGGCGCGGGTGGCAGTGGCCGAGGCTGGTCACGGCGATGCCGCCGCCGAAATCGATGTAGTCACGGCCATCCTGATCCCACACGCGGGAGCCTTCACCACGCACCGGCACGAAGGCCTGCGGCGCATAGTTGGGCACCATCACACGGTCGAAATCAGCACGCGAAAACGAGGCACTCATCATCTGTCCTTGCACATGAATCGTTGGGGGGATTGTAGGAAGCGCCGCAACAGGCGCCTTACAAGAACGCGACAGCGTTTTGTTTGGCCCGAGGGCGCAATCAGCGTGGGCGCCGCTACCGCCAGCGACTACTCGTCACCACGCTCAGCGACACCTGTCTGGGCAGCATCGGTATCGCCCTTGAGGCGATCTTCCCGCGGGGTCATGCCGAAGCGGTTGCGGTAGGCGCTGGAAAAGTGCGGGCCGGAGGCAAAACCGCAGGCGAGTCCGATCTGCACGATCGACTGCTTGGTGGCACGCAACAACTGGCGCGCCCGCTGCAGCCGCAGTTCAAGGTAGTACTGCGACGGAACCGCCTCCAGGTAGCGCTTGAAGAGTCGTTCAAGTTGCCGGCGCGAGACGCCGATGCGTTCCGCAATCTGGTCGGTGGTGAGCGGCTCTTCGAGGTTTGCCTCCATCAGCGCCACGGTGCGCGCCACCTTCGGGTCGACCGCCGGCCCCGCGCCCGCGCCCAGCGGCACCGGCTGGCGCTCTTCGCTGGCGCGGCCGCGCGGCAGCATCCAGCGTGCCGCAAGGGCATTCGCCGCCTCGGTGCCGTTGCGCACCGCCAGCCACGCCAGCAGCGCATCGACGACGGCGACCCCGCCGGAAACGCTCCACCACTTGCCGGTGCGCACGAAGATGCGGTCGGTGTAGCGGTGGTCGGGGTTCTGCGCGAGGTAACGTTGCGCCGCATGCCAGGGCAGTGCGAGCGTGAGACCGCCGAGCAGACCATGACGGGCGAGTCCGTAATGCGCGCCGCCGACCACCATGACCTCGGCGGCCGCCGTCAGCGCCTGCACCAGCGGCCCGCGCGGGCCGTCGCCGGTGCGTCCGGTTGCCTCGCCGCCGAACACGATGAGCAGATCAAAGGGCGGGGCGTCGCCAAGCGACAGATCGCCGCGCACCAGGTCCCCCCCCTCGCGGGGCAGCACCGCATCGCCCAGACACAGCGTCACCGGCGCCACAGGCGCGGCCCCTGCCTGATCACAGTCGGCAAGAAGGCTTCTCGCCAGCGCAGGCTCGGCGACGGCAAAACCCGGCAGGAGAAGAAGTCCGACACGCAACATGAACACTCTGGGTAGTCAGCCATGCCGGCTGGAAGCGCGCGAGTTTAGACGATTACACCGAACAGGCGCCTGTTCGTGTGGCCCGTCACCGCCAGCTCGCGCAATCAGCCGGAGCGGGAAAGCAATGATTCGCCTGCCACCGGGGCATCGGCCGCCGCTTCGCCGACCTGCCCCGCTGCGTTGCGCGGCAACAGCATTTCGAACACTGCGCCGCCATGAAGGCGGTTGTAGGCCCGGATGCAACCGCGATGGGCGACGACGATCTCGCGACAGATCGCCAGCCCGAGTCCGGTGCCGCCTGCGCCGGTCCGGGTTGTGCTGCTCTGCACGAATTTCTCGAACACCGCATCAAGTTCTTGCTCCGGAATTCCGACGCCTTCATCCTCGACTCGCACTTCGACCGCCGGAACACCCAATTCGTTTCGCGCGCCGTCCTCTGCCTCGATCACCACCGTCACCTTGCGCCCGGCCGGGGTGAACTTGATCGCATTGGCCAGCAGGTTGCGCAAGACTTGCGTGATACGCAGCGCATCGACCTCGGCCACAAGGTCGCCCGCGCCCGCGCGCAACTCCACACCAAGCTGCTTTGCCTGCGACAGCGGCTCCAGATCGTGGATCACCTCGCGCGCGACCCCCGCCAGATCGACGAACATGCAGTCGAGCGTCATGCGCCCGGCTTCGAGCTTGGAGAGGTCGAGCAGATCATTGATCAGCAGCATCAAACGGTCGCCGGAGGTCGAGATCCGCTCGAAATAGTTCTTCAGCTTTTCCGTGTCGGCGGTCTTCACCCGGTCCCGGCCAAGGCGGGCGAACGAGAGGATCGCGTGCATCGGTGTTCGCAGTTCGTGCGAGATGTTGGCCAGGAATTCCGACTTGGCCGCGCTGGCCTGTTCGGCCGCCAGCTTGGCCTGCGTGAGGTCTGCGGTCTGCTCGGCGACCAGGTCGCGCAGATGGTCGCGGTGCCTGCGCAGCTCTTCTTCCTGCTGGCGACGCTCGGTAATGTCGAGATAGAAGGTGACGAATCCGCCGGATGGCAGCGGCGTGCCGGAAATCTCCAGCACGGTGCCGTCCGGCCGCACCCGCTCGAAGCGGTGCGGCAGCATCTTGCGGGTCAGCGCGAGGCGATCGCTGACCAGGGCATCGACGTCGCCGGGCCCGTAGTCGCCGCGCAGGGCATTGAAGCGGAAGATCTGCTCCAGCGTCGGCATGCTGTGTTCGAACAGCGTCTCGGGCAGCGCCAGCACGCGTTTGAACAAGCTATTACAGGCGACCAGATCGAGGTTCGAGTCGATCAACGACACCCCGCCCGGCACGTTCTCGATGATCGCGCTGAGCATGGCCTGGCGATCACGCAGCGCAATCTGCGAGCGCATCTCGCCATCGATATCCTGCAACACGCCACGCAGCCGCGTCACCTTGCCGCCTTCGAATACCGGTTCGCCGCGCGCCCGCACCCAGCGCTCGCTCCCGTCGCCACGGATCAGGATGACTTCCAGTTCCCAAGGCTCGCCGTGCGAGACGGCGCGCTCGATGGCCGCGACCACCTTTGCCCGATCACCATCGTGATACATCTGCAAGGCGCGATCGAGCGGGATTTCGGTGCCCGCTTGCATGCCGAAGATCTCGTAGGTGATGTCCGAATACGCGCCCTGTCCGCTCGCCAGCTCGATTTCCCAGGAGCCCAATCGTGCGATGCGGCCCGCAGAAGCCATGAGCGCGTTGGCACGACGAATCGCCGCTTCGGCTTCGCGACGCTGGGTCATGTCCAGCGCCACGCCAAGCCATCCGGTAATCGCACCGCCGCGGCTGCGCAGCGCGCTGACCCCGAGCAGCACCGGCACCTGGCTGCCATCGCGGCGTACATAGGTCCATTCCGATTCTTCGCGCAGGCCGCGACGCGCCCGCGCCACGAAGGTCTCGAAGCCCGGTTCCACCGTTTCGCCCAGGCTCGCCGACAAGCTCGCAGCGCGCGCAGCCACTTCCTCTGGCAAGTGCCAGATCGCCGGTGTCGCGCGTGCAACCACCTCTTCCGCGGCATACCCCAGCAGGCGTTCGGCCGCCGGGTTGAAGTGGGTCACCAGGCCATCGGCGTCGGTTGCGATGATGGCCATCGCCGCGTTGTCGAGAATCGCACGCTGCAGCGCACTGGTACTGCGCAGCGCTTCCTCGACCTGCTTGTGCAGCGTCACCTCGATACGGATCGCCATGTAGCTGACCGGGCGCCCGTCGGGCCCGCAGCGTGGCGTGATCGTCGAGTCGACCCAATAGAAAGCGCCGTTCTTCGCCTTGTTGCGGATCGTCCCGCGCCAGACCCGCCCGGACGAAATCGTCGCCCACATCGCCGCGAAGAACTCCGGCGCGTGGTAACCGGAATTGAGGATGCGGTGATCGGCGCCGATCAATTCATCGCGCCCATAGCCGCTGATCTGCACGAAACGCTCGTTCACATCGGTGATGCGCCCCGCCGCATCGGTGATCGCGACAATCGCCGCCTGATCGAGCGCGAACTGACGGAATTCCAGTTCTGCACGCACCCGGCGCTGATCCTCGATACCCGCCTCAAGTTCGAGGTTCGCCGCCGCCAACGCCCGATTCTTGTTCTGCACCGTCAGCATCAGGCTGCACAGCGCGATTAACAGGCCCAAGACGATGAGGCCACCAGCCGCCACCAGGGAACGCGTCACCACCAGCGCGGCTGCACCGTAGCCCGGGCGGGCCTGTGCTTCGACCTGCCAGTCGCCGCCAGCGAAGTGAATCGGCGCGCGTGAACGTGCCGCGACCTGTGAAAACGGCAGATGCTGCCCGACACTCGCGATCGGCCGGCCCGCTTCGCTCAGTTCCAGACCCAGCTCTTCACGCGCCGACTTGGGGAAGAGCATCGGCGCAAACGCTTCGATGCGGAAGACGGTCACCAGCGTGCCGTCGGGCCGGCCATTGCGCTGCACCGGAACGAAGACCAGAAAACCCCGCCCGCCCTGGGCCAGATCGAAGACCGGTGTCGCGGTCGGGCGGCCGGTACGTTGTGCGGCATCGAGCCGCTGGCGCCGCACCCCGTTGCGATTGAGGTTTAGGCCCAGGACCTTTTCATTGCCCGCCAGGGGCTCGATCCAGCGAATGAAGCCCTCGGCGTCGGCCCATTCCACCGCAGTCGTGCCCGGCAGGTCGGCGACGAAGCTGCGCGCGTCGCGCCGCCACAAGGGTTCTGGCGTGCCACCCCCGGCTTCCCAGCGGATGCCCATGCGCCCGAGCGAGCGCATGCGCTCTTCCATCACCGTCTCGGCGGCGCGGGCAAGGCTGCTCACTTCGGAGTCCAGTGCACGCTGGGTCTGTAGTTCCTGCTGGTGGGTCAACGCAGACCAGAGCATTGCCAGTGCCAGCAACCCGATCAGTGCAAGCAGAACAGGCAGCGCGCGTTGCCCCGCTTTGCTCATCACCCCTCCTCTCCCCCGCGCCCGGTGCGCATTCCTGCATTAACGGTCGCGCCGGCGCCCGCTTGAGCAAGGCGCCCGACTGTGTGCCGCCGGTTGCACAGGGCCTTGGCGTGCGGCTTATGCGGCGTCCGCCTGGCGCTCGGGCGCGGCGGCGACGAAGGCATCCAGCGCGAGGCACGCTGCCTCGATGCGGCAGAGCGTCGGGTACGGCGCCAGATCGACCTCGAAGCGCCGTGCGTTGAAGAGTTGTGGCACCAGCAGGCAGTCGGCCAGCGTGGGGGCCTCGCCATGGCAATAACGCCCGGTGGCCGGGTCAGTTGCCAGTCGGGCTTCAAGGGCAGCAAAGCCGGTCTGCACCCAGTGGCGACACCAGGCGTGCTTCTGCGCATCGGTCACGCCCAGCGTGCCGGTGAGGTAGCCGAGCACCCGCAGGTTGTTGAGCGGGTGGATTTCGCAGGCGATGCTCTGCGCGATCGCGCGCACCCGCGCACGCCCCGCCGGATCGCCCGGCAGCAAGGGCGGCACGGGGTGGGTTTCATCGAGGTACTCGATGATCGCGAGCGACTGGGTCAGGACATGGCCTTCGTCCTCCAGCGCAGGCACCAGCCCCTGCGGGTTCAGCGCAAGGAAAGCCGGCTGCCGCTGCTCGCCGCCGCCGCGCACCAGATGCACCGGCACCATCTCGGGCGTGAGGCCCTTGAGGTTCAGCGCAATGCGGACGCGATAGGCGGCCGACGAACGAAAGTAGGTGTAGAGCTTCAGATGCGCGCCTTTCGCCATCAGACCCGGTAACGGGAAACGGTCTGCTGCATGTCGCGGGCAATCCTGTCGAGTTCGCGTGCGGTATCGGCGCTGCCTGCCGCCGCCGCCGCACTCTCGTCGGCCATCTGGGCTACCCGTTCGACCGACTGCGCAATGCTGGTGCTGGCGGTGCTTTGCTCGCGGATCGCGCTCGAGATTTCCTGCACCATTGCCACCGCCTGCCCGCTGGAGGCGCCAATCTGCTGGATCGCGTTACTGGCATCGCGCGCGCGCTCGACGCTGGCATTCACTGTTTCCACCGCCCCGCCCATGCTGCCCGAGGCCTCGCGCGCGCTTTGCCGCATCGCGTCGATGGTGCGGGTGATTACCTGCGTCGACGTTGCGGTGCGTTCGGCCAGCTTGCGCACTTCGTCGGCCACCACCGCGAAACCACGGCCCTGCTCGCCGGCCCGCGCCGCCTCGATCGCTGCGTTCAGCGCGAGCAGGTTGGTCTGGTCGGCCACTTCCTTGATCACCTGAACCACCTTGGAAATATCCTGGCTCTGCGATTCCAGCGTGGTGATGCGGTCCGACGCCTCGCCCACCCGCCGCGCGATCTCGTCGATGTCGCCCACCGTCTGCGCGATGATCTTGACGCCGTCCGCGGCAAGCCTGCCGGACTCGCTCGAGTGCGCGCTCGCGTCCATCGAGCGCTCGCCGACATGGTTGATGCTGACGGTCAGTTGCTCGACGGCCGCTGCCATGCTGGCCGCCGATTCGCTCTCCGCCGCCGCAGCAGTTGCAACCTGGTCTGAGGTCGTCGCCATCTCACTCGCCGAACTTGCTACCGAGCGCGTGGCCTGGGCGATCGACCCCAGGCTCGCCTGGAGCTTTTCAAGCAGGCGATTCACCGCTGCGGCCGTCCGCGCCACTTCGTCCTGCCCGCTGACCGGCACCCGCAGCGTGAAATCCAGTTCATTGTCGATGCGGGTGACCGTGTGCTCAACGGCGTTCAGCGACTTGCTGATGCGCTGCACCAGCACAAAGCCGAGGATCGCCAGCGCCGCACTGCAGCCCAGGCTCAGGGTCCAGGCCAGCGCAAGACCTTGCTTCTGCATCGCCTGAGCGCTTTCGTGCGCCGTGGCCGCCAGCTTGTTGTTGTACTCGACGTGTTTGCCTAGAAGATCGACGAGTTTGTTGCCGGTTTCCGAACCGCGCGTCGTCGCCAGTGCGGTGGCACCGGCGGTATCTCCGGCATTGGAGAGCTTCAACACCTCGGACAGATAGGCCTTGTAGTCGCCGAATGCCGCGACATCATCGGCCAGCATCTTCTTGTCAGTTTCGTCGACCACAAGCTTCTCGTAGTCTTTCAACTGCTTCTCGGCGCCTTCAAGTGACTTTGCAATGCGGCCCTCCATCTCGGTTTTCTTCGCCGCGTCGGTAAGGATGATGTGCTGCAACGCGCGAACGCGAAGCCGGAGTGTCTGATTGGTCGCTTCCTGCAGCACCGCATAGCTGGGCAGGATATTGTCGTTAACGTCATCCAGCGCCGTCCCCAACTGCGACGCCACCCTGACGCCGTTCAGCCCCACCACCAGCAGGGCCGCCACCGCGATCCCCACCATCAACCAAAGCCTGCGCGCAATCGTCAGATTCATGATCAACCCCGGTAAGGTCTGCAAGAAATTCGGGCACTGAAACGGTTTGCGGCAGGACGGACGAATACTTGAGCCGCAGACAGGGGTTTCATAGCACGCAGGCGAGCAGACTTCACCCAACAGCGAAGCAAGCCTTGCGATAGCCCAAGCGGCTGGGGCCAGCGGAGCGGATCACGACGCCCCGCGTGCGCAACGCTTCAGACGGGGTATGCGGCGACCACCTGATCGATTGCACCAAAGATCGACTGCCCGTCGGCACCGAACATCTCGATCGTGACGCGCTCGCCGTAGCCGAGATAAGGCGTGACCGGCTTGCCCTCCGCCAGGGTCTCGAGCATCCGGCGTTCGACGATGCAGGCCGAACCGCGCGAGCGATCGACGTTCGAGATGGTGCCGCTGCCGATGATCGAACCGGCTTCCAGCTCGCGGGTTCGGGCGACATGCGCGATCAGTTGCGGGAAGCCGAACACCATGTCGATGCCGCACTCCGGCCGGCCGAAGTGCTCGCCGCGAACGGTCACCTCCAGCGGGCGATGCACCCGCGCGCCGTCCCAGGCTTCGCCCAGCTCGTCCGGCGTCACCGCCACCGGCGAGAAGGCTGTCGCCGGCTTGCTCTGGAAGAAGCCGAAGCCCTTCGCGAGTTCAGCCGGGATCAGGTTGCGCAGCGTCACGTCGTTCACCAGCATGAGCAGCCGGATCGTGCCGGCGCACTGCTCGGGCGTCGCGCCCATCGGCATGTCGCCGGTGATCACGGCGACCTCGCCTTCAAGATCAACGCCCCAGGCGGTGTCGCGCACCGCGATCGGGTCGCGCGGGCCGATGAAGCTGTCGGAGCCGCCCTGGTACATCAGCGGGTCGCTCCAGAACTCGGGCGGCATCTCGGCGCCGCGCGCCTTGCGCACGAGCTCCACGTGGTTCACGTAAGCCGAACCGTCCGCCCACTGGTAGGCACGCGGCAAGGGTGAATGGCAGGCGGCAACGTCGAAGGGCTGGGCGTGGCGCGCATGGCCGTTGTTGAGCGCCAGCGACACTTCGGCGAGCTGGGGTGCGCAGCGATCCCAGTCGTCCAGCGCTGCCTGCAGCGTGCGGGCGATCTCCGGCACCGGCTGGCAGCGCGTCAGGTCGCGGGAAACGACGACCAGCGTACCGTCGCGGCCGCCGGTCTTGAGGGTGGCGAGTTTCATGTTGCCTCGGTGTGTTCGCGGCCCTCAGGCCTTGGGTTTCCAGGAATCGGCGTATTCATGCAGTTCAACCGCCCGCGCCGGCTCGTTCACTTCGAGCGGGAAGCGGGTGTCGATCATCACCGCGACCTCGTCCGTCTCCTTGCGTTCGGCCTTAAGTCCGGCGGCAAAGGCTTTCGGATGCGGCCCGTGGGTGAAGCCACACGGGTGCAGCGTCGTCATGCCGGGGCGGATGTTGTCGCGCGAAAAGAAGCTGCCGCGGTGGTAGAGGATGAATTCGTCGTAGTCGTCGTTCGAGTGATAGAACGGCACCTTCAGTGCACCGGGGTCGGATTCGATCGGCCGCGGCACGAAGGTGCAGACGACGAAGTTGCGCGCCACGAAGGTGGTGTGCGCCGAGGGCGGCAGGTGATAGCGGTGGCTCATCAGCGGCCGGATGTCGCGCCAGTTCACCCGGCAAGCCGCCAGATCGCCATGCCAGCCCACCGCGTCGAGCGGGTTGAACGGGTAGCGAATCGTCGTGAGCTTGCCCTGGTGCTTGACCTGCACCGCCCAAGGGCGGCTGCCGGCCTCGCCATCGCGTTGCGCGGCAAAGGCGTCGTCGAGCTTGGGCGTATCGAGCGCAGTCGCGTCAAAGATCGCATGCGGGCCGACGAGGCCCTTTTCCGGCAGCTGGTAGCTGCTGCCACTCGCCTCCACCAGCATCACCCGCGTCGGCTGGCGGGGTTCGAGCCGCCACATGGCGCCGCGCGGCAGCACGATGTAATCGCCGTCGCGGTAGTCGAGATGCCCCCAGTCGCAGAACAATGCCCCTTCGCCTTCATGGATGAAGAGCAGTTCGTCACCGTCGGCATTGCGAGCGAGTGCCGGCATCGGCGCATCGAGCAGCCACCAGCGGATGCGCGCATCGCCGTTGGAAAGCAGCGGATAGGCCTGGAACGGGCTGGCGGCACGTACTTCGAGTCGATTCAGGTCGAAGGCGTGCGGCCGCAGCGGGCCGTCGAATTCGGTCCAGCCGGTCGGTGCGTGCTTGTGGTGGAAGTGGCAGGCCGGGCCGAAGAAGCCCTCCTTGCCCATCTCGCGCTCGAAGGTGCCGTCCGGCAGGTCGCAGTGCGCCTGACGGGAGAATTCACCCTCGGCTTTGGGGTAACTGATCCAGCGTTTCATGCGGCGGATCTCCGGTTGAGGTCGTGGTGACGTGCCAGCGGTATCAGCGTATCGCCCCCCACGGTGACGGAAGGATCGATGATCGGCAAGCCCCGCAGCCGCGCGTACAAGGGCGCGAAGTCCTGCGCTGTCTCGCGGAACAACTGGTCGTAGCTGTCGATGACGAAGTAGGTGTCCTGGAAGCGGTCGATGCGGTACTCGGTCTGCATCACCCGCATCAGGTCGAAGCGCACCCGGTGCGGCGCCGGTGAATCGACGCAGTGCAGGATCTCGCCGCCGGAAGACAGGATGCCCGCCCCGTAAGTGCGCAGGCCCTGCGGTGTGTCGATGAGGCCGAACTCGACGGTGTACCAGTACAGCCGAGCAAGATAGCCCAGGCCGCCCAGCGCCGCTGCCTTCATGCCACCGCGGCCGTATTCCTGCAGGTAATCGGCGAACACCGGGTTCATCAGCAGCGGCACATGGCCGAAGAAGTCGTGGAACACGTCCGGCTCGACGATGTAGTCGAATTCTTCGGGCTTACGCAGCCACACCGTCACCGGAAAGCGGCGGTTGGCCAGATGGGTGAAGAACACATCGTCCGGGATCAGGCCCGGCACGCCGACGATCTGCCAGCCGGTGGCGCGGCCGAGAATGGCGTTCGCCACCTCAAAAAGCGGGATGCCATCGCTGAGCAGTTCGTTCACATGCTCGATGAACTCGTCGCAGGCGTAGCCCGGCAGCTTGCGGCTCTGCCGCTCGACGAGGCGGCGGTAGAGCGCATGTTCCTCGGGCGTGTAGGCCGCCCAGTCCTGATCAACGGTGTAGTCCGCGCGCATCTGCGAGTAATCGCCGCGCAGCGGGTTTTCGGGTTTCAGCATCGCGAACCCTCCTGAGGGATGAGGCGGGCCGCGGCCCGCGTGGCGCTCGTCGCACCCTCATGTGTACTGAGAGTGACGGCTTCACCGCGCGTTCCGCGGGGTCGGTAACTCAGGCGGCAGCCGGGTCGGTCAGCACGCCACGGCGGATCTGGTCGAGCTCGATCGAGTCGAACAGCGCCTTGAAGTTGCCCTCGCCAAAGCCCTCGTTGCCCTTGCGCTGGATGATCTCGAAGAAGATCGGCCCGATCACCGTCTCGGTGAAGATCTGCAGCAGGTAGCCCTGCCCTTCGCTCGGCGCCCCGTCGATCAGGATGCGGTTGGCGCGCAGCCGCGCGACATCCTCCGCATGGCCTTTCACCCGCGTATCCACCGCGTCGTAGTAGGTATCCGGCGTGTCGAGGAACTTGATGCCATTGGCCCGCATGCCCTCGACAGTGGCGATGATGTCGTCGGTGCCCAGCGCGATGTGCTGGATGCCTTCGCCGTTGTAGGCATGCAGGAATTCCTCGATCTGGCTCTTGTCGTCCGAGGATTCGTTGATCGGGATGCGGATCTGCCCGCAGGGGCTGGTCATCGCCTGGCTCTTCAGGCCGGTGAGCTTGCCTTCGATATCGAAGTAGCGGATCTCGCGGAAGTTGAACAGCTTCTCGTAGTAGCTGGACCACACCTTCATGCGGCCGCGGTGCACGTTGTGCGTCAGGTGGTCGATGTAGGTCAGGCCGTAGCCCTTGTGCTCCACGTCGTCGCAGAGCGGCACGAAATCGACGTCGTAGATCGAGGGGCCGCCGTAGCGATCCACCAGATACACCGGGCAACCGCCGATGCCCTTGATCGCCGGAATCTGCAGCTCCATCAGGCCGTACTGCTGGGCATGGGGTTCGGCGCCGAGTGACAGCGCGCGTTCGTAGGCGGCCTTCGCGTCACGGACACGAAATGCCATCGCACAGGCGCTGGGGCCATGTACACGGGCGAAGGATTGCGCGAAACTGTCTTTTTCCGCGTTGACGATGAAGTTGATCTCGCCTTGGCGGTAAAGTGTCACGTCTTTGGAGCGGTGGCGCGCAACAGCCTTGAAACCAAGCTGTTGGAACAGCGCGCCAAGCAGCTTCGGGTCGGGCGCGGTGTATTCGACGAATTCGAATCCGTCGGTGCCCATGGGGTTGTCCCATAGGGCGCGCGGTTCCGGCCGCGGCCGGACAAGGTTCAGCGGCATGATTGTGTCTCCTCTGTTGGGGGCCGCTCTGTCGGCAGCGCCTCGCAGAAAGAAGAATAGTCAAACGCGCCGAATTTTTCGTTGCGTTTATTGCTCAAACAAACAGCATTTGCGCAACTTTTGAATAGACTTTTTGATATTCAAGCAACCACATGACTGACGCCGTCAAACTCGATCGAACCGACCGCCGCATCCTCGAAGTGCTGCAGCAGAATGGTCGCATTCCCAACGTCGAACTCGCCAAGAACGTCGCCCTGTCGCCCTCGCCCTGCCTGCGCCGCCTGCAGCGCCTGGAGGAAGACGGGGTAATCGACCACTACACCGCGATCCTCAATCCGGCGAAGCTGGGGCTGACGCTGCTCGCCTTCGTCAATGTCTCGCTCGACAAGCGCGCCGGCGAAGGCACCGACAGCTTCAAGGCCGCCGTGCAGGGCTGGCCGGAAGTGACCGAGTGCTACGCGATGACGGGCGAAATGGACTACCTGCTGCGCGTGCTGGTGACCGATCTGCAGCACTTCTCGCGCTTCGTGATGGACAAGCTGTTGCGCCACCCCGGCGTGCTGGACGTCAAATCCAGCTTTGCACTGGAAGAGGTCAAACACACCACGATCCTGCCGGTCGACGCGCTGATCGAGTAATCAGCCCGGTCGGGCCGCCGCGGCCAATTGGCGGGAGGCAACTCCCCGCATGACCAGCCATGCGACCAGGTAACCGACAATTGCCGAGGCGCAAGCAATCAGCACCAGACCGATCGCAAACGACAGCCCCGCCCAGCCCAGCGACATGCCCTGCCACATCGCCTGCAGGGCGTCGAAGCTGAAAGCCTCCAGCTGCGGAATCAAGGCCGCATCCAGCGTCGGCACCAGCCAGGGCAATAACTCCGCCCCCAGCCGATAGGCCGCCAGATAGATCGGGGGCGCGGTCAACGGGTTGGTGACCAGGGTCGCCACCGCCGCCGCCATCAGGTTGGCCCGCAACACGGTGGCCGCCAATGCTGCCAGGAAGATCTGCGCCACCGGCGACACGATGCCGAAGAACAAGCCGAGCGCAATGCCCAGCCCGATCGTGTGCGGCGCCGGACGCCACAGGCGCCGATCCAGCAAGCGCCCGGCAAAGGGGCGCAGCAATCGTGAGCGCAGAAGGCGCAGCGGCGTGATACGCAGGGAGTCAAACACAAGCATGTCCGGAACAAGGCGTCTGCGATTTGACCCGGCGCGGCGAGCGGGGTTCCCCGTGTCGGCGCCGCGCCAGATCGGCGATGATGCGCCCCATCTGCATCCTCGCCGAAACGCCGCGTGAACCGTCTGCACCTGCACCCCCGCATCAGCGACATCGACCCCGCCGAGTGGAACGCGCTGGCCGGGCCGCAACCCTTCGTCCAGCACGCCTTTCTCGCCGCGCTTGAAGACACCGGCTGCGTCGGCGAAGGCACCGGCTGGCAGCCGATGCACGCCAGCCTGTGCGATGAAACCGGCCGCCTGCTGGCCGCCATGCCGCTGTACGCCAAGCAGCATTCCTACGGCGAATTCGTCTTTGACTGGGGCTGGGCCGAAGCCAGCCAGCGTGCCGGCATCCCCTACTACCCCAAGGCGCTCGCCGCGATCCCGTTTTCACCGGTGCCCGGCGCACGCATCCTCGCCGCCGCGCCGGCGTACCGGACGCAGTTGCTTGAAGCGGTGCTGGTTGCGTGCGGCGAAGCGCGCCTCTCGTCGCTGCACCTGCTGTTCCCGGATGCCGATGCACGCGCCGCCGCCGAAGCGCTCGGCATGCACCTGCGCCGCAATGTGCAGTTCCACTGGCACAGCGCGGGCGAAGCCGATTTCGAGGCCTTCCTCGGCCGCATGTCGCACGACAAGCGCAAGAAGATCCGCCAGGAACGCCGCAAGGTGCACGACGCCGGGGTGCGGCTGCGCTGGCTCGAAGGCAAGGCGATCACCGAAGCGGACTGGGCCTTCTTCTACCAGTGTTACGCCACCACCTACGCGCTGCACCGCTCGACCCCCTACCTCACCCCGGCCTTCTTCATGCGGCTCGGCGAAGTGCTGCCGCAGGCCTGCGTGCTGGTGCTCGCCGAACGCGAAAGCACCCCCATCGGCGCCAGCCTGATGCTGCGCGACGACACCGCACTGTATGGCCGCTACTGGGGCGCGGTCGAATACGTACCCTGCCTGCACTTCGAAGCCTGTTACTACCAGGGCATCGAGTACGCGATCACCCGCGGCCTGCAGCGCTTCGAAGGCGGCGCGCAAGGCGAGCACAAACTCGCACGCGGCATGGACCCGGTCGAAACCCACTCCCTGCACTGGCTAGCCGACCCGCGCCTCGACCAGGCGGTCGCGCGCTTCCTGGCGCATGAAGGCAATGGCGTGGCGAATTACATTGACGAACTGGCGGAACACCGGCCGTTTCGAAAAGAATGAGATCAATCCACATTGCGCACGTGATGCTCGCACGTCGGCGTCGCGCAACCTGATAGTCGTCACGAACGGACCAATCGCCCCGCGGTGCCATCTTCATGCGACAAGCCAAGGACACATCTCGCCGTTGATCACTGGGAAACAACAGTTCCCGTCGCGACCGCACTCTTCGCCTTTCCGTCTTTCCAAAGCTTTGAAAGGTCGCCGCCCCGAATCGCGGAAGCCAGCACATTCACCTCGCTGCTCAGCGTCTCGGATAGCTTTTCACGTGCTGCCATTTCATCGACTGCTGACAGCAGATTGTCACCGCACAACCCCAGGTCAATGCAGGCCACATTGCTCATGAAAGAACCTTTGGCACAGTCGGCGCCGTTCAGACACGCGAGCTGCAAATAGGAAACAGGCAATTGCGCGACTGCGCCCAGATTCGGTGGCAATGAGAAACCCACGGCCGCGAGCGCAACGGGGTCGCCCGACGCAATGACGGCCTCGATCTTCGATCGCGCCTCCAAAATCCTTCCCGCCGCGGCGAGTTCGTCCACTTTTCGCAGTTGCGCCATCGGAGAATTGAGACTTGCCATCCTTTGCTCCAGTGCGGCTCGCTCCGACTTCAATTCCTCCGGCGTCAAGGAAGAGAACCCTCGGCACCTGCCTGCGAGGTCAGCCCATGCGGCGGTGCGTACTGCGCGATCTGGAATGCCTTCGCCAAACGCTCGTTCAGCGACTTGTTTCTCACCCCGGGCAGTCGGAATGGTCAGTTCCCGACATCGGTCGACTGCAAGCCATGCCGCCTGTGCGATAAACGGGTCATTTGCCGCCTGATTGGCCCGCCACCAAGCAAACAGGTCATTGCTCCGCTCGAAGGCAGCCACGACAGCCCTCCCACCAGCCGATTCGCTACCAAACGGCGACAGGGGTCCGCTTGAATTCGTTGCAGGCTGCGGCGATTCCTGTAAAGCCGGACTGACCACCGAGATGCCATCTGACGCCGTTCCAGGCTGGGGACCGGCGCGGAAATGGCCGTAAATGAGCACAGCCGCAAGACACATCAATGCGAGGATCAATACACGTACAAACCTTGATTGCATGCCAATTCCCAACGATAACCGCGGCAGGGTGGATCCGCCGCAGGCGTACCCGCGGGGAGCAAACGTTTGCCGAATAATGCCCCAATGAATTGCCACGAACTGCGGAGTTCAAAGACGATTACTATCGTCAATGCCCTGGTCAGCCTGGTAGGGCGGGTCCGCCGCAGGCGTACCCGCGCGGAGAAAACGGCTGCAGATGCGTGACCCGTTAAATTGCGGGTTACGCCTTTGGCTAACCCGCACTACGTGAAAGACACCGCCGGTTCGACACGGCCCCTGCCCCGTTCAGAGCGCCCCCAGCCCCTTGAGCATCACCACCGCGATCAGCAGCGGCGAGACCCAGCGCACCAGCACGAACAGGATGCGGATCACTGCGGCCTTGCCGCCGCCTTGCGCCAGCGCGTCGCGCCAGGCATCGCGGCCCCAGGCCCAGCCGACGAAGAGTGACACCAGGATGCCGCCGAGCGGCAGCAGGATGTTTGACGAGAGGTAGTCGAACAGGTCGAAGGGGTTGAGGCCGAAGAGCGTCCAGTCGGCGGTGGCGCTGCTCGACATGGCCGCCAGCGAACCCACGGTGCCGATGGTCAGCACGCTGAGCAACGTGGCCTGCCAGCGCTGCAGGCGAAAGCGCTCGGCCAGCACCGCGACCGGCACTTCGACGATCGACAGCATCGCACCCATCGCCGCCACCGCGGTGAGCACGAAGAAGGCAAACATGAAGACCGCGCCGCCCGGCATGCTGGCGAACACGGCGGGAATGGTGATGAACACCAGCGAGGGCCCGGCCGCCGGCGTGAAGCCGAAGGCGAACACCGCCGGGAAGATCGCGACGCCGGCGAGCAGCGAGACCAGCAGATCGGCCAGCATTACCCGCGTCGCGGTGGCGGGGATGTTCTGGTCGGCGCGGAAGTAGCTGCCGTAGGTGACCATCGTGCCCATGCCGATCGACAGCTTGAAGAAGGCCAGCCCCACCGCCACCAGCACCACCGCCGGTGTGATCTTGGAAAAATCGGGCTTGAACAGGAAGGCGAGCCCATCTGCCGCGCCGGGCAGCATCAGCCCGCGCACGCCGATGACCACCAGCAGCAGGAAGAGGATGGGCATCAGCCGCTTGGTCACCGCCTCGATGCCGCGCGATACGCCCATCGAGATCACCACCCCCACCACGCCCAGCACCAGCCACTGCCAGGCCAGCGCCTGCCATGGGTTGGACACCAGCGCACCGAAGGCGGCGGAAGTGACCTTGGGGTCGGTCGACAGCAAGCCACCACCCGCAGCCTTGGCCACATAGGCGAAGACCCAGCCGGCGACCACGCTGTAGAAGGCCATGATGAGGAAGGCCGCGATCACGCCAGCCACCCCGATCAGGCCCCAGGCGCCGTTCGGCCGCAGCCGCTGGAACGAGGTGATGGCGTCGCCGCGCGCCGCACGCCCGATCGAAATCTCCGCAATCATCACCGGCAGCCCGACCAGCAGCGTGGCCAGCAGGTAAACCAGCAGGAAACCCGCACCACCGTTGGCACCGGTGAGGTAGGGAAACTTCCAGATGTTGCCCAGCCCGACCGCCGAGCCCAGAGTTGCGGCGAGCACGCCGAAGGTCGAAGAAAAGCCGTCACGGGCAGAAGACATGCGACACCGCCAAGCGTTGAGAAAACCGGCGCAGCTTACCTGCTGCTCCGGCAGGCGACGTTGATCGAGGTGAATGGCGGATCGATCGGAGGCGCCGGGTTCAACGCGCCGCTGCCGGCAAGGCCTGCGCGCGCCCGTCGCCACCCGCAAGTTGCGCCGCCAGCAGCCGCTGTACGGCCCCCTCGCGCCGCATCGCTTCGATGGTTTGCGAAATCAGGCGGCGATCGGCCGCGGCGACGGTCGCGTGCAGCATCGACCAGCCGATGCGATAAGGCTCGCCACCGAGCGGTAGCGCCCGGATGCGCCCGCCCATGCCCGCGAGCTGGACGCTGCCGAGGTAGAACAGCGGCGTGCCGAAAAAGGCCTGGATGTGCCCGGCCGCCAGTTTGCGGGCAAGCGTGTCGGCGTCTTCCGACACATCGATACGTGCCGGATCGATCCGCGCGAAGTACTGCCGCAAGGCCGGCGTTTCCGCCCCGCGCCGCATGCGGCCGAGCAGCGCGCCGGGCGTCGCCGCGAACTGGTCGAGGCTGCGGATCTCGCTGCGGGCGTCCAGCACCATCTCGACTTCCAGCACGGTGATATCGACGAAGTCGCGATCGGCCGGCTTGCTGTTGCCGCGGCTCACATTGCCGAGCAGGTCAGCCTTGCCGACATCGGCCATCGCGATGAGACGTTCGGGCGGCACCACTTCGACCGTCAGCACGCAGCCGCTGCGCCGCGACACCTCGGCCGCCAGCGCGGGCAGAAACCCCGCCGCGCGGCCGTCTTCAATGTAGAGATTGAGTCCGCCCGGCGAGCCGAGCACGACATAGGGGCGCGCGCAGGCAGCCTCGGCCGCGGCGCCGAGCGTCAGGAGTGCAAACAGGGAGAGGGCCTTCAGCGATGCCAACACTTGAGCGCCTGTCGGTGGGGGCCACAGCTTCGATCATAGGGTGCATATCGGCCGGGCTGCACCTTGTAGTGCGTCGGCCACCCTCTGCTGCACGCGGAAGCGGGAACCAATAACCTACTGTTTTTGTCGGATATTGAACGCAACATTGCCGTCGCTTGAGGCCCCATGAGCGGATCACCCGAAACCCGATACACCGAAACGCCGGTACTCAGCCTGCACCACTGGACGCCGAAGCTGCTCAGCTTCCGCGTGGAGCGGCCACGCGCCTTCCGTTTCACGCCGGGGCAGTTCGCGCGGTTGGGCCTCGACAGCGCGGACGGCGCGCCGGTATGGCGTGCGTATTCGATGGTGTCGGCGGTGTGGGACGAGCATCTGGAATTCCTGTCGATTCTCGTACCGGGCGGCAAGTTCACCTCGCAACTCGCGCAGATTCAGCCCGATGCGCGCATCCGCATCGAAAAGACGGCGACCGGCTTTTTCACCACCGATCGCTTCGTGGACGGCACCGACCTCTGGTTGCTTGCGACCGGCACCGGGCTGGCGCCCTATCTGTCGATCCTGCAGGACCCGGCGGTGTGGCAGCGCTTTGAACGGATCGTGCTGGTGCATTGCGTGCAGGTCTGGGACGAACTCGCGTACCGCAGCGAAATCGCCACGCTCGCGCAGCACCCGCTGTGGGCCGAGCACGCGCACAAGCTGCGCTACCAGCCGGTCACCACGCGGGACGACCACGCCGACGCGCTGCACGCGCGCATTCCCGAACTGCTGCGCACCTGCGCACTGGAGCGCGCGCTAGGCGTTCCGCTCTCGCCCGAGACCTCGCGCCTGATGATCTGCGGCAATCCGACCATGGTGCAGGACACGCACCGGCAGCTGATGCAGATGGGCTACCGGCTAAGCCGGCTCAGCGCGCCAGGCCAGTTGGTGGTCGAGAACGCCTGGTAGGCAAACGTTCAGCTCGCCAGACGCGGATAAGTGAAGCCGATGAAGTGCACCGCATTGACGGCGAAGTGCATCAGGATCGCCGCCTCGATGCGGCCGCTGCGCGCAAAAGCCCAGCCATAACCGACACCGGCCAGGGTCGCGATGGCCGCATACAGCGCGCCGCCGCCCAGATGGGCAAGGCCAAAGAGCAACGCCGCGACACCGATGGCGGCCCATTGCCCGCCCGCGCGACCGGCCGCAGCCGCCTGCAACCGCGCCTGGATGAGTCCGCGGAAGAAGGCCTCTTCGGCCACGCAGGTGAAACACAGGTTCGCGATCAGAAAAACCGGTGCCAACTCGGGCCATTTCGGCGCCCAGCGCACATAGCCTGCGGCGAGGCTTGCCGCGACCACCAGCCCGACGATCACCGGCGCACCACGCAGCAAAACCGCGCCAAGCTCGCGCCAGTCGGCACCGCGTGCGGGCGTCGCCACGGCGGCGATCAACAACAGGCCGGCGATGCCGGTATCCAGACGCCAGCAGAAACTGAACGGCGCCGCATCGGCCGAGAGCCGCAGATCATGCGCCACCAGCTCGGCATGAAACCCCGGCACCACATGCAGCGCCATCGCCAAGGCAAGCACCGCCGCACCGGTCAGCGCCAGCGCGCGCAGGCCAGGTTGCGGGGCATGTCGCGTGACGAAGACCAGCCCGCCAAGGGCCGCGGTGACGCCGAGCCCGATCGAGTCCATTGCACCTGATGCAAGGCCCGCAAGCGACGCAAGCACCAGCAAGCCCGGCCACAGCGGCCAGCGCCCGGCGAGCGGCGGCAGCCACCAGGCGAGCACCGCAAGCGCGAGCAGTGCCGCGGGCTGCATCGCTCAGATCGCGAGCCCGGCGCCGGCCAGCAGGACCGGCAATTCCGCCATGTCGGCGAACGGGGTTGCGCCCAGGGCGACAACCCGCTCATGCGGCGTGAATCGGGCAAAGCCGAAGACCCGTGTCCCGGCCGCGCAGGCTGCGCGGATGCCGTTCTCGCTGTCTTCGATCACGACGCACTCGGCCGGCGCGACGCCCATCTCGCGGGCAGCATGCAAGTAAAGGTTCGGCGCCGGCTTGGCGTGGGCCACATCTTCCGCGCCGCTGAAGCGACGCGAAAAGTAGTGCGTGAATCCCAGGTGCGCGAGCCGGATCTCGATCTCGCGATGGCGGCTGTTCGACGCCAGACACATCGGCACCCCGGCATCGGCCAGCTGCCGCAGCACCGCGGCGACGCCGGGGATCGCATCGGCTTCGGCCACCGACGCGTCGATCTGGTCATCGACCTCGCGCACGAAATCGGCGGGCGGTGACCAGCCGTGCCGAGCGGCCAGCGTGGCAACCCGGTGACTCAGCGTGGCGCCATTGAACTCATGCAAGGTCGCCTCGAGCTCGAGTTGCAGGCCGTGGGCGGCCGCATGCTCGACCAGTTTGCGGTTGGCCATCGGCTCGCTGTCGACCAGCACACCGTCGCAGTCAAAGATGAGCAGCCGCGGCGCCACCATGCTCAGTCTTCGGCGAACAACGCGAGTGCGGCGGCAATCTCGTCGGCGCTGACGCCCTCGGCGGCCTGAACCGGCGCGCCGGCCAATGCGGCGGCACCTTCGCTCTTGAGGCGACCGACCCACTGGCCGGCGTCGCGCCCGCCATCGAAGCCTTCGCTCTGCAGCAGCAAGCGGCCTTGCGGATCGGTGAGCTTGAAGTAGAAGCGGCCGTCGGCCTCGCGGTACTGCTTGAACGCCGGCTTGGCTGCGGCTTTCACCGCTTCGGCAGCTTTGGCGGTCGGTGCCGCGACCATCGGGCGCAGGCCGACCGCCTGACGCAGCTCGGCGAGCAGCGGCGTGGCCAGCGCGCGCGCCTTGCGGGCGCCCTCCTGAAGCGCTTCTTCAATCTTGGCCGGATGTGCGATCAGCTCCTCGTAGCGCGCGCGCATCGGCGCAATTTCGCGCTCAAGCTGCTCGACCAGGCGTTGCTTGGCATCACCCCATCCGAGACCGGCGCGCAGGTCGGCGCGGAAGGCTTCGCGTTCGGACGGCGTGGCGAAGGCGTCGAACAGCGCGGTGAGGCTGGTGCTGTCCGGGTCTTTCGGCTCACCCGGCAGACGGGAATCGGTGACGATGCGCGCAATGGCTTCGCGCAGCCCTTTGGCGCCGCCTTCAAACAGCGGCACGGTGTTGTCGTAGCTCTTCGACATCTTGCGACCATCGAGGCCGGGCAGCGTCGCCACCGCCTCGTCCACCGCCGCTTCCGGCAGCACGAAGAACTGGCGCCCGTTGCCGAAGAGGTGGTTGAAGCGCTGCGCCACGTCGCGCGCCATCTCGATGTGCTGCACCTGGTCGCGCCCCACCGGCACCTTGTTGGCGTTGAAGATCAGGATGTCCGCCGCCATCAGGATCGGGTAGCTGAAGAGTCCCATCGTCACGCCGTCGTCCGGCTCGTTGCCGGCCAGCTCGTTCTGGTCCACCGAGGCCTTGTAGGCGTGCGCACGGTTCATCAGGCCTTTGGCGGTGACACAGGTCAGCAGCCAGGTCAGCTCGGGGATCTCGGGGATGTCGCTCTGGCGGTAGAACACCACGCGCGAGGTGTCGAGCCCGGCCGCCAGCCAGGTCGCGGCGATCGCGAGACGCGAGCGCTCGATGCGGTCCGGGTCGTCGCATTTGATCAGCGCGTGATAGTCGGCGAGAAAGAAGAAGCTCTCGGTGGCCGGCTGCTGGCTGGCGAGGATCGCCGGGCGGATCGCGCCGACGTAGTTGCCGAGATGGGGGATGCCGGTGGTGGTGATACCGGTCAGGACACGCAGACTCATCGATGCCGCCTTGGGAAAATTCGGACACAAAGCCGAGAGTCTACCGAAGCGCGGCCGCAAGTACGAATCGCGCCGGGCCGTGCGCCCGGCATGTCCGCCGCTCAGGCCGGCTTTCGCACCGCGCGCAGGTAAAAGCTGAAGTCGAGTTCCTGCTCATCGGTGGGCAATGCGCCCCACACCGGCAACAATGCTTCGGCCGCGTCGCGCAGAAAGGCGTCGCCTTGCGCTTCGGTGCATAGACGCACCGCGGACCAGGACTTGAGGTAGGCGATAACGCCTGCCAGATCGGCGCGCACCGTCATCCGGATCGCGGGCACGTCGAGGTCGGGATATGGCAGCGGCACGGCGCGATAGCCGCCCCACAGCAACTGGTTCTGCGGTGCCCAGAAGGCATCGACGCGATCGAGCACGGTGCGGCGCAGCACGGCGTCGAACGCCGGGTTCAGCGAGAAGCCGCCGTAGCCCCAGGCGGCAAACAGGCCACCCGGCTTGAGCACGCGATCGAGCTCCGGCGCAAAGCGGCTCATGTCGAACCAGTGCAGCGCCTGCGCCACACACACCGCATCGAAGGCCTGATCGGGGTAGCCGGTGGTTTCCGCGGGCTGGGCCCGGTAGCGCACACGCGGATGCGGTTTCGCGTGCGCGATCTGCGCGGCTGACAGATCGCTCGCTTCCACCTGTGCAAAGTGCGCCGCCAGCGCGATGGCCGCCTGCCCGTTGCCGGTGCCGCAGTCCCACACGCTGTCGCGCGCGGGTGCCGCGGCCGCTACCCAGTCGATCAGCGCGTCGGGGTAATGGGGCCGCACTGCGGCATAGTGGCCGGCTTCCGCCGAAAACAGGTCGATCGCCATGGTCGTCGCTCGTTTGATTCTGCCGCCCGCGGGGGAACGACAGGTCTGTCGTATCCTTGCCGCTTCAAACCTCGGAGGATACCCGTGAAGTCCATCATCACCCTGCTGGCCGCGCTGAGCATCGCCCCCGCATTTGCCGCCGACGCCGGCGCCGACCTGACCGCCCGCATGGCCAAGGAGCCGGGCGCCGTGACCACCGCGTCGGGCCTCGTGTTCGTGCCGGTGAAGGAAGGTTCTGGCCCCGCACCCAAGGTTACCGATACCGTGCGCGTGCATTACCGCGGCACCCTGCCCGACGGCAAGGAATTCGACAGCTCCTACGCCCGCAACGAACCGGCCGAATTCCCGCTGACCCGCGTGATTTCCTGCTGGACCGAAGGGGTGCAGAAGATAAAGGTGGGCGGCAAGGCCAAGCTCGTCTGCCCGCCGGCCATCGCCTACGGCACCCGCGGTGCGGGCGGCGTGATTCCGCCCAACGCCACGCTGCTGTTCGAGGTGGAGTTGCTGGGTATCGCCAAGTAAACACAAGCGCCGGGGGGTCGCACCTTCCCGGCCGCAGCACCGATCGGGCCCATACGCGCTGCGGTCGTCGCCGCGCAGACGGGCGCGAACCCGACGCGTACCGGGCGTGACAATAGTTTTTCAGCAATTACTGAAGTTCCTGCTGAAACGTCCGTAATAGCAGTCTGGAACCCTGAGGCTGCGCGTCGCCCATGTCCCGAAAAACCCGTTCGCTACGTACGTCGATCCTGCTGTTCGTTGCCATCGGCCTGGCGCTGCCGGCGTTGTTCGCGCTGCCCCTGCTGTACAACAGCTACCAGGTCGAGGTTGAACGCCGCATCACGCTGCAGCTCGACCAGTACGCCAACATTCTCGCGTTCGGCGCACGCGAACCCTTGTGGAATCTGAGCCCGGACGGGGTCCGCCCGCTTGTCGAAGCGATCATGAGCGACCCTGACGTGGTGACCGTCACGATCGTCGACCGCACCGCGGGCCCGCTGATGGAGATCAAACGCGGGCAGCCCGCCAGGCAAGTCCGTGAAACCGCGCGCAAGGTCATCTACAAGGATCGCGAACTCGGCACAGTGCACGTGGGTGTCACCGGCGACACGGTACGGGCCCAGCAGCTGCGCCAGATGAGCGCCTTTGCCGGCACCGCCCTGCTGCAGCTGGCATTCGCGGCCGGATTGATCTTCTGGCTGCTGCGTCGGCGCCTGGTCGCCCCGCTCGCATCGCTGGGCAATGCGGCCGATGCCCTGGCGCGCGGCGAACTGTCACAGGAAATCCCCTCGCGCGGCGACGACGAGATCGGCCACCTCGCGAGTCGTCTGGAAGTCACCCGCAAGGAACTGCTGGGCCTGTTCGCGGACCTGGAAAACAAGAACGAGGCCCTCGCCCGCGAACTTGAGGAACGGCAGCGCTCCGAAGCCGCACGCCGCGAATCCGAAGAGCGCCTTGCCACCGTGTTCGCGCTCACTGCCGCGCCGATGTCGGTGGCACGCAAGGATGATGGCCTCTTCCTGATGGTGAACCCCGCCTGGGAGCGCACCTTCGGTTTCGCTCAGGGTGAAGTGCTCGATCGCCGCGCCAGCGAGATACCGCTGTGGATCGACGAAGGTGCGCGCGAAAGCTGCATCGCCGAAATCGACAGCAAGGGGCGCCTCGACGGCCGCGAAGTCTGGATGCGCTCGCGCGAAGGCGCCGGCCTGCTGATGGAAGCCTCGGCCCGCCTGTTCCGGGCCGGCAACGAAGAACTGCTGGTCTGGAACCTGCGCGACATCACGGTGGAGCGTGCCGCGGAAGAAGCGCTGCGCGAGAGCGAACAGCGTTTTGCCGCCCTCTTCCACCATGCGCCGGTTGCGCTGTGCATCGTCGATCTGACGCACGAGGCCGAGGTCCTGGACGTCAATACCCAGTTTGAAAGCGACTTCGGACGCACGCTCAGCGGCTGCATCGGCAAACCCTTGTCGGCGCTGGGCCTGTGGGCAAGTGAAGAAGATGCCGGGCGGTTCGCAGGCATGCTTTCGGGTCAAGGCGAGGAAGAGAAGATCAGTGCCTGGACACTGTCGGCAGCCGGCGAACGTGCCTGCCACGACATCGCGGGACGGCGCGTGACCCTGCATGGGCGCGCCTGTTTCATCTGGAGCGCGATCGACGTGACGCCGATCATCAACGCCAAGGCCGAAGTTGAGGAGATCAACCGCACGCTGGAAGACAAGGTGGCGCGCCGCACGCACGATCTCGAATCCGCCAACCGCGAACTGGGCGAATTGCTCAACCGCCTGCAGACGGCCCAGACCCAACTGGTGCAGAGCGAAAAGCTCGCCGCGCTGGGATCACTGGTCGCAGGCGTGGCACATGAGCTCAACACGCCGATCGGCAACTGCCTGATGGTCGCCAGCACGCTGGAAGACCACCGCCGCGATTTGCAGTCAGCGCTCGAGAGCGGTCTGCGCCGCAGCACGCTGAGCGAATTCATGTCTGCCTTGACGGACGGAAACGACACGCTGCTGCGCAACCTTCAGAAAGCGGCGGATCTGGTATCGAGCTTCAAGCAGGTGGCCGTGGACCAGATCGGCGCCCGCCGCCGCGCCTTCGATTTGCGCGAAATCGCGCGCGAAATCGAAGTCACGCTGGCACCCACTTTCCGCAAGGCCGGCTGTACCTTCGCCAACGAAATACCGGAAGGTCTGGACTTCGACAGCTATCCAGGGCCGCTCGGGCAGGTGATCACCAACCTCGCGACAAACGCGATCACCCACGGATTCGAAACCCATGCCGGCGGCCGCATCACCGTCAGCGCCGAAGCGGAAAGCGAGCAGCATGTGAAGCTGGTGTTCTCGGACAACGGGCGCGGCATTCCGGCCGAAAACCTGCCGCGCATCTTCGACCCCTTCTTCACCACCAAACTCGGGCGCGGTGGCACCGGGCTCGGGCTGAACATCGTCTACAACATCGTCACCGGTGTGCTGGGCGGCGCGATCCGGGTCGAAAGCCAGCCCGGACACGGCACGTCGTTCATCCTCACGCTGCCGCGCAAGGCACCGCAGCGCGCCGATGACCAAGAAGGGGAAATCGCTTGATGAGCGCTGACCGTCGAGCAGATTACAAGGTCGGGGCACAGCCATGAAGGTCGTGATCATTGACGACACGCCGGTCAATCTGGCGCTGATGCAGGCGCTGGTCGCCCGTATCGAACACTGCGAGACGCAGGCCTTCAGCGATCCGGAAGCGGGGCTGGTGCATTGCCTTGAAGTGCAACCCGATCTGTTGATCGTCGACTACATGATGCCGGGCATCAACGGGCTCGAACTGATGCGCCGCTTTCGCGCTCGCACTGAAAACATGGATGTCCCGATCCTGATGGTAACGGCTGCGCATGAACGGGAGGTGCGCTATCAGGCACTGGAAAGCGGCGCGACCGATTTCCTGTCAAAGCCGATCGACAAGAACGAGTTCATTCCCCGTGCGCGCAACATGCTGCGCTTGCGCGAGCATTCATTGATGCTGGCTGCGCGCGCCAAAGATGAAGAAATCCGGGCAGATACCCAGACACAGCGAGCAGACGAAGAAGCCCGGCGGGCGGAGGAACTGAGCCAGGCCGTCAAGCGCGCAACCGCCGACATTCATGAACGCGAACAAGAAACTGTAAGGCGCTTAGCGAAAGCGGCCGAATTCCGCGACCCAGAAACCGGATCACATATCCAGCGTATGGCCCATTATTCGGCAATGATTGCCCGCAGGCTGGCGCTCGACACGCAGACCTGCGAAAGGCTGCTCGCCGCAGCACCGATGCACGATGTGGGCAAGCTCGGCACCCCGGATGAGATTCTGCTCAAGCAGGGCCGGCTCACGCCGGAGGAATTCGAAAAGATGAAGCAGCACGCGACGATGGGCTACGACATTCTCAAGGACTCGGCCTCACCGGTGTTGAAGATGGCGGCGGAGATTGCCTACACCCACCATGAGAAGTTCGATGGCACCGGTTACCCGCGTGGGCTCAAGGGCGACGGCATCCCGCTGATCGGCCGCATCGTCGCGGTGGCCGACGTCTTCGATGCGCTGACTTCATCGCGCCCCTACAAGAAAGCATGGGCGCTCGAGGATGCGCGCGCCTTTCTCGAACAGGGGCGCGGCAGCCACTTCGACCCGCAGTGCGTCAATACCTTCCTCGACGGCTGGGACGAGGTAATGGCCATTCGCGCCCGCTTCACCGACTGACCTGCCGGTCAGCCCTTGCGCTGTATCAGTTCGACCTTGTAGCCATCCGGATCCTGCACGAAGGCGATCACCGTCGTGCCGTGCTTCATCGGCCCAGCCTCGCGGGTGACTACACCCCCGCGTGCCTTGATGTCGGCGCAGGCGGCGTAGGCATCCTCGACTTCCAGGGCGATGTGGCCGTAGCCGGTGCCGATCTCGTAGGCATCGACGCCCCAGTTGTGGGTCAGCTCGATCACCGCGCCTTCGCTTTCGTCCTGATAGCCGATGAAGGCCAGCGTGAACTTGCCTTCTGGGTAATCGTGGCGGCGCAGCAAACGCATGCCAAGCACCTCGGTGTAGAACTTGATCGAGCGATCGAGATCGCCGACACGCAGCATGGTGTGAAGGATTCGCATCAGGGTTTCCTTTCCGGAATCAGGTGCGGGGCGCCGGTTCAGCGCGACACCCCTTGAATGGGCCAGTTCAGATCTCGGGCAGCGCGTGGCCGCGCGCCTTCAGCGCCGCCCTCGCCGCCCGCCAATCGGGACAGAGCAGTTCGACGACAGACCAGAAACGCGGCGAGTGGTTCATCTCGATCAGATGCGCCACTTCGTGCGCCACAACGTAATCGATCAGAGCGTGTTCAAAGTGGATCAGCCGCCAGTTCAGGCGGATGCCGCTGTGGCGGCTGCAGCTGCCCCAGCGGGTGCGCGCGCCGGTCAGCGACAGCGCGGGTCGCGGCACGCCCGGGTGTGTGGCGGCGAGCCGATGGAGGTATTCGTCGAGCCGACCGGCAAAGTAGTCGAGAGCATGACGCTGCAGCACGCGGCGAAGCATCAACCGCGGGTCTTGACCCGGACGGTGCGGCAGCTGAAGTTCGCGGTCGAAGTGGCTCTCGATCCAGCGCGCACGGCCTGCACCGGGCATGACCCTGATCGTGCAGTCCTGACCGAGCACCGGGAGCTTGGCGCCGTCGACAACTTCGAACCGCTCTGGCTTTGGGCGCGCCGCATGGGCGTCGAGCTTCTCGATCAACCAGGCGGCATGGTGGCGGATGAATGCCTCGGTCTCGGCGATGCTGCCCTTGAGCGGGATCGACACGGTCAAGCCGTTGGCGTCCACCTTCATGCCAAACGTCTTGCGTGCGCTGCGTTTGAGTACATACGGCACGACCCGCGTGCCGAACACGATTTCGCGCTGCTGGGTAGCAGGGGAACCGGCGTTCAGCAGGCGCGTGAGGCGGTCGAACATGAATCGGTCGTGGGCCAGTTCAAGCGGTTGCCGTCTGCGTTTGCCGCAGATAATGGTGAGGAAAGCGGGCATGCATGGTGTTTTCGATCCACGCTTCGACTTCCGCGTTCACCTCTTCCGGTGATCGCCCGGCGGTCTCGATGGCCGGGCCGATGATGATCGTCGCCTCGCCCGGATACTTGATGAAGGCGCGACGCGGCCATACCTCGCCGGTGTTCAGCGCAACCGGCACGATGGGTGCGCCGGCGTGGGTTGCCAGCGTCGCGCCGCCAAGCTTGTAGCGCCGTTTGCCACCAACAGGCATGCGGGTACCTTCCGGGTACACCGACACCCACCACCCTTCGGACAGGCGCTTCGCACCCTCTAGCTTGACCTGCGTCATCGCGTCGGCGCCGCGCGATCGATCGATGGCGATCATCGGCAGCATCGCCAGTCCCCAGCCGAAGAACGGCAGCCAGTGCAGTTCGCGCTTGAGCACGAAACTTTGCGGCGGAAACAGCACCGGAAACAGGATCGTCTCGAGCGCCGATTGATGCTTGGCCAGGATCACCGACGGGCGTTGCGGCAGGTGTTCCCAGCCTTCGATCTTCCAGCTGATGCCAAGCAGGCTGCGGATCATCCGCACGTTGGTGCGGCACCACCCCATGATGATGTGATAGCGCCGCTGCGGCGGCAGCGGGAAGGTCAGCATCGACAGGAAGGCGTACGGAACAGTGACCAGCAATTGCAGCAGCAGGAACACTGCTGACCGCAGCATGGCTTCGACTGCGTCGGTCGAACAAAGCGTGGTCTGGCGATTCATTTGATCAGCGCGTCGGCCACCGCCGCCAGATCCGGGAATATCCGCGTACCTTCCGGCACGCCGGGCGCCGCTGCCGTGCGCTCACCCTTGCCTGTCAGCACCAGGAAAAGCTCGCAACCGACTTCCTGACCGGCAAGCAGATCACGCAAGCTGTCGCCCACCGTCGGCACCGAAGTCAGATCAACGTTGAACCGGCTGGCAATTTCTCGCAGCATGCCGGCGCGCGGCTTGCGGCAATCGCAGGTGGAATCGGCCGGGTGCGGGCAGAAGAAGATCGCGTCGATGCGCCCGCCCGCCAGCGCCAGCAGCTTGGTCATCTTCTCGTGGATGGCGTTGAGCGTATCCATGTCGAACAGCCCACGGCCAACGCCGCTCTGATTCGACGCCACCACCACCCGCCAGCCCGCTTCGTTGAAGCGCGCAATGGCCTCGAGGCTGCCGGGAATCGGCCGCCACTCTTCGGGCGATTTGATGAATTGGGCCGAGTCGAAATTGATGACGCCGTCGCGGTCCAGGATGACGAGTTTCATGCGAGTTCCAGCCTAGTGCTTCAGACCCCAATCGTAACAGGGCGGGTCAGTGCCGGACACCGCCCAAACGCCGTCGAGCACAATTCCGGAACCTGCCAAATATGACAATGGCAGTACAATCCGGAACTTTTTTGCGGAGACACTGGCAATGCGCCACACACCAGCAGTCCTTCTGAGCGTTCTGCTCGTTACCACTGCCGCGCAAGCATCAGATCTGTCTGGCGCGGGTTCGAGCGCCGCAGCGCCGCTCTACAACGCGTGGGCCGCCGAATGGGGCAAGAAGACCGGTGTGAAGCTCGAATACACCGCGTCCGGTTCGTCGGCGGGGATCAAGGCGATCAAGGAAGGCAAGGTGGACTTCGGTGCCTCCGACGTCTCGCTGCCACCGGATCAGCTCGAACGCGACGGTTTGGTGAATTTTCCGACCGCGATTTCCGGCGTCGTCCCGGCCATCAACGTCAATGGTGTCGCGCGTGGCCAGCTCAAGCTGACCGGGGCCGTGCTCGCCGACATCCTGTCGGGCCGCATCAACCGCTGGAACGCTTCCGCGATCACCGCGCTCAACCCCGGCGTTCGTCTGCCCGACCAGGCGATTACCGTGATCGGCCGTGAAGACGGTTCCGGCACCACTTACGTGCTGTCGAACTACCTGAGCAAAGTCAGCCCGCAATGGGCGAGTTCGCTCGGCAACGACTTCAAACTGAAATGGCCTGAGGGCACCAAGCTGGTCAAAGGCACCTCGGCGCAACTCGAAGCCTTGTCGAAGACATCCGGTGCGATCGCCTATGCCGAATATGGTCAGGTCGAAAAGGCCGGCCTCAACTACGCCCGGGTAGCCAACAGTGCCGGCAACTACCCTGCTCCCGGCCCGATCAGCTTCAAGGCGGCGCTCAAAGCCAGCGCCTGGACGACCGCCGGCAAGTTCGAGGAGATGCTGACCGACATGCAGGACAAGGAAGCCTGGCCCATCACCAGCGGCACCTTTGTTGTCATGCGCAAGAAGGTCACTGATGCGAGCAAAGCGGCGCAGGCACTTTCGCTGTTCAGCTATGGCTTCATGCGCGGCGATGCCATCACCGCCGAGTTCCGCTGGATCGCCATGCCCGATCTGACTCAGGCACGCGCCGTCAAAGAGATGAACAAGGTGCGCGACAAGGATGGCCAGCCGATCGCCTGGAACATGAACTTCTGAGCGACACCCCAGCCAACAAAAAAGGGCGACCCTCAGGTCGCCCTTTTTGTTTTGCGTAACGCGTCAGCGTGTCAGACCGACAAGCGCGAGATGTCTGCCACCGCGTTCATCATGCCCGCGAGTTGCTTGAGCAGCGCGAGGCGATTCGCGCGGATCAACGGCTCGTCGTGATTCACCATCACTTCCTCGAAGAAGGTGTCGACCGCGCCGCGCAGGCCGGCCAGCGCCTTGAGCGATCCGGTGTAATCGGCGTTTTCGAGCAGCGACCGCTGCAGCGGCGCCGCTTCGATCACGGCATGCGCGAGCGCTTTTTCGGCCGGTTCAACGAGCAGTGCAACGTCGATCTCGCCGATCGCACCCTCAGCCTTCTTCAGGATGTTCACGATCCGCTTGTTGGCCGCCGCCAGCGCCGCCGCTTCCGGCAACGCGACGAACTCGGCCACTGCGGCGAGTTTGGCCGGCACGTCGGCGACACGGCTCGGCAACGCGGCGAGCACGGCATCGACCTGCTCGACCGGCGTGCCCTGTTCGCGCAACAGGTTGCGCAGGCGGTCACCGATGAACTCAACCAGTGCCGGGATCGCCGCAGCCGCGTTGTGCTCGGCCGCAAAACCCGCCGCCGCATCCGCCAGCAGCGCATCAAGCTCGAGCGGCAGTTCCGTTTCGATCAGGATGCGCAAGGCGCCCAGTGCTGCACGACGCAGGCCGAAGGGGTCCTTGTCGCCGGTTGGCTTCTCGCCGATCGCGTAGAAGCCCACCAGCGCGTCGAGCTTGTCGGCCAGCGCAACCGCGCAGGCCACGTTGCCCTGCGGCAGGCTGTCACCGGCAAAGCGCGGGTGGTAATGCTGCTCGATCGCCTTGGCGACGACTTCGCCCTCGCCATCGTGGCGGGAGTAGTACTCGCCCATGATGCCCTGCAGCTCGGGGAACTCGCCGACCATCTCGGTGACGAGGTCGGCCTTCGCCAGGCGTGCGGCGCGCTGCGCAGCGGCCACGTCGGCATGCAGGCGTGCAGCGATCTTGCCGGCCAGCGCTTCGAGTCGGCCGATGCGGTCCAGCACCGAGCCGAGCTTGTTGTGATAAACGACGTTCGCCAGGCGCGGCAGGCGCGAATCGAGCTTCGCCTTGCGGTCGGTGTCGAAGAAGAACTTCGCGTCCGACAGTCGCGCGCGCACGACGCGGGCGTTGCCGCCGGTGATGTTGTCGGCGATGTCGGCCTTGATATTGGCGACGATGAGGAACTTGTTGATCAGCTTGCCGGCGGCGTCCAGAAGCGGGAAGTACTTCTGGTTCTGCTTCATCGTCAGGATCAGGCATTCCTGCGGCACCGCGAGGAACTCGGCTTCGAACTCGCCGACGTAGACCGTCGGGTGCTCGACCAGCGCAGTCACTTCGTCGAGCAGCGCGGCGTCTTCCACCGGATGCGCGCCGACCTGCGCGGCGGCTTTCGCCAGCTCATGCGCGATCAGGCTGCGGCGGGCCTCGAACGAGGCGACGACCGAGCCTTTCTCGAACAGCGTGCGGGCATAGGCTTCGGCGGACTCCACCGTGACCGCGCCTTCACCGAGGAAGCGATGCCCGCGCGTGGTGTTGCCGGCCGCCAGGCCCAGCACTTCACCCGGCACCACACGGCTGCCGTGCAACTGGATCAGGCCATGCACCGGGCGCACGAACTGGTGCGTTGAATCGCCCCAGCGCATCACCTTGGGAATCGGCAGCTTCTTCACGGATTCAGCAACGATGCCGGCGAGCACCGCATCCAGCGCCGCGCCCGGCACGGTCATCGTGTGGAAGAAGGTTTCGCTCTTGCCGTCCATCGCGCGCTCGAAGCTCGCCACTGCATCGGCGGAGATGCCCTTTGCTTCGAGCTTCTTCAGCAGCGCGGGCGACGGCGTGCCGTCGGCCGTCAGCGCGACGCTGACCGGCATGATCTTCTCGCGCACCTGCGCATCGGCTGCCTGCGCGGCAACACCGCTCACGGTGACGGCCAGGCGCCGCGGCGACGCAAAGGTGTGGAATTCGGGCGCAGCGCCCACCAGCTTGTGGGCCACCAGGCCCTTGACGATGCCGTCAGCGAAAGCCTCGCCGAGCCGCGCAAGCGCCTTAGGCGGCAGTTCCTCGGTCAGCAGTTCTACGAGCAGAGTGTCTTGCATGTTGATCCGGGCACGGCGAGCGCGCCCCTCCAGAATTCGATGTTCGGATGTCGCTTACGCGCGGCGGGCAGCGAGCTCGGCGCGAACGGCTTCAATGCGCTGGCATTCCTCGTCGCCCAGCAGCGCACGCAGCTTCGGGTCGTCGAGCTTGGCCATCGGGAAGCCGAGGCGATCGCGCGAGGCGAGGTAGGCCTGCGCAACCAGGCGCGAGTTGGCACGGATGCGGCCGATGTAGGCGGCACGCTCGGTGACCGAAATCGCGCCACGCGCATCGAGCATGTTGAAGGTGTGCGCGCTCTTCAAGGCCATCTCGTAGCCCGGCAGCGCGAGGCCGGCGTCGATCAGGCGCTTGGCTTCGGACTCGTAGTTGGCGAACTGGCTGAAGAGGAAGTCGACGTTCGAGTGCTCGAAGTTGTAGGTCGACTGCTCGACCTCGTTCTGGTGATACACGTCGCCGTAGGTCACGCCCGGCGTCCACACCAGGTCGTAGACGTTCTCGCAGTCCTGCAGGTACATCGTCAGGCGTTCGAGACCGTAGGTGATCTCGCCCAGCACCGGCTTGCATTCGAGGCCGCCGACCTGCTGGAAGTAGGTGAACTGCGTGACTTCCATGCCATCGAGCCAGACTTCCCAGCCGAGGCCCCAGGCACCCAGCGTCGGGTTTTCCCAGTCGTCCTCGACGAAGCGGATGTCGTGTTCGTTGGTGTTGATGCCCAGTGCGCGCAGCGACTCGATGTAGAGCTCCTGGATCGCGAGCGGCGACGGCTTCAACACCACCTGGTACTGGTAGTAATGCTGCAGGCGGTTGGGGTTCTCGCCGTAGCGGCCATCCTTGGGGCGGCGCGAAGGCTGCACATATGCGGCGTTCCACGGCTCGGGGCCGATCGCCCGCAGGAAGGTGGCGGTGTGGCTGGTGCCGGCGCCGACCTCCATGTCGTAGGGTTGCAGCAAGGCACAGCCGTGTTCGCTCCAGAACTTCTGGAGACGCAGGATCACTTCCTGAAAGGTGGGTTTCACGCTCATGGGTCCAGGGCGGCCGAACCGCCGGATCGGGGCAAAAGCGCGATTTTACAGGGTTCGCGGGTTCCGGCGCGCCCCGATTTGCTAAGCAGCGGGATTTACCCCGCCAGCGTGTCGAGCGACAGCCCCCAGCGTTCCATCAATTGCAGCAGCAGACGCTGTTCGCCTACCGTCACCTGGCCGTCAGCTTTCGCCATCACCAGGATCGCCGAGCACACCGTGCGACGCAGTTCCGGCCGCGTGATGTCGGCCGCGAGGCGGTCGATCCTCGCGTTCTCGAGCAGGTGCACGCGGGACTGTTCCGCCTCGTCGACCAGGTCGCGGCAACAGTCGAGCAACACCTGGACGAGCGTGTCCTTGGTAATCCCGACGGCATCGGGAATCATGTGTTGATCGAGCAGGGCCACCTCGCGATCATGCAGGCGCCCGTCCGCAAGAATGGCCATGCAGATCAGGCGGGCGGCCGCCTCGGGGCTATTGACGGGGTAACTACGCATTGCTGTGTTTCGCTCCCATGGAAAGGGTCATCCAGCGCGAGGGTAGCGCGGAAACGGGCGCTGTGCATCGCAACCGAAACAAGCCGGATACAGCGCACCTGTAGACTGCCGCTTTGCCCGCACCGTCGAACCATGCATCGCCTGCCCCGCTTCCTCGCCGAATCCCGCCTGCTGTTCCGCCTGACCGGGCCGCTGATCCTGTCGCAAGCGGTGTACATGCTGATGGGCCTGATGGACACGGTGATGGCCGGCCACGCCGGTGCCGAGGAACAAGCGGTCGTCGGCCTGGGCGTTGCGTTGTGGGTGCCGATCTTCCTCGCCCTGCTCGGTATATCGCAGGCGCTCAGCCCGGTCGTTGCCCATCACCACGGCGCGGGCGACAACGCAGCAATCATCGCCGACACACGCGAAGGGCTGTGGCTTGCCGGCATTGCGGGTGTCGTGCCCTTCCTGCTGCTACCCCTCATTCCGACCGTCCTCGCGGCGGCGCAGATCGAAGCGGGCCTCGCGCAGAAAGTCAGCCTCTTCCTGTGGGGCATCGTGATCGGCCTCCCGGCCGCCCTCCTCACCCGCACGCTGGGTTTCTACTCGGCAAGCATCAACCACACGCGGCCGCTGATGGTGTTCGGCCTGATCGGGCTGGCGGTGAATTTCGTGCTCAACTGGGTGCTGATCTACGGCCACTGGGGTGCGCCAGCACTTGGTGGCGCGGGCTGCGGCTGGGCCACAGGTATCGGCATGTGGGCCGGCCTGCTGATGATGGTGCTCTATACGGCGCGGGCACGGATCTACCGCGACGTCTTCCTGTGGCACGGATGGAGCTGGCCGCACTGGCCGCGACAGAAGAACCTGCTGAAGATCGGCCTGCCGATGGGCGCATCGATGCTCGCCGAAGTTTCGGCCTTCGCCGGCGTCGCGCTGCTGATCGGCCGCTTCGGTGCGGTGCCGATCGCCGCGCACCAGGTGGCGCTGAACTTTGCCTCGCTGGTCTTCATGCTGCCGCTTGGGCTATCGAACGCGCTGTCGATCCGCGTCGGGCAGGCGCTCGGCGCCGGCGATCCACGCGCGGCCCGCTTCATTGCCTGGAGCGGTGTGCTGATCGGGCTTGCCGTCGCAGCGGCGATGGTGCCGGTGGTCTTGCTGGCACGCGAAGGCATCGTTTCGCTCTACACGCCCGATGCCGCGGTGCAGGCGACCGCCTCGACCCTGCTGCTGTTCGCCGCAGTGTGGCAGTTTTCAGACGCTACGCAGGTCTGCGCGGTCGGCGCGCTGCGTGGCTACAAGGTCACGGTCATGCCGATGTGGCTGGCGATTGGCGCCTTCTGGCTGGTGGCGATTCCGCTCGGTGCCGTGCTTGGTTACCACGGCGCCCGCAACGGGCAGCCGCTCGGCGTTTATGGCTTCTGGACCGGGCTGGTAGTCGGGCTGACCCTGGTCGCAGGCGGCCTCGTCCTGCTGTTGCGCCGAGTCGCCCGCGACCGCATTACGGGCCAGCACGCAGCCTCAAACGCGTAGCAAGCCTTCCAGCGGACGCAGCGCTTCGCCACCGGGAAACACGCTGCGCGCCTGCGACAGGCCCAGTCCCAGCTGAGGCATCAGGAGGCCCATGGCGACTGCACGCAGGTCCGTCGTCGGCCGCAGGTCGCGGCCCTCATGCAGGTCGCGGCTGGCAAGGCCCGGCCAGTCGCCGAGCACCTTGCCGCCGGCCACCGCGCCACCCAGCACGAAGGCAACGCCCGCGGTGCCGTGATCGGTGCCGCGGGTGCCGTTAGGCGCCACGGCGCGGCCGAATTCGGAAACGACCAGCACCGCGGTGTCGCGCCAGCCCGCGCCGCTCGCTGTACGCAAGGCCTCAAGCCCCTGATCGAGCTGGCCAAGGTTGCGCGCCAGCGGGCCTTGCGCGGCCGCCTGGTTGGCGTGCGTATCCCAGCCGGAAAATTCCAGCACCGCAACCCGCGGGCCATTCGGCCGGGCGAGGAATTCGCCGGCAGCGCGCGCCAGCGTCACGAAGTTGTCGCGCTTGCCGCCAGCAGCGTCCATCTCGGCCATGCCGCCCTCCCCTTGCAGGGCGCGCGCCCGCCCAAAAGCCTGCGCCAGCTGCGGGTCCGCGGCGTAGAGGCGCTCGATACGCGCAAGCAGATCCGGTTCGGGGGTGGGCAGTTGCGAGGGTGACCAGGAATCGACGTCGCGGGCGCCGCGTAGCGCGAGCGGCGTCACGCTCGCAAGCGCAAGTCCGCGTGACCCCTGCAAAGTCAGCGCTCGCCCCAGCCAGCCGCTATCCAGTTCGTGCGGGCGCACGCCGCCGCTCTCCAGCACCTGCTGCGCGTCGAAGTGCGATCGCTCGCGGTACGGCGACGCCACCGCATGCACCAGTGCCAGCTCGCCCTCGCGGAAACGCTGCTGCAGGTTCACCAGCTTCGGATGCAATGCGTACGGCCCGGTCAGCGGCAAGGGCGCATCGCCCTCGGCCAGTACACCACGCACCGATGCGAACGCAGGGTCGCCGATAACCGGCGCAGCGGCGAGTCCATCCATGCCGCCGCGCAGGATGACGAAGACGAAGCGGCGCGTTGCGCTCGATGCCGCCCATAACGGCGCCGCAAGGGACAGCGACATCCACGGCGCGCTCGCCGCAAGCGCCGAACGAAGCAGGAACTCACGACGGCTTTGCATGATTTACCTCCGCTGGAATTCGGGGCTGGCGAGAAACAGCGCAAGCGCCTGACGGCTGCTCTCGGCGCGTTCGATCTGTTGCAGCGTGCCGGCGGAAAGGCTCGGCCCGAAGGCCGCCTGTGCCAGCGCGCGGGTGTCGGATTGCGGCGCGCGGGCGGCGACCTGGTCGGCCCATTCGATGCGCTTCCACATCGCGTCCGGGCCCAGCCACTCCTCGGCGCGGTCGCCCCAGCCGGCGGGTGACGGCGCTGCGCCCACCGGCTGCCCCATCTCGCGCACCGCACGCCCGACCTGCTCGACCACCTTGCCGCGTACGCCGAGCACGCGCAGCGTCGACACCGCCAGTTCTTCCGGGCGCTTGAGTTTCGGAAAGCCCGGCGCCCAGGCTTCGGGCGCATCGAGCAAGCTGCGGTAGGTGCGGGAAAGGTCGCCGCCGCTGCGGGTGAAGCTCTGCGCCAAGCGATCGACAAGCGCCGGTGCCGGATCGTCGCTGACGAAGTGGCGCGCGAGCTTGGTCGAGATGTGACGGGCAGTGGAAGGATGCGTGGCGAGCATGTCGAGCACCGCCTCCAGTTCCTGCGCACCGGCCTCGCCAAAACGACGGCCGAGAATGGTCTTGCTGCCGGGCTGGTGCATGCGTTCGATGAACTCGGCTTCGCCGTTGCCGTCGGGGCGCACGGTCCAGCCAGTGAGGACCTTGGCGAACTCGATCACGTCTTGCTGGCCGTAGCCACCCTCGACACCGAGCGTGTGCAGTTCGAGGATTTCACGTGCGAGATTTTCGTTGAGACCGCGCTCACGGCGCCGCCCGGCCGGCGAATCCGGCCCGATTGATTGGGCATTGTCGAGGTAGACCAGCATCGCCGGGTGAATCACTGCGGCACGCAGGAGCGTGCCAAACCGGCCCGCGATGTTAGGCCGGATCGCCTCGCGCTCGAAGGGCCCGACCAACCCGGCCACGCGCGGCTTGGCGGCCGATACGGTGAAATGATTGGCCCAGAAGAGCGCCAGCCGCTCGGCGAAGGGACGTGGGGTGCTGGCCGCGAGTGACCAGCGCGCATCGAGCTCTGCCAGCACCGACTGCCGGTAGTGCTTGCGAAAATCCGCCTCCACCCCGTCGGTCGCGCTGGAAGGGTCGCGCGCCCTTTCTTTCTGCTGTTTCACGAAGGCTGGAAAGAGCTTCAAGGCCTCGCGACTGCTCATCAGGCCGGCGCCATCAGGCTGATCGCCCGGACCGATCTGCCGTACCAGCCAGCCCGCGCCATCGTCGCCGACGACGGCAAGGTCTTTCTCCCCAAGCCCGAAGCGGTGGGCGGCAATCGCGGCCTGCATGGTGCTCATCGGGTGCTCTCCCGCGCTGATGACGACGCCACGCTACGCCCGAGGAAAGCCGCACGTCTGCAACAGAGCGTTGCGGAATGTGTCTGCGCAATGCAACCCGAGGCGGTACAGCGCGTCTATGATGCTTCGGGAAGGCAGCCCTGCCCGTTCGACCCAGTCCGTGATCGACCCACACGAAGGAGCCAGTGAGATGAAAGTGCTAGGCATCTGCGGCAGCCTGCGCCGCCAATCCAGGAACAAGGGCCTGCTGCGATACGCAGTGGCCAACGCACCCGCCGACATGACGATCGAGGTCGCCGATCTGTCCGCCATGCCGTTCTACAACGCTGACATCACCGAACGGCCCGCGCCGGTCGAAGCCCTCTTCGCGCAACTCGCCGCGGCCGACGCATTGCTGCTGGTGTGCCCTGAATACAACTACTCGATGGCACCAGCGCTGAAGAATGCGCTGGACTGGGCCTCGCGCGAAACCGACAACCGGCTGCTTGCCGGCAAGGCGGCGGCGATCATGGGGGCCGGCGGCGGCATGGGCACCTCACGGGCGCAGTACCACCTGCGGCAGAGCTGTGTGTTCCTCGATCTGCACCCGCTGAACAAGCCCGAAGTCTTCGCGAACGCTTTTACCGACAGCTTCGATGCCGACGGCAACCTGGTGGACAAGCGCATCCAGGATCTGGTGGTCGCCCAGCTCGGCGCGCTGCAAGCTCTGGCAAAGAAACTGCGCGGCTGACGCCTGCGAGGCGGGAATCGGCGCACGCCCTGCAGGCTGTGCCACCCCGCCTCGTCGAGCGCCCTTCTGTGCGCTCCCGGATTCCGGTCAGCTGCCCATTTCGCGCTCAAGGCGCTGGCAGATGGTCTTCAGGATCTTGATCCGCGCGTGCTTCTTGTCGTTGGCCTCGACCAGGGTCCACGGCGCCTGGCCGGTGCTGGTCCGATCGACCATGTCGCAGACGGCCTCGCGGTAGGCGTCCCACTTGTCGCGGTTACGCCAGTCCTCTTCGGTGATCTTGAAGCGTTTGAAGTCGGTCGCTTCGCGTTCCTTGAAGCGCCTCAGCTGTTCGTCGGCATCGATCTGCAGCCAGAACTTGATGACGATGACGCCAGCGACGTCGAGCGCGTGCTCGAAGTCGTTGATCTCGGCGTAGGCGCGCAGCCAGTCGGCCTCGGCACAGAAGCCCTCGACCCGCTCCACCAGCACACGGCCGTACCAGGTGCGGTCGAAGATCGTCACCCGCCCCTTGCGCGGCACATGGCGCCAGAATCGCCACAAGTAGGGCTGCGCGCGCTCTTCGTCGGTCGGCGCCGCCACCGGCACGATCTGGAACTGCCGCGGATCCATGGCCGCTGTCACCCGCCGCACGGCCCCGCCCTTGCCGGCGGCGTCGGAACCCTCGAAGGCCAGCACCAGCGCCTTGTTGCGGAACTTCGGATGGCGCACCAGTTCTGACAGGCGCCCTTGCCATTTGGCGAGTTGTTTCTCGTAGGTCTCTTTCTCGACCGTCAGTGACAGATCCAGCGCGGTGAGCACATCGCGCCCGTCGATGCGGGGCGGAATCGGCGGCGCGACCGGAATGCGCATCGGTACATCGTTGGTGAGCCGGTACTTGAGTGCTTCGAGCAGCACCTTGCCCACGCGAAGGTTGCGGTAGTTGTCGTCGGATCCATCCACCACGATCCACGGCGCCCATGGCGTGTTGGTAATGCGCAGCACATGCCCGGCAACGTCGATCAGTTCGTCGTGGGTCTTCAGGCGCGACCAGCTTTCCTTGGTCACCCGCCACGCGGTTCGCGGATCGGCTTCGAGCTTTTCAAAGCGTGCGCGCTGCGCCTTCTTCGACAGGTGAAACCAGAACTTCAGCACCAGCGCACCTTCGTTGGCGAGCATGCTCTCGAAACGATTGATGCGCGCCATTTCGTGGTCCACCTCGTCGGCCGTCAGCGTGCCAGCGATACGCTCCGCGATCGGCGTCGAATACCACGAACCTGCGAAGACGCCGATGCGGCCCTTGGGCGGCAGAGAGCGCCAGTAGCGCCACATATGCGGGCGATCGCGCTCTTCATCGCTGGGCGACGAGAAGGCCAGCGTGGAGAGAAAACGCGGGTCCATCCACTCGTAGAGCATGTTGATGGTCTCGCTCTTGCCACCCCCATCAACGCCGGAGATCAGCAGCATCACCGGAAACTTCGCCGCTTCGCGCAATTCGAACTGCGCGTTGAGCAACTCGACGCGGAGCGCCTCGACTTCCTTGCGAAAGGTCTTGTTGTCGATGCTGTGACCGAGTTCTGCCGATTCGAACATGGTGAAGCCCCCCTCAAGCGCCACGCTGCACGATGGATGATCCGGGCGAGGATACGCCGTCTTGCAAAACGGGGGGTCTGATGCGCCTCAATTGCCGCTTCGGCGCAGCGCCGGGGCCTGCCCTGGGAGCGCCGTGGGGATCCAGCCCCCGCGCGGCCACAACCGCTCAGCTGCTCCGACGCACCGGGCCGGTCGCGCCGATGCCATGGCGGGAAAGGTCCTCAGGCAGGCCGTCTGCGCAAGGCGGCGAACGCCAACACGGCGAATGCGCCAAGCACGACGCTCAGGTTGCCGCTGCGTGCATAGGGGGTCAGGCCCTGGTAACCGCGCACATCCGCATGCAGCACGCCGCGCTCGAACTGCGGCAAGACTGCCTCGACACGGCCCTTGGGCGAGATCACGGCGGTCATGCCGGTGTTGGTGGCACGCAGCATCGGGCGTGCGGTTTCGAGCGCGCGCATGCGCGAGATCTGCAGGTGCTGCGGTTGCGCGTGGGAGTTGCCGTACCAGGCGAGATTGCTCATGTTCAGCAGCAGCGTCGCCTCCGGCAGAGCCGCGATCAGTTCCTCGCCGAACACGTCCTCGTAGCAGATGTTCACCGCGACTTTCTGGCCAGCGATGTCGAGCGGCTTGCCGGAGCGACCGCGGCTCTGGTCCGACATCGGAATTTTCGCCAGTTCGTAGAACCAGCCGAACATCGGCGGCGAATACTCGCCGAAGGGCACCAGGTGGCGCTTGCTATAGACCTGCTGTGTCGCACCGCCGAGGGTGACGGCACTGTTGTAGATGTGGCCTTCGCCATCGCGGGTGAACACGCCCAGAACGCCTTCGCCACCCTCGGCATGAAAGGCTGCGGCGAGCGCCGCGAGGTAGTCCTGCGGCACATGCTCGAGCAGGATCGGCACCGTGGTTTCCGGCATCGCGACGATCTGGCCGTGGGCGCTGCGGGCCGACTCGAGGTTGGATTCGAGCACCGCCTGGAAGCGGTCGCGGTCCCACTTCATGTCCTGCGGCACGTTGGTCTGCACCAGCGCAACGCGAACCGGCGCGCCCACCGGTTCGCTCCAGTCGATGCGGCCGAGCCCGAAGCCGAGAACCAGGATCAGCGCCGCGGCGCTCGATGCTGCCCCCCTGGCACCGCTGCGCCAGCCCAGCACCAGCGCGGACGACACAGCCATCAGGATGAAGCCGACGCCATACACACCGACGATGGGCGCGTAGCCGGCAAGCGGGCTCGGCGGCGTCTGCGAGTAGCCGATCGCAAGCCACGGGAAGCCGGTGAACAGCCAGCCGCGCGTCCATTCCACCAGCGCCCACGCGGCGGCCATCAGCAGCGCATCGAAGGCCCACCGATCACGACGCAAGCGGGCAAAAACGAAGCCCGCAAGCGCCGGCAGCAGGCCCATGAAAGCCGACAGCAAGGCGATGGCGAGCACTGCCAGCGGTAATGGCATGCCGCCGTACAGGTAGAGCGCGACCATCAGCCAACCCATGCCTGCAAAGAACGCGCCGGTACCCCAGCACAGGCCATAGAGCGCAGCGCGCCCCGGCGTTGCATCGCGCCAACACCAGGCCAGCACACCGAGCGCGGGCAGGATCAGGGGCACCAGATCGAAGGGTGCGTAGGCCAGCACGGACAGCGCACCGGACAGGATCAGGACGAGCGGGAGGAGTCGGTTCATGGCCGTATTCGGGGTGACATGGGGCCACGCGGCATGGTGGCCCCATGCCGGGGTCACGGGGTTTCGGTCAGCAGGTAGGTGGCGAACTGCGGCAGCCAGTGCTCGCCGGCATAGTCGCCGGACAGCACCGCGGCGATGCCAGCCTCCTGATGCAAACGGGCCGCTGCGAGCGCACGCGCACGACGCGGGTCTTTCGCCGGCAGGTTTGCCGCGATGCCGCGCCAGCACCAGGCACGCGACAGGTTGAGCCCGTCGAGGTGCACAAGATGACCGTCGCTTCGATCGAGCACCTTGCCCGGCGTGAACAAGGTCGCCGGCTTGCCGTGCTCGATCCCGCGCAGGAAGCGCGCAAGCCAGGCAGAGAACTCGCCAGGCTTGAATACGCGACGCATCAGGTCGGCCTCGATCAGCGCCGGCGACAGGAAGTCGTAGCCGGACGGTTCCAGATGCGCGGCGGCATCGGTGTCGGCCGCGTACCAGTCGCGCGCGCGTCGTTCGATCAGCGCGGCAAAGTCAGAGCGACCGGTCGCACGCGCGAAGTCGAGCGCAAAGCTCAGCGCCAGCGCGCTGTTGGTGTGGGTGCCGACACGGATCGGGTACACCAGCTTGGGCAGAAAGGCCTCGAAGCGCGCCACGAAGGCATCGGTGAGTGGCTGTAACTGCGCGCCCCAGCGACGGATCTGCGGATCGTCCGACTGTGCGAGGTCTTGCGCCAGCCGCAGATACCAGCCCCAACCGTAGGGGCGCTCGAACGCGCTGCTTTCGGCGCGCTGCAGGTAGGCCAGTTCGATCGCAACATTCGCAGGTGCGAAATGCTGCTCCAGCACGGCGCGAATATCGGTCGCCAGCTTCAAGCCTGGCATGATTCGGAGCAGCCGGACCAGCATCCAGTGGCCATGCACCGAAGAATGCCAGTCGAAGCTGCCATAGAAAATCGGATGCTGGACGCGCGGTGTTTCAACGTCCGCCGGGCCGGTGATCACATGGTCAAGCTTGTTCGGGTATTCGGTCTGGATCGCCTTCAGCGCGACCGCGGCAAATCGCTCAGCCAGATCCGGCGTCAGCGTCGCGTCGGGCGGCGTTGCGGCCGCAAGCGCGGGCACGGCGTGCGCCACGACGACACCAGCACCCAGAGTCAGCGCACGGCGGCGCGCAGGATTACAGGGGTCCATCAGCCACCTACCGTGTGCGGCGCTGCCATGCGTTCGACCAGAAGCGTGTAGACCCGCCGGCTATCGGCACGCAGCACCTGAAAGCGGAAGCCTTCGTATTCGACCACTTCGTTGCGCTTGGGCAGGCGACCGAGCAGGTGGATCACCAGTCCGCCGACCGTGTCGTAATCGTCGTCGACAAATGCGGTCGCGAAGGCTTCGTTGAAAGCCTCGATCTCGGTGGTGGCCTTGACGCGGTAACGGCCGGCCTGGTCGGCGATGATGTTGCCCGCCTCTTCGTCGAAGTCGTATTCGTCTTCGATATCGCCGACGATCTGTTCGAGCACGTCTTCGATCGTGATCAGCCCGGCGACGCCGCCGTACTCATCGACGACGATCGCCATGTGGTTGCGACTGACGCGGAATTCGCGCAGCAGCACATTCAGGCGCTTGGATTCGGGAATGAAGACCGCCGGACGCAGCATGTCGCGCAGGTCGAAATCCTTGCCGGCGTAGTAGCGCAGCAGGTCCTTTGCGAGCAGCACGCCGAGGACGTCGTCCTTGTTCTCGCCGATCACTGGAAAACGCGAGTGGGCGGCGTCGATGGCAAAGGCGGTGATCTTGTCGATGGAGTCATCGACGTGCACGACATCCATCTGCGCACGCGGGACCATGACGTCCCGTACCTGGATATCGGAGACGCCGAGCGCGCCCTCGATCATCGTGAGCGCATCGGCATCGAAGATGTTGCGTTCGTAGGCGGCGTGCAGCAGATCGAGCAGTTCGCCGCGGTCTTCGGGTCCGCGCGTCAGCAGCGCGGAGAGTCGTTCGAGCAGTGTCGGGCGACTACTGGAGGGTTCCATACATGGAAGGGTGAGTGGCTAGGGGCAAACAGCCGGTTGTGCCCGGCCGCTTGCCGCTGACCGCTCCCCGCATCGTGCGGCCGCCGGGGTCGCCCCCGGCCAGCCGTTGCTGCAGTCTGCCGCGATCAGGCGGCGTAAGGATCAGGATAGCCCAGCGCGGAGAGGATTTCCCGCTCGACCGATTCCATTTCCTCGGCATCGTCTTCGTTTTCGTGATCCCAACCCTGCAGATGCAGCGTGCCATGAACGATCATGTGCGCCGCATGCGCTTCGAGCGCCTTGCCCTGCTCGCGCGCTTCGCGCTGCACCACCGGCCAGCACACGACCAGATCGCCGACCACCAGAGGCTCTTCGGTGTAGGGGAAGGAGAGCACGTTGGTCGAGCTGTCCTTGCCGCGGTATTCCTTGTTCAGGGCCTGGCTCTCGGCCTCGCCGACAAAGCGCACGTTGATCTCGGCGTCGGTACCGAGCGCAGCCCCGATCCATTCGCGTACCGCCGCTTTGGAAGGCAGGCCCTTCTTCTCGTCCTTGCCGAGTTCCTTCTGCACGGTCAGCTCCAGATCGTGCTCCGCGGGTTCCGACTCGCCTTCAGGCTCGGCGACCGACAACACATGAAGCGTCGCGAGGTTAGCCGCGCCGGGTTGCACCAGCATGACCGGCAGGCCAGCCTCGGAATGGGCCTCGACCGCGAGGTCGCCCATGTCGCCCGGCGGAAACGCCAGACGCAGGTAGCGCCCTTCACTGAGCGGAATCTCGATCGAGGCGACCTCGATCTCACGGCGTTTACCCTTGGCGTTCAGGACGGTGATGGTCTTCATGGTTTTGCTCCGCGGCGTCTTTTTCGTAGGCGGCGACGATGCGCGCAACCAACGGGTGGCGCACAACGTCTTCCTTGAGGAAACGGGTTGTGCCGATGCCGCGCACCCCCGTGAGGATCCGGGTGGCCTCGGTGAGGCCACTCTTGTGGCCACGCGGCAGATCGACCTGCGTAACGTCACCGGTGATCACCGCCTTGGAACCGATGCCCATGCGGGTCAGGAACATCTTGATCTGTTCCGGCGTGGTGTTCTGCGCTTCGTCGAGGATGATGAACGCGTGGTTGAGCGTGCGACCGCGCATGAAGGCGAGCGGCGCAATCTCGATGCACTGGCGCTCGAACAGCTTCGCGACGCGATCGAAACCCATCAGGTCGTACAGCGCGTCGTACAGCGGCCGCAGGTAAGGGTCGACTTTCTGCGCCAGATCGCCGGGCAAGAAACCGAGGCGCTCGCCCGCCTCCACGGCCGGCCGTGTCAGCACGATGCGCTCGACCTGCTGGCGCTCGAAAGCATCCACTGCGCAAGCGACGGCAAGATAGGTCTTGCCGGTACCGGCCGGGCCGATGCCAAAGGTGATGTCGTGTTCCTGAATGTTGCGGATGTACTCGGTCTGCCTCGGCGTACGACCATGCAGGTCGCCCTTGCGGGTCAACAAGCCGTTCGCGGGCTGCATCGCCTGCGAGGTGTTGTTGAGCTCGACCATGCCAAGCTGGATGTCCTCGACGGTCAGCTCCTCGTCGGCCCGCTCGTACAGGAAATTGATCGCACGCGCAGCAAGCCGCGCCTGGGCGACGTCACCGCGCAAGGCGAAGCGTTCGCCGCGACGGGCAATGGCAACGTCGTACGCGGCTTCGATCTGCCGGATGTTCTCGTCGAGCGGCCCGCACAGCTTCGCTAGGCGATCGTTGTCGAGCGGGTTGAGCGAGATCTCGATCGGTTTCATCAGTCGGCGATCACCACTTCACCACGCAGCGAATGCGGCAGCGCGGAGACGATCTTCACATTGATGAAGTGACCGATCTGGCGCGCGTTACCGGGGAAGTTGACGATGCGGTTGTTATCGGTGCGGCCGGCGAGCTCTTCGGCATTCTTGCGCGACGGCCCTTCGACGAGGATGCGCTGCACCGTGCCGACCATGCGCTGCGAGTGCTCGGCGTACTGCTCGTCGATGCGCTTCTGCAGCCGTGCCAACCGCGCGAGCTTGAGCTCCTGCGGCGTGTCGTCCGCCATGTCGGCCGCCGGCGTACCGGGGCGCGGGCTGTAGACGAAGCTGAAGCTGCCGTCGAAGCCGATATCGTCGATCAGCTTCATCGTCGCTTCGAAATCGGCTTCGGTTTCGCCGGGGAAGCCGACGATGAAGTCCGAGGTCAGCGACAGATCCGGCCGCGCCGCGCGCAGCTTGCGCACGATCGACTTGAACTCAAGCACGGAGTAGCCACGCTTCATTGCGGCCAGCACACGGTCGGAGCCGCTCTGAACCGGCAGGTGCAGTTGCGACACGAGCTTCGGCAGTTTGGCGTAGGCCTCGAACACCCGCGGCGTCATCTCGCGCGGATGCGAGGTCGTGTAACGGATGCGCTCGATGCCGGGCAGATCGTGCACGCATTCGAGCAGGAAGGCGAAGTCGCCCATCTCGTCGCTGCCCTTGGTCAGCGGCGCGCGCCAGGCGTTCACGTTCTGACCGAGCAGCGTCACCTCCTTCACGCCTTGCGCGGTGAGGCCGGCGATCTCGGTGAGGATATCGTCGAGCGGGCGCGACACTTCCTCGCCCCGCGTGTAGGGCACGACGCAGAAGGTGCAGTACTTCGAGCAGCCTTCCATGATCGACACGAAGGCGCTCGCACCCTCAACGCGCGCCGGGGGCATCGAATCGAACTTCTCGATCTCGGGGAAGCTGATGTCCACCTGGGCGCGACCGCTTTCCTTGCGCTGCGCGATCAGGTTGGGCAGGCGATGCAAGGTCTGCGGCCCGAACACCACATCCACATACGGTGCGCGCTCGACGATGGCAGCGCCTTCCTGGCTCGCCACGCAGCCACCGACACCAATGATCAGGTTCGGATTGAGCTGCTTGAGGTGCTTGACCCGGCCGAGATCGTGGAACACCTTCTCTTGCGCCTTCTCGCGCACCGAGCAGGTGTTGAAGAGGATCACATCGGCCTCTTCCGGGTTGTCGGTCTTGACGAGTTCTTCGTTCGCGCCGAGCACATCGGCCATCTTGTCCGAGTCGTACTCGTTCATCTGGCACCCGAAGGTGCGGATATACAGCTTCTTGGTCATGGCATCACCCGGCGCGTGCCGGAGACTGCCTTGCAGCAAACCGGTCCACGCGCGCTCAATGTTGCTGCCGCTCTTCGGGCGTAAGGACCCAGACACGCCATACGGCGCCCTGGCTGTCGAACTGAACCTGGACGTCGAGCTTGCCCGCGTCCTGCAAGACGCCAGACACGACAATCAGGTTCTGCTGGTTACGAACCTGCAGGGCCGGCGACACAGGAAAAGTCCTGGAGCCCAGCACCATGCGGCTGCCGTCGAACGACTTGAACGTCGCACGCTGACTGTTCTCCGGGAAATTGCGCGGCGCATTGGCCCACGCGGAAAACGCCAACAGCCATGCAATACAGCCCAGCAGAATCGTTCGCAGCATTGGTTCCCCCACACCCGCGACGCGGGCAGCGAATCAAAACAAGGACTTGGCGCAATTATAGCCCAAGCCGCGCTTGACCCCTTTAACCGTCCGCGATATATTTGCGGGCTTCGTGGTGATGTAGCTCAGACGGTTAGAGCGGAGGATTCATAACCCTCAGGTCGGCAGTTCGATTCTGCCCATCACCACCAGAAATACCAAGCCGCTGATTCCGAAAGGGTCGGCGGCTTTTTCGTTTGGCCGAGCTATCGGGGTGCTGCACTGTGGGCGCCTGCTTGCTCGGATGCCACGCACAGCGCGTCGTCTGGGATAATCACCGGACACATCGACGGCAAGCGTCTATACCCAAAAGAGCGCGACCGCCCTGCCAGGACCTCCCCATGCCGACACAAAACCCGCCGCGGCTCGCCGCCGAAGCGCTCGCATTCTTTCTCGACTTCGACGGCACGCTGGTGCCTTTCGACAAACCGGACGAGAACGTTCCGTTGGTAGACGACGGCCTGCGTTCCCTGCTGACGGAACTGCGCAATCGCGCCGACGGCGCCCTTGCGGTGATCAGCGGCCGCAGTATCGAAGTCATCGATGGCCTTTTTGAGCCGCTGCGCCTTGCTGCAGCGGGTGAGCACGGCGCGGAGTGGCGTTTCACGCCGCACGCGCACCGCGAACAGATTGTGCCGCCACCCGGTCTTGTCACGGCACACGCTGCCTGCGAACGCTTTGCCAGCACCAACATCCTGGTACGGTTCGAACGCAAGGCGCTGTCGATGGTCTTGCACTTCCACCGCCACCCCGAGCTGCGGGATGCGGCCGCCAAGGCTGCAGAATCGGGCTGCCTGCCGGGCAGCGGCGTCAAGGTGCTGCACGCGCGCGGCATGGTCGAAGTCAAGCCGGTCGATGCAAGCAAGGGCCACGCGATCAACCGCTTCATGCAGGCCTTTCCCTTCGCCGGGCGCAAGCCGGTATTCATCGGCGATGACGTCACCGACGAAGACGGTTTCCTCGCCGTGAACGCGCTGGATGGCATCTCGATCAAGGTCGGGGCCGGCCATTCCCATGCCCGTTACCGGCTGCCGGACGAAGACGCCGTGCGCGACTGGCTGGAGCAGTTGCTCGATTGAGCCAGGGTGACCACAGCGACCTGTTGGCCCGTCTGAGTGTCTGGCAGGGGGACATCACGACGCTGGCGACGGATGCCATCGTCAACGCCGCCAACAGCAGCCTGCTCGGCGGGGGTGGCGTCGATGGCGCGATCCACCGCGCGGCGGGCCCGCAACTTCGCGCATTCTGCGCGACGCTGGGCGGCTGCCCGGCCGGCGAGGCACGGCTTTCGCCCGGATTCGGCCTCGCCGCACGTCATGTCATTCACACCGTCGGCCCGGTGTGGCGCGGAGGGGCCCACGGCGAGGCAACGACCCTGGCGGCCTGTTACCGCGCCTGCTTTGACATTGCGCACGCTCAGGGCCTGACAACGCTCGCATTCCCGGCGATCAGCTGCGGCATTTTCGGCTTCCCGTTTGACGCAGCGGCGACGATCGCCGTGCGCGAATCGATGAGCGCGCTGGCCGCACGCGCCGACCTGAAAGTCACGCTGGTTGCCTACGACGCCGCGGCGAGCCAGTTGTACGAACAGACCATTGCACGGTTCGCAACGTGATCCCGCGACTACCACGCCTGCTTTTCACCCATACGCTCTACAACGGGATCGGATGCGCCGCCGGGGTGCTGCTGGTCGCGCTGATCGGCTATCTGCTTGGCGGCCACCCGCTCGCAGCGGTGCTGTCGAGCGGCGCGATGGTGGTCAGCATTACTGACACGCCGTCACCCGAAGGGCACAAGCTGCGGCAGTTGCTGCCGGCGTTGGTCGGCAGTACGGCCATCTCGCTGATCGTCGGCGCCAGCCACGGCAATACCGCACTGCTCGCCGGCGAAATCACGCTGGTCGGATTTGTCGCTGGCCTGTTGAGCGCATGGGGCCGCCTTCTGCTCGCGCTCGGCTTTTCGTTGGTGCTCGCCACGGTATTCGCGATGGCGTTTCCATTGCCGCCGGGCGTTTCGGTCTTTGCGCACGGGCTTGCGTTCGCCGTTGGCGGGCTTGCCTACATCATCTGGGCCACTGCCTTGGCACGCCTGCTCGCGGTGCGGACAAGGGTACAGGTGCTCGCCGACGCGCTCGCCTCCTTCGCCCGCTACCTGCGTCTGAAGGCAGCGTTCTATGACCCGTCCGCAGCCCTCGACACCATCTACGAACGCCTGATCACCGAACATGCGCTGCTGGCCGAGAAACTGCAGGCAGCACGCGATTTCTGCTTCCACCGGATTCGCCCTGGCGCGCGGGCGCACCAGGCCCAGGTTCTCTACGCGCTGCTGGATGCCTATGAACACGCCCTCGCATCCCAGACCGACCGCGAACTGCTGCGCGCGCGTTTTGGCGAGACCGCGCCAATGCGGGCGATGGGGCGTTGCGTGGCGGACCATGCCGCCGACATCGAGACGGTGGCCGACGCACTGCTTCGCGAACGCGAGATTCCCGCCCTGCCGGACCGACAGACAAGCTGCGCCGAGACACATGCCGCCGTGCTTGCGTTGACGGCGGACCCTCTGGCCAACCCTGCCGACGCCCGCGCTGCTGCGCTGCTCCGAGGGCTTGCCGCCAAACTGTTCCACTCACTGCAACGCGCCCGCAATGTCATCGACGTCGCTCGTCACGCAGTAACGACGGCAACGCTGCCACAGGAAGACGCGCTGCGCGCCTTCACATCGCAGCGCAAGGTGCGACTTGCCGCGCTTCGGCCTCATTTCGACCTCGCATCGCCGGTGTTGCGCTATGCATTGCGCCTGGCGGCCGCAATGCTCGCCGGATTCCTCGTCGCGCGCAGTCTGCCCTACGCTGCGCACGGCCACTGGATCCTGCTGACCATCGCCGTCGTACTGCGGCCAAGCTTCAGCCAGACGCGCCAGCGTCACAACGACCGCATCCTCGGCAACCTGATCGGATGCGTGATCGCCGGCGCGTTGCTTCACACCGTTTCGTCGCCCGCATTGCTACTCGTGTTTCTGTTCATCTCGGTCGCGTTCGCACATGCCTTCGTGACGGTGCAGTACCGGGTGACCTCGGTCGCAGCCTGCGTGATGGGGCTGCTGCAATTGCATCTGCTATCCCCCGGCGCATCTTTCGTATTGACCGAGCGGATCGTCGACACCGTGATCGGCGCCCTGCTGGCGCTCGGCTTCGCATTTGTGCTCCCGGCCTGGGAGCGACGCTCGCTGCCGCTGCTGATGAAGCGCCTACGCGAGACGGCTGCGCGACACGCCGCCGCCGCGCTCGACCCGGACACACCACCGCTGACCTACCGGCTGGCGCGCAAGCAATTGCAGGACGCCCTCGCAGCGGTGAGCCAGGCGACAGCGCGCATGCTCGATGAACCCGGCTCACGCCGGTTGCCGCTGCCGCCGCTCCACGGCGCGGTGACCGCCGCCTATCTGCTGGCGGCACAGCTGGCATCGGTGCGTTTCCTGTTGCAACAGCGCGCCGCGGACCTCGACAAGGGGCGACGCGACGCTCTGCTGAACCAGGCGCGTATTGCTCTGGAGGATGCACTGGCAGGGCGGCGTCCGGACGACGTAATGCCCGAACCCGCGATGGTGGGCACGGATCTCGCGAGCGCGAGCGCGCTCGATCCACATGAACTGCTCGATCGCCGCCTTGCGGCCGCCGCGGATGACGCGCGGCGGCTTGCCGGCTTTACCGCAACAAGCTGATTCAGTCTTCGAGTTCGGCCTTCGCGGCTTCGACGTCAAGCCGCTCCATGGCTTCAACCGGCTCGCATTCGGCCGCTTCGGCGTAAAGCTCCTCGGCCTTCTTCATCCGGCTCTTGCCGAACAGCATGACGAGGCCATTGGCCATTTCCATGCGCGCGATTGCCGAGAAGGGAATCAGGGCCAGCGCCTGCTCGAAATGTTCCACGGCGCTGTCCTTCTTGGCGCCATAGGTCAGGTTGCCCACCAGCGAGCCGACCTTGTCGATCACTTCTGCCTGGAATGCGGCGAGCGCGATGTGCGCCTCGGCATGGTCAGGTGCGATTTCGAGGGTCTTTTCGAGGCTCGAACGGATCTTGCCACCCAGCCCCTTCGCCAGCGCTTCACCGACCGAGATCAGCTGGCTATAGCGCCCCAGCGCGTAAGCGTGGAAATACCAGGCGTTCGCCGCGTCGGGCATCTGCGCCTGCTGCGTCTCGGCGCGCTCGATGATCTGCTGGAACAGTTCAGCCTTCTCGTCTTCGTCATCGACAAGATAGGTCGCGTAGATCATGGCCGCCTTGTTGGCCGCCGAAATGCCGGCACCACCCGCCTTGATGCCCAGATCCACCGCTTTGGCGAAATCGCCGGCGTGGTAGGCGCGCCAGGCATCCTGCACATCGGCTGACTCCGGCCACGGCTCGCAGTCACCCTGATGCAGCCGGGCCCAGTTCTTCTTCAGGGCGTCGCCCGGGTATTCGTATGCCTTGTCGGGATGCGGAAACTTGCGCCAGCCTTTGGTACTCATTTTTGGTCCCTCCTCCTCAGCGTTTCAGGTATTCGCGTGACAGCGCCTCGAAGTGCTCACGCGCCTGCCCCCTTAGATACGGTGCCACCAGAGCCATCACCTGGTAGGCGCCGCGTGTGAATCCAGCCCCTTCGATCTTCCCGCGCGGGTCACGCGCGTACTCAAAACTCAGCCAGAACGTCGACAGCACGACCATGTTCACCGCGAGTGTCTGGATTTCCGCCGTCGTCGCCTGCATTTCCCCGTTGCTGACCAGCCCGTCGCACAAGGCCGCGGCGGTGCGCCCCTTGTGGGCGAGGATCGCGCGCAGATGGGTTTCGAGCAAGCGGTTGCGCGACAGCAGATCGGCCAGGTCGCGATACAGGAAGCGGTACTTCCAGATCAGCTCGAACAGCAGGTGCAGGAAGAGCCAGATGTCTTCCACCGTGCTGCGACCGCCGGCCGGCGCACCAAGGGTGATGGTGATTTCGCGCTCGAACTGGCCGAAGAGTTCTTCGAGCAGTTCGTCCTTGCTGTGGAAGTGGTAGTAGAGATTGCCCGGGGAAATGTCGAGCTCGTCAGCAATGGTTGTCGTGCTGACATTGTGTTCGCCGAAGTCGTTGAAGAGCCGCAGGCTGGCTTCGAGAATCCGCTCGCGAGTGCGTCGCTTCGGCTTGCGCTCCATACCCCTCCTCCCCAGGTCAGGTGCCGAAGCGTATCACCGAGCCACGCCGCACGCGCTTGTGCGAAAGCAAAAGGCCGCGGTCATACCGCGGCCTGGTCACTTCCAACCGGCGTCACGCCTTGCGCGCCTTCAGCCACGCATCGAGTTCATCAAGCGTATGGCGCAGCGTCACGGCAACACGGGCGAGGCCGCGCGCGGGCTCAAGCGCCGGCAGCTCTTCGTCCAGCAGCGTACGGTGCGGGTCTCGCAGCACATCCACGCGCAGGCGGATGCCATGTCGCGCAAGCACCGGCCGCAGCATGTGGCGCCGCCGCAAAAGGTCGCGCCGCGTCATCTGGTATGCGTGCTCGCACAGCTTGTGGCGGTCGCGATAGCTGAACACGTTGGTGAAGAACATTTCGGCGTCGTCGGCATGCGGCTCGAACAGCACGACGTCGGCATCCGGATACTGGTGCTGGTATCGGTCCATGCCGGTGCGCATGCGCGAATGGATGATTGCGCGGAAGGTCTGCGACAACACCACCGGCAGGCCGCCCTCGACCAGCTTGTGGCGCTCCTTGGCGCCGCGCTTCTCGGCAAGCTGGGCATCGAAGGGCACCAGCGGGTTGATGCACAACACCAGTTTCGCCCCTTCCTTCAGCGCGACCGAGGCATGCAGGGTCTTGATCAGCGCGCCGTCGACGAAGTAGCGTCCACGCACCCGCACCGGCGGAAAGAGGCCCGGCAATGCAGAGCTCGCCTGCACTGCCCGCGCGATCGGCACATCGTCCCAGTCCTTCGATCCGAAAGGCACCGATTCACCCGAATCGAGATCCGTCGCAACGATGAAGAGCTTGTTCGGGAGTTTGCGGAAATCGTTGGTGCGCCCCGCCACCCGGAACAGGCGCGACAGGAAGCGACCGATACCGGCATTGTTGAACACGCCGGTGGGCAGCGCGCGGCCGAGACGGGCAAAGGACTCATAGAGGCCGTGATCGAACGGGTCGGACAGGAATTGCTTGAGCGACTTCCAGATCAGCGGCGGCACGCTGCTGGCGCGATTCCAGTATTCCTTGAATGCGGGCTTGAGCAGAACCTCGGGATCGAAGACCTCGTCGGTCTTGCCGTTGTCGATCAGCATGTGCGTCAGGCGCATCGGCGCAATGCCGTTGGCCAGCGCAGCCGCGATGAAGCTGCCCGAACTGACGCCGACGTAGATGTCGGCCTCATTGAAATCCAGGCCTTCGAAAGACTCAGCCAGCGCCGCAATGGCCCCGACTTCGTAGATACCGCCGAGTGGGCCGCCTCCTGCGAGCGCGATGCCGATCTTTCTGGCCGCGACGTTTTCTTGTGGGCTCATGGTGTCTCCTCTGCTGCGCTTCGGGCAAGTCACGCCACGCTCAGCGACGTCACGCCAGCCTCGCCGGGCACGCAACGTTTCGGACAGCCGAACGCGACAAGGCCGTGGCTCCCTCCAGGCAGCCACGGCCTCGGCCGGATCCGGTCACGACACTGCCGCTTCCGGGGTCCCGGCAGGAGCCGCGCCAGCTGCGGCTCCGAAACCTGCCTGGATTACTCGGCAGCTTTGGCGGTGCGACGACGGGCGGGCTTTTCTTCGCCAGCCACTTCAGCAGCGTCCGCTTCTTCGGTCAGCTTCTGAACCAGTGCGGTCAGTTCGGCGACGCGCTTGGTCAGCTTGTCGATATCTTTCTTGGTCGGAACGCCAAGGCTCGACAGGGCGCGCGAAACACGCTCTTCGAACACGTTCTCAAGCTTGTCCCAAGCACCGGCCATCTTGCCAGCGGCGTCAGCGATCTTCGCGTCGGCTTCTTTCTTGGTACGCGACTGGATGACTTCGCCTTCCTTCACCAGTGCTTCGAAAACCTTGTTGCCTTCTTCCTGGGCCTTTGCAAAAGCGCCGAGGCCGGCCAGCCAGATCTGGTTGGCGGAATCCTTGATGGTTTGCGCGAGTTGGCTGTCAGCTGCGCCCGAAAGGGACTTGAGTTTCTTGACCATGGTCTACTCCTTGTGGATCAGTTTTGCGTTACGTCGCAGCGTCGGTCCAAAGGCTTGAGCTGCGCGGCTCGTTCTTGCTACGGTTCCCAGTGTATGGATTGGCTCTAGAGGGCACACACTAATCCTCTAGGCATGTGACTCTAGATTGGCGCGCCCTGATGCACCGCCCAGAGTGCGGCATCGATCTGGCAGTGCATTTCTGCGCTTGCGCGATGCGATCTCTCGGTTAGCATCGCGAAGTTCCGGCCCGCGGGGGAGCGGTCGGCAGAAGAATCTGAAAACAGCGGAGGAAAACACATGAACTACTTCATCACCGGCGCTACCGGATTCATCGGACGGCGCCTCGTCCGCAAGTTGCTCGAGCGGCCGGAAGGCACGATCTTCTTCCTCGCGCGCAAGGAAGAAGCGGAACTGGTCGAAACGCTTCGCGCCGACTTCTGGTCGGCTGGCAGCGACCGTGTCGTGGCGGTGTACGGTGATCTGCGTGAAGACGGCCTGGGTGTCAGCGCCGCCGATCTGCGCAAGCTGAAGAACAAGGTCACGCATTTCTTCCACCTTGCTGCGATCTACGATCTGAAGGCCAGCGCCGAGATCCAGCAGAAGGTCAACGTCGAAGGCACACGCCGCGTCGTTCAGTTCGCCGAAAAAGTCGCGGCGAAACACTTCCACCTGTTCAGTTCGATTGCCTCTGCCGGGATGTTCGAAGGCCTCTTCCGCGAAGACATGTTCGAGGAAGCCGAGGGTCTGGACCACCCCTACTTCTCCACCAAGCATGAGTCAGAACGCATCGTGCGCGAGGAATGCAAGGTGCCGTTCCGCATCTACCGGCCGGGCATCGTGGTCGGCGACTCGCGTACCGGCGAGATGGACAAGATCGACGGCCCCTACTACTTCTTCAAGCTGATCCAGCGCCTGCGCAACCTGTTGCCGCCATGGATGCCGACCGTGGGCCTCGAAGGCGGCCGCATCAATATCGTGCCGGTCAATTTCATTGTCGATGCGGTCGACCATATTTCGCACGCCAAGGGCGAAGACGGAAAGTGCTTCCACCTGGTCGATCCGACGCCCTATCGCGTCGGGGACATCCTCAACATCTTCGCGCGTGCCGGGCATGCACCGCAGATGACGATCCGCATCAATGCGGCACTGTTCTATTTCATCCCGAAGGGCATCCGCAAGGCGATCCTGTCGCTCACGCCGGTCAAGCGTGTGGTGAACGCGGTGATGAAGGATCTTGGCCTGCCCGATGAAGTCTTCACCTTCGTCAATTACCCGACCCGCTTCGACGCGCGCGAAACCCAGCGCGTGCTGCGCGGCAGCGGCATCGAGGTGCCGCGACTGGAGGACTATGCCTGGCGCCTGTGGGATTACTGGGAACGCCACCTTGACCCGGATCTGTTCGTCGACCGCACGCTGCGTGGCAATGTGAAGAACAAGGTGGTGCTGGTGACCGGCGGCTCTTCGGGCATCGGCAAGGCGACCGCTTACAAGCTCGCCGAGGCCGGGGCCACCACCGCGATTTGCGGCCGCGACGTCGAGAAGCTGGAAGAGACGCGCAAGGAATTCGAAGCGGCCGGCCTCACGGTGCATACCTTCCAGGCGGACGTGTCCGACGAGAAATCCTGCGCCGAATTCGTCGCGAAGCTCAACGAGCGGTTCGGTGGCGTCGATATCCTGGTCAACAACGCCGGACGTTCGATCCGCCGCGCGATCGAGAACAGCTTCGACCGCTTCCACGACTTCGAGCGCACGATGCAGACCAACTACTTCGGCGCCTTGCGGATCACGATGGGCCTGCTGCCGAAGATGATCGAGAAGCGCCGCGGTCACGTCATCAACATCTCGTCGATCGGCGTGCTGACCAACGCGCCGCGTTTCTCCGCTTACGTGGCATCCAAGTCGGCACTCGATTCCTGGACGCGCTGCGCGGCCTCCGAATTCGCCGACCGCGGCATCGAGTTCACCACCATCAACATGCCGCTGGTGCGCACCCCGATGATCGCGCCGACTGAGATGTACAAGGATGTGCCGACGCTCGCGCCGGAAGATGCCGCCGACCTCATCGTCGAAGCCATCATCCACAAGCCGGTGCGCATCGCGACCCGCCTGGGAATCTTCGGTCAGGTGATCCACGCACTGCTGCCGAAGGCGGCGCAAGCGATCATGAACACGACCTTCCGCATGTTCCCGGATTCAACCGCGGCCCAGGGCGGCACCGGAAGCGGCGAGAAGAAGTCGCTGTCTGGCCCGACGGCCGATCAGGTTGCGTTCAGCCAGTTGATGCGCGGCATCCACTTCTGAGCCGCAGTCGCACCGCAAGCGAAACGGCCGCCTTCGGGCGGCCGTTTGTCATTGCGCGATTGCGCCACAAGCCGAGGCAACTGTTAGCCAAGGCAGGCGCCACTGCCGAGAAGGTCGCCTAGGTGCCGGCAAGCTCCTTCAACACATGATCAATCACGCGCTTCGACAGCACCATGTGGAGGTGACCGACCCCGGCCAGCGCCACGTTCCGGGCACCACTTACATGACACGGCCCTTGCGGCATGATGAAGTTGTCGTGCGCGCTATAGATCGACACCAGCGGCACCGGAATTGACGTAGGCAGATCCTTCAGAAACGTGCTGTCGGGCTCCATCTCCCGCGCACATTGCCCGCGCCCGAGTGACGCGATTCGCGTGCCGTGGTGTGGAGTTCCCAGCGTGATCACCGCCCGCACCGCGTCATCGCCATAACGTGCCACGTATTGGCGAGATACCAGCCCGCCCATCGAATGACCGATCAACACGACGCGATCGGCGCCAGTCTCGAGCAACACCTGGTCGATGCGCCGCGACAATTGGGTCGCAAAGTCATTGATGCTCGCACCCGCCGGTTCCAGGTTGATCGTTGCGACCGGCCAACCGGCGCGATGGATCGCACGCGCCAGCCGGAACCACGTGCCGCGGTTGCAACCATAGCCATGCACGAGGAGCACCGGACAGCGGCCGCGCTCGGACGCACCACTCAGATCGCGATGCATCCAGGAACGCTCGAAGGGCATGATGACGGTGAACAAGGTCGCGAATGCGCCGACCTCGCTGCACAACAACCGCATCGACCCGGCAAGCCCGAGTCGCATTCCGGGCGGCGGCGCGATGCCCCAAGCGGCCGCGAAAGCGAAAGTGCCACCAACAATCGCAGCGCGCAGGCCAAGCGTGCCGACGATCGGTACCAGAAACAGCATGAAAACTTGCCAATGCCACACGTTCAGTCCGTAGACCGACAGCGCCAGCCAGGCAAGCACTTCCACCGATAACAGGATACGGAGCTGACGGGCGAGCATTTCGGGCTCACATCCCTTGCGGCATGAACAGGCTTGAATGGTACCGCCCGCGCCGCACCCTGGATTAGGGCGCGGCCCCTACTCCGGGATGTTTGCGTCGCTATGATTCAAAGCATGGACGCAGAAAAACACGAAATCGCCGAACGTCTTGCCGGACACATTGCCAGCGCCAGCGCCTATCGCAGCCGCGAAAACGAGGACGCCGAGTGGAAACGTGACCGGCATGCACTGCGTGCCTGGCAGTCCGCCCGCCTTGCTCGGACTCATCAGGATCTGCTTGCCAGCGAACGCTACCAGCCCGCCGCCGCCTTCTTCCTTGAAGAGCTGTATGGCCCGAAGGACTTTGGCGAACGCGACACCGCACTGGAACGGGTGCAGCCCATGCTGTCGCGCTTTCTGCCGCGCTCGGCGCTGGAAACGATCTGCAAGGCGATCGAGCTGGATGCGCTGTCAGAATCGCTCGACGCGGCGATGGTGGATGCCTTGCGCGCTGCCGGAAAAGCGACGGCCATCGACGAGTCCGCCTATGCCGCGGCCTACCGCACTGTCGGCCAGCGCCGGCAGCGCAACCGGCAGATTGCCCTGATTCGCCAGGTCGGCGAACCGCTGGACGAGCTGACCCACCACCCGATGATTCGCGGCATGCTCAGGCTGATGGGCGGCCCGGCACGCGCGGTAGGTCTGGGCGCTCTACACGCGTTCCTCGTTCATGGATTCGAGGCTTTCGCGCACATGCAAGGTGCGGACGAATTTCTGGAGCGCATCGTGAGCCGGGAACAGGCCCTCTCTGACCGGCTGCTGAACGGCGAGACCGAGCCTTTCGGGCCACAGAACCCGTCCGCCTGACCGCCAGGCAAACCGCCGTCAGATCGCCAGCGCCCCGCTCATCGCCATCCGGCAACTCGCAAGGCGAAGCAGACTCAGCGAACTGGCGCCCGGTTCGCTCAGCGACCCGCCCAGCCAGCAACGCCGACCAGCAGGATGACGACGAGGAACAGCACCAGCGTGCGCCGGATCAGCCCGACGGCGCTGTACATGAAGTCGACGTCAGCGTCGTCGCCGGTGCCCAGTTCCGGGCGCTCGACGACCTCGCCGCTGACATGGATCGGGTTGCCCAGACGCACCCCGATCGCACCGGCACCCGCCGAGAGCAGCACGCCTTCGACCGGGTCATGCCAGAGCGCAGCCTGGGTTCGCCAGCAATAGATCGCATCCTCAAAATCGCCCATGATCGAGAATGCAACCGCGGTGATCCGTGCCGGAAGCCAGTCGATCACTTCGAAGGCCTTGCGCGCGAATCGTCCGAACTCAGTGAAGCCGGGCTCCCTGCCTTCTGCCCACAGATAGGCGAAGCGTTCCGACATGCGGTACAGCACCACCCCGCTCGGGCCGGGGAACAGCAGGAACATCGGGAACAGCGCGAACACCTGCCGGTGCCCGACGACCAGACCTTTTTCGATCGACAGGCGCGCCACTTCGGAGGGTGGCGTGCGGTCGTGGCGCCCGCCTCGCCAATCCGCCAGCAGGCTACGCGCGCGATCGTTCTCTTGAGCCCGCAGCGAGGCATGGATACGACCGAAGAAATGGCTGTGCTGGCGATAGCCCATACCCAGATACAGGATCACCACGTTGAACACGACAGCGGCGATCGGCTGGACCAGAAACAGCGCCGCATAGATCAGCACCGATGCGACGGCAGGTGCGAGCACCGCAATGCACCATGCGATGGTGCCGTGACGAGCCTGGCCGTCGTTCAGGCGGTCTTCGAGCAGGCGGGCAAGCGCCTCGACCGGCTCCTCGACCATACGCCGCCAAGGCAGAGGGCGAAGTTGTTCGAGCAGGATGGCAACAAGCAGGGAGAGCAGCGTCATGTAGGGAATGAAATTGCGTTCGAACCGGCCCACACGCGGGTCGCATCGTGCACCGCAAGATACCACATCCGCCCCAGCAGATTGACGTCAAACCCTTGTGCGACGCGGCTTCGCAACAATCTGCTGAAGCAGGCTCAGGGCTCCGGCACCAGCACATCGACCAGGGCGCGGAGGATGCCGGCAGTCGCACCCCAGATGTAGTAGTCACCCCAAGGCATCGCCCAGTAGTGTCGCCAGCGGCCGCGCCAGAACACCTCATGGCGCTGGTGATTCGCACGGTCAAGCAGAAAACTGAACGGCACTTCGAACACTTCCGCCACCTCGAAGGGGTCTGGTCGCAACGCGAGCGGTGGACGCACCACCCCAACCACCGGGGTGACCCGGAATCCGGTACTGGTATCGAACTCAGACATTTCACCCAGGATTTCGACGGACGCAGGCGTCAGACCGGTCTCTTCTTCGGTTTCACGAAGGGCGGCGGATTCCGGCGATGCGTCGTCCGGTTCGATCCGCCCACCCGGGAAGCTGATCTGACCGGGGTGATGATGCAGGTGTGCGGTGCGTCGGGTCAGCAGCACCTGCAGGCCGAAGGGCCGCACCACCAGAGGCACGAGCACCGCAGCTGCCGTCAGCGCTGAGCCGTCGCGCGCAGTCGCCGTTGCAGCATCGCGCGACGCGGACGCCGCAGCCAGCCGCTCTCGCAAGCGATCCAGTTCAAGTGTTGCATCAACCCCGTATGTCACGTCCGACCCCTGCGGCAATGCAGCGGCCGGAGGGCATGCTCAGGCGAACGTATTCACCAGCCCCCCCGGCTGGCCTGGCTGCGCGGCCGCCGCTTGCGGCAACGACTGCACAAGCTTGAGCGCCGCAGTGCTTTCGAGTTCCATGCTCTTCTTCAGCACCATCAACTGCGCTGCGCCCTTCACCGTGCCCATCGCCTGATCCGAAACCGCTGCTGCAATCGCCGACGTTTCCATGAGCCACCTCCTTGCGGCGACAACAACCGCCCTTCCGTGTAACAACGGCAGCCCGAACCCCGACTTGAGCGTTCGAGCGGGGTGCGCCGAGCCTCATGGCCACCCGCAGCGTTACTCGCGGAAATTGCCGAACTGCAAGGGGAAGTCGGTGACCTGTTTCTTGAGCAGGGCGATCGTTTCCTGCAGCACGTCGCGCTTGGCGCCGGTGACCCGAACGGTGTCGCCCTGGATGCTGCCCTGCACCTTGAGCTTGCTGTCCTTGATCAGGCGCACGATGCGCTTGGCAAGGTCGGAATCAATCCCCGCCTTGACCGTTACGCCACGCTTGACCTTGTTGCCACTGATTTTTTCGATCTCGCCTTCGTCCATGCAACGGACATCGACGTTGCGCTTGGCGAACTTGCCGACCACGATGTCCCACACTTGGGACAACTGAAAATCGTTGTCGGCAAACAAGGTCAGGGCCTTGTCGTTGAGTTCGACACGTGCGTCGGAACCCTTGAAATCGAAACGGTTGGTAATTTCCTTGTTGGCCTGATCGATTGCGTTTCGCACCTCGACCCAATTGACCTCGTTCATCACGTCAAAGGACGGCATCTTCCTGTCGCTCCACAACAATCCCGAATGCCGGAGATTATACGGCGCGCCCCTATAATCAAGGCTTTTCGCCGATTCGAAGCATGCTTGCCGCTATCCAGACGGACGTAGACCTGACTGCGCTGACGACGCTGGGCGTACCCGCACGGGCCGCGTTCTTCTGCAAGGCGGGCTCGGTGGACGAGATTCGCGATGCGCTCGCTTGGGCCGATTCGAAGGGCGTGCCGGTGCAGATCCTCGGCGGCGGCAGCAACGTCGTCTTCGCCGCGGACTTTGCGGGTCTGGTACTGCAGCCGGCCTTGCCCGGCCGCGCACATGTCGGCGAAACGACCAACGCGCATCTCGTGCAGGTTGGGGCCGGCGAACGGTGGCATGACACGGTCAGCTGGACCCTGCAGCACGGCTGGCCGGGGCTGGAAAACCTGGCGCTCATCCCGGGTAGCGTTGGCGCCGCGCCGATACAGAACATAGGCGCCTACGGCCTGGAACTGACCGATCGGTTTCACGAACTGGAGGCCTTCGATCGCACGACCGGTGAAAGTGTGGCGCTCGATCGTGAGGCGTGCCGCTTCGGGTACCGCGATAGCGTGTTCAAGCGGCATCCCCGCGATCGCTGGATCGTGCTCAGCGTGACCTTCGCCCTGCCGCGCGCCTGGACGCCGCAGGCGAGCTACCGCGATCTGGCCGAAGAACTGCTCGCCCGCAAGATCGCCGAACCCTCGGCACAGGATGTTTTCGACGCCGTCGTCGCGGTCCGCCAGCGCAAGTTGCCGGATCCGGCGGAGGTCGGAAACGTCGGCAGCTTTTTCAAGAATCCCCTGGTGGACGCTGCGACTTGGCAAAGGCTGGCCAGCGCATTTCCGGGCCTGGTGAGCTACCCGCAGGCCGACGGACACTTCAAGCTCGCTGCCGGCTGGTTGATCGATCAGGCAGGCTGGAAAGGTCGGTCGCTCGGCCACGCCCGCGTTCACCCCAATCAGGCTCTGGTGCTGACCAATGCGGGTGGCGCCACCGGCAAGGAGATCCTGGCTCTCGCCGATGCCATCGCAGAGGATGTCGCCCGCCGGTTCGACATACAACTGGAAGCCGAGCCGATCGTGATCGGCAAGCCCGCGAGCGACTGATGGCCCGACCCGGACTGCTTCTCGCCGCAAAGTTCGCACTCGGCACCATGCTGTGCCTGACGATGTTATTGCTCAGGCACTCCGAAGCAGCCCCCCTGACCCTCAGCACCCTCGAGCAGATCGAAATCCTGGCCGGCGACCACCCCAACCGCGCGGTGGCCGAACTACGATCGATCGAGAGCGAAGCGCGGAAAGCGCCGCGCGAGACGCGCGCTGCCTTTCTGAGCGTACAAGGTTACGCACAAGCCCTCGCCGGAGCGCCGGCACAGGCCCACAAAACCGCACAGGAACTGGAGAATCTCGCGGCGGGAGACAGCCAGATTGCCGCCGAAGCAATGTTGGTGCGGGCAAGTGCGTGGCAGGGCAGCGGCAACCTTGACCAGGCCGCAGATGCTGCAAGCCGGGCCCTCGATTCACTGCATCCGGGTGCGCCGGCCCGCCTCATGTACTGGGCCCAGAACCTGCTGGGCTCGATTGCCCGGGAACAGGGGCGCCACGATCTTGCGCTCAAGCACTTGCAGGAAGCGGCGCGCCTTGCCGATGAGAACCACTGGGACCGGCGACGGGGCATGGTGCTCAACACGCTTGCAGCACTGTACCTGAACCTGCGCCAGTACGAAAACGCACAGCGCGCCATCGCGGAAGCCTGCGAGATTGCCCGCAGGAGCAATCAAAACGCTACGCTCGCCAGCTACAAACTGACCGAAGCCAACATCCATGGTGCAAGCGGCGCCCGCCCGGAACAGAAGGATGCCCTGCTCGAGGCGCTGAGCCTGGCGCGCGCATCCGGCGCACGTGCCGCCGAATCGGCCGCCCTGATCAATCTCTCGGATTACTTCCTGAGCGCGGGCGACTATGCAGCAGCAATCGAACATGCCTCCCAGGCGGAACCGATTGCGCTGAGCTTCCAGGACTGGTCTGGCCGCGCCACGATCCAGACGAATATCGGGCTTGCGCGCATCCTCACGGGCCAGGTCACCGCCGGTCGCAGTCTCGTCGAGGCCGCGCTGCGCACCTATGTCCAGCACGGCGCCCGCAATGACGAGGTGGCCGTACTGCGCGAATACGGTGAAGCCTTGCGCAAGGCCGGCCAGACCGACGCGGCGCTCGAGATTCTGCTGAAGGAACGGGCACTCTCCGAGGAGTTGCTGGAGTCGGAGAAACAACGTGTCGTGCTCGAGTTGCAAGCGCAGTACGAATCCGAAAGAAAGCAGCGCGAAATCACGCTGCTGAACAAGGAAAACGCACTCAAGGACGCGACCATCCGCAACCACCGTCTGGAACTTCGCGTCTGGTCGCTGCTGGCGCTCGCCGTCGCGCTGGCGGCGGTGGTCATCGGCTTGCTTTACCGACGGGTGCGGTCCACCAACCGGGAACTGGCCGCCCGCAACGAACAACTCGCGATTCAGAGCAGTCGTGATCCGCTCACCGGGCTTTACAACCGTCGCTATTTCCAGCAACGCATGGCGGAACTCGATGCCAATCCCCTGCCCCCCCAGGCGGACATGGTGCGCGCCACCTACCTGATCGACATCGACCACTTCAAGCGGATCAACGACCAATTGGGGCACCCCGCCGGCGATGCCGTACTGATCGCGGTAGCCGAGCGCCTGCGCGTCGCGCTGCGGGAAGCGGACATGATCGTGCGCTGGGGCGGAGAGGAGTTCGTCGTATTCGTGCCGCAGATCCGCCCCGACCTGATGGCAGACCTTGCACGCCGCATCATCGCCGCGATTTCGGACCACCCGATCGCCTGCGAGTCGGGCTTGATCCCGGTGACAGCCTCGATCGGATACGCGCCCTTCCCCCTTCCGCCGGGGGACATCCGGCTATCGTGGGAACGGGAGATCAACCTGATCGACATGGCGCTCTACCTTGCCAAAGCGCATGGGCGCAGTCGCGCTTACGGCGTGGTGCGCCTGCTGGACAGCGCCGAGACCAGCATTGCGGTGATCGAGAAGGATCTCGAAAAAGCGTGGAGCAACGGCCTGGTTGAACTTGTCGTGACCCAGGGTCCGCCGCCACACCCCGTCGACTAAGGGCAGCGCTTCCCGGAAGCCGCATCAAGTTTCGTCTGGCGCGGCCGATATTCCCGGTATCCAGACAGCCCGAGCCGATCCGGATCGTTGCCAATGCGATGCCCCAAGCGTAAGCGCCTATTCGACGTCTTCGTGCACAGCCTTGCCACCGCACTGCTGTGCGCCCTGTGCTGCGCGTCGCCGGCGCGTAGCGCCGCGCTTTCGGCTGAATTCGCGAAACAGATCGACGAGATCGAACTGCAGGCGCGCGGTGATGCAAAGCTTGCATTGGCGCGCGTAGAAGGCCTCTTGAAGTCTGCAAGAACGTCAGACGAGACGCTGGCGCTGTTGACCCTCAAGGGTCTTTTCTTGGCCGATTCGGATCGGCCGGAAGAAGCGCGAGAGGTTGCCACAGAACTCGACCGGCAATCGTCGCCGGAGGCCAAGGCCGCGTCATTGACGGTGCGAGCGCAGGTCCAGGGCCTCAAAGGCGATCTTGGCCGCGCGCTTGAGTTTGCAAAGCAGGCAGCGGAGTCGCTACCGCGCGATGCCGATGTGCGACAGCACTATCGCATCGAGATGATTCGTGGCAGCCAACTGCTGGAAAACGGCCGCTTGCCTGAGGCGCTTTCCGCCTACCAGGCCGCACTTGAAGGTGCCGAATCCATCCAGAGCACCTTTCGTATCCAACGCGCACACGACAGCATGGCGTCGCTTTTCGTAGACGCCCATGAACTCGACAAGGCGACCGAAGCCAACAACACCGCCATGGCGCTTGCCGAACGCCTGGGAGACCCCGCAATCCTCGCGCAGGCCTGGAATACGCGCGCCTACATCGCCTCGGCGCAACAGAACCGTGCTCTGGAATTGCAGGCTTCGCAGAAGGCGATCGCCTACGCGCGCAAGACGGCGTCTGACAGCCTGCTCTCCGGCATGCTGATGAACTTGGGCGACACCTTTCTCAAGGCGGGGCGTTATGCCGACGCACTGCGCTACAGCGATGAAGCGGTGGCCATCACCCGCCGGATTTCAGACCCGCACGGGCTCGCAATTGCGCTCGCCAACGCAGGACAAGCGGAAATCCGGCTCGGGCGTGTCGATGCCGGCAAGGCGCACATGGAAGAAGCCATCGCTGCGACGCAGAAACTCGACCACAGAAGTCAGCACGCCACCTTGCTCAGCGAATACGGGGAAGCGCTTGAGGCCGCCGGTGACTATAAGGGCGCCATCAACGCATACCACCGTGAGCGTCGGGCGTCGCGCGAAATCGCCGAGTTGAGCCGCAAGGATGTGCTGCTGGAGGTGGACGCGCGTTACCAGTCTGACCGCAAGCAACGCGAGATCGAACTGCTCAACCGGAACAACGCCCTCAAGGATGCGCAACTTCACAATCGCGAATTGCAGCAACGCGTGTGGTTCCTGGCGGCGGCTCTGCTGCTCAGCGGTTTGCTGTCGATTGGCTTGCTCTATCGCCGGGTGCGCGACGCCAACCTGAAACTTGCCGAGAGCAATCGCCTGCTCAAGGTGCGCAGCGAACGCGACCCACTGACGGGGCTGTTCAACCGCCGCTATTTCCACGAAGCGATGCGCGCGCGCGGCGCGAACAACGCATTCGCCGGTGGCCTGATCCTGCTCGACATCGACCACTTCAAGCGGATCAACGACACCCACGGCCACGCAGCCGGCGACGCGGTAATCACGGTTGTCGCGCAACGACTGATCGACACCATGCGCGACAGCGATCTGGTGGTTCGGTGGGGCGGCGAGGAGTTCCTGATCGCGGTGAGCCCGATGCCGCTTGAACAGTTCGATCGACTCGCCGAGCGATTGCTGAGGGCAATCGGGCACGCACCGGTGCCGCACGGCGACCTATCTATACCGATCACGATCTCGATCGGCTACGCGAGTTTCCCGCTGGCCCCCAGCGGCCTCGCGCTGGAGTGGGAACGAGGCATCAACCAGGTTGACATGGCGCTCTATGTCGCCAAGGCACAAGGCCGCAATCGCGCCTGTGGCATCCGGGCAGTGCAGGCGGCGGACAAGGATGCGCTCGACGAGATCGAGCACAACTTCGAAAACGCCTGGCGCGACGGCCGCGTCACGCTGAACCTTATCTCGGGCCCTTCGCCGCCCTGATCGGCGCGGCGGGTCAGTCCAGGCGCAGCGGCACCACATGCGCGCTGCGCTCGCCATCCGACAGCCAGAATTCGCCGTCCTGAACGCTGCACTGGATCTGCATTGTGCGGACCGCCATCGCCGTCAGCGCTTCGGCCGCCTCATCGGTAACACGTAGCACCGTCAGGCTCGGCAGCTTGAGGCAGGCGGCGCGATTCTTCTGCCACCAGACGTCGACTGCGCGCCCCCCGTAGGTGATCAAGGTTACCCGCGCCGACTTCCCGCTTGCCTGCCGCAAGCGGCGTTCGTCAGGCAATCCAAGCTCGATCCAGTGCTCGATCGCACCTGTCAGATCCTTCTCCCACAGATCCGGCTCGTCGTCTGACGACAAACCCTTGCAGAAAATCAGCGCCTCGTTCGCAAACATCGCAAACGCAAACAGGCGGATCATCAGACGTTCATCGGTTTCCGAAGGATGGCGAGCCAGCGTCAGGGCATGGTTCGCGTAATAGCCGCGATCCATGTCGGAGATCTGCAAGTCTGCCTTGAAGATTGTCGATTTCAGCGCCATCGCGATCAGACAATCTGGCGTTCGCCGCCAAGCGCTTCGATGACGCAGGGAATGAAGCGGGCGAGTTCGGCAGACATCAGCGCAAAGTCGGCCTCGAATTGAGGATCGCCCTCGGCCGCCGCCTTCTCCGCCTGCTCCTGAATGATGTCGAGGAAGGCCAAACGTTTGATCTCAAGCCGCTCCGTCAGCACGAACGAGATGCGATCGTCGAAGGTCAGCGCCAGCCGCGTCGGCACCTTGCCCGCCGCGAGGTGATTGGGAATTTCATCCCCTTCCAGCGGGTGACGGACATACCGCACGGCGGCCTTCTCGTCGGTGATCGCGCGCAGTTCGCAATCGCGGTCGATCGTGAAGTTCGCCGGCGCCTCGCCTGATGCCAGCCAATCGGCCATCGCCGACTGCGGAGAAACCTCTGTATCGAGCAGCTTCAGAGGCAAGTCATCGAGCGTGTCGTGCAGCAGTTCCACAACCTCGTCAGCCTTCGCCGCACTAGACGCATCCACCACCAGCCAGCCGTTCTGCGGATCGATCCACACATAAGTCGTGCGACGGCGCGTGAAGGCGCGCGGCAACAGTTCCTGCGTCACCGCCTCCTTGATTTCCTTCATCTGCTTGCGGCCCGGCTTGAACCCCTGCTGCGCCTCGAGTTCCTCGGCCTTGTCCTGCGCCACCTGATTGACCACCGAAGCAGGCAACAGGCGCTGCTCCGTACGCATCGCAAGCAGCCATTGCCCGCCCACCGACAGCGTCATGACATCGGAGCCGGTCGGCGACGCCCACCCGCGACTAGACATATCCTGCGACCCACAGCGAACAAAGGGCTTTGCCGCGAGTTTGTCTTCAAGCGACGAAAGGTCAATCGCCCAAGGCGTGGGCAGGCGGTAAAGCTGGAGATTCTTGAACCACATGGAAGTGTCCGTATTCGCAAGGCCGGCAATTGTACCGGGACGCAGCCCCGAAACCGGCCAAACGTCGCTGGAGCCGTCCTGAGTGGAATCAGTGGCTCACGCCGTGAGCAGTAATCACGCGCCACGCCGTCAGAAACAGTATCTTCAGATCGAATGTGAAGGACCGGCGCCGTAGATACTCAACATCAAATGCCACCTTTTCTCCGATGGGCAGTTCATCACGGCCATTGATCTGAGCCCACCCAGTAATGCCGGGGCGCAACTGATCCACACCGTTTTCTCTGCGCAGTTCAATCAGATCACGTTGATTGAACAACGCGGGGCGCGGTCCAACCAGACTCATATCGCCGACCAAGACGCTGTAGAGTTGCGGCAGTTCATCAAGACTGCTCCGCCGAAGCTGTCTCCCGAGACGCGTGAGATAACGATCCGGGTCCTCCAGCAGGTGTGTTGCGACGACCGGCGTATCGGTCCGCATCGATCGAAACTTTGGCATGAGGAAGATACGTCCCCGCCGCCCCACCCGCTTGGACCAATACAGTGCAGGACCCGATGACTCAAGTCTTACCGCCAGCGCTATCAGAAACAACGGCAGACACAGAAGCAGGATCGCCCCGCTTGAAACGATTAGATCGAAGAATCTTTTAAGCACTTGAGCCAATAATCAAGGCACCGCTCCAGCGATCAGAACGCATCCCGCCGCACGGTGTTGGAGCCGATCAGAAATTCACCGACTTCGGCTCGGTCAGGTCGATGGTCATTCAGCCACGGCAGCGAGGCTGACGACCAAAGTGTCGCCGACCTTTGCGAGAGTTTCCAGTGTCAAGTCACAAGTAACGGCGATGCAGTGCCCGCTCATCGTCCTGCTGCCATCCAGAGAGCCGGAAGCTCCACCCCCAGAGCAACGGATCAAATTGATGACTTGCTGATCCCTATATCACCGCCTTGCACCCAGCTACCACAAGGACAATCGCCAGCGCGATCTGCAGCTTTCGCGCTGACACCCGGTGTGCCAGCAGGCTACCCGCCGTGATCGCCGGTATCGAACCGGCAAGCATCGAGAACAGCATGCCAGCGTCGACCAACCCGCTCAGCAGATATCCGAGCCCGGCCACCATGGCCAACGGAATCGCGTGGACGATGTCGGTCGCGACAAGCCGATGCGGCGTCATCCGCAAAGGATATAGGTACAGCAGCGCCACGCTGCCCAGCGCACCGGCGCCCACCGAAGTAAGCGCGACACAGAGCCCGATGACCGCGCCAGCCAGAATCGTCATCGCAGGCTGCCACCGGAGGAATGACGCTGGATGCGCCAGCCGCCGGGTTCGTGCACGACGCTGAAGCATCGGAGCAAGGAACAAGCCCAGCGCAGTCAGGATTACGGCAACACCGATTGCGTGGGAGAGCCAGTCCTGCCTCGCGAAACGGATCCCGAAACCGAGCAGCGCGACCACGGCAAGCGCAACCGGAAGACTGCCGGTCCACAGTCGTTTGGCCACTTGCCAGTCGACGCTGCCCGCCCGGCAATGAATACGTGCGCCGACAAGTTTCGTCAGCGCCGCGAACCACAGGTCCGTGGCAACTGCGGTCGGGGGCGACACGCCGAAGACGAGCAGCAGGATCGGTGTCATCAGCGCGCCGCCGCCGACCCCGGTGAGACCGACAACAAAGCCTGTCAGCGCGCCGGCCAAGGCATATGAGGGATCGAAAATCATCGGGCAGTCCGGGCTCCCATCGTCGCAGTTTGCATTTCATGCATGATTCTGAATTGACGTTTTATACTAACAACGAAACAATGAGCACACAAAGCGGATTTTTCGCAAACCACGACATCAAATTGGAGTTGTCGGGCCGATGGAATTCAGAGACGACGGACTATGGGACACGCAACGCGCCTTCACACAGCTGAAAGCGCAAGGGCGTGCCGGGACAAAGCGAACTGCAGAACGGCTGCTGCACAGCATGGGCCTTCTGCCCGCCGCGCTGTCACCGGAGGTCTTGCGGGACGAACACAACCGCCCTCTTAATCGGCTTGTGCTGCAGTGGGCACTGGACCGGGCCCGGCGTCGCCGCGAGCGGGTCATCTTCCTGCAGAGTCACCCCCTGCCGGATGGCACACCATGTCTGCACGCGAACGATGCACGCGGGGGACGCTTCTGGTTCCCGGTCAACGGGGGTGTCACGGCGGACGCAATCGACCTTGCCTTGCGAGCACTCGAGCTGCGTCTTGGCAACGCGATTGCAGTGTTCCCGCACGGCCCTGTGACTGCGACGTTGCGCCTGCCGCTGGCACACACCGAGCCTTTGATGGCCTACCTGCCGGACTTCGATATCGCCGTCGGACAGCGCCCGAAGAGCGAAGATCTGCCACCGGACCTCAAGCGTCTCGAGGACGAGGGCATCCATCTCATCCGCGAGCTTCTCGCGAGCGGCGGGCAACCGGCGCTGCTGCATTCGGCGGGCAAGGAGAGTGCAGTGCTGCTGCACCTGCTGCGCAAGGCGTGCCACCCAGCCCCCCCGGCGACACCACTCCTGCACATCGGGAGCCCTCTGGCCCAGCCAGAAGCGTCGCTATTTCTTGAGCGCGTGGCGATGCGTTTCGGCGTTGCGCTGCAGACGTACCGGCCTCCGGCTACTGACGCGCTCGCATTCCGCCCGAGGCTCTTCGGAACCTCCCGGCATGGCACTCCGGAAACCATCGAGTCCCTGCGACTGGCGCTGGAGCACTTTGGCTTCGATGTATTGCTCGATGGATGCCGGCGCGACGAACTCTCGACGCGTGCAGGACTGCCCGTCGTGTCGATGCTGACGCGTGAATTGCAACCGGTCGCCACGGGGCAGACGCGAGCGCTCTGGGAGCTCTACAACACACTGCGCAACGGGGGCGAACTCCTCAGGGCATCACCGCTGTCGAACTGGACCGAGACCGACATCTGGCGCTACATCGGCATCGAGCGCATCCCGGTGATGCCCCTGTACTTCGCAAAACCGCGACCGGTGGTAAAGCGCGGGACTGCGCTGCTGCTGATCGACCGCGATGACTTCCCGCTCCTTCCAGCGGAGCAGATCGAGGTCCGTTCGGTGCGCGCGGTGACGCTTGGAGGCCTGCCACAGGCGGGATTGATCGAATCACAGGCGCGATCGATTCCGGAGATTCTGCTCGAACTCCCGGTCATGTCGTCGCCCGCACTGACCTGGCCGGCCCGCCCGGTTATCGACCAATTCCACAACGAGGGCATTGCACGATGAGTACCACAGTCTGGGCCCCACGCGACTCCGGTGCGCGGCAACCGTCGCCAGCTCACGATGCCTCACCGCTGCGGCTGGTTATTTGCGGCAGCGAGCATTCAGGAAAGAGTGCTCTTGTCGCCAGAATGAAGCTGGAGCTGAGTCAGCTCGGTTGCGCGTTGGAAACATCACCGATTCAAAGGAGTCGCCGTCCGGCAGCCCGCGAGGAGCCGCTTGCACCTGAGTCGCGCTTAGAAAGCCCGCCCAGCGGCATAGAACACGGCGAAGTTCACGCGAGTTCCCACTGGACACTATTCACCCGGAAGCGCCGCATGCAGATAGATGATGTCTCCGGCGACCCGAAAGGTTTCAGTCGACTCATCAGTTGCGCAACACAGGCGCAGGCAGCACTGCTCGTTGTGGACACCCGCCTTGGACTGGATTCGCAGGCCAGACGGCACGCCAGGCTCGCGGCAATGTTGGGAATCCGCAGCCTGCTCGTTGCCGCCAACAAGGTGGATACTGCGACGTCGGCGGCACTCGACTTCAAGACAATCGATGAGGCCGCGCAGGCGCTAGCAGCCCAGCATGGCCTTGAGCTTGCGGGAGTCATTCCTGTGAGCGCTGTCCGCGGCGACAACGTTGGCAGCAGATCCCCCAAGACACCTTGGTACACGGGCCCAAGCCTGCTGGCCAGCTTGGACAACATCGCCGACGATGAGGCATCGACTGAGCGCCTGCTCTTCCCGGTCCAGCGGGTTAGGCAGCACGGCCGGTTTGCCAACGATTGCGCGGGTTCGGTCATCAGCGGCGTTGCCCGGGTTGGCGATGTGCTGCGCGTTGCCCGCACCGGACAGACCGCGCGCCTGAACGAGATTACCACCGCCGACGGCACGCTGGAGATTGCCGCCAAAGGCTCGGCAATCACGATCCGTCTCGAGCGCGACCTCGACCTGGTCAGAGGCGATGTACTGTCGCATGCCGATCAGCCGATCGAGCTCACCGACCAGTTCGAGGCGAGCCTCGTGTGGCTGAGCGATGAGGCAGGCCATGCAGGGCGCACTTACGACCTGCTCTCCGGCACCCAGTGTACCAAGGCAAGCCTGACGAAGCTGAAGCATCGGCTCGATCCCGACACCGATGTGCGGCAGGCGGTACGCAGCCTTTCCGCAGGTGATTTGGCCGTGTGCACGGTTGCCACGAACGCTCCGATCGCGTTCGATTCGTTCGACAACACACCGTCGCTCGGTCGCTTCATGCTTGTCGACCGATACACGCGGACGACCGTTGCGGCAGGGCTGATCCGGCACAGCCTGCGCCGCGCCCGCAATGTGCACCGGCAGTCACTATCGATCCAGCGCGCTGACCGGGAACGCCTGAACGGCCATCCTGCGAACGTAATCTGGCTGACCGGCCTCTCCGGTTCCGGCAAATCAACCATTGCGAACGCGCTTGAATCGGCGCTCTACGGGCAGGGGCGACATACCTACATCCTCGACGGCGACAACATTCGGCAGGGACTCAACAAGGATCTTGGGTTTACCGATGCCGACCGCGTAGAGAACATCCGGCGTGTGGCGGAGGTCGCGAACCTGATGGCGGACGCGGGCCTGATCGTGATCACCGCGTTCATCTCCCCGTTCCGGCAGGAGCGCGACATGGCCCGCACCCTGATCGGTGCTGAACGCTTCCGCGAGATCCACCTGAGCACGCCGCTCGAGGTCTGCGAAACGCGCGACCCGAAGGGGCTCTATCGCAAGGCAAGGGACGGGAGCATTCCGAACATGACAGGCATCAGCAGCCCTTATGAGCCGCCTGTAGCACCTGACCTGCGTATCGACACATCACAGAGCAGCGTCGATCAGGCGGTCCGGATGATCCTCTCCCAACTTGGCCCGACAGGCGGTCGACGCTAAGCACTCTCTAGTCCCAGCCGCTCAGAAGCTTCCCGCGGGCACTACACTGCGATTCGTTCGCCGGACTTGGACCACACGTCCGACGGGCAGCCGCCCCAGACGCAGCCCGTATTGAGTCCAAGGATGCCGTCCGCCTGATGGAAGCCCAAGACCGAGCCGCGTCCGAACACCACAGTATGCGACGCGCTGGCTCGCGAAGACACCCTGAACCAGGGCATCCCACCTTGTGGCGCCTGATCGGGCTGTCCTTTGTGCTTGAGCTGCATCGCGCCGCGCGGGCTGCGCATCTGAAGGCGGCACATCGGGTTCGCGATAACGCGCAGGCGATTGATGCCGTGCAGATCGTCTCGCCGGGTATCCGGTTTCCGACTCCACACCGCGCCAAGGAAGTCTTTCCAGCCCTGACCTTGCAGCGCTCCGTGAACCTCTCGAGCGAGGCATTGAGCCTGCGACACAGTCCAGGCCGGTAGCGGGCCGGCATACGTCAATGCATGACGACCCTCGCGTTGGAATAGCGAGCGACGACACCACTAATTGACCCACGCTTCGCACTCCTTCGCCTCCGGCACATCGTCGAGCGTGTCGTCAGACCCTCTCGGAAGGGCGCCGCAGGCTACTCCGAGCGAGTTGAAGTCAGGTTGCCAATCACCATCACCGCGCTATCGCCAAGCGCACGTACGAAACGCAGTGCATCGGCGTTATGACGGCCCCAATTGTCCAGATCGCCGGTGAGCCAAAGCTAATCACGAGCGGGGTCGTAACCGGCCTCGTTCGTGAGGCGCTCCAGCAAGTGCGCCTGATCCTGCGCGTCTCCCGCCTATTGGAGCTACCCGCTATGCCGCTGGGAGGTTTTCGTTGTGGGACCGCGCCACTACGTTGAGTCCCGGGCGCGTCGTGGGCGTGTACTCTGGCACCCAACGCCGTAAATCTCGCCGCACCTCGGCATCGGTGGGAATACCCCGCTGAACCATCCAGGCCACGACCTCATCAAGCCATTCGGGCACGACCTCCCTTGCACGCGCGACTCGCAGCTTGGGATGATGCGTCTCCCGGGTTTCCTCCTGGTCAGACAGCAATTCTTCAAAGAGTTTCTCTCCCGGACGCAAGCCGGTGTAGACGATACGGATCTGGTCCTCACCAAAACCGGACAGGCGGATCAGGTCTCGCGCGAGATCCGCGATTCGCACCGGCTCTCCCATGTCCATGACGAACACTTCCCCGCCGTGCCCCATCGCCGCCGCCTGCAACACAAGCTGCGCCGCCTCCGGGATCGACATGAAGTAGCGAGTAATCTCTGCATGGGTGACGGTCACCGGCCCCCCGCGAGCGATCTGTTCCCGGAACTTCGGTATGACACTGCCTGCGCTACCGATGACATTGCCAAAGCGAACGATCTCGAAACGCGTAGACCGCGTGCCTTGCTGCATGACTTGGCAGATCATCTCTGCCATCCGTTTGCTCGCCCCCATCACGTTCGTTGGATTTACGGCCTTGTCGGTCGACACCAAAACGAAACGCTCCACTCGATGTGCGACGCAAATGGCCGCCAGTTTGTACGTGCCAAAAGCGTTGTTGCGGATGGCCTGCCAAGCATTCCGCTCTTCCATCAGAGGCACATGCTTGTATGCCGCCGCGTGGAAAACGATCGATGGCGGATACTGTCGGAAGACCGCTTCCAGCCACATGCCGTCGCGCACATCGCCCGCAAAGGGCACGACCTCGATCTGCGGATAACGCTCACGCAACTCGTCATGGATGCGGTAGAGCGCGTACTCGGAGACTTCGAGCAACACCAGCTGAGCCGGACGAAACCGCGCAATCTGGCGGCACAGCTCGGAGCCAATCGAGCCTCCTCCGCCAGTCACCATGACCACACGCCCCGTCAGCATGGCCCCGACCTCCGGGGTGTTGATATCAATCGGCGCTCGCCCGATCAAATCGTGCAAGTCGATATCTCGGAACTGCCCCGCCTGCACGCCGCCCCCGACGACATCCTCGATAGACGGCAACGTCATCGCGTGTACGCCGGCACGCAAACACTCGCTGGCGGCCCGTTGACGCGCCATTCGCGACATCGATGGCATCGCCACGATCGCATGTTTGGCCTTGAGCTGAAATGACCACGCGATCAGTTCGTCGATGCGACCGTAAACTTTGATTCCGGAGATCTCGCGCCCGATCTTGTTGGGGTCGTCGTCGAGCAGGCCTACCACCCGCCAGGCTGGCGATCGTGACAACTCGGCCACCAGATTTGCACCGGCACGCCCGGCTCCGAGAATGATGACTGGCTGTCCGCGCGCGAGAAGGTCGCCATAGCGCCGGTGCTCCTTCCAGAGACGATAGGCCGCACGGCTTCCCCCCATCCACATTAACAAGAAGACCGGATGCAGCACGAAGATGGTCCGCGGAACCGGAGGCAGGAACCCGACAAAGACACAGGCCACGACGCTGATCAATAGCGACGAAGCCACCGCGCGCACGATCCGGACCAAGTCCGGGAGGCTCGCGAAGACCCAGATCCCGCGGTAAAGACCGAAGCTGCGGAACAGTATGGCGTGAATCGGGAGAATCAGAACGCAGGCCGACAAGCCAGTGCGCATGAACTCCGGCGGAACTGCGCCGTTAAAACGCATTCCGTAGGCGAGCACCCAAGCCAGCACCACCGCAACAAGGTCCGCGAAGAACACTGCGACCTGCCGCCAATGCGCCGGAAACCGCTCGATGAACCGGTTGATGAAGCCCGACATAGCATAGCCCGCCTGGGCGTTAAACCTCGAAGGCGGGATTTTACACCGCGACGATCCCGTCAGAGCAGTTCGCCCGTCACTCGCGCGCGACAGTCACAGGTTCAGCGCAGATGGCAGATAAATGTCGTCCGCCAACCCTCAGCGTAATCGAGCATCGACGCCGCGTCGCCCGGCCAGTCCTTGAAGTGGGCAGGCCAATCAAACTCTTCGGTGCTATAGCCAAAATGGTCGGCCATGAATGCCACCGCACCGCGCGACGGACGGCCAACGAGAGTGGAGCCGCCTCGCGTGAGGCTGTCCTCGATCGCCATCTGCTCTTCGTGAACCGGGTCCTTGATCAACTGGATCACTAGAGATGAATCTATTGGCCGCCTGGGATCAACCGAATAAGACGGGATCGGAGCCGTCGCGGTCGCAACCGGCGCAACCTCAGTATCGATGATCAGCGTGCGAGCGCCGGTGGCGGCAAGCAAGCCAACGAACTCGCAATGACGGATCGTGTGATAGAAGAAGCCCAGACACATAACCGTGTCGATCTCGCCGACACTTCCCTGAAGCACATCGAACACGTCACCCTGCAAGAAATCGTAGCTCCCGGCGGCGCACCCGTATCGAGCCAGGTTGGCGCGAGCGTTGTCGATCAGCGCAGATCGCGCTTCGACCCCGACGACATGGTTCGCTCCAGCCTTGAGCGCCGCAAAGGACCAGCGCCCATCGTGGCTGGCAATATCGAGAACGCGCTTGCCCGTAAACGCCTCTGGATTGGCTTCGATGATCGCGCGGTGGCGAGCGTTCAGCCGGTCGGGAAACGGACTGGTCTGACTGGTCTGAAAAAAGGCGTCGTACTGATCGAAAAATCGGTTCATCTGAAATCGTCCATAAACGCGCCACGACCCGGACACTGGCAGGTGCACAAGGGCAGCAGCCTTATCACAGGGGCAGGCCCCACTTTTTGCGGAAACGCAGTGCGGAACGCACGAACATCCACTGATGGCGCAAACCCTTCTTCGCCGCCCCTCCTCCAGAGTGCCAGATACGGACCGAGGGGTGCCACACGATACGGCCCTGGCTGCGGAGCCTCAGACTCAGGTCGTAGTCTTCGAAGTACAGGAAGTAGCGCTCGTCAAACCCCCTGATCTCCCGCAGCGCATGCGTCCGCGCCAGCATGAAGCATCCGCTGACGAGCGGCGGATCCCAGAGCAGAGTGTCCCCAAGTACATCCCGCATCTCGTAGTGATCAAGTGCCGGGCGGAGTCTCCGTCGAAATCGCGCCGGCACGAAGCCCCGCGCGAAGAGCACACTCCAGCGGGGCATCCGGCGACACAGGAACAAACGCCCCGAGGTCGTCGGGCAGCGAGCGTCCGGCGATAGCATCACCACATCCGGATGGTGTCGCATGAAATCGACAGCGGCAGCCAGAGCCTGCGTGTCGACGACGACATCAGGATTGAGGATCAGGTGGAAATCGCTCTCTACCGCGTGCAGGGCCATGTTGTGGCCCGCCCCGTAGCCAACATTCCCATGCCCGGAGAGGTGCAGAACCTCGGCCGAGGGCGAGGTCTCGGCCACGATCCGGGCGCCCGCGCTCCCGTCATCATTACTGACCAGCACCAGCCGGGTCGAACAGTCCGGAATCTGCGCAGCCGACGTCAGGACGCTCGCCACCGTCTGCGCCAGCAACTGCGCGTCTGGCCGGTAAATCACGATGGAGATCGCCAATCGCGACAGCTGTTGTCGAGCAATCATTCCCGGCACTCTCGACACACGGTCATGGAGTTGTCCGCCAAGCAGCCTCGATCAGGACGCAGGCCGGCGCGGATTGGCAAGGGCAACAGCGCGCGCCAGTTCGGTGACCTCCTCTGACAGCCTGCGGATGCGCAGGTAGGCGCCCACCAGCAACAAACCGCTCACCGCGAACCAGAGGTAAAGCAACAGGTCTGCGCCCCGGCCAACCCCTGCCGAATGCGCTACGGTCGTCGCCAGCTCCGGAAACCAGACGAACACCAGCGAGCCGGATGTGCCAAGCAATACGCCGAGCGCAATCATCTTCGAACCGCGGGACAGTGCGATTGCGGCCAGCATCACGACAACAAAGAAGCCGCTCAGAAAGTACTGGATCAACATGCTAGCGCCCGATTCGTCCCATCAGAAGATCGAGAACGATGTGAATGGAATTGGAGAGCTTCTGCCCCTTTGCGAGCGAATACTCGGTGTAGATGATCTTGACCGGGACCTCCCCGACACGTAGCTGCGAACGCCCGATCATCTCGATGATCTCCGAGGCATGGGCCATCCGGTTCTGCCTGATACGCAGCTTGCGCGCCGCTTGTGCGGTGATCGCACGCAGCCCGTTGTGCGCATCCGTCAGACGAACCCCGGCAGTCGCCCAGGTAAACAACGCAGCCAACCGCAGAACCATCCGGCGAATCGGTGGAATATTCTCAGCAGAGCCGAGAAACCGGCTACCAATCGCCACATCCCACTTGTTCTGCCAGAGGCGCTCCAGCATGAGCTGGGCGTCCTCGACGCGATGCTGCCCGTCCGCGTCGAAGGTCACGACCGCATCAGCGCCGGCACGCAGCGCGAAGTCGATACCAGTCTGAAGCGCTGCGCCCTGTCCAAGGTTGATCGGATGTCTCACAACGACCGCGCCAGCGCTCGCAGCCGCCTCCGCTGTGTCGTCGCTCGAGCCATCATCGACAACGACGACATTCTGGAAGGCCGCCCGCACGGTCCTGACGACGTCAGACAGCACCGTCCCCTCGTTGTAGGCCGCAATCACAACCCACACATCACTGAAGCCCATTGCTTCCCCCTCCGGCAACTAGGACCGTACCCAAAGCAATCAGCCCGGAGCCGAGCGCCAGGCGCATGGTCATGACCTCGCCAAAAAACAGAACCCCGGCAGCCGTCGTCGCGATCAGGGAAACCGCCACGAACGGGTATGCGCGAGTCAGCGGAATGAACGAGAGCAGCCACACCCAGTAGATTGTCAACGCGCCATAAAGAGCGACCGCAAGCAGGAAGCGGAAGTCGAAAAGCAGCGTTTTCAGGGAGCCAGATCCGGCCAGCGAGCCGGCCGAGAGCTTGAACAGCAACTGCCCTGCCGACATCCCCAAGGCATAGACAATCAGGAAAACGACCTCAATGGGTTTCAATTCCGGCTCCGGTTGAATGTTGGCGTTCCGGCCGGGAGGGAGGCAGCCCGACGCCGCAGGCCAGCAGCGCCAACACCCCCGCCCAGACGGACGCAACGGCGAAATAGATGTAGCGGAAATCGCAGGCGACGCCGATCACCAGGAAGCTGGCCACATGCGCGGACGCAGCGAGCGCTAGCGCGATCGCAAGGGCGTTCCTGCGCCACAAGCCGGCGACAAGGACGAGCAGGAGCCCCGCCGCCCAGAGGTAGCCGTTGAACGCCGGCAAGCTCTGCTGTACGTACCGCCACAGGCTACCTGCATGCCTTGAGGGTTCGGGCAGGAAGTCATCGCCGAACCGGTAAGGCACGCCAAGCCCGGCGACGATCGTCAGCGCCTCCGCCGCGACCCCGACGTGAGCAGGCAAGCAGGCGCCGTCACTTCGCGAACCAAGCAAGCGGCTGGCCGCTGCCAGTTTGTGACGGCACAGGGCGGCGGGGTCGAACGTGGCAAGGTCTTGCCACAGGCGCAGGATGCCGGGATCGCCAACGCGAGCCAGCGCATCCGGGACTGACGCCAGGGTATCCACCCGTTCCGGGGAGTACGAATGGCGAGCCAGGCCCACAAGCTGCTCCGGGTCGAGCTTGTAGTTCCGGAGAACAGGTGTCGGATCCTTTGACGTAAACCTGAGGATGCCGGCAATGTCGAACCGGGCAGCCACCACCAGGCCTTTCGGCACCGGGCTTTGCTCGACTTCGACCTGACCGACGCGGACGACCGACTGAAGCAGCGCCACGCACGCAACGGTCAGCGCCAGCATGCGGAGCGCCGACAACGCAAAGGCCCGCAGACCGGCCCAGACTACCTGCTGCCGATAGGCCGCAAGCAGGCAGACCGCGAGTGCGCCGATCGCGCCCTGCTGCCGCACCAGCGCCGCCATGCTGCACAGAAGGACGGCGAGCAGCGTTTCGACGCTCGCCCATTTGCGGGACCGATCCGCCAGCGCCAAGGCAAGGAGCAGGAGATTCGCGCAGAAGACATCCTTCCACACGGTACCGTTGTAGACGAAGCTCACTGGATTGAGCGCGGCCGCCACCAGCAAGACTGCGATCAGCACCTTGCGGGAAGCACCGGCCCGTCCTGCCCCGGCGACCATCAGATACAGCGCCGCGAAGTAGAGCCCGGCAATCAGGCCCATGAAGGCGCCGTGCCCCCCGACCCGCGACACGAACGCAAGCAACTGTCCCATCAGCGGAGGGTTGTAGCTCACGTAGTACCCGGTCATGCCCTCCACGAGCTGGACCACGCTGTCGACCGAGTAATGTCCTGGCCAGTTGGCCAGGACGGTCAGCCCCCAAAGCGCGGCACAGACAAGCGCCAGCGCAGGCGAGGCAAGCGCAAAGCGACGGATCATCGAACGACAACCTTCTTGGTCACACCGCATTCGAACTGGCCACCGGAGCCGCGCAGGACGACTTTGAGCGTGTATTCGCCCGGGTCAACGCCCTGTGCCGACGCAGTGGCCGCAAAACCCGCGTTCTCGAGAGCCGGCACCTTGAAGTAGTCCGCCACATCCTTGCGTCGATCTGCCCGGGTGACAAGCTCGTATGTCTTCGCGCCGGCCAGAACAAGCCTGATGTCGGAAGCAAGCACGCCCCCCTCGACCGCAACCGCCGCCCAACCCGTGTAGAGCTTGGCCAAGTCTCGCGTGACCTCGATCGTCTCATTGTCGCGACTGACTCCGGCGATGAGATCGAAGTTGCAGGCGCCACCTGTCGCCAACTGCGCGGGCCCCTCAACCAGAGTAAATGCCACCGGGCCGGGCTGATCCTTGGCCGCGGGCTCCGCGGCCCCACCGGGGGCCACAAGCCCGGGTTCAATCCGCTGCGGCTCGGACGGACGCTGGCCGCAGGCCATCAGCGCAAGGGGCAGCAACACCGCTGCAATCGACGAAACGCTCTTCATGCCCGAAAACTCCTCTCGCAAAGACAAATTCAATTCGAAATCCGGCGGACGACCCCACGCACGCCCTCAGTCCGCAGGATCTCCCAGGCGCGCTTCGCCAGTGCGCGACCGTGGGCCGGCTCGTCTATGGCACGCAGCAGATGGGTCCGTACCCGCGACATTGCGTCTTCCCGATGTGACTCGCCAGCGCGAAAGCCCGGCGTCAGCGACATCGTCAGGCGCAGCATCTCCGCATCAACCGTCGCGGCATCAAACAGCGCTGGATACTCGATGCGGCCCTGCGACTCCCACCAGGCCTTGTAGCCACCGCCCACGGTCGAGAACGGGTTGGCAAACGCACGCTGGAGGTCGAGCCGTTCGCGGTAGACGAGACGCGCCGGCTTGGGGATGAGCGTACCGTCGTCAAAGCGGGCGAACGCCCAACGCACTGCCGACAGCGGATCTTTGCCGAGCTCGGCGATCGTTTCCGTGTACCAGTTCACCAACTCCGCAACCGCGGGCTGGCCAGAAGCGTTCTTCCAGGCCATGGCCTTGTGCGCACCGCTGTCGAAGCCAGTGAAGTGGTAGAACCCGAGCGGCGCGCCGTCGACCAGGATGCCCTCGGCGAGTGAGCCGCTGAGCTCACGGGTCGTCACATTCCACGGCGCCACGTTGAGGCGCGTCGTCCGGAGGATACAGACGCCCTCGAAGAAGGCGGGCACGAGGTCGATCCAGCGCTGGTCGGTGAAAAGCCCGTTATGGATCTCGGCACGGCAGAAGTGATAGATCCGCTCGGACCACCATGCCGCAAAGGCCTTGCCTGTCTCGGTCGGAGCCACTGCGGCAAAGCCCAGGTTGTAGACGCCATGCTTGAGACTAGCGATCTCGTTGTCCATTACGGCGGCAAGCGTTCGCTCCGGCGACACCTGGTGCGGAGTCAGCGCAATGTTGGCAGAGCCGATCGCTTCAACGACATCGTCGAGGCGCGAGAACAGGACCGTATCCGGATCGAGATACACAACGCCGGCACAGTCGGGGCGATCGAGCAGCCGAGCCAGCAGGAACGGCTTGATCGCGGTCGACAGCTCCACGATGGTGTGGCAGAACGACCAGCCGACCACATCCGGAATCTCGAGCGAACTGACCGGGTGGATCTCGTCGAAGGGCTCTGACGAGAGATCAAGCCCCTCCGGCACTTCATCGGACAGGGCAAGGTGAACGATCCACTCCGGATGATATTTCCGTATGGACGCGACAAGCGCGCGCACCTTGGGAATGTAATTGCAGGCCGCACTGGTGAAGACGTGGATTCTTTTCAAGATCAATCCTATTTGCCGGATAGTGAAAGGATGTGGGCGAATTCAAGGATCTCCCCGAGGAGACCGTCGCCATCCTGATGACGGGCGATCCGGCCGCGGGAGCAAGCCTTGACGAGATCCGCCTGAGCCCCGAGGTCGAAGGACATCAGGGGCAGTTGCATCGAGAGAATTTCGTGCGCAACGAACGAGAAGGTTTCGGGGCAGATGGACGGCAGCAAGGCGATCCCGATGCCGTGCCGCTCGACAATGTCGGGCAGTTCATCCTGATCATAAGGCCCCGTCTCGGTCACGACGCCGGCCGGGCAGTTGGCATCGACGCTGCCGATGATGACGATCCGCACCGGTGCCTTGCGCCGTTCGATCGCAGCGGCGAGATCTGCGACAACCTGCGCCCCCTTGTGCACGGAGATCGTGCCGATGATGCCCACCACCACCGCGGTCTGGTCGGGCTTCGGGCGAGCCACAGGCCGCAGCGGGACAACATAGTGCGGACTGAGCTGCGCACGCATCTCGACGCCGGCAAAGGCACGCTTCATCAACCTGATGGATGACTCGGAGAAGCAGCGCACCTCGTCGGCCAGCGTCAGCAGAGCAGCCCATCGCTGCCGCCAGGCAACTACCGAGCGCTCCCCGGTCAGGGAAACGAACCCCTCTTCCTGCTTCGACAGGCACGACGAGCAGCGGTCCGGGCCTGGAATATCGCAGTACCTGCCATCCTCGTCGAGAAGGAAATGGGACGGACAGACGTAAAAGTACTCGTGGATCGCGATGATCAATCGTGCGTCCGTTGCAGCCTTCAGGCCGGCAACAAAATCACGGAGCGAATCCGGGTCCGGGAACGACACAGCGCAGTTCAGGAAGATCTCTGCCAGCCGCGCCCCAAGCAATGCGCCACGCAGGGAATCAAACGCCTTGAGTGCCTGCACGAGAATCACGCCGGACGCGTCGCGGATCTCTACGAAAGGCGTCATCTCGCTGACACGGAAGCTCAGCAGGACGACGACATCGCCCTGTGCGATCCAGTCGGCAACGACCCGTTCCCTGAACAGGTTCGCGCCACCACCCATCGAGTGATCGATCACCAGCCTTGCGTTGCGCCCTGCCACACAGTTTGCCAGCGCGATCTGGTCCGGAGCCTCGAGTCGGGCCGAGCCGCGGTAATAGTGCAGCGCCTTCTTCCAGAGGGTTGCGAAGCGGCCCGAACGCGCCAGCCCCCATACCCGGCGAAGGAGATAGGCGCCGTGCACCCGCGCCTTGGCAGCTTCCGGATCACGGGCCGGCAGAGCAAGCGAGCTCCGCCAGGTCTGTCCATCGCCAGAAGCGAAGACCAACTCGGCGCGTTCCGGGGGCTGCCGGTTCCACCCCGCAATCATCATGAAACCGGAGTTGGCGGCGTTGGGATTTCCGGGAAACGCCAGCGCAACGTCCTCGCGCGGCTTACCCATGGTCGCCTTGACGCGCTGGCAGCTACCGTCCGGAAAATGGAGCACCAGATGGACCTGGCTCAACCGCGCTACAGGATCGAGCGCCCAGCCGAAGCAGAACAGCCCCTTCTCGTGACAGGCAAGATGATCGATCTGGCAGATGAAGCGCTCGGTCATGACTTGATGAGGCCAAGGTAATTCGCTGTTCGCCACCAGCGCGTTGAGCGGATAGCGTCAAGCTCGGCCGTGAGCGCGTCCATACGCTCAGCAAGCTCCCCGGACTGCTTGCGCAAGACGGATATTTCACCCTGTCGCTCAAGGGCGAGACGCTCGGCCTCGGTAAAGGCTGCGTCTGTCGCCTTGAGCTGCTCATCCAGCGCCGCTAGCTGCGTCAACCGTTCGAGCGCCAGCGCCTCATTCTGCTGCAGCGCCTTCTGCGTCTCCCCAAGGCGAAGATCAAGCACGCCGAGTTCGTGCTGCCGAGCCAGCGCGAGTTCCTGCGACCGCTGGAAGGCCAGTTCGGTCTCGCGCAGGCGATTCTCGATGGCGATCAAATCGTCCTGACGCGCGAGTGCGAGGTTCTGGCAGGTTTCCAGGGCCTCCTGAGTCTCGGCCAGCCGCTGCCCATGCGCGGCCAGTTCGCGATGGCAGGCGTCCGACAGACGCTCGGCCGCAGCCAACGCGTCCGCGAGTTCGCGTTCACGAAGTCCCGATTCGTCCAGCGCCTGCAAACGATCCGCGGCAATCTGCTCAGCTACCGAGAGACCGCGCGAGGTCGCATCGAGCCGCCCCTCAAGCACGTCAAGCTGCCGGTCACGCTCAAGGAAGCGCTGGACCGACTCCAGTTCAGGGAGGACCTGCTCGCGGAAATCTCGAAGCAGATCCTTCCACGCGGCGGAATCGCGGAACACCCGCGGGGGGACACTGTTTGCTGCGGCCTCTCGCAGCAACAGGTATGCCCGGGTTGCCAGCAAAGGCAGTTGCTCGCTTGCTGGCACGCGCCCATGGGCCAAGTCCGGGGAGATGAAGTCAGCGGCGAACCGATCACGAACGACATCGGGCGGCGTGACTTCAAGCCAGTCTGCCAATTCCGCGAAGTGGTCAGCCGGACGCTTCAGGAGGTCGGAGAAGTCCAGGAAGCGGGCATCGACAGCAACATCGAGATAGTCGAGCGCGCCGAGCAGGTGGGTCATCCAGAGCCAGGCAGCACGGCTCGCCGAAATGCCATCCCGCCGCTGCAAGGAATGCGCAACCTCGGCCGGATCCCGGACCGCCATCAGCAGTCGCGGCTGGATCCCGCGGCGCGCGAAGACCTCGCGCCAGAAAGGCGCCAGCACGCACATGCGCGGGTCCTTGAAGCCCCAGAGGGCAGCACCTGCGAACAGCCCGTCGAGCAGTCGCGTGGCATCCTCGACACGCCCTTCCCATTCGGAGAGATCGCCAATGACGGGGGGCAGTGGCGAATCCCATCGGCGATCGCATTCGCGCAGCAACAGATTGTTGAACGCAACGATGGCCTGATCCTCGAAATAGCCCTTCGGGTTCCACTCGTTCTCTGCATAGAGCGAGCCACCCATCACGACGCCCATGTGTTGCAATGCCGCGGCCATCGCGCTGGTCCCGCTGCGATGCATGCCAAGAACGATCACTGGTTGCCTGTTCTTCACGCGCCCACTCGCTCCGCAGTAGCCGTTACGTCGAGATCCACCAGTCCGGTGGCCCTGATCGCTCGTTCCGGTTTGACACGCACCATCACCGCATCGACTTTCCGGGCCAGATAGGTGAGTTCGCCATCAGCGGCACCCATGATGCCGACATTCAGGAAATAGACGCCCGGGTTTAGCAGGCACCGGAAACGGATCACGACGTCGAACCGCTCACCAGGCTCGATCCGTGCCAGCCCGCTCCCCGGCGTATCGGTCACCGCGCCCCCGATTTCAACGCCCGCGGCCGTCTTGGCCATCATCCCGAAGATCACGCTTTGTGCCGCCGAGTCGAAGGTCGCCCGGAAGCGGACGGTATACATCGCACCGTGCTGCAACTGATTGACCAGCCGCCCAAGCTCGTCCTGCACCTCGACGGCATGGATCGCGGCGCCTCGGCTCGCGTAGTCCAGCGTTGTCTGGGGCACCAGTTCCGGATCGAAATCAGGACTCACCGCCACGACTTGCGGTACGCCAGTGTCGGGAAGGGTATCGTCCGGCCTGGCTGCCGCGATGATCTCGTTTGCGGCGGCCCGGGTCGCGTACACGAGCTTCTGGTACAGCGCCACCACCGGCTTGGGTTCGCCCTCCATGATCTTCTTGCCGGCATCGAGGAGAATCACCCGATCACACAGTTGCAGCACCGTACCCGCGTCATGCGAGACGAAGAGAACAGCAACGCCGTCTGCCTTGAGTTCCTGCAACCGCAGGTAGCACTTGCGCTGGAAGGCTTCGTCGCCGACGGCGAGCGCCTCATCCACCACCAGCACGTCGGGTTTGACCTGGACCTGCACCGCAAACGCCAGGCGCACCACCATGCCGCTCGAGTACGTCTTCACCGGCTGGTCGATGAACTCTTCAATCCCGGAGAACGCGACGATCTCGTCGAAGCACTGATCGACGTCCTCACGCGAAAGCCCCAGCACAGCGGCATTCAGGTAGACGTTCTCGCGGCCGGAGAACTCGGGATTGAAACCCGAGCCAAGTTCAAGCAACGCGGCGATCCGTCCATTGGCTGAGACTTCGCCCGCTGTCGGGTTGAGGGTGCCGCAGATCATCTGCAGAAGCGTCGACTTGCCGCTTCCGTTCCGCCCCACAATACCGACGGTTTCGCCTTTCGCGACCGAAAACGAAACATCGCGCAGCGCCCAGAACTCCCGGTAGTAGCGCTTGCGTCCGCGCGCGAGCATCTGCATCAGTCGATGCCGCGGCTCCTCGTAGATCTGGTAGCACTTGCTCAGCCCGATGGCCCTGATCATGCACTCAGAGGACATCGGCAAAACCCTTGCGCGTGCGCTGGAACCACGCAAAACCACCCGCGAGCACCAGGCAGGAGATCCCCAGATGCGCGAGATACCGAGCCGCATCGGGCACCGCTCCGAAATACATCACCTCGCGCAACTGCTCGACCGAAACCGTCAGCGGATTGAGCATGAACAAGGGCTGGAATTCCTGTGGCAAGGCCGACACTGGATAGAAGATCGGCGACAGGAACATCAAGGTCGTGGTCAGAACGCCGATGAACTGCCCGACGTCGCGAAGATAGACACCCAAGGCCGACAGGAACAGGGCACAGCCGGTCGTGAGCAAAATCATCGGCAGCAAGGCGAGCGGAAACAGCAGTAGCGTGGGATGCGGCGAGCCAATCAACGCAAGGTGGAAGACAAGCCAGACCAGCGTGCCGACAAGGCAATGGAAGACTGCAACACCCACCGAAACCCAGGGCAGGATCTCAAGCGGAAACACCACGCGCTTCACGTAGTTCGCATTCTCAAGAATCAGCCCCGGCGCGCGATTGACACATTCCGCGAAGAGGTTGAACACAAGCAGGCCCGCAAAGAGCACCATCGCGAACTCGGCGCGCGACCCGGTCGCCTGCGTCCAGCGAGCCTTGAAGACGACACTGAACACGAAGGTATAGACACCGAGCATCAGCACCGGGTGCACGAAGGACCAGAGCAGGCCGAACACCGAGCCGCGATAGCGGCCCATCACTTCGCGCCAGATTAGGGTGCGGATCAGCGCGCGATGGCGCATCAGGCCAAGCACCATCTCCACCGGACTCGCTGAAAAAGTCTGCATCAAGAAACTCGGTCAAATGCTGTCTGCGGAGCACGGCCGCTCTGCGGCCGTGCTCCTGAATTCACGGCGCGAAACACTGGAATAACTCGATCGCATCGAGTTACAGCCGGCCCAAGGCAGCAGCGATCCAGAGGCTCAGATCGCCCCAGATGCTCTGGCGGTACACCGCAGATCGGCGCAGGCCGGCGAGTCGCCGCAGAACGCCGGCGGCCCGGCGGGCACGCTCGAACTTGTCCAGCGTCGCGAGCGCAGATTCACTCATGGAGCCACGCAAAGGCGCCAAAGCCGCGATGTTGCGGTCATTCCACTGAGTCGTTCGCCCGCCAAGCGCCTTGGAGATGCGGGTCAGACGAGCGCGCCAGCCAACATTCGATCCTATCAGGTTGGCACCATGCTGGCGATAGCGCAGCGTCGGCTTGGGATCAAAAAACACCGTTCCTTTACAGGCACTTACAACAAGATATACCCACCAGTCATGCAAGACCGGAGCAGCCTCGTTGTCGGTCAGGCTTAGCAGGCGCCTGGCTGCACGATTGAAGACCATGGTGTTGCCACCAGCGATGTTCTGCACCAGGGCGTTTGCAAAAGTTGGGGCCCGACCAAACCGCGGCGACTCGCCGATCACCCGGTCGTCCGCATCGACCAGGACGGTTCGCGAGCAATACAGCGCGGGCACTTCGGGGTCTTGCTGGTCCAGCCACGCAAGGGCGCGCGCAAGTTTGTCGGCATGCCACACATCGTCCTGGTCGGCGTACGCGTAGTAGGCCGCATCGATCTCCGCAAGCTGGAGAAGGCTCAGGAAGTTCGCCACCACCCCGGCAGCCGGCCCCTGCCGGACAACGACCTGCCCGTCGGCGCGCACCCCGGCAAAAGAGCGAAGCCTGAGCAGGGTGTCGTCACTCGATCCGTCATCCGAGACCCACAGCGTCCATCCCCCGTAGCTCTGGGCGGCGATCGAAGCAAGCTGCTGATCAATGTAGGCAGCCCCGTTGAAGGTTGCCATCAGGATCGCAACGCTGGGCTCAACAGGGCTTTTCACTTTTTCAACTGAAGGGTTTCGCTGGCGCAAGCCTCAGAACGCCTTTGGTCAGACTCCGCAGTCCGGCTGCGCATTCATTGCGCCGCCGGCCGCGAACGATCTGCCGGATCAGGGCTTGGCATCCTCGATGGGCGCCGGTTTCGGCAAGGCCGCTGGATCCGGCTGCGTCTCGAAGGCGTTCACAACCGGCTGCGCCGCCTGCACTGACGGCTGCTGGGAAAGAGTGGCCGGCGCAACGACAGGCTTGCCGGGCTTGGTCTCGGCCGGCGCGGATACATCGGCCGCCGCTGGCGCAGCAACACCCGCCGGGGCGATCGGCACGGCGGCATCCTGCGCCCACCCGCCAAGGCGGTTACGGAATGCTTGGGTAATCGCCTGAGCTTCCTGATCATCTCCAATGATGTACGGCGTGATCAGGACGATCAGCTCACGACGCGTCCCGTTTCGGGTGTCCTTGCTGAACAGGTTCCCGATGAACGGGATGTCCTTGATGAAGGGGATCCCCGACGAGCCGCGAGTCGAATCGTCCGAAATCAGGCCGCCAAGGAGAACAGTGGATGCGTTACGCATGGTCAGACGGGTCTGCAGCTTGCGCGTCGAGATGGTCGGACTTGTATTGACACCAGTGTCAGTGGTCTGCGCGGCACTGACCTCCTGCTCGACATCCAGATCGACCTGATCGCCGGAGTGAATTACCGGCTTCACCTTCAGGATCACGCCGGTGTTCCGGTACTGGATCGTCTGCGTGATCGACGTGGAAGAACCGGTCAGCGGCGTCGACTGCTGGCTGGTGACGATGGGCACCTCCTGGCCGACCTGAATCTGCGCGGTCTCGCCGTTGCGGGCCATCACCCGCGGTGTCGACAGAATCGTCGCCCGGTTGGTCGCAGCGAGCGCGTTCAGCACCACACGTGTGCTACCCAGAGAATCAAACATCTTGTAGGTGAAGCCGGCAGTCCCGAGCGCCAGGCCGCCAAGCGTGCCGCCGGAGCCGGTCCAGCCGTTGTTCATGGAGTTCGTGAAGAACCACTCAACGCCCAACTGCATGTTGTCCGTCAGGGCGACCTCCGCGACCGTCACCTCGATCAGCGCTTCCTTCTTTGGCCGGTCGAGCCGCTTCAGCAAGGAAACCAGCGACGAATAGTCGTCAGGGCTCGCGTTAAAGATGATCGTGTTCGTACCCTTATCGACAACCGCGCGGCCGGAGCCCTGGGACGCGGAGGCGGAGGCGGTCGTTGCACCGGAACGGTTGCTCGTGCCGGTCGTCGATGTGGCACTCGCATTGGTCGAGGCAGTTCCGGAAGCCGTCGTGGTCGTACCTGCCCCCGTCATCAGCTTGTCAAGCGTCGCGGCGAGCGATTCGGCGTCGACGTGTTCAGCCTGATAGGTAAAGAAGTTCCGACCAAGCCCGCGGGTGTTGGGCTGGTCCAGGGTTTTCACGAGATCGGCGACATGGTTGCTGATATCGTCAGAAATGGCGAACACCAAGACCGCATTGATCGCCGCGACCGGCAGGATCGTGACCGGATAGCGCAGACCTCCGGCGGCCTGGCCGACTGGCGCCACCGCGTAGCCCTCTGCGCTCAGCACCTCGACAAGACGCTTGGCGAGATCGTCGGCCGACCAGTACTGCGGGTTCAGCCGCATGCTGCCGCGTCCACGCATCATTGGCTGATCGAGCACAGCAATGCTCTCGATGGCAGCACGCAGGTTATCGGCGGTTCCACTCAGCAGCACAGCATTGCGCTGCGAGTCCTCTTGCAGCTTGATCCGGTCGCCGTACATCGTCTTGATGAAGTTGGCGATATCCGAGTTACGTACAGCCTTCAGTTCAACGAGTTGGAACTGAGGGCGCATGGCAATGGGCGTATCCGGCAAGGCTGCACCACGCTGAATCTCAGGCAGGTATCCGAGACTGGCATCGTCCGGGAGAATCCGGACCAGTCCGTCGATCTGGACCACGGCGATGCCGTAGCTCTTCAGCAGCAGCTTCATGGCCGCTTCGACCTGACTCGGCGTCTGCGGTGTCGACGAGCGCAGCGTCACCAGATCCTTGCGGGCCAGGAGCTTCTGATCGATGTTGACGTTGCGCTTCAGGATCTCGCCGTAAACCAGCTTGATGAACGACGGCAGCGGCAGTTGTTCGAAGTTGAAGACGATCGTCGCCTCTTCGTTGGCTGGCGCTTCCACTGGCGGCGGCGGAGTCTTGGTCTTCGTTTTCACCGGCGCCGGAGGCGCAGGCATCGTCGACACCAGATCCTTGGTCGGTCGATCGAGGCTAGCAGATCCGGCACTCTTCCCTGCGTCAGCCTTGGGTGTCACCAGAGGGGGGGCAATGACCGGCTGCGTCGTGGCGCAAGAGGTCGCAAGCATGACGCCGGCGAGAACCAACACCAGTGCGGGCAGGCGGGGCTTGCAGATCGCCTTCATTTGCCCGCCTCCGGCATGGGCATCGACTGCCGCAACGCCAGTTCCACCCGCTTCTTGCCATCGCGCACGATGAGCAGCGAGTCACGGATCTCATTGACGATCTTGCCGTCGGGGAGTTTGTCCATCAATGTCACTGAGTAGTCCTGGCGCGATGCTTCGCTGAAGCGCACCAGCGCAAAGGGTTTCTTGCCGACGCGGTAGACCGCGCCAATCATCCAGGTCGCCGGTTCCGGGGCGCCCTTCTGTGGCGCCTTGGTCACGCCGAAAATCTGAGTCCCGATCAATTCCGGGGACAGCACAGTCTCATCGAACGCCGGCCGGGGATCCTCAGGCAGGACCCAAACCTCTGAACGGGCGCGGACAAGTCGCGGCGGTTCAACATCCGTCCGCGGCCACCAAAAGACGGTCGCAGAGAGCGCGACCGCCACCGTCGTGACAGCAAGCCAGAAACGATCGATCACGGCCGCACCTCTGCCGCCTTCGGCAACATGAACGGAGCACGCATCTCGATGCTGAACTGCGGCGGCGCGCTATCAGTCTTGATCGTCAGATGATCGATCAAGACCGCCTTTTCCGAACTCTCGATCGCGGTCAGGAATGCCAGCACCGACGCCTGCGAAAAGTCAGCAGCCAGCCTGACCTTGACCGGCAGATAGCCAGCCTCGGCAGCGGACTTGGCTTTGGAGGCATCCTCCGAGAACTGACGGGACACCCGCATATCCTTGACGTTCAGTCCAGAGGAGCGCGCCTGCTGTTGCACCCAGTCTTGAATGGTGGCCTCTTCAAGCCCATCCGACGAAGCTGCCCAAAGATGGCCTTTCAGCGTCTGCTGCCGCGCCTCGAGCGCCTTGAGTCGATCCAACCAGATGGACTGGCCCGTGAGCGGCGCAAGCCGGTCGATCTCGGCACGCATTTCACCCAGCGCCGCGGCACGCGCCTGCAGACGATCATCCCAGCCGGCGAGCGCATAGCCGACGCCAATTGCCAAAATCAGCCACAGTCCGATCCGAAGACGTGCATTGGTCCTCAGTTCGGCCAGAACACCATCAAACGGTCCCATTAGCGTTTCACCTCGAGACTCTTCTTCGTGTCGCCCCGTCCCGCCACAACCTTCGCCTCACCAGCGGCTTCGTCCTTACCCGACGGCGCGTCCGCACTGGCAGCGGCCGACTGAGGCGGCACGGGCTGCGGCGCAGCCAGGCCAGTCAGCGTGATCTCAAGCCGGATCAGACTCTTCTGCCCGCCACTCGCCTCTCGAACCTCTCCGAACCAAGGCTCGCTGCGGAGCGCCTTCAGGCACTCCAAACGTGACACCGACTCAGGAATCGATAGACCGAGCTTGAGCTTGAGACCATCGAAGTCGAGGTCGCGGATCACAGCGTCTTTAGGCATAACGGCCGTCAGGTGCGCCAGCAAGGACAGCGCAGAAACCGTATCCAGCGATTTCGCAAGGGCCTCAAGCCTCGGAAGGGCCGCCTGTGCCGCATCGCGAGCAGCAATGACTGGCTGGGCCTCGCGTTTGATGCGAACAAGCTTCTCCGCAGCCGCGGTCTCTCGCTTCGAAAGCGAACGAGCATCCCCGGCCAACTGAGCTGCGAGCGCGACGAGAAGCACCACCCCGCCCGCGACAGCCACCCGCTCAACACGCCTGTTGGCACCGGAGAGATCGCGCGCACTCGCCAAGCGCGCCCACGGTAGGCGCAGCCAGTCTGCTGACTGCAGGGCTGCGGAGACCGGCACATCATGCAGAGCCGGCGGAGCCGAGGCCCCGCGCAGAAAGTTCAACCACTCGTCGGCAGAAGGTAGCTCGGGCCAATAGCTTGAGCCCTTCAGGATGCCACCATCCCAGAACTCGCCAGCAAAGCCATCGAGCCCTTGCACGACGCGAGCGCCCGCGCGCAGCGGCGCATTCAGGAGCGTCTCTGGTAATAACCCGGGATTCGCAAATCGGGCTTCACGGCATCGTGCACGGCGGGCCTCAAACTCGCGGGCATCCCAAGCAAATGCCAAGGCACCGCCCTCGTGCAAAACCACCCGGTAATCGCAAAATTCGAAGGGCTGCCAGACAGCGAGTTGCGCCTGCACTGCACCTATGCGCTCGGACTTTGGCAAGGCCGAGAGGTCGAACCAGCGCGTAACGTAGAGCGAGCGGGCAATGACCTGCTGCACCACACGAGCGGACCACTCGCGCGGCACCGCAATACCGTCACGGAGGTGAACCAGCCTGCGCAGGCCAGATGCGACCGACGTCGAATTCTGGGTATTCGGGAGCGTTGTTTGCATCGGAAGGCGCATGAGGCACGACACGGGCATCCGTGATCTGCCACGGAAGAACCGGAGCGTCAGGGGAAAGCCGTAAATTATACTGGAATTCAAAGGGGAACGATCGCGGCCGGATCGTCAGGCGCAAGAAGTCACCCACATGCGGCAGAAGATCATCGACGCGAAGGGCGAGCCCCGGCGGCAATTGGGACTGAAGCGATTGGCGGCGCTGAAAGAGATAAGCATCAAGCGCACTCTCGGGTAGCGCAGGCGCCACCGCCCGCAACACCTCTCGCGGAGCGGTCAACGGATTGAACCAGGTGTCGCGCCTCGCAGAACTCAGGCGCGCCATGCGGGCGACCAGTTCGGGACGATCTCGCCAACCCGGCATTCTGCCCAACTCCTCTGGGCTGAAGAGCCAGTCGTTACGTGGCGGCGGCAGACCAAGTGCGGCGTAGTCCGCCGCCTCGGCGCCATTCAGGCGCTTGAGGTTATCGAGGTCGGTGTAGTCCTCAAGAACGTCGAGCAGTCCATCGGTGTCCTTGCCGTCCACCCCAAGTTCCACAAGGAGTCGCGCCAGCAAGTTGCGGTCGGGAAGGTTCAGGCTCGGCAGGCCGCGCTCATCTTGCAACGAGACGATCGCGTTCCCGACGCGGTAAGGCGTACCATCCGCACGCAGCCGCTTTTCGCCAATGCCGAAAGCATCCGTTTGCGGCACATTCGTCGCCAACACGAAAAGCATGCGCGATTTAGCCTCTACGGCGACCTGTTGCGCCTCGGCATAATCCCTCAGAGACGCTACCTGCACACGCATGGCATCGATGCGCGCAGCAAAACGCGCCGCGATGACCGCGAGGGCAGCAACCACCGCGAGCACAAGGATCAGCACATAGCCCCGCTGCGCACGCCCTCGGGCCATCATGGCTCCTTCACCGAGGCCTGCGAGGGCAGCGGCGGCGAACCCGCAGCGGGCGGCCGGGCGACGATCACCGGCGCATCTTCAAGCCCGGTTTCGAGCAGGATTGCGGACGGCACCCCTTCATAGGACTTCATGTCAGGCGGCCACATCTCAACCCATTCACCCGCACTGGAAAGGTAGCGAAACCCACCGCGGTCGCCGGGCCAGCGCAATAGCACGACAGGCTCGCTGCCCTCGACCGACGAAGTCAGTCGCGTCTCGCCCGACTTCTCATCAAAGCCCAGACGCAGCGCAAGCCGGCCGACGCCGATCGCCGCCTCGCCAGGTGGATTTGCGGCGAGACCGGTCAACTCGCGAGCTGTGCCGCGCACACGAAGCGGCGATACAGGTTCCATCGGCAGAAATCCGCGCATCGCATCCCGCGCCCAGGCGACTTGGACGATACGCCGTGCCCCCTGAAGCTGGAACCCGCTCATGCTCGACTCAAGCCGAAGAATCTGCGCCATTGCCTGCCAGATGACAGTGGACGCCAAAGCTACGATAGCCAGCGTTACCAGCATTTCAAGGAGGGTAAAGCCCTGCTCGCGGCGCATCAATCGGGCGCCGTCAGGTCGCGGACGCGACGCCAGCCCAACAACGTCGCATCGATCTTCAGTGGTGTATCGCCCTCTCGTTCTGACACATCGACCGACACCGAAAAGGGCGCAAGCTGATACAGGCTGCGCCCCTCATCGAACAACGCCGCGCCTTCGATGAAATCCCCGGCTGGCTTCGATGTCCATCGGAGCATCAGGCCATCAAACTCGACGCGCCCCTCGGGATTCTCCGCAGGATTAAGACCGTTGAGCCACTCAACGGCTTGCAGTCGCCAGCGGGCCTCGCGCTCGACCTGCTTCAAGCGGCCCGCCTCGCGCAGGTTGGTGCCGATCCAAGAGAACAGGGCTACGCCGGTGGTCGCCAGAATCGTCAGAGCAACGATCGCCTCCAGCAGGCCAAACCCTCTTTCAGACCGGTTCACGCGTCACCTCACCGGTCAATTTCGCGACGCGAAAGCGCCAGCGCGAGCCGTCGGGCAGGGTCAGCAGCACTTCGCCGCCGCTGCAGGCGCCATTGACCGAATACCGCAAAGGCTGCGGCAGCGAGATCTTTGCGCCCGCGGGAAATTCCTTGAGTTCGGCCAGAAGCGCCGCTTCGTCCAGCACGCGCGCGCGCCCACCGATAAAACTATCGACTGGCAAGGCCGCAAGACGGGCTTCGAGGTCGGAGAGCGCGCCACGCGCCTCCAATCGCTCCTGCCACCGATAAAGTGCAGGCCCGACCAATCCTGCCATCATCCCCACAATAGCAAGGACCACGAGTAACTCAACGAGGGTGAAGCCCCCGTCAGGACGCCCGCTTCGCATGTGACAGAGGATCAGCCCCCGGAGGGCAGGATGCCGATATCGCGGTCGTCCCCTTCGCCGCCGCGTTTGCCGTCGGCCCCGAGGGAGTAAAGCGCAAACGGCTGACCATCTGCGCCGGGGATCGCGTACTGGTAAGGATGCCCCCAGGGGTCAAGCGGCAGCGCGTCTTCCAGATACGGGCCGCGCCAACGGGCAGCCAAGGCCGCATCGCTCGGCGCCTTGCTCAGCAGGGCGAGACCCTCCTCGACCGACGGATAGCGCCCAATATCAAGACGCAGGCTCTCGATCGCACCGCGCAGCATCTTCACTTGCGCCTGCGCCGTCTGCACACGAGACTGATCAACCTTCGAGAAGAGGCGCGGGCCAACGAGACCAGCGAGCATGCCGATGATGACAAGCACGACGAGCATCTCAAGCAAGGTGAAGCCACGCTGGAAGGAACGGCGATTCATGACTGGACGCATTCAATTGACAGAGTTCAGATTGTAGCAGCCTGGCCGACCGACCCGCCCCGCAGCGATCTGCCAACGACGCGCCACAAAAGAAAAAGGGCGCCGAAGCGCCCTTCTTTCCATCGAATCCGAAGACCCGATTAGTTCGTGCCGCGACGCAGCAGCGAGGACACCGAGATCGAACCCGTCGTCGGGTTGACCACGTTGTACACGCCCTGGATCGTGTCGTTCGGCGCCGAGACCGTGAAGACCACGGCTGCACGGGTGTTGGCCGAGAAACCAGCGCAGATGTCAGCAGCGCTGACAATCAACTGCTTGCCGGCCTTCAGGGTGCCGGTAGCGGCCGAGCCCGGGGTCGTGCAGGTGTTGCCGTCTTCGGTGATCAGCGTTGCCTTGTAGTCGGCATCTTGCGTGTACTGGCTGGTCAGCACGAAGCGCGAAACGTAGTTCGCGTTAGTGGTGAACCATGGGCCTTGCAGCTCGGTACCGTTGTGCAGGAACTCGCCGAAGGCAGTGCCCGAGACATCAGGCACAGCCAAAGCCGTCGCAGCCTCCGTGTAGTCGATCGCTGCATTGGTCTGCTGGACTGCGATCTCCGGGTTGGTCGGAGCCGCGGCAGCGACCTGGTAGCAAACGGTCCAAGTCGAAGGCGAAGCGCCGGTATTGAGCGGGATCGCCGAGGCGACGTCGAACGCGGCGCTCTTGAAGTCACCAGCGACCGAACCGACGACATCAACGAGACTGCAATCGGCAGCCGACGAGAGGTACATCTGGATGGTCGAACTGAAGTCAGCGGAACTGCCGCCAACCGTCAGCACGTTCTTGTCTGCCGCCGTATCGACCAGGTCGGTCTTGGCGACGTTTCCGCCAGCGGCATTCAGCACATCGGCGATGCCGAAGGTCACCGTACCAAGGCTGGCTACCCACGGCGTGGCGGAGTCGAACTGGCTAAAGGCCGGAACCGCAGCGACGTCAGCGTAGGACGAGTTCTTCGTGAAGGAAGCAGACAGCGCCTTGGCGAACTTGACGATCGCAACACCGGAGTTCTTATACAGCAGCGAGCTACCGGTCGCACCGGCCACGGCCGACACTGCGGTCTCATGCAACTGGTACGAAACGGTCACGTTCGATGCGGTCGAGTCGATGGTGATACCTGCAGCCGGCAGGCCCAGGAACACAGTATCGGTTTCGGAGTTGCCAGCACCACCGGAGGTGATCTGGAGGATCACGTAGTTCTGACCTGCAGCACCGCCCTGCGAGACGACGACGTTCGCCAGACCATCAACGGACGACACCAGAGTCGGATCGAACGCGGCGGCAAACTTGGCGTTCGTCAGCTCGAGGCGGATGTAACGGTTCTGCGAGGCAGACACACCAAAACCCAGCTTGGTCTCGAGATCGAGCTGGTTGGCGCCATTCGAGATACCGCTCGAGTAATCAAGCTCGCTCGCGTAAGTCGGCGGAGTGCCCGGGCTATCAAGATTCACACCGGGGAACGCAGCAAATGCGCCGCCAGCAACGAGGGATGCAACCGCTACCACGAGGGCTTTCTTGGCGGTCAGGATTTTCATGAAGCAACTCTCCAGAGCTTATTGTCAGGTTTGCAAATCATCTGCGTGGCGCACGACCACGCGCTTTTCGGATTCCAAGCCTGCCAACGATGACCAGCGCGACCGAGAAAACGAGGCGACGCACCGAACCGCACGGATTCGTGAGCGAACGCACGCGGGGATTGTAGCAGCAGCCGACGCGCCATCGCCCCCGGGCAGCCTGACAAGGACGCCGGAAAAAAGAAAAAGGGCGCCGAAGCGCCCTTTTTTCCATCGAATCGGGAGATTCGATTAGTTCGTGCCGCGACGCAGCAGCGAGGACACCGAGATCGAACCCGTCGTCGGGTTGACCACGTTGTACACGCCCTGGATCGTGTTGTTCGGCGCCGAGACCGTGAAGACCACGGCTGCACGGGTGTTCGCCGAGAAACCAGCACAGATGTCAGCAGCGCTGACGATCAACTGCTTGCCCGCCTTCAGGGTGCCGGTAGCGGCCGAGCCCGGGGTCGTGCAGGTGTTGCCGTCTTCGGTGATCAGCGTCGCCTTGTAGTCAGCATCTTGCGTGTACTGGCTGGTCAGCACGAAGCGCGAAACGTAGTTCGCGTTGGTGGTGAACCACGGGCCTTGCAGCTCGGTACCGTTGTGCAGGATTTCGCCGAAAGCGGTCGCCGAAACGTCCGCCACAGCAGTAGCCGTACCAGCTTCGGTGTAGTTGATCGCAGCGGTGGTCTGCTGGATCGCGATCGGGTCGGTCGTGTTGGCAACGTAGCAGACCGTGGCCGTAGCCGGCGAAGCGGCGTTGTTGGCCGGCATCACGCCAAAGACGTCGAACGTGGCGCTCTTGAAGTCGCCAGCGATCGAACCGCCCACACCACCACCGGCACAAGTACCGGCCGGATCCAGCGCCATCGAAGCCGCCGAGCTGAAGTCGGCGTTGGTGCCAGCAATGGTCAGGAGGTTGTCACCAGCGCCAGCCGACACCAGATCGATCAGCGCGACGTTGCCGCCGGCAGCATTCAGCACGTCGGCGATCGCGAAGCTGACGGTGCCGAGGCTGGTGGTCGTAGCGTTGATGGCGCCGGTGCCGGTTTCGAACTGGCTGAAGGCCGGGGTGGCGGCCACATCAGCGTAGGAGGTGTTCTTCGTGAAGGTCGCCGACAGTGCCTTGGCGAACTTGACGATGGCAACACCGGAGTTCTTGTACAGCAGCGCAGCACCCGAAGCGCCGGCAACGGCCGACACAGCGGTTTCATGCAGTTGGTACGAAACGGTCACGTTCGACGCGGTCGAATCGATGGTGATACCAGCGGCCGGCAGGCCCAGGCTCACGACATCGGTTTCAGCCGTACCGTTCGGGGTGTTCGAGGTGACTTGGAGGATCACATAGTTCTGGCCAACCGCACCACCCTGCGAAACGACGACGTTGTCGAAGGTGTTCGGGGCGACCGACACGAGCGTGGTGTCGAACGGGGCGGCGAACTTGGCGTTCGTCAGCTCGAGGCGGATGTAGCGGTTTTGACCAGCCGACACGCCAAAGCCCAGCTTGGTTGTGAGGTCGAGATTGCCAGTGTTGGCAATGCCAGCCGAGTAATCGAGTTCGCTGGCGTAGGTCGGCGGGGTGCCCGGGGCGTCGAGGTTGACGACAGCGAATGCACCGCCAGCAACCAGGGATGCAACCGCAGCCACGAGGACTTTCTTGGCGGTCTTGATTTTCATGTAGTCATTCTCCAAAAAGCTTTTGTCAGATTTGCAAATCGGGTGCGAAGGGCTTAACTGCGCACCAGACCGATTCTAATTGCCAAAATCACGGTGTCAAGCGGCCGGCCGGGGGTTTACCGTTCCGAGAGCGGCGCCGTTGCATACTTTACACCAAATCGTGCCATAACCCGGGATACCACAGGCTTGCTGGGCTCCCGCGGCGTGCGCAAACCACCGGCATAAAGTGGCACCGCAATATTCGCGCCGACCTGAGTGCGCCGTACACCCATGACGACGAGAGCGAGCGCTGGGCATACGCCCGCGAACCAAAAGGCGCAAGTGAAACATCACCGCACCCCAACCGTGGCCTCAAATTCCGGCACGCGTATTGGATCGATCGTTTCAAGCAAGTCATCGAGACCTGGGCACTCCGATTCTCCGGGGACTTCGGATCCTCACCCGAAACCGACAATCTTCGTCAGCCCAGGTGACGCATTGCGACAGCTTTCAAAACATCGCAGGCAATAGGACAGCAAGCCTGGAGTGCGGCAAAGAAAATCAGGCGCTCTTGCGTTGCATCAAAGGAAAACCGTCCCAGCGGGCGGCGCGAGTTCGCCTGTCATTGCCCCTGGAAAGCGACGGGCCAATCGGATCAGCCACGGCAGCGTGACAACTCACCCAATGGCGCCTGCACTCGACTCTGCCAGCACCTGATCCACTTGGCGGCCCCAAGCGCTCAGGCGCACGCCGGCACTAACGCGGGCCCCCTCAGCAGGGGCATGGCACGAATTGACTGGCCTGAAACAGCCGCAAATCAGATCTTGCTTGTATTGAGACTCGTAATCGCCATCATGACTGCGACCATAATGAACCCGATGACGCAACCGATCACCAGAATTGCGACAGGCTCGATCAGCGCAAGTACGCGTTTCATCCGCCCCCGCGCCGATTCGGTTTGCAGGCGCCCTAGCTCACTAAGCATGCGCGGCAACTCCCCCGCCCTTTCACCTACCCGAATCAGGTTAAGGCGGGTGGGCGGAATCCAAGCCTGCTCCTCAAGGACGTCGGACAATGCTCTCCCGCGGCGAAGCTCCTGCACCGCATCAAGCACATAGCGACGCAGGCGACGGAGCGACAGGGCATCGGCAGAGAGTGTCAAGGCTTCGAGCACCGGAACCCGACTCCCGAGCAGCGACGCAGTGAGCGAGGCCCAGCGGCCGATGTCTGACTCGCGCAACCAGTCCCCAATGACTGGCGTGCCGGTGAGCACATCCGCCATTTCCGCCCGGAATCGGCTGTCGCGCAGCACAAACGCAAGCATGACCCCTATCGCCAACGCGGCGCTGGCAAACCCGGTGAGATGCCCCTGCACATAGACACCCGCTTCGATCACCCAGCGGGATACCGCGGGCAAATCGGCGCGGCCCGACTTCAGCATTGAGGCAAATCTTGGCACGACAGCGATGAAGACAATCAGGATCGCGGCGATTCCCGCAAGAACGAGAATGGCCGGATAGATCAGCGCGTTGCGGAATTCGTCCCTGGTCTGACGTTCGTAGTCAAGCTGTACGGCAGTGGATTCGAGCGCTGCAGCCAGTTCTCCCGCGGCTTCACCGGCTTCGAGCAGCGCGAAGGCCCAAACAGGAAGCTCGAGTTGTGCAGCGCGCAGGGCAGCAACTGTTCTTTGTCCGGACTTGATCTCGCCGCTGGCGCGCTCCAGCACTACTCCGAGCGACGAGTCCGCATAGGCCCCGGCAAGAGCCGGCAACGCTTCGGCCATCGAAACGCCTGCGGAGAGCAAACTGGCGAACTCGCGCAGGATCACCACGCGATCTGCGAGGGACGCACTTGCATTCGCACGGCGCCACGAGGGCACATTGACACCGGAGATTGCGAGCTGGACCGGCGTCAAGCCGCGTCGGATCAGTTGCCGCGCTGCGTCGGTGTCGTCAAGAGCGGTCAATCGGCCTTCTACGAGTTCACCCTCAGCAGACCGCGCACGGTAGCGATAGTCAGCCATCTGTTCAGGTCGAGACCATGTCGGCACTGGTTGTTCGCAGGGACTCATCGAGCGTCGTCACACCCTGCGACGCCTTGAAAAGCCCGTCGGCGCGGAGAGATCTGAAACCGTACCGTTGCGCAATGGTCCGCAGACTCAGGGCTGACTGGCCTTCTGCCACAGCGTGCTGAATCTCTTCGGTGACAGACAGCATCTCGTAGATACCAACACGCCCCCTGTACCCGGTACCACCGCAGGCCGGACATCCGATGCCATGTCGCCAGGATGTACCTGGTACCGCAGCATGTCCATGCTGCCGCTCCAACTCCGCCTGTGTCGCAAGTTCCAGTTCAATATCTCGTGGCACGCTCGCCGCAACGGAGCAGGAGCCGCAAAGCCTTCGTACCAAACGCTGAGCCATGACCGCCCGTACGGAAGCAGCGACGAGAAATGGCTCGATACCCATATCCACCAGCCGTGTAAATGCCGAAGGCGCATCGTTGGTATGGATTGTCGCCAGAACGAGGTGGCCAGTCAGTGCAGACTGGATAGCGATCTCAGCAGTCTCGCGATCGCGAATTTCGCCCACCATGATGATGTCCGGGTCGTGACGCAGAATTGCCCGCAACGCCTTGGCAAACGTATAGCCAATTTCGCTTTGGGTCTGAATCTGAACGATGCCAGGCAGTCGGTATTCGACCGGATCCTCTACCGTGACTATCTTCCGGGTCGCATCGGTGACCGAGGCAAGTGCCGAATAGAGTGTGGTGCTCTTGCCGGATCCCGTCGGACCCGTAACCAGAATCAATCCATTGGGAAACTCTAGCCAGCGCTCCATGCGCTCGAGTTGGCTCGGATCCATTCCCAGCACCGACAAACTCAGATCGCTGCGACGCTTGGGGAGCAAACGCAGGACGATGGATTCGCCATGCACTGCCGGTATGGTGGAAACCCGGACATCGAGCTCAGTTCCAGCCGCTCGAAGCGAGATTCGACCATCCTGCGGTAGGCGTCGTTCGGCGATGTCAAGGTTAGCGACCAACTTCACGCGCGATGCAACCGCCGGGTAGCGCCCCATGGGGAGCTTTTGCCGCTGGTGAAGCACGCCGTCAATCCGGTAACGGATTTCGAAATTCGCCTCACCTGGCTCGATGTGAATGTCGGACGCCCGCGCTTCAATGGCCTGGGCCACAACATTGTTCACCAAGGCGATGATTGGGGCATCTTCGGCAAGCTCCCTCAGCGCCGCAACGTCGTCACCGGATAAGGATGGAGCGTGATGGTGCGCTATGGCCTGTTCCAGTTCCGCCGCGCGAATGAAGTGCCAGACCGGTGCGCCGCCCCGCAGCACGCCACGAACCGCATCTCGCAACTGGGGATCCAGTGGATCAGGAGAGGCCGCGTGGATCGCGTCATCGGCCCACCACAACAGTACGCGATGATCCGACATCCATTCCGGGCTCAGGCGGATGCGTTCCCGCGCTTGCTGAATGCCATCGACCGGGAGTTCATGCACTGCCACCAGCGGGATACCGGTTTGGTCGCATAGCACCGGCAGCAGGGTTTCCTCGGAGAGCGCCCCCATCCGGATCAGCACAGCACCGATGCGCCCCCCATGTGCGCGTTGGAGGAGCAAACCCTGTTCGAGTTCAGGCGCGGTCAGCTTGGCGCGTTCAATTAGGATCTGTCCGAGCGGGCGGCGATCGGTCATAGGCGTGTATCAAGAAGCGAGTTTCGGGCAAATCCCGGGAAAGCGAGGCTTTCACGGCCCCCGAGAGTTTCGTCAGGCGCGATAGTACTCGCGATACCAGGCAACGAAACGGGAAACGCCGTCAGAAATCGCCGTACCCGGCCTGTGATCGACCCACCCGGCTAGCGCAGAGACATCGGCATAAGTCGCAGGCACGTCGCCCGGCTGTATGGGCAGAAGGTTCTTTTCCGCGCTCTGGCCCAGCGCAATCTCAATCGCCTCAATGAACGCCATAAGTTCAACCGGCCCCTGATTCCCGATATTGAAGACACGGTATGGCGCACGCGCTGTAGCGGGGTCCGGGTTCTGGGGATTGAACTCAGGATTCGGTTCTGCCGGACGATCGAGTGTGCGGATGACGCCTTCGACGATATCGTCGATGTAGGTGAAATCGCGCTGCATCTTGCCGTAATTGAAGACGTCGATCGGACGGCCTTCGAGGATGGCTTTGGTGAACAGGAACAGCGCCATGTCCGGGCGTCCCCAGGGGCCGTACACGGTGAAAAAGCGCAGACCGGTGGTCGGCAGGCCATAGAGATGGCTGTAGGTGTGCGCCATCAGCTCGTTGGCCTTCTTCGTCGCGGCGTAGAGGCTGACCGGGTGGTCGACGCTATCCGATTCGGAGAAGGGCATCTTCTCGTTGCCGCCATACACGCTTGAACTGCTCGCATAAACCAGGTGTTCCACCTTGGCGTGGCGACAGCCTTCGAGGATGTTGGTGAAGCCAACAATGTTCGACTCGATATAAGCGTGCGGATTGATAAGCGAGTAGCGCACGCCCGCTTGCGCGGCCAGATGCACGACGCGATCGAACTTCTCTTCGGCGAACAGCTTTTCGATCGACGGGCGATCGGACACGTCCATCAGGACAAAGCGAAAATTCGGGTGCGGGGTCAGGCGGGCGAGGCGGTCGCGCTTGAGTTGGGGGTCGTAGTAGTCGTTAAGATTATCCAGACCAACCACGACATCGCCGCGTTCGAGCAAACGCAGGCTGGTGTGCATGCCGATGAAACCGGCCGCACCTGTGACGAGAACTTTCATTGCGGGCCACCTGTTCCCTCAATGACGCGCAGGCTCGATGACCGGAATCACAGAACCGCTGCCAAGGGGAGAGAAGTTGAACGGTTAGCGTCTCTCATGGACGCCTGCCGGATTCTGTCATCGCTCAGCAAGTCTTCGCCGAGCGTGCTGCAGTGCGGCGCGGATTATCTCACACCGGCCCAGTGGCACCAAACCGCCGCCAGACATCGACTGGCGCCAGTTTGCAGGACTTTGTTTAACGTCAATCGACCCTGTGGCAGCATTCAGCCGATGTGGAAAAAGATACGCATTACCCTGCTCGCACTGATCCTGGCCACCGTCATCGTCGATACTTGGCGCTCACAGCACAAGGCGAGCGAATGGCGCGCCACGCTGCACGTTGCGGTATATCCGATCAACGCAGACGGTAGCGATGCGGCCGCCCGGCGAATCGCCTCGCTGGAGCAGTCCTCGTTTGAGGACATCGAGCGTTTTCTTGGTGATGAAGCGCAGCGCTACGGCATCACCACGTCCCGCCCGGTCAAACTGACCCTGCAGCCGCCGCTTTCGTCTGCGCCGCCTCTGGCTCCAAAACACGCAAGCATGCTCGAAGCAGTGGCCTGGAGCCTCAAGCTTCGTTGGTGGGTCTGGCGCCTGCCGCCGGCAACGCCGCGGCCTGACATACGCCTGTTTGTACAATACTGGCAGGCCAAGAACGGAGGCATTCCAGCCTCGCATGGTCTGGAGCGCGGCCACATTGCCATCGCGCACGTTTTTGCCGATGGCGCCATGCAACGCGCCAACGCCGTCGTGATCGCCCACGAATTGCTTCACACCCTTGGCGCGACCGACAAGTACGACTTCGCGACCCTCGAACCGGTGTACCCGGAGGGCTACGCCGAACCCGATGCGCAGCCGCGGCTGCCGCAGCGCTTCTGCGAACTCATGGCAGGGCGAATACCACGCGGCGACATGCCGCCGGAGCAGCCGCGCGGACTTGATGACTGCCTTGTTGGCGCCAAGACGGCGCGCGAAATCGGCTTCATCAAACCCGCAAGCTGATCGATCAGGGAATCAGCCCCAAACGGGCGCCCGCCCCCATGTCGCCAGCGAGATCAGTGCAGTGCCAAGGGTGGCGTTTCGCGCAATGCGTCCAGAACCCGCTCCAACGCCAGCACCGAAGCCGACGGCAGCCCGATCCGCAAACTCGATGCGCGGCCATGACCGACGAGCAAACAGAGTTCCGAGCCCTGTTCGACGGCGAGCAGCGTCCAGGCCAGCGGGAATGCGCGATTCACGAAGGTAACAACCTTACCCCACGCGTTGAGACCCGCGGGTGGTTGTCCGCTGCGCGGCGGAAGCGCATCGAGGATGATGCACAGATAACGATCACTCGTCGCCAGCAGCCCGGCCGGTACCGGAGGGCGCCCTGCTTTGCCGGTCACTTCAGGCCAGCTCGCCAGGCCACGCACCGGGTCGGTGGCGGGCATCGATTCCTGCATCGCGCTGCGCAGCTTGAACGGCAGCGCTGGATCGGCCTTCAGCGTGGTGCCGAAGCCAACGTTGGCAGCGGGGTTCGCGGGGAGTCCTGCCAGAATTTCATGTACCACTGCGCGGAACAGATCCGCGCCCACCATGTTGAAGGCCACGACACAACTGGATTCCGCCTCGCCCGCGTCAAGCCGCAATTCCCCATGCAACAAGAGTTGTGAGAGCTCAATCACGCGGGTCTTTGCAAAGCTTGCCTCGCGCGCGACCACGCCACTTTCACCGTTGGCGAAGGCCACCCACCAGAAGTCCGAACCGATTGCGAGGGTGTTTTCGGGCACCGAAAGCCCGTATGTCTCGAATCGAGGGGTATGAATGATCGCCCTCGGCGCGCCCTCCTGGGCAAAACGCTTGGCCATCAGCGAGCGGAACGGTTCAGCAACTTCGTTGATGCTATCCAGGCTTTCCGGAAACGGCAGTTGCCTTCCCGCGCCGCGCCCGATTGCGAGTTGTGTCGAAAGCGTGCCCATGGTCCAACCCTCCGAATGAATGCCCGCGCGGTGAGCCCCAACAAGGCACCCGCGCCTACTTCACTCTAGACCCGCGATGCGTTCGCCTCCAGTCGGCACGGTGAGCTCGCACATGAACGCGCAATCGATCTTATGGTGCGGCGAGGGGCGGCGAACACCCACTGACGCCCACGCAAGACCAATGTCTGTAAAACGGCGCACCATCGCCTATATGTTGAGGCGGTTGAATACAAATCCGGGCAGATGTCGAATCACCCACATGATTGCGCGCCACTTCGCCGGCGCGTAAACGACCGGACGCCCGGCCGCAATGCCTTCGACAATGCATGCGGCAACCTGCTCAACAGGCGCGAGTGGCGCACCCTGCCCTTTCAATTGCGCAGTCATGGGCGTATCGGTTGGGCCCGGCTTGACCAGCACGACCTTGATTGCGGTACCGGCAAACCGATGCTGCATGCCCTGCAGGTATCGGTTCACGAGCCCCTTGGCGGCGCCATACGCATAGTTGGATTTCCGGCCGCGATCGCCTGCAACGGACCCGATCACCGCCAGCGTCCCATGGCCCGCATTCGCCATGTGCTGCGCAAAGGCTTCGGCAAACAGGGCGGGTGAAACGCCGTTGACTTCGAGCGCATCTCGGCAGCGCCGCAGGTCCGTCTCGCACTCTGCCTGGACGGGAAGATCGCCATGCGCTATCAGCACAACATCGATGGAGCCGCCTGCGCTTGCATGCGCCGCGGTTCGCCCGATCGCATCCGGATCACACATGTTTGTCTCGATCACGCGGATGGCTGATCCTGGGCTGCGTACCATCAGATCGTCCGCAACCCTCTGCAAGCGACTGGCATCACGCCCAATGAGCACAAGCTCGGCCGGCCCAGCGCGGAGCCAGTTGCGCGCACAATGCTCGGCAATGGACGAGGTCGCTCCGACAATTGCAATTCGCTTCATTTGCGGCATGTTCTAGCTCCCCATCAAACGTCGTGACAAAGCCGAACTGATTCCGGGATCGCGGAATCGCGAGAACTCCGCGAGCCTTGGATAACCCGCCTCGAACAAATCACGGGGCATGCGCGCATCTTTGGCTGGATACAAGCGCCCGCCCGCCTCCCGGACAATAGCGTCAAGGCTTGCGAACAAACGGTGCACACGATCGCCACGATTCGGGAAATCCAGCGCCAACGTCACGCCAGGCATCGGGAAGCTGAGCAAGCCGACCGGTTGTCGATTGCCGAAGGTCTTGAGCACCGCGAGGAACGACCCGTCGCCGGAACGGGAGATCTCGCGAAGCATGGCGCCGACCGCCGCCTCGCCAGACGCCCGCGGAACCACGCTTTGATACTGATAAAACCCTTTAGGGCCGTACATCAGATTCCACTGCAGAAGGTTGTCTAACGGGTAGAAGAACGATTCGTAATGTGTAATGCGGCGTTGGGCTTTCAGACGCGACAGGTTGAAGTAGGCAAGGTTGAAGCTGCGCAACGACAGCCGGTTGACCAGCGAGAACGGCGGCGCAAACGGCATCTTTCGTTCCCGTGCCCTAGGCGCTTCGCGAGGTCCGATCGCAGCCGGATTTCCCCGCATGAAAAGGCCGCGCCCCCCTCCCGCTGAAATGCAGTCAAGCCAGGAAACGGTATGTTCCCACCCGGATTCCGACGCGTCAGACATTGCAAAAAAAGCTGGCAAGTCCGCATATGGCAAGGTCTCGGCATCGATCCAGGGGCTCGCCACACGCTTGAGCTGGATCTCCGCCGACACGATGACACCGGTCAAGCCAAGACCACCAACCGTAGCGGCGAACCATTCCGGCCGGACTTCGTGTCCGCACTCTATGACCTCACCGTCAGTGCGAACAAGACGAATGCGCCGAACGTGGTCGCCGAAACTGCCATCCACATGATGATTCTTGCCGTGGACATCATTTGCGATCGCCCCCCCAACGGTCACGATCTGGGTGCCGGGCGTGACCGGAAGAATCCATCCGCGCGGAATGCAGAGCCGCTGAATATCCTTCAGCTGTACCCCGGCCTCACAGACAAGCCGCCCCGAGGCCTCGTCGAAGGCGACGAAGTGGTCGAGACCGCGTGTCAGCCATAGCGCCCCGCCCGGATTCAAGCACACATCTCCGTAGCTCCGCCCCATGCCGTATGCCAGGCCCGGCGCCGAACGTGCCGACACGACGCGCACAAGCTCGGCAGGATTTGCCAACGCCACTACTTCATGCGGGTCGGCGCTCAAGCGGCCCCACGATGCGATCGGCCTCATGATGCGTTCTCCCGGAACACATAACGCTTGTCGAGCTGGTATTTCGACAGGTAACCGATCGCCAGCCCGAGAATCCCGCCCAGGTAACGCATCCCCTTGCTCTGGAACAGCAGGTCAAATCCGAATTCGAAGCCCCAGAAGATCGCCGTGGTGACGATACCCATCAGCGTATAGAGCAGAAATGTGTGAGCGTCGTGCGCGGCGTTGCGAGCCCTGAAACCAAAGATATAGCGCTTGTCGAGCAGGTACTTCATCACCAGACCGACGCCCGTCCCGACCAGGATCGAGAATGTGACACTGAACGGACCCTCGTAGATCCGTACCGTCAGGTCCTGCGCGCAAATGTTTGCCGCGGTAGCGATCAGTGCGAAAATGGCATAGAGGCTTGCGAGTTTCATCGGACCGATTTTCCTACCTTCCTGCCAAAGTATCCAATCAATGCCCGATACTGCGACCGCGCGCACGCCGGCTTCCCGACTTGTCGGGCTGCTCACGCTGATGCGTCCGCGTCAGTGGGTCAAGAACACTTTCGTGCTGGCCCCGCTCGTATTTGCTGGCGCATTCAGGGATCCGACCGCCATCCGGCATGCGGTGGTGGCAGCACTGCTGTTCTGCGTCGCGTCGTCCGCGACCTATATCGTCAACGACATTCACGATATCGAACGCGACCGTCGTCACCCCAAGAAGTCCAGAACCCGTCCGCTTGCGGCCGGTGTGGTCACGGTGCGGGCCGCGGTGGCACTGCTCTCAGCACTCTACGCACTGCTTGTCGCGGGGTGGTTTCATGCACCGCATGTCGTCGAAGTGATTGCCGCCTACATGGTCCTCAATGTCGCCTACACGTTCGCGCTCAAGCACCAACCTGTCGTCGACATATTCACCATTGCGATCGGTTTCGTGCTGCGGGTGTACGCGGGCGCCGTGGCACTCGATGTCCCCCTGTCATCGTGGATGTTCATCACGACGCTGTGCCTCGCGCTCTACCTGGCCGCGGTCAAGCGCCGCCAGGAACTGGCGCAGAGCGGCAGCGAAGGGCGCCAGGTGCTCAAGCATTACTCCATCGCACTTGTGGACCGTTATGCCGAGATGTCCGCTACCGGTGCATTGCTGTTCTACAGCATGTTCGTCATGTCTGCGAAACCGCAGTTGGTCATCACCGTGCCGCTCGTGCTGTTCGGGCTCTTCCGCTACTGGTTTGTTGTGGAGTCTCTCGACGGCGGCGAATCGCCGACCGACGCCCTGCTCGAAGACTGGCAGCTGCTGCTGACCGTGCTTGCCTGGGTCGGCGCCTGCGGCTGGGTAATGTGGCAGGGGCATCCATGAATCTCGATTGCAGCTATCTGGTGACCCCGGGCCTCGCATGGCTCGTCGCGGGTACGGCCAAGTTCGCCATCAACAGTATCCGCGCCCGAAAACTCGCCTTCGGACTCATCGGCTACGGCGGCATGCCGAGCAACCACAGCGCCATCGTCAGCAGCACCGCCGTCCTCGTCGCGCTGAAGGAGGGTCTGGGGCATCCGGCCTTCGGCGTCGCACTGACCCTGGCTTTCATCGTCATGCTTGATGCGAACAGTCTGCGGCGCCAGATCGGGCGGCATGCCGAATCCATCAATCGAATCGCTGCTCGCGAACCCGCCCATGCGCCCTTGCGCGAGCGCATGGGGCACTCGGCGCTGGAAATCGCTGCCGGCATCGCGACGGGCTCGATTGTCGCGATCGGCGTGAAGGCCGTGCTGGGTTAGTCGACGCCGGACACGGCGGTGCATCGAGGCACCAAACTGGCGCCTCGGCGACCCATGACGCTGTCACCAGCACCCTTCGGGTGCATCGCCATACGATAACGCCGGGATGCCGGCAGTGGTTCGCTCCTTGCTAGGCATGTAACGCGAATCCCCGCCAGCGACGAGAGCCGCGCGATGTCGATCCACGTAGCCCTGCACCATGTCACCACCTACCAGTACGACCGCCCGATCAACCTCGGCCCGCAGGTGATCCGGCTGCGGCCGGCGCCGCACAGCCGCACGCGCATCCTGTCGTACTCGCTCAAGGTGCTGCCCGAAAAGCATTTCATCAACTGGCAGCAGGACCCGCAGTCGAACTACCTCGCCCGCTTGGTCTTCCCCGACAAGACGACCCAACTGAGGGTGGAGGTGGATCTGGTCGCCGAGATGTCGGTGATCAACCCCTTCGACTTCTTCCTCGAGCCCCACGCCGAGAAGATCCCCTTCAACTACGACGCCACCCAGCGCATCGAACTGGCGCCCTACCTCGCCAAACGCGACTGCGGCCCGGAATTCGATCGCTACCTTGCTGCGATCCCGCGCACGCCAACGCCCAGCGTCGACTTTCTCGTCGCCCTCAATCAACGGATCCAGGGCGATGTCAGCTATCTGATCCGTCTCGAACCCGGCGTGCAGACGCCGGAAGAAACGCTGACCAAGGCCAGCGGATCCTGCCGCGACTCGGCCTGGCTGCTGGTGCAGTTGCTGCGCCACCTCGGGCTGGCTGCGCGTTTTGTCTCCGGCTACCTGATCCAGCTCACCGCGGACCAGAAGTCGCTTGACGGCCCCTCCGGCACAGAGGTGGACTTCACCGACCTGCACGCGTGGTGCGAGGTCTACCTGCCCGGCGCCGGCTGGGTCGGGCTCGACCCGACGTCGGGCCTATTCGCCGGCGAGGGTCACATCCCGCTAGCCTGCACGCCGGAACCCTCCTCTGCAGCGCCAATCACAGGCGCGCTGGACGAATGCGAGGTCGAGTTCGGCCACGAGATGAAGGTCACACGCGTCTGGGAAGCACCGCGCGTCACCAAACCCTACACCGACGAGCAGTGGGCAGAGATCGAAGCACTCGGCCACGGCATCGACGCGCGACTTGCGGCGATGGATGTGCGCCTGACCATGGGGGGCGAGCCCACCTTCGTCTCGATCGACGACCCGGACGGCGCGGAATGGAACACCGCCGCCATGGGTCCGAACAAGAAGCGGCTCGCCGCCAACCTTTACCACCGCCTGCGTGAAAAATACGCTGCGCGGGGTCTGGTGCACTTCGGCCAGGGCAAGTGGTACCCGGGCGAGCAACTGCCGCGCTGGTCGCTCAACTGCTTCTGGCGCAAGGATGGCGAACCGATCTGGCGCGACCCGGCCCTGCTCGCCGATGAATCGAAAGCGGGCAGCGCTGACGACATCCTCGCCGGCCGCTTCCTGCGCGCGCTGGCGGAACGGCTGGCGCTCGATCCGGAATTCGTCTTCCCCGCCTACGAAGACAGCTTCTACTACATGTGGCGCGAGCGCCGCCTGCCGGGCAATGTCGATCCGCTCGATTCGCGCATCGACGACCCGCTCGAACGCGATCGCCTGATGCGGGTGTTCCAGCAGGGCCTGAAGAAGGTTGCCGGCTACGTGCTGCCTGTGGGCCGCCAGATCGGCACCAACCGCTGGCAGAGCGGCCCCTGGTTCCTGCGCAGCGAGCGCTGCTACCTGATCCCGGGTGACTCTGCCATCGGTTACCGCCTGCCGCTCGATTCGCAGCCCTGGGCCTCGGCCGTCGACTACCCGTGGATCCACCCGGCCGACCCGTCGGAACAGCGGGCGGTATTGCCGGCCTACAGCGCGCTGCGCATGCAGTCGCGCCCGCCGGTGGCGCTGCAGCCAGTCGCCGACGCCTTGCGCGGCAAGCCCGCCAACGACGCCAGCCCGGCGGCATCGCGCCGCCCCACCGCCAAGGAGAGCGCCGCCTGGATCACGCGCACCGCGATGTGCGCCGAAGCGCGCAACGGTGTGCTCTACCTCTTCATGCCGCCGACCTCGACGCTGGAGGACTACCTGGAACTGGTCGCGCAGATCGAGTCGACGGCGGAAGCCCTGCACACCCCGGTGCTGCTGGAAGGCTACGAGCCGCCGAAAGACCCGCGCCTGGCGCAGTTCCGCGTCACCCCCGACCCCGGCGTCATCGAGGTCAACATTCACCCGGCGAAGAACTGGGATGAACTGGTCGAACGCACCACCCACCTTTACGACACCGCACGCGAATGCCGCCTGACCACCGAGAAATTCATGGTGGACGGCCGCCACACCGGCACCGGCGGCGGCAACCACTTCGTGCTCGGCGGCGAGACCGTACTCGATTCACCCTTCCTGCGCCGGCCCGAGCTGCTGCGCAGCCTGATCAGCTACTGGCACAACCATCCGGCACTCTCCTACCTGTTCTCCGGCCTCTTCATCGGCCCGACCTCGCAGGCACCCCGAATTGACGAGGCGCGCAACGATTCGGTGTACGAACTGGAAGTTGCCTTCGGCGAGATCGCCCGCCTAGGCAAGGAAGGCGACGTGCCGCCGTGGCTCGCCGACCGCTTGCTGCGCAACCTCTTGATCGACGTCACCGGCAACACGCACCGCGCCGAGTTCTGTATCGACAAGCTCTACTCGCCGGACAGCGCGACCGGGCGACTCGGCCTGCTCGAACTGCGCGCCTTCGAAATGCCGCCACACGCGCGCATGAGCCTCACCCAGCAACTGCTGCTGCGTTCGATGGTCGCGCGCTTCTGGGAACAACCCTACACGCCGCCGCGGCTGGTGCGCTGGGGCACCGAACTGCACGACCGCTTCCTGCTGCCGCACTTCGTCGAGCAGGACCTTGCAGACGTGGTCGAAGACATGCAGGCCGCCGGCTTCCCGATCCGGCCGGAGTGGTTCGCGCCGCACCTCGAATTCCGCTTCCCGAAGATCGGCGACCTTGCGGTCAAGGGCATGGAACTGGAATTGCGCACCGCGCTGGAGCCCTGGCATGTGATGGGCGAGGAAGGCACGGCCGGCGGCGCAGTGCGCTATGTCGACTCGTCGGTCGAACGCTTGCAGGTCAAGGTCGCCGGAATGGCACCGGATCGCTACTGCCTCACGGTCAACGGCACGCCGGTGCCGCTACACCCCACCGGCAAGGTCGGCGAATTCGTTGCAGGCGTGCGCTACCGCGCCTGGCAGCCGGCGTCCTGCCTGCATCCGACCATCGGCGTACATGGCCCGCTGACCTTCGACCTGGTCGACACCTGGATGCAGCGCAGCCTGGGTGGTTGCCAGTACCACGTCGCGCACCCCGGCGGCCGCAATTACGAAACCTTCCCGGTGAACGCCTACGAGGCGGAAAGCCGCCGTCTTGCCCGCTTCTTCCGCTTCGGCTATACGCCGGGCGAGATGCGGCTCGCCCCCGCACCGACGCAGGGCGAATTCCCCTTCACGCTCGACCTGCGGCGCCGATAAAACTGGCGAGGGCGGCGGGTTCATCTTCCTGTAACCTGCCGCCCAATCAACCCGTAGTCCGCGAAGCGGGCCGACACCAGAATCCGATGCCGAAACCACTTTTCGCAGGCTACCGCTGCCCGCCGCACCATTTCGACGAAGCCTTCGACGCCGAGGGGCGGCCGCGGGCCGCTTGGGCCGCACTGGTCGCCGCCCTCGAAGCCGGCGGCGCCGAGACGCTGGAGCGCCAGTCCGAAGCGCTGCGACGCATGGTCGAACTCGACGGCGTCACTTACAACGTGTATGCCGACCCGAAGGGCGCCGACCGCCCGTGGGCGCTCGATCCGATTCCGATGGTCATCGGCGCCGCCGACTGGCAAACCATCTCGCAAGGCATCGCCCAGCGGGCAGACCTGCTCGACCGTACGCTCGCCGACATCTACGGCCCGCAGGACCTGATCCGCGAAGGCCTGCTGCCGCCGGCGCTGGCCTTCGGCCACCCGGGCTACCTGTGGCCCTGCCAGGGCATCAGCCCTGCGGGAGGGCGCTGGATGCACGTCTATGCGGCAGACCTTGCGCGCTCGGAAGACGGGCGCTGGTGGGTCATCCACGACCGCACACAAGGCCCCTCGGGCGTCGGCTACGCGTCACAGAATCGACGCCTGGTTGCGCGCAGCCAGTTCGACGTCTTTCGCCATGCGCAGGTCGCGCCGCTGGCCGATTTCCTGCGCGCGCTGCGCGACGCGCTCGGCAGCATGGCGCCGGTGGCGCAAGGCGAGACGCCTCGCATCGTGTTGCTCACGCCGGGCCCCTGGAACGAGACCTACTTCGAGCATTCACTGCTGGCGCGCCATCTCGGTTTTGCGCTGGTCGAAGGGCAGGATCTGACGGTGCGGCAGGACCGCGTCTTCATGAAGACCCTGCAAGGCCTGCAGCCGGTGCACGCGATCCTGCGCCGGCTCGACGACGACTATTGTGACCCGGCTGAACTGCGCACCGATTCTGCGCTGGGCGTGCCGGGCCTGCTGGCGGCGGTGCGGGCCGGCAACGTGCTGGTGGCCAACGGCATCGGCAGCGGTGTGCTGGAAACCACCGGCATCCACGGCTTCCTGCCGGGTATCTGCGAGCGCCTGCTCGGCGCGCCGCTGCGTCTGCCCTCGGTCGCCACCTGGTGGTGCGGCGAGGCGCCAGCGCTCGAACATGTGCTCGAACACCTCGACGAACTCGTCATCAAACCAGCCTTCCCCGGCATGTCGCCGGCGCCGGTCTTCGGCCATCGGCTCGATGCCGCTGGCCGCGCTGCGCTCGCCGAACGGCTGCGCGCAACGCCCCACGCCTTCCTCGCACAGGAATGGGTGCGCCTGTCGCAAGCGCCGTCGCTGCTCGCCAACGGGCGCATCGGGCCCCGCTCGGTCGGTTTGCGGGTCTTTGCCGTGGCGACGCCGGAAGGCTGGCGGGTGATGCCGGGTGGCCTCGCACGTGTCGCCCAGGACTTCGATGACGATATCGTCACCATGCAGCACGGCGGCGCCAGCAAGGACATCTGGGTGCAGAGCCCCTCGCCGGTCTCGCGCGAGGCGCTCGCTCACCCCCCGATCACGCCACCGGAACTGGTACGCGCCGGCGCGATCGTGCCCTCGCGCATCGCCGAAAACCTGTTCTGGCTCGGCCGTTACGCCGAACGCTGCGAGGCGCAGGTGCGTTTGCTGCGCGCCGCCCTGAACCGCCTCGGTGATGCTGACGAAGAAGCGCAGCGCGCCCTGCTGTCGCTCGCCGCTGTCGCGCGATCCCAGCTCCTGCTCGACGAGAAAGACGAGAGCACCGGACTGCCGGAGGATGCCGTCTGGCTCGCCGCCGTGCTCGATCCGAAGGCACCCAATAGCCTGCTTGCCAATGCGCGGCGGCTGCAGCGTGCTGGTAGCCAGATCCGCGAGCGTCTGTCGGCCGACAACTGGCACGCCCTCAACCGCTTGCCGCAGGTGCTGGAAGGCGCACCCAAGGGCCTCGCCGGCGTCGCCGAAACGCTCGATCATGCGATGCTGCTGTGCGTGTCCTTCGCCGGCTTCGCGATGGACGACATGACCCGCGACGACGGCTGGCGCTTCCTGCTCCTTGGCCGCCGCATCGAACGCCTGAGCGGGCTGGGCGGCCTGCTCGGCGACTTCCTTGGCGGCGATTCCCCGCGCCACGCCGAGAGCCTGGAATGGCTCCTGGAAGCCTGCGACAGCATCATTACCTACCGCAGCCGCTACCCGCGTGCGCCGGAATTGCTGCCGGTGCTCGACCTGCTGGTGTTCGACCGCGACAACCCGCACGCGCTCGGCTTCCAGCTCGACGTGCTGGCGCGTTACATGTCTCGCCTGGGGCGCGACTTTGGCGTCGCCTTTGAACACGACCCGGCACCGCTGCTCGACACCCTGCGTCGCTTCGACCCGACCCGCTTCCACAACCTCGCCCTGCTCGGCGAGGCCGCACCGGGGCAGGCGCCGGTCGAAGCCCTCGGGGCCTTCGCCACCCGTGCGCAGCGCTTCGGCTGGAACCTGTCGGACGAGTTGTCGCTGCGCTTTTTCAGCCACGCCGACCGCGCGGTGCAGACCGCCGAGGCCGCATGAGCACGCCACCCAGCCGTAGCGTGGCGCGCTACTTCGTCTCGCACCTGACCCGCTACGACTACCGGCGGCCGGTGGCGAATGCGCGCCATGTGCTGCACCTCACACCGCGCGAGCTGCCCTGGCAACACGTCGTATCCCACGTGATCGATGCCGATCCGATTCCGAACGAGCGCGCCGTCGGGCGCGATAACTTCGGCAATCCGGTCGAGACCCTCGCGATCACGCACCAGCACAGCGGGCTCGATGTCCATGCGCGCAGCTGGGTGGAAATCGCCGAGCGGCCGCAGACGGAGTCATCACCCGCTTGGCAAACGGTGCGCGACGCGTTGGCATTCCGTGCCGCCCACCCGCCGCTGCCTGCGGAACTGGAGGCGGCGCGCTTCCAGTTCGAATCGCGCCATGTCCGCGTCAAGCGCGAACTGGCGGAGTGGGCCGCGCGGGCCTTCGCGCCCGATATGCCGCTGCTCGACGGCGTGCAGGCGCTGAACGATCGCATTCATACCGAATTTGCCTTCGATCCGGAAGCCACGCATATCGCCACGCCGGTGATGGAGGTGCTGAAGCTTCGCCGCGGTGTATGTCAGGACTTCGCGCACCTGATGCTGTCCGGCCTGCGTTCGCTGGGGCTCGCCGCGCGCTACATGAGCGGCTATCTGCTGACGACCCCTCCGCCAGGTAAGGAACGGCTGATCGGGGCCGACGCAAGCCATGCCTGGGTGGCGGTGTGGTGTCCGGAATCCGGCTGGGTCGAGTTCGACCCCACCAACGGCGTGCGCGCGGGCAGCAGCCATATCACGCTGGGCTGGGGCCGCGACTTCAGCGACGTCACGCCACTGCGGGGCGTCATCTTCGGCGGCGGCGAGCACACACCGGAAATCGAAGTCAGCGTGGTCCCGGAAGCCGACTATGCCGCACTGTTCGGGGCCGCAAGACGCGCCTGAGCGCGTTACCGGCAGGCAAGCGCCGATGCGCTGAGGCGCGCGCGTGAGGTGCTTCAGGCGCGGCCAGTACTGCCGAAACCGCCCTCGCCACGGTGCGACGCTTCGAATTCCTCGACCACGTTGAAACCCACCTGCAGCACCGGCACCACCACCATCTGGGCGATGCGCTCCATCGGCTCGATGACGAAGGCCTTGTGGCCGCGGTTCCAGACCGACACGAAGATCTGCCCCTGGTAGTCGGAATCGATCAGGCCAACCAGGTTGCCCAGCACGATGCCGTGTTTATGGCCTAGCCCCGAGCGCGGCAGGATCATCGCCGCGAGGCCCGGATCGGCGAGGTGAATGGCCATGCCGGCGGGCACCAGAAAAGTTGCCCCCGGTTCGAGCGTGACCGGTGCGTCGAGACAGGCCCTCAGGTCGAGCCCCGCCGAGCCATGCGTGGCGTAATGCGGCGGGCTTTCCTTCAGGCGCGGATCAAGCAGTTTCACTTCGATGCGGTGCATGGACAGGGCTCCTGTGGGCGAGGATTTCAAGTAGTTGGCCGCGGGGCGCGCGGATACCGCGCGAATCCTCGCGAGACGTTCTTACGACCGGGGACGCGCGAGCAGCCCCGAGCAGATCAATCCGGACGAAGCATTCCGGCCATGTGGGCGACGATCGCCTGCGCGACCTCGTCCTTGGCGCCAGCAGGAACCGGATGGCGCCCGGCATCGTCGAACAACACCACGCAGTTTGTGTCGCCGCCCATGCCGTCCTGCACCAGGTTGGCTACGAGCAGGGGCACACGTTTCTTCGCGCGCTTGGCAGCCGCGTAGGTGTCGAGGTTCTGGCTTTCAGCCGCAAATCCGACGCAGAACGGTGGATTCGGCAGCGCCGCCACTTCGGCGAGGATGTCCGGGTTCTGCACCAGTTCTATCGTCAGCCCTTCACCGCCGGTCTTCTTCATCTTGTGATCGGCCGCCGTTGCGGGGCGGTAGTCGGCCACTGCCGCCACGCCGATGAAGACATCGGTCGCCAGTACGTTTGCGAGCACAGCTTCGCGCATCTGCAAGGCGGTCTGTACGTCGATGCGCCGCACGCCCCGCGGCGTTGGCTGGGCCACCGGGCCCGCAACGAGGGTGACGTCGGCACCGGCGTCGGCACAAGACCGCGCCAGCGCAAAACCCATCTTGCCGGAGCTGATGTTGGTGATGCCGCGCACCGGGTCGATCGGTTCGAAAGTCGGGCCTGCGGTGATCAGCACCTTGCGTCCGGCGAGTCGCTTGGGCGCGAAGAACGCCCGCACCTCATCAACGATCTCGTGCGGTTCGAGCATGCGGCCCATGCCAACCTCGCCGCACGCCTGCTCGCCCGCCGCCGGGCCAAACACTGCCGCACCGTCCGCACGCAGTTGCGCGAGGTTGCGCTGTGTTGCCGGGTTTTCCCACATCTGCCGGTTCATCGCCGGACACACTGCCAGCGGGCATTCGCGCGCAAGCACGAGGGTGGTCAGGAGATCATCAGCCAGGCCGTGGGCAAATTTGGCCATCACATCTGCCGTGGCCGGCGCCACCAGCAGTAGGTCAGCGCCGCGGGTGAGATCGATATGCGCCATGTTGCGGCTCTGGCGCGCATCCCACGCGTCGAGCCAGGCCGGGTTGCCGGTCAGCGCCTGAAAGGTCACCGGCGTCACGAAATGCACTGCAGCTTCGGTCAGCACGCAATGCACGTCGGCGCCAGCCTTGCCGAGCTGGCGCGCAAGGTCGGCTGCCTTGTAGGCCGCGATGCCACCGGAAATGCCCAGCACAATGCGCTTGCCCGTGAAAATGCTCATGACATGAAACCCCGATGACGCGGCACGATGGAGGCCTCGATTCTAACGCCCACCTGCAAGGACACGACATGGCGATCACCGACTGGCCCGAGGACGAACGCCCCCGCGAGCGCCTGCTCGCCCACGGCGCCGGTGTGCTTTCGGACGCCGAACTGCTGGCGATCTTCCTGCGCGTCGGCATCAAGGGCAAAAGTGCGGTGGACCTGGCGCGCGATCTGATCGGTCGCTTCGGTAGTCTGACCCGCCTGTTTTCCGCGCCCGAACAGGAGTTTGCCGCCGTACCGGGCATGGGGAGCGCCAAGTTCGCGCAACTCCAGGCGGTGATCGAAATGGCGCGCCGCGCGCTCGGCGAAGAAATGCGTGAACGCGATCTGCTCAGCTCGCCCGGCGCGGTACGCGACTGGCTGCGCCTGAAGCTTGCCGCGCTGCCCTACGAGGTTTTCATGGTGCTGCTGCTCGATGCGCAGAACCGACTGATCGCCGCCGATGAACTCTTCCGCGGCACGCTCGACCAGACCAGCGTGTATCCGCGCGAGGTCGTGAAACTGGCACTCGCCCACAACGCGGCCGCGGTGATCTTCGCGCACAACCACCCGTCTGGATGCGCGGAGCCCAGCCGCGCCGACGAGTTGCTAACGTCGAGCCTGAAACAGGCGCTGGCGCTGGTCGATGTGCGCGTGCTCGATCACTTCGTGGTAGCTGGCAACGCCCATCCGCTGTCATTCGCCGAGCGCGGATTGCTCTGAGTTGTCTATGCTGGGGTGAGCGATTGCGAAGCCGGTTAGCGTCCAATGCCCGAAAGTGCTTGATTCAAGGACGCATTTCTAGATAGAATCGTGGGTTTCGAGCAAACAGGTTCATCGGAGCGTTTCATGTCCCGCGTCTGTCAAGTTACCGGTAAAGGCCCCATGGTGGGCAATAACGTCTCGCACGCAAACAACAAGACCAAGCGTCGCTTCCTGCCCAACCTGCAGTCGCGCCGCTTCTGGGTTGAGAGCGAGAACCGCTTCGTGCGTCTGCGTGTGTCCAACGCGGGTCTGCGCACGATCGACAAGAAGGGCATCGAGGTCGTCCTCGCCGAGCTTCGCGCTCGCGGCGAAGTCTGATCCGACCCCTCACTAGGAGAACATCATGGCCAAAGGCGGTCGCGAAAAGATCAAGCTGGAGTCCACTGCGGGCACCGGCCATTTCTACACCACGAACAAAAACAAGCGCACCACTCCCGGTAAGCTCGAGTTCATGAAATATGACCCGAAGGCCCGGAAGCATGTGCTCTACAAGGAAACCAAGCTCAAGTGATTTGAGCTGACCTGGTTTGCCTCGATGAAAAACCCGCCTCTGGCGGGTTTTTCGTTTTGCGGGACACGCAGCGCGCTCATCGCGACGCGGCGCTTCAGAATTTCATGCTTGAGACATCGGCGCGCCAGCGGCATCAGGCTCTGATCCCTCGCCCCCTTCCGCCAGCTTCGGAGCCTCCCCCGAAGCGCCGCGCAGTGGCGCCCGCAACACTTCCAGCCTGACGCCGACATGGCCAAGCCGTTTGCGCAGCGCCTCCTGCTTTTCAGCCGAACACACGCCGACGCCGCGCCCCTCGACCACGATCACCACGCCACCCGGTGGAATCAGCGTTAGCGCAACGTCCAGCATCAAGTCCAGCGCACGCCCCGTTTCACAGCATTCCTTTTCAAGGCCACCGGGCACCAGTGCGCGTCGTTCGGCGGCGCAGAAGACAAGCCGGTCAACACCGCCCCATCGCCTCTCGACCTGACTCACGACCGACTCCAACTCGCCGAAGCGACCAAAATCAAGGGGAAGCATGAACTCCGCCCCGATGCCGCGCGCAAGCCCGGCGGTAAACGCCCTGACCTTTTCGTCCAGATAAGTCAGACCGAAACGCCCGCCTTGCTTCACCAGCGTTTGAATGAAATGCCCGGCGGGCGTGTCATCACGCTCCAGCCCGACCACCAGCGTGCGAAGCGCGGTCGGCGATGCGCGCGGAGGCAGATCTTGCGGAATCACGCCAAGCCTCGCCGCAACGCGAAAAATCCCGGTTCCGCCCACCCCAAACCGGCGAAGTGACGCCGGTCACCTGCAAATCGCCTTGATTCGCGCAAGACGGACAATCCAATACAAATCAGCATCTTGCACCCCTTCACGACGCACGCCGGCAGCGGAAACGGCGTTTCCTGCCGATCCACGATTGCAGACTAGTCCGGATTGTGCGGCGCAGCAAGAAAATCAGGTGTGCATGTGAAGAAAACCCACGGACTCGGCAGCGACAACAAAAACTGAGACTCCAATAAGCGGCGCCTATGATGTAACTCAAAAGCTTGATCGCGATTGCGATTTAGGGTTTACCCTATGTTCGGGTTTACCCCAATTTGATGACAGTTTCACCGCGGCGCTTCCCGGCCGGAGCCCCGAAAAGGAGACATTCAAATGCGTGCAAATGCACCAAGGCTGCAACTGATCGCCCCGTTGTCCGGCGTGCTGATTCCAATCGAGTCCGTTCCGGATCCGGTATTCGCCGAGAAGATGGTCGGAGATGGCATCTCGATCGATCCGACGTCGAATGAATTGCTCGCGCCGCTCGCCGGAACCGTGATCCAGCTCCATCGTGCGGGCCATGCGCTGACGATCCGCAGCGCGGAAGGCGTCGAGGTGCTGCTGCACATCGGCCTCGATACGGTCACGCTGAAAGGCGAAGGCTTTGCACCGCAAGTGAAGGAAGGCGATTCTGTCACTCAGGGACAGTCGCTGATCCGCTTCGATGCCGATCTTGTCGGCCGCAAGGCGCGTGGCCTGCTGACGCAGATGGTGATCGCAAACGGCGACAAGGTGGCCCGCATGAAGCCCGCCACCGGAAAGGTCGAGGCAGGCAAGAGCGAGGTGCTCATGCTGGATCTCGCGGGCAGCAGCGCCGCCCACACGACGAGTGCCGGCAGCGTTGATCTGGTCGCGCCACTCTCGGGCGTGCTCTTCCCGCTCGACAAGGTGCCGGACCCGGTGTTTGCGCAAAAGATGGTGGGCGACGGCGTTTCGCTCGACCCCACCAGCGGCGAACTGCTCTCCCCCGTCGCCGGTACCGTCACCAACATCCACAATGCCCATCACGCCCTGACGATCACGACCGCGGAAGGTCTCGAAGTGCTGGTGCACATCGGCATCGACACCGTGATGCTCAAGGGCGAAGGCTTCACTCCGCGCGTCAAGCAAGGCGACACGGTGGCGGTCGGCCAAGCGCTGATTTCGTTTGACGCTGACCGCGTCGCGCGCAAGGCCGCGAGCCTGCTGACCCAGATCGTGATCGCCAACGGCGACAAGGTCGCCGCCATGTACGCCAAGTCCGGCGCTGTCGAGGCTGGCCGCGATGTCGTGCTGTCGGTCCAGCTGGTTGGTAGCGAAGTGGCCGACGCCACGGCCGGCGGCAATGTGGAACTCGCCGGTCCGGTCAGCCTGCCCAACCCGTCCGGCTTGCACGCGCGCCCGGCCGCGGTGCTGGCGGCCGAAGCCAAGAAATACAAGTCCGATGTGCGCATCATGCGCGGCGCCGCCGAGGTCAACGCCAAATCGGTGGTCGCCATCATGGGCTTTGCGACAATGCAAGGGGATGCAATTTCCGTCAAAGCCACCGGCCCGGATGCCCGCGAAGCAGCCGCCGCCGTAGCCAAACTCCTGGCGGAAGGCTGCGGCGAGAAAGCCGGTGACGCGCCGGCACCGGCTGCCGCGCCCAAGGTCATTGCCCCGACCCGCGCCACGCCCACCGACCCCGATGAGCTCGCCGGCGTATCCGCCTCCCCGGGTCTGGCGGTCGGCCGCATCGTGCAGTACAGGCAGCAAGTCATCGAGGTCACGGAAAAGGGTGATTCGCCGCAGCGCGAACGTACGCGACTCGACGGCGCCCTGCATGAAGGCCGCGCAGCAATCGAAGCGCTAAAAGCCAATCTGAGCGACCGCTCGAAGGCGCAGATTCTCGATGCCCACATCGAACTGCTGGAAGACCCGGAACTGATCGACCTGGCGATCGAGGGCGTTTCCGCCGGCAAGAGCGCGGGCTATGCCTGGCGCGAAGCCTTCACCCGCTACGCCGCCCAACTAGAAGGGCTGGACAATGCGCTGCTTCGCGAGCGCGCCAACGACATCCGTGACGTCGGCCGCCGCGTGCTCGCGCTGCTCGCAGGCGTCACCCAGGCCAAGATCGATGTCCCGGCGGGCTCGATCCTGATTGCCGAAGAACTGACGCCTTCCGACACGGCGCAACTGGATCGCACCAAGGTGCTGGGCTTCTGCACCACCACCGGCGGTGCGACCAGCCATGTCGCGATCCTGGCCCGTTCGCTCGGCATCCCGGCCGTCTGCGGCATCGACGAAGCGGTGCTGGATCTGGCCGATGGCACGCAGGTCGTGCTGGATGGATCGCGCGGCACGCTGCGCAAGAACCCGAGCGAAGCGCAACTGGCCGATGCCGAGGCCCGCATGGCCCGCCAGGCTGCCAAGCGCGAGGCTGAACAGGCGGCCGCCCACAAAGCCGCCCAGACGGCCGATGGCGTGCGTATCGAGGTCGTCGCCAACGTGCGTAACGCCAAGGATGCACAGGAAGGCGTGGCCAACGGCGCAGAAGGCGTCGGCCTGCTGCGTTCCGAGTTCCTGTTCGACGACCGCGACACCGCGCCGGACGAAGAAGAGCAGGCTGCCGCGTACATTGCCGTGGCAGAAGCGCTCGGCACCGAGCGTCCGCTGGTCGTCCGCACGCTGGACGTCGGCGGCGACAAGCCCCTGCCCTACCTGCCGCTGGGCAAGGAAGACAACCCCTTCCTCGGCCTGCGCGGCGTGCGTGTGAGCCTTGACCGCCCGGACATGTTCCGCACGCAGCTGCGCGCGATCCTTCGCACGGCGCCGCTGGCCAAGCTGCACATCATGTTCCCGATGATCGCAACGCTTGAAGAGCTGCGCGAGGCCAAGGCGATCCTCGCCGAAGAGCAGGCCGCGACCGGACACACCGATGTGCAGGTCGGCGTGATGATCGAGGTGCCGTCGGCCGCCGTGATGGCCGAACAGTTCGCCCGTGAAGCGGACTTCTTCTCGATCGGCACCAACGATCTCACCCAATACACGCTGGCCATGGACCGCGGCCATCCCAAACTCGCCAAGAAGGCCGACGGCCTGAATCCGGCGGTGCTGCGCATGATCGCGCTGACCTGCGAAGGCGCGAAGAAGCACGGCAAGTGGGTGGGCGTCTGCGGCGGCATGGCTTCGGACCCGATGGCCGTGCCCGTGCTGATCGGTCTGGGCGTGACAGAACTGTCCGCCTCCGTACCGGCCATCCCCGCCATTAAAGCCACCGTCGCCCGCGTGACGATGCCGGAATGCGAAGCGCTTGCACAGGAAGTGCTGGCGCTCGGAACCGCTGCAGAAGTGCGCGCGCGGCTTGCCAAGTTTGCTGATTAAACCAAGTCCCTTGAGGAGTCATACAACCATGTTTGCAAATGCCTTTGCTGGCCTGCAGAAGATCGGCAAGTCGCTGATGCTTCCAGTGGCCGTCCTGCCGGTGGCAGGTCTGCTGTTGGGTCTCGGCGCGACCGATTTCCACACCACCAACTCCGTCTTCCTGGCGATCCTGTCGCTGATGAAGAATTCCGGCGACGTGATCTTCGGCAACCTGCCGCTGATATTCGCCATCGGCGTTGCGCTGGGCTTTACCGAAAACGATGGCGTTGCAGCCATCGCCGCGACCATCGGCTACCTGGTCATGACTGTCACGCTCGGCGTGATGGCCGGCATCATGGGCATCAAGCCGGACACGATCATGGGCCTGCCCTCGATCCAGACCGGTGTGTTCGGCGGCATTCTCGCCGGCGGCCTGGCGGCATACATGTTCAACCGCTACTTCCGCATCGCGCTGCCGGCGTACCTCGGCTTCTTCGCGGGCAAGCGCTTCGTGCCGATCGTCACCGCGATTTCGGCGATCGCGCTGGGCGCCGTGCTGTCCTTCGTGTGGCCCCCGATCGGTGGCGCCATCAAGGCCTTCTCGCACTGGGCCGCGGTCAGCGATCCGCGTACCGCCGCAACCGTGTATGGCTTTGTCGAGCGTCTGCTGATTCCGTTCGGCCTGCATCACATCTGGAACGTGCCGTTCTTCTTCGAAATGGGCAGCTTCCTCGACCCGAGCACCGGCAAGATGGTGAGCGGCGACATCAACCGCTTCTTCGCGGGTGACCCGACCGCAGGCGTGCTGGCTGGCGCCTTCTTCTTCAAGATGTTCGGTCTGCCGGCTGCCGCAATCGCGATCTGGCATACCGCCAAGCCGGAGAACAAGCTGGCCGTGGGCGGCATGATGGTTTCGGCCGCACTGACCTCCTTCCTGACCGGTATCACCGAGCCGATCGAGTTCGCCTTCCTGTTCGTTGCACCGGTGCTGTACTTCATCCACGCGCTGCTCGCCGCTTCGTGCCAGTTCGTTGCCAACACGCTCAGCATGCACATGGGCTTCACCTTCTCGCAGGGCGGCATCGACTTCCTGATGTTCAACCTGATTGGCAACAAGTCGCAGGGTGCCTGGTACGTCTTCATCCTCGGCCCGATCTACGCCGCGATCTACTACTCGGTGTTCCGCTTCGTCATCGTCAAGTTCAACCTGAAGACGCCGGGTCGTGAAGACGCCGCCGAAGAAGGCGCCACGCAAGCCATGGGCGAAGGCAAGGGCGGCAAGGCGCGTGACCTCGTGATCGCTTTCGGCGGCCGCGCCAACATCAAGAGCCTGGACGCTTGCATCACCCGTCTGCGTATCGCCGTGGCCGACCCGTCGCGTGTCGATCAGGCCCGCCTGAAGGCGCTCGGTGCATCGGGCGTCGTGGTTGTTGGCAACGGCATCCAGGCCATCTTTGGCCCGCTGTCTGAAAACATGAAGGGCGACATGGAGGACTACCTGAAGTCCACCGGCGCCGAGGCTGATCTTGCGGCGCCGGTTGCAACCGTCGCCACCGCCGCCCCGGCTGGTGCCAGCGCCCAGCAGAAGGCTCGTGCGGAGAAGATCCGCGCAGCCCTTGGCGGTGCAGCAAACGTGAAGGCGCTCGAAGCGCTGGCTGCGACGCGCCTGCGCGTCGAGCTCGCCGACTCGGGCAAGGTGGATGCCGCAGCGCTGAAGAACGCTGGCGTGCAGGCCACGATGCCGGTCGAAGGCGGTGCGATGCACCTGATCGTCGGCCTCGAAGCCGACGCGCTGGCCGCCGCGCTACGCTGATTCAAAGTTTCCTTTGTAGTTTCGAGGGCGCCTGCGGGCGCCCTTTTTGCGTGAATGCGCCGAAAGAAACGTCCTCGTCGGTTACGCCCGCAAAGATGTCGCCCTGGAGTCAACTCCTGCGGCGGAGGTGGCGCGGCCGCTGGCCCGCAACAGCTCAGCGTTGATCACCTGCCGCCATTGCAAGGCCACCGCGGCCTGGCTGCATTTGCGAGCCACAAAGGCACGCCCGGCGGCTGCGCGCTCTTTGCGTCCCTCCGCATCAAGGAGATAGTCCGCGACGGCGCCATCGAAACCGTTGAGAAAGCCGAACTCCGAGAAGACCTTGTAGCTGCTGATCGCATCGGCCACAACCGACAGCCCCTCATGAAGGGCGGTGGCGACCCGATTGCCGCTCTTGCACCGGGTGAAAGGATTGTCGGCAACGGGAATCAGGGCAACATCATGGAGGCGCAATGCCTCGAGAAAGGTCGTGCGATCCCAGTCCAGGTAATGGTGCGGTATCGACCAGTCCCGGAACAACGCTTGGTACTTCGGCGGATGGTTGCTGATCACCGAGAGCGAGACCGGGCAGCGTTCGCTGACACGATGTATCTGGTCGCGAACCGCAGCCAGATCGCCCATTCCACCTTCGGCAAAGCCCACCCCGTGATTGCCAAACCAAACCAGGGGGAGATGTCCGCGATCACGCCAGTACCCTACCCACCGCGCATGCTGGAGAAGCTTCCGCTTCGCGGGCCACCGCCGTGGATTCAGGTGTCGGCGCGCCCAGCTCTCTCCGGGCATGAGATCCGCATCGCCCTCGACCGCATCGCCCACCACGCTTACCGGCTGTTCAAACCCTTGCTCCCGGGTCACTTGCGCAAGCGCCTCGGTGGCACAGACAAGGTGATCCGCCATGGCCAGCAGTTTGCGCAGCCGATTGACCTGTGCTTCCCAATCGGGATTATTGGTGGGGTTGTAGAACTGGTTGTCGCAGTTATCGACAACGATGCGAACACCCTGCTGCTTTAGCCGCGCAACGGCAACGAGCATGGCATCCGGCGGGAGGCTATTGCGAACCGTCCCGAAGACCGACCACGCCTGGACGATTACACTGCAATAGCGCGCTTCGCATGCAGGATCATAGAGCTCCACTTCAACGCCGTCGCGTTGCAGCGCCGCCAAGGGAGTCAAGCAGCGCATGCGTACACCCGCTTTGAGCGGATCAATCGATTGGGGCCACCAGCCAACGACCTTATGGGTCGTCGCCGGAATCTCGCAGGTTACGGGCATCGATAGCATTCAGGGGGGTTTGCCATAGCGCTGAAATATCGTCGAAGAGGCAGCGCCAAACCATCGCGTACGCCACATGAACCCCAATTAGTTACAGAGATTGACAAAGTCTGGACAAGATTCGCGGCTGCTCCACTTGCCAAACCAGCACGTTGTCAGCGCACCATTTCAAAAACGCGGATCGAAGCAAAGCCATGACATCGCCGACCTCTCTCGATCGACTCGACGCCCAGATACGCTTCATTCTCGAGATCGACAAGCTCAAGGCGGTGCTTCGCCAGAGCTGGCTGCTGGATGGTGAGCGGCGCGAGAACTCGGCCGAGCACAGCTGGCATGTGGCGATGATGGCGCTGGTGCTGGCCGAACATGCGAATGCGCCGGTGGATGCCACGCGGGCCGCGATGATGCTGATGCTGCATGATGTGGTCGAGATCGACGCCGGCGACACCTTCGCCTACGACGTCGCCGCACACGCAGACAAGGCCGAACGTGAAGGCGCCGCTGCCGACCGCATATTCGGTCTGCTGCCCGCTGACACCGCTGCGCCGCTACGCGCGTTGTGGGATGAATTCGAAGCCGCAGAGACCATCGACGCGCGATTTGCCAACGCGCTCGACCGGTTGATGCCGATGTTGCACAACCTGCATACCGAAGGTCGCGCCTGGCAGGCCAACGGCGTTACCGCGGACAAGGTGTTCGCTCGGAATCAGGTCATCGCAGCGGGGTCGGTGCGACTATGGGAATACGCCAAAACAGTGATCGACGCCGCCGTCGCCAAGGGCTACTTGCCGCAAGCGCCTTCGTCGCTCGGCGACTGAACGCCGCTGTCAGCGCGCTTCGATTTCGCGTACCACCAGTTTCGCCAGGTCGCGTAGCAGATTGAGGTCTTCCGGCTCGAGTCGGCGCGGCTTGCGATCGATCAGGCACAGCGTGCCGATGCGGTGCCCGCTGCTCAACTCGAGCGGCATGCCGGCATAGAAGCGGATTTTCGGATCGCCTGTGACCAGCGGATTGTCGGCGAAACGTGCATCTTCAAGCGCGTCAGGAATGACCAAGGGTTCGGCCTGGAGAATGGCATGGCCGCAGAAGGAAATGTCTCGACCCGTCTCGCATGCGTCCAGCCCCTGGCGGGATTTGAACCATTGCCGGTTGGTATCCACCAGACTGACCAGCGCGATCGGCACCCGAAAAGCCGATGCGCAGAAACCCGTAATGGCGTCGAATTGCTCTTCCGGCTCGGTATCGAGAATAAGCAGATCGTGCAAAGCCTGAACACGCGCTGCTTCGTCGGAAGGAAAAGCCGGTGTCCGCATGAAGTCTCTCCTTTCAATCAGTCGCAATGCCTTCGCACCCTCACGTTAACGACGTCAGGCGCCCTGACTTGACCGCCAGCCGGATGTCGTTGCGGCCAATATGCCGATCATCGCGGCGCGCACTCGGTGTGGCCAGTTGCCCATGGCCTTGCGAACTGCCATGATCCCGCAGTTTCGCCGTTGCTGCACGGCGTTCCGCGATCAGCGGATCGCATCAGATCGCGCGCCGAGCGCGGCCCGCGCATGCAATTCCCTATGGACGCTGCGAGGGCGCTAGACAGATTCTTCAACCGACTTGAACGCGCTGCGCGCCGGATTGCACTGCATTGCCCTTCGAACCGAACGCCTCGACACCAAGCGCAGCCAGCCTCGGCGCCGCTCCCCACCGCCGCATCGGCGTCCGCCTGTTGGACCGCGCCCTGCTCGGCATCCTCCGCGTGCTCAGCGGACGCCGCGCGGCAAGGTTGGCACTGCGATTCGGATGGCGGATCTATCGTTCGGGCAGTCGCTCAGACGCTCGCAACCGTTCGCGCTTCATCCTGCGATCAGCGTATTACCGCAGCACCACCAAGACCTGGTTCGCACGCCTGAACGCCGACCCAATGCTGCGTACCTTCGTTCGACTGCAGCCCGAACTTGCGGAGAAATTGCACCGCCCCTACGCCCGCGCCGACCACCCGGCGACGACGCGCCTTCAGGCGCTGGACGAGCATTACCGCATCTGCCGCGAACAGAGGTGGGCACCATTGCTGGCGCAAGTCGGGCGCGGCCCGGTCACGCTGGCGACCTGGCAGGGCAAGGATGAGGTGCCGCTCGTCCTGACGTTGACGGTACCCGGGCAGTTTGCCAAGGAAGGTGAGATGGCCGTGCACCTGATGCGCAATGATGTCCGCCAATGCACCGTTCTCGTTTCTCTGCGCGGCGACGGATCCGGCCGCTGGCTTGATATCGCCTGCCTTCAGGGCCCCGCCGGCGGCGAAGGCGGAGAGGGTCGCGATGCGATGCGCGAAATCACCAAAGCGTGCCATGGCCTGCGCCCCCGCTCGCTGCTGCTCGAAGTCGCCCGCCTGATCGCTGGTCTTGCCGGCTGCAGCAACATTGTCGGCGTTGGCAACGCACGCCACATCTACCGCAACGCGCGCAAACGCCGCGACATCGCCTTCGACTACGACGCCTTCTGGGCCGAGTCTGGCGGAGAGCGCCGCAACGATGGGGACTGGAACCTGCCCTTGGCGGCTGCCGTCAAACCGATGGAGGACGTGCCGTCGAAAAAGCGGGCCGAAGTCGTTCGCCGCCGTCAGATGCAGGCCGCCATCCTCGCGCAAGCGAGCCACTGCTTGGCGCCAAGCGCGGGATAGCCATACCCGCTTCGGCTTGGGAATTGGGCGGTGCGGCAGGCGCGTGCCGTACCCGTTTCTACGCGGCCGATGCGTCCTTCAAATTGGCGCAAGCCTTGGCAAAAGGCTTCGCGCAGGGAGCCACCAATGCGGTTTTCCTGCGATTCCATCCATTCCCAAACCCGTAAGGACGTCGCAAGGCGAGTGCATGCGGCAGCCCGCTTCGCACAAGGGTCCTTAGCCAATGCACCTTGACGGGTGCCGCTGGTTTCCGGAACAGGTGGTTTCGCTGCCGCCGACGTAGCCGCTGGACATTTCACGTCAACGAAAGGGAAGGCTTGCGCGAACGGCCATCACTGTATATGCTTACAGCACCCAATCAGTAGCCGCCCCCGACCGGAGAATCGCCATGTCCCGCTTCAATCGAGCCCTGCCTGCATCGCTATTCCGTGCGCCACTGCGCGCCTGCGAAACAGCACTCAGTCTGCGATCGCTCGCGATGCTCGACGTGGTTCGCCGCCGTGGCCGCACCTGGGGCCTGCTTGCGACTTACGAAGAAGGCCGACTCGGCCTGCATTGATTCGAAGCGACGCAGCGGGCGCTCAGCCCGGCGCCGATCGGACCTCTTCCCGCGCCGATAGCACACCTTTTTCAAGATGCATGATCGCCTGCGCGTGCTCGGCGGCGCGCTGGTCGTGGGTCACCATCACGATGGTCTTGCCGGTATCGCGATTGAGGCCCTGCAACAGGTGAAGAATCTCGGTCGCGGATTCGCGATCCAGATCGCCGGTCGGTTCGTCGGCGACGATCACGGTCGGGTCGGTAATCAGCGCACGTGCAATCGCGACCCGTTGCTGCTGGCCACCCGACAGTTCCGACGGGTAGTGATCCATGCGATCCGACAAACCCACCATTTCCAGCGCCGTTTCCACATGCGCGCGCCGCGCGGCGCGCGACAGGCTGGTCAGCATCAGCGGCAGTTCCACGTTCTCGTAGGCGGTCAGGACCGGCATCAGGTTGTAGAACTGGAAGATGAATCCGACGTGCTCCGCACGCCAATCTGCCAATTGCCGCTCTGACAGCTCGCCGATCTCGACGCCGTCTACCTTGAGCGATCCGCCATCGATCGAGTCGATGCCCGCGATCAGGTTCAGCAGAGTACTCTTGCCCGAACCCGAAGGGCCCATCAATGCCAGGAACTCGCCTGCTGCGATGTCCAGGCTGATGCCGTCGAGTACGGGGATCGTCTGGCTTCCGCGGCGATAGGCTTTGTAGACCTCGCGGACGGAGATCAGCGGCCGCCTGGGGTCGGGAGTCGCGCTCACTTGCTGCTGACCTCGACGCGTGCGCCATCCTTCAGTGTGTCGGCTGGCTTGCGCACAACCCGATCGCCCGCCTTGAGTACTGAAACCTCGACCTGATCACCAATCGCCGCACCGCGCGTTACTGCGACACGGTGCGCGAGATCCTGATCAATCCGGAAGACAGCGGACGCAGCGCCTTCACCGACCAGCGCATCCTTATGCACGACCACACGCGGGTTGCGTTCGTTGGCCCCCATCGCCCGCGACAGGAAGGCAACCTTGGCGCTCATTTCCGGGAGGATGCGTTCGTCGCGATCCAGAAAACGGATCTTGGTCATCACGCTGGCCTTGGAGCGATCCACCGTCGGCACGATACGGATCACTTCGCCGCGAAACCGCATGTCCGGGAAAGCGTCGAGCTGGATCTCGCAGGGCTGCCCGATGCGGACCTTGCCGAGCACGCTTTCTGACACATCGGCCTCGACCTCAAGCGTGGCCATGTCCGCCATCGTCACGACCGCGCCCTTGCTGTCGGCGGCGGCCGAGAAGGTCGTGACGATATCGCCGACGTTGGCGCTCTTGGTCAGCACGACGCCATCGAACGGCGCGCGGATGTTGGTCTGATCGAGCGAAACATTGGCCGCCCGCGCGCCGGCTTCGGCCGCGCGAATCGCCGCCTCGGCACTGGTGACCGCAGCCCGGGCGCGCTTGGCACGCGCTTCAGCCTCGTCAAGCGCCGATACCGATACGTAGTTGCGATCCGCCAGGTCCCGCGCACGGCGTAGCAGCCGTTCTGCTTCGAACAACTCGGCCTGCGCCTGCACCTGGCTCGCGCGCGCCACACCCACATTGGCCTCGGCCTGGCGTGCCTGCGCTTCGACGTCCTTGCTCTCGATCCGCGCCAGCACCTCACCCGCCTTCACCACCGAGCCTTCGCGCACACCCAGCCATTCGAGCCGACCGCTCGCCTTGGAGCCGACGGCCGCCTTGCGCTGTGCAACCACATAGCCGGTCGCGTTCAGCAAGGTCACACCCTGGTAGGGATAGGCGGCTGCGACGGTGAGCACCTCCACCGTCGCTGGCGCCAGGGCACGTTTGGCGATGCCCGCACCAACCAGCAACACGGCTGCGAGCCCAGCGTAAAGCCACCCGCGCCCGCGACTGCGACGTGCGCCCCCGGCACCCTTGTCAAGGCGGAGCGGCGCTTTCTTCTCGATACCGGATTCGCTCATGGACCTCTCCAGACGTATCCGGCGATTCTAGCGGAAGCCAAGAAATGCGACGGCACCTAATCCGCTTTCACCACGTTGCGATGGCGCCGCTCAAATGGACTGCTTATGCCGATCGCGATACACTCCGCCCGTCATTGGGGAGTAGCCGCCCTTCGCACGAAGGGGCCTGCGTCAACACACTTGGCCAACCCGGCCATGGCGCAGGCGGTTCCCGTACTTGGCAAGACCTTTGACCACGTTGCTGCCGGACTGGCCGGGGCGCGCGTGGTCATTGGAAACGCCGGCCAGGGAGTTCAAATTGGAAGCATTCCTCATTTCCACCGGTATCGTCGCGCTCGCGGAAATCGGCGACAAAACGCAATTGCTCGCCTTCGTCCTCGCCGCAAAATTCCGTCGCCCACTGCCCATCGTTCTGGGCATTCTTGTCGCAACGCTGGCTAACCATGCCTGCGCCGGCGCGCTCGGCGCCTGGATCACCTCAATGGTCAGCCCGGAAGTGATGCGCTGGGTGCTCGGCGTATCCTTCATTGGCATGGCGGCTTGGACGCTGATCCCCGACAAGCTCGACGACGAGGATACGAAACTCGCGCGCTTTGGCGTCTTCGGCACCACAATCGTTGCCTTCTTCCTCGCCGAGATGGGTGACAAAACACAGATCGCCACCGTCGCGCTCGCGGCACAGTACAAATCGGTATTCGCGGTGGTCGCGGGCACCACGCTGGGCATGATGATCGCCAACGTACCGGCGGTGATCCTCGGCGACCGCATCGCGAACAAGATCCCGGTGCGCGTGGTGCACGGCATCGCGGCGGCAATCTTTGCGGTACTTGGCATCGCCACCCTGCTCGGCGCCGGCGAACGTCTCGGCTTCTGATCTGAACGCCATTGGCGGGCACGAGCTACATCCGCCCGCCAATACAACGGAGAGTGACATGGGCATCGAACGCAAACCGATCAATCGCGGCGGCATCCGCTCGGCGGGCTACGACCGTTCCGCACGGGCGCTCGAAATCGAATTCGACAACGGTTCGATCATCCAGCACAGAGGCGTCGGCGAAGAGATCGCCCGACACTTCCTGAGCAGCAGCTCGCCGGCGAGCTACTACAAGGACACGATTCAGGAAGAGTTCTCGCAGCGCCGCATCAAGTGACACTCACTTTCGATTACCAGAGGCGCGGATCAAGCCGGTAGTAGGCGCTCAGTTGCTGGTACAGGCCGGGGTGCAGCGCGGCCATTTCGCGAGGCCGCTCGAAAAACACTTCGCTGGCGACGGCAAAGAATTCACCCGGATTGGTCGCCCCGTAGTCGTCGAGCAGCGAGGTTTCACCTTCTGCGGCGCGCGCACGCAGCTGCTCGAATTCCGCACCGAGTACCTGCGCCCAGCCTGCGTACATGCGACTCACCGGCAACTCGGGCGTGCCGTTGGCCGCACCGGTTTCCTGGTCGAGCTGGTGCGCAAACTCGTGGAAGACGACGTTACGGCCGTCATCGTCGATCGCAGCGCCATCGAGGGTGTCCTGCCAGGACAGCACGACCTGACCGAGGGACCAGGATTCGCCGGCCAGCACCTGCCGTTGCTCGCGCTGCAGACCGAACGGATCGGTTGTCTTCTTCGTGACGGCAAACGCGCCGGGATAGACGAGCACGCGCTGCAGCTTCGGGTAGCAATAGTCGTCGCCATGATTGAGGATCAGCAGGCAGGCTTGCGCCGCGATCGTCACCCGGATCTCGTCGTCGATCTCCAGCCCGGCGCAACCGACAAACGCCTTCTCCGCAATGAAGACCTTGATCCGCTCCTTGAGACGAAGTTGCAGATCTGCCGGCAACCTGCGGAAATAGGGCACGCGCCGGCGCAGGATGTCGCGCCAGGCATCCGGACACGGTGCCCGCAGCACGGCGCGCCGACGCCAGGCGACACGCTGCGGCTCGAAGAACATCCAGCTTGCGAACACCAGGGCGGCGAGGGTAATAATCAGCAGGGGCACGCGATACCTCGCCGGGTCGGCTGTGTGACCTCTCCTATTTCGGTACGGGGTGAGGGATTTCAATCGTTCCGCAGAAAACAAAGGGCGGCCCGCAGACCGCCCGCAAGTGATCAATCCCAGCCAGATCAGAGGAATCGGTCGAGCAGGCGCCGACTATGCCGATCCAGCGCCATCGGGTCGCGGATCAGGAACTGGATGCCGTGTGCATCCGCCACCAGCATCGTGGCGCCGGAGAGCCGGCGGATGTCTTCCTCGCCGCGCAGTACGAAACTCGTCTCGCCGCGGTCGGTGTCGACCGTCCACGTCGAGGGCGTTGCGAAACTCGACACCTTGATCAGGCGGCGGATCTCCGGCACGAACTCGCGCGCCGCCAGTTCGCGCTCAATTTCTGCCCGCGGCCCTTCGGGCAAGGCTGACAGGTGGCTGATCCAGGCCAGTTCATGACCGTCCTGACTGACGAGCGAGATACCATCGTCAGGTGCCGCAATCGGGAAGGCGCGCACCGGCACCATGTTCTCGTGCCGCTGCCCTTGCGTGTCGATGAACACAAGACGCCCGAAGGCGTTACGTTCGATTTGCCAGTCGATCATTCGCCAGCTCCTTCCAGCAGCTTCTCGGCGTTGCGGGCCTGCGCCTGGTACAGCCGCCAGTAGGCGCCCTGCTTCGCCATCAGTTCGTCGTGATGGCCCACCTCGACGATCTGGCCGCGGTCCATCACCACCAGGCGGTCGGCCTTGCGCAGCGTCGACAAGCGATGCGCAATCGCTATCGTCGTGCGGCCCTGCACCAGGTTGTCGAGCGCGCGCTGGATTTCCTTCTCGGTTTCGGTATCCACCGACGAAGTCGCCTCGTCGAGTATCAGCATGCGCGGGTTGATCAGCAGCGCACGTGCAATCGAAATCCGCTGACGCTCACCCCCGGAAAGCCCCTGCCCGCGCTCGCCGACCAGCGAGTCGTAGCCCTGCGGCAGCCGCAGGATGAACTCGTGCGCGTGCGCCGCGCGCGCCGCGGCGATAATCTCGTCCCGCGTCGCCCCCGGCTTGCCGTAGGCAATGTTCTCGGCAATCGTGCCAAAGAACAGGAAGGGCTCCTGCAGCACCAGGCCGATGTTGCGGCGGTACTCGGCAACCGGCAGCGAGCGCGTATCCACACCATCCACCTTGATCGACCCCTCGCTCACATCGTAGAAGCGGCAGATCAGGTTCACCAGCGTGCTCTTGCCCGAACCGCTGTGGCCGACGAGCCCGATCATCTCGCCCGGCTTGATCGTCAGCGATAGCCCACGGATCACCGAACGATTGCCGTAGCGGAAGCCGATGTCGCGCATCTCGATTTCGCCGCGTACGGTTTCAAGATGCACCGGATTGGTCGGTTCCGGCACGTTGGAGACATGGTCCAGCACATCGAAGATGCGCTTGGCGCCCGCCGCTGCTTTTTGCGTCACCGAGACGATGCGGCTCATCGAATCGAGGCGGCCGTAGAACCGGCCGATGTAAGCGAGGAAGGCCGTCAGCGTACCGACCGTGATTTCGCTCTTGGAGACCTGCCAGATACCGAAGGCCCACACCACCAGTAGACCAATCTCGGTCAGCAGCGACACGGTCGGCGAAAACAGCGACCAGGTCTTGTTCAACCGATCGTTGATCAGCAGGTTGTGGCGGTTGGCTTCGCGGAAGCGCTTGGCTTCGCGGTGCTCTTGCGCAAAGGCCTTGACGACGCGGATACCGGGAATCGTGTCGGCAAGGATGTTCGTTACTTCGCCCCACACCCGGTCGATCTTCTCGAAACCGGTGCGCAAACGATCGCGCACCAGGTGAATCATCCAGCCAATGAAAGGCAAAGGCAGCAGCGTCACCAGCGCGAGCGCGGGATTGATGCTGAACAGGATCACCGCCGTCATGGTGATCATCAGCACATCGGTAATGAAGTCGAGCGCATGCAGCGACAGGAATACGCTGATGCGATCCGACTCGGAGCCGATACGCGAGATCAGGTCGCCGGTGCGTTTGCCACCAAAGTACTCCAGCGAAAGCTGCAGCAAATGCTCGAAGGTTGTCGTCCGCAAATCAGCACTGATTCGTTCGGACGCCAGCGCGAGGATGTAGGTCTTGGCCCAACCCAATGACCAGGACACCAGCGCCGCAGCAAATAGCCCGCCGAGATACCACGCCACCTTGGTCGGTTCGATGTGCTGACCGTTCTGGAACGGAATCAGCACTTCGTCCATCAGCGGCATGTAGAGATAGGGCGAAACCAGCGTCGCCGCGGTCGCACCCAGCATCAGCAGGAAACCCGCGAGCAATTGGCCCTGATAAGGGCGCGCGAATCGCCACAAGCGGAACAGCGTCCAGGTCGAAGGCGGCGTGTGCAGCTCTCGGGTGCAGATCGGGCACTCGTCCTCGTCCGGCGGCAACGGCGCCTTGCAGGTCGGGCACAGATCCTCGCCTTCCTTTTCCACCGGGCGGCCAGTCAGCAGCAGCTGAAGCTGGGCCTCGAACTGGTCGATCAAGCGCAAAGCGGCAACGTTCTGGCCAAGCGTGTATCGCCAGCACGCCAGCAGGGACTTTTCGTCTCGAAGTTCGAGCGTACCGACCCCGGCATGATCGAAATGAACCAGGCTGAGGCCCGCCCGCAAAGGCCACGCCTGCCATGCGTTGCTGCCGGGCGCGCGCGCGATCAATCGGCGCTCGGTTACCGCCAGCACGCCGCTTGCAAAATGCAGGCGCGCATCAAGGTCAACCTCAAGTGCTGCGAGAACGTTCTCTTCCCGTTCGAGGCGCGCTGCAAGTTCGCCGCGCCAGGCCTCCGGAATAGCCAGTCTCGCACTCGCCGCGGCAAGGGGTTCGGTCGTCATCGGGTGCTGTTTCGTCTTGTTTTGGTGATTGGAGTGGAAGCTGCGATGCAATCGTCACAGGCGAAACGGCCAGAACGCGCGGGCCGGAATGCGGGTTGACCGGATGAACGAATCGGCTGGACGGGAGAGAATCGCGCAATTGCGATATTCTGGCGGGTCTGGGCTTCCGGCCTCGCACAAAGGCAAGGAAGTATACCGCATCGCCCCATTGGCCCAAGCCTGCGCGCTGGCAGGCCTGAAGGCGGAACACGAAGCACCCGCGACCCGGGGAAAAGGCTCCGGCGGCTGAACTGTCCGGACCAAACGACTGGAACATGAAGAAGAAAGACATCACGTTTCTTCGCGTCACGCATCTGCGCGGACCGAATATCTGGACCTACCGCCCGGTCATCGAAGCCTGGCTCGACATCGGTGCGTTCGAGGAGCTGCCGACAAACAAGCTGCCCGGTTTCACCGAGCGCCTGACTGGCTGGCTGCCCGCCCTGAGGGAGCACCGCTGCGGTGTCGGGGAGCCGGGTGGCTTCCTGCAACGCCTTGAGGAAGGCACCTGGATCGGCCATGTGCTCGAACATGTCGTGCTCGAGCTCCAGATGCGTGCCGGCATGCAAACCGGGTTCGGGAAGACGCGAGAAACCGCGGAAGGCAGCGGTATCTACAAGATGGCCTTCCGCACCCGCAACGAACAGGTCGGGCGTGCCGCGCTCGAAGCCGGGCGCGAGTTGGTCATGGCCGCGGTTGAGGATCGTCCCTACGATCTGCCCGTGACGATCGAACGTCTGACGGACATGGTCGACTCGCTATGCCTCGGCCCAAGCACCGCCTGCATCGTCGATGCCGCTACCGCACGCAAGATCCCTTCGATCCGCCTGAACGACGGCAACTTGGTCCAGCTCGGCTACGGTGCGCGCCAGCGACGCATCTGGACGGCCGAAACCGACCGCACCTCGGCGATCGCGGAGAGCATCTCCAGCGATAAGGATCTGACCAAGAGTCTGCTCGCCTCCTGCGGCGTGCCGGTGCCGGAAGGCCGCATCGTCGAGAACGCGGCCGATGCCTGGGAAGCCGCCGAGGACATTGGCCTGCCGGTGGTCGTCAAACCGGTCGATGGCAACCATGGCCGCGGCGTATCACTGGACCTCTCGCGGCGCGAGGATGTCGAACAGGCCTTCGAATTTGCATTGCGCCACGGCAGTGAAGTGCTGGTGGAACGCTTCGTGCGCGGATCGGAGCACCGCCTTCTGGTGGTCGGCGACAAGGTGGTGGCGGTCGCCCGCGGTGAAGAAGCGTGGATTACCGGCGACGGCGAAGCCAACATTCTTGAACTGGTGGAAACGCAGATCAATTCCGATCCACGCCGCGGCACCACCGAAGATTTCCCGCTCAACCGGCTCAATCTCGAGTCGGATACCGCGATTCGCAATGACCTTGCGCGCCAGGGACTCACGCCGGAATCCGTTCCGACAAAGGGCCAGCGCGTGCTGATCCAGCGCAACGGCAATGTCGCGTTTGATTGCACCGGTGAGTTGCACCCTGAGTTGGCAAGCGTCGTCACGCTCGCTGCAAAAGTGGTCGGACTGGACATTGCCGGCGTCGACATGGTCGCCGAAGACATCTCCAAGCCACTCGCCGCACAGGACGTTGCGGTGGTCGAAGTCAACGCCGGCCCCGGGCTGCTGATGCATCTGAAACCCGCCAACGGCGAACCCCGCCCGGTGGGCGCCGCCATCGTCACCCACCTTTTCGGTGAAACCGACCCCGGAAGAATTCCGCTGGTCGGCATCACTGGCAATCGCGGCACCACGCAGATCGCCCGCCTGGTCGCGTGGCTGGTGCGACTTTCCGGCCGCCATGTCGGGCTCGCCTGCGCCGACGGCCTCTTCCTCGACCGCCGTCAGGTCGATCGCCGTCGAGGCGTCAACTTTGACGCCGGGCAGCGACTGCTGATGAACCGCAACGTCGACGCTGCGGTCTTCGAGCACAACCCCGACATGATCCTGCGCGAAGGCCTGCCCTACGACCGTTGCACGGTAGGCGTGGTGACCGATTCGACCGGACTGGAAACGCTCGACGAGTTCTACATCAATGACATAGATCGCCTGAATGCGGTCTTGCGCACCCAGGTCGACGTCGTGCTGTCCGACGGACACGCCGTCCTCAATGCCGACGACGAACATGTCGTCGAAATGGCCTCGCTCTGCGACGGCTCGGTCATCTTCTACGGCACCTCGGTGGAGCAGCCCGCGATCATCGCGCATCGCGCCAAGGGGGGCCGCGCCGTGTTCGCGCGCGAGGGCCGCGTCTACCTCGCCGAAGGCATGCAGGAAGAACGGCTGGACGAACTCGCGATGCTGGCCACCGGCTCCTCCGGTTCGCTGCCGATCGAAAGCATCCTTGCTGCGGTAGGCGCTGCGTGGGCCCTCGGCATCTCGCCGGATCTGATCGGCGCCGGCATCGAGACTTTCGAGGCGGAACAAACCGCCGCGCGCGCCCGCACACATTGATAGACAGTCCCGAAGACGACTGGAACAGCTACAGGAAGACTGTTTGATGGAAGTTTCCCGCATCCGCGCCCTCAGAGGCCCCAACCTGTGGAGCCGCCACACCTCGATCGAGGCCATCGTGGCCTGCACCGAGAGTGAGTGCGAGATCGATACGATCCCCGGCTTCGAAGCCCGCCTGCGCGCGCGTTTTCCTGACCTTGGGCAGTTGCAGCCGCGCGGCCACACCGAGTCGGTTGCGATGGCACATGTGCTCGAAGGTGCGGCGCTCGGCCTGCAAGCACAGGCAGGTTGCCCGGTGACCTTCAGCCGCTGCCATTCGACGCTGGAAAAGGGCGTCTTCCAGGTGGTGGTCGAATACAGCGAGGAGCCGGTCGGCCGCCTCGCACTCGAACTCGCGGAAGAACTGATCCGCTCCGCACTCGAAGACATCCCCTTCGATCTCGCGGCCGCCCTCGCGCGCCTGCGCGAGGTGGACGAAGACGTACGTCTGGGGCCCTCCACCGGTTCGATCGTGCAAGCCGCCGTCGCGCGTGGCATTCCTTTCCGCCGGCTGACCGAAGGCAGCCTGGTGCAGTTTGGATGGGGATCGAAGCAGCGCCGCATCCAGGCCGCCGAGATGGATAGCACCAGTGCCATCGCGGAATCGATCGCACAGGACAAGGAACTCACCAAGCGTCTGCTGCTGGCTGCCGGTGTTCCCGTACCAGTCGGCCGGCCGGTCGTCGACATCGAAGACGCCTGGGTCGCGGCCCAGGAAATCGGCCTGCCCGTGGTCGTCAAGCCGCAGGACGGCAACCAGGGCAAGGGCGTCACCGTCAACATCACCAGCCGTGAGCAGCTGGAGATGGCCTACAAGGTGGCTTGCGAATTTCGCGACGACATCATGGTCGAGCGCTACCTGCCCGGCTACGACTACCGCCTGCTGGTCGTGGGCGACAAGCTCGTGGCGGCCGCACGACGCGATCCGCCATTCGTGATCGGCGACGGCGTGCACACCGTGCGCCAGCTGGTTGAGCAGGTGAACGCCGACCCGCGCCGCGGCGACGGTCATGCCACCTCGCTGACGAAGATCCGCTTTGACGAAATCGCGATCGCGCGCCTTGAAATGCAGGGCCTCACGGCGGATTCCGTGCCGCCGAAAGGCAAGCGTGTCGTGCTGCGCAATAACGCCAACCTGTCGACCGGCGGCACCGCCACCGACGTGACCGACGACGTGCACCCGGAAGTGGCCGCACGCGCCGTGGCCGCCGCACAAATGGTCGGGCTGGATATCTGCGGCGTCGACGTGGTTTGCGACAGCGTGCTCAAGCCGCTGGAAGAACAAGGCGGCGGCATGGTCGAAGTGAACGCCGCGCCGGGCCTGCGGATGCACCTGAACCCCTCGTTCGGCAAGGGCCGAGCGGTGGGCGAGGCGATCATCGGCAGCATGTTCCCGAACGGCGAAGACGGCCGCATTCCGGTCGTCGCGGTCACCGGCACCAACGGCAAGACCACCACCGTGCGCCTGATCGCCCATCTCTTCATGGCGAACGGCCAGACGGTCGGCATGACCAATACCGACGGCGTGTATATCCAGGGTCGTCGCATCGACACCGGCGACTGCTCGGGCCCGAAGAGCGCACGAAATGTGCTGCTCAACCCGCTGGTCGACGCCGCAGTGTTCGAAACCGCCCGCGGTGGCGTGCTGCGCGAAGGCCTCGCCTTCGACCGCTGCCAGGTCGCGGTGGTCACGAACATCGGCCTCGGCGATCACCTGGGCTTGAACTTCATCACTACCGTCGATGAACTGGCGGTACTCAAGCGCGTCATCGTGCAGAACGTCGCGGACGACGGCACCGCTGTGCTGAATGCAGCCGATCCGATCGTCGCGGCGATGGCCGACAACTGCAGCGGCAAGATCACCTTCTTCGCTGCCGACCGCCACCTGCCGGTGATGGCCGCGCATCGCGCCCAGGGCAACCGGGTGGTGTACGTCGATGGCGATACCATTGTGGCCGCGGAGGGCATGGTCAAACACCGCGTGCCGCTTGCCGAGATCCCGATCACCCGCAACGGCACGATCAGCTTCCAGGTCGAGAACGTCATGGCCGCGGTCGCGGCTGGATGGGCGGCCGGTCTCGATTGGGACGTGATTCGCAAGGGGCTCGCGACTTTCCGCAACGATTCCGACAACGCGCCGGGTCGCTTCAATGTCTTCGACTACCGCGGAGCCACCGTGATCGCCGACTACGGCCACAATCCTGACGCCATGAGCGCGCTGGTGCGGGCCGTCGAAGCCATGCCGGCCAGGCGTCGCAGCGTGGTCATCAGCGGTGCCGGCGACCGTCGCGACGAGGACATCACTCAACAGACCGAAATTCTTGGCGCGGCGTTTGACGATGTCCTGCTCTATCAGGATGCGTGCCAGCGGGGTCGTGAAGATGGTGAAGTCATCGCGTTGCTGCGCAAGGGCCTTGAGGGTGCTGCGCGGACCAGCCATGTCGATGAGATCACCGGGGAGTTCATCGCAATCGACAAGGCGCTCGCGCGACTTGAAACCGGTGACCTTTGCCTGATCCTGGTGGACCAGGTTGAAGAGGCATTGGCCCACATCGCGAAGCGGATTGCCGAAGGCTGACGCGCGCGCTCTTCGCCCGCGAATGCCCCGCTCCGACGGGGCATTCTTGCTTCTGACGCACGACTTGAGCTGACATGCCGACCATTCGCCGCCTGCCTGAACTCCTGATCAATCAGATCGCCGCAGGCGAGGTGGTCGAACGCCCCGCGTCGGTCCTCAAGGAAGTGCTGGAGAACAGCCTGGATGCCGGCTCGCGAGCCATCGAAGTCCAACTCCAGCAAGGCGGCGTCAAGCAGATCCGCATTGCGGATGATGGCTGTGGCATCGACAAGGACGAACTAGCCATCGCGCTGGAACGCCACGCCACCAGCAAAATCGCATCGCTGGACGACCTCGAATGTGTGGCGACGATGGGCTTTCGTGGCGAGGCGCTCGCCTCGATCGCATCGGTCGCGCGCGTCACGCTCACCAGCCGGGCCCTGGGTTCGGCACACGCTTGGCGTATTCACGCCGGCGAATCCGCCCCGGCGCCTGCCGCACTCAATGGCGGCACGGTGGTGGAGGTTAGCGATCTGTACTGGAACGTGCCGGCACGCCGCAAGTTCCTCAAGAGCGAAGGCACCGAATTCGGGCATTGCGACGATGCCTTCCGGCGCATCGCGCTGGCACGGCCTGAAGTCGCCTTCCAGCTGCAGCACAATGGCCGCATGAGCTTGCGGCTGACGCCAGGCGACATGCGCCGCCGCTGTGGCGACATTCTCGGCGAGGAATTCCTGCAACATGCCCGTGAGATCGACGTGGCGGCCGCCGGGCTTCGAGTGACGGGCTTTGCCGCCTTGCCGGCTTACGCACGCGCCAGCCGTGATGCGCAATACTTCTTCGTCAACGGCCGTTTCGTGCGCGACAAGCTGATCCAGCATGCGCTGCGCGAGGCCTACGCCGACATCCTGCACGGCAGCAAGCATCCGGCTTTCGCGCTGTTCCTCGAACTCGATCCCGCTGGCGTCGATGTGAACGTGCATCCGGCGAAGACCGAGGTGCGCTTCCGGGAAGCGCGCGCGATCCATCAGTTCGTCTATCACGCGGTAAGTCGCGGCCTCGCGGCAACCATCAGCGCAGTCGCCAGCGCAAGGCCGGAAACCGCCGATCCCATCGTCACGTATCCCGCCGCACCGGAACAGTATCGCCTTGCCGTCGAAGAGCCGCGCTCAAGCTATCCGTTGCCACAAGGCGAATCGTCACTCACCGCATCGACGAGCGCCATGAGCGCCTTCTTTCGAGCGCCCGAACTCAACATCCCACCCCCGCAAACACTGCCGCTCGCGGCAGCCGACCGCGACGGTGCGCCGCTCGGCTATGCGCTGGCCCAAGTGCATGGCGTCTATGTGCTGGCGCAGAACAGTACCGGCTTGGTGCTGGTCGATATGCACGCCGCGCATGAGCGCATCCTCTACGAGAAGTTGAAGAACGTGCTTGACGGCGCGCCGAGCACCCAGCGTCTGCTGATTCCGGCCGTCTTTGGTGCCAGCGCGAAAGAAATGGCCTGCGCCGAAGCGCAGCGCGAGACACTCGACCGCATCGGATTCGATATCGCGCCGGCGGGCCCCGCCGAGCTCGCAGTGCGCAGCGTACCGGCGCTGCTGGCGCGAGCCGACATTGTTGCACTCACCCGAGCCCTGCTCGGCGAGCTGATCGACTTTCCCGCCTCGGATGTTGTCGCCACCCGCCGCAACGAGCTGCTGGCTACGCTCGCCTGCCACGGTGCCGTGCGCGCCAATCGCGCGCTGACGCTACCGGAAATGACCGCCCTGTTGCGCGAAATGGAAGCCACGGAACGCGCCGATCAGTGCAATCACGGGCGTCCGACCTGGGTGCAGCTTTCGATGGCGGAACTTGATCGGCTGTTCCTGCGCGGTCGCTGACGGCGGTCATCTGGCACGTAACGACAACACGCTGGTCCGGCACGACAAGACTTGATTTGTCCGCTGGACGGACAATCCCCCTCGCCGTTGAAAGTGACGGCTGTGCGAACAAGTGGGCGCCACCTGACACCTCGCGCCTGTAGCGGCTCCGTGCACGCCTTGCAGTTTGTGTTCACCCAAACATGATCGACATCACACATGTCGCGCTAAGGTGTCGCGGCCTCGCACAATGCACTTGGCATAATCTGGTACATGTCATTGGTTTGTCATGCTGGCGATCAAGAATCATTCCCTTGGATTACGCAGATCGCTGCTTGCCATGGGAACCGGGGGAGAACTATGGACGCATTGATTCACGCAATGGCAATCAGCCAGAGCGCTGAAGCCGCACGCCACGCTGGCATCCGCGTGGAGCCTCATTTCACGAGTCAGGAAGCGCTCAGCATCCATTCCGAACAGGGTGTCATCGAGCTCGCTGGGCCGCGCGCCGTCGAATTTCTCGAGCGTGCGCGCAAGCTGTGGGGCTTGGCAGGTGTCGTCAGCCTGCACATGGCGATGCTGCATTGCGCGTCCGAAATCCTGGCCAAACAGACGGCCGCCTGAGGTACTCCGGATCAGTCGCCGGAATTGAGCTGGCGAACCCGGTAGCCGCGGCGCGCAAGCAGGTCTGGAATGGCCGCCTTGCCGGCCAGGTGACCGCTGCCAATCACCACGAAGACCGATCGACCCTCTCGCGCAAGGCGCACGATGGCATCGCTCATTTCACGGTTGCGTTTGTCGAACAGATCTTCGAACATCGCGCGGCTCGAAGGGTCTGCGGATTGCGCCTTGCGCAGCGCCTCCGACAAGCCGGCCGCGTCGCCGCGACGCCAGGCACCAACCAGTTCATCGAGTGACGCGCGCAGGGTGCCGTCCTCGGCAGCGCGCAGGCTGGCCCGCAGTGAATCCACCTGCTCCCGCTCGGAGCCAGCCGAAAGTGCCTGCATCTGTCGCTCTACCGTTTCCAGTTCGACCAGTCGCTTGCCCTGACTCTGCGCCAGATTGATGAAGTGCAGATCGGTGCCATGCATGGGCGAGAGCCCCGCACGTTGCGCAGCAGAAACTGCCACAAAGACATTGGCCATCGCAGGCGAAAGCGCATCGAGCGCCTCCTCCGGCATCCCCATCGTCGAAAGTTGGCGGTTTAGTCTTCGCCAGTCGCTGCTGCCGAGTTTGTCGTGCAGACTGCCTTCCTCGCCGCCGCCAAGGCCGGCCAGCATGCCAGTCAGATCCGAACGGGTCGGGTCGATCTCCACGGCCAGTACGTCGGCACGCCGAAAGCGCGACTCGACTGACGCTGGCAGCGGGAAGCAGTCGGCGCGACAAACATGCACCGATCCGAACAGCCACACCGGAGCGCCTGCGCCACTGACTTCCCACAGCAACAGCGGCGCCGCACCTGCGAGCAGCGACACGGCAGACAGACAGAGCGCAACGAACGCGCGCAGCCACAAGCGCCAGCCACTAGAATTGCGCACCCAGCCTTGTTTTCCTTGCAACGAGTTCATTCTTGTCAGCCTCCTCCGCCCGCCCCGATGCTATCGCGCTGATCGGCCCGACCGCCAGCGGAAAGACCGCATGCGCGCTTGATCTCGCGCGTCACCTCCCGTGCGAGATCATCAGCGTGGACTCTGCGCTGGTGTTCCGCGACATGAATATCGGCACCGCCAAGCCGACGCATGAAGAGCTCGCGTCGTGCCCGCACCACCTGATAGACCTGATCGACCCGACCGACGCGTACTCGGCCGCGCAGTTCCGCGCCGATGCGATTCGCTTGATCGGCGAAATCCGGGCCCGCGATCGCCTTCCGCTCCTGGTTGGCGGAACGATGCTGTACCTGAAAGCGCTGCACGACGGCCTTTCCGATCTACCTCAGGCGGATGCGGATCTGCGTCGCGCGATCGACCGTGAAGCAGCGACACGGGGCTGGCCCGCCCTCCATGCCGATCTTGCGAAGCTCGACCCCGATGCCGCCGCGCAACTCAAGCCGAACGATGCGCAGCGTATCCAGCGTGCGCTCGAGATTGTGCGGCTTACCGGCCGTTCACTCGCCGAGAATTACGCCCGGCGCGAGGACGACAGCGATACGCCTTCACTGGCCATCATCGCGCTGGAGCCTTCGGACCGCGGCGTCCTGCACGCACGAATCGCCGCTCGGTTCGGGCAGATGCTCGCGGCGGGACTCGTCGGCGAGGTTGAGGCCTTGAGAGCACGCTACCCGCTTCAATCCGGCATGCCTTCGATGCGCTGCGTGGGCTACCGCCAAGCTTGGGAACACCTGGATGGCGAATACGGGACCGACGAACTGCGCGATCGCGGCATCTTCGCCACCCGACAGCTTGCCAAGCGACAGATCACGTGGCAGCGCAAATTCGCCAGCACTTGGTCAGAACTCCGCGTGATTGATTGCCTTCGCGAAGATCTAACGGATGCCGTGCGTGAAGAGGCACTCCGCGCGCTCGCGGGTTGAACCCGCCCAACCGCACGACGAATCCCATCGCATGTGCGTTTGAGCATCCAGCAATCAAGACTCGGCGAGCACGCGCAATCGACGCTGCAATTCTCGTTCGCGAGACGCCTGAGCGTCGGCCTCTTCCGACAGCGCACGCCAGGTCGCAACACAGAATCCCGTCAGCACAAGCACGCATGGCAGATCCGGGACGATGGACATTGCAGCCCTTGGAGTGCGCCAGCCTCGAGCCAAACAGCCGCGATAGGCGAATTCAGGGCACCCCAGAACTCAGCCCGATTCCCATCCGGGCTGAGAACAGAATAGCGAACCACCAGAACACGTCATGCCAGGCCGGAGAACTTCCCCAACGGGACTTTGCTGCAGCTTGCGGCACTGCCCGGCGCGTGCGTCAGAAGCTTCCTTGCGACCCATGGTTGATTCTGCTATTAACGCAGCTTTCTCACATCGACCGGGGAAGCCATCATGGCTGAGGAGATCTACCGCCACTTCAAGCCCTACGAGCCAAAGAAGGGCGAGCAGTACATGAACGAGAAGCAACTGGCTCATTTCCGTTCAATCCTCGAAGCGTGGAAGCTGGATCTGCAGTCCGACATTGAACGCACGGTCCACACCATGCAGGATGAAGCGACCGCTTTCGCCGACCCCAACGACCGTGCCAGCCAGGAATCGGACATCGCACTGGAGCTGCGCAACAGGGACCGCGAGCGCAAGCTGGTCAAGAAGATCGACCAGACGCTCGCGCGGATCGACGCCAACGATTATGGCTATTGCGATAGCTGTGGCGTGGAGATCGGATTGAAGCGTTTGGAGGCGCGCCCCACCGCGACCCAATGCATTGACTGCAAGACACTGGACGAACTGCGGGAACGTCAGGTCGCGCGTTAAAGGGTGAAGTGGTTTCCGGCAGCGCCCAACGCCAGGCGGGCGCTACCGGGATAGTGGCATCCCCTGACGGGAGCAGCAGCGCTCGCTGTGTCAGTTTTCAGCAATTAAAGGTCGACAAAAAAGGGCGCCTTACGGCGCCCTTTTCATTGCGTTACGTCCGAGATCAGAACGTGTGGCGCACGCCAAGGTTGAAACCTGCGCGGTAGCCATTACCCGAGTTGGTCGCATCAGCCACTTCGTAGCCGCTCTTGACCGACGGATCCGTGTTGATCTTCGAATAAACCGAGTAAACCGTGGTGCGCTTCGAGAGGCTGTAAAGGCCGCCGAAACCGATCTGCTCAGCTTTTTCCTTCAGGCTGTTGCGATCCTTCGAATAGGAGTACTGGGCCAGAAGCGACAGGTTGCCCATCGGCACCGTGCCAGCAACGTTCCAGCGATCCCAGCCGCGGGTCGAGCCGTTCACCTTCGCCACCGTTTCATCCTTCACACGGGCGTATGCGAGCGTTGCCTTGACAACCTTGAAGTCAGCTGCGACGCCGGCATCCACGGAGCCCTTCTTGGTGGTCGCGTTGTGGACGTTCTGCTGAGTGTAGTCAACAAAGAAGGTGGCCGGGCCGAACTTGAGTTTCGGCTGGATGTCGATCAGGCGCGTATCGCCCGCATTGGCCGCAGCTTCGTCGCCCGATGTCTTGGTCGAGTACATCGCTTCCACGGCAAAGACGTTGCCGAAGAACGGGGTCGTCACGTAGACGGCGTTGTCCGCACGCGCAACGATGTGGGTGAAGATGTTGTTGGTTTCTGCAACCGAACCCAGACCGAACGGGTCGATATTGTCGGCGTACATGTTGAACTTCGGGGTGTACATGCGGCCGAGGCGCATTTCCGCGTAATCACCCTGCAGGCCAACCCAGCTGGCACGACCCCAGACACGCTGGTTCGTGGTTTGCTCAGTCGTCACCGCATTGGCGGTCGTTGTGCAAGCTGCATTGGTGCAAACCTTGGTGGTCTTTTGGCCGGTGCTTACCGTGCCCTGGTTGCTACCGCCGATGTCCGCGGCGATGCCAGCCTCAAAACGGAAGTTAGCCTTCAGCCCCGGCATGATCTCTTCAGAACCGCGAACGCCCAGACGGGAACCGTTCATCTGACCGCTATCCACGCCAGTCCGTGCAGCAGTGGCGTTGTCGTAGTTGTTACCACGCCACGAAGCGCCCATGTCGATCAGGCCGTAGAGGGTCACGCTGGTGTCAGCAGCAAAGGCCGGAACAGCAGCCAGGCCGGCAATTGCCACGGCGATCAGTTTCTTTTGCATACGATTCTCCATTAACTCAAAGTTGCGACGCGGATCTACCTGCTTGCCGCTGTTCGACTTGCACTCTCATTACCTGAGAAACAGTCGAAATTGTTTCAGGGCGTCATCTTTGAGGCAACGCCTTGCGGGCAATCAGACCGCGCGATAGGAACTTTTGTTGCCAAACAACAACAGATCCGTTGCTGTTACACACCATCCGCTCGTCGAAACGTTGTCGCTCGATGGCTAGCAATCCGTCCGACATGATCGTTGCAAGAGGTTACAGATTTCTTGCAGTCATAATCGTTTTTGTCATTTTTGCAACATTTACCCTTCGCCACAACACTCAAAAGGCAACCGCTAATGTGAAGTGAAGGCGGAACTTGCGATCTTCATGGCCGTAACCAACATCGATGCCAAGCGGCCCTGCCGGACTCTTCCACCTTCCACCAAGCCCGTAACCGAGCTTGAGTCGCATGTCTTTCCAGGTGTCCTTGGCATCTCCGGTATCGACAAAGGTGGCGACCCCCCAAGGTCCGCTGAGCCAGTAAACGTATTCCGAACTGAGCACCAACAGCGTCCTGCCGCCCACGATGGCATCGCCCTGCTTCACCCCGAGGCTCTGATAGTCGTATCCCCGCACGGACTGGGAGCCGCCGGTACGAAAGAGAAAATCCTGCGGGATGCCGCTGCTCGATGGCGCGATCGTGTAGCCGGTTTCGCCACGCACGATCAGCATGCCACTGGCACCGAGCGGCTGGTAATACTGCGCACGCCCGTACAGACGCAGAAAGTTCTGATCAGAGAGCAGCACGCGGGCCCCGCCACCGATCTGAAACCCCAGGCTGTAGCCATGTTGTGGATCAATGGGATTGTCCACCGTGCGCAGGTCCGCCCCATAGTTAAGGGTGAGAGCACTGCTGATCTGTTCTTCGGCCCCCTGCGGATGGGTGATCTCGCGCTGGTAGTTGAGGCTTGTACGTACCGTGGTTCGTTGAAGGGTGCGCATGCGCTGCACACCAATCGAAAATCGGGTTGTTTCCAGGTTCTCGATGTTTTCGGTCAGCATCGTGACGCCCAGCGCATCCCGGAAGCCCGAGGGCGTTTGCGGAAGGAATACGTCGGCAAACGCCGACTGGCGCTTTTCTTCCAGGCGCACAGAACTGTTGAGTTCCCAGGCCCGCGCAAAGAGGTTTGCGTCGCGATAGTTGAGTTCGGATCGCGCGCCGGTATTGCTGCTGTAGCCCACGCCCACGCCGAAACGCCGTGGCGTTGCCTCCGTAATCGCAATGCGCACCGGCGATGCAGCGGCCATGGCGGGATCACGATCGATTTCCACGATTGCGCCGGAGAAATAGGCGGTCCCCTGCAGCGCGTTCTGCAACGCAACAAGGCGGTCGTAGTCGTAGGGCTCGCCCTCTTGTAGCGTGTTGTAGCGCTCCAGCAAGGATCGGTCGTACAGCGCGAGACCCTGTACGTCGATTTTCCCCAGCCGGAAAGCCGGCCCCGAATCGATCACGACGAGGAGACGCGCTGCGCCGCGCTCAGGATCGATATCTACCGCTGAGTGCGCGATGCGTGCCGCGGCATAGTCGCGACTCGATACATCCGCAAGCAGCCTGGATTTGGCCGACGACCAGCCGGCCTGGGTAAACGGTGCCGACTCCGGGAGACTCCAGCCCGCAATCAACGCTGCGCGCCGTTTGCGGCTCACCTCATCATCAAGCGCAATCTCGCCCTCGAATCGGATCGACACCTCTTTGACCAGCGCTCGCCGCCCCACCTCGACGCGGATGGTGGCTACCTCTCCGGGCGGCTGTTCGACCTCCAGACGGGGCGAGAAATAGCCTTCCGTCTCGAGCAGTGCGGGGATTTCCTTCCGTGCGCGACGAATACGGGCGAGCGTGTCGCCCTCGTCTGACACCTGATCGGACTCCGCGTCGCCCGTCTGATCGCGATCGAATGCAGAAACGTGCTTCAGGATCAGGGGACGTACAGATCCAGGGGCGATCAACTGCAAGGGCGCGGCGCTCAGGCCAACGGCTGCCATGCCGAATGCAATCACCACCGCAAGCCGAGCGTAGCGGTTGATCCGCGTCGAGCGGACGGAGTTTCGGGCCGGGGTGAGAGCGAGCACGGGCGGATTCTAACCGCGCCACCCGCCACCGCGGCAGGTTCGGCTCAGGCTTCCGCGTAGTATTGGGCGACGCGCTCCACCTCGTTGCGAGACCCAAGCACAACCGGAATACGCTGGTGGAGTTGCTCCGGCTGCACATCAAGAATCCGTTGATAACCGGTAGATGCTGCCCCGCCCGCCTGCTCCACAATCATCGACATCGGGTTGGCTTCGTACATCAGGCGCAAACGCCCGGGCTTGCTCGGATCGCGCTTGTCGCGCGGATACATGAAGATGCCGCCGCGCGTCAGCAGCCGGTGTACGTCAGCCACCATCGACGCCACCCATCGCATGTTGAAGTCCTTGCCGCGCGGCCCCTCTTTCCCCGCCACCAGTTCGCCGATGTAGCGACGGATTGCGGGGTCCCAGAACCGGGCGTTCGAGGCATTGATTGCGTATTCACGCGTATCTTCGGGAATCCGCATGTCAGGGTTGGTGAGCACCCAGGTGCCGAATTCGCGATCGAGCGTAAATCCGACCACACCGTCGCCCACGGTGAGCACGAGCAGGGTCTGGGGGCCATACAGCGCATAGCCGGCGGCCACCTGCTGCGTGCCCGGCTGCAGGAAGGCACGTTCATCCGCTTCGGCGCCTTCGGGGCACCGCAAGACCGAGAATATGGTGCCGACCGAGATGTTCACATCGATGTTCGAGGAGCCATCGAGCGGGTCGAACAGCAGCAGGTATTCGCCCTTGGGGTAGCGGTTCGGGATCGCATACGGCAGCGGCATTTCCTCGGAGGCCATCGCAGCCAGATGCCCGCCCCACTCGTTGGAGAGCAACAGGATCTCGTTGGCGACCACGTCGAGTTGCTTCTGCGCCTCGCCCTGTACGTTGTCGGTACCCGCCTCGCCCAGCACGCCGGCGATCGCGCCTTTGCCGACGTTGACGCTGATCGCCTTGACGGCGCGCGCCACCACTTCGATCTGCAGGCGCAGATTCACTGGAATCCGTTGATGCTCGCGCTGCTGCTCGATCAGGTATTGCGTGAGTGTGACACGACGCATGGCTTCCCCCGTTTTGGACCGCGCACGAGACACAGGCACCAAGCAGCGATTCGACCCCCCGATCGAACTGCAGCCCATTCAGAATGCACCCCTGTCACCCGGCACGATTTCGATTGTGCGGTGCAATTATCCGGCGCGCCCCGGCATCGGAACATTAGAGCGACTACCTATCCGCGCAGGCTGCTCGACCAGCGGCGGGTACAATCGCCTCTCACGGCGGGACGAAGAAACCCCGCGCAAGAACGGTCACATGAGAATTGTCATAGTCGGCGCCGGACTCGAAGGCGTAGTCAGCGCGTGGTATCTGGCAAATAACGGCCATGAAGTTACTGTCGTGGAGCGCCGCGAGGGGCCAGCCCTGGAGACGAGTTTCGCCAACGGCGGCCAGGTATCGGTGAGCCACCCCGAACCATGGGCCAACCCGCGCGCGCCGATGCAGATCCTGCGCTGGCTCGGACGCGAAGATGCGCCTTTGCTGTTCCGCATGCCCGCCGAATGGGCGCGCTGGCGCTGGGGCATGGCCTTCCTGCGCGAATGCACGCCGGGGCGGACCCGGCGCAACACCGAAGCCATCGCCCATCTGGCGGCATATAGCCTGCAATGCCTGCGAAGCCTTCGGGCCGAAGCGGGGCTCGAATACCATGCCGAGCGCCGCGGAGTGCTGCATCTTTTCTTTGACCGCGACGAATTCCGACGCGCGCCGCAGCGCGCCATCGAACTCAAGCGCTGCGGTTTACACGCAGCGGTCGTGACTACCGCCGAGTGCATTGCGCTCGAGCCTGCACTGCAGGCGTGCAAGGACAGGCTTCTTGGCGGCCTGCATGGCCAGGACGACGAATCCGGCGATGCCCACCTGTTCGCCGAGCGACTCGCCGATCGACTCGCCTCCCGAGGTATTCGCTTCATCTACTCGACGACGGTAGCGGCGGTCACGCGAGACGGCGACCGCGTCAGTGGCGTTCGCCTCGTCACTGCGGACGGCGAAGACACTGCGCTCAGTTGCGACGCGGTCGTAGTCTGCGCCGGCCCGTGGAGCGAACAACTCCTCGCCCCCTTCGGGCTGCGCCTTCCGATCTACCCGGTGAAGGGATACTCGGTGACCCTGCCGGTCGTCGATGAGGCGCGCGCACCGCATGTCAGCCTTACCGACGAGACGCGACGGATCGTCTGCTCGCGATTGGGCGATCGCCTGCGTGTCGCCGGAACAGCCGAGTTGAATGGCTTCGACACCGCACCGAACCCGGCCCGCACCGCATCACTGCTGCGCTGGGTGGAAACGCACCTGCCGGGCGCGACGGATACGACGGCGGCAGAGGTCTGGAACGGGTTGCGCCCCGCTACGCCGAACAACCTGCCGCTGATTGGCGCGACCCCACTGAAGGGGCTGTGGCTCAACACCGGACACGGCACTCTGGGCTGGACGCTTGCCTGCGGCTCAGGGGCAGCTCTGGCCGACCTGATTGCGGGGCGCAAGCCACAAGTCGCAGGCTTCCCCTTCAGCTAGCACGCGGGGTTAACGCATCATGCCGGGCAGCATGCCCTTCATCGAGCGCATCAGCTTGCCCATGCCGCCCTTGGAAAGCTGCTTCATGACTTTCTGGGTCTGTTCGAACTGGTTCAGCAGGCGGTTGACTTCCTGCACCTGAACCCCGGCGCCCGCAGCAATGCGACGCTTGCGGCTGGCCTTGATCAGTTCCGGCTTGCCGCGCTCATTCGGCGTCATCGAATTGATGATGCCTTCGATGCGGCGGATCGCCTTCTCCTCGACACCGCCCTGCAATTGCGAAGCGGCCTGCGCAAACTGAGCGGGCATCTTGTCCATCAGCGACGACAAGCCCCCCATCTTGCGCATCTGCGAGATCTGGTTCTTGAAGTCGTTCAGATCGAAGCCCTTGCCGCTCTTGAGCTTCTGCGCAAACGCTTTGGCCTGCTCCTCATCGACGTTCTGTCGGGCTTCTTCGACCAGCGAAAGAATGTCGCCCATGCCGAGGATGCGGCTGGCCATGCGATCCGGGTGGAACTCGTCGAGCCCGGTGAGTTTTTCGCCCACGCCGGTGAACTTGATCGGTTTGCCGGTCACATGGCGCACTGAAAGCGCCGCACCGCCGCGTGCATCGCCATCGAGCTTGGTCAGCACAACACCGGTGAGCGGCAACGCCTCGTTGAAGGCGCGCGCAGTATTCACCGCATCTTGCCCAAGCATGGCATCGACCACGAACAGCGTTTCGATCGGGTTGATCGCGGCGTGCAGCGCCTTGATCTCGGCCATCATGGCTTCGTCGATCGCCAGACGACCTGCGGTGTCGACCAGCAGGATGTCGAAGTAGTGACGGCGCGCGTAATCGATCGCCGCGTTGGCGATGTCGATCGGCTTCTGTTCAATGTTTGACGGGAAGAACTCGGCGCCCGCCTGCTGCGAAACGGCCTGCAGCTGATCGATGGCGGCCGGGCGATAGATGTCGCACGATACCGTCAGAACCTTCTTCTTCTGCTTCTCGCGCAGCATCTTGGCGAGCTTGCCCACGGTCGTGGTCTTGCCTGCGCCCTGCAAGCCGGCCATCAGAATGATCGCAGGCGGTTGCGTTGCAAGATTTAGCGCCGATTGTGTACCGCCCATCAATTCGGCGAGTTCGCGATGCACGACGCCAACCAGCGCCTGGCCCGGTGTCAGCGATCCGATAACGTCCTGGCCAACCGCCTTTTCCTTCACCCGATTGATGAAGTCCTTCACGACCGGCAAGGCGACGTCGGCTTCGAGCAAGGCAAGCCGCACCTCCCGCATCATTTCGGAGATGTTGTCTTCGGTCAGGCGGGCTTGACCGCGCATGGTCTTGACGACCTTGGCAAGCCTTTGAGTCAGGTTATCGAGCATGGTCCGGGCGCAATCCGCGCCGTGTTGAGCACACGGCGCTTCGGGTAAACTGCAGAGATGCCCCCGATTCTACTTCATCTGCCCGCCGCCTCGATTTACGTGGGCTTGGCCCTCGTGTACCGGAAGCTGCAGGGGGAAACCACGCCTTCCCAGCGACGCTGGGCGAGTATCGCCCTTGCGCTGGCGCTGATCCTGCACGGGGCTGCGCTGGCCGACGACATCATGGACGGCGCCACGCCCCGATTCGGATTCTCGGCAGCGCTCTCGATGACACTCTGGCTGGCGTTGCTTTTCTATTGGATCGAGAGCTTCTTTACCCGACTCGAAGGCCTGCAGGCGCTGGCGATGCCAGTAGCCGCAGCGGCGGCATTGCTGCCCACCGCGTTTCCGAGCGAACACGCGCTTCCGGATACCGGATCGGTCGCGTTTCGCCTGCATTTTGTGGTAGCGATGCTCGCCTACAGCCTTTTCACTTTGGCAGCGTTGCACGCCTTGTTGATGGCGGCCGCGGAGAAGCAATTGCACAGTGCGCGGATGACCAAGGCGCTCGCCGCTCTGCCGCCGTTGATGACGCTTGAGAGCCTGCTGTTCAAACTGGTTGGCGCCGGCTTCGTCCTGCTGACACTTACGGTCGGATCGGGCGTGCTGTTCTCTGAAGCACTGTTCGGCAAGCCAATCTCGTTTTCGCACAAGACAGTCTTTGCCATCGCCGCGTGGCTGCTGTTCGGCATCCTTCTAGCCGGGCGGCGACTCTGGGGGTGGCGTGGTCGCCGTGCGTTGCGCCTCACGTTGGCAGGTTTCACTTGCCTTTTGCTGGCGTACGTCGGCACCCGATTCGTTCTCGAAGTCCTGCTCGGTCGCCCTTGAGCCGACGCGCGGATTGACGCCAGCGCACGCGACCGGCACTCTGCGTATCAGTTCAACGCACGCGACTTCACTTGGATTCAATACCTTTATCCGGACAGCTCGGCCTTCTGGCCGCCCTGTTGGTCATTTCGGGCTTCTTTTCGCTGTGCGAAACAGCGATGATGGCCACCAATCGCTACCGTCTTCAGTCATCGGCCGCGGCCGGCCATCGCGGCGCGGCACTGGCGCTCGCGATCCTTGCCCAGACCGATCGTTTTCTCGGGACGGTGCTGCTGTTCAATAACCTGGTCAATGCCGCAGCGGCGACGCTTGTCAGCGTCATCACGATTCAACTTTTCGGTGACAACGAATGGGCGCTCGGTCTGGGGACCCTCGGCGTCACATTTCTGATTCTGGTTTTCTCAGAAATCACACCAAAGGTCATCGGCGCCAATTACGCCGATCGCCTCGCGCCCAACATCGCGTTTGTGCTGGGCCCGCTGATGCGGGGCACGCGCTGGCTGGTCGCGAGCCTGAACGTTTTTGTGTCGGCGTTGCTTCGGCTAGCCAGGCTTGAACGTGGTGGCACCGAGGGGCCGCCACGGCTATCGATGCAGGAATTGCGCACGCTGGTGCTGGAAGCCGGGCATTTCATCCCGTCCAAACACCGGACGATTCTGCTCAATCTGTTCGAACTCGAATCCATCACAATCGAAGACGTGATGACGCCGCGCGGCAAGATCGAGGCGGTTGACCTGAGCCTGCCCTTGGCCGACATCCGGGAACGGCTCGCAACGGCCTATCACACGCGGCTGCCGGCCTTCGTTGGCGATCCAAACGACGTTGTGGGAATCCTGCACATCCGCCGCATGCTCAATGCAGTGATGGACGAAAACCTCACGGTCGCACGTTTGCAGGAATTGTGCTCAAAACCCTATTTCATTCCCGCCAGCACGCCGGTCTATTCGCAGCTGCAGTTCTTTCAGGAGAACCAGCAACGATTGGGGGTCGTAGTCGATGAATATGGTGAAGTCCTCGGCTTGGTCACGGTGGAAGACATCATCGAGGAGCTCATCGGCAAATTCACGACCAGCCTTCAGGATGAATCGGCGAGTCTGCGGTGGGGCGAAGATGGCACCGTCGTCATTGACGGGGCGCGAACGATCAGGGAACTGAACCGCGCACTGGGCCTCAACTTTCCGACGGACGGGCCGAAAACGTTAAACGGACTGCTGCTGGAATATTTGCAGGACATTCCGGAATCCGGCTTGTCGGTAAAGATTTGCGGCACTCCGATCGAGGTGGTCCAGACGCATGACCGACGTGTTCGGACGGCGCGCCTGTTCCGCACGGCGAACCCGGCGTAGACCCGCGCCGGGCGCGGCTTTACAAGGCGTATGAGCTAGCGCATGATCGCGCACCGGTCGATTTTCCTTGTCGAGACAGCAGTTTCATGGTTGCTAATCCCCAGCAAATTGCATTGAGCGGGCTTGCCCGGGCCTTGGTGCAAAACGGTCGAATGACCGAAACACAAGCGACCGAGATCGCCGAACACGCACGAACGTCAAAACTGCCTTTTGCGGCCGAACTGGTGCAGCGAGGCGGAATGAGCGCGCGCGACCTTGCGCGCTTTTGCGCGGAAACCTTCGGCTTTCCGATGCTCGACATCGGCGCATTTGACGAGAACCAGATTCCACGAGAGGCCATCGACAGAAAACTGATTGGGCAGCATTCGGTGGTCCCGCTTGCGAAACGAAACAACAAGTTGACGGTTGCGATTGCCGACCCGACCAACCTTCGTGCGCTGGATGAAATCCGTTTTCAGACCGGTCTCGCGGTCGATGCCATCATTGTCGAAGTCGACAAGCTGCTGAAACTGGCCCAGAAGCTCGGCGAAACAACCAACGAAGCGCTCTCCAACCTCACCGGCAACATCGATGAGGAACTTGGCGAGATGGCCGATGCCGAAGCAGGCGCCGCCGAGGCCGACACTGCGGGTAGCGCGGACGTTGATGACGCGCCGGTCGTCAAGTTCATCCAGAAGATCCTCGTCGATGCGATCAATGAAGGCGCATCCGACATCCATTTCGAGCCCTACGAAAAGTATTACCGCATCCGCTTCCGCACGGACGGCATCCTGCGTGAAGTGTCGCAACCGCCCCTGGCGCTGCGCGAAAAGATCGCCGCACGGATCAAGGTGATCTCGCGACTGGATATTTCGGAAAAGCGCATACCGCAAGACGGCCGCATGAAACTCAAGCTTTCTGCGACCAAGGCGATCGACTTCCGGGTGAGCACACTTCCCTGCCTTCACGGCGAAAAGATCGTGATGCGGATTCTCGATCCAAGCTCCGCAATGCTCGGGGTCGACGCGCTCGGTTACGAGCCAGAGCAACGCAAGGCGCTTCTCGATGCGGTGGAGCGCCCCTACGGCATGGTTCTGGTCACCGGGCCAACCGGTTCGGGAAAGACCGTTTCCCTGTACACCTGCCTGAACCTGCTGAACAAACCCGGTGTAAACATCTCGACAGCAGAAGACCCGGCGGAAATCAACCTGCCCGGGATCAATCAGGTCAACGTCAATGACAAGGCCGGACTGACCTTTTCGGCCGCGCTGAAATCGTTCCTGCGGCAAGATCCGGACGTAATCATGGTCGGCGAAATCCGCGACATCGAGACAGCCGAAATCTCGATCAAAGCGGCGCAGACCGGCCACCTAGTGCTGTCGACGCTGCACACGAACGATGCGCCGACCACCTTGGAACGGTTGAAGAACATGGGCGTTGCGCCGTTCAACATCGCGTCGAGCGTCATCATGATCACGGCCCAGCGCCTAGCGAGGCGTCTTTGCTCTTGCAAGCGACCGATCGAAGTGCCGATCGAGGCTTTGCTGCAGGCAGGCTATACCGACGAGGATCTGGACGGTTCCTTCGAACTCTACGGCCCGGTTGGCTGTGACCGCTGCAAGGGGACAGGGTACAAGGGGCGCGTCGGCATCTATCAGGTCATGCCAGTCGGCGACGAGATCGCGCATATAATTATGACAAACGGCAACTCGATCGATATCGCTGCGGAGGCCCAACGCCAGGGCATACGTGATTTGCGCCAATCGGGGCTACTAAAGGCCAAACAAGGGGTGACTTCCCTTGCAGAGGTTCTGGCATCCACCAACGACTGATAACAGGGCAGGCAGATGGCTACAGCAGCAAGAACAGTCCGCAAGCCAGCAGGCAGTGGAGAAAGCGTCTTCACCTGGGAAGGCAAGGACAAGAACGGCCGTGTCGTGCGTGGTGAAACTCGAGCGGGCAGCGCCTCGATCGTTCAGGCCAATTTGCGCCGTCAAGGCATCAGCAATGCCAAGGTCAAAAAACGCTCGTTTTCAAAAGGCGGCAAGGTTACCGACAAGGACATTGCGCTGTTCACGCGACAGCTCGCAACGATGCTGCGTTCCGGCGTCCCGCTCTTGCAGACCTTCGACATTGCCATCAAAGGCGCTTCAAATCCGGCCCTCGCACGGCTTCTGAACGAAATCCGCTCAGACATCGAGAGTGGCGCCGGCCTTGCAAACGCGTTCCGCAAGCACCCGGTGTATTTCGACTCGCTGTACGCCAACCTGGTGGCGGCCGGCGAGCAATCTGGCGCGCTGGACGCGTTGCTCGACCGCCTCGCGACTTACAAGGAAAAGATCCTTGCAATCAAGAGCAAGATCAAAGGCGCCCTGTTCTATCCAATTTCGGTCGTTGCTGTCGCATTCGGCGTTGTAGCAGTCATGATGCTGTTCGTGATTCCGCAGTTCAAATCGGTATTCACGAGCTTTGGCGCGGAATTGCCGGCACCGACGCTCCTCGTCATGTCGATGTCGGACTTCTTCATCGCATACTGGTACCTCGTCTTTGGGGGCATATTCGGGGCGATTGCGGGGCTCACGTTTGCCTACAAGCGCTCGCCTCAAATGCAGTTCACCATGGACCGCCTGATCCTGCAGTTTCCCGTGATCGGCGCCATCATCCGCAAGGCAACCGTTGCGCGCTGGACAAGAACCTTGGCAACAATGTTTGCAGCCGGGGTGCCTCTGGTGGAAGCGCTGGATTCGGTGGGCGGCGCTGCCGGCAACCGGGTGTATGAACTGGCGACGAAGCAGATTCAGAACGAAGTCAGTACCGGCACCAGCCTCACGATTTCGATGCAGAACTCGAACGTATTCCCGACGATGGTGGTTCAGATGGTTTCGATCGGAGAAGAGTCGGGCCAACTGGACTCTATGCTTGGCAAGGTCTCCGACTTTTTCGAACGCGAAGTCGATGATGCCGTGGATGCGCTGTCGCAACTGCTTGAACCGCTCATTATTGTTTTCCTCGGCACGGTGGTTGGTGGTTTGGTGGTGGCAATGTATCTGCCAATCTTCAAGCTCGGCCAGGTTGTGTGACGCACAGGCAGGAGTCTGACGATTCATCCGACTATTCTTCAAGGCTGGACGCCGGACGCTTTCGTCGTCGTTGCAAGCATTCTGGGACTGTGTGTTGGCAGCTTCCTGAATGTCGTCATTCACCGACTTCCGAAAATGATGGAGCGGGAATGGCATGAGCAAGCGGCTGAACTGCGGGGGGAGGCGCCGCCCGAAGGAGATCCGATCTCCATTGCACGGCCGCGCTCCCGCTGCCCGCACTGCGGCACCCAGATTGCGAGCTGGCAGAACGTCCCCCTCCTGAGTTATGCCCTATTGGGCGGCCGCTGCGGACATTGCAAGGCGCCAATCGGGCTGCGATATCCGTTTGTCGAAATTCTCGGGGGACTTGCCGGCGGATTTGCCGCGTGGCATTTCGGTTTGAGCTGCGCGGCGGCCGGGGCAATGATCTTCAGCTGGGCAATGCTTGCTCTGACCTTCATCGATCTCGATACACAACTGCTGCCCGACTCGATCACCCTGCCGCTGCTTTGGATCGGACTGATCCTCAACATACCCGAAACCTTCGTTGCGCTCGAATCGGCGGTTCTCGGTGCAGTGATCGGCTATCTTGCGCTGTGGTCGGTCTATTGGGCCTTCAAACTCCTGACCGGCAAGGAGGGGATGGGCTTCGGGGACTTCAAGCTGCTTGCCGCCATTGGCGCCTTTGTGGGGTGGCAGCAGTTGCCTTTGGTTATTCTGGTTTCTTCCGTGATAGGCGCCGGCGTCGGCATTGCGCTGATCGTATTGGCGAAACATGGCCGCAGCACGCCTATCCCGTTCGGCCCTTACCTGGCGGGCGCTGGTCTCGTCGCGCTTTACTGGGGGCCGGCCTTGACACAGCGTTACCTCAGCCAAGTCTGAACGGTCGCAGTCACGCGTCTTTTCCGCCGCGAATTGGCGCGCGGCGCCGCGCTTGCAATATGCGCGGACGCCCACATATGCCCCAAAGTCCCGTGCAACACGCCGGCGCGAGCATTCACCGCCCGGTTGCGCTAGAATTTTGGGCTTGATTTTCAGGAGCTTAGCCATGCCGATCTACGAATATCGCTGCGCGGATTGCGGGCATCAGAAAGACGTACTCCAGAAAGTGTCGGATGCTCCGCTCTCGACCTGCCCGGCCTGTGGGCACGAATCCTTTGGCAAAGCACTGACGGCCGCCGGATTCCAGCTCAAGGGATCCGGCTGGTATGCGACCGACTTCAAAGGCGGTAGCACCACCGCCACCGCAAAGACTGAAGCTGCTGCGAGCGAGACCGCAAAACCGGCTGGCTGCGGCGGCAACTGCGCCTGTCACTGATGCCGTTCAAGAAATACCTCATTGCTGGCTTGCTTGTCTGGGTGCCACTGACCATCACGGTCTGGGTGCTGCACTTGATTGTCGGTACGCTCGATCAGTCCTTGCTGCTGCTGCCTTCCGAATGGCGCCCAGCGCACCTGATCGGCGTAGATATTCCGGGCTTCGGAGCAATCCTGACCCTGCTGGTGGTCGTGATGACCGGCGTCGTCGTTGCCAACTACTTCGGGCAACGCGTGATCGGGTTCTGGGAGAGCCTGCTTGCACGCATCCCGGTCGTGAAGTCGATCTACTCGAGCGTCAAGCAGGTCTCCGACACCTTGTTCGCGCCGAACGGCCAGGCCTTCCGGAAAGCGCTGCTGGTGCAATACCCGCGCGAAGGCAGCTGGACGGTAGGCTTCTTGACCGGCGCACCGAGTACTGAAGTTGCACGGCATTTGCCCGGTGAACACGTCAGCGTTTATATCCCGACCACACCGAACCCGACTTCGGGATTCTTCCTGATGATGCACAAGGAGGCCGTGGTCGAACTCGAAATGAGCGTCGACGACGCACTCAAGTACATCATTTCGATGGGTGTCGTTGCGCCGGGCGTTACGAACTCAAACTCGAAGCGCTAACAATGCTTGCTGCTTCCGATTTCCGCACCGGGGCTGCCTGTTTGAATCCCCAAGACGGGATTTCAAACGTGGGCGCAAATACCCCTGGGCCACACGCACGAAATCGGGTGGGCTGAACGTTTGGCACCTGTTCAGCCCTGAGCGTCCCTTCGACGCACGAAGCGCCCCATGACAACCAACACGCCCTGATCCCGGCGTGAAAACGAATCAGAAAGACCGGAGTTCCCGATGCGTACCTGTTATAGCGGCCAAGTGAGTGCCGCCCACCTTGACCAGATTGTCACCCTCACCGGCTGGGCCCATCGTCGTCGCGACCACGGCGGCGTGATCTTCATCGACCTGCGTGACCGCGAAGGCCTCGTGCAGGTCGTCTGCGACCCTGACCGTGCAGACACCTTCAAGATCGCCGAATCCGTGCGCAACGAGTTCTGCCTGAAGGTCGTCGGCAAGGTCCGTCGCCGACCGGAAGGCACCACCAACGCCAACCTCGTCTCCGGCGAGGTCGAGGTGCTGTGCCATGAGCTGGAAGTGCTCAACCCGTCGGTCACGCCCCCGTTCCAGTTGGACGACGACAACCTCTCTGAAACCGTGCGTCTGACGCACCGCGTGATGGATCTGCGCCGCCCGTACATGCAGAAGATCATGCAACTGCGCTACCGCACTGCACGAGCCTTCCGCCGCTTCCTCGACGATCAGGGCTTCATCGACATCGAAACGCCGATGCTCACCAAGAGCACGCCGGAAGGCGCACGCGACTACCTGGTGCCGAGCCGTGTCCACGACGGCCAGTTCTTCGCGCTGCCGCAATCGCCCCAGCTCTTCAAACAGATGCTGATGGTCGCGGGTTTCGACCGTTACTACCAGCTGACCAAGTGCTTCCGCGATGAGGACCTGCGCGCCGACCGCCAGCCGGAATTCACGCAGGTTGATATCGAAACCTCCTTCCTGACCGAGACCGAGATCACGGCGATCATGGAAGAGATGTTCCGCACCGTGTTCAAGGAAGCGGCCGGCATCGAACTACCGAACCCCTTCCCGCGCATCAGCTACGCCGAAGCAATGGCGAAGTACGGCTCCGACAAGCCCGATCTGCGCGTCACGCTGGAACTGGTGGATGTCGCCGACGCGCTGCAGGATGTCGCATTCAAGGTCTTCGCCCACGCCGCTGCCGACCCCACCTGCCGCGTCACTGCGCTGCGCATCCCCGGCGGCGCGGCACTGTCGCGCGGCGAGATCGATGGCTACACCGAGTTCGTCAAGATCTACGGCGCCAAGGGCCTTGCCTACATCAAGGTCAACGATGTCACGCAACCGAACGAGACCGGCCTGCAGAGCCCGATCGTCAAGAACATCCACGAGCAAGCGCTGCGCACGATTCTTGAGCGCACCGGCGCGCAGTCGGGCGACCTGATCTTCTTCGGTGCCGACAAGGCAAAGATCGTGTCGGACGCTCTGGGTGCGCTGCGCATCAAGATCGGCCACGAGAAGGGCCATGTCGATGGCCGCGCATGGGCCCCTGCGTGGGTCGTTGACTTCCCAATGTTCGAGTACGACGAAGACGAGAAGCGCTGGAACGCCTGCCACCACCCCTTCACATCGCCGAAGGACGAGCATGTCGACCTGCTCGCCACCGACCCCGGCAAGTGCCTCGCCAAGGCCTACGATCTGGCGCTGAACGGCTACGAAGTAGGCGGCGGCTCCGTGCGTATCCACCGTGAAGACGTGCAGTCCAAGGTCTTCTCGGCGATCGGCCTGACCAAGGAAGAAGCCGAGTTGAAGTTTGGCTTCCTGCTTGACGCGCTGCGCTACGGCGCGCCGCCCCACGGCGGCCTCGCGTTTGGCCTCGACCGCGTCGTGATGCTGCTCGCGGGCACCGATTCGATCCGCGACGTGATTGCGTTCCCGAAGACCCAGCGCGCGCAATGCCTGCTCACCCAGGCCCCGAGTCCGGTCGACGAGAAGCAGTTGCGCGAGCTTCATATCCGCCTGCGTAACGTCCAGCCGGCCACCTGACGGACATTCCGCCGATCGCGCAAGGCCCCAAAACGGCCGCGCCTCCTCCGGGAGCGCGGCCGTTTTCATTTGGCTCGCACTCAGGGGACTTCAACCCGAGATGCAAAGAACAGCGCGCCCGCCTCAAGCTGATTGGGTTCGGTGCCGTTGACCCGTCCACTTGAGCGGGGGATGGAGCATGGCGGGCAAGGTCGAGGATCTCACCGTCCTCGTGGTCGAAAACCAGAGCAACATGCGCACGCAATTGCGCAACATGCTGGCGATGTGCGGCATCGTCAAGCTGCAGGCTGCGCAGAGCGCGGGCGCCGCGATCCGCAAGCTGCGCGACGAGACCTTCGACATCATCCTATGTGAATACCACCTCGGCGAAGGCCAGGACGGCCAGCACTTTCTGGAAGACATCCGCAGTCACCACCTGATTCCGCTGTCGACACTGTTCATCATGGTCACAGGTGAGCGCAGTTACGAGCGCGTCGTCGGCGCTGCCGAACTGGCGCCGAACGATTACATCCTCAAGCCCTTTGCGCCGGAGCTGCTACGCACCCGGCTGGAGCGCGCACTGAACAAGCGCGAGGCGTTCATGGCCGCATGGCAGTTGGTCGAGGCCGGCAACGCGGCAGATGCGATCGCGGCGTGCGAGGAAGGCGAGATCAAGTACCCCGTATACGCCATCGACTTTCTGCGCCTGCGTGCCGAACTGCTCGCCACAACCGGGCGCGCGGAAGAGGCGCAAGCCGTCTACGAAAAGGTGCTGGAGCGGCGCGCCGTACCCTGGGCGCGCCTGGGACTCGCGAAGGCGTTGTTCATGCGCAAGCGCTTTGAGGATGCGGAGCAACTGCTTGTCGCGCTGCTTAACGAAAGCGACGAATACCTCGACGCATGGGACTGGCTCGCGAAGACACGAGAAGCGGTCGGCGCCCTGAAGGAAGCGCGCGAGGCCCTGGAAAAAGCCTCGTCGCTCTCGCCGCACACCTTGCGGCGAATGCGTCACATTGGCGAAGTATCGCTGGAACTCGGCGATCTGGAATCTGCCGAGAAGACACTCAACGAGGTCGTCCGACGTGCCAAGTACTCCGATTTCCGCGATCCGGAAGACCACGTGAGGCTGGTCAAGGCTCAACTGGGTGTCGGCGCTGCGGACCGTGCCAGCGCAACGATCCGCGACCTGGAAAAGTCCATGCAGGGACTGCCGAAAACCGAACTTTGCAAGGCGCTGTCGTCGGCAATGGTTTTCACTCAGCAGGGCGACAAGTCGCGGGCAACGGAGGCGGCCGAACGCGCCGTATCGCTGCTGGATTCACGCCTTGGGGCGACGACGAATCTGAAGAAGGATCTCGCGAAAGTCTGCATCGAACACAAACTCGACAGTCAGGCCGCTGACGTGGTCATGGACATCATGCGCCATGCTGCCGACGATGCCGCGGTAGACGACATCACCAAGATGCTGGGTGATCTTGGGCGACCAGAGCTTGGGGCTTCGCTGGCGCAGCAGATGAAATCCGAAGTGAAAGACATGATGGGCGAAGGCGCGCGCATGGCACAGCGTGGCGACTACGAAGGCGCCGTGACCCACATGCTGGAAGCGGTGCGGCGCATGCCAGGCAACACCATGGTGACCTACAACGCCGCGCTGGCCTTGCTCAAGTACATCGAACACAGCGGTTGGGACGCGCACTATGCGGAGCAGGCGCGTGGCCTGATCGAGCGCATCCAGCGCAGCGATCCGGGCAACCCGAAGCTCGGCGCCCTGCACCTCTACTTCGACGGCCTTGCCAAGCGATTCGGCGCGCGTGCCGCCAAATAGGCATGCGTTGTAGCGGCGAAAGAAGCGTCACCTCAGCCTGATACACTCGGAGCGCACATTCCCTGCGAGGTAGGTTGATGGCGCCAGGCTTCTTCAAGGTACTTGTCGTTGCGGCGGCCTTAGCTGTCGCCGGCGTGGCCAGCGCGCGCACTGCGCCGGCGCTCGGCGACATTCAGCAAGCGGATCTGCCCCCCGAAGCACGCCAGACGCTCAAGCTGATTGAGCGCGGGGGGCCGTTCCCGTATCGCCGCGACGGAATCGTCTTTCAGAATCGGGAAGGACGCCTGCCGTATCGCGATCGGGGTTGCTACCGCGAATACACCGTCCCGACACCCGGCGAGCGAGATCGGGGCGCCCGACGCATCATCAGCAGTTGCGATGGTCCGCGCTACTACACCGGCGACCACTACCGCAGTTTTCAGAGGATTCGACCGTGAGCCCATTTCAGGCCTCTGCCGGACTCAATGGCGTGTTCCGCTGCACCACCGAGCAGGCAACGGCACTCCAGCGCGCCGCCGAACAACGGCGCTACATCACCGCCGCCATCGATCTGCCTCGCGACGTCAGCCCACCAACGATTTTCGAGGGATTTGCGTCCGCGATGCGCTTCCCCGAGTGGTTCGGCAACAACTGGGATGCGTTGGCGGACTGCCTGTCGGATCTGAGCTGGCTCGACGAAGAGGGTTACCTCATCATCCTGCGCGGCTGCGGTCGTGCATTTCCGAAACACGAAGGCAACTGGGCGATGCTGATGGACATTTTGAAGGAGTCCGCCGCGTTCTGGCAGCGCGAAGGCGTCCCGTTCTGCGTGCTGGTGGACGAAGGCCCCCAGGACTTGCCGCCGCTTCCGATCACATGAACTACAAAACGCCTGTCTCGGTCCTCGTCGTCATTCACTCCGCAGCGCTCGAAGTGCTGCTGATCGAACGCGCCGCGCACCCCGGATACTGGCAGTCGGTGACCGGCAGCCAGGAAGGCGATGAAACGCTGCGCGAGACGGCCGTGCGTGAAGTCGCAGAGGAAACCGGCATCGTGGCCGCAGCCGATGCGCTTGTCGATTGGCAACTGAGCCAGCAATACGAGATTTTCCCGCAGTGGCGCCATCGCTATGCCCCTGGCGTCACACACAACACCGAACACGTCTTCAGTTTGTGCGTTGCGCGCGACACGCCGATCGTGCTGGCCCCCGACGAGCACCGTGCGTGGCGCTGGCTCCCCTGGCAGGAAGCCGCCGAAGCCTGTTTCTCATGGAGCAACCGCGACGCAATCCTCGCCCTGCCGACACGGCTGGCGACGGATTAGTCCGTTCGAGGCAGCCGCTCCCTAGCTTCAGCCTCGCGTCTCGCGCACGGTTGACGGGAAGCAACATCTTCAGAATAAGACTTTGCATTCAATGCCTTACCCCCTAGATTGGAAGTAGGGGCTGGGCCTTCAACGGCCGTTTCCCCTCAACTCAACGGAGGTAATCATGGCAAATCTGCTCAGGCACGATCCGCTGGACGACCTCTTCCGCGGCTTCTTCGTACGCCCGGTTGAGTTCGCCCAAACTCCCGACGCGCCGAGCATCACGCTCGACGTCAAGGAAGGGCCCGAAAGCTTCACGGTCCATGCCGAACTGCCCGGCATGAAGAAAGACGACATCCATGTGCATATCGACGGCGCCATTGTCTCGATCAGCGCCGAGCGCAAGGGTGAAAAGGAAATCAAGGATGGCGAAAAGGTGCTTCGCACCGAACGTTACTTCGGCAAGGTCAGCCGCAGCTTCCAGCTCGGCACCGACATTGACGACGCACGCGCCATGGCGAAGTTCAATGACGGCGTCCTTGAACTGACCTTGCCCAAGAAGGCCACCACCCAGGCGCGCCGCCTGACGATCAACTGACCTTCATCGCTTGAAACACTCACGGCGAAGGGTCTATGCCTTTCGCCGTTTTTCTTTGCGCTAAACTTCCGGCGTTTGTCCGCTCACTGGAATCTTCATGTCCGACCTCGAATCCCTCGCCCCCGCGCTCAAAGCGAGCGTGCTCGCCGAAGCCCTGCCCTACATCAAGCGCTTCTTCGACCGGACCATCGTGATCAAATACGGCGGCAACGCCATGACCGACCCGATGCTCAAGGACTGCTTCGCACGTGACGTCGTGCTGCTCAAACTCGTCGGCATGAACCCGGTCGTCGTCCACGGCGGCGGACCGCAGATCGACGATCTGCTCAAGCGAATCGGCAAGCAAGGTCAGTTCATCCAGGGCATGCGCGTCACCGACGAAGAGACCATGGATGTCGTCGAGATGGTGCTCGGCGGGCACGTCAATAAGGAAATCGTGAACCTGATCAACCGCCACGGCGGCAAGGCGGTCGGGCTGACCGGGCAGGACGGCAACTTCATCCGCGCCCGCAAGCTGCTGATGCCGAACAAGGACAAGCCGGAAGAGATGATCGACATCGGCCTGGTCGGTGAAATCACATCGATCGACCCGAGCCTGATCAGCTTCCTCGACCAGGGTGACTTCATTCCGGTGATCGCCCCGATCGGCGTCGGCGAAGACGGCGAAACCTACAACATCAACGCTGATGTCGTTGCAGGAAAGCTCGCCGAGATCCTCAAGGCTGAAAAGCTGGTGCTGCTCACCAACACCCCCGGCGTACTCGACAAGGAAGGCACACTGCTGACCGGCATCACGCCGCGAGAAATCGACGAAATGGTCGCCGACGGCACACTCTCAGGCGGCATGCTGCCCAAGATCCACTCGGCCCTCGAAGCCGCCCGCAACGGCGTGCGCTCGGTACACATCATCGACGGCCGCGTCGAGCATTGCCTGTTGCTCGAAATCCTGACCGACCATGGTGTCGGTACCATGATCAAGAGCCATTGACCGCACTGCGCGGCGCCGGCGAGATCATGCTGGACGCCGCCGCGAGTTCCCCTTTCGCCGTTTCCGCAGCGCCTTAGATCGACCACAGGACGCCCTCCATGCCCCGCGTTTCGATTGTCGTACCGGCCTACAACGCCGGGCCCTTTCTCGAAAAAACGCTGAAGAGCGTGTTGGCCTCGAGTTACGACGATTACGAAATCGTGGTCGTTGATGACGGGTCGACCGACGACACGGCCGCCATTGCTGCCGCCATGGGCCCCAAGGTACGCCTGATTCGCCAGGAGAATCAGGGCATGTCGAAGTCTCGAAACAATGCTGTGGCTTCGGGTGACAGCGAGTTCATTGCTTTGCTGGACAGTGACGACATCTGGCATCCGGACAAGTTGCGGCTTCAGGTCGCCATGATGGACGAATCACCGGAAGTCGGCCTGAGCTATACCGAGTTCACGGTGTGGGACGGTGCCGACGCCACCGCAACTTTTGAGCCAACCGTGTCATCGGAGCGCGACACGGCGCTGTCAGGCTGGATCTACCCGAAGATGCTGCTGACGAACTTTGTTTTACCCTCGTCCGCTCTTTTTCGGCGAACACTCTGGAATGCATTGGGCCCCTTTGTCTGCGAAGACCACCAGACCGACGACTGGGAGTATTTTGTTCGCGCCTCCAGACAGTTTCCATTCGCAAAACTCAAATCGCGCTTGGTGCTCTACCGGCAGCACCCCACGTCACTCTCTCGCGCCTTGCCGAAAGTAAACAAGACCGAAGCCATGCGTGAACGCCTGATCGCGCGCTTCGGGCTCGAATGCGAAAACGGTGGGCCGGCAGACCTCGCCCAGCTTGCTGCTCGCCGACAGCGGGGGCGATGCCATTTCGCAGACGCCCATGTTGCAAGGGGTGATCTCGCACTGGGGTTGCGTGAGTTCAGCGCGCTGCTGGCATCCGGGCCGAACCGCCTCGACTCATTTCTCAGTCTCCTGAAAGCCCTTGCTTCAAGAGTCCGCCGGAAACTTGCACGCGCCTAGAACCCTCGCGCCATCCAAGAAGGACAGGCGATATCATCGGACCCATCGCGCTCCTCGGCAATGCAGCTAACGAAATCGTCCCGCAGGCCTACTCTGCCGGCGTAAACATCGCACTTGTCGCAGCATCAGGCAGAAGTCACGGTTTGCGGCCGGGAATTGTCCAAACTCTCTGCGGCGAAATGGCATCATTGACGCTCAGCCACCCGCTTGCAGGCTAACGGTTCAGCGGCATTTCGACGCGCTCCCAGCTTGGAAGCACGCCGCAACGCTGGCGGTGGGGCCGGCGATCACCAGAGGAAGTGCATGGATACCGTTTGCAATCGGCACCAGAAACGCGCCTGCAAAACCCGTACGGCCGCGATACCCATTCTCGCTGGCGCTTCCCTCATTGCCGCGTGCCTCACCTTGCCCGCGCAGGCCGAAGACGTCGATCTTGCATGCCCGGTCCTGAGGCATGGATACGGCCCCTACGATTACCGGAAAATCACTGAAGAACAGAAGCACTTGGTCGAAGGCGCCCACTTTTTCCCCGACGTAGAAAACCTGAAGCGGGGAGCGATCCACCCCAACCGCGGGTACGTCGTGATCCCCGGCGCAGAAATCGATTACACCTTACGCGCTTTTCCGAACCACCCCCGCGCCTTGCTTTCCCTGGCCAGGCTGAGCCAGCGCGACAAGACGCCACACCCTCAAGGGGTTAAGGCCAACGTCGCCTGCTACTTTCAATCCGCGATCAATTTTGTTCCCGACGATGGCACCGTCAGAATCATCTATGGGATGCACTTGCTCAGGACCGGCAACCGTGACGAGGCGGTGAAACAACTCGAAAAGGGGCAGGAACTCAGTGACGAGAGCCCGTCGGGCCACTACAACCTCGGACTTGCCTACTTTGAATTGAAACGCTACGACGATGCCCTCAAGGAGGCGCACAAAGCGTATGCCTTGGGATTCCCGTTGCCCGGCCTGAAAGAAAAACTCAAACAGGTCAATGCATGGAAGGACCCGGTCAAGGCAGCGGCCCCCTCCGCGCCCATTGCCGATCAGTCCGCGCCTTGAGAGGCAGCCTGTAGTCGCGGGTCAATCCGTTCGGCAATCCAGGCCACGGTAGCCGACTCCACCCAGCGGCGCCAAGCCAAAGACGAGAAGGTGTGATTGGCGTCCTGAAGGTCCCTACGTGTCACGTCACACTGCTTGATGCCTTCCGCCAGTCGCCCAGAGTGCGCGGCACTGATGAACTCCGCGGCGGTCAAATCGTTGCCTGACAAGATCAGCAAAACAGGCCGTCGATAACGCTGCAAACTGGCGCCAAGGCGATCTGGCAGACTCGATTTCTGGCCTGCAGTGGAATGGCCGCCCCGTGACTTGCGAAGATTGACGATGAACTCCGCGGCGCGTTTGCGGAAATCCAATTTGCCGCTCAAAAACTTGCTCCAGAAAGCAAGCGAGAAGACCCGCTTGCCGTAATAGCTCGACACCAAGGCAGCGGCCTCGCCAGCCTCGGATCTCACCCACGGATTCAACATGACCAGGCCCGTTATCTGGTCATTCGCCGCGGCATGGAACGCGGCCGCCGTGGCACCATCACAGAGCCCCCACAGCACGACTTTCTCGATCCCCGGCACGCATGCCTTCAGGCCAGCCACCGCGACACCAATGTCGTCGTCAACCTGCTCGAAATCGCGTGCAGCCCCACTCGCGTCTCCCATCCCGCGGTAGTCGAAGCGCAAACAGGCAAGGCCAGCCGCCGCGAGCGCACGGGCCAGCAATACGAATTGTCGGTGCGAGCCGACCCGCGTTTGCGGCCCGCCTACAATAACCAGCACGCCAACCGTCGCCGTGCCATTGTCCGGCCGGGTCACGATCGCAGGCATTGCGTCGCCCGCACAATCGAGCAGGATTGCATCCTCAATCATTGAGCGGGCACCCCGGTCAGTTCTTGCAACATGGCAAGGCAGGTCTGGGCCAGGTCGGGCACCCGCTCGATCTCCTGCGTTTGCCAGAACGCCGGGCCTTTCAGCGTGGCGGTCGCAACCTGAGCCCCCCCCGTTTCGTGGATCTTCGCCAGTTGTCGTGCGGCGGCCGGCGAGAGAACCTCAGCGTCCGGTCCGACCTCAATCCAGCCAAGACGTGAAACCATCGAATTGGGCGCGAATTCAGCCGACTCCAGTTCGTTTGCAAGGGCCGGCGAAAGCGCGTAGCCCGCAATTTCAACCGACTCGCCAGCGGACAAGCGCTGACGCAGGAAACGCGTGTCGATCCGTGCCGTCGTGTCTTGGGCAAGTTCAGATGCAGCCCCCAACCGGAGGAATTGGGTCAGTGCCTGCTTTCCGGATACGACGGGGTTGATCGCGACCAGAGCCGTCGGCCTCAGCCCTCCCCGAACCGCCTCATCAGCAAGCAAGGCCCCAAGCCGCAAGGCGCAGAGCACCAGGGGCAAGGACGAAGCACCGGCAAGATTCGCAAACAAGGCAACGTCATCGACCCAGTCGCGCCAAGTCGCGTCGCCGAAATCACCGGCGCTGTCCCCTGTACCCAGGTAATCGCCGAGCACAACATTCCACCCCGCTGCAGCCGCCGTGCGCGCAATGTCGGCGAGCTGGCGGCGCGACTTGTTTGCCTCTTCGGCAAATGGCTGAAGCAGCACGAGCCGCCCCCGCGCCGGAACGCCATGCGGCTCGAACCGCATAAGGAATCGCTGCCCGCCCGGTGCGGGAGCGAATTCCGGCGAACAGACAAAAGTCATCAACCGATTTTGGATTCAATCAGCGAAACGAGCCGCCCAAAACTCGCAAACGCGGCACCGTCGATCTCATCGTCGTCGAACACGATACCGAACCGCTCCTCGATCGCCCCGATGACCCCCACCACCGCCATCGAATCCAACTCGGGAATAGCTCCAAGGAGTGCGGTCGCATCGTCAAACCCGGCAGCACGGCCGCCAAGACTAAGCAGTTCGTCCAAAATGGCGGCCAGTTCAGTGCGCGTATTCAAAACATTCCCCATTCAAAGGTAAACGGACCGACGCCAAGGACTTAACGGCAGTCCGGATTGATAGCCTTTTATTATAGGGAAACGGGGGGATGTCCCTCGTGACAAACTTCCAGCACTCTCGGCCACGATGCGCATTCCTGCCCCTGCCATACCGATTCCCCGGCTACCCGTGCTGTCGTGGCGCTATTTCTTTGATCGACGCGCCTGTCCGCTTCCTGCCGTGACCGATGCGGGCCGGGTGATACCAACCACCAGCGGACGCGCAGCAATTGCAATCGCGCTAAAGACGCTCGGATGCGGCTATGGTGACCGCGTGCTGGTGCCCACTTATCACTGCCCGACCATGGTGGCCCCCATCGTCGCGCTTGGTGGCGAGCCCGTCTTCTACCCCATCGACGAGAGCGGCAGCCCACAGCTGGAAGTGCTTGAAACTCTGCTGCGCGCGGGGGCTCGGGCGCTTATCGTGCCGCACTACTTCGGACTTCCGCGGCCGATGCGCGCGGTGCGCACGTTGTGCGACACCTACCACACGGCACTGATCGAAGACTGCGCCCACGCTTTCTTCGGTCGCGTCGAGGGTCGCGGCATCGGCGGCTGGGGCGATTTCGCGATAGCGAGCCTGACAAAGTTCTTTCCGGTTACAGAGGGGGGGTGCCTGATCCAGCGGCAGACCGGGCTGAACACCGCATCGCTCGGGCGGCGCGGACATACGGTGAGTCTCAAGGTGATCGCCGACGCGATTGAATTGGGCGTCATGCACCAGCGGCTGGGCGGGCTCAACCAACTGCTCGGCGCAGCCTATCGTGCGAAATATCGCCGCCGGGGAAGTCCGTCCCAAGCGTATCTGGCGCGCACAGAGTCCCCGACGCTTGAGACTGCGGTCCGAAGAGCCAAGGCCGACTTCGCCGATGAGTCCCTGCCTTTTCGCCGCATTGCAGCAGCGGCGTGGCATCTGGTCCGCATGGGCGGCGCCGGGCGCATCGTCGCGAAGCGACAAGCCAATTTCAACTGGCTGGCCGCGCGTCTCTCGACCCTCTCTGGCGCACGCCCGCTGGTCAGGCAAGCCGGCGACGAGTCAGCGCCCTATGTTTTCCCACTTTGGGTCGATGAACCGGAACGGGTGTATCAATCAGTCAGAACCAGCGGTGTGCCGGTGTTCCGCTGGGACGACCGCTGGCCGGGCACCCCGCGCTGGCCGGGGGACGCCGGTGAAGCATGGTCGCACCATGTGTTCCAGATCGGTTGCCACCAGGATCTTCGGCCGCAGGACCTCGAGTGGATCGCCGGCACACTGGAACAGATCATCGACGGCCGGCCGGCATGACACGCCGTCGGATCCTGATGGTTGCGTACCATTTCCCGCCCCACGCGGGCAGCAGCGGGATACAGCGCACGCTCCGCTTCGCCCGGACCTTGCCTCGCTATGGCTGGGATCCCGTGATCCTGAGCGTCGCCCCGTTTGCCTATGAGCAGACGAGCGACGCGCTGCTGGCCGACCTGCCCGCCGACGTACCGATCTACCGCCCCTGGGCGCTGGACGCCAAACGACATCTATCCTTGTTCGGACGCTATCCGGGCCTGTTCGCCCGGCCCGACCGATGGCGCTCATGGTGGCTCCCCGGTGTAGCGGCAGGCCTTGCCGCAACCTGGCGTCACCGCCCCGAAGTGATCTGGAGCACCTTCCCGATAGCGACCGCACACCGTATCGGCGCGACGCTGGCCGGGCTCACCGACCTGCCATGGGTGGCCGATCTGCGCGACCCGATGGCCCACGATGGCTACCCACAAGACGCGAAACTTTGGACTGCCTATCAAAAGGTCGAACGACGCGTATTTGCGACCGCCCGCGCAGTGGTTACCGTAACGCCCGGGTGTGCCGCCTACTACGCCAACCGCTATCCGGATGCGGCGGGGCGAATCCATGTCATCCGCAACGCCCATGCGCCAACGGATCCGGGACCGCCCGTCGCACGGACCGACAATGACGGCGGCAGCGACGGCCGCATCACGCTGCTGCATAGCGGCATCGTCTATCCTTGGGAACGTGATCCGACTGCGTTACTGCAGGCCATCGCCCGCCTCTTGGCGCACGACCCCCGCCTCGATGAACGTCTGCGCGTCATATTCCGGGCCCCGGGTGATGAGTCGTGGCTGCGCGCAAAGGTCGCGGCTGCGGGCGTGCAAACCGTCGTCGAGGTTGCACCGCCACTGGCGTATCGGGCGGCCCTTGAGGAAATGCGCCGCGCCAGCGCGCTGCTGCTGCTGCAGGCCGACAACTGCAACCTCCAGATTCCCGCAAAACTCTATGAATACGCCTACAGCGGCCGTCCGGTGCTGACTTTGTCGGACCCGGCAGGAGAAACCTGGCGCGAAGCGACGCGTCTCCAACTGGGTCCATGTGCTCGCCTTGACGAGCCGGTCGCGATCGCTGCGCTGATCAAGGGCGTACTCGACCAAGCCTTGCCAGCCCCACCCGAGGTCAACGGGGAAGACTACGAAAACCGCAGCGCTGCACTGGCAAGCTTGCTCGACCGACTCGCCGCTCCGTCACGGCAATAGTTCCTGTGCAATACCGGGCCGAGCCCCTAACATGGATCGCCTTATGGGGAAGGCAGACTCACCGATGAGCATAACCTGGGACATCTATCCGGCTTCGGAGCTTGAATCAGCGGCCTCCGAATGGAATGCCCTCTGCACCGCCACCGCTGCGATGCCCTTTCTCGAGACTTTGTATCTTCTCCCGCTGCTTCACTATTTCGGTGACGGTCGCGAACGCCTGTGCCTCGGACGCCGGGACGGCGAGTTGGTCGCAGGCGCGCTGGTCACACCTGCCGCGCTGGGTCGATGGCAAACCTTTCAACCGTCGCAGCTACCGCTCGGCGCCTGGATCCAGAAATCTGACGAAATCCTGGAGGAGTTGCTGGCGACGCTCACGCGCCAGCTGCCGGGATTTGCGATCAGTGTCGGCGCCACTCAAATTGACCCCCGCTTCACCCGCCGCCCGGCCAACGGCCGGCAGCTCGCGTCGATTGACTACATCGAGACCGCCTGGATCGATGTCGAAGGCAGCTTTGACGACTTTTGGGCCCAACGCGGCAAGAATCTGCGCACCAACGTGCGCAAACAGCGCGCGAAACTCGAGGACGAGGGGATCCAACTCAGCCTCGACATCCTCACCGACGCCGCATCCGTTGAAGCAGCCGTTCGCGAATTCGGCAGCCTCGAAGCCAGCGGGTGGAAGGCCGGCGCGGGCACCGCGGTTCAGCTAGGCACCCCGCAGGGCGACTTCTATCGGGACATGCTCACCGCATTTTGTGCGCGCCAACGCGGCGAAATCTGGCGATACCGCTTCGGCGAATCGGTGGTTGCCATGGATTTTTCCATCCTGTCAGGCGATACGATCGTCGTGCTCAAGACGGCGTTCGATGCAACGCACAAGACCGTGTCGCCGGCGACATTGCTGCACCATGACGCATTTCGCGCGCTGTTCGAGCGAGGAACGATCCGCCGAATCGAATTCTATGGCCGCGTGATGGAATGGCACACTCGCTGGACGACCCAGCAGCGCACGCTGTTTCATACCACTTTCTTCCGTTGGCCCCTGCTGCTTGCACTGCGTGAACGCGTTAACGCGCGGCGGACGGACGGTGCGGCCGCGACTGAGCCAACGTCCACATGAAACCGAGTTTCGGAACTTGGCTGCGCTACCAGACGTTCCGCCTGATCGACCGCGCCGCTCGGCGGGGTCGATCGCCGCAAACGACGCTTGCGCTCCCTGACACCGCGGTTCGTCGCAGTCTTTGGCTGTTTGTATCGACCATTGGGGAGCTCAATGCCATCGCCCCCCTGCTTGATGCGCTCGCCCCTCAAACAACGCCACTGCATTGGGTCTTGCTGACCGACCGGCGCATCTATGCCGAAGCTTATCGCGCACGCTACCCCGACGCGGACATCGTCGAAATTGGCGACCACCCAGCGGAGGCAAGTCGGCTGTCGCGCTTGCGGCCACCGGCACTCGCATTGGTCGCCGAGATCCCGTTGTTGCCGAGCGACGCACCGTGTCGCCTGCCCTTTGCTTGGCTTTATGAAGCCGCACGGCATGGAGCCCCGGTCGCATCCGTCAATGGGTGGCTCTATGGCTATGCAACCTCGTGCCGGATCGACACGATCGAGCGAGGGCTGCTGTTGCGAGACTGGCTGGCGATCCAATCGGTACTCTGCGTGCAATCGGAGGCGGTGCGAAATAGTCTGCTTGAAGCGGGTGCCCCGCCGGATAAGTTGGTCATTACCGGCAACATCAAATTCGATGCGCTCGACCGTGCAAGCTGGACCCCGGCAGGCACACGAAGCCCCACCCTGATCGGCGCCCTGATTGCGACCCATCGCCATGTGGTGGTCGCTGGATGCGTCACCGATGAAGATGAACAGACGCTGGTACTCGACGCCTTCGTCAACCTGAAGTCAAAGCGCCCTCACTGCCTGATGGTGCTCGCCCCGCGTCACCCAGAGCAACCCGAAGTCATGGCAAACCTCGCGCGGGCCCTTGCAGCGCGTGGGCTCCTCGCGGTTCGGCGAAGCGAACATGGAGACCAGCCTGTGCCAGGCACCATCGACGTGCTGACCTTGGACACCATGGGCGAACTCAAGGATTTCTATGCCTGTGCGGATGTCGCACACGTCGGGCGCGACCACAACGTGCTCGAACCGCTTGCGTTCGGCACCGCGGTGACGGCGCGTCCAGGCTGGAACGCCACTTACCCGAGCTACCCCGTGTTTCGCTTGCTCTTCGAGGAGCACGAGCTTTCGGTCAATGAGGACCCCCTTCTGTTGGCTGACAGCTGGCAGGCTGCACTCGATGTGGCGCACGACAGCGCGGGGCGTGCCGCGCGCATCACGCGACTCGCCGAGCGTTTTGGCGGCGCGACGGCCCGATCCTTGGCGGCGCTTGCGCCCTTCGTCGCAATCGCGATGGGCGCACGAAAGGATCGCCCTTGAGTGGAGTGCGAGGCGCCTTCCTGATCGCATTCGCCTCCTCGAACGCGGTGATGGCCATCAATTTCCTGGGCTCGATGTGGCTGTCGCGGATTCTGACGCCAGCCCAGATTGGCGTTTTTTCGGTGGCATACGTCATCACCGGCCTGCTCCGCACGCTTCGCGAAATGGGCCTGGGCACCTACATCGTGCAAGAACCCGAGTTGACCGATGCCCGAATGCGCACGGCATTCGGGGTCTCCTTAATCGTGTCGGCAGCAGGAGGCCTCGTAGTCTTGGCGCTTGCGATTCCGGCAGCGCAGTTCTACCGCGAACCCGGAATTCAAACGGTATTGGTCGTGCTGGGACTGAACTTCTTCCTTGTACCCTTCGGGGCGACCAGCATGAGTCTGATGCGCAGGAACATGCGCTTCATGGAAATCGGCCTGATTGAAACCGCATCAGCGTTGATCAGCACGATCGTAGCTGTGTGGCTCGCCCACTTGGGCCACGGATACATGAGTCTCGCCTGGTCGTCCCTGGTCGGCACTCTGGTCAGCGTGGTGGGCGTAATCTTCTTTCGTCCAAGCCATGTGCCCTGGAAACCGGCACTCGTGGAGTGGCGCCGAATCCTGAAAGTATGCGGATACCTCTCGGGCTCATCACTGGTCAATTACATCAGTTACTCAGCCTCGGACCTGATTCTTGGTCGAATGATGACCATGTCTGCGGTGGGTTACTTCAATCGTGCGTTCGGAACGGCAGGGGTCTTTAGCAGTGTCATTGCCCGAGCAATGCAACAAGTGGGGCTGCCGTTCTTTGCGAAACTGCATCGCGAAAACGAAGATCTCAGGCCCGCCTTCGTTCATGCCACAACCCTGGTCGGCGGCCTTGCGATACCGTTCTTTGCTGTGCTGATGGTCTCGGCAGGCAATGTCATTCACCTGCTATTCGGCCCGCAATGGGTGCGCTCGATCCCCCTGCTGCAGATCCTCTGCATTGCGTCGGCCGTCGAAGCGCTGACCTATCTGACCAATCAAATCCTGAGTGCCAAGGGGCAAGTGCAAACCCAGTGGCGAATCGACGTGCTCGGACTGTTCGTCAAGTTCGGCCTTGTCATTCCAGCCGCGCTTTACAGCCTCGAGACGGTCGCGCTTGCTTTCGTCGCAAGCAGCGTGATCATGAACTGGGTCAGATTCCTGGCCCTGAGACAATTCATCGGCATCGTGGCGCGGGACTTGGTCACGGTGCTGGCCAAGGCAGCACCAATCACCGTCTGCGCGAGCACTGGGCCAGCATTGATCGTCTTCTGGTGGGATTCGCCCCGCTCGGAAGTGATCAATCTGATGTTGATTGCAATGACTGCTGCACTCGGCTGGTTTGTCGCGGTTGCTGCCGGTCGCCATCCCATCCGTGCCGAACTCGTCCGCGCATGGGCCAATATTCGCGCCCCGAAGTCCTGAACGAGGATTGCGGTTCAACGCAGATTCATCCTTAGGCACACAGATGAGGCTCAGAATATGCTAGTTTCATTAATTGCCCCATCTTGAAGCAGACTGCACGATGACGAAGTTGCTGATCCTCAACACCGGCGTCGGGTCAAACCTCGGCGACCGGGCCATGCTGATCAACGTGGTCCGTGAAATCCGCGCGGCACAACCAAGCTGGCGGATGATGGTGAGCGCACGCACGCCCCGCTTTGTCCTTGAAGAGTTCGCGCTCGACCCAGTGACATTTCTGTACGACTGTCTGGATCGGGGACATCAGGTGCAACGCATGCTGCACCTTCCCCGCTTGATCGGTGATCTGATGCAGGGCTGTGCCGATCTCGTATCGACTCTCGCCATCGCAATGGCTCTGCTCGTTTGCATCGTATCGGGCAAGCGCCCGAGCGGGCGGTACATGGAGGCGGACTTCGTGCGCAGCCTGCTTGACGCGGACGCGGTGTACTTCGTTGGAGGAGGCTATCTCACAGACCAAGGGAAGCGGGAGTGCCGCGCCCTGCTCGTGACCGCGCTTTTCGCACGTTGTCTGCGCAAGCCGATCGTGATGAGCGGACAAGGCGTTGGCCCCTTCCGCTCCTTCCTGTCACGCTGGCTTTTCAAGCGTACCGCCGAATACGCTTCCCTGATCGGGTTGCGTGACGCGGGGCAAGGCATGCGTCTGCTTGAGTCGCTGAACGTATCCACCGCGCGGGCCGAAACCGTTGCCGATGACGCGCTCACGCTGCCGCCAGCGTACCCTGTCGCCCCAACTCCCCGCGCGCTTGCCGTGCACTGGCGCGTGTCTCCGCATCAGGCCGAGACGGAACGTGTTCAACCCATTATTGAGGTCTTGCTGGACAGGTTTGCCGAGGAAGGTTGGACCATCCGCCTGTTTCAGTTCCACGAGCGCCCCCACTACGAGGCCTCGATCTACGCGCGCTGGGCCGCTACACGCGGCTGGCCAAGCGTTGAGATCGTACAGGCAGCCGATCCGCGGGTGCTGCGGGCTGAAATTGCAAAGTGCAGCGTCGGCGTCGGCGTGGCCTATCATTTTTCTGTCTTCGCCCTCGCTGCCGACCTTCCCGTCATAGGTTTGTGGCACACCGAGTACTACCGGGAAAAGATCGAAGGCCTGATGACAGCGTTCGGGCACATCGAATGGGCCAAAGACGATCGAAGGATCGACGTCGATGCCCTGCGGTCGCAACTGTTGAAGATGGCTGACGCGCCTGCGAACGATGAACACCGCAGCCGCCGCCAACAGCTTGAAGGTCGGCATAACGACTGGATGTCCCGCATGCTGCGCAAATTGGACAACGAGACCGACGCGCAAACGATCGGTCGTTCCGACACGTTAGTCTGAGTTGAGATCGAGTATTGAATGGTCTTTACGCGCCGCCTTGCGTGGCTTTTGACGCCTGCGCCGCGATGCCGCGCCACCAACGTGTCAAGCCGCACAAACGGTATCCAGCGCAAGCCATAGAATTGTGGCCCACGCGTGAGTCAAGGCCGGACAATGATGGATCTACTGCACCAACTGCCGCGCATCAGCAGCGAGCGCTCGCCTGACACCCTTGCGCTGAGTGCCGCTGATCAGACAATCAGCTACGGCACGTTGTCGGAACGCATCGCGGCGTTCAGCAACGGGCTGATGGATCTTGGCCTCTCGCGCGGCGAGCGCGTCGGCGTATGGCTCGACAAGCGCATCGAAACAGTGGTCGCGAGCTTCGGCACAACCGCTTCGGGTGGTGTATTTGTCCCGATCAATCCTTTGCTCAAACCGGATCAGGTCGCCTATATCCTGCGCGACTGCAACGTTCGGGTTTTGGTGACGAGCAGCGAGCGAGCGGCCTTGCTGACCAGCGCTTTGAAAGCGTGTCACGACCTGCGGCATCTCATTGTCATTGGGCGCCCGCCCAGCGAGGTCAGCTCCTATGCGACCCACGACTGGGAAGCCGTCTGCGCAGCCCCGGCCAAAACGGCCCATCGCGTCGTGGACACAGACATGGCCGCAATCCTCTATACCTCTGGCAGCACCGGACGCCCCAAAGGCGTGGTGCTTTCTCACCGGAACATGGTCGCCGGAGCCAAGAGTGTCGCCAGCTACCTGCAGAACAATTCGGATGACACCCTGCTGGCAGCGCTTCCGTTATCGTTCGATGCCGGTTTCTCGCAGCTGACCACCGGTTTCTTGTCCGGTGCGCGCGTCGTCCTGCTCAATTACCTGATGCCGCGGGACGTGGTGAAAGCTCTTGAGCGCGAACGGATCACCGGCCTCACCGCGGTGCCACCGTTGTGGATCCAGCTGACGCAGCTGGAATGGTCGGAATCGATCCGTGAACATCTGCGGTACTTCGCCAACACCGGCGGGCGGATGCCCCTTGAGACACTCAAAGCCTTGCGCAACCGGGTGCCGGCGGCAAAGCCGTACCTGATGTATGGTCTGACCGAGGCCTTCCGAGCAACCTACCTTCCCCCGGAAGAAGTGGATCGGCGCCCGGACTCGATCGGCAAGTCGATCCCAAATTCGGAAGTCATGGTCTTGCGCGAAGACGGTACGCCGTGCGCGCCGAACGAACCGGGCGAACTGGTTCAGCGTGGCGCCTTAGTCGCAATGGGCTACTGGAATGACCCGGAGAAGACTGCCGAGCGTTTCAAGCCATTGCCCGTTGGTGTTGGGGGGCGGGAAGCGGGTCTCGTTCTGCCAGAGATCGCGGTGTTCTCTGGTGACACGGTACGGATGGACGAAGAGGGCTTCCTCTACTTCATCGGCCGCCGCGACGAGATGATCAAGACATCCGGGTATCGTGTCAGTCCAACCGAGGTGGAAGAAGCCATCTACGGCACGCAGCTCGTGGGCGAGTGCGCGGCGTTCGGCGTCGAGCATCCGACCCTTGGCCAGGCGATCGTCCTGGTGGCGAGCGCTCCGGCAGGTGGTGCGCTGGACCAGACAACACTGCTCGCGGAATGCCGCGCACGTTTGCCAGCCTGGCAAGTTCCGGCCCACATCGTGGTGCGCGACGGAGCATTGCCACGGAATCCGAATGGCAAGATCGACAGAAAGTCGCTCTCGGGTGAATTCGAGGGAATCTTTACCGGAGCCCGTTCATGAGCGACGCTCGTGTGCCCCCGCGCCATGCGGCCATGAACCAGTTCCCGGTCGCGGGCGGTGAACTGCAGCTTGGCGGGGTTCCGCTCTCACGTCTTGCGGCACGCGTCGGACAAACCCCGTTCTATGCCTACGACCGAAACGCCCTAGCCCGACGGGTGGACGAATTGCGAAGCGCATTGCCGCATGGCGTGCAATTGCATTACGCGATGAAGGCCAACCCGATGCCGGCTCTGGTGGACTTTCTGGCGGTGCGGGTCGATGGCATTGACGTGGCCTCTGGGCGCGAAATGCGGGTAGCGCTCGACAGCGGAATGAACCCGCAGGAAATCAGTTTCGCCGGCCCCGGCAAGAGCACCGCGGAGTTGGCACAGGCGGTGGCCGCCGGCGTCTTGCTGAACGTGGAGTCGTCGCGCGAGGTCAGACTGCTGGCAGACATCAGCGCACAAAGTGGATGGCCTGCACGCGTGGCGGTGCGCGTGAATCCGGATTTCGAGTTGAAGAGTTCGGGCATGAAGATGGGCGGCGGCCCGAAACAGTTCGGCGTCGATGCGGAGTCGGTCCCCGCACTGCTTGCGGAAATCGGGCGCCTTGGGCTGTACTTTGAGGGCTTTCACCTCTACGCCGGCTCCCAGAATCTGAAACCGGAATCCATCGTCGAGGCGCAGCGTAAGAGCTTTGACTTGTGTCTGCGGCTTGCGGCCGACGCGCCCGCTCCGGTTCGAACCTTCAATCTGGGGGGTGGATTCGGGATCCCCTACTTCCCCGGCGATGCGCGGCTCGACCTCGCACCTATCGGCGAAAACCTTGCCGCGCTTCAATCAGAAGCTGCTTCGAAAGCGCCGGGCGCCCAGCTTGTCATCGAATTGGGGCGCTACCTGGTGGGCGAGGCTGGGGTCTATGTCTGCCGCGTTATTGACCGCAAGGTCTCGCGTGGCCAAGTGTTTCTCGTCACCGACGGGGGGATGCATCATCACCTCGCGGCGTCGGGGAACTTCGGGCAGGTGATCCGCAAGAACTACCCGGTTGCCATCGGCAACCGGATGGACTCAACCGAACTTGAAACCGTCACTGCAGTGGGGCCACTGTGCACGCCGCTCGACCTGCTCGCTGACCGTATGGAGTTGCCCAAGGCGGATGAGGGCGATCTCGTGGTGATCTTCCAGTCCGGGGCCTACGGCCCCACCGCCAGCCCTCAGGAATTCCTGTCTCACCCGCGTACCGTCGAGGTTCTTGTATGACCGCCCGCATGAATCGGCTGGTCTGCCGCTTCGACCCGACCGCGATTGACCCGACACAGGATTTCGCACCTACACCAGGCGGCGATCTCACGATAGACCGCAGGGGGCTTTTCCTCGAAGCAAGCGGCGCCGACATCCGTTTCGCGATCTCTGCGCGCCAGTTACTCGTGTTGTTCGGACGCCCCCATGCCCGTGAGTCGGGTCTGGATGCGGCGCTGAAGCGCGAAGGCCCTGGCGCCTTGCTGGCCGGCATGGGAACGTCCCCGGCAACGCTGGCCAACGCGCTGGGCGGCCGATTCGCCCTGCTCTGGATCGACCTGGACAAATCATGCATCGCCGGTCTGACCGACCGGTTCGGAACGCATCCAATCTGCTGGTCTCGCGAGGGCGGCGCCTTGCTGCTGGGCTCGCGTGCAGAACTCGTGCCACGCGCCGCACGCGAAGTCGATCCGCAGGCGATATTCGATTTCCTGTACTTTCACGTCATCCCAGCGCCGCGCACGATTTTCCGCGGGACGCTTCGGCTTGAGCCCGGCCACCTGCTGACCGCGGACCGCACAGGACAGCGCGATGTTGCCTGGTGGCAGCCACGTTTCACACAAACGCCGGTAAGCGATCTGCCCGCATTGGAAGCACGCTTCCGCGATGGCATTCGAGACGCAGTCGCTCGTGAGGTGGCAGGAGACGCCCGCACAGCAGCCTTCCTCTCGGGCGGTACCGACAGTTCCACCGTCATCGGCATGATGAAGGCGGCAAAGGAAGGGGCTCCGCGGGGCTACTCGATCGGTTTCGATGCCGCGGGTTACGACGAAATGGAATACGCGCGCATCGCCGCACGTGCCTACGGCGTCGATCACCGTGAGTACTACATCACCGCGCAGGACTTGGTACGCAACATTCCGGCAGTGGCCGCCCATTACGACCAGCCATTCGGCAACTCGTCCGCGCTCCCCGCCTTCTGCCTTGCTCGACTGGCAAGGGAAGACGGCTACGACAAGCTGCTTGCCGGCGACGGGGGTGATGAACTCTTTGGCGGCAACTCGCGTTACGCGAAACAGAAGGTCTTCGAGATCTACCGCGCGATTCCTGGCCTCCTACGCGCAGGACTGCTCGATCCAATTGCCAGAGCAACCTGGTCACAAGGCGTTCCCGGGCTAGCGAAAGTCAGCAGCTATGTGAAGCAGGCACAGATGTCGCCACTGGCCCGCACCGAGCAATATAACCTTCTGCAACGCCTTGGACGTGACTCTGTGCTGCATCCTGCCTTCGCCGCGCACACGGACGCAGATGCTCCGCTCAGGTTGCGGCGGATGGTCTGGGATGGCATTGCCGCAGATACCGTGCTCGACCGCGAACTTGGTTTCGACTGGCGCTTCACGCTCGCCGACAATGACTTGCCGAAGGTGATCGGCACTACGTCGCTCGCAGGGCTCGACGTCGGCTTCCCGCTCCTGAGCGAGGAACTGCTCGATATTTCGCTCGCGCTGCCCGATCACTACAAACTCAAGGGCTTTCAGCTTCGCTGGTTCTTCAAGGACGCGCTGCGCGACTTCTTACCCGCGGAAATCCTGAGCAAGAAGAAGCACGGCTTCGGGCTCCCGTTCGGGCATTGGGCGCTGACCGACCCGGCACTGAAGCGGCTTTCCGAAGAATCGCTCAACGGGCTGGTCGAACGCCGCTTGCTCAACGGACACTTTGTAGGTGACCTGTTCAGCAAGTTACTGCCCGCGCACCCCGGCTACTACGGGGAGATGGTGTGGATTGGCATGATGCTGGAGCAATGGCTGCGGGCCAACGCACCTCAAACCCGCTTCTGAGCGACTAGACCAGCGGTTCGCCTTCGGGTCGCAGGAGATTGCGGGCGAGTCGCAGCCCGTAGCGCAAGCGTGTCGTGTCCCACGGCGAGAACCGCCGCAACTGAAAGACATCGGCGCCCGGACCAGACGCACCCCACGCAGTTGATACGGCAGCGGCAAATCCCTGCTTGCGAACCAGGGCCACGTGTTCGGCCAGATAGTCGCGACCCGGTTTTCCATTCGGATACGCAAACAGCGTAACTGGCGCGCCGGTGATCTGCTCCAGTGCCGCGCGTCCGTTCGCAATCTCGTCTGCTGCCGCGGACAAGGAAATGCGTGCGAGGATCGGGTGGCTTACGGTATGCGCACCGATGGTGAAGCCTTGGCGGTGCAGTTCGGCGACCTGCCGGCTCGTCATCATCAAGTCAGTCGGTAGCGTCGAACCCGCCGCGCGCGCAACCTCCGCAACCGCAGCCTCACGCGCGGCAGGCTCCAGATACTTGATCTTGTCGATCAATTGCAGGGCAACGCTTCCACGTTGCGCCGGCCCGTTCAGTTCGAAACGCCCCCACTGCGTCGTGTCGAGCACATCAAGTGGTGACCTTCTCACCGCCTCGATCAGACCGTCATTCCACATCCTGCCGCCGTCCAGATAGCCGGAGGCAACGAAGAAGGTCGCAGGCAAACCAGCGCTACGCAACAACGGCGCCGCAACAGTCAGATTGTCGGCATAGCCGTCGTCGAAGGTAATCGCTGCCGCGCGCGCCGGTAGCGTCCCGGCGGCCAGCTGGGCTACCGCTGCTTCCAACGGCAACACATTGAACCAGCGTCGAAGCCACTTCAGGATCTGCGCGAACATCGCTGCATGCATCTCCCCGGGGATCATCGGATCCGGGTCCTGCAACACCCGGTGCCAGATAAAGATCTGCAAACGAGCATTCCGCCCGGCGGGGGACAAGAGACTCAGCCCGGCACGCAGCGTCATGAAATCGCCTCAGTGCGACGTTCAGGCGTTGGAATGACGCCAATCGGGCCGGACGGTTGCCGGGCCCTGCCATGTTCGACCACCCAGCGTCGGGTAACCGCCGTGAGCACCAGCAGGTTGTAAGGCAGATCAAAATACGCAAGACTGAGAAATGCTCCGCCGACCAGGTATCCGATGAGCGCGACCTGGCACATCGACCCAAGATCCGCAGCCCAAAGCGCTTCCGGCACGGCGGCGGCGTGCTTGCGCAGCCACCCGCCGTCCCGCCAGACCAGCGCCCAGATGAGCACGAAAAGGGCAAGCCCGACGAAACCATGCTCCCCGAGAACCTGAAAGTAGATACTGTGCGCGGCATGCACGTCGGTCGGGTTCGGTGCGTACTGCTGAAATACCAGCAACGAGTAGATCTGATAGCCACCGCCAAAGAAGCGGTCGCACGCCAGGTGCCACGCCATCCACCATGCATTGATCCGTCCAAGCGCGGAAGCGTCTTGCTTGTACTCGCCAATCGTGTTCATGCGGCTCATCCATTCCTCCGGCATGAACAACACCAGCACTACCGCAACGGCAGCCATAGCGACGCCACCGGCAACCTTGTTCGGACTGCGGATCCAGAGAAATATGCCCATTGCGGCGATAGCCAGCAACGCACCACGCGAATGACTGCCGACTGCCGCCGCCGCAGTAAGGACCATCGCTACGACGAGAATCCTGCGTGCCCATTTCCGATCGGCAGGTAACTGCATCTGGAGATAGCGCATCAGCGGAATGGTGACGATCAACGCCAAGGCAAGTTCGTTATTGCCCTCGATGAATGACTCAGACGGCCCCCAAACCCTGAAGCTGCCGCCGGTGGCAACAGTAAACAAGCCCCCTTTGATCCCGAAGAACCCTAGAGACAGAACCAACACCCATACCAACCACTTGATCTGTTCTTTTGAGCTCACAAGCATGAGAGCCACCAGAATCATGAAGTCGATCTTCATCACTCGGGTGAACATTTCCCAACTGCGATCGGGGTAGATCGAAAACGGGTAAGTGGCACACATCCATAACATGAAGAGCAACAGCACTACGGCCGACGGTGCAATGAATGGAAGCCGCTTGTCCCGCGTGAAGGCGAGACCGAGTAAGGTACCCCCGGCCATCAGCGCAGCAACGGGAACGTCCTCCAGGCGCCAACTGAGACGATGCGGATTCATCAAGGAAATCCACGTCCAGCCCATAATGCCAATCCAGGGGCGACGAATCGCAGAGAGTGCCAACCCCAGAATCACCAACAAGATCAATGCGTCACGCATGGCTAGCGCCCCCGGGGCCAGAAAATCCAGCCACTCTGGAAAACAGCGACAGTTGTGCTTGTGAGGTCGGATCCCAGCCGAACCCTTCTGCATATCTTCGGACTGCAGCGCGATCCGGGTAACGCGCAAACAAGCGTGACACGCCAAGCGCGATGGAGGCGGCATCGCGCGCCTGCACCAACTCACCCGCCTCGGGCGCAGCAACGACTTCCGGCGTTCCCCATATGTTCGTCGCAACCACGGGTGTGCCACAGGCCATGCTTTCGAGCAGTACGTTCGCCCAACCTTCCCGACTCGACGCCAGAATCAGCGCGTCGGCCGCGCTGTACCAGTCAGCCAGTTCAGCGTTGGGTCTGGCCCCGGCAAAGTGCACCCTGCCTGCCCGGCCGGGTTGCGCTGCCAGTTGCTGCAGGCGTGCCCGTTCTTCGCCATCACCGACAATCACAAGATGCACATCAGGCAGCGAATCGAGTGCTTCGATGGCGAGGTGGTGCCCTTTTCGTTCTACCAGATGCCCCACCGAGAGCAGAATCCGACTAGCGACGGGTAGTCCCAGGCGCGCCCGGCACGTCTCCTGCGATCGCGGTGCAAAACGCACCAGATCCACCCCATTGCGCATGACATGGAGCCTTGCCGGATCGGCCCCGAGATCGCGCAGGACGTCCATCAAGGCCGCACATACGCCGATCGACCCTGATGCGCGCTGCGCCGTCCAGCGAATCATCCGACGCGGAAGCGCATACGCTGGAATCAAGTTCAAATCGGTACCGCGCGCCGTGACCACAAAGGGCTTTCTGAACCATTTGGAGAGTAGTGCGGCCGCGACGCCATCGGGGTAATAGTAGTGCGCGTCAATCAAATCGAAATCGAAGCCGTCACGAATCAGCTTCGCAACGGTCGACCGCGCACCCAGAGCCAAGGTAAGAGGCGCCACGTTCATGCCAACTTTTGGGGGAAGCACATACCGCGGATGCAAGACCTCGATCCCGTTGCGCCGCTCGTGCGCAGGCGTGGCGGCGATCCGAGCCCACTCCCCGAAGCGGGCGGCTGTCGACGGAAACCAGGGAACCGGCGCCACGACACGCGTTTCGACCGCTCCCGACTTGAGCAACTCGCGCAGCCGCGTTTCGACGAAGATCCCGTGGGTTGGTCGAACCTCGCTTGGATACAAGGTCGAGAACAACAGGGTGCGGATCGGACGATTCACGCGCTGACCGGGCGGGCAGTGAGCCGGCTGTAAATGGATTGATAACGGCCGACGCTGTTACGCCAGGTGCGCTCACGCTCCACGAATTGGCGCCCCGCCGCTTTCAGCCTGCCCCAGCTATCGGGGGATCCAAGCAGCCGCGCTGCCGCGTCGGCCAACGCAAAAGCATTGCCTGCGCGAAACAGGATGCCGGTCTCGCCGTCGCGAACCAGTTCCCGATGCCCCCCCACATCCGAGGCCACAAACACGCGCTGTTGCGCCATGGCTTCGAGTGGTTTGAGCGGGGTGACCAGTTCGGTCAGCCGCATCGGATGGCGGGGATAAACCAGCACATCGATAAGATCGTAGTAGCGACCGACTTCCGCATGAGGGACGCGCCCGGTGAAGATCACCTTGTCCGCCAGCCCCATTCTTGACGCCTGCACCTTGAGTTGGGACTCCTGCGGCCCGCCTCCGACAAGCAATACGCGCGCTGCAGGTCGCTGCTTGAGGATGTCCGGCATCGCATCGAGCAGCAGATCAAGCCCTTCGTAGGCGTAGAACGAGCCGATGAATCCGAGCACTTCGGCCCCTTCGAGCCCCAGTTTGCGCTTCAATTCGAAGTCCGCAGCACCACCGGCGGTAAATGCTTCGGCGTCGACGGCATTCGGAATCACGGTCACGCGTTCAGAGGGTATCCCCCGCGCAACGATGTCCGAGCGCAAGCCCTCGCAGATGCAGGTCACATGATCTACGCGCCTAAGGGCCCAGGTTTCAAGCGCGCGCGTAGCGCGATAACGCAGGCTTCCCTCGTGAGTCGTGCCGTGATCGACCGCGGCGTCTTCCCAGAATGCACGTACTTCATACACGACCGGCAAGCCATGCCGGCGGGCCGCCCGGATGCTCGGAATCGCGTTGAGCACCGGCGAATGGGCGTGGAGCACGTCCGGCTTCAACCGTACGATCAGTTCCTCGATGCGACGTTCCAGTTGTCGCATCAATTCAAGCTCACCCAGCAGAGGTTTGCCCGACCAGACCGCCTTGGGAGGCAAGGTGCGGTGGAATGTCAGTCCATCGACTTCCTCGACCATCTCGCGGCAACCCCCCTGCTTCGGCGAAGTGAGGTGGTGGGTCTCCCAACCGAGCCGGCGTTGCTCGCGCAATATCGCCGCCGTACGGAAGGTGTAGCCGCTATGAAGCGGAATCGAGTGGTCAAGAATGTGAAGTATGCGCATGTCAGGTCGGCATTCCGAACGCGGCCGGCCGGGCCGCCTCACCTGCTACGTTACGCAGAAATGCCTCGAACATCAGCAACGCCCAGATCGAAGCGCTGTAGTCCTTCACACCGGATTGATGATCGCTGACCAGATGCTTCAGGTAGGCGGCGTTGAACAGCCCCGTGTCGGCCAGGCGCTCGCCAAGCAGCGCATCCTTCACCCGCTCGCGCAAGGGCCCACGGAACCAGCGCGCCAACGGCACCGCAAACCCCATCTTGGGCCGATACAAAACGTCGTGCGGCAGGTAAGGCTCCATCGCCTTCTTGAAGATGTACTTGCCCTGCACACCGCGCAGCTTGAGGTCAGACGGCAGCGTGGCCAGCCACTCGACCAGCTTGTGGTCCATCAAAGGCTCGCGAACCTCCAGCGAATGGGCCATCGAGGCACGATCCACCTTGGTATTGATATCGCCGACCAGGTAAGTCTTCAGATCGAGGTACTGAATCAGTGCCAGGGGGTCGTCCGTTCCGGCATGGCGTGCGTGGCGATGGAAGACTTCGACCGCGGAATAGCCCCCGAGACGGGCCCGGAAGGCATCGCTGTAAAGCGCCTGGCGCTGGTTGTCGCGCAGTAAGGACATCGTGTGGAAATAGGCTTCCACCGAGTTGCGTGCGAGCGCCTCGAAGGTGGTTTTTGCACGGAATACGCGTGGCGCCCAGTCAGCCTTGGGGTAGATCTTGCCAAGCAGGCCGAACACCGGTTGGCGCACCCCCAGCGGCAAGGCGGCGCGCATCCGCTCTTCCATGACATGCAGACGGTGGCGTCGATATCCACCCAGGCTCTCGTCCCCTCCATCCCCCGAAAGCGCAACCGTCACCCGCTTGCGTGCCAGCTGGCAGACCCGGTAGGTCGGGATCGCAGAACTGTCGGCATAGGGCTCGTCGTACAGTCGCGCCAGTTCGTCGATCAGATCGAAGTCGTCGCTGGCGACTGTTTCCACAAAATGATTGGTCGCGTATCGCTTCGCAACCATCGCGGCAAACTCGGACTCGTTGTACGCCGGGTCATCAAAGCCGATCGAACAGGTATTCACCGGTTCGGGGGAGAGGTGCGCCATGGTGGCAACGACAGCGCTTGAGTCGACGCCGCCCGACAGGAAAGCGCCAAGCGGCACGTCAGCAATCATCCGCAAGCGGACCGATTCACGCAGGCGCGCGACCAGCTCGTCCGCTGCATCCTTTTCGCTGAGTCGGTTGTCGCCAGTGAAACGCACGTCCCAATACGGCGCAGGCTGACAACGCTCATCGCCACGCCGTAGCACGAACGATTCACCCGGCGGCAATTTGTAGGCACGGCGGAATATGCATCGCGGCTCCGGGACGTAACCGAGCGCAAAATAGTCTTCTACGCACTCCGGTTCGATGTCCCGCGGGAATAGCGGATGTGCCAGAAGCGCTTTGAGCTCGGACCCGAACAGAAAGGTCCCGTCGTCCAGGATCGCGTAGAAGAGCGGTTTGACGCCAAGCCGATCGCGCGCAACGAACAAGGACTCGCGCGTGCGATCCCACAGCACGAACGCAAACATCCCCCGGAAACGCGCAACGCAAGCTTCGCCCCAGGCTTCCCAAGCGTGGACAATGACTTCTGTGTCACTGTGCGTGCGGAAGACATGACCCAGCGCCTGCAACTCCGGAACAAGCTCCTGGAAGTTGTAGATCTCGCCGTTGAACACGACGATGACCGATCCATCTTCATTTGCCAGCGGCTGCTGCCCGGATGCAAGGTCGATGATCGAGAGGCGGCGATGGGCAAAGGCCACGCCAGGCTCGAAATGGTAGCCGGCCTCGTCTGGCCCCCGGTGCTGCTGAACGTCCGCCATGCGGACCAGGATCTCGCCCGATAGGTCCCTGCGGCCCCGCAAGTCGAACATGCCCGCTATTCCGCACATGACGGCGTCACCTCTTTCGTTCGCACGCCGCAGCGCACATTTTCAAGACCTCACACATCAATGCCCACCTTCTGAAGCAATCGCGCATAGATTTCGTCGTATCGGGCGACCATCGCGTCAAGACTGAAGGCCGCGTCGATGCGCGCCCTCGCCGCACGCCCGAACGCATCACGCCTTGCCGGATCTACCACAAGGGACCATAGCGCTTGGGCAAGTTCATCGGGAGACAGTGCGGGCACCAGCAGCCCGGTTTCGCCAGGCACCACCAGTTCCGGATTGCCGCCCACCGCCGTTGCAACCACTGCGCGTCCCGAAGACATCGCTTCGAGCACCGTGTTGGAAATCCCCTCCGCGATCGAGGGCAGCACGAACACATCGAAACTGCGCATCACACCGGGCACATCCGCGCGCTCACCGGCGAGCCAGACCCGCGACTCAAGACCCGTTTCACGGACGGCGGCTTCGATTGCGCCGCGCATGCCACCTTCGCCAACGATCACCAGACGCAAGCGTGCATCTCTAGGCGCGATCGTCGCGAACGCACGCACCAGCCCCACCTGATCCTTGACTGCCTGCAGGCGCCCAACGGTCCCGATCACCACAAGCGACGGGTCATTGAAGGGCGAACCATCGAGGGGTTCACGTGCGCTTCGAGCTGGTGCAAAACGATTTGCATCGACTCCGTTGCACACCACGTCGACGCGGCGCGAATTGATGCCCACCCCGTTCGTCAGATACTTCTCCAGCTCCTGCGACAGCGCAATGTAGTGCGTCACGAAGGGGCTGTAGGCGCGTCGGACCCAGCGCGGTTTCGCACGAGACCCATCCGGATCGTCGACATCGCGACCGTGTTCGCCATGAATCCTTACTGGAATGCCCGCCGCCCAAGCCGGCGCGGTCATTTCGAGCGCAGCGAGATTGCGGGTATGAACGATGGACGGTCGCAGCGCCCGCAAGGTCTTGTACATCTGCGGGAAGAGCCTGACGCCTGGCCCCGGCGCCTTGTGCAACTCCACCACTTCAAGGCCGGGCCGCACGATGCGGGCCACGAAGCTCGGGTCGACGTCCGTCAACGAGACGATCGCGTGGCGAAACCGGTCATGTGGCAAGTGATTGATGAGATTGACCATCCCATTCTCAAGGCCACCAACCTTGAAACTGAAGACGACATGTGCGATCAGCGGTGCCATCAATATCTGGGCGTTGCCCGCAGAACGCGTTCAATTTCGGTCCGGTGTTCACGCACAAATGCGTCGACCAGCGGCTTGGTGCTCGTCGCACTATCGGGCTGTAATGCATAGACGAGGACCGCTGCTGAATCGTCTTGGCGGCGAGCAAGGCGATCCTTCATCAGCTCGATCTTCGCCTGCCGTGGATCGGCCGTAATCCGGTCTCCCAACCACATCCATGACCAGATTTCGACCCGATCGGGGGAGCCGAGAACCTGATTGTGGCGAACCGGGATGTCGGCAATTGCCGCAGACTCATCGGCAATCATTCGCCATTGTTTGTCCTCGGCGGTGACCAAGCGGTTATCCCATTGCACCAATTCGCGGCCAGATGTCTGTTGTGCGTAATAGGCAATGAATAGCGTGACCGTCTGATCGCCCTTGCGATAAGCCTTCACCAGGCGAGAGCGCTCGCCGACAAACGTCGGCGTCCAATGGGTGGGCGCAGCATCAGCCACTGCTTGCCAGCCAGGCGCGGCCGCCGGCGCATCGATTTGATAGGCCGGCGCGCCGGGGGTCTCTGTCAGCCAGGATTCGAGCGGCCGCCACACGATAGTGCTCGCAAAGACAGCAAGGCACGCCGCGCCGATACTTGCGGCCGACGCAGCTCGGCTGATCGGCGCCGTGCCGGACAAATCGTTGGATGCATGAGCATCCGGTTCCCGCCACACCGACCCGACCCAGAACAGCGCAAGGATCACGACGCCAAAGAAGAGCCATCCGTAAATCAGGTGATCCACACCCGTCGCAATGGTATTGCCCGATAGATGGCCGAGCATCACGATCATGTAAGCACGCAACCAGTTGGCCACCAGGGGCACCAGGAATGCGGCAATGACAAACAGCAGGCGCCGTCTCGTCGAGCGGTAATTCAGCCACGCGAACAACACCCCCACCATGACCGATGCGATTAGGTACCGGATGCCACTGCACGCCTCAACGACCGACCAGGATCCGCTTGGAATGATGAAACTGTTGCCCTCCCGAAACACCGGGATACCGGTGAGCCTGAGCGCGAAGACTGTGAAATCGGCGGTGTGGTTCATCAGATTCGGCACCAGGAATTCGCCGAATGGAACACCAAAGACGACAAACGTCAGCGGGAATATCGCGCGCCAGGTCAATGCGTGCCCCCAGACCACCCAGACCGCTGAGAAGAGCATGCCCGCCAGCGAGAAATGCGAGACGGCCGCGACGCTGGCACTTTCACCGATCAACCATCCGAACCCGGCCATGGCTAGTGGAATCAGCGCCGACCATGCCGGTCGCACAGGGATCGTGGCCAGATCCCCGCGCATGCCCCAAAGCAACCAGCAAACGATGGGCAGAACGACCAAACCGTGCGCAAAGGTTTGGGAGCGCCACCAGATCGACGCGACTTCGCGCGCGGTGGGGAAAAAGACTGCAACGACGATTGCGAAGGCAATCGCACCGCTGACCACGATGCGGCGCCAGTTTGCGCTGCGGGAGTCGCTGACATCAAAGGCGGCGAACATCGCTTAAAGGGCTCCTTCGAATAGCGAATCGAGTTTGACCAGATGGGCTTCCCAGCTGTAGTCCGATACCACGCGAGCACGTGCGGCGGCGCCGATGGCGCGAGATCGCGCTTCATTGTCAATCACCGACTGCAAGGTATTGGCGAACTCACTGGCAGCATCCGCAACAAGCAATTCAGTGCCCAGCGCGGCATCGATTCCAGTTGCTGCGGCAGAGGACGCGATGACAGGCCGCGCCATCGCCATGGCCTCGAGAACCTTGTTCTGTATGCCGCGCGCAATGCGCAAGGGTGCGACAACCGCTGTCGCATGCTGGAGATACGGTCGCACGTCGGGCACCGACCCAGTTACCCGTATGCCCGCAACATCGGCCAGGGACTTGACCTCTGACGCCGGGTTCATGCCCACCACCCAGAAACTCAAATCCGGATTCGCGCGCGAAACAGTCGGCCAGACCTCGCGAGCAAACCACACAACGGCATCGACGTTCGGCCAGTAATCCATCGCACCGGTGAACACAATGGCCCGCTCGCTTGTGTTGAATGGCGACGGGCGGCCGTTAACCGGCGAGAAATACTCGGCGTCCACCCCGTTGCTCACCGCGTGAACGTGCTTGCCACACTCTGGCGCGAGTTGCCGGAACAACGCAGCTTCCGCCTCGGAAACAAAGGTTACGCCACAGGTCAGCCCCACCGCATGCCGTTCGAATGCCAATAACTTGCCCCCCTCCCGACGGTAAAGCCAGGACAGCGGGCCGCTATGGGTACTTGCGTACTCGGCCCACTTGGCAGAGTCCACATCGCAATAGTCCGCGAGCGTCCGCAAGCCCGGGTTCGCTTCGATGTACTGCATCATCGACGAACAGAAGACCGCTGCCCGGCGAATGCCCTGCGTCGCAATCGTGGTGGAGACCCATCGCGCCAACGACCGATTGCGGTAGTACGCGAGGGTCAGGGCTTCACCCGTCACTAGACCACGCAGGCTCGCAAGGCGAGCAAGGCGCGGCGACAAGCGCTCGCAGTGCACGGCCTCGCACCATTCCAAGAGCGCGTCGGCATGAACCTCATCCGCTTTGTCATCGATGAAGGTCGCGAGAAATACCCGGTAATGCCGCGCATAGTGCTTCAGGAGATTGAACGACCTGACCTTGTCGCCCTTGTTGGGCGGATAGGGAATCCGATGCACCAGGTAAAGCAGCGGCGGCTTCGTCATCTGAAACGCTCAGCCAAGATTGCGTACGATCATCGGCCCGAGCCGATTGGCGACCGCGAGTGGCAAGCGCTGCCAGAGGGCGATGAACGCGCGATACTTTGGATTCATCGGGTTGTTCTGCGGTATGTCCTTGCGTTTGTAGAGCCTGTACTCGTACCCCAAGGGTGCAGGTTCAAAACCCCAGTTCTTCTTGAACGCATAAGGCCCAGTTCCCACTTTGCTGCGGCCGTAGTCGAACACCTTGCAATCCCGTTCGAGCGCGCGCTGCATCAATGACCAGTACTTGAAATCGTTGGCCGCGAGATCCCGGGCCGCCGGCAAATCCCCGGCGTAGTAAGGCAGGATCTCGTCGCGGAAGTAGAAACTGATCACGCTCGACAGCGGCGACCCGGCGGCGGTGGTCACGGTGAGCACTTCACAGTCGGTCCCAAACGCGTCCTGCAAACCGGCAAACCAACGCTTTGCTAGCGCGGGGGTCCCGTGCCGCCGAACATTGTCTGAATACACCGAGAAGAAACGGTCAACGTCGTCATCGCGATGCGCGACGAGTTCATTCTTGATGCCCTTGCGGACCATTGCGCGCTGTTTGCGCGGAATCGCCGCCATGTTTCCCTCTTCTGTCGCCTCAAGCGTCTTTCGAAAGGTCACATAGAGGTCCTGCCGTGGCCAGTCCTGATGCCGACCCAACTGATTCCGGTATTCAAGATGCGCCACGCCAAGTCGCTGCGCCAATGCGTCTGCGGCGCTCTCGAGCGCCATCACCGCTTCAGGATCTTCGCTTGCCACCCCGCCATACACACAGAACGGCAGCGAACAGAGCGAATGGCCAAACAGCCGGCTGCGCACCTCGGCCAAGGGCAGCACACCAACCACCTTGTCACCGCGCTCGGCCATTAAGAAGAACGTTTCGTGACGCTGAAACTCTTCAATCAGATCCTGCCAGGCCGACAGGTGAAAGAAACTGGCGCTGGGGCTTGAGCGCACAAAAGCATCCCAACTGCCGCGAGCAGCACGATCCAGACGTCGCACCTTTACTGGCGACGTTTCGATTTGAATCGTCATTCGATTACGCTTTCGGCAAGAAGACGCGGTCCGCCCTGTCCCACTCGAAATCACCGAGCAGGCGTCGCAGTCGCGACTCCATGTGGTCGAGATTCACGTAGTGGCGAAAGCGCGTGCGGGCATCGGCGGCCGCGACTTTGGGTTGGGCCGGATCGATTTCCCACGGATGGAAATAGAAGATCGCAGAACGATGGTCGCGCTGATTGACTCGCTGAAGCGACCAACGAGAAACGGGATACGGCAACAGCCGGAAGTACCCGCCCCCTGCGGCCGGCCAGTTACGTCCAAGACACCTCACCGTCGTCACCGGGATTTCAAGGAGCCCATTCGAGAGGTAATACGGAAATCTCGGGGAGTCCGGCATTCCGTAGTGATCATGTGCGATCGGATAGACGCTGGAGCTATAGACATGCCCCGTCTCCCGCAACACATCGTGCGCCCAAAGATTCGTCGCGCCGATGGAAAAACTGGGGGCACGGTATCCGCGAATTTCGACGCCGGAAATGTCTTCAAGAACCGCCTTGGCAAGCGAAACGTCGGCACGGAAAGCATCCGCTGTCTGGGCGCTCGCACGTTCGTGTCCGTAACCATGACTGGCCAGTTCATGCCCTTCCATGATGATCAAACGAACCAACTTCGGATAACGTTCAGCGATCCAGCCCAAGGTGAAGAATGTCGCCTTGGTGCCGTACTCATGCAGCAGGCCAAGTATTCTGTCGACGTTGGCTTCAACCCTGCACGGTACGTCATCCCACTTGGCACGGGGAAAATGCGGCGCTAGCGCCGAAACCTGGAAGTAGTCTTCGACGTCGATCGTCAGGGCATTCGTTACCCCAGCACTGACCCGGTTTTCCATCATGATTGGGCCCGCGCGGTCAACCAGGCGTGCAGATGTGCCGCGATGCGCTCGGCGGCACGACCGTCCCACAGCGCTGGCGCACGTCCGGACTTGCCTCCATCACGCAGTATCTGATCCACGGTATCGAGTATCAGCTGACGATCACGCCCCACGAGGGTATTGGTTCCTTCATCAACCGTAATCGGCCGTTCGGTGTTTTCGCGCAAGGTCAGACAGGGCACACCCAAAGCAGTGGTCTCTTCCTGAATGCCGCCGGAATCTGTCAACACTACCCGCGCGGCCGACATCAGCCCCAACATCTCAAGATAGCCTTGGGGGGGCAATTGAACGATTCGCGCGTTCGAGAGCTCACGCAGCAATCCGAATCGCTCAAGATTGGATCGTGTGCGCGGATGAATGGCGAACGCAACGGGAAGCCTCTTGCTAACCTCAATCAGGGTGCCGACCAGCGACGTAAACGTGTCGGCGTCGTCGACATTCGAAGGCCGGTGCAGTGTGACCAATGCAAAACCTTCGTCCGAATCCAACGCATCGCGAGCGTGTCCGCTGGCCGCAAGGGTGCCGGATACGGAAACTGCATTGCCGAGATTGGAGCGCAGGGAATCGATCATTACGTTCCCGACAAAAGCAAAGCGCGTCTCCGGAATCCCTTCCCGGAAAAGATTATCGGCGGCGCCAGCCTCGGTGGTGTAAAGGATGTCGGCGATCTGGTCGGTAAGCACTCGATTGATTTCTTCCGGCATCGCACGATCGAAGCTTCGCAAGCCAGCTTCGACATGCACGACCGGAATTCCTTTCTTGGCAGCCACCAAGGCGCAGGCAATCGTGGAGTTGACGTCACCAACAACCAGTACCGCCGACGCTCCGTGCTGGTCGAGCACCGGCTCGAATCGCTTCATGACTTCAGCGGTTTGAACCGCATGCGTGGCGGAACCGACTTCCAAATTCACGTCGGGGTCGGGCAAAGCAAGATCGCCAAACAACTTCGCGTTCATTGCGTGATCGTAGTGCTGCCCGGTGTGAACCAGAAGGTAGGGCAGCGGCGGCTCGTGTGCGGCAAGCGCCTTCACGATCGGAGCCATTTTCATGTAGTTTGGCCTCGCGCCCACCACGCAGACTATCGGTTTCATTTGCATCCCGGATCAGGCGCCCTGGCGCCCTTCAGCTCTTAGGTCATCATTCGGACTGGCACCGCGCTCCTGCGCCATTCCCAGCAGAGCGCCCAGCACGCGTTCAACCTGCTCGATACGCACCTCCAAACGCGATGCCTGGTAGCCCGCCCCAATTTCCGCGAAACGCTGCGCCAAAGCCGGATCGCCCAGCAAGCCTGACAAAGCGCCCGCGGAAGCGAGATTTATCCCGGCGCCACCAGAGCGCGTCGCAACGCTCTCGGAGCCCGACTCGTCACGCATTTCGGTGACGACATCATCGACATCCGTCGCGCTCACTGCGTGCTTTTCAGCGAGAAATCCCGCAAGCAACACGCGATCACACAGAGTATTGATCCGACGCGGAATACCTCCGGATGCAGCATGAATCACGTCGAAAGCACTGGGCTCAAATCTGGGGTCGGTTTTCCAGCCCACACACCCAAGCCGGTGCTCGACATATGCCCGTGTTTCAGCCAGATCCAGTGGGCCCAGGTGGTAGGAGGCGATCACCCGCTGCCGAAGTTGCTGCATATGCTCGCTCTGCATCGTTTGCCTGAACTCAGGTTGTCCGACCAGAAAGCTTTGCAGCAAGGCATGATCTTCGAGTTGGAAGTTCGAAAGCATCCGAAGCTCTTCCACCGCTCGCGGCGTCAGATTCTGAGCTTCATCAACAATCAACAGCGCCCTCTTGCCCCCCGCCGTGAGCTTGACGAGAAACGCCTCGAGCTGAAGCAGCAGATCGGCCTTTTCAACGTTCTTGGCGGGCAGTCCAAATGACGCGGCCACGAGACGCAGGATGTCATCAGCATCAATTTGGGTGCTAACCAGATGCGCGGCTACAACTTTGGCGGAATCAAGCCGTTGAAGCAGGCTACGGACGAGTGTCGTCTTGCCTGCGCCAACGTCTCCAGTAATGACAATGAAACCTTCGCTCTGGTGAAGCCCGTACTCAAGATAGGCCATCGCGCGACGATGGCCCCTACTCCCGTAATAGAAGGTCGGATCGGGATTGAGTTGGAACGGCTTGGACTTGAATCCGTAGAACGACTCGTACATAGAACCTCAAAAACGAACGCCGAGCGTCGCGGCAATGGAATTCTCGTCGTACTCGCTTACGCCACTGCTAGCTTGATGGCGATAGGAGAGAGAACCGACCGTGCTAGCACTGAACGAAGTGCTGGCAACCAGCGACGCGTCCCGCCGACGTGTTGAACTGACGGAACCCGAAAGACCTTGCCCGTTCGATCTTCCCCCACCGAGGGTCGCAGACAAGCTTGAAACGGGCGTCAGCCGGTGACTGATTACGAGTGTGGCGCCAATGTCCTCGACGTTGTCAAATTGACCCAATTCGTCACCTGGAGCCAGCAAGTTCGGATCGACCAAACGATGGCGCTTGCTGTAATTCACCGAAAGCCCCGCGCTGTCGCGAACACCGATCAGAGCAAAGCTTGCCTGAGCACGCTTTTCAAGATAGTAGCTCTCGGTTACGTAGGTCGTACTGGCGCCAATTTCGGCAGGAAGTCCACGCTGAATCCAGACTTCTGCCGCGCGCCGAAGCCGTTCACTCGGATCGGAGATCGTCTTTGAATAGGAGTCTGCAAACGAAAGCAGCAGCCCAATCAGCTGAGCGCCACCCAAGGTAGAAGACGACGTCGTCACATCCCGCGAAAACGTTACATTTATCGCGCTACGCGGTCCCCGCCAGCTGGCTTCATAGTTATAGCCAGTGCCGAAGAAACGCTGCTCGGTCATACCGGCAACATGCGTCACGGACGACGGCGTCCAGTCGAACCCCACACCATAGATATGTTGTTCCTGGGTGTAGGCAGAACCAAAATCGTTACGTTCATAACCCACGTCTGCACGGAGTTTGAACGTGGAATCTATCGCGTAGATACCGTAGAGGCGAGCGTTGGACAAGTTCGTATCGTTCGCGCCGCTGTAGTGATTGTGCGCATCAGATCCACTGAGCAACCAACCAAACGGATTGGGCGCTGCACCATTGCCGACGGAAAACGTTACGTCTTGGCGCAATCCGTTGCTCAAAACGCCGCTCGATGAATCACTCCAGGTTGCTCGGTAGCGCAACTCTCCAACGACATTATTTCGCCATTGCCATCGGGCATAAGGACTGAGCGAGAGAAGGCGAAGCTCAGTCGTGTTGTTTGGGTCATAGGCGACCCCACTCACCGGCGCACCGAGAGACGAAAGCCGTTCTTGGCTGACACTTGCACTCGCGTCGATCAAGAGCTTCTTTTCGTAGATATCAAACGTACCGGCGCCCAAGAGATTAAGGTTAGTCCGGTTTAGGCTGTCCTCTTTTGCGTACGCGTTGGCGCTCACGCTCGCGCGCAGCGACCCATATGTCGCCCCACTGCGCCCGCTCAATGAAACGCCGGGCTCAACACGTGCCGACCAGTCGCTGACGCGCAGCCCGTCATTGGTGAGTCGCACATTATCGGACCAGGTGAGCCCTAGTCCTACCGACGGTTCAAGCCGAAATGGCCCGGACGCCATCGCGTCAGCCAATCCAGCTGAGGGTGCCCCCCCCAACGGGGACGAGGACGCGTAGTCAATAGCGCTGACGCCTGGAGCCGATCCGAGCGCGACGATGACCAATGCAATGCGCCGCAATCGCGGCACATCCTTATGAAGCCGCCTCGTTCTTGCCGTAGCCATATCCGTAGCCATATCCGTAGACGCCATAGTGGCCAGCAGAAGACTGTTGACGCACCTTGTTCAACAGCATCAGCTTGACGGGACAAGACTCCAGGGTCACCAGAGACTGCTTGACCATTGCGTGAGTTGTGCGCTCGGACTCAACCACAATCACGATTTGCCCCATGTGTGCGGCAAGCGCTCGAGCCTCGGTGGTCACCAGCAATGGCGGGGAATCAAAAATCACGATTCGATCCGCGTATCGCGTGCCCAACTCATCCAACAGAACATTCATTGCATCACTCGCGAGCATTTCAGTTGCGCGCGGCTGGGGCCGCCCCGCCGGCAAGATGCTCAACTTGGCGATGTTCGTATGTAGCATCACGTCGCCAATAGATGCTTCATGCCCTTGCAGGACATCCATCATCCCTGTGGCCGGCGGCAAACCCAAAGCGTTGAGAACGGATGGTTTCGAGACATCCGCATCGACCAACAACACCGTGTGATCCAGTTCCATCGCGATCGAGATCGCCAGATTTATCGCGGAAAAGCTCTTGCCTTCCCCCGGAACCGAGCTCGTAACCATGATCAAGTTGCCGTTCTCAACCGGCGTGGCTCCGCGTCCTTGTGCATTCCGCAGAATCGGGCGCTTGATGATTCGGTATTGCTCAGCAATCGGGCTGTTCGGTGTCGCAGGAGACACGAAACCAAGCGCGCTCAAGCGCTCAAGGTCGATAGTGACCTCCCTGCGCCCATGGTTCGACGTGGCTGCCGGCGCCACCGTAGCGGCGCCATGGTCCAGCGATTTCGAGTGGGCCGCCTTCGCAGCGCTCTCAGGCTTCGCCTCCGCATCTTCCGGTTTCGCCTCAAATTCGGCGCCTTCCACTCCTGCTCGCTTGAGTTGATCAAGTCGTTCGACCGCCTTTTCGATGATGCTCATCTCGGTCTCCTTAAGTCCCAAACGCTCTGAGAACCAAGATTGCAGTCATCAGCGTGAACACGCCGACCAACCCCAGCAATCCGCCCGCGAAGTAGATTGAACGAACACGCTCGCGCCTGGAGCGCACCGGATCCTCAATCAAGGTAACCACACCCAGCACCGGAAGCCCGCTGAGCTCACGCAAGCCTCTTCCATCAAAGAACGTGGGCCGCACCTGAAAGACGAGGAAAGAGACCAGCATCCCGATGAGCAGAGAAACAACACCGGAGACTGGCATCAGCAGAGCACGGTTGGGCGCGGCCGGCTTGCTCGGCACCGAGGGCGGATCAATCAGTCTGAATTCAGCGACGCCCGAAGATGCGTCCATTTCCACCGACATGTTGGCCGCTTCCCGACGCGAAACCAGGCTCTCGTAGTTCTTCTTGTTGATCTCGTAGTCACGATTAAGCTGTGCAAATTCCGCCTCCACCTCCGGCAGCATTCGCTGTGACCCGCGCATTGCATTCAGTCGCGACTCGTATTCCGCCACCCGCGTCTTGAGTGACGCCACATTGGCCTCTGATTCGCTCAGCGACAACTTCAGTTGTTGATACACCGGGTTCGCGCCAAGCGAGCCAGACATACCACCGCTCTTGCGACGCGACTCGACTTCCTGCTTCTTCTGCGCCTCCAGTTGCTCAATGACCCGGCGAGTTCCGACCACATCAGGATGCTGGTCGGTGTAGCGCTGCAGCAGCGCATCGAGCTGTTTCTTCATGGCATCAATGCGCCCGTCGATGTCCGGAATTGATACCCCTGAAGGAGCCTGGCCGGAGTCGGGCAAAAAGACTGGGTCTTCGCCAGCCAACTGTCTGCGGACAGCGTCGCGAGAGTTCTCGACCTCGCGAAGCTCAAGGCGTGCCTGATTCAGCTTCGAGTTAAGCTCTCCGATTTGAGTGACCGCATCCTTGCCAGAATCACCGAAGAGGGCAAGATTCTTTAGCTTGAATTCCTTCAAGCGATTTTCGGCATCAGCGAGTTTTGTCTCGTAGCTCTTGATCTGCTCTTCAATGAACCGACGCGCCTCGTCAGAGTCCTTCCGCTTATCGCCCAGACCGGATTCGACAAAGATGGACACCAAGGCTTGAACGACTCGCTTGGCGCGCTCCGGATTCGTATCCTTGAAAGTGAGTACGAACAGATCGTCCCGCCCAGCGCCAACAATCTGCAGCCGCCCAATCAGATCGTCGATGAGGATCTCGCGCTTCTCTCTTGTCTTGACGTCTAGATCCAGATCGGCCATCCGGATCAGCTTTTCGACGTTCGGCCGGCTGATCAACGTGCGGCTCAGGATCGTCACCTGCTGCTCGACATTCGTCGGGACAGCAAGGCCCTGCATGAGCGGCTTCAGAACCGACTGTGTATCGACAAAGACGCGCGCCCTGGCCTCGTACTTGTCCGGGATCATCATCACGACGACCGCCAGAATCACCCCGCCAATCCAGGCGGCGAGCAATCCCCACCAACGATAGCGCCACATGCCCCGAGCCTGGGCTATCGCGCTCGCAAGAAATTCTTCCAATTTTGGTGCCCTGACGTCGTGAAATCGTTATTTATGGGAGCAGGTCAGAACCAACCCTGAGGGATGATCAGGACGTCACCCGGGCGCATATCCACATTTGCTGATACGTCACCGCGCTTGAGCAGATCTTTCAGGCGAACGCTGTACTGCTTGCCGCCTTCAGCCGTCCTGAGAATGCTGGCCTTGTTGCCATCGGCGAAATCGGTAATGCCCCCGACAGCGATCATCACGTCAAGCAGACTCATCTTCTGCTTGTACGGAAGAATCTGCGGCTTGGCGGCTTCGCCAACAACACGGATCTGCTCGCTGTAAGGCCCCACAAATCCGGTCACGACCACGGTGACAATGGGATCCCGAATGTATTTGGCAAGCGCCTTCTCGATGTCCCGCGCAAGCGTTGATGCATCCTTGCCCATCGCAGGCAGATCCTCAACGAGCGGCGTCGTGATCTTGCCGTCAGGGCGAACCGGCACCGTCATCGATAGTTCGGGGTTGCGCCAGACCACTATATTCAAGGCATCGCCAGCGCCGATGATGTAGTTGTAGTCAGTTGACGCCGCACCGGAAGGCGCTGGCGGATACTGGGTCGCACACGCCCCGAGAAGTAAACTCAGCGCCGTGGCGAACAACATCGCACCAAGGCTAGACATATTGCGAGTCATTGCAGGCCCCTTTTTTGATATGTCCGACAAACGGTATGCGCCGCATGTTACGCCATGGGCTTCGCGGACTGCGCCAAAAATGGCACAGAACATGCGCTGTACGGCGCGCTGCATTGTCGAAAGGTCTGCGCCTCCTAAGAAGCCACTGAGTCGACCCTGCCCGCTGTCTGAATTTCTTACACCACCAATCCGTAACGCGAAATCGAAACGCACAAGACACGATTAACTCTTTTTTTTTCAACAACTTAAGAACTTTCACCCATCCTGGCACGCTGTCTGCTTTATGGGCTGTGAGCGGCAAGCGGGCCGCAGTTAGTGAATCGCTAGGAGATCAAAAATGAAATCGTTCAAGATGGGGGTGCTCGGTGCTTGCGTAGCCCTCGCCTTCAGCGGCGCTGCCTCCGCCTCGCTGATCAATGTCGGCGGAGTGATCTGGGATCCGGACGCTGCGACCGACTATTCAAGCCAGTCGCTCAACATGCGCCAGTTCATCAACACGTCGACTGGCGAACTCTCCGGCTTTGGCATTATCCAGGCTTGGAACGGCACTGGGCCTTCGTCTTTCTGCCCGGGATGCGAAGTGACCTTCCAATTCGGCGGCTACACTCCGGTTGGTGGCGTTATTCTTCCGGCAGTTGGCCAAACAGTCTTTTACAAGAGCGGCTGGACGAAGTTCTATGTCGGCAGTGGTACCGATAAGGATGTAGCGAATCCGTTCGACTACAACGCTCTGACGTGGGCTAACACTGGGAATGGCACGCTGTTCCTGGATCTGCTCGCACATACCGATAGCACGTCTGGCTTCACGCTGACGGGCACGAACGTCGGCGGTATTTTGCTGAGCGGCTTGGGTACCTTTGATGTCATCGGTGGGCTGGCTGCAAGCAACTTCAACACCAATACGCAAGCTGACGGCGCTGACCTGGGCTTCACCACTTCTCTCTCGTTCAAGCGTGGAAGTGTGGCCGACGTTTCCGGCACTGGCAATCTGGTCGGGGATTCAATCCCCGAACCGGGCACGCTCACACTGTTGGGTGCAGCGCTTCTGGGTGCTGGTCTGGCACGCCGCAAGGTACGCTGATAGCCACGAGATAATCGCTATAACGCAAAACGGCCTCAAAAGAGGCCGTTTTTTTGTGTCTGCAGCCTTCACGCAGAAGTATCCGACCCTTGCGAGTTCGTATCAGCCGCGCTTTGCACGCCGCATCTACCCTGCCCGTGATGATCACAACTTGCTGATCGAGCTAGCAAACAGCGACTGTGAGCGGCTGCTAGACTCACGCGCCGTTGGGGATGATTCTAGGCGCCCCGCATCGAAGCACACGCGCTTGGCGCGAATTCACAGCTCAGAGCGCGGATTGTGCTGCTTTCTTTGAACTCCCAACTGAATCTCGCCGCTCGCGTCGCGCATCGTTTCAGGGCACTCCATTGACGCCCTATCGGCGGCCCACATGCCGACGCAGTCCGAGTTTCGCTACGACGGTTGTGGCGTAAGCTCTGGATTCAGGCAGTAGCGACTAGGCGCCAAGATGTTCTCCGGATCGAGGTGTCTCTTCAAATCCGAGACGAATTGAAGCGACGAGCCGCCGTGACCCAACAACCATGGCAAAGCATCGATTCCCAGACGATAGGGCGTGTAGCCACGTTGGCGACCTTCTTCCATCAAGGCCTGCAAGCAGTTACCGGCATTGCGCGCGGCCGCTTCGTTTGCGCGGTCGAACAGGATCGGCACCGTGCTGTCGAAGATGCTGCTTGAAATCGTGGTAAGTGTTATCAGCGGCTCGATTCCGAACGCTTTCATGCGCCCAGTGACCCACAGGGTGTAGTCATTCACTAGTTCGGGGTTCATTGCGACCAGCGGCGCGTACCAAAGCAGGCCGCATCCGTCCCTGGATGGATGCAGTTGCGTTCCGGGCGGAGGGCGTCGCCCGCTCAACCAGTAAGCAAGCGGAAGGGCCGTCTCATTCGGAATCCCCTGGATCAGGTCGAGTGACTTGGCCAGCGTCGCGAGACTGGCCTCTGCGCGCTTGGCGAGCGCTGCGGGCGCAAACTTCAGCGCACCACGCAGAGTCTGGATCCGGTCCGCGGTCAGGAAAACGAGCCTTACCGCGACACCCCGCAGGGCCGCCTTGACCTCTTTCTTTACCGCGCTGAGCAATCGTTCCGAACAATAAAGGGTGCCGAAGCCCGTCCACGGCATGATGAGGTTTGCGCGGGCGAGTTCATCGACGAGCCCGTCTGGCATGATCGGCGATGCGCCGAGTCGCTCTTTCGGATAAGGGATCGTCATTGAGAGCATGCGGTGGCGGTTCATCAGATTCACCCCCCCCACCAGACCGCCGCATTGGTCAAGCACCGCACGCACCCGCCCCACTACCTTGGGCAAGTCCTCCTGGCTTCGTAACGAAAACAGGAACACGGCCGTGCGCTCGGGATGCGGCGCCAGCGTGATCGTTGCGCTGGTAACGATACCCAGCGCACTCTGGGTGAACAGGCCGATCCAGCTCGGACCAATTCCGTTCCGGAACAACTTGTCGAGGACCGGCACGCCCAGACTCGAAAACGGCGCCCGCAGCCATTCTCCATTGGGGAGGATCACCTCAAGATTCGACAGCGCATTGAAGTGATCAGCGTGCGGAGTGATGCCATAGCCACGTTCCAGCGCGTTTGAAAGCAGGCTGACTTCCGGCCCTGCCCCGGTGGTCGGGACCATGTGCCGGCCACCATTTTCGGCAAGGAACCGGCACAGTTTGGCCTGCGTCACGCCGGGTTCGAGCGTCACCGTGCCGAATTCCGGATCGTAGTCGAGGATCCGATCGAGACCCGAGAGGTCCAGAATTACCGCAGCACCGCTTGCCGGCAGCGCCGTCCCGTAGCCCCAATTGCGCCCGGTGCTGATCGGATAGATCGGTACTCGCGCAGCCCGGGCGATTGCCAGGATCTGCGGCAGTCTGGCCTTGCCATCGTATTGGAGTTGAATCGCGCCGAGAATCTGGCGCTCTGCGGCACCGCAATCGGCACCGTAACACGCTGTCGCCTCCGCTCCCCGCATGACCTTCACGCCCTGAAGATCACTCCACTGATCCAATGCAAGCGCCGCCCTGGTCACCAGATCCACAAGCACCTCCGCAACAGTTGTCGTGTCCCGAATCAGAATAGTGTGCGCCGTGTAGCGCGCCGAATGAAGTAGTTATCCATCGGCACTCAACGCCATCGAACGTAAGCCTGCACGGGCGCTACAATCACACGCATTCTGACAGCGCGAGGGCTGCAAGATGTCGGCGGAACTGGCACAGGGCAATCTGGGCGAGAGCTTCAGCAACTACTTCGAGATACTTCCGGCGCTCGACGACGCGGTGCGCCGCGAGGCGTTCTTCGTTCGCCATGAGGTGTACTGCAAGGACCTGCACTTCGAAGCTGAGCGCGACACGCGCGAAGAGACCGACGACTACGACAAGCACTCACTCCATTGCGTGCTGCGCACTCGGGGTGAGCACGCGAGGCCGGTGGGCTGCGCACGCCTGATTCGCGCCAACCCGGATGACCTGGAACATCCACTGCCATTCGAGAAATTCTGCGGTACGGTGCTCGACCGTTCGATCGTCGATCCCAGCCGCCTTCCTCGAACCGCAATCGCAGAGGTCTCGCGACTCGCAGTGGTATCCGACTTCCGACGCCGGAAAGACGAACAGGACAAACCTGTTTCGATCAGCGATGACGATTTCCGTGCAGCCGGTCCGGTTCAGCGTTTCCCGTTCATTCCGGTGAGCCTCTACCTTGCCTGCCTTGCAATGTCGATACGGGAAGGGATCGAGCATGTGTTCGTGCTGACCGAGCCGCGACTGGCGCTGCACTTCGCGCGCATCGGCTTCGACATACAGCAGATCGGTGCGCCGATCGAACACCGCGGCTTGCGGGTGCCTTCCTACCTGCGCCCAGCGCTGATTGCACGCGACCTTAAGCCGATGATGCGGCCGCTCTTCGACGTCGTGCAAAACGCCATCGACGAAGCCTACAAAGCCGCCGGACTTTAGGACTTTCCGCTGGAACCGCCGGAGCCCGCCTCGATCTTCACGGGGTTGCGGGCCCGCCAGGCCCGCGCCAGCATGTGTGCGCTGACCGGGGCGGTGATGAACACAAAGATCAGCGGGATCAGGTAGCGCAGGCTGCCGACGCCCTCAACCCCTGCAAACCTGAGTGTCAGCGCTGCCAGCGCACACCCGGCGCCAAGCGTCGAGGCTTTGGTCGGCGCATGAAGCCGCATCATGAACTCCGGCAGCTTGACCAGCCCCCACGCGCCAACGAGCGCCGCGAAAGCGCCCACGACCAGCAGTCCGGCGACGAGAGCATCAATCCAGGCCGGCATCGTTTGCCCCTCTTGAACGGGTCAGGAATCGCGCTGCCGCGATCGTGCCGACAAAGCCGACCATCGCAATCGCGAGCACGCCTTCGAAGTTGATGGGATGGCCCGAGCCGATGCTCAACACGGCAATCAGCGCCAGCGCCATGATGTAGAGCGTATCGAGTGCAAGCACACGGTCCTCTGCCTGCGGGCCGCTCAGCAAACGGAGCCCGCACAATCCCATCGCCACCAGATACGCCAGCGTGACGAATGGCAGCACAGCTTCTGTCATGCGAACACCTCAAGCAAAAGCGACTCGTATCGCGACTTGATGGTGGAGGCGAGAGCGTCCTCGTCACCGCAATCGAGTGCGTGAACCAGCAGGCAGCGACTTTCCGCATCAAGGTCGACCGACAGCGTACCGGGGGTAAGCGATACGATCGCCGCAAGCACCACCCGTCGCGGGTCGTCAGGCAAGTCCAGCGACACCTCCACCCAACGCGGACGCAACCGATTCGATCGCAACAAAACCATTGAAATCATCGCGAGGTTGGACGCTACGATGTCCCACGCCACGCGCCCGAGCAAGCGCAGCAACGGCAGCACGCGCAAACGCGCGCCTCCGCTGGCTTCGGGCGCGAGCCAGCGCGCGATCAACCACGCCACCAGGACCCCGAGCAGAGCACTCCCCAAAGACGGCGATCCTTGCAGCAGCATCCAGAAGCACCACAGACCCGCCCACCACGGCAGCGAGACACGCATCACCTGCCTCCCACCGGAACGGCGTCCAGCACCTGCCGGATATAAGCCTGAGGCGCCGCCAATTCACTTGCGGCCACGGCGGTGTAGCGCTGAATCGGTGCCGCAAGGGTCGACATTGCCAGTGCGCCGCCGCACAACCACGCCAAAGCAAGGTGTTCGACCTTGTTTGCGGGCTCGCCCCCAGCGCCCGCCAGCCGCAGCGCCACGCGAGCCAGCCCGGTCAGCGTCAGCAGGCTCGCGGCGAGGATGAGCCACGCCAAGCCGTGCAAGTCCGGCGCAGCGAACAAGCCATCCAGTGCTTGCAGCTTCGCAAGAAAAGGCGCCAGAGGCGGCAAGCCTGCAACGCCGACAGCGGCGATCAACAGCCACAGCTTGCCGTCGGCCAGGCGGTTGCGTCGGTGCAGGTCCGCCACGAGAAACAGCGCACTCGCGCACATGGCACTCGGCGGAAGGTAGAACAGCCCGCCAGCCAGCGCCTGCGGTGAGCCGGAACAGAATACGATGAGCAGAAGGCCACTCGATCCGAGCACCCCCCATGCCGCCACACGAGCGAGCGACAGACTCGCGAGCGCACCCGCGCCGGCGAGCAGCACCGTGCCAGCGCCGCAGGCCATCACCACTGCGATCCAGTTCGCATCGAACAAGGTGCCGCCCCACAGCGAGACAACGCGCAACATGCCATACGCACCCAGCTTGGTGAGCAAGGTGAACGAAGCCGCGGATGCGGGCGAGACGCCGCCATAGGTCTGCGGCAGCCAGGCCGACAGCGGCAGCGCCGCCGCCTTGAGCAAGAACACCACCGCGAGCAGCCCCGCGCCCGACAAGGCGAGCGCACGATCGGCCCCCTGAAGCGCGGGCAAGCGCAGCGCGAGATCTGCCATAGACAGCGTGCCGCACACGCCGTAGAGCAAACCGGCCGCGATGAGGAAGAGCGCAGATCCGGCAAGATTGATCGCCACATAGCGCAGAGTCGCCCTCGCCTCGGCCATGCCCGCACCTTGCAGCGCGATGCCGTAGGAACCGACCAGCATGACCTCGAAGAACACGAACAGATTGAACACATCGGCGGTGAGGAAGGCGCCGTTCACACCCATCCATAGCACCTGGTAAAGCGGGTGGAAATAGGCGCCCTTGTCCCGCCCTGCCCCGATCGAAAAAAGGAGCACGCCGCAAAGCACCCACGCAGTCGCCAGCACGGCCCACGCGCCCAATCGGTCGGACAGCAGGGCAATACCGAAAGGCGCCCGCCAGTTGCCAAGCAGGTAGACCAGTGCATCGCCACTCGCGGCTGTTGCCACCAAAAACACGGAAACCGCCAGGGTCGCCAGCGCACTGCACAGGCTGATGGCGCGGCTTGCACGTGGCGCGGCAAGGCACAGCGTCGCCGCCAGCAGAGGCAGGGCAATCGGTGCGATGACGAGATGCTGCAACGGCATGCCCTGCACCGGCTCAACCCTCCCCTTTCGACTGCACACGCTTGATCACGAGCGCCACCATCAGGCCTGTCATCGCGAACCCGATCACGATTGCCGTCAGCACCAGGGCCTGAGGCAAGGGATCAACGTACTCGGCCGGCACCACGGACCCGTGCGCCGGCACGATCGGCGCACGATTCGCTGCCGGGCGCCCCATCGCGAACAGGAACAGATTCACGCCGTACGACAGTAGCGTGATCCCGACGATGACGTCGAACAAGCGCCCACGCATCAGGCAGTACAAGGCGCAGGCCACGAGCACGGCGATCGCGGCGGCCAGCATCAACTCAACGCTCATCCGGAGCGCTCCTCTCGACCAAAGGCGAAGGCCAGAATCAGCATCAGGGTTGCCCCGACCACGACCGCCAGCACGCCCAGGTCAAACGCTGCCGCGCTCGCCAAGGGCAGCTCGCCAAGCAGCGGCAGCACGGGGTGCCCGAATGTGCTGGTAAGAAACGGGAAGCCGAAGGCCAGGCTCGCTCCGCTCGTCGCGAGCGCAAGCCCAAGCCCGCCCGCGAGCCAGCGTACCGGCTTCGCATGAGGCGAACGCCATGAACCGAGTGCGAGCGCCTCGAGTACCAGGCCAATCGCGAGCAGCAGTCCGGCAACGAATCCGCCGCCCGGAAGGTTGTGGCCCCGCAGGTAAAGGTGCACCGCCACCAGCGCCGCCGATGGCATCAGCACCCGCACCGCCAAAGGCAGCATGAACGAGCCGCGGAAGCGTGTGATTGCCCCGCTCCGCTCGCGCGCGAGGAAAGACCAGACGATCAAGGCGGCCGCGGCCAGCACGGTGACCTCGCCCAGGGTATCGAAACCACGGAAATCCACGATGATCACGTTGACCGCGTTCGTGCCGCCGGCACCATCCACGGCATGCAGCAGGTGAAAATCGGAAATCGTCGTGGGCTTGCGTTGCATCGCCTCCCACGCCAGCCAGCCACAACCGCCTCCCCCGGCCAGTGCCAGCGCGATGTAGCGGATGTGCGCCCCCAGGCTGCGTTGGCGCAGCGGCTCAACCGGCATGCGTTCGAGCGCAAGCATCAGCAAGAGCACCGTCGCGACCTCGACGAACAACTGCGTCAAGGCAAGATCGGGCGCTGACAATGCCGCAAAGGCCATGGACACCGACAACCCTACCGCCCCCAGAAACAGCAGCACCGTCACCGGACGCACCTTGCCACTGACCGCGCCGAGCGCGAACACGGCGCCGACCAGCCAGATGATCTCGCCGCCGCTCACAGCCCCCGCGCTGATAGCCGGAAGCGTGACGGCGACAGGGCCCAGCAAGAGCGGCACGCCGGCCGCCACGACCGCCACCAGCGCGAGCGCCGCCATCTGCAGCCGCATGTGGTCGCCGCGAAGCTGACGTGTCAGCGTTTGGCCACAACGAGCCAATGCCAGCAACAAACACTCGAACGCTTCATAGCCTATCGCGACCGGCGTTGGACGCCGGTGCAGCCGGCGGCCCCGCCCGTGCGCCGCATACACTGCTACGCCGGCCACCAGCGCAAAAGTGCTCATGGCAAGCGGCAGGTTGAAACCGTGCCACACGGCAAGCGAATAGGCCGGGAGCGCGCCACCCAAGGCCGCCCGCGCCGCAGCCGCGAGCGCCACGCCGACGACTGGCTCCGGCATCAAACCGACAAGCAGGCAAATCGCGACAAGAATGCCAACTGGCACCGCCATCCAGAGCGGCGGTTCGTGCGGTGTGCGTGTCAGCCCGACCGGCTCACCATTGAAGAACACGTCATGGACAAAGCGCGATGAATAGGCCACCCCAGCAGCGCCTGCCACGAGCGCCGCAAGTGGCGCCAGCAGTGCGATCGGATCATGCCCTTCGAGCGCTAGCGATTCATCGAAGAACATCTCTTTCGACAGGAAGCCGTTGAGCAGGGGCACGCCGGCCATGGCCGCAGCGGCAACGATCGCGAGCGACCCGGTCAGCGGCATGAAGCGCCAAAGACCATTCACCTTCCGCAGATCGCGCGTTCCGCATTCGTGATCGACGATGCCGGCCGCCATGAACAGCGAAGCCTTGAAGGTGGCGTGGTTGATTACATGGAATACCGCCGCGACGATGGCCGTGTCAGCCGAGAATCCGATCAACAAGGTGATGAGGCCAAGGTGGCTGACGGTCGAGTAGGCGAGCAAGCCCTTCAGGTCGTGCTGGAACACGGCAGCGACCCCACCCAGCAGCAGGGTGACGGCACCGACGGCGCTGACCGTAAAGAACCAGGCTTCGCTGCCCGCGAGCACCGGGTAGAAGCGCAGCAACAGGAAAATGCCGGCCTTGACCAGCGTCGCCGAGTGCAGGTAAGCCGACACAGGCGTCGGCGCGGCCATTGCGCGCGCAAGCCAGAACTGGAACGGGAACTGCGCCGACTTCGAAAACACCGCGATCAGGAAGCAGGCAAGTATCCACGGATAGCGCGGGTCGGCACGCACCGCTGCACCTGACGCCAGAACCTCGGCCAGATCAAAGCTGCCAGCTGCGCGACCGAGCATCAGCACGGCAGCGATCAGCGCCACGCCCCCCAGCCCGGTAACCGTAAGCGCCGCACGCGCGCCACGCAACGCCCCCCGCTCCGGGGCATTGAATGCGATCAGCAGGAAAGACGCCACGCTGGTCAGTTCCCAGCACAGCGCCAGCAGGATCAGATCTCCCGCCAGCACGACACCGAGCATTGCGCCCATGAAGCCGCACATCAACGCGAAGAAGCGCGGCAACTGCCGGTCGCCAGCCAGGTAGTAGCGGGCGTACAGCATCACCAGAGCGCCGATCGCTGCAACCAGCATGGCGAACAGCCAGGCCAGCGCATCCAGCCGCAAGGTCGCTGCGGCCCCCAGGCCCGGCAACCATTCCGCCGAGATGCGCATCGCCCCACCCGCCCACACACCCGGCGCAATTGCGCCAAGCGTGGCAACAAGTGTCACGCAGCAGGCGAAGGCCAGCCAGAACGCGATCTCACCGCTGCGCAACCGCGAAGCGACTAAGGCCACACACCAGGGCAACAGCGCGATGAGCAGAAGGGTCATGGATGCGGTTGAGGCTGCGCGGAGGGCGCGGTTGGGATGATCTTAGCCGCCCGCAGTGATTCGGGACACCTTGACGCAACGCAGCAGCCAATGCAAATGGCAATTTATCCCATTGGCATTGCTTGCATTCTGCGGAATCATGGGTTTTACTAATGGAACGATAAAGACGCCTCCATCGATGAGACGTCACAGCAGAACCCTGTCGTAGTCCCACGGGTCAGGCTCTTGAAGCCTCGGCTGCGCGGCGTGGGAAGCGACAAAAAAGCAGGGTCGTAACAAAACAATCCGGAGACTTAACACATGTTTGCAAAGCGTTCCCGCGCGACGCTGATGGCTTCCGCCGTTCTCGCCGCATTCTGCGTTTCCCCCGCTGCACATTCGGCCACTCAGCAAGCCGGCGCCAGCAAGGCGATCCTGCTGCAGGGCTTTCACTGGAATTCCCCGAACTACACCGGCCCGAACTGGCTGCAGACCCTCGGCGGCAAGGCTGCTGACCTGAAGGACCTGGGCGTTACTCACGTGTGGTTCCCGCCGGCAAGCGATTCTGGGGACGCAAACGGCTACCTCCCGCGCCAGCTCAACATCCTGAGCAACAAGTACGGCACCGAGACCGATCTGAAGAACGCAGTCTCTGCACTCAAGGGCCAGGGCATCCAGTCGATCGCGGACATCGTGATCAACCACCGTGTCGGTACCGCCAACTGGGCCGACTTCACGAACCCCACCTGGGACTGCCGCGCCGTCGTCAGCAATGACGAATGGACCGGCCACTGCGGCAACGCCGACTCCGGTGACGGCTACGGTTCGGCACGTGACATCGACCACAGCCAGGCCTTCGTTCAGGCGGACATCAAGACCTGGATGGCCAAGCTCAAGGCCGACGGTTTCACCGGCATCCGCTACGACTTCGCCAAGGGCTACGCGCCGAGCTATGCCAAGACCTACCACGACGCGTTCGCACCGGACTTCTGCGTCGGCGAGATCTGGACCAACCTCGACCTGAACAACGTCGACGCGCACCGCCAGCTGGAGATGAATTACATCAACGGCACCGGCAACACCTGCGCGGCGTTCGACTTCACCACCCACGGCCTGCTGGTCCAGGTGCTGAACAACAACGACTACTGGCGACTGAAGGACAGCGCCGGCAAACCCGCTGGTGCGCTCGGCTGGTGGGGGCAGATGTCGGTAACTTTCGTCGACAACCACGACACCGGCCCGTCTGAGACCAGTTCGACTGGCCAGAACCTGTGGCCGGTTCCCGCCGGCTCGGTCATGCAGGGTTATGCCTACATCCTGACCCACCCGGGCATCCCGACGGTGTACTACCCCCACGTCTACAACTGGGGGCTGCGTGCCGGCATCAAATCACTGATCCAGGCGCGTAACGCCGCGGGCGTGACCTCGACTTCCGCAGTCGCTATCCAGCAAGCCACCACCGGGCTCTACGCCGCCATCATCACCGGTACCACCGGCAAGCTGGCGATGAAGATCGGCCCGAACAGCTGGTCGCCCGGAACGGGCTGGACGCTGCTGACCTCTGGCACCAACTACGCGGTCTGGAAGCAGTAAGGCCCATTGCTGCGGGGTGATTCCAGTCGCCCCGCAACACAACGCATTCGTACACCCAGATTTCACGAGGACGCACCGACGTCGTGCCCCCGCCCCCCACCGACGCCAGCAACACGCAAAGCCCCGACAAAGTGCTCCACGCGTGTCGCCCCCCAAGCGTCGGATTCATGTCACACACGAAGGAGATTTACCCATGAAGTTGCACCACCGCGTCGCCCTCACGGCGCTAGCAGTCAGCAGCGCATTGGCTTGTCTTTCCTCCGCGCAGGCCGCCACCGAACAGGACAAGGCCAGCTCCGCAATCCTCTTTCAGGGCTTCCACTGGAACTCCGCCAACGGCAGCTGGTATGCCGACCTGCAATCCAAGGCCGCAGACCTCAAGACGCTGGGCGTCACCCACGTCTGGTTCCCGCCCCCTTCGGACGCGGCATCCACACAAGGCTACCTGCCGCGCCAACTGAACGTGCTCGATTCGAATTACGGCAAGGAAGGCGCGCTGACTGCAGCGACGGCGGCGCTTGCCGCGCAGGGCATCAAGAGCGTCGCGGACGTGGTGATCAATCACCGTGTCGGCAGCACCGGCTGGGGCGACTTCACCAACCCGACCTGGGACTGCCGCGCCGTGGTCAGTGACGACGAGTGGACCGGAAAGTGCGGCAACGCCGACACCGGTGGCGGCTACGCCGCAGCGCGCGACATCGACCACACGCAGGCTTTCGTGCAAAGCGACATCAAGACTTGGCTGTCGACCCGGCTGAAAGGTGCTGGTTTCACCGGCATCCGCTTCGACTACTCGAAGGGTTACGGCGCCAGTTACGCCGGCATGTATCAGGACGCCATGGCGGCCGACTTCTGCGTCGGCGAAGTGTGGACCGACCTGAACTACAACGACGTCGACGCCCACCGCAAGCTGCTGATGAACTACGTTGACGGCGCTTCGGGCAAGTGCGGCGCATTCGACTTCACCACCAAGGGCCTGCTCAACCAGGCGCTGGCCTACAACGAGTACTACCGTCTGAAAGACAGCGCCGGCAAGCCGGCCGGCGGCATCGGCTGGTGGGCGCAGAAGATGGTGACCTTCGTCGACAACCACGATACCGGCCCGTCTGAATCGTGCTCGGTCGGCCAGAACCACTGGCCTGTACCCTGCGACAAGGTGATGCAGGGTTATGCCTATGTGCTGACCCACCCCGGCATCCCGTCGGTCTACTACGCCCACGTTTACAACTGGGGCCTGAAGAACGACATCAAGGCGTTGATCGACGCCCGCAAGGCCGCCGGCATCACCTCGACTTCGGCGGTCGCAATCCAGCAGGCAGCCACCGGTCTGTACGCGGCGATCATCACCGGTACGAACTATCAGCTGGCGATGAAGATCGGCCCCAACAGCTGGTCGCCGTCGGGCACGTGGACCCAGGTCGCCTCGGGCGCAAACTATGCAGTGTGGAAGTCGGGTGGCGGTGATACGCAAGCCCCAACGGTGCCGACCAATCTCGCGAAGGGCACCGTGACTGCCACCAGCGTGCCGCTGACCTGGACCGCCTCGACCGATAACGTCGGTGTCACCGGCTATCGCATCTCCCGCAACGGCGCCACGCTCACGACGACCACCGGAACCAGCTATACCGACAACTCGGTCGTCGCGAACACCACCTACAGCTATGCGGTGCAAGCGTATGACGCAGCAGGTAACACGTCGGCCTACAGCTCGCCGGCACTGTCTGTCACCACGCCAAATGGCGGCACCGGTTGCACCTCGGTGGCGGTGACCTTCAGCATCGCCAACGCCAACACGACCATGGGCCAGAACCTTTACGTCGTCGGCAACCAGACCGCTCTGGGCAACTGGTCCCCCGCTTCGTCGTTCGCGCTGACGATCCAGGGCACAGGCGCCAACGCGACCTGGTCGGGCACGGTCAATCTGCCCGCTGCCACGGCCACTCAGTACAAGTACGTGAAGTACAACCCGAGCACCGGGGCTACGGTTTGGGAAAGCAACCAGACCACTGCAAGCGGCAACCGCGAGTTCACGACGCCGAGCACGTCACCGTGCACCGCGACACGCGCCGACGGCAGCTTCAAGTTCTAAGGCAGGTGTAAGTCAGCGCAGGGCGATGGATCTTTCCATCGCCCTGCGTTTTTTCGTCCCCCCAGGCTGATGCCATCGCCACATGCAGCGCGGCGCGACGCCTGACGATTTGACTTGTCCGGACCAAAACGAGGAAACAACCGTGAACAAACGACTCGGAGCACTCGTGCTCTTTGGCGCGGCGCTCGCGCCGCTCACAGCCAGCGCAGACTGGTTCTTCCGCGGCACCCCCAATTCATGGGCTACGACCGCAATGACCGCCATGGGCGGCACCTTGTACCAAACCTGCCAGACATTCACCACCGGCGACGCCAACGGCGGCCCGCGCTTCAAGATCGACCGCACCGGCAACTGGGCGGAGGCCTATCCGGCGACGGACTACGGGGTCTCGGCCAACACCAGCTACACGATCAAGTTCTACAGCGACACCCATGCCATCAGCGTCACGCCGGTCGCCAATTGCGGTGTCGATGGCACGCCACCGACGACGCCGGGTACACCGGTCGGCGGCACTGTGGCCTACAACAGTGTGTCGCTGAGCTGGGCGGCATCCACCGACAATGTGGGCGTGGCCGGCTACAAGGTGCTGCGCAACGGCAGCCAGATCGCCACCACGGCGGCGGCCTCGTACACCGACACCACGGTCGCCGCGTCGAGCAGCTACACCTATGCGGTCGTCGCGTATGACGCGGTTGGCCTGAACTCGCCCCAAAGCGGCACGCTTGCGGTGATCACGCCCGCTGCGCCGCCGGAGTGGTACTTCCGTGGCACCGCCAACGCTTGGGGCAAGACCCAGATGACCGCGCTGGGTGGCACGCACTACCAGACCTGCCAGTACTTCGCCGGTGGCGACAGCGGCGGCGGCGCGCGCTTCAAGATCGACCGCTACGGCGACTGGACGCAGGCCTTCCCCGCCACCGACTACGCGGTGACCAGCCCGAAGAGCTATACCATCGACTTCTACAGCGATACGAAGTCGATCACCGCCACGCCGGTCGCAAGCTGCGGGGCCTTGCCGCCTTCCGAATCGACAACCCTCGGCGCCGACTGGTCGGCGACGAAAACGGTGTTCTCGCTGTGGTCGCCGGACAAGACCGACGTCAAGCTGCAGCTCGACGGCGTGAGCTACCCGATGAAGCGCGTGGCCGACTACAACGGCTACACCGACGTCTATCAGGTTTCGGTCGCCGGCAACCAGCATCTGAAGAAGTATTCCTTCCTGGTCAATGGCGTTTCGGTGCGCGACCCCTACGGCAAGATGGTCGAGCCCAACACGAACAACGACATCGTGATGGACATGAGCACCAGCGCGCTGACGGCTGGCTGGTCCGCCCGCCCGGCGCTGACCAATCGCGAGGACGCGATCATCTACGAGACGCATGTCCGCGACTTCACGATCAGCGCCAACTCCGGCGTATCGGCCGCCAACAAAGGCAAGTTCCTCGGCATGGTCGCAGCGGGCACCACCTTCAACGGCGTGAAGACCGGCATCGATCACCTGAAAGAACTCGGTGTCACCCATGTCCAGCTGATGCCGGTGTACGACTTCGGCTCCTGCCCGCTGGTGACTGACACTGCCTGCTACAACTGGGGCTACGACCCGCGCAACTACAACGTGCCGGAAGAGCGCTACTCCCTGACGCCGTTCGATTACGTGAACCGCGCCAAGGAGTTCAAGCAGATGGTGGACGCCTTCCACAAGGCAGGCATCCGCGTTGTGATGGACGTGGTCTATAACCACACCTTCGCGAAGGAGATGTTCGACCCGATCACCAGCAAGTACTACACCGCGACCGACCTTTCCGGCACCGGCAACTCGATCGATGCCGACCAGCCGATGGTCAGCCGCATGATCCAGGACTCGCTCGAATACTGGGCGCGTGAGTACAACATCGACGGCTTCCGCTTCGACCTGATCGGCATCTTCAGCTACGCCGAAGTGCAGAAGTGGGCGGACAACCTGAACACCAAGTTCCCGGACCGCAACCTGCTGATCTACGGCGAGCCTTGGAACGGTTATGCGTCCGACCCGAAAGACGCACAGCGGGTGCGCCTGGGCACGGTGGGCCGCATCGCCGGCAGCCATGTCGGGGTGTTCAACCCGAAGTTCCGCGAGGCGATCAAGGGTGCGAACGACAACGGCGGCTGCAATGCCGGTGACTGTTTCGCCTTCAACGCCAACCCGGACACCTGGCGCATCCAGGTCGGCAGCCGTGGCGCGATCCGTGCGACGAAGGACGCCAACATCACGATCGACACCTGGGACCCGATGTTCGCGATGGATCCGGAGCAGTCGATCAACTACGTCTCCGCCCACGACAACCTGACACTGCGCGACAAGATCCTCGCCTGGGCCACGCTTAACGGCGTCACCAACGCGAGCTACCTGCGCCGCATCCAGGACTTCGCCAACGGCACGGTGCTGACCGCACAGGGCATCCCCTTCCTGCACGGTGGCGAAGAGCTGCTGCGCACCAAGGGTGGCGATGCGAACAGCTACGCCTCGCCGGACTCGGTGAACCAGATCAACTGGCAATGGAAGGTCGATAACGCCGATGTGTTCGCCTACTACAAGCAGATGGTGAACCTGCGCAAGGCCACCCCGGCACTGCGCCTCACCTCGTGGGACGCGATCAGCAGCTGCGTAACGACGACGCGGCCGCGCTATGGCGTGGTGGTCAACACGATCAGCGGTTGCGGCGTCGCCGACACCATCGTGATAGAGAACTCGTCTGACAACTACACCCACACGCTGCCGGCCGGCACGTGGACGGTGAAGGCCGAGAAGTCAGACGCCGCAGTTGCGCCACGCACGGTGAGCGGCACGGTGGTCGCCGAAGGCACGGCGGTCACGGTGCTGACGAAGTAATCCGGACCGTCAAAGCCGAGAAAAAAGGCCGGGCTATGCCCGGCCTTTTTTATTCCGCGCCCACGCCTTCAGCCACCGAGCGCAGTCTTGATCTGCTGCAGCGTCGTCGGGTCGTCGATGGTGGTCAGGTCCCCCGGGTCACGCCCTTCGGCCAGCGCCTGGATCGAGCGGCGCAGCATCTTGCCCGAGCGCGTCTTCGGCAGACCGCTGACGAAGTGAACCCGGCCCGGCCGGGCGATCGCGCCGAGCAGGCCATCGACCGTCTTCATCACCTCGGCCTCCAGGGCGGCACGCTGTTCGGCCGTCTCGCCCTTCGAGGCGTCTTTCAGCACCGCAAAGGCGATCGGCAACTGACCCTTGAGCGCATCGTTGACCCCCACCACCGCCACTTCGGCAATGGCACTGTGGCCCTGAACCGCCTCCTCGATTTCGCGCGTGCCAAGGCGGTGTCCCGCCACGTTGATCACGTCATCGGTGCGGCCAAGGATGAAGTAATAGCCATCCTCGTCGCGAATGCCCCAGTCGAAGCTCGAATAGACCTGCGGATCCTTGAACAAGGTGAAGTAAGTACTGACGAAGCGCTTGTCGTCGCCCCATACGGTCGACAGGCAACCCGGCGGCAGCGGCGGCAGCACGCCGACCACGCCTTTCTCGTTGGCGCCGGCTTCGCTGCCGTCCTCGCGGAAGATGCGCAGGTCGTAGCCATACACCGGAAAGCTCGGCGAGCCGAACTTGATCCGGGTCTGCTCGACGCCCGGCATCGCAGAGAGCATCGGCCAGCCGGTCTCGGTCTGCCAGTAGTGGTCGATCACCGGGCGCTCGAGTTCGCCCATGATCCATTCATGCGTCGGCTGGTCGAGCGGTTCGCCAGCCAGATACAGGCTGCGCAGCGACGAGAGGTCGTACTTGTGGATCAACTCGGCCGGGTGTTTCTTGAGCACGCGGATCGCTGTCGGCGCCGAGAACATCACGCTGACTTTGTACTTCTCGACGATGCTCCACCAGATGCCCGCATCCGGTTTGATCGGCGTGCCCTCGAACATGATCGTGGCCATGCCTGCGATCAGCGGGCCGTAGATGATGTAGCTGTGGCCCACCACCCAACCGATGTCCGAGGTCGAGAACATCGTCTCGCCTTCATGGCCACAGTAGATATGCTTCATCGAGGCGGCCAGCGCCACGGCGTAGCCACCGGTGTCGCGCTGCACGCCCTTGGGCTTGCCGGTCGTGCCCGAGGTGTAGAGGATGTAGGACGGCTCAGACGATTCGAGCCACTCGCACGGCACCTCGGCGTTGAGGTGATGGGCGCGCAGCGTGGCGTAGTCCAGATCACGCCCATCGACGCGCGGGAAGCCGACGTCGATGCCACGATCGACGATCACCACCCGCTCCGGCGGGTTCTGTGCCAGCCGGCAGGCTTCATCCACAAGGTGCTTGTAGGGCACGGCCTTGCCGCCGCGCATGCCGGCGTCCGCGGTGACCATCACCTTCGGGCGCGCGTCGTCGATACGGGTGGCGAGGCTGCCGGCGGCAAAGCCACCGAACACCACGGAATGAATCGCGCCGATGCGCACGCAGGCGAGCATCGCGAAGGCCGCTTCGGCGATCATCGGCATGTAGATCAGCACCCGGTCGCCGCGCCCGACACCCAACCCGCGCAGCATCGCCGCGGTGCGCTCCACCTCGCGCTTGAGCTCGGCAAAGCTGTAGGTGCGCTCCTGCCCGGTCTCGGTAGAGATGTAAATCAGCGCCGGCGCATCGGGCCGCTGAGCGGCGTGGCGGTCGACCGCGTTGTGGCACAGATTGGTGCGCCCACCGGCAAACCATTTCGCAAACGGCGGATTCGAAAAATCGCACACTTTGCTGGCCGGCGTCTGCCAGTCGATCAGCGCCGCCTGCTCGCGCCAGAAACCCGTGCGATCGTCGATCGAACGGCGATGAAACTCCTTGTAGCCTGTCATGCTCTCCCCCCGAAGACCAAAACAAATCCCCTCACAAGGGAGGGGATTCTTGGGAAGCAGACTTACATCGCACTGACGCGGCCAGCGGCGCCGCGCGCAGGCTTGCGCCAGATCAGATATGCGGACGAATCGGCGTGCCGATCTCCGTGCGCTCGATATTGATCAGGTTGGCCCGCTCGGCGAGCAGCGCAAGCGGCATCCCGGTGCGGAACTCGGCATCGATGAATTCGAGCAGCGGCATCATCGTGCCCACCAGTTCGCGCACCCGGCGACGCACTTCGTCGGTCTGGCCGGTGCGCAGTTGCGTGAGGGCGTGATCGACGCTGACCGCAAGGCGGCTGAAGCGGCCCACATTTTCCGGTGTGACTTCGCCCGAATCGGACACGACCGTGTTGCCGCCCATCAGCTTGCCGTCCTGCACCCGCTGCACGGCGAGCGCGATCAGCGCTTCAAGCGTCATGTGCGCATCGCCGCCGGCGGTGGCCAGCCCGATCGTCAGGCTGATGCGGATGCGCTCTTCCTTGTAGGTCATCACGATCGTTTCGATCGCGCGACGCAGTCGCAACGCAAAAGCGCCGCAGGCATCCAGATCGGCCGAAGGCGAAATGATCGCGAACTGGCCTTCAGCCAGATGCGCCACCGTGTCTTCCTTGCGCACCTTGGCCGAGAGCAGCTTCGACATCTTGCGGTGAATCAGCTGCGCGACATGGTGGCCATAACGCGACGACAGGTCGTTGTAATGGTCGATCTCGATCGCCATCACCGACACGTCACCGTGGTAGTTGCGCACCAGCTGCTCGCGGCTCTTTTCCAGATCGCGACGCGTCTGGGCCAGCTTGACGAGCGCCTCGAGGCGCGCGAGCAATTCAACCGTCGGTGTGCCCTTGCTGATGAAGTCGGTGGCGCCCGCTTCCTTCGCGCGGACGCGTGCCTCCTCCTCGTCCTCGCCGGAAATGATGATCACCGGCAGTTCCTGAATGCGTGCCAGGCGCGAGGTGCGGATGCGTTCGAGCAGGCCGTAACCGTCCAGGCGCGGCATGCCGATGTCCGAGATCACCACTTCGATCGTCGGATCGAGCAGCAGTGTCTGCCAGCCGGCTTCGCCGTCGGCTTCTTCGCGCACTTCGAAGTTCGCACGGATCTGCTTGATCAGCGACGCGCGCACCATGCGCGAATCGTCGACGATCAGAACCCTGGGCAGTTGTGTCGCGTGTTGCTCGGGGGCTTGGCTCATGTCGGGGGTGAGTCCAGAAGAAGTCTCAGGAAGCAATCCGCACCACTACACGGCCGTGCGCCTGGCCGGCGATGTAGCGGTCAAATTCTTGGGGCAACGCATCGAAGGCGACTTCGCGCGTCAGCATGTCGAGGTGGCGCGGCCGCAAATCGCTCGCCAGGCGCGCCCAGACGCGCTCACGGATCGCCGCCGGCGCGTAACCGGAATCGATACCGAGCAGGCTGGCGCCGCGCAGGATGAAAGGCATCACGGTGGTTTTCAGGTCGGTGCTGGCCGCTAGGCCGATGCTCGCGATCGTACCCCAGGGTTTCATCGTGCTGATGATCCACGCCAGCACGTCGCCGCCCAGGTTGTCGATCGCGCCGGCCCAGAGCCCCTTGTCCATCGGCTTGATATCGGCAAGATTGAGTTCGCTGCGCAGCATCACCCGCGCCGCACCGATCGACTTGAGCCAGTCGACCTGATCGGCCTTGCCGGTCAGTGCGACCACCTCGTAGCCGCGGCCCGCGAGCATGTCGATCGCCAGGCTGCCGACACCGCCGGTCGCGCCATTGACGATGATCGCGCCGTTTTCGGGCTTGAGGCCGTTGTCTTCCATGCGCTGCACGCCCAGCGCGGCGGTGAAGCCGGCAGTACCCAGCGCCATCGCTTCACGCATGTCGAGCCCCTCGGGCAAGGGCAGCACCCAGCCACCCGGCACCAGCGCGTATTCGGAGTAGCCGCCGTGATGCGCGACGCCGATGTCGTAACTGGTTGCGATGACTTTGTCACCAGGCTTGAAACGCGGCGCGGCACTGCGTTCGACCACGCCCGCCATGTCGATGCCGCCCACGCAGGGAAAGCGCCGGATGATGCGGCCCTTGCCGGTGGCGGCCAGCGCATCCTTGTAGTTGATGCTCGAATAGGCCACGCGAATCAGCACGTCGCCCTTGTCGAGCTGGTCTTCCGTGAGCGTCCGGAAGCCGGCCGAAACCTTTCGGTCCGCATCCTGATCGATCAGAAAAGCCTTGAAAGACTTCATGCCTGCCGTCCCCTGGTGTGCATCGGATTGTGACCTAGTTCTCGTTATCGGCAGATTATACGCCGGGCATGAGGGCTGAATCCGCCCTTGCCACGCCGCTGCCGTGCGCCCTCAAGCCGGGCGCGGCAGGTGCCGTTAATGCATTCGGATGCATTCTGGCCGGAGACCATGCTTAACAAACCCTTCACCGAATTGCGCAGCTATGTGGCTTACCTGCGCAGCGTCGAATTCCCGGTGCTGCGGCGGACCGAGCACGATCTGGCGACCCTGAAGGAGGACGAGGACAACGTCTCCGCGCGTCAGATTGCCGGGTGTGTGCTGCAAGACCCCTTGATGGCGCTCAAGCTGATGATTCATCTGCAGCGCAATCGCGGCCGCACCCAGAACCACGACATCACGACGATCGAGCGCGCGATCATGATGCTCGGCGTAACGCCCTTCTTCCGGCGCTTTGACACCATTCCCACGGTCGAAGACCAGCTCGCAAGCCATCCGCGGGCGCTGCTCGGTGTGCTCAAGGTCATCACCCGCGCCAAGCGCGCCGCCTATTACGCCCGCGACTGGGCCTTGCTGCGCCACGACATCGACGTCGACGAAGTCACGGTCGCGGCCTTGCTGCATGAAGTGGCCGAGATCCTCTGCTGGTGCTTTGCGCCGGACCTGATCCAGGCCGCCTTTGCACTGCAGAAAGCCAACCCGGGCATGCGCAGCGCGATTGCGCAGAAAACCACCATGGGCATTTCGATCCCCGATCTGCAGATCGCGCTGGTGCGCGAATACGAGCTCCCGGAACTCTTGATCACGCTGATGGACGGCGAGCACCCCGACAACCCGCGAGTGCGCACGGTGCAGCTCGCCTGCGATCTCGCGCGCCATGCCGCCAACGGCTGGGAAGACCCGGCACTGCCGGACGACTTCCGCGCCATCAGCGATTTGCTGCGCCTGGACGTGGCGAACGTGATGCAGCGCGTCGGCGTACCGCCCGATGCGCCGGTGCTGGCGATCGGCGCGCAGGACCCGCCCGCCGACAGCGCAGCCGTCTGAGCCATCAGACGGAGCGGGTTCCCGAATGCGCTGGCAACACCGATCCCTGTTTATCGCCTTGCTGCTGTGGTTCGGCTGGGCAGCCGCGGCACCGCTCGAAACCTGCTCGCGGCCGCTGACGGTCGGTTACTACCTGATTCCGCCGCTGTACTTCAAGACGCATGAAAACCCGGTCTGGCGCGGGGTCGACAAGGATGTCATCGATGAACTGGCGCGGCGCACTGGCTGCACCTTCGTTCCACGCTTCGAGTCGCGCGTGCGCATCTGGGCACAACTTGAATCGGGCCAACTGGACCTGACCGTGTCAGGCATCCCGACGCCCGAACGAGAGCGTTTCGCAACATTCCTGATCTACCTGCAAACACGCAACATGCTGGCGATCCGGCGCGATGACAGCCGGCCGCCACAAACCGCTAAGGCGCTCGCGGCTGCCGAGCGCTTCACCCTGGCCACCACCCGCGGCTATCGCTATGGCCCGCCGTTCGAGGCCTGGATCGTGCGCCTCGCGGCCACGAACCAGATCGTCGAAACCGCAGACGAAGAAGCTGCGCTCCATCTGCTCTCGATCGGTCGCGTCGACGGTGCAATCGTTCGCGAATCGGCCTGGGAGTACTACGCCAGCGAGTTTCCGGCCGGATCCTTGCGCCTGGTCGACATGGAGGCGCCTTACGTGCCGGCGGGCCTCGCGATGTCGCGCGAACACATCGGCGAAGGGCTACGAAAGACTTTTGCCGAGGCCATCGCAGCCATGAAACGCGACGGCACCTTGCTGAAGATCGCCGAGCGGCACGTGTCAGGCGAGGCGTCGGCACGACTGGTGAGCTTCTGATGGCGCGATGCGGGGCGGCCGTACTGCTGCTGTGGGCCACGCTGATCGCCTCAAGCTGCCTCGCCGCGCCGCTGGCGGACTGCACCCGCCCGCTGACGGTGGGTTTCTATGCAATCGCACCGTATTACTACGCGCTCGAAGACAAGCCGGGCTGGCACGGCATCGATCGCGACCTGATCGATGAACTCGCCCTGCGCACCGGATGCCGCTTTGAGGCCCGCTTCGAGTCGCGGGTGCGGATCTGGCAGCAGATCGAAACCGGCACGCTCGACCTCACCGTATCCGGCATCGAGACCGCAGAGCGCCAGCGTTTCGCCACCTTCATCGCCTATGCCTCCGAGCGCGCGGTGCTCGCCGCACGCGCCGACCGAGCCCCGGCGCCGCGTTCGCCTGCCGCGGTTCTGGGCGACAAGACGCTGACGCTCGCGGTAACCCGCGGCTACCGCTACGGCCCGCCCTTCGACACCTGGATCGACAGCCTGCGGGCCAGCGACCGCGTGTTCGAATCCGCCGACGAAGACAGCGCGCTGCGCCTGGTGGCCCTCGGTCGCGTCGACGCCACGATTCTCCGCGACTCTGCCTGGGCCATCGCAACCCGGGCCTACCCTGCCGGAAGCCTGCGCCTCGTCGACATGGGCGCCCCCAGCCTCAACGCCGCGCTGGTCCTGTCGCGGGCGGTGATCGGCCCCGCCCTCGAGGAGAAAATCCGGGCCGCCATTGCCGAGATGCTGCGCGACGGCACCCTGCTGCGGATGCTGGAGCGCCACATGCCACCCGACATCGCGCGTCGATCCCTGCCGCGCGAAGCGCCGCGTTAGCGCTGGCGCAGCTCGGTACGCACCGCGAAGAGTTCGGGGAAGAAGCTCAATTCCAGCGCGCGCTTCAGGAAACCGACCCCGCTCGATCCGCCGGTGCCGTGCCGGAAACCGATCACCCGTTCCACCGTCTTCATGTGCCGGAAGCGCCAGAGGTGGAAGTACTCCTCCACATCGACCAGCTTCTCGCACATTTCGTAGGCGTCCCACCATTCCCGCGGGTTCTCGTAGATGGTGCGGAACACGTCGACCAGCGCATCGACCTTTCGGTAAGGCTGCGACCAGTCGCGTTCGACGCACTCGGCAGGCACCGGCAATCCGCGGCGCGCCAGATGGCACAGGAACTCGTCGTACAGGCTTGGCGCATCGAGCGTGGCCTGCAACGCCACCTGCCGCGCCGGATCGTGGCGGAACACCTCGACCATCGCGGCATTCTTGTTGCCGAGCAGGAATTCGAGCATACGGTACTGGTGCGACTGGAAGCCGGACGAGTTGCCCAGCACGCCGCGGAATTCCATGTACTCGGACGGCGTCAGCGTTTCGAGCACCGCCCACTGCTCGAACAACTGCATCTGTACCTGCTTCACCCGCGCAAGGATCTTGAAGCACGGCCCCAGTTCGTCGCGCTGGACATGGCCAATGGCCGCGGAGAGCTCGTGGATCATCAGCTTCATCCAGAGTTCCGACACCTGGTGCTGCACGATGAACAACATCTCGTCGTGATGCGGCGGGTCGGAGAGCGGCTTCTGCTGCGCCAGCAGGCCATCGAGGCACAGGTAGCCGCCATACGAGAGGCGCTCGCGCAGATCGGTGACGATGGAGGCTTCGAGTTCGCGCTGGTTATCCATCAGAGTGTTCCGGAAAGGTCAAAGGCCATCACCACAAAGGCAGAAGGGTCCGCCAGGCGCGCTTTGCGACACACCGAACAGCTTGGCGGCGGTATGTGCCACCGTTTGCTGAGGCTGGTATTCACGTCACCGCATTGCGTTCGACGAAGCGCGCTTCCAGCCACTCGCCGGTATCGAGCACCGTCCCCAGCACTTCGGCCGCATCCCACACATCGACGAAGCGGATATACAACGGCGCAAAGCCGAAACGCAGGATGTCCGGGGCGCGAAAGTCACCGATCACGCCGCGCGCGATCAGGGCCTGACACAGGGGCCACGCATCGTCGAACGCGAAACTGACCTGTGAGCCGCGTCGCGCCGGGTCACGTGGCGTCACCAGCTGCAGCCCCTTGCCGGCACAGCGCGCCTCGACGCATTCAATGAAGAAATCCGTCAGCGCCTGCGACTTGGCGCGCAGCGCCGCCATGCCGCCGTAGGGCTCTGCCGCGAGCAAAGTCTCCACGCCGCATTCGAGCGCGCTCATTGCGAGAATCGCCGGCGTGCCGCACAGGTAGCGCGAAACGCCCTCGCCCGGCTCGTAGTCGGGCACGAAGTCGAAGGGGCGCGCGTGCCCCATCCAGCCAGACAGCGGCTGCCGGAAACGGCCCACATGTCGCGGCGCGACCCACAGGAAAGCCGGCGCGCCGGGGCCGCCGTTGAGGTATTTGTAACCGCAGCCGATCGCGAAATCCGCCCCGTCGTCGTTGAGGGCCACCGGCACGGCGCCGGCCGAGTGGGCCAGATCCCAGATCGTGAGCGCGCCGGCTTCGTGCGCGGCGGCGGACAGCGTGGCCATGTCATGCATCGCACCGCTGCGGTAGTTCACATGGGTGAGCAGCAGCAGCGCGGTGTTGGCCCCTAGCGCGGCAGGAATCTCGTCCGCCGAGTCGACCAGGCGCAGCGTGTAGCGGCCGCCGAGCAGGTCCGACAGCCCCTGCACGATGTACAGGTCGGTCGGGAAGTTGTCGCGCTCCGAGACGATCTCGACGCGGCCCGGCTCGTCTTCCGCCACGATGCGCAGCGCCGCGGCGAGCACCTTGAACAGGTTGACCGAGGTCGAATCGGCGGCAATCAGTTCGCCGGCGCCTGCGCCCACCAACGGTGCGATCTGGTCGCCGACATCGGCCGGCAGGTCGATCCAGCCCGCGCTGTTCCAGCTCCCGATCAGATCCTTGCCCCACTCGCCGCGGATCACGGCAGCGAGGCGATCCGGGGTTGCACGCGGCAGCGGGCCGAGCGAATTGCCATCGAGGTAGATCACCCCTTCCGGCAAGGCGAACTGATCCCGCAGGGGTGCCAGCGTGTCGGCGGCATCACGGCGCAGCGCTTCGTCCCGGTTGATCATGGAAGCTCCCTGAGAATGGCCCGCACCGGGCTGGCATCCGCCGTGACGAGCCTGAGCGGAAGGGCGATGAGTTCGTAGTCACCCGCCGGGACGTCGTCGAGCAGCAGGCATTCAAGCACGGCCATGCCGTGATGCCGCACCCGCTGATGGCTGTCGAGCGTTTTCGACTGCTCGGGGTCGATCGACGGGGTGTCAATACCAACCAGCTTCACCCCCAGCGTCGCCAGCAGGTCGATGGTTTCCGGTGCGAACGCGGTGAAGATCGGGTCCCACTCATCCACCGCGGCGCGAAAACGCGTGCGCACCAGCACCCGCGGCGGTACATCGACCAGTTGTGGCGCGAGCAGGTCAGGCGTGATCAGCGTGCGACGGCCAATTGCATGAATCACCCGGCAGGGGCCGAAGTAGGTCTCCAGCGGCACCTCGCCGATCGGCGCGCCTTCCGGGTCGTAGTGCAGCGGCGCATCGGCATGGGCGCCGGTGTGGGGCGAGAGCGTGAGGGTACTGACATTGACCGGGCAGTCCGGGCTGATTCGCCAGGTCCATTGCAGCTGAAACGGCGTGTCGCCGGGGAAGACCGGCGTTGCCGGCGAAACCGGCGGTGAAATATCCCAGATGCGTCGTGCGCTCATGAGGTCGGCGGGCCTTGAGGGCCATTCGGGCTGCAGAGGCCCCCAGTCTAGCTGCGCCGCCCGGGGCGGTCATGCTGGCCGGCGACATTCGGACTGCCGCCCGATTACCTTTTTGTCATTTCAGATGCGATAATGTCATTTGCGACGATTTTGCCGAGTCCTTGCATGACCGAATCCGAATTCCGCCTGCTCGTCGCCCGTCTTGAGCGGGAATGCGACGTCGCGCCTGCTCGCTACCGGGCCAAGGTCACCGCGGTCGCCTGCCTCGGCTATGCCTACGCGCTCGGCACCCTCGGGCTGGCACTTGGCGGGCTGCTCGCCGGGCTCGCCTTGCTTGCCAACCACCACGCCTATCTTGGCATCAAGCTCACAATTGCCTTCGCCGTGCTGAGCACATGCATCGCCCGCGCGCTGTGGGTGCGCCTGGAGCCGCCCAAGGGTCGGCGCCTGAGCCCGCGCGAGGCCCCCCATTTGTGGCGCTTGATCGAGAAGCTCCGGGCCAAGCAGGTCGGCCCGCAGATCCACGAGATCATCATCGACGAGGCCTTCAATGCCGCTATCGTGCAGACGCCGCGGCTCGGCATCTTCGGCTGGTATCGCAACACGCTGATCATCGGCCTGCCGCTGATGCTGGCGCTCGCACCGAAGGAACTCGCCGCCGTGGTGGCACACGAATACGGCCACCTCACCGGCGCGCATGGCAAGGGCGGGGCCTGGATCTATCGCATCCGGCTGGTGTGGCTGCGCCTTGCGACTACCTTCGAGGACAGCGAAGGCTGGTTCGACAAGCTGTTCACGCGGTTCTTCCGCTGGTACATCCCGTGGTTCAGCGCCTACAGCTTTGTGCTGGCGCGCCAGCAGGAATACGAAGCCGACCGCGCGGCCGCGCGGGTGGTCGGGCGCAGCACACTGGCCTCCGCGCTGGTGGCGGCCAGCGTGAAAGGCCGTTTCATGAGCGAAAAGTTCTGGCCCGGCCTGCTGGCACAGGCTGACCACCAACCGCAGCCGGGCTTCTTGCCGCATGCGGCGATCCGCACCGCGCTGCGGGTGGCCGGCGACAGCGGCGATTTCAAGACCTGGATGTGGTCAGCCCTCGCGCGCCTGACCAGTTACGACGACACCCACCCGAGCCTGCGCGACCGTCTCGAGGCGCTTGGCGTGAAGAAGCCCGCGGTACCTACGCATCCCGAGCACAGCGCTGCGCAGGTGCTGCTGCGCGACGCCCTGCCCCGCATCACGCAGGATCTGGACGCCGCCTGGCTGCGCCAGGTATCCGCCGACTGGAGCGCACGTCACGCCCATGTGCAAGCCGCGCAGCAAGACGTCGACCAGCTGGGCCCGCGCGCTGCGCGCCTGGAAGTCGAGGAGTTGTCGCGCTATGCACTGGCGCTGCTCACGCTCGACCGCGCCGACGAAGCGCTGCCGCACCTGCGTGCAGCGGCCGAGCACTCGCGCGGGAATGCGGAAACGGCGATCGCCGCCGCGCGACTTCTCGCCGAGCACAACGAAGAAGCGGCTGTGCGCTACTTCGAACTGGCCATGGACCGCGATGGCGACCTGATCCCCGAAGCTACGCAAGAGGTGCTGGCGATGTACGAGCGGATCGGCAACGAAGCACTCATCCAGGTCTGGCAGGAACGCGTGGAACGCGTTTGCGCGCCCTGAGCCGGCGCGCGACTCAGGCGCCCGCCGGCGTGACGTTGCGGGCGGTTTCCATGGCCGCGAGCATGCGGTCGAGATCATGGGGCGGCCGCAGGAAGGCGCTGATCGCGGCAAACGCCGGCGCCACCAGATCACCGCGGGCGTCGCGGTCGAAGAAGAATGTCAGGCCCGACGCCTGACCCAGCAGCGTACGGCCGGCACGCCGCAGGGCATCGGTCTCGGGTGGGGCATCGACCCGTGGCGAGAGCAGGCTGACTTCCTGATTGAAGGTATTAAGCGCCGGATGTTCGGCCAGAAACCGCAGGAAGCGGCTCGCCGCGGCCGGGTTCTCGCCCTTCGCCGGCAGCACCACGACATCGAGCGGCGCCTCTTCGGCGCGTGCCACCTGCGGCTTGATCTGCGGAAAGGGGAAAAACCCGATGTCCGGCGCGATCTGGGGCGGGAACTTGCTGGCGGCAAACGCCCCCATCAGCACCATACCGACCGACTTGCGGTAGAGGTAGGGCAACACCGCATCCCAGTCTTCCGTCATCGTCTCGGCCAGAAAGTCGCCGCGCGCCAGCATGTCGCGCCAGGGCTGCAGCGCCGCGCGGATACGCGGGTCCTGAAAGCTCAGTTCGCCTGCCAGCAGGCGCTGGTGAATGGCGCGCCCATTGCAGCGCAGGTTGAAATAGTCGAACCACGCGGCCGCAGGCCAGCCGTTCTGCGCGCCCACCGCAGTCGGCGTAACGCCGGCGCCGCGCAAGCGCGCGCACGCCTGTTCGAAGGCATCCCAGTCCTTGGGCGCCGCGATACCCAATTGCGCGAACAGGCTGCGACTGTAAAAGAAGCCCCACTGGTAATACGAGATCGGCGCACCGTACAGGCGGCCCTTGTCCTCCAGCGCATCAAGCGTGGCCGAGGTAAAGCGCATGCCCATGCGCTGCAGCAAATCGGCCTCGTCGATCGGGCGCAGCAAGCCTTGACGCGCCGCTTCCTTGAGCCGGGCGCCGGCGAACCAGAACGCGAGATCGACCCGTTCCTGCTGCAAGCGGGTCGTGAAATTGTGCTTGTACTCTTCCTGGCTGAACTCGTTGGCGATGATCTGCAGACCGGGGTTCTGCGCCTGAAACGCCTGCACCAGCTTCACCCAAGCGGAACGCAGGGCGCCACTGGAGATCATGAAGTCCACCACCAGCCGAGGAGACTGAGACTGAGGCTGCGACTGGGCCGAGAACGCCCGTGGAGGCAACAGCGGAAGCGCCAGGGCGGCAGACAGTCGGAGCAGCGCAGCGCGGCGGTCAGGCATTTCCATCGGAAGAGTATCGACCAGGCCAAGCCGGTTCTTTAACGATGCGAATCAAGTCGCGCGAAGATTTTGAAGTCCTCGCGCGTGCTTGCTAGATTGGAGGCATGGATCTCAGCACACAACCTGTCACCGCCGAGCTGCTGACCAGCTTGCAGGCGGTCGCGGCACCACCCGAGCGCGGAGCGATCGCCATGCCGCCACCTGCGACAACGCAGGCGGACATTTCAGCCGCGGGGCAGTCGCTGCTTGCTTCGGACGGCCGCTGCAGCTGCGGCGCAGGCGGTGGCTGCAATTGCGCCAGTGGCGGCGCGCCAGTGCTGACCTACTCGCGCTGACGCCTCAGCCGGATTTGCCCTCGAGCGCCTCCCAGCGCTCCAGCAATGTCAGCAGCTCCATCTCGATCTCTTCCAGACGTGCATTGAAACGCGGCACGTTTTCCGGCTGATCCTTGTAGATCGCCGGGTCGGCGAGTTGTTGCTGCAGCGTGGCCTGTTCGTTTTCGAGTTGCGCGATCTTGCCGGGCAGCTGTTCAAGCTCCCGTTTTTCGTTGAACGACAGTTTGCTGGCACGCGCCGCGGCCTTGCGCTCGGGTTCGACCGGCTTCGGCGCAGGCGCGGCCTTCGGCGCCTCTTTCGCCGCGCTGGCCGCCGCCTCCTTCACCCGCTTCCAGTCCTGGTAGCCGCCGGCGTACTCGCCCCAGACACCCTCGCCTTCGGCTGCGATGGTCTGCGTCACGACGTTATCGAGGAAGGTACGGTCGTGGCTGACGAGGAAGATCGTGCCGTCGTAGTCCGCCAGCAGTTGTTCGAGCAGTTCGAGGGTTTCGACGTCCAGATCGTTGGTCGGCTCATCGAGGACCAGGATGTTGGCCGGCTGCGCGAACAGCCGTGCGAGCAACAGCCGATTGCGCTCGCCGCCCGACAAAGACTTCACCGGCGAACGCGCACGCTGGGGCGCGAACAGAAAATCTTCGAGATAGCCAATGACATGCTTGCGCGACTTTCCGATCTCGACCCAGTCGCTGCCCGGGCTGATCACGTCGCACAGGGCCATCTCCGGGTCAAGCTGGGTGCGGAACTGGTCGAAGTAGGCGATTTGCTGCTTGGTGCCGCGGCGGATCTGACCTTCGTCCGCCTCCAGATCGCCGAGGATCAGCTTGAGCAGCGTGGTCTTGCCGGCACCGTTGGGGCCGATCAGGCCGATGCGGTCACCGCGCATCAGGCGTGTCGAAAAATCGCGGATCACCACCTTGTCGCCGAAGCGCTTGGTGACATGGTTGAGTTCGGCGACCAACTGCCCGCTCTGGTCGCCGCGATCGAGCTGCAGGCTCACATTGCCCATGCGATCGCGCCGCGCCGCACGCTGCCGGCGCAGGTCTTCCAGCCGCTTCACGCGGCCTTCGTTGCGGGTACGCCGCGCTTCAACGCCCTTGCGGATCCACACCTCTTCCTGCGCGAGGAACTTGTCGAAATCCGCCGCCGCCTTGGCTTCGATCACCAGCAGGTCGGCCTTGCGCTGCTGGTATTGCGAGAAGGAGCCGGGGAAGCTGCCGAGGCGACCGCGATCCAGTTCCACGATGCGGGTCGAAACCGCGTCCATGAAGGCGCGGTCGTGCGTGATCACCACCACGCCGCCGCGGAAAGAGCGGATCAGCTCTTCGAGCCAGCCGATCGCGTCGATGTCGAGATGGTTGGTCGGTTCGTCGAGCAGCAGCAGATCCGGCTCACCGGCCAGCGCACGCGCCAGGGCGACACGCTTGATGCCGCCGCCGGACAGGTCGCTGACCTTGAGCGTGCCGTCGAGTTTGAGGCGATCGATCACCTGCTCGACCTTGTGGTGCAGCGTCCAGCCGTTGCTGGCTTCGAGCTGGTGCTGCAGGTCTTCGAGCTGCGCCAATGCCGCGGTATCGCCCTGACCGACCAGCGCGGCGCAGGCATGGTATTCGGCAATCAGCCGTGCGGCGTCGCCCACGCCATCCGCAACGGTGGCGAAGACGTCTCGATCGAGATCGAAATCCGGCTCCTGCGATACGTAGGCGGTCTTCAGGCCAGGCTGGCGCCAGACCGTGCCATCGTCCAGTTTCGCAAGGCCGGCGAGCGCACGCATCAGGCTCGACTTGCCGGCACCGTTGCGCCCGATCAGCGCGACCCGCTCGCCCGGTTCCAGCACCAGCTCGGCATGGTCCAGCAGAGCCACGTCGCCAAAGGCGAGACAGGCGGAATCAAGGGTCAGCAGCGGCATGGCAAGACTCGGGCGATACAGGAAGGGCGTGATTCTACCGGCTCACTGGCCGAACCCGCCGGCCGGGTCGATCAAGCCTGGCCGCGCTTCATTGGAAGCCACCACCGGCTGCTGCCCTGATGGCGAGCACCTGCACGAACGATGTGCAACCCCGCCGCGCGGCACACGCCCCGGCGCTTGCCGCGGCGGCCTATGGCACCACGGCGGGGTGCTTGAGCGCGTGGGCAGTTTCCAGCGTGAAATGGCGTGCCTGCATTTCGTCTTGCGGCAGGCCAAGTTCGCCGTTGCGATAGGCCATGGCGAGGGTCTGGATCGCCTCGGGCAGTTCCAGTTCGGCCGCCGCTTCGTAGAGTGCCCTTGCGCGCGCTTCGTCTTGCGGCACGCCATCGCCTTCACGGTAGGCGTTGGCGAGCATGAACATCGCGGCGGGGGAATTCTTCTCTGCGGCGAGCGCGAACCAGCGTGCGGCAGCGGCGCGGTTCTCGCGCACGCCATAACCGCTGCGCAGCATCAGCCCAAGGTAGTAGGCGGCGCCGGCATGGCCCTGCGCGCCAGCGGCGGCGAAGTGCCGGTAGGCGCTCGGGTAGTCTTGCGCGAGAAACGGCGTGCCGAGAAAACGCAGCTTGCCGAGCGCCATGCTGGCGTCGGCGTCGTCTTGCGCTGCCGCCTTTTCGAGCCATTCGATGCCGTCGGCGACATCGCGTGGCGTGTTGCGCGCAAGCAGCGCTTCGCCCAGTTCGCGTTGCACCGCTGCGCGTTTCGACGACTCGGCCAACTGGCGCAAGCGTTGTTCGGCTTCGGCATCGCGCCCTGCCCCCGCCTGCTGGGCAAGCACGGCGATGGCGGCGGCGTCCGGCATGCGGGCGGCATGGTTGATCCATGCCGCACCGCCCACCCCGGCAAGCGCGGCAAAAAGCGCCACGCCTGCAAGGGCCTTGCGGGTGCCGGGCCGCGTGCGGGGATTCCGCGTCACGGCCAGCGCGATCACTTCGACAGATCCAGTGCGTAGACCGACAGGTTCTTGCCGCTGCCTTCGTCGGCACGCAGCAGCGAGACGTTGTTCAGCCCCGCGGCGCTGGCGAGCGACAGCTTGCCAGCCGAAGAGTTGAAGGTCACCGGGCCTGCCGTTGTCACCTTGGTGAACTTCCAGCTGCGGTCCGAACCGTTGGCGGCGCGGGTCACCGTCTTGATAGCCTTGATGTAGGCAATCAGCACGTCGCGGTTGGCGTCCGGCGCGGCGAGGATGGTCTTGCTGCCGTCCAGGCCGGGGAAGCTGCCGCCGCCGCTGGCGCGGTAGTTGTTCGTCGCGACGATGAATTCCTGCGTGCCGACGATGGCTGCGCCCTTGTACATCAGGTTCTTGATGCGGCTGCCGACCGGCTGGGTGACGTCGATTTCGTAGGTGATATCCGGCGTCGTAAACATGTCGAAGTTGTAGCCAGGGAAGCTGCTGATCAGCGCCTGTTCGGTGGTCTTGGTGGGGTCGATCTGGTTGAAGCGCTTGGCCGCGGTTTCAAGCCAGGCCTTGATGTTGTCGCCGCTCACCTTCACCGCGTAGATCGTGTTCGGGTAGAGGTAGAGGTCGGCCGCGTTGTTGATCGCGACGTTGCCTTGCGCCACATCGGTGTAGTCGTTGCCACCACCGAAACCGCTCTTGAACGGCGCGCTGACCGACAGCACCGGCAGCGTTGCATAGGCTGGCAGGTTGGCCTTCACATACTTCGCCACGTAGTCCGCCTGAGCCTGGTTCACCAGTTCGATCGCGCCGACTTCGCCGACATCGGCAAAGTAGCTGGTCATCTCGAAATCGGTCGCGCCGATCGGCGTCTTCACGTAGCTGATCGTTGCCTGATGTTCGGCCGCGACTGCGGTTGCAACGCTCGGCTCCACTGCGACATAGGTCTTGTCCGCGTTCTGGATCGAGCGCGCTTCGACCTTGGTCTTGGTCTTGTCGATCACCCAGGCCTTGCCGTCGTAAGCCAGCTCGAACTTGATCACGCCCAGGTGCTTGCCCCAGAAGTTCGCCATCACGGTCGGCACACCATTGACCGTGCCGTTGACCTTGTCGACGCCCGGCAGGTTGAACTGCGGCACCGTGCTGGTTGCGTTCGGGAAGATCTGGTGCGAGTGGCCGATCAGCATCGCGTCGACGCCGGCGACCTGCGACACGTAGTAGTTGGCGTTCTCCATCGTCGGCGAGTAGGCGGAGTTATCCAGCCCGCCGTGCGAGATCACGACCACCAGATCGGCACCCTTGGCGCGCATCTCCGGGATGTACTTCTCGGCCTGTTCCTTGATGCCGGCGGTGTAGACCTTGCCGTCCAGCCAGCGCTTGTCCCACGACAGGATGGTGGGCGGCGTGAAGCCGATGATGCCGACCTTGATCGGCGCTGTGACTTCCTTGCCGTCAGCGGTCTTGGCCTTCAGCTCGCGGGTCAGGATCGTGTAGGGCTGGAACAGCGGCGCCTTGCTCTTCACGCTCAGCACGTTGGCGAGCACCTGCGGGAAGGCGGGGCCGGCGCAGGCGGTTTGCTTGGCCGGGTCGGGCAGCCCGTCGATGTTGAACTTGTTGCCGGTGACCTGGTTCAGGTAGGGCAGGCCGTAATTGAATTCATGGTTGCCGATACCGCCACCGTCGTAGCCGATGGCGTTCATCACCTTGTACATCGCCAGCGTGGTGCCGCAGGCGATCGGCGCCACCTGCGCCTGGTAGTCGGCCAGCGCGGTGCCCTGGATGGTGTCGCCGTTGTCCAGCAACAGCGTGTTCGGGAACTCGGCCCGCGCGTTCTTGATCAGTGTCGCGACGCGTTCAAAACCGAAGGACTTGTCCTCGGCAAGCTTGAAGTAGTCGTAGCTGAGCACATTGGTGTGGAGGTCGGTCGTCTCCAGCAGCGCCAGCGTCGCAGCGGTGCCCTTTTCGATCTTGGGCGCCTCCGGCGGCGGTGTGTAGTGGTCTGTGCCGCAGGCAGCCAGCAGCAGCGAGGAGATGAGGCCTGCGGTCAGCAGGCTGGAACGGTTTTGCATCGGCGTCACCTTGTGAGTGAAAAAGCGCCGAATGGTGCTCAGACAGCATTTCAGGGGAATTAAGGCTTTGTGGCACTCAGATAACCGCGACACGGAACAGAGACTTGCGCGGCTCGGCGGAAGCGTTCCGCTGCGCTAAGCTGAGGTCTCATCACCGGAGGGATTCGCCATGCTCGCGTTTGCTGCAGGTCTTTCGCGTCGCGCCACGGTATTGGCCGGCCTCGCGAGCGCACTCGCGGGCTGCGCCAGCACCCAGATCAGTTCGCAATGGTCGGACCCGGCCCTTGCCGGCGCACCCCTGCGCGGCAATACGGTGATGGTGGTGTGCCAGGCGGCGGAGCTGTCGACCCAGCGCATCTGCCAGGACCAACTGGCGGCGCAACTGCGGGCGATGGGTGCCACCCCTGTTGCCGGGCAGCCCGCCGCCGACAACGGTGACCGCAACGCCGCGGCGAAGGCGCAGTTGCCCGCCGCACGAGCCGCCGGTGCCAAGGCGCTGTGGTTCGCCACCGTCGCGCCGGACGCGGCCTATGTTTCGCCTGGTCCGCAGATCAGTTTCGGCATCGGCGGTTTCAGCATGGGCGGGGGCGGCAGCCACTCCGGTGGCGGCGTGGGGGTCTCGATGCCGGTGGGCGGCGGCCGGGTGGATACCGCTTACGGGGCCGAGAACACGGTCTTCGACGCGGCGGACGGCCGCGTGCTGTGGTCGGCCAAGGCGGTCGCACCGCCTTCCGACCGTGTCGACGCGCAACTGGCCGATCTCGCCAAGGTCGCCGCGGAGGCCGCGCGCAAGGCCGGCCTGTTCTGAGCCGCGCGGCGGGCTGGCACCGCCGCGGGCACACTCACGACATCAAACCGGCGCCAGACGCCACAGGCAGGTCACTTCCTGCGCGCGGGCGGCGTGCAGCGGGTCGTCGGCGTCGCTCGCCTTGCCGTGACGCGGACGGATGATCTCGCGGCCGATCACTTTCAAACCGGCTTTCTCGATCCACTCGGTCAATTGCTCGCGCGTGCGCAGGCCCAGGTGCTCGGCGAGGTCTGACAGGATCAGCCAGCCTTCGCCCTTGGGTTCAAGGTGCGCGGTGAGCCCGGCGAGAAAGCCCTTCAGCATGCGGCTGTCGGGGTCGTACACCGCATGTTCGATCGGCGAACTGGGTTTGGCCGGCACCCAGGGCGGGTTGCAGACGATCAGCGGCGCGCGGCCTTGCGGGAACAGATCGGCCTTCACCACCTCGACACGGTTGGCGAAACCCAGGCGCTGCATGTTCTCGTTGGCGCAGGCGATGGCGCGTGGATCAGTCTCGGTCGCGACAATGCGCTTGACGCCGCGCTTGGCCAGCATCGCGGCGATCACGCCGGTGCCGGTGCCGATATCGAAGGCCAGCGCCTCTGCGCCGGTCGGCAAATCGATGCGCGCCACCAGATCGACGTACTCGCCTCGCACCGGCGAAAACACGCCGTAATACGGGTGGATGCGCGAGCCGAGCGCGGGGATCTCGACGCCCTTCTTGCGCCACTCATGCGCGCCGATCAGCCCCAGCAGTTCGCGCAGCGAAGTGACATAGCCTTCGTCCGCCGCACCGTAGGCTTCGAGGCAGGCATCGTGCACTTCGGGTGCGCGGCGCAGCGGAATCAGGTGCCCGGCGTCGAAGGGGATCAGCAGCATGCCCAGCGTGCGGGCGCGCTGGGCCTGGGCCATGCGGTGCAGGTTGAAGGCCTCGGTCGGCGATTGGGCCTGCTTGGCTTTCTTGCGGTCGGCGCGCCGCGCCATCGCCTGCAGCAGCATGCGGGCGTTCTGGAAATCGCCGCGATAGAGCAGCGCGGTGCCTTCACAGGCCAGCTTGTAGGCGTTATCCGCGGTGGTGGTGTCGTCAGCAATCACCACCCGCTTGGGCGGCGCGACACCGGCTTCCGAACGCCAGCGCGCGCTGTGCGCGGTGTCAGCTTCGGACCATTGAATCAGGGGAAAGTCGCTCACGTGGCGTCCTTTTCGTTATTGGGCAAAGTCCGCGCGGCGCGGACGAAGGGCAGAAGGATAGACCCTTGCGGCGCGCTGCGGGTCGCTCGCCAGAGCAAATACGGCGCGGTGTGATCCGCCGCGGGCTCAGGCGTCGGGCCAGTGGTCGTGGCGCGCGCGGCGTTCGGTGCGGTAGTTGGTGATCTCCAGCCGGATGCCGTCGGGGTCGCTAAAGTAGGTGGCCCAGTAGTCCGGCGCATAGCCCGGATGCAGGGCAGCCTCGCTGGCATCAATGCCTGCTGCGCGTAATTGGCGGCTGGCGGTGATCACGTCGTCCACCGTTTCCACCCGCAGGCACACATGGTGCAGCCCCGGCGCATAGGCGTCGTGCGCCGAGGCGCTGCGTGCCGGACGGATCACCACCCCGAAGTGGCGGTTGTAGTACTGCACATGCGACTCGCCATGCAGCGTAAAGGTGTTCTTGCGAAAGCCGAGCACGCCGATCATTGCCCGGTCGTAAAACGCCTCGGCGCGCGGCAAGTCCGACACGCTGAGGTAGAGGTGGTCGAATCCGATGACTTCAGGCACGGGCTGCGCTCCACTTGCGAGACTGCGGCAGTCTGATCTGAGCTCGCCTGGAGGGCAATGCCGCGCACATCAGCGTTTGCACCGTCCCTGGCGAGCTCGAACAACGGCCGCGCTTCTTTGCATCGAGCCAACGCGCCACGACTCACGCGCGCCATCGCGCGCGCATGGGTCATATTCCCGTGCGAAGTTGGCTTCAGATCGCGCGTGAAATCTCGTTAAATGCTTGTGTGACGTTCAGACCCTGCAGCAGTACCTCAGACGAGAGATACACGTATGACGAACATGCTTTCGAACACGTGGCGGAAGGTCGGCCTTGAGCTGAAGCTGCAAATCCTGATCCAGGGCTTCCTGTTCGTCGTACTGATCGGAGCGCAGCTCTGGATTACGGCGCGCTTCGAGCAGCAGACACTGAACGCCGCGGCGGTCAGGGCAGCAACGCTTGCCGACGGTGCCATCGATGGTCTGAACACCATGATGGTTGCCAAAGGCAAGGACGATGACGTGATACGCGACGAGAAGATCCGCAGCCTCTACATCCAGGAAATCGGTGCGGGGCCCAACATCCGCGAGGTGCGCATCGTTCGCGCCCCCAGCATCGACAAGGAGTTCGGCGACGGGCTTGCGCAGGAGCGCCCGCGCGACGACATGGATCGCGGCGTGCTGGCCACCGGCAAGACGGCCACCCGCGTCAGTCTGGGCGCGGATGGCGCGGCCGAATTGCGGGCTGTCGTGCCCTTCATCGCGGAAAAGACCACGCGCTCCACCAACTGCGTGAAATGCCACGACGCCCAGGTCGGTTCGGCCATCGGGGCCGCAAGCGTCACCCTCGACATCAAGGACGATCTGGCCCGAATCAGCAGCCTGAATACCTGGATCTGGATCGGCCAGGCAGTACTCCAAGTCGTGCTGTTCTTCGTCATCGGGTGGATCGTTCGCCGCTTGCTCAGCCAACTGGGTGGGGAGCCGGCCTACGTCATCGACATCGCGACGCGGATTTCCCGCGGTGACCTGTCGGGTGAGGTGCGCACCCGCCCCGGCGACAACAACAGCTTGCTGGCTGCGATGAGCCGGATGCAGACCGCGCTGCAGGGCATGATCAGCGGCGCACTGCAGACCGCCATGCAGCTGAACGACGCCGCGCGCGGCCTGGTGGTGTCGTCGCACCAGGTCTTGAGCGCCGCCGAACGCGAGAGCGATGCCTCGGCCTCGGTGGCGGCAGCGGTGGAAGAGATGACGGTGTGTATCGGACAGATCTCCGAAAACGCGGGCAGCGCGCAGCACCATGCGGCCGCAACCGGGGCACTGGCCAAGGACGGCTCCACCGCCATGCAGGACGTGATCGTCGAGATGGACAAGATCTCCGAATCCGTGGCGACCTCGTCCGGCGTGATCTCCACGCTGGGCGAACGTTCGCGCCAGATTTCGGCCATCGTCAATGTCATCAAGGAAATCGCCGACCAGACCAACCTGCTCGCGCTGAATGCCGCAATCGAGGCGGCGCGCGCCGGCGAACAGGGGCGTGGCTTTGCCGTCGTGGCCGATGAAGTCCGCAAACTGGCTGAGCGCACAAGCCATTCGACGACGGAAATCGCCGCCATGGTCCAGGCCATCCAGGACGGCACCGCGGATGCGGTTGCAGGCATGGCCAACGGCAGCGCGTGTGTCACCAACGGCGTGCAGCGGGTGGAAACTGCAGATGGCGCAATGACCAGGATTCAGGAAGGCGTTCAGCAGGTGCTGGCCTCGGTCGACGACATCTCGGCATCGCTGCGCGAGCAGAGCGCGACCAGCAACCTGATCGCGAGAAACGTCGAAGAGTTCGCGCGCATGAGCGACGAAACCACCCGCGTCATGCGAGAAGTCAATAACTCGGCCGACAGGCTCGAACAACTCGCCGCTGCGCTGAAGGCCTCGGTTGGGCAGTTCAAGGTGTAGCCCGCCCTGATCGCTGCAGCAGTATCCGACCTGCGCGCCGCCGCCCGTTGGCGTATCGGGCTCCGTTCGTCGGGATGGGCGCTGCCCCGGCGCTCGCCGCCCTGCTCTGCGCTACATCCGCAAGCGGCGTACAGCGAAAACATGCAATGCGGGCACTGCTACCATGCGCCGGCGCTTCAACGGATCCGGCACAGGAGGCCACACTGATGGGCACTTGGAGTACCGACGCGTTTGGCAACGACGAGGCGTGCGACTGGGTCTATGACCTGGTCGTTACCGAAGACCTGTCGGCCATCGAGGCCGCCATCGACGCGGTGGAACGGGGCCCGGATGCATCCGCCGCGGTCGAAGCGCTGGCGGCTATCGAAACGATCGCCCGCTTGCGGGGCCACCCCGGCGCGCGCAGCGCCTACACCGAACGGCTCGACGACTGGGTACTCCGCACTCGCCTCATGCCGCCAGAGGCCCTGATGCAGCGCGCCCTGGCAGCGATCGCGCACATCCTCGGCGAGGATTCCGAACTCAAGGAGCTGTGGGACGAAACGCCTGACGCGCAGGCCTGGATCGAATCGGTACGGGCATTGCAGTCCCGCCTGCTCGCACCGCCGGCGCCGCTCGAAGCAGCCCCGGAGGCACACGGCGATCACATCGCCGCGCTGATCCGGCGTGCGGGCACGATCCGCTTCGCGGTGCCCGACGTCGCCCCCGAGTCCCCAGTAGGTGCGTTGTACAACGCCGTGATGGCTGCCGACGCGCTGAGCGACGCGGCCCGCGTTCGCGAAATCATTGGCTGGATCTGGCAGCCGGTGGCACAGCTGGGCAAGCCGGGCATCGCGTGGGATCTGGCCGTGCGCGAAGCCAAGACCTGGGCGAACGAGGGGCTGCTGGACGAAGCGCTGGCTGGCCTCGAAGCATGGCGCGGCGCAGCGGTCGTGGCCGGGCCGGGGCAGTTCGAGATCCGCGCAGCCGGGCTCTGCGTGAACGGGCGCGACCTCGACCGCGCCCGCGCGCTGCGTGCAGTGGCCTGCGCCGCAGCGCCCGACCCCAGCCTGTGGCATCTCGACGCAGCCCTGCTCGAAGCGCGACTCGGTTCGGTCGCCCTGGCGCGCGAGATCCTGGCGACGCATGCCGACGCCTTCGACAACGAAAAGCTCAAGCCGGTGGTCGACTTCATCCAGGGCATCCTCGCCTGCCGCGACCACGACCCGCTTGCGCTCGACCTGCTGACCCGCGCGAGCGAGGAATACCTCGAAAAGAGCGAGACCGGCAGCCCCGCATCGTGGTCGCTGTTCTCAATCTGCGCCGGCTGGTGGGCGCTTGCGCTCCACCAGGCAGGCCGCAGCGACGACGCCCGTGCGCTGGTCAGTGCATTGCGGACGATCCTGCTGCAGCCCTACAACCTGGAGTTGCTGGCCGAACTGAAACAGGCCGGGCTCTTGCCCCCCGGCGCCGAGGCGCCGCCCTGGCCGCTCCCTGCGCAAGCGCATTCCGTGTTTCAGGCAGGCAGTCGCGACACGACCGACCACGGCGTGTTCAAGACCGTGCAGACGCGCGGGGTGAATGCCCTGACGCAGGTCGAAGCCTATCGCCGCGACTTCGCCGGCGGCAGCAAACGCTACCCCTTCCTGATCGGCGATGCGGACGACCTTGCGCGTCTGCTCGACGCGATCGAGCCGGCGGCCGACGGCGGCCGCGCGACCCTGGAACAAGCCCGCGCGCTCGACGCCACCGCCTGGCTTGAACAACACAGCCGCAAGGCCAAACCGCGCTGGCCGAAAGACGGCCCCGAGCCGGTCAAGATGGTGCTCAGCCAGTTCAAGGGCCTGCCCCAGATCCTCAAACCGGTGATGTTCATCGGTCTCATTGAACTGGACGACCCCTGCGAGTTGTTCGCGCGCATGGGCTACGGCGACTGGAATGCCTGCCCGCCGCCGCATGTGCATGCCGCGCTGCATCGCCACTGGCGCGCACAATTCGGCGCCGAGCCGATCGCGATCAGCAACGACGTCGTCGAATACATCGTCGCCAGCCCACCACAATCACGCAGCGAAGCGCTCGACCTCGCACGCGCCCACGAAGCCTATTGCCCCGACGTGGTCGAGCAAGGCGTGGGCAGCACCGGCAAGCTCGCCTCGTCGCTGCTCGGTGCGCCCTACTGGTACTTCTGGTGGGATTGACGCTGCGCGCCCGCGCAAAGCCATTACTAACATAACGCCCCGAGAACGAGGCAAGTCTTCGAGAAACCGGTCTTGACGCGGTCGGAATGGGCCCGATCAGCACTCAGACTGTCGGCGATGTTCCAGCTTTCGTTGATGCGGCTGACTGGTTTCGTCCGCAGTCAGCACATCCTTGAGGTAGGAGCAAGGATCGTAGCCGTTGAGGCGGGCCGATTGCACCGGGCTCATCACGGCAGTAGCGCGTAGTCCGCAGAACAGGCTACCCGGAAAAGCCAGCTCTTGCACCCGAGCGCAATCGACTGGATCGCTTTCTCGACCCCGTTGCTGTCGATCGGCAGCGCCCCATCCGCGAGATAGCGCGTGAGCGCGCCCCGGCGTTTGAGGCTGTACTCGAAGGCCTTGGCCGTCGCCGAACCCTCACCGACTTTATGTCGATGGACGACCGGCCTGCGGTGCTGCGCGTCGGAGGCGGGCCGCGCACGCTACTGGCGCACGCGCGTCCATCCCCGCGTGTCGAGTACGGTGAACTCGACCTCGATCACACAGAGTACGCCGAAGTGGCGCAGCGCCTCTTCGGCAATCAGACTCTTGCGGGCGGCGAACAACTCATGGAACTTGCGCCTTGCATGCGCCATGCAGCCGCCCTCGGCGCAAAGCGCCTCCGCCGTACTCGTCGGTCACCAAGGCGCCACGCCAGTGGCCGAGGAAGTCCCGCGCTGCCGCCCAGCATGGCTCTCGGTGAAGCCGTAGATCACCGCTGGTAGCGGCGCGAAGGCGGTACTGGTGCAGCCTCACTGACAAGCCCGGTGCGTCTTGCCGGCACCGGGTTTAAGTATCGCCTCCGCCGTCTCAGCCGCGTGTGGCACCGGATACCTGACGAGTTCGGCCTTGAGCGCAGCAATCAAGGGCATCAACTGCACTCCATACACGCATTCGCGGGGCACCTTCCAACCAGCAAATTTACTGGCCAGCAACGATCGCCTTCGCAGCGGCGTCAAGCGCTTCCTTCGGCTTCTTGCTGCCGGTGGTGATGTCCTTCAGCGCAGTGCTGAGGTTCTTCCAGAAGTACTGCATCTCGGGGTTGTTGGGCATCGGCCGCCCCGCGAACACGCCTTCCATCGCCTGCCGGATCTGTGTGTCCTGGAAGAAGTCCCAGAACACCGCCTTGCTCGCAGGCACGCCGATCGGCTTGTCGTCGTTGACCAGCTTGATCCCCTCGGGCGTCAGCAGAAAATTCTCGATCAGGTTGACCGCCGCCGCACGGTTAGGGGACCCCTTGGGCAGCATCGCACCAAGCACGCCGACGAAGGGCCGTGCAGCCTGGCCCGCCACCGTCGGCAATGGGGCGATGCCGAACTTGATGCCGGCCTTGTTGAGGCCTTCCCACGCCCAGGGGCCGTTGATCCACATGGCCTGCTTGCCGCTCTTCATCGCCGCTTCGGCATCGGCATACGACAGCGCCGGCTGCACCGCGCCCTGCTTGATCAGCTTGACCAGGACCTCGGCCCCTTTGACGGCGCCAGCGTGATTGATGCCGGTGTCCTTGCCCAGGTAGTTGCCCAGTAGATCGCGCTGGAACGGGTATCCCCCGTTGGCCGCCAGCATCGGCCAGGTGAAATACGGGCTCTGGGTTTCCCAACCGACCGCCCGGATACCCTTGGACTTGAGATCCGCCTCGATCTCGGCGAATTCTTCGTACGAGCGCGGTGGCTTGTCGATGAGCGCCTTGTTGTAGATCAGCGAGATCGCCTCGACCGCGATCGGGTAGCCCCACTGCTTGCCCTGCGCGGTGAAACCGTCCCACGCGATCTGCACGATGCCGGTCTTCATCGCGGGCGTCGGCTCGACCGGCGTCAGCCAGCCATTCTTGACCCAGTCGCCGATGCGGTCGTGCGGCCAGATCCAGATGTCCGGGCCGTTGCCCTTGGCCATCGCAGCCGCGAATGCCTCCGTCGGGTTCTCGGGCGTCTCGACCTTGACCTTGATGCCGGTCTTTTTGGTGAACTCGTCACCGACCTTCTGCAGGCCCTTGGAACCCTTGTCGTTGTTGATCCAGATGAGGAGCTTGCCGTTTTCCCAGGCAAAGGCGGGTTGTGCGGCAAGGGCACTGGCGAGGAAGACCCCGGCCAGCAAACTTCTCGTGAGTCGAAAGTGCTTCATGGCCAGGCGTCTCCTTTGTTGTGAATCGAACTTCGGCGGGTGGCGTGCGTAGCGCCACCGGCTTGTTCTCAGAGTGCGGGTACAGCGATGCTCAGGCGGTGTGCGGCTTGACGCGGCGGGCGGCTTCCTTGGCACGTACCCGCGCCGTGTCGGTGTCATCGGCGGTGGCGACTGCAACGCCCATGCGCCGTTTGACGAAGGATTCGGGTTTGCCAAACAGCCGCAGGTCACTTTCCGGAACGCGCAGCGCGTCGGCTACGCCGTCGAAGACGATGCCTTTGGCATCCACCCCGCCGTAGATTACCGCACTGGCGCCCGGCCGGCGCAGGGATACATCGACCGGCAAGCCGAGAATCGCACGCGCATGGAGCTCGAATTCGGAGAAACGCTGCGAGGCCAGCGTGACGAGCCCGGTGTCATGCGGTCGCGGGCTGACTTCCGAGAACCACACCACGTCGCCCTTGACGAAGAGCTCGACACCGAAGAGGCCGCGGCCACCCAGCGCCGCCGTCACTTTGCCGGCGATCTCGCGGGATCGTTCCAGCGCCACCGTCGACATCGCCATCGGTTGCCAGCTCTCGACATAGTCGCCCGACACCTGAACATGGCCGATCGGGTCGCAGAAAAAGGTTTGCACTTCGCCGTCGGCGCCGTTCGCACGCACGGTGAGTTGGGTGATCTCGTAGTCAAAGTCGATGAAACCCTCGACGATCACCCGCCCCTGGTTCACCCGGCCGCCCTTGGCCGCATAGTCCCAGGCTGCAGCCAGATCTTCCGCCCGCTTGACCAGCGACTGCCCCTTGCCTGACGATGACATCACTGGCTTGATCACGCACGGATAGCCGATGCCGCCATCGATCGCCGCGCGCAGCTCGTCCAGCGAATCGGCAAAGGCGTAGGGCGAAGTCGGCAGCCCGAGCTCTTCGGCCGCGAGGCGACGAATCCCCTCGCGGTGCATCGTGAGTTGTGCCGCGCGCGCGGTCGGGATCACTTCGGCAAGGCCATCGGATTCAATTCGCGCGAGTTCGTCGGTCGCAATGGCTTCGATCTCCGGCACGATCAGCGCCGGGCGTTCCTGTTCAACCATGGCGCGCACCACGGCCGCATCGGTCATGTCGATAGCGTGCCAGCGATGGGCCACCTGGTGACCGGGGGCGTGCGGGTAACGATCAACAGCGATGACTTCACAGCCGAGCCGCTGCAACGCAATGATGACTTCCTTGCCGAGTTCGCCGGCGCCAAGCAGCATCACGCGGGTAGCCGATGCGGTCAGCGGGGTTCCGAGGGTCATGGATCTCTCCGGAGGATGAAAGCTGCGGATCATGCCCCCGCGCTGGAAACTCGGCCACCCCGGCGGTCAAACCATGTCGCTGAAGCATCGCGGTCGACGAAAAACGCCCGCCGTGCGGCGGGCGTTTCATGGCCAGTCAGGCCTTTGCGATCACACGCCGTTTGCGATGTTCTTCGCAGCAGTGTCGAGCGCGTCTTTCGGCTTCTTGCCGTTGGAATTGATCTCCTGCAACGCGGCGCCAAGGTGCTTCCAGAAGTACTGCATCTCGGGGTTGTTCGGCATCGGTTTGCCGGCAAACACGCTTTCCATTGCCTGGCGGATCTGCGGGTCGGAGTAGAAATCCCAGAAGATTTCCTTCGATGCGGGGATGCCGAGCGGGCGCTCCTTGTTGAAGGAAAGCAGCCCCTCGGCCGGCAGCAGGTGTTGCTCGAGCAGTTGCACTGCCGCCGCGTTGTTCGGCGACTTGGCAGGAATCATCGCACCCAGCACGCCGACGAAGGGGCTGGCCGGTTGACCGTTCAGCGATGGGATCGGCGCAATGCCGAACTTGATGCCAGCCTTGGTCAATCCATCCCACGCCCACGGCCCGGTAATCATCATCGCCAGCTTGCCGTTCTTCATGGCGGCTTCAACATCACCCGTCGGCATGCCAGCGTTCAGCACGCCCGACTTCACCAGCTTCTGCAGCACTTCGGCGCCCTGCACCGCGCCGGGGTGGTTCACGCCAGTGTTCTTCGGCTCATAGTTGCCGAGCAGATCGCGGCGGAACACATAGCCACCGTTGGCGGCGAGCATCGGCCACGAGAAATAGGGGTTGTTCACTTCCCAGCCGATCGCCCCCACGCCCTTCGCTTTGAGCGTTGCATGAACGGCAGGAATATCTTCAAAGGCCTTGGGCGGCACCGGCACCAGGCTCTTGTTGTACACCAGGCTGAGCGCCTCGACCGCCACCGGATACGCCCAGATCTTGCCCTTCGAGGTTACGCCATCCCAGGCGACCTGAACGATGTTGTTCTTGAGCGTCTGGGAGACCGCCATCGATGACAGCCAGCCCTTGGCCGCCCAGTCACCGATGCGATCGTGCGGCCACATGAAGATGTCCGGGCCACTGCTGCCCGACATCGCCGATTCGAATGCGCCAGTCGGATTCTCGGGCACCTCGACGACCACCTTGATACCGGTCTTCTGCGTGTAGGCGGCGGCGATCTTGCGCATGCCCTTGGCGGCGCGGTCGTCGCCCACCCAGATCAACAGCTTGCCCTTCTCCCACGCAAATGCCGGGGCAGCAAGCCCCAGCGCAAGGCCGATTGCACATACTCGGGCGCAACGGATGATCAGACGGCGGGTGACGTTCATGCGGAATCCTTGTAGGTTGTCCAACGGCCACCGCACCTGAGGGTATCTCGGCGCCCGGCCTGCAGAAAAAGACAAAGCGCTGCACGAAGGCAGCGCTTTGATATGGGCAAGATATTGATTCAGAAGGCAAACAGCGTCTTGATGCAGTTTGCTGCACACGCCCCGCGGGGCGCCGCCCTCAGTCCGTCAGTTCGGTACGTCCGCGAAACTGTTCGAGCGCTTCGGGATTCGCCAACGCCTCGATGTTCTTCACTGCTTCACCGTGCACGACATTGCGTACCGCCAGTTCCACCAGCTTGCCGCTCTTCGTGCGCGGGATGTCCGCAACCTGCAGCACCTTCGCAGGCACATGTCGCGGGCTGGCGTTGTCGCGGATAGTACGTTTGATCCGCTCAATCAGAGACTCATCGAGGATCATGCCGTCTCGCAACTTGACGAACAACACTACACGCACGTCACCGTAACTGCCCGGCGGCCAGTTCTGGCCGATCACCAGTGATTCGACGATCTCCGGCAATCGCTCGACCTGACGATAGATTTCCGCAGTGCCGATCCGCACACCGCCGGGGTTGAGCGTCGCATCAGATCGCCCGTAGATCACTATGCCGCCGTGCTCGGTCTCTTCGCAGAAATCGCCGTGGCACCACACGCCCGGGAAGCGTTCGAAATAGGCGGCACGGTACTTCGCGCCGTCGGGATCGTTCCAGAAACGGATCGGCATGCTCGGAAAAGCGCGGGTGCACACCAGCTCACCCTTCTCGCCAACGACCGGTTTGCCGTTCTCGTCACACACCTCGACCGCCATGCCCAGGCCCTTGCACTGAATCTCGCCACGCCATACCGGCAGCGTCGGATTGCCCAGCACGAAGCAGGACACGATGTCGGTTCCGCCAGAGATCGACGCAAGGCAGATATCCGGCTTGATTGCGTCGTAGACGTAGTCAAAGCCTTCATCGACGAGCGGACTGCCGGTCGACATCAGCACACGCAGCGACGAGAGGTCGTGCGTATCCCTGGGCCGCAGACCGAACTTGGCCGCTGCCTCCAGGTACTTCGCCGAGGTACCAAAATGCGTGCAGCGCTCGGCCTGCGCGAAATCCCACAGCACATTGTTGCGACACGCGAACGGCGATCCGTCGTAGAGCAGCAGGGTCGCACCGGACGCCAGCCCCGAGACGAGCCAGTTCCACATCATCCAGCCCAGCGTTGTGAAGTAGAACAGGCGATCGCCAGGTCGTACGTCGGTATGCAGCTGGTGTTCCTTGAGGTGCTGGAGCAACGTACCGCCGGCCGAATGCACGATGCACTTCGGTACGCCGGTCGTACCGGAGGAGAACAGGATGTATAGCGGATGCGCGAAGGGCAGTTCCGCAAACGCAATCTCGGTTTCCGCCACATGGGGTGCAACAAATGCAGCCCAGGACTGAGCCCGCGGCACGTCCGCCAGCCCGGCGTCGACGCCGAGGTAGGGGACCACGATCACCGTCTGCACTGACGGCAGCTTGCCAGCGATCTCGGCCAGCTTGCCCAGCCCGTCCAGGCGTTTGCCGTTGTAGTGATAACCATCGGCGGCAACCAGGATCTTCGGCTCGATTTGCCCGAAGCGATCGAGTACGCCCTGCACACCGAAATCCGGCGACGCAGACGACCAAACCGCCCCGATACTGGCCGCGGCAAGCATCGCGACCACCGCCTCCGGCATGTTGGGCAGATAGCCCGCCACCCGATCGCCCGCCACCACACCGGCACCTCGCAAGGCCGCCGCAAACTGCGCGACCGCCTGGTACAACTCGGCGCGCGACAGTCGGCGCCGCACGACGTCCTCCCCCCAGAACACGATCGCATCCGAGTCATCGCGTCGGCGGAGCAGGTTACGGGCGAAGTTGAGCCGGGCGTCGGGAAACCAGGTGACTCCAGGCATGCCAGATCCAGTCGCAGCTAAGTCACCGGGCCTGCCCATGACGTCCGCAAACTGCCAGATTGCTGACCAGAAGGCTTCCGGGGAAGTGATCGACCAGCGATGTAGCGATGTGTAGTTGCCCTCCGCGACGCCAAACTGCATGCGCACAAACCGCGCGAACTCGGTCAGGTTCGCGCTCTCGATACATCCGTCCTCCGGACGCCACAATGGGTTCAAGTCCATTCCAGTGATCACCTTGCTAACTGGTTTTTGCAGTCTGTTGCCACATCGTGCCCAAGAAGGACTTTACGCGCGACTCACCGAACGACAATCACCGACTCCAGGGGCAACAAACAAAAAAAACCGCCACCCGAAGGTGGCGGTCTCGAACAGCGCGGTTGACGTCTGCTTACGGCTTGGTAGCCGTAACCGTGCAGGCAACAACCCAAGCTTGCTGACCTTTCGTCGCGATGTCTGCTGCAAATGTAATCGCCTGATCAGTGCCACACGCCTTGGTGCCAGCACCATCAATGACGAGAAAGTCCATCTTGCCCTTCGTCGCATCGACAGGGATATCGACGTAACCGCCAAAGCTATCCGTGTTCACAAACTTCATGCGGCCACCCGGCCAAGCGGTATCAACGGTAACCGGGCCGCTCCAGGAGTAGACACCCCAATCAGCGTAGGTTGCACCCGTTTGCTGGAAATGCACGCGAAGTGAGCCCGCAGCAATCGGGGGGCCATCGGTCACAGAACAACCGACAACCCAAGCCTCCTGCCCCTTGGTCGCAACGTCGGCGGCAAAGGTGATTGCCTGATCGGTACCGCAGGCTTTCGTGCCGGTGCCGTCGATTACAAGGAAGTCCATCTTGCCCTTGGATGCATCGACCGGAATGTCGACGTAACCCCCGAAGCTATCGGTGTTGACGAACTTCTTGCGGCCACCCGGCCACGCTGTATCAACAGTGACCGGACCACTCCACGAATACACCCCCCAGTCAGCATAGGTTGCCCCGGTCTGCTGGAAGTGCACTCGAACGGAACCTGCCGCCACCGGCACCGGGCCAACGGGTTTCGGTGCGCTAGCGCTCACGAACACAACTGCAGTACGGGCCGGGATCGAGAACTTCCCGCTCGCGTTGTCGTAGGTGGCGGTCGCAGCACGCTTGTCTGCCGCGCTTGCAGCCTTGTGGACCGGATGCAGCTCATAAGACGCGCCAGATTCCGCCGCGATCGTGATGTCGTGAGCAACCTTGTCGACGTTGATGAAGTACATCACCTGCTTGAAGTTGGCGTTCTCGGTGCAAACCGAGCCATCGAGGTGACCCACGAGGACGGTCGGCTCCTGAGCGGCGCCAGTGTTGTAGAACTTCAAGCACTTCTTGACGTCGTCAGCTGTGCGCAGGCGGAAGAGCTGCGAGCTCTTACGGATCGCCAGCAAGTCCTTGAACATGTCGCGCGACGCGGTGATCTGCGTCGTCGTCGGCGTGTAGTTGGCCAGAGTGGCGGCAGCCAGGAAAGCCTTCGCCAGGTTCTGATCGCCACTCACCGGCAGGCCGACACCGAAATTGTTCGTGGAGTAATCCCAGAACAAGCGGTTGAACCAGTCACCGGAGTTGTAGCTGTTGTTGTCCATCGACTTCGAACGGAGGATGTCCGAACCCGCATGGAAGTACGCAATACCCTGGCTGAAACTGTTGATGGCTGCGGCCAGCGTCTGAACGCGCACACGGTCATCCAGACTGGTGCCCTTCGGCAGCTTGGCGACCGTGGCGTCCCAGAACGTGCGGTTGTCGTGGTTCTCGTAGTAGTTGACCACTTCTTGCGGGTCGGTCACATAGCCCGCCGGGTCATTGCCGTACTTGATGTCAGCGCCGGTCTTGGTCGAACCGTCACGGGCTTCAAACGAGAACGAGCGCAGCGAACCCGACAAACCAACGCGGATCACGTCAGCATGATCCATCAGCGACTCTTTCTGGCTCGCAGTCTGCGCACCGGTGTAGTCGCTGTTGTCGTACCACAAACCGGTCACATAACCTTGAGCACGGAACGAGTCGCCGTCATCACAGCAACCACCACCACGGATACGGTCACGAGCGCGATCGCTAAAGGTTGCAATGCCGGAGCCATTCAGCGAAAGCTGCGACGCTTGCTCGAATCGCGCACCGCTGGCGACTTCGCCAAAGTTCCAACCCTCACCGATCAGGAACACGTCACGGCCCGCCGCCGCATTCACGGTAGTCTTGAGCTGCTCCATCGTCGCGCGCGGCTGATGACCCATCAGGTCAAAGCGGAACGAGTCGATCTTGTATTGGGTCGCCCAAGTCTTGACCGAGTCAATCATGAGCTTGCCCATCATCAGGTTTTCGGTCGCCGTGTTCGAACAGCAGGTCGAATTCTCGACACCACCGGTCGCATTCAAGCGCTGGTAATACCCGGGAACGATGCGATCGAGAACAGCCTTCCCGTCGCGACCGGCAGCGCTAGTGTGGTTGTACACCACATCCATACCCACACGGAGGCCCGCGGCATGCAACGCAGCAACCATCTGACGGAATTCGACGATACGTTTGGCTCCGTCATTCGCATCCGACGAATAGCTGCCTTCGGCCGACGTGTAATGGAACGGATCGTAACCCCAGTTGAAGCAGTCTTTGTCCTTGACGGCATTGATCGCATCGCGCGCCGCCGTGGAATCGGCGGTCGAGCTACCGATATTGGGCGCCACACAACCGACTTCGGGGATGGTTGCAAGATCAAAAACCGGCAACAGATGCACGTCCGTCAGACCCGCCTGCTGAAGCGCCTTCAGGTGCTTCATGCCATTGGAGTCTTCCGTGAATGCCAGGTACTTACCGCGGTTCGCAGCGGAGACCGAGCTGTCGTTCGCCGAGAAGTCACGAACCGACAGTTCATAGATCGACATGTCTTCCTGCGCCGTCAAAGCAGGGGCGCTCGCGCTATCCCAGCCGGTCGGCTTCAGGTTTGCTGCCGAGAGGTCGGCAATGTAGCTGCGCTTTGAATCAGCATTAAGGCTGATCGAATACGGGTCCGTTACGCGATTGCGAATGACACCAGCGCCACGCACAAAGACATCAGCAACATAGACGTAGTACTTGCCGCTCAAGTCACCCGACTTGGTCAGGCTCCAGATGCCGGTGCTTGCATCGAAAGTCATCGCTTCGAGCGATGCGCCCTTGCTGGTTGCCGTGTCGTACAGGCCAAGCTTTACTTGCTGTGCCGTCGGCGCCCACACCTTGAAGGTCGTGTTGCCACCGGCAATTGTCACGCCGAGATCCTTGGCGTCTTTGGCTGCGGCGTACAGGTCATCCAGCGCGCCTGCAATTTGCGCGGTCGTAGCGTTCTGCACCTTGCCGGATGCGTCTTCCTGAACAACCACCAATTGATTGGTCAGCAACCCGGGAAGCTTGTCTGCATCGGAAGTCTTTACCGACAGGACCACGCCCGCCGCAACATACTTGAAGCGCGTCGCCACATCGGCCGGGACGGTGCCACCAACGTCAAGCGTCAGGGCGCCATCAGCACCTTTGACCGCAGCATCTTTCGCAGCAACGATCTGGCCGTTCTTCGAGTAGTAAAGCTTGAACACGCCCGTACCGTCGACTCGCGGCCACTTGATCAGGGACTTGGTGAGCCAGTACGCCTTGGCATCTTTCGTCGAAGCGGAACGAGTATCAGGAACCGTGGTATAGACCGTCGCGTCGTCCTGCACCAGCCAGATCTCTGCGACCTTGGCCTTCGGTGTGAGGTTCGCGTAATTCACAACGATATTGTCGTTGCGACCGTCCTTGTTGTCGGCGCCACCATTAGGATTGGCAGCAGTTCCGTGAATGATGAATTCAAGTGACTTCTTGGTGTTGTCGGTCGTCGGGTTGATCACCGGAATGTCAAAGACAACCTCGGCTGGCGATACGACGGCATAGCCCGGCATCTTGTCGAGCGTAATGGCAGTACCCCAAGTTGGCGCCGCATAGCCCGCCGGCATCTTGGTCACATCCATCCCGTTCGAATCCCAGAGATGCAGGCCCCAAACGTCAAATTTCGAATCAAAGCGCTTGTAGTGGACGCGAATGGTGCTGACATCAACCGGACCGGCGGTGTCAGGGTTCTTCGTGTAGGTCACGCCATCGCCTTCGATGCGCCAGATTTCATTGGCGCCCGCCTGCAGGGAGTACTTCTGGTCGGCGCCGCCGTGATCCTTTGTGTCGCCGTTATGAAATAGATAGCCCACGTCGCCTGACGACGACGCCAACGTCGGCGTGTAGATCGCGCCGAACGCGTCGGTACCAGTAGCGTTATACCCCTTGTTCCAGCCCGGATCGGCAGCCGCGCCCCAAGTGTGCAACTGCCACCCGGTATAGACGCCATCCTTGCGCTTGTAGTGCACGGTCAGCGTGGTTGTGCTGGCCGGCATGGCCACCGACGCGGCCTCAGCCGGCACCGCCGAAAGCACCTTTTCGAAGTTTGTCGAATCGAGGAACGAGAGTTCCGTCTCTGGCGCGGGGGGGGTGTCGTCCCCACCACCGCCGCATGCGGCCAAAAGAGCCAAGCAAGAAAGAGCTACCAGTGAGCGCGCACGCTTCCAGATCGCCCCAGCGCTTTGCCTTGTCATTTGTCACCTCCAAGGAAAGTGTGGTTATGCCATCGCCCCGTGTTGTAGTTTTGTTACGTATATGTGCGCGAAGCCGGGGGGCGATCGAGCCGCAAATGTGCTCGTCCGGGGCACATATGTCAAGAATTCTTATGGCCTCATAATGTAGTTTGACTACGGTCAAATATCGTTTGGCTCATATTTCTCGCCAGCGGATATCGGCAAAAACCACCTGTGCGGTAAAGTTTCGACATGGAACGACTCCCAGCAAGCATCGTCCGCATCCAAGCGACGATCGACTACATCGACGACCACCTGGACGATGCGCTCGACATCCAGGAACTCGCGGCTCAGACAGAAATGTCGTTCTGGCACTTTCTGCGAGTTTTCCGGGCGACCGTTGGCGAAACCGTCAAGGACTACATCCGCCGTCGTCGCTTGACCCGCGCGGCTTACGAACTGCTTGAAACGCAGCAGAACATCATCGATATCGCCCTCGGCGCCGGTTTCGAGACGCATGAAGCGTTTACCCGCGCTTTCCGTTCGCAGTTCGGCGCGAGCCCCCGTGAGTTCAGGGCTGCGGGAAAACAACCCCAGTTGCCCCGCGGCATCCCGCACATAACAACGGAGTACTTGGCGCACATGCACTCCGGGCTTACGACGACACCGGAGTTCGTTGACAGCCCGGCACGCCGTCTGGTCGGGGTCAAGACGGAGTTTTCCGTTGCCCCCGAAGCCTTTGACTTGATAGAACTAGGCACCGAGGCGTGGAGAACCTTCGAGCCCCTGATCACGCGCATTCCTGTAAGGGCGAATTCGCTGGCGGGGCTGTGCAGTGACATCGTCGCTGCGGACGAGCGCAGCATCCAAGGCTACGTAATGGCCTGCGTCGAGGTGACCGAGTTTTCCGGCCTGCCGGAGGGTGTAGTCGCGCTGATGCGCCCGCCATGCAGGGAAGCACGCTTCCGTCACCGTGGCGCGGGGCAGACGTGGGAATACACGCTCCAGTACATCTTTGGCGCATGGCTGCCGGACAGCCACTTTGCCGTCGACGATCAGCCAGCGTACTTCACCTTCGACGCGACACACTCGCCGTTTTCCGAAGCGCCCGAAATCGACTACTGGCTCGCCTTGCGCTAACAATAGCCACGACAGCGTCCGTCGATACGAGTCCCCCAAGATGGGCACGATGGGCTGACCGCAATTTCTGCACGGGTCGGTTTCTGAAACATATCCAGGACGGTCTGATCGCAACTGCGCGACAGGCGCACCATTGTTGGCGTTACGGCCGGACTGATGCTGCAGCGCAAGAACAAATAACAGCAATCGCGATCAAGACTTGCTGCGCCGACACGCCGAACATCTGCCCCGAACGCGCAACTTGATGCACGGTCACGAAGGATCCAACAGATGTTTCGAGCTTGCTCCCCCGGGCGACCGAAACATGCGACGACAAACAGGCGTCCCCCCGCCGCTGACGTTGCAAGCCTCTGTCTCCTCCCCTTCGGATCCGGGTGCACCGACATCAAGGCTGTTGCGGCGTATCGGTAACGGTACGCAACCTTTTCATTACGCGCAGCCGTTGGACCGGACGACCCTTGGGTCGATCCGGTCAATTTTTTTGTAGCAAGCGGTAAGCGAATGACTACGGAACACGATGTCACTTCAAACTAGGCCCTCGCTCGCGTAGGATTCGACAGTTTTCGTGCCAGAGCAGACATAGGGACCCAGTCAATTGCCCGCGATTCCCATTCGTCGCCTTCAATCATTCGCACCCGCTGCCGGTACCGGGCTGCTCTGGTTGGCCGCAATCGCGCTCTGGGCGTGGTTCGCTGCCGGATGGTATTGGCGGCTGTCAGCGCCATCACTTGCATCTGCCCCCAACAACATCGCAACAGATCCGTCGGTAGCGGCTCGCGAAACAGCGACACGTCACCTCTTCGGTGAACTGGTAGCGCCAACGCAAGCTGTGGTCGTCAGCCGTTTCACCCTGCTCGGCGTCGCGGCGCACTCGAAGAAGAGTCCCGGCTGGGCCGTGATTGCAGAAGAGGGCAAGCCCGGGCAGGGCTTCGTCGTGGGCGAGGAGATCGCGCCTGGCGTCAAGCTCGTCAGCGTTATGGCAGATGGCGCAGAACTCGATCGTGGCGGCGTCAGGGAACACCTGAATGTCGCCGAGACGCCGCGTCAGCCGGCGGCTGGCTCACCGCAGCCGCAACAGCCCCCGCAAGCTGGCACCCCACCCCAATTGCAGTACCAGGTCAATCAACCCGGCGTGCAAGCGCCGGGCTTCCAACCGCAACGCGGCGGGCCAGCGATGGCAGGCGACATGCCGCCCGCTCCTTCGGGCGCCCCAGAGAACCAACCGACACAATGATCCGATCAAACCTTGTCCGGCGCGGCATGGCCGGGCTGATGATTGCTGCGCTTGTCGCAACCCAGCCAGCCTTTTCGGCACCCAATGATGGTGAAACCGTCACGCTGAATTTCGTGAACGCTGAGATCGATGCGGTCATTCGCGCGATCAGCAAGATCACCGGAAAGAATTTCCTGGTCGATCCAAGAGTGCGCGGCACGCTGAACATCACGACCCAACAACCGGTACCAAAGGAACTGACGTACCAGATCCTGCTGTCCGCCCTGCGGATGCAGGGATACACGGCAGTTGAATCCAACGGTGTCGTCAAGATCCTGCCGGAAGTCGATGCGAAACTGCACGCAGTGCCGTCCGGACGCAAGACCGCGGCAACCGGTGACCGGATCGTCACGCAAGTCTTCCAGGTGCGCCACGAGTCCGCAGCGCAGCTGGTCCCCGTGATTCGTCCGCTCGTCTCCCCCAACAACACCGTCACCGCGTATCCCGGTAACAACACACTGGTGGTAACGGACTATGCGGAAAACGTCGTGCGCATCGGACAGGTTCTGGCCTCGATCGATGTACCACAGGGGGACATCCGGGTAATCCCGGTACAAAACGCCTCGGCGATCGATCTCGCAACGACTATCAACAGACTCGTCGGAGATTCAGCAGGCGCTGGCGCAGGGCAGGATGCAAGCCAGCGAATCAGCGTGCAGGCAGACAGCCGGACCAACAGTTTGCTTGTACGCAGCGATAACCCATCCAAACTCGCCACCGTCCGGCAGTTGGTGAATACGCTTGACCAGCCCGGAGCCGCCGGCAACATCCGCGTCGTATTCCTGAAAAACGCCGAAGCGACGAAGGTTGCGCAAACCTTGCGGGCCATCGTCTCCGGCGATACCTCGTCGTCGAACGCCGGCGCATCGCCCAATGCCGGTGGCGGCGCCAACAACGCGCCAGCAGGGAACACCGGAGGTTCGGTCACCGCAAGCGGCGGCGGCATGATCCAAGCCGATGCGACAACAAACACGCTGATCATCACTGCGCCGGAACCCGTCTACAACAACTTGCGCAAGGTCATCGACCAGCTCGACCGGCGCCGTGCTCAGGTGTATGTCGAAGCGTTGATCGCCGAGATGAGTTCGGAAAACGCCGCGGAGTTCGGCGTGCAATGGTTCGCCGGGGAGAAGCCGAACGGCAGCAGCACCTATGTCGGCGGTGGCACCAACTTCACCGGCGCCACGCCGTCTTTGATCGGCGCTGCGTCCGGCAAAGAAACGCTGCTGGGCGCGGGGCTTAACGTGCTCGTCGGTTCCGGGTCCGTCAATATTCCTGGCATTGGCGACATCCTCAACCTTCAGGTGCTGGCACGATTCCTCGAATCGCAGAGCAAGGCCAACATCCTGTCGACGCCGACGCTGCTCACGCTCGACAACGAAGAAGCCAAGATCGTCGTCGCCGAGAACCTGCCCTTCCTGACGGGCCAATACACCAACACCGGTGGTGGCACGACACCAAGCAACCCGTTCCAGACGATCGAACGAAAGGACGTCGGCCTGACCCTCAAGATCAAGCCGCAGATCTCCGAAGGCGGCGCGATCCGCCTTCTGATCTCGGAAGAGAACTCCACCGTCAAGTCCAACACGGCTGCCGGTCCGACGACCAAGAAGCGTTCGATCGATACCAACGTCATTGTCGATGACGGATCCATCATCGCGCTGGGCGGCTTGATCCAGGATGAATCGCAGGACGGTGCCGACAAGGTCCCGTTCCTGGGCAACATTCCGTTTGTGGGCAGCCTGTTCCGCTACGACACGCGTTCGCGCAAAAAGACCAATCTGGTCGTGTTTCTGCGGCCAAAAATCGTGCGGGGCGACGCCGACACGAAAGGCTTCACCAACGAGCGCTACGACGACATCCTCGGCCTGCAACGCCAGCCGGGTACCACGCGCAACTACCTGATGCCTGACAACGGCGCCGAGCCTCAACTGCCTAATCGCGACACACCGGCAGCAACGCCGGCGCCCCCGAAGGCAGCGCAGCCAGCGGCTACCGAATCCGCCGCTAAGCCATGAGCACCCTCCCCGGCCGCCTTCCCTACGCGTTCGCGCGGGCGCACGGCGTTCTGCTCGGCGAGGTCGCGGATGCGTTCGCCGAAGTCGTCGCCCGCGAAGACGCCAACCCGGCTGCCCTCGCGGAAGTGCGTCGCTTGGCGGGCCGCCCGCTGCGCATCAGCTCGATCGGCCGTGGCGCGTTCGAAGCACGGCTATCCGAAACTTACAGCCAGGGCGAGAGCAATGCAGCGGAAGTTGCCGCCGACGTCGGACAGGACATCGACGTCTCGCAGCTGATGCAGGAATTGCCTCCGGTCGAGGATCTGCTCGAAGCGGAAGACGACGCGCCGATCATCCGCATGATCAACGCGCTGCTGACTCAAGCGGTGCGCGAGCGCGCTTCGGACATCCACATCGAGCCTTACGAAACCTACTCGGTGGTGCGCTTGCGGCGCGACGGCGTGCTGGTCGAGATCGCACGCCCGCATCGCGCGCTGCATGCAGCCATGTCGTCCCGCATCAAGATCATGGCCAACCTCGACATCGCCGAAAAACGGCTGCCGCAGGATGGCCGCATCGGCGTGCGGCTGGCCGGCCGTCAGATTGACGTGCGTGTCTCGACGCTGCCAACCTCGCACGGCGAGCGCATCGTGCTGCGACTGCTCGACAAGGATGCGACGCAGTTCGGCCTCAACGCGCTGGGCATGTCGGATGGCACCCGCAAGACCTTCGACGGCATCCTGACCCAACCGCACGGCATCCTGCTCGTTACAGGCCCTACCGGCTCGGGCAAGACCACCACACTGTATGCCGCGTTGCGTACACTCGATGGTCGCACACTCAATATCGTCACCGTCGAGGACCCGGTCGAATACGACCTCGCGGGCGTTGGCCAGATCCAGGTCAATGCGCGCATCGACCTGACCTTCGCGCGCGCGCTCCGGTCGATCCTGCGACAGGATCCGGATGTCATCATGATTGGTGAGATCCGCGACCTCGAAACCGCGCAGATCGCGGTGCAGGCCTCGCTCACCGGCCATATGGTGCTGGCGACCTTGCACACCAACGACGCGCCCTCCGCCGTCACGCGATTGATCGACATGGGCGTCGAGCCCTTTTTGCTCGCCTCCACGCTGCGCGGCGTGCTGGCGCAACGCCTTGTGCGGCGCCTGTGCCCGCAATGTCGCGACGCCCGCCCGGCGGACGAGAATGATCGTCTTGCGGTAGGCGAAGGCTGCCCGGCCACGCTGTGGCATGCGAAGGGTTGCACTGCCTGCGGACATACCGGCTACGCCGGCCGCACCGGCGTCTACGAGATGCTGACCTTGGACGACGCTGTGCAGCGCCTGGTGCATGATCGTGCCTCCGAAAACGAATTGCGTGACGCTGCCCGCGGCAACGGCCTCCGCACGCTGCGAGAGGACGGCATGCGCCTGCTCGCGGAAGGTGTGACGTCGGCGGAAGAACTGCTCCGCGTGACACGCGACTGAGGCTGACGCGATGGCAGCTTTCCAGTACCGCGCGGTCGATCCGGATGGCCGTACCCTGAACGGCGTTATTGAGGCGGACAGCGCACGTTCTGCGCGATCGCAGCTGCGCGAGCGGGGATTTTTTCCCCTTGAGGTCGCGGCGAGCGGCAGCAAGAAGTCAGGCCTTGGTTCGACACGCAAGCTGCGCGAATCCGAACTGGTGCTGCTGACACGCCAGTGGGCCGCGCTGCTGACCTCCGGCCTGACGGTCGAACAGGCCCTCTCTGCGCTCGGCGACCAGGCGGAGCGCGAAGCGGTGCGGCAAGTGCTGGCCGGCGTGCGCAGCGAGATTCTCGCCGGCTATTCGCTGCGCGCGGCGCTCGATCGCCATGCCCTCTCATTCCCGACGATTTACCGCGCCTCGATCGCCGCGGGGGAAAAGTCCGGAGAGTTGGCCAAGGTGATGAACCAGCTCGCCGACTACCTGGAACGGCGCGACGAGTTGCGGCGCAAAACCTTGCAGGCACTGATCTATCCGGCCATCGTCGCGGCAGTGGCGCTGATGGTGGTGATCGGCTTGCTGACCTATGTGGTGCCGCAAGTCGTCGGCGTGTTCCAGAGCAGCAAACAGACGCTGCCATGGCTGACCCGTGCCCTCATCGTGGTATCGGACTTCCTGCGCGGCTGGGGCTGGCTGTTGGCCTTGGCGATCGCGGGCGGCATTTTCGGCTTGCGACAGGCGCTGCGTGAAGACGCCGTGCGGCGTCGCTGGGACGTCTGGTTGCTCGGGCTGCCGCTGATCGGCCGACACCTGCGCGCACTCGACACCACCCGCTTCGCCAGCACGCTCGCGATCCTGGTCGGCAGCGGCGTGCCCTTGCTCGCGGCGCTCGATGCCGGTCGTCAGGTGGTCGTGCGGCTGCCCTTGCGCGACGCCATCGGGCAAGCAGCGGACAGGGTGCGCGAAGGCATGAGCCTGTCCCGCGCGCTGGGTGCGACGCGACGCTTCCCGCCCCTGCTGACGCACATGATCGCCAGCGGCGAAGCGACCGGCCAGCTTGATGCGATGCTAGACCGCGCCGCGCGCCTGCAACAGGGCGAACTCGAGACCCGCACGGCCGTCATGACCAGCCTGCTCGAACCCCTGCTGCTGCTGCTCATGGGTGGCATGGTGCTGATCATCGTGCTCGCCGTGATGCAGCCGATCATTGAAATCAACACGCTGCTCAAATAATCGACGCAGCGTCGAACAATCTCCGAACCAACCCGCCACAGAGGTCACGCATGACAAACCGGCGCACACCGAAATCCACCCGCGGCTTCACCCTGATCGAGGTGATGGTCGTCATCGTCATTCTCGGCGTCCTTGCCGCGCTGATCGTCCCCAAGGTCATGGGCCGCCCGGACGAAGCCCGCGTCGTCGCCGCCCGGCAGGATATCGCCGCGATCAGCCAGGCACTCAAGCTCTACAAGCTCGACAACCGCCGCTACCCGACGACCGAGCAGGGCCTTCAGGCCCTCGTGCAGAAACCGAGTGTGGCGCCGGTTCCGGACAACTGGAAGAGCTACCTCGACAAGCTTCCGAAAGATCCGTGGAACAACCCCTACCAGTACCTGGCGCCCGGCGTGCATGGTGAGTTCGACGTCTTCAGTTTCGGTGCCGACGGCCAGTCCGGCGGCGAAGGCAACGACGCCGACATCGGCAACTGGCAGAACTGAACACAGCAATGGCGCGTCGCGGCGGCACCTCAGGCCAATACGGCTTCACCTTGATCGAGGTGATGGTGGTGCTCGTCGTGCTCGCCATTACCGCATCGGCGGTAACCTTCAGCCTTGAGGGCATGTCACGTCGCGACGATGAACGCGAGGCTGACCGCCTGCGACTCGTGCTGGAAGCGGCCGGCGAGCGCGCAGCCGTGCGCGGTACACCCATCGCCGCGGAATTCCTGCCCGGCCGGTATCGCTTCAGCACCCTCGACACCGAAGGTAACTGGCGCCCGGTCACCGAGGGCGACTCACTCGCCGAACGGATGCTGCCTGAAGGTTTTTCCTGGCTGGGCGTGAAGCTGCGAGGACGTCCCACGACCGTCGAGCCGCCCTTGGTGTTCGGCGCGGAAATGCCCGACTTTGAAGTGCGCTTGCAGACGCCGGAAGGCGAGCTCGCCTATCGCTCCCGCCCCGGCGGCGAAGTGGTCCTCGAACGCATCGTAGCCGTCGAGGCCCCGAAATGAAGCGGCACCGCGGTTTCACGCTCCTCGAAGTGCTCGTCGCACTGGCGATTCTCGCCGTGGTGCTTGCTGCCGGCTTTCGCGCCGTCGGCCTGGCAACCGGCAGCGCCAACGATCTGCGGGAACGCCTGATTGCAGACTGGATCGCGCAGGACCGGCTCGCCGAACATCGCGCGCTCGGGCACTTTCTTGAGCCCGGCCGCTACGAAGGCACCGTGACGCAGGCGGGTCGGGAGTTCCGCTGGCGCGAAGAAGTCAAACCGACACCGAATGCGTTGTTCCGCCGCGTGGACGTGAGCGTGTCGCTGGTCGGTGATGGCGATCATGCGCTATCGCGTCTCACCGGCTTCATGGTCAAGCCACTGACATGACGCGCACGCTGCGACGCCCCCACGGCCTGACCCTGATCGAAGTGATGGTCGCGATTGCCATTTTCGCGGTGCTTGGCGTGCTGTCCTATCGCGCCGTCAGCAGCATGATCGCGACGCGCGACCGCATGGAAGCAGAGTACGCGCGCTGGCGGCAGATCGCGCGGGTCATGCAGTTGATCGAGAACGATCTCACCCAGCTCGCGCCGCGCCCGCAGAGCGGCACCACCCAGGGCGCCGCGACGCTCTCGCTGATGCGTGGCGGCCAGCTCGAACAGTTGACCCTCTTGCGCCACGACGGCAGCAACGGTGGAGTCGAACAACACATCTGGCATATCGAGGACCAGACACTGCTGCTGACACGCCAGCGCATCAGCAGCGACACACCCGGCAGTGACGACGCGATGCTGCAACAGGTCAAGTCACTGAACTGGCGCTTCGTCACCCGCAACGGTCAGGAAGTCGATGCCTGGCCTCAGAACGCCAACATGGCGAACGAATTGCCCGCCGCAATCCGCATGCAACTGGAGCTCGCCGATGTCGGCAAGATCTCGCGCGTATTCGCTGTGCACTGAACGCCAGCGCGGTGTCGCGGTGATCATGGCGATGCTCACGGTCGCCCTGGTCGCCGCCATCGCCGCGTCGGTCGTTGCAGCCTTCGGCTTCGCGGTCGAAAGCCTTTCCGGGCGGCACGACCTGGCGCAAGCGCGCTGGCTGGCACGCGGCGCGGTGGACTGGGCGCGCAACGTACTCGCCGACGACGCCCGCACCAATGGCAACGTCGATCACTTCGGCGAGGCATGGGCGGTGAAGGTGCCGCCGACGCCGGTCGATGAAGGCGAAGTGAGCGGCGAGATCGAAGACCTTTCCGGCCGCTTCAACCTCAACAACCTCGCGCCCAATGGGGTGACCGACAAGGATGCCGTCAAGGAATTCGCGTTGCTGCTGGAAAATGTCGGCCTCAACGCAACCCAGGCCGCCCTGCTCTCGGTCGTCCTCGCGCAATGGATCGACAACGCCGTCGAAGACCCGAGCGCATACCCGCCGGGCCCGGACGGTTCAAGCACGGTGAAGCCGCTCAACGCGCCGTTGGTCAGCGTTGACGAGTTGAGCAACGTGCCGGGCTTTGACGCCACGACGATCGAGCGGCTGCGCCCTTTCGTCACAGCATTGCCGGCGAGCCCCTCGCGCACCATGATCAATGTGAACACCGCCAGTGCCGAGGTGCTTTCCGCAACGATCGCCAGACTCAGCCTGAGTGCGGCGCGTGCTCTCGTCACCGGCCGGAACACAGCCTGGTTCAAGGACATCGCGGACTTCGAATCGCGCAGCTACCTGACGGTCGACCATCAGCGCTTCGGCTGCAAGAGCTACTACTTCCTGGCGTCGGGCCGCGCCCACTTCGGCGGCGCCACCACACGCATGCAAGTTCTCCTCGCCCGTGGCGTGAACGCCGCCACCGGCAACTGGCCTGAAATCATCTGGCAGAAGATTCTATGACCCTGCTTCGCCTCTACATCACCGAATCCTGGCCCCAGGAACCCGTTTGCGAATGGGAACTGGTCGGCCCCGACGGACGCACGGCTTCCGCCGGCGAGTCGGAACCACGTCACTGGCCAGCCGCCGAACAAACCGAGTTCGTGCTCGCCGGCACCCAGACCGTCTGGCTGACGACCCGCCTGCCGCGTGCGCCCAAACGCGAGCAGGACCGCCTGATCCGGTTCGCACTCGAAGACCAACTGGTGCAGGAGCCTGACAGCCAGCACTACACGATCACCGACCGCGACGGCGAATCCGCACGGGTACTGGTGTGCGCGCGCGACCGCCTGCGCCAGATCGTCTCGCAGCTCGAAGCGCTGGGCCGCCCACCGCGCCGCGCCGTGGCCGAAGTACAAACCACCGCCCTCGGCGTCGAGGGCGACTGGACCCTGCATTGTGGTCTCACGCAGGCAGTTGTCGTGGGCGTCGCGCCAACGCCCTTCGCCTTCGATCTGGACGGCGTTTCACCCCCGCCCTTGTTGCTCACCGCCGCACAACAGGCGCGCGATGCAAACCGCCTGCCTGCCCGCTGCGTGCTCCACTGCGCACCCGGCGCTCCGCAGTTCGATATCGCCGCCTGGCAGGAGACGCTCTCGATTCCGGTCGAGGAAGGCGCGCCCTACCAGTGGTCTGCCGCGACGGGCGGCACCAACCTGCTTCACGGCGAGTTCATGTCGGACAAGGAGCGCATGGCCTGGTTGCGCCGCGCGCGCCCGGTGCTGTGGGTTATGGCGGCCGCGATCGCGGCGGAGCTGGTGCTATCGGCGGGGCAGGTGCTGTGGCAGCGCGGCCAGCTCAAGGAAGCGCGAGATCGCATGCAAACGGTATTCCGCACTGCATTCCCGAATCAGCCGATCGTCGATCCGGCGGCGCAGATGCGAAGCCAGCTCAATCAGCTCAAGCGCGCCCACGGCCAACTCGGCGATGACGACGCGATCGCGCTGCTGGCGCTGGTCGGCGAGGTGCTCGGCGGTGACGCCCGCGATGCGCTCGACGGCATGAAGTACGAGAACGGCCGCCTGGAACTCACCTTGTCGCCGCGTGTCGGGGCACAGATCAGTTCGATCACGCAGCGCCTCAACGCCCGCGGCCTCACTGTCGCACAACAAGGCGATAACCGGCTCGCGATTCGCAAGGAGGTCTCGCAATGAGCGCGATTCAGGAACGTCTGCAAACCGCACGTGCATGGTGGGCCGGGCTAGCGCCGCGCGAGCGCACCATGTTCGCCGCGATGGTGGCGGTGGTTGGCATCGCCGCGCTATGGTCCCTCGCCGACTGGAGCATCGCCGAACGCAAACGCCTCGCCAAAGCCCTGCCGATCGCGCAGGCGCGCCTGGCAGCGATGCGCGACGATGCCGCCGAGGTGCAGCGCTTGCAGCGCCAGCAGGCGCGGCCCGCCGAGACCGCCGCCGGCCTCGCCGAGCCCATGCAGGCAAGCGCGCGGGGCCGGGGGTTGACGATGGATGTTCGGGTTGATGGCGGGGGCCTGCACGCCACCGGGTCGGGCAGTTTCGATGTGTTGATCGACTGGCTCGCCGAAGCGCAGCGCGACCATGGCTTTCGTGCAACGCGGCTGAGTGCGACACGTGGACCAAGCGGCGTCGCGTTTGAAGCCGACCTGACGCCACCGGGCGCCCAGTGATCCGCCGCGCCCTGCTATTCCTCGTATTGCTGGCGCTGTCGATCGCGCTGCGCGCGCCGTCATGGCTGATGGATACGGCTGTCAAAAGCGCGACCTCGGGCGAGGTGCGACTCGCACTGATTGAAGGCACGCTATGGAACGGCAAAGGCACACTCACGGTAGTCGACCCGGTGAGCTTGCGCGCGCAGCCCTGGGTTTCGCTCCAATGGCGCTGGCTGCCTGCGCAACTGCTGCGCGGGGACGCCGCGTGGCAACTCACGGCGGATGAAAAACCTGCGGGCGAAATCGCTGCGGGGATTCGCGGCTGGCGCGCCGATGGGCTCTCGCTGGCGGCGCCGGCACGTTTCGCCATGGAACGCATTCCGCACGCATTCGGACGCCTTGGCTGGCGCGGCGACGTGCAGGCCGAGACGACGCAGTGGCGCTGCACCTGGGCACGACGCTGCGACGGACGCCTGTCACTACGCTGGTCAGGCGCCGCGGTCGATGTGCTGCGGGGTCGCCCGCTCGGCGATTATCAACTCGACACACGCGGTGAGGGCGAACGCCTTACCGTGGCGTGGACCACCTTGCGAGGTGAGACGCGCATCGAAGCACAGGGCTTTGTCGATGCCGGGCACTGGCAATTTGGCGGCACCGTGAAGGGCGACCCGAGCTTCCTTCAACGTCTGCCGGCAGTCGCGGGCAAGTTCGTCCAACCCACCGGAAGCGCCGGCGAGTATCGCTTCAACCTCGGGAATTAGGGCTGTTCCCGCGCCAGGAGACAGACTGGCTCTCTCTTGTCAGTGCGGACGCGGCAAGCCCGAGAGTCGAGCCCCCTTCTTCAGCCCGCGCGCCTGAAACCAACCACGGTTCATTTCAAGGGCAAAGCGCACTGGTGCTGCTGCGCAATGGCTTTCCTCGGTCTCGGCGGCCATCTCTTCGATGTTGACGATCCGCCCGCCATCGTCGATGAAGGCCACCGACAGCGGAATCAGCGTGTTCTTCATCCACATGCAGTGGCTTGCCGGCACGTCAAACACGAACAGCATGCCGCGCGTTTCGGGCATGGATTTCCGGTACATCAGGCCAACCATGCGCGACTCTTCGGTGGCTGCGACTTCGGCGTCGATACGGTGCATACCCACACTCAGTTCGGCATGCGGCAGCACATCGGCGCACGCTTGCATCGCAGGCCCTGCCAGGGCACATGCAAGCAGAAGCTTTCTCAACACTTGAAACCTCTTGGGTGATTGGATCGGTTGCGTTGGCTACGCGGGCAAAATGTTATCAGGCGTCGCCATGACGACCGTTCAGCCACGACGTGAGCGCGTGGCGGATGGCGACTTGTCGAGGCCGACCTCTCGCCACTCGCCGGGCGCGAGGCCCTCGACGCGCCATTCGCCAATCGCGACGCGAATCAGCCGCAGCGTGGGGAAGCCCACCTTGGCGGTCATCCGCCTTACCTGACGGTTCTTTCCCTCGGTCAGCCGGATTTCGATCCACGACGTCGGTACGGACTTGCGGAACCGCACCGGGGGATCGCGCGGCCACAGCCAGTCGGGCTCGTCGATGCGCAGTGCTTCGCAGGGGCGCGTGACGAAATCCCCCAGATCCAGACCACGCCGCAGCTGCGCCAGCGCAGCCTCATCCGGTTCCCGTTCCACCTGAACGCAGTAGGTCTTCGCTTGCTTGTGGCGCGGGTTCGCCAATTGCTGCTGCAACTGACCGTCGTCGGTAAGCAGCAGCAAGCCCTCGCTGTCCGCATCCAGCCGCCCTGCAGCATAAACGTCGGCCGGCAGCCCGCATTCGGCCAGGGTGCGTTGTGTGGCATCGCCGGTGAACTGGCTGAGCACGCCAAACGGCTTGTTGAGCAGGACGATTCGCGTCATGGCTTCCAAAAAACGACAAAGCCCGCCGGGAGCGGCGGGCTTGTTGGTCACGCCGACGTGCGGCGGACGCGGTCAGGCGCGCTGGATGTTCGAAGCCTGCTTGCCTTTTGGGCCTTGCACGGCTTCAAACGAAACCTTCTCACCTTCTTTGAGCGACTTGAAGCCGTTCATGTTGATGGCGGAGAAGTGCGCGAACAGGTCTTCGCTGCCGTCGTCCGGCGTGATGAATCCGAATCCCTTGGCGTCGTTGAACCACTTGACGGTGCCAGTTGCCATATTGCTTCCTCTAGTCCTTCGGTGTGTTGCTGTCGATGCTCCCGTTTCCGGGCGGTCCGACACGCGCATCCCGAAGCCACTCTTCGGTCGGTCATCGCTGCAATTCGGCCGGGGCCGTGGATCGCAGCGCGCCAGCACTCCGGAAACGCGTGTTCCCGCGGCTTTTACGCCTTGCAGGAAGTCGGCGTCAACACTTTTTTGCAACACCAACAATCATGACAAATAGTTAATCGGAAAAATCAACTGCAATTTGCCGAAGGCCGATAGTTTACGACGCAATGCAGCACGCCGCCACAAAGCGCTCAAGAGTGTTGAAAATCCGCCGAAAACCCCGATATCCCGTGTTGTTGAAGTATCGGGCGGAGTGTTTAGAATGGGCCGCATGGCGACGAAAAAGCAGTCTGAATTCGTACTCGAAGCGGAAAAATCGAAGACTCGGCCGCCCCGGCTCTTCAAGGTCGTTCTCCTGAACGACGATTTCACGCCGATGGATTTTGTGGTGATCGTGCTGCAGAAGTTTTTTTCGCTTGATCGCGAACAAGCAACGCGCGTCATGCTCCAAGTGCACAGGGAGGGTCGTGGAGTTTGCGGTGTCTTTCCCAAGGACATCGCCGCGACCAAAGTCGAACAGGTGAGCGCATTCGCGCGGCAGCACCAGCATCCGCTGGCCTGCGTGATGGAGGAGAACTGAAATGATCGCCCAGGAACTTGAAGTCAGCCTGCATATGGCGTTCGTGGAAGCGCGGCAAAAGCGCCACGAGTTCATCACCGTCGAACATCTTTTGCTAGCGCTGCTGGACAACCCCTCGGCCGCAGAAGTGCTGCGCGCGTGTGCAGCCAACACGGACGAGTTACGGCGCGAACTCACGCAATTCATCACCGAACACACACCCACCGTGGGCGGCGAGGAAGACATCGATACGCAGCCTACGCTGGGATTCCAGCGCGTGATCCAGCGCGCGATCCTGCATGTGCAATCCTCGGGCAAGAAGGAAGTGACAGGTGCAAACGTTCTGGTCGCCATCTTCGGCGAGAAGGAATCGCACGCCGTCTACTTCCTCAATCGCCAGGGCATTACGCGACTGGATGTGGTGAATTTCATTTCGCACGGCATTACCAAATCGCCGCAGCCGACGCCGAAACCCAGCGCGGAAAAATCTGAGAGCGAACAGGGCGAAGCCGAACAGGAAACGGCGAGCACCAATGGCGCACTTGAGAACTTCACGCAGAACCTGAACCAGGCCGCGCTGGTCGGAAAGATCGACCCCTTGATCGGGCGCGACAAGGAAGTCGAGCGCGTCATCCAGACGCTGTGCCGGCGGCGCAAGAACAACCCCTTGCTGGTAGGCGAGGCTGGCGTTGGCAAGACGGCGATTGCCGAGGGCCTCGCACGCCGCATCATCGAAGGTCGTGTTCCGGAGATTCTCGAGAATGCGCAGGTTTTCGCGCTGGATATGGGATCGCTGCTGGCCGGCACGAAATATCGTGGCGATTTTGAACAGCGCCTCAAGGCCGTCCTCAAGGCTTTGGTCGAAACTGACAATGCAATCCTGTTCATCGACGAGATCCATACGCTGATCGGCGCCGGTGCGGCGTCGGGCGGCACGCTGGACGCTTCGAACCTGCTCAAGCCCGCGCTTTCGAGCGGGCAGCTCAAGTGCATCGGCGCGACCACCTACAACGAATTCCGCCAGATCTTCGAGAAGGATCACGCGCTATCCCGCCGCTTCCAGAAGGTGGATGTGAACGAGCCGTCGATCCCCGAAACGATCGAGATCCTCAAAGGCCTCAAGTCTCGGTTTGAGCAGCACCATGGGGTCAAGTACTCGCAGGCCGCACTGACCAGTGCGGCAGAACTGTCGGCGCGTTACATCAATGACCGTCACCTGCCGGACAAGGCGATCGATGTCATCGACGAAGCGGGTGCAGCACAACGCATCCTGCCCAAGTCGCGGCAGAAGAAGACCATCGGGAAAGGCGAGATCGAGGAAATCGTCGCCAAGATCGCTCGCATCCCGCCCCGTAGCGTCTCGTCGGACGACAAGACCGCACTGCGCAATCTGGACCGCGATCTGAAGAACGTCGTCTTTGGCCAGAACGCGGCGATCGATGCGCTCGCCAAGGCCATCAAGATGTCGCGCTCGGGCCTTGGCAATCCGCAGAAGCCGATTGGCGGTTTCCTGTTCAGCGGCCCCACTGGCGTCGGAAAGACCGAGGTCGCACGGCAACTCGCGTACACCATGGGTATTGAGCTTGTCCGCTTTGACATGTCGGAATACATGGAACGCCACGCCGTCAGCCGCCTCATCGGCGCGCCACCGGGATACGTCGGCTTCGACCAAGGCGGCCTGCTGACCGAAGCGATCACCAAGAAGCCGCATTGCGTGCTGCTGCTCGACGAAATCGAGAAAGCGCATCCGGATATCTACAACATCCTGTTGCAGGTGCTTGACCACGGCACGCTCACCGACAACAACGGGCGCCAGGCCGATTTCCGCAACGTCATCATCATCATGACCACCAATGCGGGCCAGGAAACGATTCAACGCAATACGATGGGCTTTACGCAGACGCGCGAGCTCGGCGACGAGATGGTGGAGATCAAGCGTCTGTTCACGCCGGAATTCCGCAATCGTCTCGACGCAATCATTTCCTTCCGGCCGCTCGACCGCGAAATCATCCTGCAGGTCGTCGACAAGTTCCTCATGCAGTTGGAGGGACAACTGGCCGAGAAGAAGGTCGAAGCCAGCTTTACGGATGCACTGCGCGAGTGGCTGGCGAACAAGGGCTTCGACCCCTTGATGGGTGCGCGGCCGATGGCTCGCCTCATCCAGGACACGATCCGCGCCGCGCTCGCCGACGAGTTGCTGTTTGGGCGTCTTGTCGACGGAGGGAAGGTCACGATTGGCATTGGCGACGAAGGCAAGGTCGTGCTGTCGTTCGAAGAAGAGATTGAGCCCGCACACGCCTGACACCGCGGATCCAGGCGAAGACAAAGGCCACCTTCGGGTGGCCTTTCCTCTTTCGGGCTTCGGCCGCTATGCTGAGGGCTCCTGACCGACCCGACACCGGAGACTGCCATGACTTTCCAGACGACAGATCTGTGCGACGCAAACGAAGGGTTGCTGGCGGAGGGCCGTCTGCGCGTGCTGGAACCACATTTCCGTCACTTCGGCGGGCGTCAGCGCTTCTCAGGCCCGATCAGCACCTTGAAGCTCTTTGAAGACAACAGCTTTGTACGCAAGCAGCTTGAGCAGCCCGGCTACGGTCGTGTTCTGGTCGTAGACGGCGGTGGATCTTTGCGCTGCGCCTTGCTGGGCGACCAGCTTGCCGAGATGGCCGTGCGCAACGCGTGGGGTGGCGTTCTCGTATACGGATGTGTTCGCGATACGGCCGCGATCGGCACGCTGGATCTTGGCGTCATGGCACTGGCGCCGCATCCTCAGAAGTCGCTAAAGCGAAATGTCGGCGAGATCGACGTCACGATCGCCTTCGGAGGCGTACGCCTGCACCCCGGCGAATGGCTCTACGCCGACGAGGATGGCGTCTTGGTGAGCGAGACCCCGCTCACCTGAACGCAGCCCGTTCCGGGCGCAACGCGCCAGATGGCGTTGGCGGTGGTTCGGCCCTCACACGGACCGCCACTTCCAGCCTGCGACCATGCATCGCATTCAAACGTACGTTTCAAATCACGTTCCTCCATCTCGTATTGTGATACGCCATTTGTATCCCATTGTTTTTACGTGGTTAACTTTTTTCTTCTATCTTATATAAGACATATTGCTACAGACCAATTCCCCGCCTATACTGCATTCCAACGGGAGCAGCCTTTCGCTGGCATTCGGTGGGGCTGAAATTGGACGACGTTTGTTTGCTGGGGGAACACCATGAATCGCGACATGCAAATCGAGATGCTGAAGAAGGACTGGGCGGAGAACCCGCGCTGGAAGGGAATCAAGCGCGGCTACACGGCAGAGGACGTCGTCCGGCTGCGTGGCTCGATTCAGGTGGAACACACGCTCGCCCGCCGCGGGGCTGAAAAGCTCTGGACGCTGATCAACAACGAGCCTTTCGTGAATGCGCTGGGCGCCCTGACCGGCAACCAGGCCATGCAGCAGGTCAAGGCCGGCCTCAAGGCGATCTACCTCTCTGGCTGGCAGGTCGCGGGTGACGCAAACCTCGCGGGCGAGATGTATCCCGACCAGTCGCTCTACCCCGCCAACTCTGTGCCGATGGTGGTCAAACGCATCAACAACACCTTTACCCGCGCAGACCAGATCCAGTGGTCGGAAGGCAAGAACGTGGGTGACGAAGGCTATGTCGATTTCTTCGCTCCGATCGTGGCCGATGCGGAAGCCGGTTTCGGCGGCGTGCTGAACGCCTTCGAACTGATGAAGTCGATGATCGAGGCGGGCGCCGCCGGTGTGCACTTCGAAGACCAACTCGCCTCCGTGAAGAAGTGCGGCCACATGGGTGGCAAGGTCCTCGTCCCGACGCGTGAAGCGGTCGCAAAGCTCGTCGCAGCCCGCCTCGCCGCCGACGTAATGGGCGTGCCGACGGTGCTGGTCGCGCGTACCGATGCCGAAGCCGCCGACCTGATCACCAGCGATGTCGATGACACCGACAAGCCCTTCTGCACCGGCGAGCGCACCATCGAAGGCTTCTACCGTACCAAGCCGGGTCTGGAGCAGGCGATCTCGCGCGGACTCGCCTACGCACCTTACGCCGACCTGATCTGGTGTGAAACCGGCAAGCCCGATCTGGCCTACGCCAAGGCTTTCGCCGAAGCGATCCACGCGAAATTCCCGGGCAAGATGCTGTCCTACAACTGCTCGCCGTCCTTCAACTGGAAGAAGAACCTCGACGACGCAACGATTGCAAAGTTCCAGAAGGAACTCGGCGCGATGGGCTACAAGTTCCAGTTCATCACGCTGGCCGGCTTCCACAGCCTGAACTACTCGATGTTCAACCTCGCCTACGGCTATGCCCGCGAGCAGATGAAGGCCTTCGTCGAACTGCAGGAAAACGAGTTCGCCGCAGCCGAGCGCGGCTTCACCGCGGTCAAGCATCAGCGCGAAGTCGGCACCGGCTACTTCGACGCCGTTACGACGACGATCGAACGTGATGCCTCGACCGCAGCGCTGAAGGGCTCGACCGAGGATGAGCAGTTCTTTGATAAGAAGGACCACTGAACCCCTGGGAGCCACCCGGTCACAGAAGCCAACTGTGTAGAAGGTCCAAGAAGCCACTTCCCGGGTCTCTGACCCGGGGGCTAGCGCCGCATCGCGTGGGGGGACGCAGCGGCGCTCTTTTTTTGCCCGGCCGCAGCCCACGCCCCCAAAGAAAAACCCCGCCGAAGCGGGGTTTCATCTGCTGTGTGGCTGTAAATCAGACCGAAAACGACGATCCGCAGCCGCAGGTGCTGGTCGCGTTCGGATTCTTGATCACGAACTGCGCACCTTCGAGCCCTTCGGTGTAGTCGATCTCGGCGCCCGTCAGGTACTGGTAGCTCATCGGATCGATCAGCAACGTCACGCCTTCCTTGGTCACGACGGTATCGTCATCGTTCGTGATTTCATCGAAGGTGAATCCGTACTGGAACCCCGAGCAGCCGCCACCGCTTACAAAAACACGCAGCTTGAGGTCCGGATTGCCTTCTTCGAGGATGAGTTCCTTAACCTTGCTGGCCGCACTGTCTGTAAAGACCAGGAAGTCGGGGGTGTCAGTCACAGCGTTCATTGCAAACTCCTGATTCATAAGACATTGATTATGAGTTTCGGTGCGGCACCGGTCAAATCGATTCGACACTTGGCAGTCCGACCGGTTCCCGATAAGCGAGCTGGTGCTGTGCCGCTTTTTCAGGGCAATACTGGGATATGGGTCAATCCGGTGGTTTCTTCAAGTCCGAATATCAGATTCATGTTCTGTACCGCCTGCCCTGCCGCGCCCTTCACCAGATTATCTTCGGCAACCAACACCACGACCGTGTCACCGCCCTGGGGTCGATGCACCGCAATTCGGACAGTGTTCGAAGCGCGCACCGAGCGGGTGTCGGGCGTGCTTCCCGGGGGCATGACATCGACAAAGGGCTCGCCGGCAAAACGCTCCTCGAAAAGCGCCTGAACATCGACGTCCACAGGTACACGCGCGTACAGCGTGGCAAGAATGCCGCGGATCTGCGGCAGCAGGTGCGGCACAAATGTCAGCGAGACCTTGCGCCCGGCAGCCTGTTCAAGGCCTTGGCATATTTCGGGCAGGTGACGATGACCCGGGACGCCGTAGGCCTTGAAATTGTCGCTGGCTTCCGCGAACAAAGACCCCACCTCTGCCTTGCGGCCGGCCCCCGAAACGCCCGATGCCGCATTCGCAATCAGGCAGTCCAGATCCGCCACGCCAGCCTCGACAAGCGGCAAGAACCCGAGCTGGACAGCTGTCGCGTAGCAGCCCGGGTTCGCGATCACGCGCGCCGATTTGATCGCAGCCCGGTTCATTTCAGGCAGCCCGTATACCGCCTCTTCCAGCAAATCAGGCGCTGTATGCGGAATCTTGTACCACTTGCTGAATTCGTCCAGGCTCTTGAGGCGGAAGTCGGCCGCCAGATCGATGACCTTTGTTCCGCCCGCCACCAACTCAGGCGACTGGGCCATCGCCACACCATGCGGCGTCGCAAAAAACACTGCGTCGCAATCACGGAGACCGGCCGACTGAGGATCCTCGAACTTCAGTGCGACGCGCCCCCGCAGGCTCGGGAACATGTCCGCAACCGGCATTCCTGCTTCAGAGCGCGACGTGATCGTCGCCAGTTCGACACCTGGGTGCTGCGCGAGCAGCCGCAGGAGTTCGACGCCGGTGTAACCGGTACCGCCAACAATCCCAACCTTGATCATGATTTCGACTCCCTGAAACGAGCGGGCATTCTAGAACCCCGGATGTGACAACGCCCCGACGAGCGGGGCGTTGTCCGGCACGAAACCTTGGTAAGGCTACCGGTTTATTCGGCGGCCTTGGCCGCGCGCGTCGGCAGCTTTTCCTTGATACGTGCGGACTTGCCCGAACGATCGCGGAGGTAGTACAGCTTGGCACGGCGCACATCACCGCGACGCTTGACTTCAATCGCAGCCACCAGCGGCGAGTACGTCTGGAACGTACGCTCGACACCCTCACCCGACGAGATCTTGCGAACGATGAAGCTGGAGTTCAGCCCGCGGTTACGCTTGGCGATCACGACGCCTTCGTAAGCCTGCAGACGCTCACGGTTACCTTCCTTGACCTTGACCTGGACCACAACCGTGTCACCGGGCGCAAAGTCGGGGATCGTCTTACCGAGGCGAGCGATTTCTTCTTGCTCAAGTTGTTGAATCAGATTCATGCGTATCTCCTAACTTCGATCAATGGCACTTGGCCTTCCATGCAGAGCAGGTCGCCACCTGGTACATGACTTTCTTCGTTCCGGAAGTGCTAGCACTTCCCCGCTTGCGGCTCTGCCGCGTTATCCCGCCGGATTTCGTCCAGCAGGATCAATTCTTCCTTGCTCAGGCGCCGCGCCGCAATCAGATCCGGCCGCCTCGCCAACGTGCGCGCCAACGCCTGCTTCAAACGCCAGCGCCGTATCCGGGCATGATCGCCCGACAGCAGCACGTCGGGAACCGCCTTGCCACACCACACTTCAGGCCGGGTGTAGTGCGGACAGTCAAGCAGCCCATCAACAAACGAATCTTCGATTGCCGATGCGGAATCGTTAAGCGCGCCAGGCAAATGCCTGATCAGCGCATCCAGCAACAACATCGCCGGCAACTCACCGCCGGACACCACAAAGTCGCCGATCGAGAGCTCCAGATCAATCTCGCGATCGATCAGACGCTGATCCACCCCTTCATAACGCCCACACAGCAAGACCAATGCGTCTTCCTGCACCAACTCACTCACCAGGGCCTGATCCAGCCTGCGTCCCTGCGGCGAGAGATACACGACCTTACCGGCCCTGCCAGTCACAGCAGCCTGCGCCGATCGCGCGGCAGCCAGTGCAGCCGCCAACGGATCTCCCAGCATGACCATTCCTGGACCACCACCGTAAGGACGATCGTCGACCGTACGATGATTGTCGGTGGCAAAGTCACGCGGATTCCAGCAACTCAGTTGCCAGAGCCGGCGTTCGATCGCACGCCGCGTAATCCCACTGTCAGTGAGCGCCGAAAACATCTCTGGAAACAGCGTCACGACATCATATCGACGCGTGGCAGCGCCGTCGGCAATCACCAGTCGACTTCCCAATCCACGCGAATCCGCTTCTCAGCGAGGTCGACGTCCAACACATAGGCCCCCACGAACGGGATCAGTCGCTCGTGGTCACCTTCTACAACCTGAAGCACGTCGTGAGCACCGGTGCTCAGCAAGCCGCTCACTGTGCCTAGCGGCGTACCCGCGACGTTTTCAACTTTCAAACCAACGAGGTCGGCCCAGTAATACTCGTCAAGCCCGGTCTCTGGCAGGGCCTCTCGTGGCGCCCCGATATAGAGCCCCACCAGACCTTCCGACGCCGTCCGGTCCGCGACGCCGACAAAGGCAGCGACTATCCCTTTGCCGTGCGCCTTGCAACCACGCAACTTGTATGGCTGCCAAGCACTATCGGGTGCATCGGGATCGGCGCAGAGCCACCATTGCGGCATGCTGCGCCAAGAGATCGGATCATCGCCGAAGGCGTGAACCTTTACCCATCCCTGAATGCTGTACGGATCCGCGATGCGGCCGAGGACAATCATCGACGACCGCCCCCGAAATCAGGAATCAAGCCGAAACCTTGCCGCCCTTGACCAGACGCTCAACGGTCTCGGACAACTGCGCACCGTTCGACTGCCAGTAAGCAAGACGCTCGGCATTGATCACGAGCCCCTTTTCGGACTCGCTGGCCATCGGGTTGTAGAAACCGACGCGCTCGATGAAACGGCCGTCGCGGCGGCTACGAGAATCGGTGGCAACAATATTGAAGAACGGGCGCTTCTTGGCGCCGCCCCGTGCAAGGCGAATCACGACCATGGTGAAATCCTGTCTATGCGGTCTGCAGAAAAGCTCGCCAAAATACCAGATACAGCGAACAACCGCAACATCCCCGTAACTAAACGCGAGCGCCGAACTGCGGCAAGCTTAGATACACGCAATCGGTCGACGAACGAGCACCAATCGCTAATAGAATACGGCCCATTCAACGTTCACGCCGCGCGATGACCACAACCACAGCCGACCCCGGTAGCACTGCAGCGATCCTGGACTGGCTTGCTGCGCCGCCATCGTCGGATCTGGCGGATGAAACGATCCAGATTCGCCGGCAACTCGATTCGCTCGCCACGCCTGGCGTAGCTCCGACGCAATTCCATCGATGTATTGAACTGTTTTACTCGCGCGCTTTGCGCGCCGGCTCCGAGCTCAAACCGCGCCTGATGGAAGCCGGCCTGCCGTTAGACCGGAACCTGCACACCACGGCGCGTCAGGTCGTTGAAGCGATGTGTTCCATCGCGAGCGGCTTCCTCCAGGTTACCGGTCATGTGCGCAGTGGCGCCATCAGACCCCAGGCCCGCCTGATTGAGACCCTCGCCTCGCGCGGTTTGAGGATGCTCAGCGAAGCCTGGGAGCTTGCAGGCCTCTCCGGAGGCATGCATGTCTCGGAACTGTGGCCGCTGTCGGTATCCCTGATTTCGGCAGCCGGCGACGAAGCGGCAAACCCCGAAGCGGGCGGCGAAAGCGCTCAATTCGCCTTCAAAAGGCTCGTGGCGCTGGGCACACTGCAGCTTGAGCGCTTTTCGCAGCCAGAAATCAACTGGATCTGCGAATACCTCAACCGGATCGCATCTCTGCTACAGCTTGACTTGAAGGCGCCGAGCGCACCAGACCACGGCTGGTACTGGATTGCCGCAGTCAGCGAAGACGGCCCGCAGTCAGCGTCACGCCGCGTACCGCCGAGTGGGCAACAACTGGTGTTTGCATCTCCGGCAGCCCTTGCCAAGCGGGTCGGCGAACATCTCGCCCGCCTCGAAGCCGGTCAACAGCCGTTCGAGTTGAACCTTCCCCGCGTGGCGGTCGGCGTGCAGCCGCTGTCGCTATTGCAGCGCCTTCGCAACGAATGGACGCTGCCAGTAAAGCGGGAGCAGCCACGACGCAAAACGCAATACACGGTTCAGGCCTGCTCCGGCATCAATGCCATCTGGACGATCATGCGCGGCAGCGCGCCACAGGCGGGCGACGTTCAGGAATGGCAGGTGATCAATGAAAGCCCCGGCGGGTTTGCCATCATGCATGTGGCCGGCGTTGCCGCGGGACTGGCCGCCGGAACCGCGGTTGCGCTGCGCAGGGACGATGAGCAGCCATGGAACGTCTGCGTCGTGCGCTGGATTCGCAGCGAGAACCCGTCGCAAATCGAGCTCGGCCTGCAGATCGTATCCACCGGCGCGACGCCGGTAACCGTTGGTTTCCGCGGTGCGCGCGAGCGCCCGAGCAAGATGGTGAAAGCCTTGGTGCTGCCGGCCATGCCCGCGCTGCGGCACCACCCGGCGATTCTGGCCCCGACCGGCACCTACACGTCGCGCCGCTTCGCACTGGTATCGGATCTGGATCGTATCTACATCGCCCAAGGGCGCTTGCTCAGCCTGGACATGCAGACCGCCAACATCGAACTCTTCCAGTTCGAGATCGACCCCTACCCGATCTGATCTTTGCCTTGGCCCAGCACGCCAGCAATCGCCGCCGCCAGTTCGCTGGCTGACATTTGCGAGGCTTCGTCGTCCGCGGCCCCCAACTTCGCGATGTCTTCCGACGACAACACAAATCGCGAAAACAGCTCTTTCGCGCCTACTGCGCCTGCAGACCCGATCAGCAACCACCCTCCCGCATCGGTCTCGCACACCCACCCAGCCTCGCGCATGGATTCGAGCATTGCTTCTGTCTCTTCGATCCGCTGCCGTGATGCGGTAGCGAGCCAGGCAAGACTGGTCAGCCGCCCCGCCTTCTGCGACGTTTCGAGCGCAGAGAGCAAACGGACGCTTGCGTAGAAACGCCCCGCGACCGACTGCGGCAAGAGCCGGCGTCGCGCCAGAAAATCAGGAATGACTGCGGTCACCATCGCGCCGACCAGAATCACCAGCCAGGTCGAATAGAGCCAGACGAGAAAGATCGGCACGGCTGAAAAGGTGCCGTACAACAGCGTGTAGGTCGGGAACCGCGCAAAGTAGACGCCCAGCAGGCGTTGCAGCACAACTATCCCGATCCCGGCAAAGATGCCGCCGGCCGCTGCGTGCCAAGGCTCAATTCGGCGATTGGGTACCGCGAAGAAGATGTACGTGAAGAGCGCCGAGAACAAGACGACGGGCAGCATCCGGAGTACTGCAGTACGCAGCCAGGCAGGATCCGCGACCACGTCGAGCGATGCTGTAATCGCATAGGTGCTTGCCGCGACACTTGCCGCCAATACGATCGGACCGATTGTCAGCGCGAGCCAGTAAAGCGCGAAGCGGTTCCAGATCGGCCTAGGGCGCTTGACCTGCCAGATCGCGTTGAACGAACGATCCACGGTCATCAACAGCAACACCGCTGTCGCGATCAAAGCGATGCCGCCAAACAAGGTGAGGTTTTCCGCCTTCTGGGAAAACTGCACGGCGTAGGTCGCGATGACCTTGCCCGCCTTGTCCGGCAACAGATTGGTCAACAGGAAGATCTTCAGCGTCGTTCCGAGTTCGGAGAACATCGGCAACTGCCCCATCACTGTGAAGCTGACGGCGATCAGCGGCACCAGCGACAGCAGCGTCGTAAATGTGAGACTGCTCGCAACGAGCGATCCGCGTACTTCGACAAAACGCTCGATCAGCAGATCGACAAATCGACGTATTTCATACATCCGGCGCCCGGCTCCCTGCCCTGCGTATAATCCGCCCCCATTCTATCGGTCCGCCGAACATGCAAGAAATCCTTGTCCTCTATTACAGCCACCGCGGTTCGGTTCGCGCACTGGCCGATCAGATTGCACTCGGCATCGAATCGAGCGGTTGCGTTTCAGCCCGCCTGCGCACCGTACCGAAAGTTAGCAGCGTGGTTGAGACCGCGCAGCCGTCAATTCCGTCCGATGGCCCGCCGTTTGCAGAGCTAAGCGACCTCGAAGAGTGCATCGGACTCGCATTGGGTAGTCCGACCCGGTTTGGCAACATGGCGGCACCGATGAAGTACTTTCTGGATGGCACTTCGCCCCAGTGGCTCAGCGGTGCGCTGGCGGGCAAACCCGCTTGCGTCTTCACGTCCACCGCCACGCTGCACGGCGGGCAGGAGACCACCCTGCTCTCGATGATGTTGCCGCTGCTGCACCACGGCGCACTGATCGTCGGCGTACCGTACACAGAATCGGAATTGCACGCGACGCAGACTGGCGGCACACCCTACGGCGTGACACACATCGCCGGCGGACAAGGCGACTCACGCCTCTCGGAATCGGAACGCAAGCTCGCGTTTGCCCAAGGCCGGCGATTGGCCGACATCGCAGCGAGACTTGCGGGAGCACGGCAATGAACGAATCCACCTTGCGCCGCGCAAGCCTTGCTTTCTTGCTGGCGCTGATCGCGCTTTGTGTTTGCTGGGAGCTATGGCTCGCGCCGGTCCGGCCGGGAGGGTCATGGCTCGTGCTGAAGGTCTTGCCTCTGCTTGCTCCGTTGAGAGGCATGCTGCACGCGCGGCGATATACCTTTCAATGGACCACGCTGATGATCTGGCTGTACTTCACTGAAGGTGTGGTCCGCGCAAGCAGCGACACGGGCCTGTCGGCCCAGCTTGCCGCAGTAGAGACCTTGTTTGCGCTTGCGTTGTTTGCCTCTTGCGCAGCGTATTCGAGGGTCACCGCGCCTTCGCGCCAGGCAACGAAGTAAATACGGGCGCCCAAGGCGCCCGTTTCTTCCCGGTCAAACCGTTTCGGCTTGGGGGTTCAGCTTCTCCGCGCCGGCCTGCAGCTTGTTCAAAGCATTCAAGTAGGCCTTGGCCGAGGCGACGATAATGTCAGTGTCCGCCCCCTGCCCATTGACGACCCTGGCCCCGTGCGACAGGCGAACCGTAACCTCGCCCTGAGCATCGGTCCCCGTTGTGATTGCGTTGACCGAATAGAGCAGCAGCGCAGCGCCGCTCTTGGCGACCGACTCGATGGCGCGGAACGCCGCATCCACCGGACCGCTGCCATCCGACTCGGTTTTGACTTCGTGACCATCCACCGACAGCGTCAGCGCAGCGGTAGGCGTCTCGCCCGTCTCGGAATGGAATCGTGCCGAAACCAGCTTGAAGCGCTCGGATTCCGCTTCCTGCGCTTCGTCCGACATCAGCGCCTGAAGATCCTCGTCAAAGATCTCGCTCTTCTTGTCGGCCAGTTCCTTGAAGCGCCCAAACGCGTGGTTCAGTTGCTCTTCCGATTCGACAACGATGCCCAGCTCTTCGAGCCGCTTGCGGAAGGCATTCCGCCCCGAAAGCTTGCCCAAGGTAAGGCGATTGGTGCTCCAGCCCACATCTTCCGGGCGCATGATTTCGTAGGTTTCGCGGTGCTTGAGCACACCATCCTGATGGATGCCGGATTCGTGGGAAAAAGCATTCGCCCCGACGATGGCCTTGTTCGGCTGAACCGGATAACCGGTGATCGTCGATACCAGCTTCGAGCTTGCCACGATCTGCGATGCGTCGATGCCGGTTTCAACTGCGAACACGTCCGGGCGAGTGCGCACTGCCATCACAACTTCTTCAAGAGAAGCGTTGCCCGCACGCTCCCCCAGACCATTGATCGTGCATTCCACCTGGCGCGCCCCCGCCTGAACCGCAGCAAGCGAATTTGCGACCGCCATGCCCAGGTCGTTGTGACAGTGCGTCGACCAGATCACCTTGTCGGCACCCGGCACGCGCTCGATCAGCGTGCGGAATCGCTCGCCCCACAGCGCCGGGACCGCATAGCCAACGGTATCCGGAACATTGATGGTCTTGGCGCCCGCCTGGATAACCGCGTCGAAAATCCGGACGAGGAAATCCATCTCGGATCGAACTGCATCTTCGGCCGAGAACTCAACGTCGTCGGTGTATTGCAGCGCGAGCTTTACCGCGGCAACCGCGGCTTCCACCACCTGGTCAGGCTGCATGCGCAGCTTCTTCTCCATGTGGATCGGGCTGGTCGCGATGAACGTGTGGATGCGCCCCCGCGCGGCAGGACGGATCGCTTCACCCGCCGCCCGCACATCGCGTTCGTTGGCTCGCGCCAATGAACATACGGTCGAATCCTTGATCACTTCGGCGATTGCGCGAATCGCCTCGGCATCGCCCGGACTCGCGGCGGCGAAACCTGCCTCGATCACGTCGACCTTGAGCCGTTCTAGCTGGCGCGCGATGCGCAGCTTTTCGTCCCGGGTCATCGCAGCGCCGGGACTTTGCTCACCATCTCGCAGCGTGGTATCGAAAATAACCAAACGGTCCTTCATTGCGATCTCTCCAGTGCGGCCATCAGGGCTGGCGGCGAATTGCGCGCCACACCCACATCACGTATCCCGAAAGCGCGTAACTGACAAACAGCCCGAATAACACGCCTTCGGGGTAACTCGAAACGGCGAGAAATGCCCCTACCATCGCCAACACGACAGCAAATGGCACCGAGCGGCGCAGGTTGATGTCCTTGCCGCTCCAGAACTTCACGTTGGTCACCATCGTCACGCCGGCAAAAACCGTCGTCACCCATGCGAGCCAGCGAACCTGAGAAGGATCCACCGATTGTCCGATCATGATCCACACGAATCCTGCGACGAGCGCGGCGGCCGCCGGCGATGGCAGCCCCTGAAAGTAACGTTTGTCGACGACGTCGATGTTGGTATTGAAGCGTGCAAGACGCAGGGCGGCGCTAGCGCAGTAGGTGAAGGCGGCAACCCAACCGAATTTTCCGAGATCCTTCAGGGCCCATTCGTACATCACCAGCGACGGCGCCACGCCAAACGACACCATGTCGGAGAGCGAATCATATTCGGCACCGAACTCGCTCTGGGTGTGCGTGAGTCGCGCCACACGGCCATCAAGACCGTCCAGCACCATCGCGACGAATATCGCAACCGCCGCGGTTTCGAAGCGACCATTCATTGACTGCACGATGGCGTAGAAGCCCGCGAACAGCGCACCTGTAGTGAACAGGTTGGGGAGAATGTAGATGCCCCTGCGGCGGATCGAAATGCTACGGGGCGGGAGTTTGCTGGGTCGCAGCTCTGTCATGAGGACCTGCCAAAGGGGTCGGACGATTCCGGCCAGCGCAGCGCCGTTAGCGCTACAGCTGCCTGAGGATGCTTGCACACGGAGCGGTCACCCACCCGCAAACAGCGGCTCACAAAACGTACGCAGGCAACAGATGAGACGGCAATTTTAGCAGAACCGATTCCGCGCAATCTGCAGGTTGGCGCGACCAGGCCTAGTGCGCCTGACGACTCAGTGCGCCATGAAAAACGGCCACCTAAGTGGCCGTCTTCCGTTTTGCTTGGGCGTACGCAGACGCGGCAAGAGATGCTCAGTTCTTGGACTGATCGACCAGCTTGTTGGCCTTGATCCACGGCATCATGTCGCGCAGCTGACCACCAACCGTCTCGATCGGATGTGCGGCGTTGAGACGGCGACGCGCAGTCATCGACGGGTAGTTGGTCTTGCCTTCGAGGATGAACATCTTCGCGTACTCGCCGGTCTGGATGCGCTTGAGCGCATTGCGCATGGCTTCACGCGACTGGGCGTTGATGACTTCGGGCCCGGTCACGTACTCGCCGTACTCGGCGTTGTTCGAGATCGAGTAGTTCATGTTGGCGATGCCGCCTTCGTACATCAGGTCGACGATCAGCTTGAGTTCGTGCAGGCACTCAAAGTAGGCCATTTCCGGGGCATAGCCGGCTTCGGTCAGGGTCTCGAAACCCATCTTGACCAGTTCGACAGCGCCGCCGCACAGCACGGCCTGTTCGCCGAAGAGGTCGGTTTCGGTCTCTTCGCGGAAGTTGGTCTCGATCACGCCGCCCTTGGTGCCGCCGTTGGCTGCCGCGTAAGACAGCGCGATGTCACGTGCCTTGCCGGATTTGTCCTGATGCACCGCGATCAGCGACGGCACGCCGCCACCCTTGAGGTACTCGGAGCGCACTGTGTGGCCTGGGCCCTTCGGGGCGACCATGATCACATCGAGGTCAGCGCGCGGCACAACCTGGTTGTAGTGCACGTTGAAGCCATGGGCAAAAGCCAGCGTGGCGCCCTGCTTGATGTTCGGCTCGACGTCGTTGTAATACACGGCCGGGATGTTCTCGTCCGGCAGCAGGATCATGACCAGATCCGCAACCTTTACGGCTTCCGCCACTTCTGCGACCTTCAGGCCTGCGCCCTCGGCCTTCGACCACGACGCACCACCCTTGCGCAAGCCGACGGTCACATTCACGCCCGAATCGCGCAAGTTCTGTGCATGGGCATGACCTTGCGAGCCATAACCAACGATGGTGACCTGCTTGCCCTTGATCAGCGAGAGGTCGGCGTCCTTGTCGTAGTAAACCTTCATGGTATTTCCTCAAATATTCTGTGGGTGGGGCAAATCAGATCTTCAGCACGCGATCGCCGCGGCCTACACCGCAGACGCCGGAGCGAACTGTTTCCAGGATCAGATCCTTGTCAATCGCGCCAACGAAGGAATTGAGCTTGTCCTGTGTGCCGGTAAGCTCGATCACGTAGCTTGATTCGGTGACGTCGACGATGCGACCGCGGAAGATATCGGCCATACGCTTCATCTCCTCGCGGTCCTTGCCAGTGGCGCGAACCTTGACGAGCATGAGTTCGCGCTCGATGTGCGCGGCTTCCGAAATATCGACCACCTTGACCACGTCGATCAGCTTGTTCAGCTGCTTGGTGATCTGCTCGATGATGTCGTCGGAGCCGGAGGTCACGATCGTCATGCGCGACAACGACGAATCTTCCGTCGGCGCTACGGTCAGCGACTCGATGTTGTAGCCGCGCGCCGAAAACAGGCCGGATACACGCGACAGCGCGCCTGACTCGTTTTCGAGCAGCAAAGAAATGACATGTCTCATAGGCTTGCCTGCTTGTGAGCACACAGCAGAACGGCCACGCCAGGCCCACGGGTGACCTGCCGCCGCCACACCGGGCTGGTAAGCCCGCTGGGCGGATGCCGCCGCGGTTCGGCGGCATCCCGTTCTTGCAGTACGCGAGTGTTACAGATCCTCGGACGACAGGATCATCTCGGTGAGACCCTTGCCGCCCTGGACCATCGGGAACACGTTTTCGGTCGGGTCCACCTGGAAATCCAGGAAGACCAGATCGTTTTTCCGACTGAAAGCTTCGCGGATCGCGCCTTCGACATCGCCTGGCTTCTCGACGCGCAGGCCAACATGGCCATAGGCTTCGGCGAGCTTCGCAAAGTCAGGCAGCGAATCCATGTACGACTCGGAATAGCGGTTGCCGTGGAAGAACTGCTGCCACTGGCGCACCATGCCAAGATACCGGTTGTTGAGACTCAGGACCTTGATCGGCAAGCGATATTGCTTGCAGGTCGACAACTCCTGAATGCACATCTGGATCGAGCCCTCACCGGTAATCACCGCAACCGGCGAACCCGGGTGAGCCAGCTGGACGCCCATCGCCGCCGGCAGACCAAAGCCCATCGTGCCCAGACCGCCAGAATTGACCCAGCGCCGCGGCTTGTCGAACTTGTAGTACTGCGCGGCCCACATCTGGTGCTGACCGACGTCAGACGTCACGAAGGCATCGCCCTTGGTGATTTTCCAGAGCGTCTCCACGACGAACTGCGGCTTGATCACCTCTGTGCTGTTCTTGTAGTTCAGGCACTCGCGACGACGCCATTCCTCGATCTGCTTCCACCAAGGTTCGATCTGCACGGGGTTCGGCTTGTCGCCTGCCGACTCCAGCATCTTGATCATGTCATCGAGCACGTCGGACAGGTTTCCGACGATGGGCACGTCCACCTTGACCCGTTTGGAGATCGAGGACGGATCGATGTCGATGTGGATGATCTTGCGCGGTTCGGATTGGAAGTGCGCGGGGTTGCCGATCACACGGTCATCGAAACGCGCACCGATCGCCAGCAGGACATCGCAATAATGCATTGCCATGTTGGCTTCGATGGTGCCGTGCATGCCCAGCATGCCAAGGTTCTGACGATCCGTCGCCGGATAGCCACCCAGACCCATCAAGGTATTGGTGACCGGGAACCCCAACAGACGCGTCAGCTTGGTAAGCTTTTCGGCCGCATCTGCGAGGACGACCCCGCCACCCGCATAGATCATCGGACGCTTGGCTTCGAGCAACAGCCCCAACGCCTTACGGATCTGACCCTGATGTCCCTTTACGATCGGGTTGTAGGAACGCAACGCAACCGTCTTCGGATATTCGTACTCGCATTTGTGGGCCGAGACATCCTTGGGAATGTCGACCAGCACCGGGCCGGGACGCCCCGTCTTGGCGAGGAAGAACGCCTTCTTGATGGTTGTGGCAATGTCGCGCACATCCTTGACCAGGAAGTTATGTTTCACACACGGACGCGTGATGCCGACCGTGTCCACTTCCTGAAATGCATCCTGCCCGATGGCAGCAGTCGGCACCTGGCCGCTGATGATCACCATCGGAATCGAATCACAATAAGCGGTCGCGATACCGGTCACGGCGTTGGTGACGCCCGGACCCGAAGTAACGAGCGCCACGCCCACCTTGTCGGTGGAACGTGCGTAGCCATCCGCAGCGTGTACGGCGGCCTGCTCATGGCGAACCAGCACGTGACGAACCGTGTCCTGTTTGGACAATTCGTCATAGAGGAAAAGCACGGCGCCGCCGGGATAGCCGAATACATATTCGACCTTTTCCTCTTGCAGACACCTGATTACAATCTCCGCACCAGTCAAAACCATTGCAGCACCCAATAAAGACACAAGCCCCTCCGGAGGGAGGGGGAGGTACATTGTCAACGGTGTGCGATGGATTGGTCAAGGCATCCTCGCTGCGCCACACCATAGGGCGGCGACGGCCACACGAGGTTTCTCCTGGCTTCCCGGATCGAACTTTCAGACTTTCTCGCCAGCATCGAGCGACGCGCCTTCAAGCAGGCGTTTTTTGCGCTGCGGGACGAAGACGCCGCCCTCGACGTGGTTCAGGACGCCATGATGAAACTGGCGGAACGCTATGGCGATCGCCCGGCGGAAGAGTTCGGCGCGCTCTTCCAGCGCATCCTGCAGAACAGCATCAACGACCATTTTCGCCGCAGCAAGGTGCGAAACTTATGGACGACCTTGCTGTCCGCATTCTCGCCAGACAGCGACGACGAAGGCGGCGACCCGCTCGAGACGCTTGAGGCAGAGTCCGATGCGGCGGTATTCAAGGCGCCGCACCTCCAGGAAGAGCAGCGCCAGACCTTGGGGATCATTGAGCAGGAGATTGCGAAACTGCCACCACGTCAACGAGAAGCCTTTCTCATGCGTTATTGGGAGGAAATGGATATTGCTGAAACGGCTGCCGCGATGGGCTGCTCCGAGGGAAGTGTCAAGACACACTGCTCGCGAGCCACTCACACGCTTGCGGCCGCGTTGCGTGCCCGGGGGATTGAGCCATGAATGAAGAACTTGCGATTGCACGCAAAATCGTTGCGAATCTGGATCGCGGACTGAACAACCTGACACCGGATGTCGAGACCAGGCTGCACGCTGCACGGCGAGCCGCGCTGGCGCACCAGCGCGTCGCAGCGCGCGGTCTCACTTTGGCCGGGATCGGCCGCACTGTCAGCGATTTGTGGGGCCAGTACAACCGCCTGACCTTGGTGACGCTGACTGCGGCTTTCGTGCTTGTCGCCGCCGACGCGGTGCGAGAGAACGTCCTCAGCTCGGAACTTGAAGAGGTCGATAGCGCCTTGCTGTCAGATGACCTTCCAATCGATGCATACCTCGACCACGGATTTGACCGATGGCTCAAGCCGGACGACTCGGCAAGCTGAAGTGCTGGCTGTTCATTCTGACGCTTGTCATTGCGCCGCTCGCTGGCGCGGCGACGCAAGCGCCGGAATGGAGCAGCCTCACGGTCGAACAGCGAGCGATTCTGGCGCCGCTCGAATCTGAATGGGCCGACATGGGCCCCGCCCGTCGCAACAAGTGGATCGGCATCGCAAGCCGATTCCCGCAGATGACACCAAGCGAGCAGGAGCGGATCACCCGTCGCATGGAATCCTGGGCTCAGCTGACGCCGGAAGAGCGCAAGAAGGCGCGGGAACAGTACAAAAGGCTGCAGAAACTGCCGAGCGACCAGCGGCCCGCCTTGCGGCAACAGTGGGACGTCTACAAAGAGCTTCCCAACGACGAGAAAGACAAGCTGCGCTCTCGCGCCAAGTCTGCCGACCGTGGCGGGCATCGGGAGATCCCGGCGGAATGGCTGGTGCCGCCGTATTTGCGCCCGTACCGCAGCGTGTTGCGCCCACCACCGCCACCGCCTCCGGAGCCAGATCCGCCTCCCAAACCGGTTCTCCCTGAAGCGCTATATCCCCGCTATTGAACGGCCGGACTCTGAACAAACCCTCCGCCGAGAAAACGGATTCACGTGACCGATTTGCGACCGACGGCTGAACTGGCCGGCCTGCGCCGCCGTCTTGCCTGCATGCTTTACGAAGCCTTGCTCCTGCTTGGCGTGTGTGCGCTCGGGTGGCTACTGCCGCAAGTCATTCTCGGAATGGCTGCAGGTATGCAGCTACCCGGTTGGCTGAGCTGGTTGCAGCTCATGGTGGTGCTCGGCATCTACTTCTTGGTGCTATGGCGTCGCAACGGGCAAACCCTGGCAATGCAGACTTGGCAGTTGCAGATCGTCGACGCCCGTACCGGACGGCTGCCCAACACCGCACAGTGCTTGGCCCGGTACCTGCTGGGCTGGCCGTCGATCCTGTTCTGTGGCGCAGGGATAATCTGGAGCCTGTTCGATCGCGACCATCAGTTCCTGCACGACCGCTTTGCCGGAACCTGCGTGGTGCTGTTGCCCGGACGCCCAGGCCAGTCCCGGTAACTCAGCGGCGCTCCACCCACCAGAGCATCGCAGCCGTGGCGACCATGAAGAGCGCGCTCGGCGCGACCGCGCTCACGGCGGCCGGCCAAGCGTTGATGATGCCCAGATTGGTGAACAAGCCGTTGAGGAGATGGAAGGTCATGCCTATAGCGACGCCAAGCAAGACCTTGGCTCCTACCGCGCCACTGCGGTGATGGATGAACGCAAACGGCAACGCCAGACACATCATCACAATCGACGCAAAGGGAAAGACCAGCTTCTTCCACAGCGCCACCTCGTGGCGCCCAGTTTTCTGATTATTGTCTTTCAGGTGCTGTACATAAGGCACCAGCGTCCTCAGCGCCATGCGCTCTGGCGTCACCATCACCACACTCACCAATTCGGGCGTCAGTTCAGACTTCCATTGCAGTTGAGGCAGTCGCTCCAGCTGCGTGCGATCTGGCAGGAAGCTGGTTCGCGTTACATCGCTGAGCAACCAGCCCTGCCCGGCTTTGTATTCACCGCGCACGGCATCCGAGAGCGACACCAATTTTGAGTGTTCGTCGAACTCGTAGATGCGAACGCCCTCAAGACCTTTGTCCGGCTGCACCCGTTCCGCATTGACGAAGAGACGACCATCCCTGACCCAGAAGCCTGATCGCAGCTCCTGTGGCAGTGTCGAATTCGTACTGCGCAAGCGCCACTTCTGAGCCACGCGTTCAAGCGGGGGCGCAATGAACTCTCCGAGCACAAACGTCGTCGCGGCGAACATCAGCCCGATCTGGGCGATCAGGATGACCGCCTTGCGTGTCGACAGCCCGGCGGTGCGCATGGCGGTGATTTCTGAGTTACGCGCCAGGCTGGTCAGAGCGAACAAGGTGCCGATCAAGGTGGTGATCGGAAAAATCTCATAGGCACGGCTCGGCAGCGAGAGCACCACGAAGATCAGCGCATGCTTGAGGCGGTACCCGGCCTTGCCAACCTTGTCGAGTTCTTCCACCAGATCGAAAAAGCCAAAGAGCGCGAGGAACGCCAGCATCACCAGCCCGGTCGCCGCGATGATTTCGTAACTGAGATAGCGTCGGATCGTCTTCATCGGCGGAACAGGCGAGACAGCAGCTGCATGCGGTGAACGTACATGCCGATCATCAACGCGAACATTGGCAGATGCAGCGCGGCAAGCCCAGCGAGAAAGCCGATCTTGCCCTGCCCGATCCATGCCTGCATGACTTGCAGAAGGCTGATGTAGGTAGAGAACACGAACACCGCGAACAGCAGATTGAGCGCGCGGCCGGCACGTGGATTGACGAAGGAAAGGGGCACCGCAACCAATGAGAGAACCAGCGAAGCAAGCGGCAGACCGATCCGCCATGACAATTCGCCGAGATTAGGCGGCGTGGGCAACGCGATCAGTTTCGGGGTAGGCGTGATGCGCGGCGTCAGTTCCAGCACGCCAACCTCTTTCGCCTCGATACGTATTGCGTAGCTGTCGAAACGCGTAACGCTGAACTCGGGCGATCCCGGATGCCCCTCATAACGCCGTCCATTTCGCAGGACGGCAAATCGATCGCCGTTTGGCTTCTGCTCCACCGTGCCGTGGGCGGCAACGATGATGCGCAAACGATCGGCGAGCGGCATCGACACGAAGACGTTCTTCACCTCGGCCTCGTTTTCCGTGACCGACTCGACGAAGAACACGCGACGACCGCCCGAGTCCTCGCGGAAGATACCCGGCGACACGTTCGATACTTCGTCACGCGCCTCCAGCTGTTTGCGGTACTCCTGCGCCTTTCCCTGCGCCCAAGGCGAGAGGAATCCTGACAGCAAGCCGATCACCGTGGCAATCGGCAGCGCGAACTTGAGCACCGGCGCGACCCATGCGGAAAGCGGCAGGCCGCTAGCGAACCACACCACCATCTCGGAGTCGCGATACACCCGTGTCAACGCCATCAGCACCGACATCGCCAGCGTCAGCGCAAGCAGGGTGCCAAGGTGGTTAAGCGCCGTGAATCCAATCAGCGACAGCACCGCATCGGGCGGCAAGCCGCCACCTGCAGCCTGACTCAGAAGCCGAATCAGGATGATGGTGATCAGAATGAAGAAGAGTGCGACGAAGATCGCCATCGCATTGGCGGCGAACTCGCGCATGGCTGCGCGCTGAAAGACCATTCGGGTAAGCGCCGGTGCGGTTTTGACGGCGCTGGAGGGACACGGGATAATCGTCCGTTCAGCGCGCAAGCGTCCATTGCCAGGAGCAATTGATGGAATTTAGCACGAAATCCGTAACCCCGGAAAAGCAGAAAAGCGCGTGCCTGGTGGTAGGTGTATTCGCCGGAAAATCTCTCGGCAGCATCGCCACCCGTCTCGACGAAGCCAGCGCAGGTGCGCTCGGCAAACTGATCGCCCGTGGCGACCTCGACGAAAAGGCCGGCGCAACCGTGATGCTTCACCACCTGCCGGGTGTCGCTGCCGACCGCGTGTTGCTGGTGAGCTACGGCAAGCCTGATGAGTTCAACGAGAAGGCATACCGTAGTGCCATCACATCCGCTGCAAAGGTGCTCGCCAGCCTCAAGGCGTCCGATGCGGTGGTCACCCTCGCCGACGTCGAACTGCCGGGCCGCGACGCCCGCTGGCTCAGCGCACAAGCCGCACAGATCCTGCGTGATACCGCCTACAAGTACGACGTACCGCGCGCCAAGAAGGACGACGAAAAGCGCGGCGCCGACAAGATCACGCTGGCCTTCGCCGCAAAACCGAGCACCGAGGCCTCCCGCGGAGCGAAGCAGGGCAGCGCGATAGCTGCCGGCATGGCGCTGGCGCGCGACCTTGGCAACCTGCCCGGCAACGTGTGCACACCCGCGCATCTCGCCGACACTGCGAAGAAGCTGGCCAAGGAGTTCAAGTCCATCAAGGTCGAAACCTTCGACAATGCCGGCATCGAGAAGCTGGGCATGGGATCGTTCCTGTCCGTCACCAAGGGCTCGCACGAACCCGCGCGCTTCATCGTGATGCAGTACAACGGCGCCAAATCGAAGAAAGCCAAGCCGATCGTGCTGGTCGGCAAGGGCCTCACCTTTGACTCCGGCGGCATTTCCCTCAAGCCGGGCGAAGGCATGGACGAGATGAAGTACGACATGTGCGGCGGCGCATCGGTGCTGGGCACTTTCCGCGCGCTGGCCGAACTCGAACTTCCGCTCAACGTGGTCGGGCTGATCCCGAGCACCGAGAACATGCCGGGCGGTTCAGCAGTGAAGCCGGGCGATGTGGTCACCTCGATGTCAGGCCAGACCATCGAGATTCTCAATACCGACGCCGAAGGTCGCCTGATCCTGTGCGACGCACTGACCTACGCCGAGCGTTTCGAACCGGAATGCGTGATCGACATTGCGACGCTGACGGGCGCCTGCGTCATCGCCCTCGGCAACCACACCAGCGGCCTGCTCGCCAACAACGACGAACTCGCGCGCGAATTGCTGGATGTTGGCGTCGAGGTGGGTGATCGCGCGTGGCAGTTGCCGCTGTTCGACGAGTATCAGGAGCAGCTCAAGAGCAACTTCGCCGACATGGCCAACATCGGCGGCCGGGCCGGCGGCACCATCACGGCGGCGTGCTTCCTGTCGCGCTTCACCAAGGCGTACAAGTGGGCCCACCTTGATATCGCGGGCACCGCCTGGAAGTCTGGCGCCGACAAAGGCTCCACCGGCCGGCCAGTCCCGCTGCTGACGCAGTTCCTGATCAAGCGCGCAGGCGCCTGATGACATCGCCCGCACAGTGACCGAAGTCCGCTTCTTCCACAACGCGCCGGACAAACTCTCGGCGGCCTGTCGTCTGACGGCCGCCGCCTACCGGCACGGACGCAAGGTCACCGTGTTTGCACCTGAAGCGGGCCAGGCGGCCCGCTTCGACGCGCTGCTCTGGACCTTCCAGCCACTTGCATTCGTGCCGCACGTTGCGGCGACCTCGCCGCTGGCAGAGCAAACGCCCGTCGTGATCGATCAGCATCTGGACGCCCCAAGGCACCTTGATGTTCTGATCAACCTCGGCGCCGAGGCGCCCCCCGCGTTCGAGCGCTTTGCGCAGGTTGTGGAGATCGTCACCGCCGACGCCGCTGATCGCGCGCCAGCGCGCGCGCGCTGGGCCTACTACCGCGGGCACGGCCTTGAACCCCAAGCCAACGACCTCACGTCGTCACGCGAGCAAGCATGACCCCACTCGACCCAAGCAACGATCTGGAGGTCTCCGACACCTTGATGGTGAAGGCCGACGCCCTGATCCACCGACATCGCTCAAGCATCGCGCCGTCGGCTGACGACCTGCCGGTTCTTACTGACGTGCTGGGCGAAGACCTCCCGGTACTCGAGGACATCGCCGAAGAAATCGTCCTCGACGACGAAATCGCATTGCCGGAAACGCCATGTCCGGAAGAGGTGACGGAACAGGAAGCCTTCGCGCCGGCTTCCCCCGCGCCGATCGCCGTAGAACCAGACCCCGCAATCATCGCAGCTGCGGTCGAAGCAGCCACCCAGGCCGCGCGCCAGGACGCTGCCGTACAGGCGCAAGCCGCCCGGATGCGCATGGCGGAGCAGCTGATCGAATTCGATGCGCATATCGCGCAGACACTCGAAGCCTGGATCAGCAACGAGTTGCCACAGATCGTCGCCGCGGAAGTGGATGGCATGGTCGAACGCCTGCGCGTGAAGACGCTTGCGCACATGCGCGCAACGCTCGTTCCCGACCTCTCGCACAAGCTTTCCGAACTGCTCGACGCCACGCTCAACGAATCCGGCGGCGACTGAGCTGCCCTCCCCCTCAGCCTTCCCCTTCAGGCAAAACGCCAAGGGGGTCAGTGGGCGTTTCGCTATAATCCAAGGTTTTGATTTTCCAGACGAAAATAATGGAACTCGCAAAGAGCTTCGAGCCCGCCGAGATCGAACGGCGCTGGTACGCAAACTGGGAACAGTCGGGCTACTTCAAGGCCGGTCTGGACAAGTCCAACCCCGACGCCTTCTGCATCCTGCTGCCGCCGCCCAATGTCACAGGCACGCTGCACATGGGCCACGGCTTCAACCAGACGGTGATGGATGCGCTTACCCGCTACCACCGCATGCTGGGCCACAACACGCTGTGGCAGCCGGGCACCGACCACGCCGGCATCGCCACGCAGATCGTCGTCGAGCGCCAGCTCGATGCACAGGGCGTGTCGCGCCACGATCTGGGCCGCGAGAAGTTCCTCGATAAGGTGTGGGAGTGGAAGGAATACTCCGGCAACACCATCACCCAGCAGATGCGCCGCCTCGGCACCTCGCCGGACTGGGGCCGCGAGCGCTTCACGATGGACGCCGGGCTCTCGAAGATCGTCACCGAGACCTTCGTGCGCCTCTACCGCGAGGGCCTGATCTACCGCGGCAAGCGCCTCGTGAACTGGGACCCGAAGCTGCACACCGCGGTGTCGGATCTGGAAGTGGTGTCCGAAGAGGAAGACGGCTTCCTGTGGCACCTGCAGTACCCGCTCACCGACGGCAGCGGTTCGCTCACCGTGGCCACCACGCGCCCGGAAACCATGCTCGGCGACACCGCCGTGATGGTGCACCCGGAAGATGAGCGCTACGCCCACCTGATCGGCAAGACGGTCACGCTGCCGCTGGTTGGCCGCGAAGTGCCGATCATTGCCGACGAGTATGTGGACCGCGAATTCGGCACTGGCGTCGTCAAGGTCACGCCCGCGCACGACCAGAACGACTACCAGGTTGGCCTGCGCCACAAGCTGCCGATGATCATCGTGCTGACCCTCGAAGGGAAGATTCCCTCCGACGGCACCGTGGTCATCAACGGCCAGATCAGCGCTGCCACGCAGCTGCCCGGCGAACTCGCCGGCCTCGACCGCTTCGAGGCACGCAAGCAGGTCGTCGCCGGCTTCGAAGCGCTGGGCCTGCTGGGCGAAGTGAAGCCGCACAAGCTGATGGTGCCGCGCGGCGACCGGACCGGCGTCGTCATCGAGCCGATGCTCACCGACCAGTGGTTCGTCGCAATGAGCAAGGCAGGCCCGGACGGCAAGAGCATCGCTGGCAAGGCGCTCGAATGCGTGGCCTCGGGAGAAATCAAGTTCGCGCCCGAGAACTGGGTGAACACCTACAACCAGTGGCTCAACAACATCCAGGACTGGTGCATCTCTCGCCAACTGTGGTGGGGCCACCAGATCCCGGCGTGGTACGGCGACGACGGCCAGCTCTACGTCGCCCATGACGAAGCGGAAGCGAGAGCGCTCGCCGCGGCCGACGGTTACAAAGGCCTGCTGCGTCGTGACGACGACGTGCTCGACACCTGGTACTCGTCCGCCCTGTGGCCCTTCAGCACCCTGGACTGGACGCCCGAGTGGCCGGCCCAGTCCAACGACGCGCTCGACCTCTACCTGCCCTCGTCGGTGCTGGTCACCGGCTTCGACATCATCTTCTTCTGGGTGGCGCGCATGGTCATGATGACCAAGCACATCACCGGCAAGATCCCGTTCAAGACCGTGTACGTGCACGGTCTGGTACGCGACGCCGAAGGCCAGAAGATGAGCAAGTCCAAAGGCAACGTGCTCGATCCGATCGACCTGATCGACGGCATCAAGCTCGACGACCTCGTCGCCAAGCGCACCACCGGGCTGATGAACCCGAAGCAGGCCGCGCAGATCGAGAAGAAGACGCGCAAGGAATACCCGGACGGCATTCCCGCCTTCGGTACCGACGCGCTGCGCTTCACCTTCGCCAGCCTCGCCACGCTGGGCCGCGACATCAAGTTCGACATGCAGCGCTGCGAGGGCTACCGCAACTTCTGCAACAAGCTGTGGAACGCCACGCGCTTCGTGCTGATGAACACCGAGGGCAAGGACTGCGGCCTGAACGAGCACGCGCCGAGCGAGTGCGACGGCAGCTACCTCGCATTTTCGGATGCCGACCGCTGGATCGTCTCGCGCCTGCAGCGTGCCGAAGCCGCCGTCGCGCAGCACTTTGCCGACTTCCGCCTCGACCTGCTCTCGAGCGAGATCTACACGCTGGTGTGGGACGAGTACTGCGACTGGTACCTCGAACTCGCCAAGGTACAGATCAACACCGGCAACGAAGCGCAGCAGCGCGCCACGCGCCGCACCCTGCTGCGGGTGCTGGAGACCATCCTGCGTCTGGCGCACCCGGTGATCCCCTTCATCACCGAGGAGCTGTGGCAGACCGTGGCCCCGCTCGCCAGCAAGAAGGACGCCGAGAGCCTGTGCCTGGTCGCCTACCCGTGCGCCAATCTCGAGCGCATCGACGCCAAGGCCGAGGCCCGCATCGAGCAGCTCAAGGCGCTGGTCAGCGCAGTGCGCAGCCTGCGTGGCGAGATGAGCCTGTCGCCCGCGCAGAAGGTGCCGCTGATCGTCGCCGGCCCGGTGGCCGACGTCGAAGCCTTCGCACCCTACCTGACCGCGCTCGGCAAACTGGAGAGTGTGGCGGCTGCGGGCGATGCCCTGCCACCCTCGCCCGCCCCGGTGCAGATCGTCGGCGACTTCCGCCTGATGCTGAAGATCGAGATCGACATCGCCGCCGAACGCGAGCGCATTACGAAGGAAATCACGCGCATCGAGGGCGAAGTGGTAAAGGCGAACGCCAAGCTGTCGAACGAGAGTTTCGTCGCCCGCGCGCCCGCTGCAGTCGTTGAGCAGGAGCGCAAGCGCCTGAGCGACTTCGATGCGACGCTGGTCAAGCTCCGCGAACAGCTCGGGCGCCTCTGACCACCATCTGCGAGAACGAAAAACGGCGCCTCACCGCGCCGTTTTTTTTGCGAGCCTCAGGCGCTTACTTGGCCCAGCGCCCGGTATCCGAACAGGAATACTCGTCACCGGTCCAGCGCTTGAAGCGATAGACCCGACGGTTGTCGTTTGCGTCGTAGTAGGTGAGTGAATCCGGTCGCGCAGCCTTCTTGGAGTCGAGAATCCAGCGCCCGTCAGCGCGGGTGAGCGACTGCTTGCCGGCGTCCAGCGAGATTGTCGCCGGGAGCTTCGCACAGTCATCCGTCGCTTTCTTCTTCTGCTCCTCAGCCGCAGCAGCCGGGGCCGCAACAACGCCGACCAGGATCAATCCCGCCAAGCTTACGCGCAGCTTCGTCGAGGTATCACGCATTTCCTTGCTCCTCCAATCTGGTTGCTGAACGAGCGGCAGTCCCGGCGCTCCTTGCAGAACGCGGACCTGCGCGCCACACCTCACTTCGCCGTAGTCGAAGGCGGCGCAAAGTCCCCCGCGACTACCTTCACGAGACGACCCGCATCGAAGTAATGACGAATCACCCGGTTGATCTGCTCGAGCGTCACCGATTCGAGCTGCGCCTCGCGCAAGCGTTCGAAATCCATTGTGCGTCCGAGATCCAGCTGCAGCGCGAGCAGCCCGGCAAGCCCCGCATCCCGCGTACGCGCGAGGCGTCGCTCCTGCATCAATCCGGCACGGGCCTCCTGCAATTCCGCTTCGCTCACCCCTTCGCGGACGAATAGCGCGAACTCTTCGTCCATCGCCGAACGCACACGGTCCAGATATTGTGGCGCGTAGATTGCGTACATCACAAGGCCTGCATTGGCCTCATGGGGGCTGGACTGCAGCATCGCACCGACGCCGTAGCTGAGCCCCTCCTTCTGGCGCAAGCGATCCGCCAGCCGGCTCTTCAATCCGCTTCCACCGCCAAGAATCTGTGTGGCCAGCACCGCCGCGGGGAAGTCTTCCGCGTCATCCCGCAGCGGTATCGACGCGCCCGACATCAGGAAGGCGTTGGCCTTTTCCGGCGCATTGAGCCTGATTTCGGTGGGCGTGCGCTCGCGATAGGGATGCGGCACGCGGGCGAAGGCCTGTGCGCTGCTCCAGTGTCCAAAGAGGCGCGACAATTGCTCGGCAGCGGCAGGCGCATCGAAGTCGCCAACCAGCGCGATGCGGGCATGGTTGGCGCCGTAGAAGCGCGCATGAAATTGCTTCAGCGCAGCGGGCGTAACCGCGCGCGTATCCGCAATCTCCTCGTCCAGCGTGCCGATATAGCGCACATCGCCCTTCGGCCAGGGATTCTCGTAGCGCCCCATTGCGCGCGTCGCCATGGCTTGTGGCTCACGCCGCCCCGCTTCGAGGGCTGCGATTGTCTCGGTCTGCAATTGGCGCAGCTCGTTCGCGGAAAACACGGGCCGCCGCAGGATGCCCTCGAGCAGACCAAGGAAACTCGCGAGCTTGTCGCGTCGCGTCTCGAAGTCGATCACCACCGCGTTACCGTCCTGCGCCGAGATGGCCAGCTGCGCCTTGAGGCCCTCGAGCGCGTCGGCGATCTGCTGGCGCGAGCGGCCGACAGACCCACGGCTGAGCATTTCGGCAGTGAAGTCCGCCACGGTTTCGAGTCCCTTCAAGGACTCCGCGGTGCCCATGCCCAGCACGATCCGGCCATTCACGGTCTGGCCGCGATTACGCTTGGGCAGCAGCGCGAGCTTTGCGCCGTTGGGCAACACGCTGCGTGAAACGCGGGCCTCGATCGCGTCGGGTGCAGGGTCAAAAGCCTCGCCGCTTTGCTGCGCAGCCTTGCCGACGTAGCCTGTGAGCGTGACACCCAGATCCGGCGTGGCCGGCACTTCAACGCGCACGGGCTTGTCGGTCGGCACAAACAACCCGAAGGTGCGGTTGGAGGCCTTGAAATAGGTCTGTGCCACACGCTGCACATCGGCCAGGCTGACTTGCTCGATCCGGTCCCGCCCCAGAAAGAACAGGCGCCAGTCACCCAGCGCGATGGCTTCCGACAAGGCGACACCGAAGTGCTCCGGATCGTTCATCGTCTTCTCGAATCCGTTCAGCAGCGCGGTACGCGCCCGCTCGACTTCGGCCGCTGTCACCGGTTTGCGCGCGAGCCCTTCGACGACATCCAGCAAAACCTTGCGCGCCTCGTCGCGCGACTGCTGTTTTGTCAGCTGCGCAAAGAAGGTCATGTAACCGGGCTCGGCAAGTTCGAAGTTCCAGGCGCTGACGCTCGCCGCCTTGTGGCCTTCCACCAGCGCCTTGTGCAGGCGGCCGCTTGGCGCGTCGCCAAGAATGAAGGACAGCACGGACAGCGCCGCCGTGTCGGGGTGCGCGCCGGCCGGCACGTGATACAGCGCGCCGATCATCTGGATATCGCCCACCCGGCTCAGCGTGACTTCACGCGCGCCGTCCTGCGCGGGCTCCCGCGTCCATGTCGGCACGAGCGCGCGCTGCGGGCGCGCAATGCGGCCGAAGGTATCCACCACCGTCTGCAAGGTCCGGGCGGCGTCGAACTTGCCGGCAATGGTCAGCACCGCGTTATCCGGCTGGTAATAGCGGCGGTAGAAGGCTTGCAGGTTTTCGATGCGCACGCCCTCGACGTCGCTGCGCGCGCCAATGGTCGATTTGCCGTAGCTGTGCCACTGGTAGGCCGCCGCAGCCATCTTCTCCCACAGGATCTGGCTCGGGTCGTTTTCGCCGGATTCCATTTCATTGCGCACGACCGTCATCTCTGAATCGAGGTCCTCCTTCGCAATGAAGGAATTGACCATGCGATCGGCTTCCATGCGGAGCGCCCAATCGAGGTTGTCGTCGGAAGCCGAGAAGGTTTCGTAGTAGTTGGTGCGGTCGAACCAGGTCGTTCCGTTCATCTGCATGCCACGGCGCTTGAACTCGGCATCGATGGTGTTGCCGGGAAAGCCCTTGGAGCCCTTGAACATCAGGTGTTCGAGCAGGTGCGCCATGCCGGTTTCGCCATAGTGCTCGTAGCGAGAGCCGACCAGATAGGTGATGTTGACGGTTGTCGTCGGCTTGCTCTCGTCCGGCGCCAGCAGAACGCGCAAGCCGTTCGCAAGGCGGTACTCGGTGATGCCTTCGACTGCGGCAACCCGTGCAAGGGATTCGCTTGCCGCGACCGTGATCGCTTGCGTCGATGCCGTATCGGCAGGCGCAGCCGCCCACAGCGAACCGACCATCAACCCGGCGCATAGCGCGAATGCAAGGCTGCGCATGAGATTCAAAGGCATGAGATGTCCAGGAAACGATCGGAAACGCGCAGTCAGCAGTGGCAAGCCATGCTGTTCCTGCGCGAGATGGCGCTGAAATCAGCTACTTGCTGCGAATGATGAACTCGAATTCCCTGGCGGCGTTTTCACCGCTGGATACCAGCTCGTGCCCCGTCTGCCTGCAGAAGGCCTGGAAATCGCGCACTGACCCCGGATCGGTTGCCACCACCCGCAGCACCTCACCACTGTGCATCTCGGCCAAAGCCTTCTTGGCGCGCAGAATCGGCAACGGACAGTTAAGACCCCGTACATCCAGATCGCGATTGAAATTCATCCACGACTCCACAGAGTTGCCATTCAGGCGCCCATTCTAGCGCCCAACATCATCGCCGGTTTCAGCGCCGCCTGTCCCGCTCCAGCTCGCGCCGGCGATCCTGGAACTCCGCCAGGCGGGCTTCTGCCGCTGCCTTTTCGTACTGGTCACCGTCACGTGCGCGTAGCCCGAGCGACAGTTGCTCGATCGCCGAATCGATCGCGCCATGCAGGTAATAAACCTCTGCCTGCGCGCGGTGCTGCGCAAGCCGTTTGCCCAGCGCAGCGTTGGCCTTTGCCAATCGGCTGTATATGCGGTCGTCCGCAAGATCAAAGCGCAACTGATCCATGGCGGATGCAGCCGCCTCCTTGGGGTGCCCGCCAGCAAGCAGTGCATCGATTTCGCCATAGACGAGCGCCCGGCTTTGCGGGAAGCGCACCCGCGCGGCGCGCAAGGTCTTGACGGCGGCGTCATTGGCACTGGCCGCCCGTGCCACATCGGCATCGAGGAGTTCAATCATCGGACTCTCGAGCCCGATCCGGCGAAGGGCCGCAAGGTCTGCCTGCGCATCCGCTACCTGGTTCAGTTTCAGGTGCGCACGGGCGCGCGAGTACCAATGGATCGCGGCCGCGTTGGTGCGTTGCGGCGGCTCGCCGGAATAGCGCAACAGCGTGTCTTGCGGGACTTGCTCAAGGCTTTCGATCTTTGCCTTGACGAGCGAAAAATCGATCGAGTCGACAACCTGCCGGTAAGGCGTTTGTTGCACCCGGTTCGCGATGTCGCTGATACGTTCGGTGGTCAGCGGGTGCGAACGCAGGTATGCAAAGGCACCGCTGTCGAACAGCCGGGTCGCGCGATCAAGACGTTCGAAAAAGCTCACCATCTCGCGCGTGTCAAAACCAGCCGCGTCGAGTGCTTGCAGCCCGATACGGTCAGCCTCGCGTTCAAAATCGCGCGAGTAGGCCAACTGCGCGCTGGCCATCGCCGCCTGCCCGGCCATTACGGTGGCGCCGGCCGCGTTGCCGCTCGAACGCGACGCAAGAATTGCCAGCACCAGCGAGGCCATCATCATGTAGCCCAGATTCTGTTGCTGCGACAGCATGCGCGCCATGTGCCGCTGCTGCACGTGGGAAATTTCATGCGCCATCACCGAGGCCAGTTCCGATTCGCTCTGCGCCGCGACGAACAGCCCGGTGTGGAAGTACAGTACGCCACCCAGGGTTGCGGCGGCGTTGATCGATTTGTCCTGCAGCACGTAGTAGTGGTACGGCTGGCTCGGCGTCGCACTTACTGCCACCAACCGCGAGCCGATCCGGTCGAGGTAATCCTCGATCTCGGGGTCATCGACATAGCGCGCATCACTGCGGATCTCACGAATGATCGCGGCGCCGATCTGGCGCTCCATCTGCGGCGAGAGGTCCGCCTGCGCCGAGTCACCCAGGTCCGGCAGCCCTTCGGCGAAGGCGCGCAGCGTGAAGAGAAAGGCCACAAGGCCCGCCAGCAGTCGTCTTTTCATGGGGGTATGATAGCGGGCCGGCAAAAGCGCCTTCGTTCGAACCTACAGAAGATAACAAATCTTCCCGTTTCGGTTGTCCTTCCCATACGGCCCGACCATGCATGACGCGAGCGATTCGCCACTGACCCACTTCAACGCGCAGGGCGAAGCGCATATGGTCGATATCGGCGCCAAGGCCGAAACGACCCGCGTTGCGCGAGTCCGCGGGCGCATCACGATGCAAGCAGCGACACTCGCACTGATCCTGCGCGGCGACGCGGCCAAGGGCGACGTGCTGGGCATCGCCCGCATCGCCGGCATTCAGGCGTCCAAGCGCACCTCCGACCTGATTCCGCTGTGTCACCCGATCGCGCTGACGCGGGTCGCCGTCGAATTTCATCCGGACGAATCAGCCTCGGCAGTCGACGTCGAAGTCCGAGCGGAAACCGTTGGCCGTACCGGCGTCGAGATGGAAGCGCTGACGGCCGCGTCGGTCGCGCTGCTCACCATCTACGACATGTGCAAAGCGGTGGATCGGGGCATGCAGATCGAGAACATCCGTTTGGTCGAAAAACTTGGCGGCAAGTCGGGCCATTGGCAGCAGGACTGAATTTCCACATCCCGACGTCGCATTCCGGTTCGAACCCAAGTACTCCACGCAGAGCATGAGCCAGGAAATCGAACTCAAACTCGCGCTACCCCGCGAAGCACTACCCGAACTGCTTGCCCACCCGCTGATCGCAAATGCGCCCGGCGTTGGCGGCGACCATGTGCTGCTGAACACCTATTTCGACACGCCCGGCCTCGAATTGCGCTCACGCAGGATTGCCGTACGCCTGCGCAAGGAAGGCGAGCGCTGGTTGCAGACGGTGAAGTGCGCGGCCGCCTCGCTCGGCGGCCTGGCGAGTCGGCCGGAATGGGAGCAGCCCTATCCGGGCGACCGCTTCGACTTCTCCCAGATAGACGTGCCGCAGGTTCGGGACGAGCTCGAGGGTTTCCGTAGTCGGCTTGCGCCCGTCTTTACCACCACCTTCCAGCGTGTCACGCGCCGTCTCGAACCGGCGCCCGGCATCGTGATCCTTGCGATGATCGATGACGGCACGATCGAAGCTGGCGGCCGTACGATGCCGCTGTGCGAACTCGAGCTGGAACTGGTTTCCGGAGATCCGGGCGAACTCTATGCGCTGGCTACGCAACTCGCTGCCGATGTGCCTCTGTGCCCGGAAGATGCCAGCAAGGCCCAGCGCGGCTACGAGCTCTACCAGAACCTGAAACCCGCGCCGCGCCGCGCGCGCGCGCTGGTGCTCGACGCCGAGCTGGACGCAGTCGACGCGTTCCGCCAGATTGCCTATGAAACCCTGGCAATGTGGCAAGCCAACGAGGCGCTCGCCGCACGCCTCGACGACCCGGAATTCATCCACCAGGCACGCGTCGCCTTGCGACGCATGCGCACCCTGTTCGCCCTGTTCCGGCGCGCATTGCCGAAGTCCATGGTCAAGGAATGGCGGCCTCGGCTCGCCGAACTGGCATCCGGACTCGGAGGTGCGCGCAACGCGGACGTCGTGCTGCAGGATCTGCTCTTGCCGATCACCCGCGACGGGCGCGCCGGCGAAGACATCCACCGCCTGATTGCCGCAGTCGAGGCGCGGCGGAATGCCGAACGTGAAAGCCTGCGCAGTGGCAAGGCCTGGGCGGGGCGAGGCCGCGCACAGCTCGATCTCGCCGCCGCCCTGCATGCGCTCGACACAACGAGCGGAGTGCCGCTGCACACGCTTGCGCATGACGCGATGCAACGTGTGCGGCGCGACGCACGGGATTGCCTGAGCGCGGCGGAGGCTGGCGATGTCGCCCAGTTGCACCGCCTGCGCATCGTGCTCAAGCGCCTGCGCTATGGCCTCGATTTCTTCTCGTCACTGTGGCTGCAGGATCGGGTGTATGCCTACAGTCGCGCACTTGCCGACCTGCAGGAATGCCTTGGCGCCATCAACGATGCCGCGATGGCAAACGTGCTGCTGGCAGACGTCGCTGCCGGCGACCCGGGGCTTGCAGCGGCACGCGCCTTTGCCGCTGGCTGGCACGCACCGCGCATCGCCCTGCTCCGCGCGCGCGCGCTGGTCGATGCGGAGGCCCTGCTGAGCAGTCGTGCCCCATGGAAGCAGAAAGGAAAGCGCGAATGAGCGAAGAACGCGGACTGGATCTTCTGCTGTGGCGCCATGCCGAAGCGGTGGATGGATTTCCCGACGCAGCGCGAACACTCAGCCCGCGTGGCGAACGCCAGGCCGAGCGCATGGCGGCCTGGCTTGATCAGCACGCACCGAAGGACCTGCGGGTGGTGGTCAGCCCGGCCACGCGGACGCGCCAGACCGTCGCCCCCCTCCAGCGCGAGCATGAGATCAGCGCACAGGTCGGCACCGACGCCTCGGCCGAAGACGTCCTCAGTGCGGCGGGTTGGCCGGACGCCAATGGCGCCGTGCTGATTGTCGGACACCAGCCAACCCTTGGGCAGGTCGCGGCAACCCTGCTCGGCCAACCCGGGGCGGATATCTCCTTCAAGAAGGGCGCACTGTGGTGGTTCCGCGTGCGCGAGCGATTCGGCGTGCGTGAGACAGTACTGCGTGCGGTGATCCCCGCCGAACTGGTTTGAATCGGCCGATCGCAAACAAAAATGGCGCACCTTGGTGCGCCATTCGTTTTACTGCGTGCTGCGTGACTCAGTCGGAAGTCGCCCGCGCCACACGGCGCTGGCGCACCGCAGAGGCCAGCGTCTCCAGCACGCCAAGGCTGTCTTCCCAGCCGATGCAGGCGTCGGTGATGCTCTTGCCGTACTCGAGCGCCTTGCCCGGCACCAGATCCTGACGGCCATCCTTGAGGTGCGACTCGACCATCACGCCGATGATGCGCTCCTCGCCTGCGGCCATCTGCGCGCCGACGTCCTGCGCCACAACGATCTGGCGCTCGTACTTCTTGCTGCTGTTGGCGTGCGAGAAGTCGACCATCACCTTGGCCGCAACGCTGGAAGCAGCCAGTTCCTTGCATGCGGCATCCACGCTCGCAGCGTCGTAGTTGGTGGTCTTCCCGCCACGCAGGATCACGTGGCAATCCTCGTTGCCGCCGGTCGACACGATCGCCGAGTGGCCGGCCTTGGTGACCGACAGGAAATGGTGCGGGCTCGCCGCCGCCTTGATCGCGTCCACCGCGATCTTGACGTTGCCATCGGTGCCGTTCTTGAAACCCACCGGGCACGACAAACCCGAAGCCAGTTCGCGATGCACCTGCGATTCCGTGGTGCGTGCGCCGATCGCGCCCCAGGAGATCAGGTCCGCGATGTACTGCGGGGTGATCATGTCGAGGAACTCGGTCGCGCAGGGCAGACCCATCTCGTTGATCTCCCACAGCAGCTCGCGGGCGATGCGGATACCTTCGTTGATCTTGAAGCTGCCGTCGAGCATCGGGTCGTTGATCAGCCCCTTCCAGCCCACGGTGGTGCGCGGCTTCTCGAAATACACGCGCATCACGATCAGCAGATCGTCGCGCAGGCGGTCGGCTTCGGCCTTAAGCTTGCGGGCGTAGTCTTTGGCGGCCTCGACGTCGTGGATCGAACACGGCCCGATCACAACCAGCAGTCGATCGTCCTGACCGTGCAGAATGCGGTGGATGCCGCTGCGAGCATCATAGGCAGTCTGGGCGGCCTGCGGCGTGGCCGGAAACTCACGCAGCACATGGGCGGGCGGCACCAGTTCCTTGATTTCACGGATGCGGACGTCGTCGATGTGCAGGCGGGTTGAAGCGTTCATGATTTCCGGTTCCAGGTGGGGCATCAGTAAAGCGTGCGCAATTTTTTGCGCCACATCTCAAGACAAGCGCACGATTATAGCTGAACTCATCGCGACACTCCGCGGTGCACCATGACAGATCGCAAGCTCGACCCGTTCGTCCAGCCCCTTTCCGGTTTTCGCGGCCGCGGCGCCGCCACGCGCCCGGACGGCCGTTTCGAGTCGATGACGCGCGAAGCCTTCGACGATGGCTGGACGCAGCCGGAGCGCGATGCCGCACCACCCACCGAGCTGATTGTCGATACGGCCAAGAGCGTGATCGTCGAGTCAAAGTCCCCCGACATCCCGTTCGAACGCTCGATCAACCCTTATCGCGGCTGCGAGCACGGCTGCAGCTACTGCTTCGCTCGCCCCACGCACAGTTACCTGGGCTTCTCGCCGGGCATCGATTTCGAAACGCGCATCCTCTGGAAGCCCGACGCGCCGGCGGTGCTCAAACGCGAACTCGCGCGACACAGCTATCGCTGCAGACCGATCGCGCTCGGCATCAACACGGACGGTTGGCAGCCGGTCGAACGCAAGCTCGGCCTCACCCGCAAGCTGCTCGAAGTCCTGTGTGAATGCCGCCACCCGGTCAGCATCGTCACCAAGAGCGCGCTGATCGAAAGGGATCTGGATCTGCTTGCCGACATGGCGCGTGACGATCTGGTGCAGGTGATGTTCTCGGTCACGACGCTCGACCGCACGCTCGCCCGCGCGATGGAGCCGCGCGCAGCAGCGCCGGAGCGTCGCCTCGCCGCGATGCGCGCCCTGCATCAAGCTGGCGTGCCGGTCGGCGTTCTGTTCGCGCCGCTCATTCCGGCCCTCAACGACCACGAACTCGAAGCGGTGCTGCACGCTTCACAAGAATCCGGCGCCGACACCGCAGGCTATGTTCTGCTACGGCTGCCGCATGAGCTCAAGGATCTGTTTCCCGACTGGCTCGAACGGCATGTGCCGGGTCGTGCAAAACATGTGCTGAGTGTGTTGCGGCAGATGCACGACGGCGCGCTCTACGACTCGCGCTTCGGGCAGCGCATGCGCGGCAATGGCGTATTCGCCGATCTGTATGCCGCCCGCTTCCTGCGTGCAAGCGAGCGGCTGGGGCTCAACCGTCAGCGCAAACCTCTGAACACGCTGGCGTTCAAACCCCCTCGAGACAATCCGGCTCAGCAGGACCTGTTCGACTGACCAGCCGACCACACACGCCGGCGTTGCAGCCATAGCGCGACGAAGCCCAGCGCGGCAAGGCCAATCACGCCAGGCTCGGGCACTGCGGCGGTATACAGCCCGTCGGCGAGCATCTCGTGCACCCGGGTGGTCGGGTGCTCCCAATCCCAGAAGAGGTACTTCGACCAGTCGGACGGCGTGACCGCACAGGCAGTCGCAAGGCAACCCTCGCTGATGTTCGCGAGGCCGAGCGAATCGGCGTCGGCAATCACACCTTCAAGGAACCCGAAAGTGTCAAAGCGGTCGACTCGCCCCGGCGCCAGAGCGTCGATACTGTCGAGTGCGCCGCTGAGCGCAGCATTGAAACCAAGGCTCAAACCAGTGGCCGCACCAACGGCGGCCGGGCCGGCAGCCACCGCGCCAGGGGTGCGCCCAAGGTTGGGCATGTTGGCCACCAGCACGTGTTGTGCGCCAGACATCACCAGCGTCTGCGTGATCACCGCGATGTTGGTGACCGCCTCGATCACCGCCGCGGTGTAAGCGGCCGGCGGGCTCGACGGGTCGCGCATCAGCGCCGCAAAGTCGTTCGGCCCTCCCCACACCACATAGAGCGCGCTGGCGTCGACCAGGTTTGTCGCCATGTAACGATCGAGCTGGGTGCGCATCCCCGGCAGGTCGGCACCTGCGATCGGCGGAAGATCCTTGTACAGCGGATCATGGAAAACGGCGTTGTCGGTTCCTGTGTATGCGCCGGACACCGCGTAGTTATGCACCTGGCTGCCACTGAGCCCGAGGCGTGCAGCGAGGTAGTCCGCAGATACCGGACCATTGCTGTAGCGACCGTCGTAGTAATACGGCGCACTCGGCATGAATCCGCCGGTGGCGGCATACATGTTGCCCGTATCGGAAAGCGAATCGCCGATGAGGACGAGCTGACTGAAGACCGGCGATGCGAAGACCGGCGCGGACGCACCGACGACCGACACAACAAGCGCGAGCAACGCGCGCGCCACGCGCAATGACAAACGACTATCCTGAATCATGACGAGCCTCCCATGAACGATGGCTGATGCGACCCGGCCGAGCCCCGGATCAGGCATGCCGTTCAGGTAACTCTAGCTTCGGTACCGGATGCGTCCAGATGGGCTCGCCCGATTTCTGGGCGCAGCCGTGATGTGCTTATCGGTAGGGGACAAATGGGTGTCATGGCAGGAAGCGCACGACGCGGAGCCTGCCTGAAAGGGAAAATTACCCACACCGTTCGCGCCGGCTGCAAGCAGTGCCGTCAGACATTCGTGCGACCGATGGGATGCCGTTTGGACGCTGTATCGCGCGTCGAAAAAGGGGGCTCCGGAAAAGGCTCTCAACGCTGATCGCCATCGGTCGGCCGGCGCAACGCCCTTGTGTCCCATCGAACGCGATGCGCGGCTCGTGCATCGCTACCCTGCCCTTGCCATCCGGGTAGCGATGCGGTCCGTCAGATGACCCAGTCGGGCACCCACATCCGCGGTTCCGCGTTGGCCCCCTCGAACACCGCGACCTGCTTCGGCAACAGCCATACGCGATCGCCCGCGGCGAGCATGAGTTGCTGCTGCCGCTCGCGCGAGAGTTCCACTTCGATCACTTCACTCTCGTGCATCAGTTCGACGCGCACGACCGGCCCGATCGCCTGCACATGCGTCACCGATGCCACCAGCGCGTTGGGCGCGACTTCGCGCAGGATCTCGATGTCGTGCGGCCGTACGAAGGCGGTCGCCTTTTCGGCCGACGCGCGCGCCACCTCCGCCCAAGGCCCGTGCAGCCGGCTATGGAAGACGTTGACGTTGCCAAGGAACTGGTAGACGAAGGGCGTGGCCGGGCTGGAGTACACCTCGTCGGGCGAGCCCACCTGTTCGATGCGCCCCTGGTTCATGACGACGACGCGGTCGGCCACTTCGAGCGCCTCTTCCTGGTCGTGCGTGACGAACACGCTCGAGATGTGCATCTCGTCGTGCAAGCGTCGCAACCAACGACGCAGCTCCTTGCGCACCTGGGTGTCGAGGGCACCGAAGGGTTCGTCGAGCAGCAGCACGCGCGGCTCCACCGCCAGCGCGCGCGCGAGTGCGATGCGCTGGCGCTGCCCGCCGGAGAGCTGACTCGGATAGCGCTCGGCGAGCCAGTCGAGTTGCACCAGCTTGAGCAGGTCCGTCACCTTCTCGCGAATCTTTGCTTCCGAGGGGCGCTCGCTGCGCGGCTTCACGCGCAGCCCGAAGGCAACGTTCTCGAACACCGTCATGTGGCGGAACAGCGCGTAGTGCTGGAACACGAAGCCAACCTGGCGGTCGCGCGTGTGCAGGTGGGTCGCCTCTTCACCCGAGAAGGTGATCTGCCCCGAATCGGCGACTTCCATGCCGGCGATGATGCGCAAGAGCGTCGTCTTGCCGCAGCCCGAGGGCCCCAGCAGCGCCACCAGTTCGCCGGTGGGGATCTCGAGCGAAATGTTGTCGAGCGCGACAAAGCTGCCGAAGCGTTTGCCGATATTGCGAATGCCGATACTCATTGCTTGTTCTCGCTGTTTCGTTCCCGGTCGATCAAAGCGTACCCGTCCGCTCCGGCGGCAGCGCCGCCGACAACACCTCTGTTTCACGTCGCATACGCCACTCGACAAAAGTCTTGGCCACAAGGGTGACGAGCGCCAGCAAGGCAAGGATGCTCGCGGCGGCGAACGCCCCGATCGCGTTGTACTCGTTGTAGAGAATCTCGACATGCAATGGCAGCGTGTTGGTCTCGCCGCGGATGTGGCCGGACACCACGCTCACCGCACCGAACTCGCCCATCGCCCGCGCGTTGGCGAGGATCACGCCGTACAGCAGACCCCACTTGATGTTGGGCAGCGTCACGCGCCAGAACATCTGCCAGCCGGAGGCGCCAAGCGACACGGCTGCCTCTTCCTCGTCACGCCCCTGCGCCTGCATCAGCGGGATCAGCTCGCGGGCGATGTAAGGCACGGTGATGAACAGGGTCGCGATGACCATGCCCGGCACAGCAAAGATGATCTTGATGTCATGCGCGGCGAGCCACGGCCCGAACCAGCCCTGCGCACCGAAGATCAGGATGAACAGCAGGCCGGCCACCACTGGACTGACCGCGAATGGCAGATCGATCAAGGTCGTCAGCAGGCTCTTGCCGCGGAAGTCGAACTTGGCGATGGCCCAGGCGGCAGCGACGCCAAAAGCCACGTTGAGCGGCAAGACCAGCAGCGCGATCGCGAGCGTGAGCGATGCGGCCTTCAGGGTGTCTGGCTCCTTCAAGGCTTCGACGTACAACGCCCACCCTTTGGCGAGCGCCTCGCTGAACACCGCCGCAAGCGGCAACGCAAGAAACAGGAACAGGAAGGCGAACGCAAGGCCACACAGCAGCCAGCGCACCCGGCGTGATTCGGTGGTGGCGATGCGGCGACTCATGCCGAGGCCCCTTCAAGTCGTGCGCCCGGCGCGGCCGCCTCGACCGGCGTGCGACCGGTGTGCCGGTTTGCCGCCCACCACTGCAACACGTTGATCGACAGCAAGAGCACGAAGGAGATCACCAGCATCACAACCGCCAGCACCGTGGCCCCGACCAGATCGTACTGCTCCAGTTTCGAGATGATCAGCAGCGGCGTGATCTCGGACACCATCGGCATGTTCCCCGCGATGAAGATCACCGACCCGTACTCGCCGATCGCGCGCGAGAACGCCAGCGCGAAGCCGGTCAGCCAGGCGGGAAAGAGTTGCGGCAGGATCACCCGCCACAGCGTCTGCGCGCGACTTGCGCCGAGCGTGGCCGCCGCCTCTTCCACTTCCGGCTCGATGTCTTCGATCACCGGCTGCAGCGTGCGCACCACAAAGGGCAGCGTCACAAACGTCAGTGCGACCATGATGCCAAGCGGGGTAAAGGCAATCTTCACACCGAGGGGCTCGATCAGGCGACCGAGCCAGCCGTTGCTCGCGTAGAGCGTGGTGAGCGTGATGCCGGCAACCGCGGTCGGCAGCGCGAATGGCAGATCCACCAGCGCATCGACGACACGCTTGCCGGGGAAGGGATAACGCACCAACACCCAGGCCACGATGAGGCCGAACACCGCATTGACCAGTGCCGCCACCAGCGAGGTGCCGAAGGTCACCCGGTACGCGGCCAGCGCGCGGTCTGCGGTCGCCACCGCCCAGAAGTCGGGCAGGGACAGCGCGCTGCTCTTGGCGACCAGCGCGCCGAGCGGGATCAGCACCAGCAGCGAGAGATAGGTGATCGCATAGCCGAGCGACAGGCGAAAGCCCGGCAGTACGTTGTGAGCGGGTGTGCGCGTCATGAGAAGCTCAAGGGTCACGCGTTCGCCACGCGACCCGATGCGGTTACTTGTTCACGTACAGCTGATCGAAGCTGCCGCCGTCCTTGAAATGGGTGGCCGAGGCCTTGCTCCACCCGCCGAAGACCTCATCCACGGTAAAGGTCTTGATGGCCGGAAACTGTGCGGCGTATTTCTTCAGCACGGCGGCATCGCGCGGGCGCAGGTAGTTCTGGGCGGCGTTCTCCTGCCCGGCGGGTGACCACAGGTATTCGAGATAGGCCTGCGCCTGCTTGCGCGTGTTGCGCTTGTCCACCGTTTTCTCGATCACAGCGACCGGGAATTCGGCGAGGATCGACTCGCTCGGGTACACCACTTCGAATTCGCCACGTCCGAATTCACGCGCGATGAGTTCGGCTTCCGATTCAAAGGTGATCAGCACGTCGCCCATCTTGCGCTGCATGAATGTCGTCGTCGCATCACGACCGCCAGATGCGAATAGCGGTGCGTTGCGTAGCATCGCTGCCACAAAGCCCTTGGCGCTCGCTTCGGTCGCCCCCGGCTGGCGCTGCGCCCAGCCCCATGCGGCGAGGTAGCTGTAGCGACCGTTTCCGGTGTTCTTCGGGTGCGGCAGGATCACGCTGATGCCGCTCTTTGCCAGATCCGGCCAGTTGCGGATCTGTTTCGGATTGCCCTTGCGGACGATGAACACCATCGTCGAGGTATAGGGCGACGCATTGTTCGGAAACTTCTTGGCCCAATCCGCAGAGACCAGCCCCTTGTCGGCCAGGAACTGGATGTCGGTCGCCTGGTTCATCGTCACCACATCGGCTTCGAGGCCGTCGGCCACCGCTCGCACCTGCTTGGTCGATCCGGCGTGCGACTGTTTCAGGTCCAGCGTCTCGCCCGTTTTCGTCTTCCACGCGGCGGCAAACAGCGGGTTGTAGTCCTTGTAGAAATCACGCGCCACGTCGTACGAAACGTTCAGCAGCGAGACTTGCGCCTGCGCGGCGAGCGATACGAGTGCAAGGGCGGTGGCGAACAGAATCCGTTTCATGAGTCTGGATCTCGTGCAAAGCAAAGCCGAGATTCTCGCCGAGACGCTTAGAACCGAAAATCAATAAATTCGTATTTCAAAAGAGGTTTTTTGCATAAGACAGACGGGTCGAGCGCGTTGCGCGCCCACGCCACCTCTCGCGCCGACCGCGCTCACGCGCGTTCTGGCGACGCCGGATCGCGCAGCCGGGCGCCGGCCTAGACAAGATGCAGGCAAAGGCTGTCGAGCAGTTCGCGCTCGCGCTCGGCGAGGTTTGCCGCCTGCGTCGCCGCCTTCAGGTCTTCCTTGGTCGCCAGCGCCTGGTCCACAAATACCCACTGCTGCCGCGCCAACTGCAGATCCGCGCGGGCGTTCTCGGGCAGGCCTGCGTCCGAATTGAGCGCTTCAAGCCGCGCAGCAAATGCCTTGCGCTGTTGCTCGATGACCAGTGACACGTCGGGCGCGGCCATGCCCCACTGCCGCGTCAGCGCCAGCCGCGCCATGCGCTGCGTCAGCATGCGGGCCTCGTTGGCGTCCGACAGGCGCCGCGTGCCCTCGACCGGTTGCGACTGCGCCAGCTGCGCGAACAACTTCATCCCCAGATCTGCCAGATCCTGCCCCAGCGAGCTGATGCGGCGCACGCCCTCGGGCGCGGGTTTCACCGCCCAGGCCATGCGAAACACGCGCGCCCGCTGCTCGATCAGCAGCATCTGTTCGCCGCGCACACTGCGCACGAGCAGCGCGACAAGCCGCTCGAAGGCCTGGATCGAATCCTGCATGTGGAGACGGGCGCGATCGACGTCGATCCCGACCCCGATCTGGATCCAGTACTTGCCGATGCGTTCGGTGTGCATCGCGAACTGACCGGCCTGATTCAGCACCGACAAGGACGGCGCAGGGGGCTTCTTGTTTGCGGCCCACAGCGGCGCGCAGCAAAGCGCCGAGGCGCCAAGCAGCATGAAGTCACGTCGCAGGATCGGCTTCATCTCAAGCGGTTCCGCCGACAGTGAGCCCGTCAAGCCGCAAGGTCGGCTGGCCGACGCCAACCGGCACGCTCTGCCCTTCCTTGCCGCAGGTGCCGACACCGGGGTCGAGCGTGAGGTCATTGCCAATCATCGACACGCGCGTCAGCGCATCTGGACCGTTGCCGATCAGGGTCGCGCCCTTGACCGGATACGCGAGTTTGCCGTTCTCGATCATCCAGGCCTCGGCGGCCGAAAAGACGAACTTGCCGGACGTGATGTCGACCTGGCCGCCGCCGAAATTCACCGCGTACAGGCCGCGATCGACCGAGGCGATGATCTCCTGCGGGTCGCGCTCGCCGGCCAGCATGATGGTGTTGGTCATGCGCGGCAGCGGCAGGTGCGAGAAAGATTCGCGACGGCCGTTTCCGGTCGGCGCCACCCCCATCAGGCGTGCATTGGTCATATCCTGCATGTAGCCGGTGAGGATGCCGTCTTCGATCAGCACGGTGCGCTGGGTCGGGTTGCCTTCATCATCGATGGTCAGCGAACCGCGGCGCCCCGGCAGGGTGCCGTCATCCACCACGGTGACGCCCTTCGCTGCGACACGCTCGCCGATGCGGCCGGCAAAAGCCGAACTGCCCTTGCGATTGAAATCGCCCTCGAGCCCGTGGCCGATCGCCTCGTGCAGCAGGATGCCCGGCCAGCCATTGCCGAGCACCACTGTCATCATGCCGGCCGGTGCAGGCCGCGCACCCAGATTGGTACTGGCCTGATGCACCGCCTTCTGCGCGAAATCACGCAGCACGTCGTCGGTGAACGCGCCATAGTCGTGGCGCCCGCCGCCGCCCGCAGATCCCTGCTCGCGGCGTCCGCTCTCTTCCATGATCACGACGATCGACAAGCGCGTCAGCGGCCGCACGTCCGCCGCCATGTGGCCATCGGATCGCGCCACCAGCACCACTTCCCAGGTGGCGGCGAGCGAGGCCATCACCTGCGACACGCGGGTATCGAGGCCGCGCGCGATCTGTTCGATGCGTTCAAGCAAGCGCACCTTGTCGGCGTCCGGCAGCGAACCGATCGGATCGGCCGCCGGGTACAGCGCCTGCATCGCCTTGCCCGTACGCAAGGGCACCACGGCGCTGGCGCCCGCTGCCGCGATCGCGCGGGTGGTGGTCGCAGCCGCGTCGAGGGCCGCAACGCTGATGTCGTCCGAATACGCAAAGGCGGTCTTCTCGCCGCTCACCGCGCGCACGCCGACGCCCTGCTCGATGCTGAAACTGCCCGATTTGACGATGCCCTCTTCCAGACTCCAGCCTTCCGAACGCTGGTACTGGAAGTAAAGGTCGGCGTAGTCGAGGCGATGCGCCCGCAGTGTCCCGAAGCAGCGTTCGAGCGAAGCGAGGTTCAGGCGCCCCGGCGCCAGCAGCAGGCGTTCGGCGGTATCGATCGGGCGTTCGTGTGTGCTCGTTGTCATGTCTATCCAGTCAAAGTCGGCGGTGCTGCAGCGCGGGCAGGCTCTCGCGCAATTGGCGCTGGTGCGCGGTATCGATGTCACCCGCGACGACCCCTGCGCCGCGCGGCAATCGGTCGATCACCTCGCCCCACGGGTCGATCAACATGCTGTCGCCCCAGGTACGACGACCACCAGGGTGCTCACCGCCCTGCGCACTGGCCAGTACATAGCACAGGTTCTCGACCGCGCGGGCGCGCAGCAGCACTTCCCAGTGCGCGCGGCCGGTGGTTTCGGTAAACGCCGCCGGCAAGACGATCAGCGCGAGATCGCCCATCGCGCGGAAGAGCTCCGGGAAGCGCAGGTCGTAGCACACCGCGAGGCCGACACGGCCAAACGGGGCGTCGAAGGTGACGATCTCCGCGCCAGCTTCGATCGTGCGCGACTCCTCGTAGACCTCGTCGCCCTTGCGAAAGCCGAAGAGGTGCAGCTTGTCGTAGCGCGCAATGCGATGACCGCCATCGTCATACACCAGCACCGCATTGCGCACCTTGTCGTCGGCATCGCCCGTCAGCGGAATCGTGCCGCCGACCAGCCATACTTTGTGGCGCCTCGCCGCATCGGCGAGAAAGTCCTGCAAGGGCCCCTTGCCCTCGGCTTCGCGCAACGCGAGCTTGGCCTGCTCATCCGGCGAGATCAGCGCGAAGTACTCGGGCAGCACGACCAGACCGGCGCCCCCCGCGGCGGCCTCGCCGATCAGACGATCGGCCTCGCGCAGGTTCGCGGCGACGTCCGGCCCCGAAATCATCTGCACGGCTGCGACACGGAATCGTTCGCTCACGGTTCACTCCGATTCGGTTGAGCGCGCGCGGGCGCGCCAGAGAGCTTGCGGACACGCGGTTCGGCCCAACTGCCGTCGACCGCGTACTCGTAGGAAAACATGTGCTCGATCGGATCGCTGAGCACCTTCTGCGCAAGAAACGCGACCAAGCCCACCGCCGGGTTGAGCGTACCGATCGCCGGGCCCAGCGCAGCCCCCAACGCCACGGTTTCCGACAGTGTAGGCTGCACCTGCACCGTAAGTTGCTGCGTTTCCGCGGCAAGATCGACGCTCCCCTGCATGCGCACCCGTGCCGCCGGGCCCCGGATCGCCAGATCATCGGTCCGAAGCACGCCGGCGCTGATTTTCATGCTACCGGAAACGGTGTCGAAGGCGAATCCTTCGGAAAAGATGTCGCGGAAATCGAGGGTCGCACGGCGTGGCAGCGACTGCAGGCTGAACACGCCGAGCAGCCGACCCATGCCGGGTTCGAACTTGCTGAACTGGCCGGCTTCGACTTTCAGCTCGAATTGCCCTGACAGCGACGCAAGATCCGGCGCTTCGGGTGGGCCTTTCCAGTCAAGCGATCCTTTCGCATTGACTTCTCCGCGGCGCAGCAGGCCGGCATGCCCGAGCCGGCCGAGCAGCGCGCCTGCGTCGCGGGCGTCGAGTTCAAAGCGCAATCGAGTGCGCCCGAACAGGTAGGCACCGCTCATCGAAATCTTGCCGTCGTCGTTGCTGAGCGTCAGTTGATCGAGCAGCCAGTCATCGCCATCGGGCGCCCCGTGCAGGGAAAGCGCCCCCAGTTCGCGCGCGGAATGGGCGAACGAAGCGACCCTGACGTCGATCTGCGGCATGCGCACGACCCCCTGCGCATTGCGTTCGGCCAACACGCGCTCGCGAACCCGTGTCACCGGCAGCAGCGCCAGACGCGACAGGCGCGCGTTGATGCGGCCGGCGCCGCGCGTGTCGATTGAAAGCTCGCCGGCCGCGGCCGGCCCTTTCAGCTGACCATTCCAGAGCGACCCGTCGCGTTGCGCCACCAGGCCCTGATCATGGAAGCGCAGCCCCTTGAGAACGAGATCGCCCGCCTGCACGTCGAGACTGTCGAAGGGCGGCGCCCCCTCATCTGTCCCCGCATGCCCCAAGGCCGACGCCCAGGCATCCAGATCCAGGCGACCCAGGCGCGCGCGCAGCGCAAGCCCGCGCGCCGGCAATGCGGTGTCGGCATCCCCCAATGCGAGCACACCTTGCGTCACATGAGCACCGTCGGCCGCCTCGTTCAAGTCCAGGCGCACCCGGGCGCGGCCGGGCAGACTGCCTTCCACGCTCTGCCGCGTGAGCGGGCCACCGTTGAACCAGCGCCAGTCAAGCTTCATCGGCTGCGCTTGCCCCGCCGATTTATTGAAGGGATCGGGCAGACTCGACGCCACGCCCAGCAGGCTCGATTCAAGCCCGAGCGAGACGTCGTGCTCGCGCGCCACGACATGCGCGGTGACCGGCGTTTCGCCAGCGAGGTGGTCCCACAGCGGCGAGGGAAACTGCAGCGCCAGTTGCCGCATCGCCACGCTGCCGCGCGCTTCGATGTCGACCGCGCCGTCGCGACGCGTATCGCCGCGCACCCGCACCGGCGTCCCCATGAAGATTCCGCTGGCGTCCGGAATCGCAAAGCGCGACTCGGTGAAGGCGAAGCGCCCGTTCGCCGATTCGAGCAGCGGGAAACGCGGCAGGAGTCTCAAGCGGTTATTGGTGAACTGGAACTCGCCGCTTGTCGTGGTCTTCGCCGCATCGGCCAGCGGCACCGCGAGGTGCAGCTTGAGTGCGCCATCGCCCACCGCCTCGACGCCACGGGTGAAGTAGCCGAACTTGTTGCCGATCGGGCTGGCATTGACGAAGCGCAGGAACTCCCGCGTCGGCCCGGCCGCCCGACCCTCCAGCGCGAGCATGCCGTGGTCGAGGTCGGGGATCACTGCGTGCACCTGCGAAACCTTGGCATCGAACACGGCGCCGCGGTCGGCGTGGATCTCCATGCGCGCACGATCGAACTTCAGCGTGCCTTCGATAGCATCGATCGCTGGCCAGTCCGGTGCGTACATCAGTCGCACACCCTTGACCCGAGCATCCACCGTAAAGGCGCCCGAGGGGTCGCCGACGAAGGGGAAGCGCGCGAGGTCGCCCTTGAGTACGAGTTTGGCGTCGTCGGCGACACCTTCGGAGATGGCATCGCGCAACCAGTGCCGCACGTCCGCCGCCACCACCAAAGGCATGTAACGCCACACTGCACGCCCCTGCGCGTGACCCAGGCGCGCCTCCAGATCGATAACGCCGGGTCCGTCGCCGCGCGAATGCCACACGCCGCTTGCGCTGCCCGCAGCGTCCGCGTTGCTGAAGCGCCCCTGTTTCAGACGCACGCTGGCTTCGCCGCCGCGCAACTCCCAGTCCCCCGCGAACTCGGCCTGGTCGATCGGAATCTCGCCGTCCTCGAATACCGCGGGCAAGGCAATCGACCCCTTGTTCACCCGCAGATCGAAACGGCCGCCACGCTCATCAAGATCGACCGTGCCCGCCCAACCCTGCCCACCCGGCAGTAAACCCTGTGGCGCGGCACCCAGCCCGCTGAAACGGGCGGCAGCGTGGTAGGTCGCAGGCACGCCATCCTCGCCGCGCCAGGAGAGGTCCATTTGTTCGAACACCCCTTGCGGCGCAAACGCCGCAAGGCGCTGCGCCCAGCCTTGCGGCAGCGGAAGATGCCGCGCCAGGGCGGCAAGCGCGGGCACGTCGAGCTGGCGCCCGGTGAACTTGCCCTGGGCCTCGCGCTTGTCGCGACCCGCGATGTGCTCGATGCTGAAGCTCACCGGCCTGACGGCGCGCCCTTCGCCGGTCTGCACCGCCAGTTGCCGGGCGAGGAGTTTCAGCGTGCCGCCCCGCTGCGAACCTTCTACATGCCCGGCAAGGCGTTTGAGTTCGAGCGGCAATACATCGCGCGCGAGCGTCACCGACACATCGCGGAAGGCAAGGTCGGCGGCGGCCGCGACGGGCTGCCCGTCCGCCACACTGACCCACAGGCGCAGGCCACCCACCGCAGCCGCGACATGCACCGGCCAGTCCACCCACTGCGCGCTGCGGGCAAGGTCAGCGCGATCCACACTCGCAAAAATTTCGCCGGACCAGCGCGTCGGCGTGAGCGACGCATCCCCATCGAGGCGTCCGCGCAAGTCGATGGGCGAGGCGAGCGTGCGCGGCGGCACGGCAGTGATGCCGAAGCGATGGCTGTTGTCGCTGTTTTCAAGGCGCAGGTTGAGCTGTTCGAGCACCAGCGGATCGGCGCCTCGTTGCGAATCGATCCAGGTGAGCCGCGCATTGCGGATGACGATCGCGGGCTGCTCGAAGACCCACTTCAAGTCGGCAGCATCGCCACTTCCGGCCGGAAAGCCTGAGAGTTCCACGCGACCATCCGGCCTGCGAAGCAGCGTCAGTTCCGGTCGATCAATGGTGAGGCGCCGCAGGCGAATCGCACCCGCAACGATGCTGCGCCACGACAGCGACGCATCGACCGCCGCCAGTCGCAGCGCCGGGTGACCACTGGCATCGTGGAGCGTCACGCCGCGCAGGCGCAAGCGCGGTCGCAGGCCATCCCAATCCGCATCGAGATGCGCGATCGCGACCGGCAGGCCGATGACACGCGACACCTGCCGCTCCACCTCGGGGCGCCACTCTCCCGCGTGCGGCAACACCAGGTAGCGCGCGGCCAGCAGCCCCAGCCCGGCAACAAAGTAGGCCGCCACCGCGAGGCGAAAGACGAGGCGCACCCACTGGGTACGCGGGCCGGCGGGTGCCAGGCGGGAAAGCTGGAAGCGGAAATACGAGGGCAGCATCGGAACCGGCGAATACAATCGGTGCACACGCACCGTATCGTGTTTCGATGCGAATCCGAATTCTATTGGAAAGCTGATCCGAGGCCCCATGGAAACCGTCGGCGAACTGACTGAACGGCTTGCCCCTGCCCTGGCAGCAAGTCGATATCTGGCGCGCGAACTGGCCGCGCGTGACTGGCTGGCGCCATTGCTGTGCACATCGCTCGACGCGCCGTTGAGCGCAGACGCCATGCGCCGCTTCCTGGAACGCGAGGCGCCCGACGAAGCCACGCTCAAACCGGCCTTGCGGCGCCTGCGGACCTGGGTGATGTGCCACACCGCCGCGCGCGACCTGCTCGGGCTCGCGCCCTTGTCCGAAGTCACGGAAACGATGACGCGACTGGCGGAAGTCGCCATCAACCACGCCCACGAGATCCTGCATGAAGCGCTGTGGGCCCGGCACGGTGAGCCGCGCGACGCCGACGGAAACGCGATGCGCCTGACCGTGGTCGGCATGGGCAAGCTCGGTGGGCGCGAACTCAACGTCTCGTCCGACATCGACCTGATCTTCGTGTATCCGGAAGACGGCGACACGGTCAGCCCGCGCCCGCTCTCCCACTACGAATTCTTCACCCGCCTCGGGCGCCAGATCATCGCTGCGATCGGCGAAGTGACCGAAGACGGCTTCGTGTTCCGGGTGGACATGCGCCTGCGGCCCAATGGCGATTCCGGCCCGCTGGTATCAAGCTTTGAAGCACTGGAGCACTACTTCATCACGCAGGGCCGGGAATGGGAGCGTTTTGCGTGGATCAAGGCGCGGCCCCTGTGCGGCTCGGGCCATGACGCGCTGGCCGCGATCGCGCGCCCCTTCGTGTTCCGCAAATACCTCGACTTCGGCGCGATCAACGCCTTGCGGGCGCTGCACGCGCAGATACGCGCGCAGGTCGCGCGGCGCGAGATGGCGACCAACATCAAGCTTGGCCCCGGCGGCATCCGCGAGATCGAGTTCACCGCGCAGGTCTTCCAGATCATCCGCGGGGGTCGCGATATCGGCCTGCAGATCAAGCCAACCTTGCCGGTACTCGAAGCGCTCGCCGATCGCGGGGTGCTTGATTTCGACGCGGTGGCGCTGCTGGAAGAAGCCTACGTCTTCCTGCGCCGGATGGAGCACCGCCTGCAGTACCTCGACGATGCGCAGACGCACGATCTGCCGGCGACGCCGGACGACCGCGCACGCATCGCGACGGCGATGGGCTATGCCAGCGAGGCCGAGATGCTGGCGCAACTGGAGATCCACCGCCGGTTCGTCAGCCATTGTTTCCAGGCCGCCTGCGGCGACCCGAATCAGGACGATCACGCACTCGACGAACTGTGGGATGCGACGATCACGCCGGAACATGCAGTTGCGCGGTTCGAGAGCCTGCAGTTCCGCAATGCCACCGCCGCCGCGGACCGCCTGCTGCAATTGCGCGAAGGCACGCGCTACCGGCAATTGCCGGAAACCATCCGCGCGCGCTTCGATGGGCTGATCCCGCGCATCATCGAAGCCTGCGCCGCGCGCCCCAATCCGGACGAGACCCTCTCCCGCCTGTTCACGCTGCTCGAAACGATCAGCCGGCGCGGCGCCTACCTCGCATTGCTGCTGCAATATCCGCAGACCCTGCTGCGCCTGGCGGAGCTCGCCTCGGCCTCGCAGTGGGCCGCGGAGTACCTGACGACGCACCCGATCCTGCTCGACGAACTGCTGGACGCCCGCGAACTCGACGCGGCGCCCGACTGGCCAGCATTCGCACAACATTTGCGCAGCGAACTCGACGCCGTCGAACCCGACATCGAGCGGCAGATGGACCTGATGCGCGAGCAGCACCATGCCCAGGTCTTCCGCATCCTGCATCAGGATCTGGCGGGCAAGTGGGAAGTGGAAGCGATCGGCGACCACCTCTCGGCGCTGGCCGATGTGGTGCTCGAAGAAACGCTGCGCCAGTGCTGGCGCAAGCTGCGCCAGCGCCACATCGAAACGCCCCGCTTCGCGGTGATCGGCTACGGCAAACTCGGCGGCAAGGAACTGGGCTACGCGTCGGACCTGGACATCATCTTCCTCTACGATGACGAAGATCAGTCTGCTTCTGAAAACTACGCCCGACTCGCGCAGCGCATGCTGACCTGGCTGTCGAGCCGCACATCTGCCGGCATCCTGTTCGAAACGGATACCCGCCTGCGCCCGAACGGCGAATCCGGCCTCCTGGTCACCTCGCTCGAAGCCTTCCGCCAGTACCAGGAGGGCGCGGCCTGGCTATGGGAACACCAGGCCCTGACGCGCGCCCGCTTCGTCGCCGGCGACGCCGCGGTCGGGCGCGCATTCGAGGCCGAGCGCGAGGAGATCCTGCGGCGCCCGCGCGATCTGGACAAGCTTGCCGAAGACGTCATCGCGATGCGTCGCAAGATGCTCGACAACCATGCCAGCCGCGACGGCTACTTCAACATCAAGGACGACCCCGGTGGCCTGATCGACTTCGAGTTCATCATCCAGTATCTGGTGCTGGGCCATGCGCACGCGCACCCGCGCCTTGTCGCAAACCTGGGGAACATAGCGCTGGCCCGCATTGCGGGCGAACTGGGACTGCTGGACGAGGCACGCGCGAAGGCGGCGGCCGATGCCTACCGAAGCCTGCGACGCCAGCAGCATCGCTTCCGCCTCAACGGTCACACGGCACGCGTGCCGGAAGGCAGCGCACAAGCCGAACGTGATGCGATCACGACACTCTGGATCGAAGTTTTCAAGCGGAACGCGTGAAAGACAGTGCGCAGAACGCAAAAACGCCGGCGATTAAGCCGGCGTTTTTTTGAAACCTGGTCGGGGTGAGAGGATTCGAACCTCCGGCCTCTACGTCCCGAACGTAGCGCTCTACCAGGCTAAGCTACACCCCGAGTTGCTGAGTCGCGCAGATCAGTGATCTCTTGCAACTGCAAAGTCCGACAATTGTAGCAGTGCTTGCTTGAAAAGTGAAGGGGGGAGTACCGAAAGGGCGGACTTTGCGGCGTCCGCCTCCGCGCGCGCTGCAGCGCGCGTGCGCTCAAGGGCATCGGTTGCGCGGATCGCGGCAATGACCTGCGGAAACGAATCGCGCCCGCCATGTTCGATGGCGGCACGAACCGCGGCCGCGTGCTCGGGTGCACCGTGCTGGATCACATGGATCAGCGGCAACGTCGGCTTGCCCTCGGCGAGGTCATCACCCAGATGCTTGCCGGTGCTGGCCTCGTCGCCCGAATAGTCGAGCACGTCATCGACCAACTGGAATGCCGTTCCAAGGTGACGACCGAACGCAGCCAACTGCTCCTGCCCCGCCTCGTCAAGCCCGCCCAGGATGCCGCCAAGACGCGCTGCAGCCTCGAACAGCATGGCCGTTTTGTAGCGGATGACGCGCAGATAGTCTTCGACGCTCGCGTCCGCGTTGCGAACGTTGAGCAGTTGCAGCACTTCGCCTTCGGCGATGACATTGGTCGCATCGGCCAGGACACGCATCACGCGCATGTCGTTGACGCCGACCATCATCTGGAAGGAGCGCGAATACAGGAAGTCTCCGACCAGCACTGCCGCCGCATTGCCGAACATCGCGTTGGCGGTGCTGTTGCCGCGTCTCAACGAAGATTCGTCGACCACATCGTCGTGCAGCAATGTCGCGGTATGAATGAACTCCACGACGGCCGCAAGTTCATGGTGATGCGTGCCGCGGTAGCCGAGCGCATTTGCCACGAAAAGCAGCAATGCAGGACGAAGTCGCTTGCCGCCGGCAGCGATGATGTACTCGGCAACCTGCCGGATGAGCACGACTTCGGAGTGGAGACGCTCGCGGATCACGCCATCGACAGCGGCCATGTCGGCAGCGATCGGCGCGTAGAGTTCTTGGGTCGACAAGGTGCGGCCGTGCGTGGCAAAAGACGCAATGCTAGAAAGCGAAAGCGGGCGAGTCAAGGAGCACGGGCTTCGGCCAAGGCAAAAACCCGATAGAAAACCTTGACTTACGTTCGCCGCCGAGTTAGAGTCGCGGGCTTTTCCACGTAGTTGTTCGTAAAGAACGGAGTCAACATGTACGCGGTCGTAAAAACCGGGGGCAAGCAGTATCGCGTGTCCGCCGGCCAAAAGATCAAGGTAGAACAGATACCTGCGGACGTTGGCGCTGAGATCACCCTGGACCAGGTTCTGGCCGTGGGTGAAGGCGAGTCGGTGAAGATCGGCACGCCTGTGGTTGCTGGTGCTGCCGTCAAGGCCACCGTGATCGCTCAAGGTCGTCACGACAAGGTCACGATTTTCAAGATGCGCCGTCGCAAGCACTATCAGAAGCATCAGGGGCATCGCCAGAACTACACCGAGCTTCGCATCGAAGCGATCTCGGCCTGATAACGGGGAGTCACGCACATGGCACACAAAAAAGCCGGCGGTAGTTCGCGTAACGGCCGCGACTCGGAATCGAAACGCCTTGGCGTCAAGCGCTACGGCGGTCAGTTCGTGCTGGCAGGCAACATCCTTGTTCGTCAGCGCGGCACCGAATACCACCCGGGTGACAATGTCGGTATCGGCAAGGATCACACCCTGTTCGCGAAGATCGACGGTGTCGTTCAGTTCGTGATCAAGGGCGCGAGCCGCCGCCGCACCATCACCGTGGTGCCCGCCCAGCAGTAATCATTGCTGTCGGACGCAAAAGCCCTATCCGCGTGATAGGGCTTTTTTGTTTCTGATGGCGGCAGATCACACTGCAGAGAGGCGATCGTATCCACGCGGGTACGATTACCTGTCTGCGGTGCAAGGAGAAACGCATGAAATTTTTCGACGAAGCCCGCATTGATGTCCTCGCCGGTGATGGCGGCAACGGCATGGCCTCGTTCAGGCGCGAGAAGTACATCCCGAAAGGCGGACCTGACGGCGGCGACGGCGGCCACGGCGGCCATGTCATTGCTGTTGCCGACCGCAACATCAACACCCTGATCGACTTCCGCTTTACCCGCACGTTCCGCGCCGAGCGTGGCGAGAACGGTGGCAGCAAGGACTGCTTCGGCAAAGGCGGCAAGGACATCATCCTGCGCATGCCGGTCGGCACCATCATCTGCGATGCGGAAACCGGCGAGCGCGTAGCCGACATGAACCGCGACGGCAAGCGTGTGGTCATCGCGCGCGGCGGCCGCGGCGGCCTGGGCAACCTGCACTTCAAGACGGCCACCAACCGTGCGCCGCGCAAGAAGACGATGGGCATACCCGGCGAACGCCGCAGCCTGCATCTTGAGTTGAAGGTGCTCGCGGACGTTGGCCTGCTCGGGATGCCGAATGCCGGGAAGTCGACCTTTATCCGGGCCGTATCCGCGGCAAAACCAAAGGTCGCCGACTATCCGTTCACGACGCTGCACCCCAACCTCGGCGTCGTACGCACCGACGAAGGCCGCAGTTTCGTGATCGCCGACGTCCCGGGCCTGATCGAAGGTGCGGCCGACGGCGCGGGCCTGGGGCACCGCTTCCTGCGCCACCTGGCGCGCACCAACGTGTTGCTGCATCTGGTGGACATCGCCCCTTTCGATCCGGATACCGACCCGGTGCGCGAAGCCAAAGCGATCGTGGGCGAACTCGAAAAGTATGACCCGGAACTCGCCGCCAAGCCGCGCTGGCTGATCATCAACAAGATCGATCTGCTGGAAGAGGACGAGCGTGATGCGCGCATCAAGGCCTTTCTCGACGCGTACGGCGAAGTCGAGCGCACTTTTTCGATTGCCGCGATCAACGGCGAGAACTGCCGGTCGCTGATCCTGGCGATCCAGGACTTCCTCGACGCCCAGCCCAAGCCCGATTACGCGGACGAGGATGAAGAAGGCCTGCCGGCCGAACCCGTCGGCCCGACCGCGGAAGAAATCCTGGCTGCCGCGGCGGGCGAGGACGACGGCGATGAGACGCTGGACGACGACACGGACGAAGACGAGGACAAGTAAGCGATGCGCGAGCAGATCCGCGAAGCCCGCCGGCTGGTAGTCAAGGTCGGCAGCGCACTGGTGACAGACAACGGGCGCGGACTCGCGCTGGCAGCCCTCGAAGACTGGGCGCGGCAGATCGCGGCGCTGCGCCGCGAAGGGCGCCAGATCGTGCTGGTATCGTCCGGCGCGATCGCCGCCGGCATGCAACGGCTCGGCTGGACGACCCGCCCGCACGAAACTCACGCCCTTCAGGCTGCTGCCGCGGTCGGCCAGATGGGCCTCGCACAGGCCTACGAGGGCGTCTTCTCGGCGCACGGCCTGAAAACCGCACAAGTCCTGCTGACCCATGAAGACCTGTCGGATCGCACACGCTATCTCAACGCGCGCTCGACGATCGCCACCTTGCTCGATCTGGGCGTCGTGCCGATCATCAACGAGAACGACACGGTGGTCACTGACGAGATCAAGTTCGGCGACAACGACACCCTCGGCGCACTCGTCGCAAACCTGATCGAAGCCGACACGCTGATCATACTGACCGACCAGCAAGGCCTCTACACCGCCGACCCGCGGAAAGATCCGGACGCGACCCTGGTGTCCGAGGCGCGCGCCGAAGACACCACGCTGGAAGCAATGGCCGGCGGCGCCGGCACCGGCATCTCGCGCGGCGGCATGATCACCAAGGTGCGCGCGGCGCAGCGCGGCGCCCGCAGCGGCACCCACACCTGCATCGCCAGCGGTCGTGAGCCCGATGCGCTGCTGCGACTGGCCAAAGGCGAAGCCCTCGGCACCCTGCTCTTCGCATCCAGCTCACCGCTGGCGGCACGCAAACAGTGGCTTGCAGACCACCTGCAGCTTGCCGGCACGCTCACGCTCGATGCCGGCGCAGTGCGCGCGCTTGAGGCCGGCCGCAGCCTGCTTCCGGTCGGCGTCGTGTCGGTCGAGGGTGAATTCGGCCGCGGCTCGGCCGTCGCTTGTGTCGGCCCGGATGGGCGCGCCATTGCGCGCGGCCTGTGCAACTACGCGAGCCGTGAAGTGGCCCGCATCGCGCGCCATGCCAGCCACGAGATCGAAAGCATCCTCGGTTACGTGGACGAGCCGGAACTGATCCACCGCGACAACCTCGTTCTGCTCTGAGCGCCAATCCCGGCGCAGCTTGCGGCGGGATTCAGGGGAGCGATGCGTCGATCATCAAATTCGATTGTCGTCGCGCGTACATTGCCGATAGAGTCTCCGGCCCCGCCCAGCTGAACCGGAGACCCGATCGTGACACAGGCACAGACGCAGAGCCGCCATCGCATCATCATCGTTGGCGGAGGCGCCGGCGGGCTGGAACTCGCAGTCAAACTCGGCGACAAGCTCGGCAAGCCCGGACAGGCCGAGATCACCTTGGTCGACAGGGGCCGCACCCACGTCTGGAAACCGCTGTTGCACCAGGTCGCAGCGGGCACGCTGGACAGCCACGCCGACGAGATCGAATACCTTGCGCTCGGGCGTCGCCATCACTTTCGCTTCCGCCAGGGCGAGTTCACCGGACTTGACCGTGCCGCCAAGGAAATCCGCCTCGCGCCGGTTCGTTCGCTCGAAGGCGAGGTCCTGCTCCCCGAATCGACCCTTCCGTACGACACGCTGGTGTTCGCGTTAGGCAGCCAGACAAACGACTTCGGTACCCCTGGCGCGCGCGAGCACAGCATCATGCTGGACTCACCGACCGCCGCCCTGCACTTCCACCGCAAGCTGATCGATGCATCGATCCGGGCACAGGCGGGCGCACAGGGCTTCGGTCAAGGGCGCTTCACCGTCGCGATCATCGGCGGCGGCGCAACCGGGGTTGAGCTGGCGGCAGAGCTCCACATGACTGCCCGAATCATGGCCAGCTTCGGCCTGGAGAACGTGCACCCGGAACGCGATCTGAAGATCACGATCGTCGACGCCGCACCCAGAATCCTGCCCCTGTTGCCCGAGCGTGTTTCATCGGCGGTATCGCTCGAACTGCGCAAGCTCGACATTGATCTGCATACCAACGAGAAGGTGGTCGAGGTCAGCGCCGAGGGCGTCAAAATGGGCAGCGGCAAGTTCATACCCAGCGGGCTGACGGTGTGGGCGGCCGGTATCAAGGCGCCAGATTTCTTGCGTGAAATCGATGGGCTGGAAACCAATCGCATCAACCAGTTGGTCGTCGACCGAACCCTGCGCAGCACGCGCGACCCTGCGATCTACGCGATGGGCGACTGCGCGGCCTGCCCGATGGACGACAGCGGCAAGACGATGGTGCCGCCGCGCGCACAAGCCGCGCATCAACAAGCCCTGTTGCTCGCCAAAACGATTCCGCGTGCGCTGGCGGGCAAGCCTGGACTCCCCTTCCGCTATCACGACCACGGCTCGCTGGTGTCGCTGGGCGAATACAGCACCGTCGGCAGCCTGATGGGTCGCATCGCCAGTGGCGGCGTCTTCATCGAGGGGTTGTTCGCGAAGTGGATGTACTGGTCGCTCTACAAGAAGCACCAGGTCGCGATCAACGGCATGTTCCGCACCTGGCTCGCGACCTGGGTAGAGGCGATCGATCGCATGCGCAATCCGCGCATCAAACTGCATTGATTGCAGGCGGCCTGCTACACGGCCGGGTCCCCGCAAAAGAAAACGGCCCGCAAAAGCGGGCCGTTTCACATGCAGCAACGGGTTCGGCTTAGTTCTCGCCGAGCACCGACACCGTCACGTTGACCAGCACGTCGGTGTGCAGCGCGACTTGCAGTGCGTTGTCACCGATGGCCTTGATCGGGCCCAGCGGCATGCGAACCGCGGCCTTTTCGACCGAGAAGCCTTGCGCGTTGAGCGCTTCGGCGACATCGGCGTTGGTCACAGAGCCGAACAGACGACCATCGACACCGGCCTTGCGGACGATCTGCACCGTGGTGCCATCCAGCTTGCCAGCCAGCTCCTGGGCGGCGGCCAGCTTCTCAGCGGCAACGCGCTCGAGCTCGACGCGGCGCGCTTCGAAGGCAGCGAGGTTCTCGGCGGTGGCGCGCTTGGCCTTGCCGTTCGGGATCAGGAAGTTACGGGCATAACCGTCCTTGACCTTGACGACATCGCCGAGGTTGCCGAGGTTGATGACCTTTTCGAGCAGAATGATTTGCATGGTGATTCCTCTCCGACCCGATTAATCGTGCAGGTCGCAGAACGGCAGCAGGGCCAGGAAGCGGGCGCGCTTGATCGCAGCCTGCAGCTGACGCTGGTAGCCAGACTTGGTACCGGTGATGCGAGCCGGCATGATTTTGCCGGTTTCGGTCACGAATTCTTTCAGGACATCGACGTCCTTGTAGTCGATCATCTCGACCTTTTCTGCCGTGAAGCGGCAGAACTTACGACGCTTGAAGAGCCCGCCGCGGCGGTTGCCGCCCTTCTTGTCATCTTTCTTTTTCGGTCTGAAAGCCATTTTCAGTTCCCTTCCAATTTTTCGATCGTATTCACATGCATCACCAGCCCCTTGTGCCGCGCACTGCGCGCTGCGAGAAAGCCGGTGAGCGTCACACTGTCACCCGGTCGGTACGCCTGCCCTGCAAGGGCTGCATCACCGAGCGCCAGAGCTGAAACTTCGCATCGCACTTCCCGTTCGATTCCGGCTTCGACCTGTCGCGAGACATGTTCAAGACTGAATTCGAGCGCCGGCATTCCTGCCGGGGTCCTGCGGAGCACGCCACATTCGGCGATCACTCCATCGAGAACCAGTACGTTGCGCATCACCTCCAGGCGTTGGGGTTCAGGTGACTCAGGCTTCGGCCGGCTTGGCCTCTTCGGCCACAGGCGCCGAGGTCAAGGACTTGGACTTTTCGTCCTTCATCATCGGCGACGGTGCAGTCACGGCCTTCTTCATCTTGATGGTGAGGTGGCGCAGGACGGCGTCGTTGAACTTGAACGCGTGCTCGAGTTCATTGAGCGCTTCCTGATCCGTCTCGATGTTCATCAGGACGTAGTGAGCCTTGTGAACCTTCTGGATCGGGTAAGCCAGCTGACGACGGCCCCAGTCTTCAAGACGATGGATCTGGCCGCCACGCTGGGTGACGAGCGCCTTGTAGCGCTCGATCATCGCCGGGACCTGTTCGGACTGGTCCGGGTGGACGATGAACACAACTTCATAATGTCGCATGGATACTCCTTGCGGTTGCGTGAATCACAGCCCCCCGGCATGCGAAACCGGTGGAGCAAGGGAACCCACGATTTTATACAACCCCCTGATTTTTTTCAAGTTCACAGCAACGCGGCTGAAATTGCGGCATGCGTGCAAATGCTTTGCGAGAAATCGCAATAGCCGCACAGTCCGCGCCACCTATACTCCGCCGCTTGTTCCTGCCACCTGGAGACGATTCGGATGAAGCTCGAAACCCTTGCAGTGCACGCCGGCTATTCCCCGGACCCGACGACCCGTGCGGTCGCCGTGCCGATCTATCAGACCGTTGCGTATGCCTTCGATGACACCCAGCACGGCGCCGACCTGTTCGACCTGAAGGTGGCGGGCAACATCTACACCCGCATCATGAACCCGACGCAGGACGTGCTGGAGAAGCGCATCGCAGCGCTCGAAGGCGGTATCGCCGCGCTGGCACTGGCGTCCGGTCAGGCGGCGATTACCTATGCGATCCAGACGATCGCCGAAGCGGGTGACAACATCGTCTCCGCCGCCACGCTGTATGGTGGGACGTACAACCTCTTCGCCCACACGCTGCCGCAGTACGGCATCAACGTGCGCTTTGCCGACTACCGCGACCCTGCCTCGTTTGAAGCGCTGATCGACGAGAAGACCAAGGCGGTCTACGTCGAATCGATCGGCAACCCGCTCGGCAACATCACCGACATCGAAGCGATCGCGGAAATCGCGCACCGCCACGGCGTCCCGCTGATCGTCGACAACACCGTGCCCTCGCCCTACCTGCTGCGTCCGATCGAATTCGGCGCCGACATCGTGGTGCATTCGCTGACAAAGTACCTCGGCGGCCACGGCAACTCGATTGGCGGGGCGATTGTCGACTCCGGCAAATTCCCATGGGCCGATCACAAGGCGCGCTTCCGCCGCCTCAATGAACCCGATGTCTCGTACCACGGCGTGGTCTACACCGAGGCGCTCGGCCCGGCCGCCTATATCGGTCGTGCACGCGTGGTGCCGCTGCGCAACATGGGCGCTGCGATCTCGCCCTTCAACGCCTTCATGATCCTGCAGGGCATCGAGACCCTCGCGCTGCGGATGGACCGCATCACCGCGAACACCCGCAAGATTGCCGAATACCTGAAGGGCCACGCCAAGGTGAAGTGGGTGAATTACGCGGGCCTCGCCGATCACAGTGACCATGCGCTGGCACAGAAGTACATGGGTGGCCGCCCGTCGGGCATCCTCACCTTTGGCGTCGAAGGGGGCCGCGACGGCGGCGCACGCTTCCAGGACGCGCTGCAACTCTTCACGCGGCTGGTGAATATCGGCGACGCCAAGTCGCTCGCCTGTCACCCGGCCTCGACCACGCACCGCCAACTGTCTCCTGCCGAACTGGCCAAAGCCGGTGTCACCGAAGACACGGTGCGCCTGTCGGTCGGCATCGAGCACATCGACGACCTGATCGCCGATCTGGACCAGGCGCTCGCAGCGGCCTGATCGGAATCCGCCTCAAAACGAACGGGCACCCGAAGGTGCCCGTTTTCATTTCAGTCTGAGGCCGCCTAAAGCGCGTCAATAGCGCGCGCCATCGCGATATCGCGGGCCGAGAGACCTCCGGCATCATGCGTGGTCAGCAAAATCTCTACCCGGTTGTATACGTTGTGCCATTCCGGGTGGTGGTCGTGCTTTTCGGCAAGCAGGGCAACGCGATTCATGAAACCCCAGGCTTCGCTGAAATCGCGGAACTTGAAATGCTTGACCAGCGCATCACGCGCCGGCTCATGCGTCCAGCCGGCCAAAGACGGCAGCGCTGCTGCGCGTTCGGTATCGGTCAGTCGTGGAATGGCCATGCTCGTCCCTCACACGATCTTGCAGGCCTGGTCGAACGCCAGGCGCGGGCTGCGCGGGTGAAGCTTGCTCACGTCGCCATAGCCCAGATTCACCAGGAAATTGCTCTTGCAGGCGGTGCCAGCGAAGAACAGCTCATCCACCATATCGTTGTTGAAGCCGGACATCGGACCGCAGTCGAGCCCCAGTGCCCGCGCCGCCGCGATCAAATAGGCGCCTTGCAGGGTACCGTTGCGGAAGGCAGTGGTGCCGATCTTCTCTTCGTTTCCCTCGAACCATGCCTTTGCGTCGGCATGCGGGTAAAGGTAACCGAGCTGGTCGTAGAAGCGCAGATCGTGCGCCACGATCGCGGTCACCGGCGCCGCCATCGTCTTGGCACGGTTGCCTTCGTCCAGAGCCGGTTTCAGGCGTTCTTTCGCCTCGCGCGACTGCACGAACACGATGCGCGCCGGTGAGCAGTTCGCCGAGGTCGGTGCCATCTTCAACAGGTCATAGAGCGTGTGCAGTAACTGCGGCGCGACCGGTTTGTCGAGCCAGGCGCTATGGGTGCGCGCGTGGTTGAACAACTGGTCCAGCGCAAGCGTATCGAGCGGTTCGGTCATGCGGATGCTTCCTCTCTCCTCGTGGGCTGCCGCGCAGAACGCGTTGTTCAACGCAGCGTGAAATCGACACGACTGGTGCTTGTGGCGCCCTTCGTGTCTGCTTTGTCCTTGTCTTCTCCGAACTTCGGCGCGAGCAGGAACACGCGGTCGGCAGGCACCTTGCCGACTTCGACCAGCCAGTTCTGCACCTGGTTCGATCGCGTGATCGCCAGGGTGCGCACGTCCTCCTCGCCGACCTTCGCGTTGGCCGCGAGCATGCGTTCCATGTCGGCCACCGGCAGTTCCTTCTGCATGCCGACGAGGTTGCGCGGCTTGTTAGGCATCTTTTCGTCCTCATAGACCTTGCGCAGCAGGCGCGGATACTCCGCCGGGTCGATGCGCACCTCGTCCATGCTGCCGCCGGATTCGCCGGCCTTGACCATCTCCTGCAGCTTCAGGGCCCGCACCTTGCGCTGGAAGCTCTCGCGCTTGAGCCCCTCGGCATCCACCAGCGGGTCGGCGCGGCCGGTCAGGTCCAGATCCAGCGCGGGGCGTTCCTTGAGCGCCTTGGCCACGCCTTCGAGCCGCTTGATCGCCTCGGCGTCGAGTTTCGCCGAGCCCGGCGTGAATGCGAGGTAAGACAGATCGCCGGCGGCGCCGCCCCCTCCGGCGAGGAACGAAAACGGCGAAGAAATCACCTTGCCGAAGAAGTTGAGGATCATGTTCCAGATGATGCCGCCGACCGAGAACTGCGGGTCGTCCAGCGTGCCGCCCACCGGCAGGTTGATGTCGATCTCGCCGCGACTGTTCTTCAGCAGATTCACTGCGAAACGCACCGGCAAGCTGGTCGCGTCCGGGCTCTCCACCTTGTCGCCAAAGGTCAGCTGGTCGAGGAACACATGATTCTCGGCGCTCAAGGTGCGGTTCTCGATCTTGTAGCGCAGATCCATCGACAGCTTGCCGCGCTCGATTCCGTAACCGACATACTTGGCCGCGTAGGACGACAGCGCCGACAACTCATAGCCCTTGACGGCCACTTTCATGTCGAGAAATCGATCATTGCGCAGCGGCGCGAGTTGCCCGCTGATTTCCAGCGGCGCGAGCCCATCCACCGCTCCCTTGAGTTCGATCGTCGCCACCTTGCTCGGGTCGGTCGCAAGGTTCTCCATGCGCCCGGTCACGCCCGACAGGCGCGCATCGAAATTGGGCCTGACGAACCGGTCGCTGTAGGCAATCGCCGCCCCGCTCAAGACGATCCGGTCGATGCGGATCGGCGGCAGCGGCGCAGCGGGCTCGGCCGTTGCCGGTTTGGCTTGCGCTTGCTTGGTCGCGGCGGGTGCGACCGGCGCAGCGGGCGGCTCGTTGCCGCCATCGAGATGGCGCTTCTGCGTGACCTCCCGCAGGTTCAGGGCGCCGTCCTTGTTCAGGATCAGGCGCGTCTGCAAGTCACGCAGCGCGATCTCGCCAATGGATACCGACAGCGGAGACAGCCGCAGGTCAGCCCGATTGACCGCGAACATGCCCCAGCGCACAAAGTCTTCGTCGTTGATCAGGTCGATCGAGGTGAAATCCGCCACCGAGACATTGCCCTTGAAACCGCCGGCAGGGGCGTCCGGTTTGCTCAGGTCCAACGACAACTGACCCTTCGCAGAGACTTTGGCGCGCGTCACCGACATCTCATAATCACGCGTGACACGGGCGACGAGTGGCACCACGTCGAGCGCGGTAGCGTCAATCTTCAGATCCGCGCGCAGCGGCTGCGGCGAGAATTTGCCCGACACCGCGAGGCGGCCCTTGTCGTTCCAGCCGGCGCCGAGATCGATCTGGGCGAAGCGGCCGGGCTGGCTATCGACCCCCGTCACCTTGAGCGACAGTGGCTTCAACGCAAGCTTGAGCGGGTTCGCCTGTGAGGCATCTTCAAAGCGCAGCGCGCCGTCATCGATTGCCAGCTCGCCAACCGCGTAGTTCCACTCCGAAGGTGCGCTGGCCTCCGGCGCCGCCCGCCCCGCGTCGGCCTTCCCAGTCTTTTTGACGCCGCCAAGACGTGCAATGTCCAACTCGCCGTTCTTGCCGCGACGAAGGTAAACATCGGGCTGCGCCAAGCGGGCGGATGCCAGCTTTGCACTTCGATTCGGCAGGTCAAGCGTCAGTTGGTCCAGCGATATCTCTGCTGCCTTAAAGAAAGGCGTCTTGTCGCCCTGCACACGCAGCGAAACGTCCTTGGCCGAGAGTTGGGCCTCTTCGAGTGTTACGCCGACACCCTGCTCCCCCACCTTGACCGTCAGGGGCACGCGCCCCTGCAACGCCGCCGAGTCGACAACCAGGCCTGGAATTGTCGCGAACACGTACGGCGCGCCCCGCGCAACCTGGATGCCAGAGAAATCCGCGAGTCCCTTGAACAGGGTCGGCTTGGGCGTCAGTGCGCCTTCGATGGCGAGCTTCTCCCCCGCATCGCCGAGCATCGACAACTTGAGCGCCGTTGCTTTGTCGAGCGCGGAAGAGAGCCCCTTGAGCTCGAAATCGATTGTCTCGGCGGCCATGTGAACCGGCGGCGTCATCGTTACGTTGGTCAAGTCAGCCCGCCCCGCGCTGATCGCGATGCGATCCACCTGCCACTGCCAGGCGCCCGACGGCGCCTTCGCCGCGCTTGCGGGCGCCACCGGTTTGGCAGGGTCTTCGGCCGGTGCGTACGACGCAATTTCCCGCTGGATCGCCTTGATCGCGCGGATCCGGTTGGCACTGTCAAACTCGATCGAGAATCTGGGTTTCACCCATTCGACCTGCTTCACGTGCGCCTTGTGCGCGAGGGGTTCCACGTCAGCGAGGTCCACGTTCAAAGCGTCGAAGTGCAACAACTCCGCACCGTCGCTGTCATGGACATTCCAGCCGGTCGCGCTGATCCGGCCCGACAAGGCCACGCGCGGGAGTTTGCCGGCCGGTTGCGCGAACTTCAGGTTGATGTCGGCGCCGAACCGGGCGGCTTCGAGTTTCACGCCCGGTGCCTTGGGCAGATAGGCGATGAACTGCGTGATGTCGATCGGGTCGAGCTTGAGTGCCACGTCGGCGTCCCGATTCCCGCGCAGGAAGGGGCGCGCCTTGCCCCCAACTTCGAGCGGCGTGCCGTCCAGCATGGCCGACAGGTGCGGCTGCGCGAACACCTCAACGTCCGCCGGAATGCTGGAGAGGAAAGGCAGGGACAGTGCGAGTCGTTCGATACGGTGCTCGCGCGCAACCGGTTTGTCGTTGAAGCGCAGGCTGCCTTCCGTCAGTTCGAGGTTGTACAGCGCGAATCGCGCCGTCCCTTCGTCGTCCTTGGTTTTCGGCTGCGCGGCAAGACGGTCAAGGATGTCGCTGATCGAATAGCGATTGGCGGCCTCGCGCGCGATGTACAGCCTTGGCCGTTCGATGCGCAGCGACTGGATCACCGCTGCGCGATGGAAGAGCGCGCTCGGGCCGGCAAGATTGGCTTCGACCCTGGCAACTTCGAGCAGCGGCGGCTCGCCCTTGCGCCCGTCGATCTTGAGATCGTCGATCGATGCCGAAAGGCGCAACAGGTTGATGTGCACCGCGCCGACCGTCACCGGGCGCTGCAGGAAGTCACCCGCCGCTTTCTGCAATCCGTTCTTTACAAGCGGCGGCGCAATCAGCGCCACGGCGCCGGCGAACAGCAGGTAAGCCGCGACGACGATGCCGAGCCGGCGCGCCCAGACACGCACCTTCGGCCGCTCAAGCCATGTCCGCAGGTCCATCGTGTACTCCCGTTGATTGCTTTAGGGTCAGGAATCTGATCGGGCGCGCAGTGCCCGCGTGGCCAGCTTGCCTAGATCCCGCCCGACGGTTGTGGCTCCAGCGCAAGAAATACGCGATCAATGGCCTCGGCTTGCGCGCGTGAATCGTCGAGCGGATAGCGCTGCGGCTCTTCGAGCCTGATAACCCGCTGAAAGTGCGCCACCATCAGCAGGTACGCGTCGGTCGGAGGGAAACGCTCGACGTCATTGCCCACCGTCAGGGCGGTCTCGACATGCGTGTTGAGGAAGGGGTGATCGATACGCAGCGCGCCATGGCTGCCGATCACCTCGAACGACTGATGAAACGGGAGCGTAAAGCCGCAGTCCATGTGGGCGTGCACATCGCCGAAGTTCATCAAAGCGCTGACCGCATGGTCGACGCCACGATCGGTATAGCTCGCCTGCGCAGCCAGCACGTCGGGCAACTCGCCGGTGAGATGACGCATCAGATCGATCGGGTAGCAGCCCACGTCGTACAACGCACCACCGCCCAGTGCCGGATCCCAGCGCGGGTCGTCGGGCTTGTCGAGGATGAACGCGAACGCCCCGCGCATCAACCGCACCGGGCCGATTGCACCGTCGCGCACCAGCGTATGCAGCCGCTCGATAACCGGATGGAAGCGATACATGAAGGCCTCCATCGCAACGCGACCGTGAATCCGTTGCGCGGCCTGCAGTTGCGCCACTTGGTTCGCGTTGAGCGTCAGCGGCTTCTCGCACAACACATGCTTGCCCGCGGCGAGCGCCGCCAGCGCCCAGGGCAAGTGAGCCGAGTTGGGCAGGCCGATATAGACCGCGTCGATCTCCGGGTCCTGCACCAGTTCCAGATAGGTTTGCACGCGCGCGATGTCGTGATGCTGTGCGAAAGCCTTGCCGCGCGCTTCGTCGCGGCACCCCAGCGCAACAATGCGCCCGCCAGCGGCCCGGATGGCCGGAATCAGCGCACGTTCGGCAATCCGCGCCGCACCCAGAAGCCCCCACTTCACAGTCGCGCCCATACGTTTTCCCCCGAAACCGCGATTACTGCCTGCCGCGTGTGCCCTGTTGTGTCTGCGCGAGGCGAATCCGCAACATCACGTTGTCGGCCAGTAACGACTGGTTGGCGGCCACCTCGATCCAATGTGATTCACCGGTGGCGCAGGCCTTCCCCAAGGCCATCACCGCATTGCGCCGCGCCTGCTGATAGGCGACCAGCATCTCGCGCTGCGGCACCGTCTTCGGCAGCGCGGTCACCATCTGCAGCTGCAGTTCGCGCCCCGGCAAAAGTTCGTTCTCGATCTGTTCCAATGCCGCCTCGCGGGTGATCTTACCCTGCTGAAGACCCGCGACCAGCGCCGCCACCCGTTGCGACAATTCCAGATCGGTCTCGGCGAACAACGCGGCCTGACGCTGCTCGAGCGCCATGCGCCGAAAGCCTTCGCCCGCCGGTTGCGCGCCCTGCCAGAGCATCAGCGCAAGGCAGAGCACTGCCGAGATGCCCGACAGGCTGCGTAGCCAGACTCCAAGGCCCGGCCTTTGGTCGAGCGGGTGCGCGAAACCGGCGCCGAGTACGAAACCAGCGACGAGTCCGCCGACGTGCGCAGCGTTGTCGATACCGGGCAACGCGACGCCGGCAAACAGCGAGAAACCGATGAAGGCCACCGTACTGGTACGCAATTCCCGCAGGATTGCATGCGGCACTGCGCGCCGTTCGAAGATCAGGTAAGCGAGCAGCGCGCCGTAAAGGCCGAAAATCGCGCCGGAGGCACCAACGCTGAGCACCCCCGGCTTCCACCACAGGCTCAGGAATGAGCCAAGCAGTCCCGCACCCGCGTAGGTCAGCAGGAAGTTGCGGTGGCCGAACAGGCGTTCACCAACGGCGCCGACCTGCCACAGGGCAAACATGTTGAGGGCGATATGCATCAGCCCGCCGTGCAGGAAGATCGCGGTGATCACTCGCCAGCCCTGCCCGGTCAACGCAGCCGGGCCATACAGCGCCCCGTAGTTGATCAGCACCTGACTGTTGATCTGCATGATCGAACCGCTGCGCAGCACGAGCCAGGCAAATACGAGCAGGTTGGCAGCCACCAGCAGGTAGGTGACCCAGGGCCGCGAAATGCGGCCGAACAGCAAATCCAGGAAGCGTTCCTCGTTCAAGGCGCCCCCTCAGACCACGCGACGCTCGACCAGCGCCTGCGTGATCGTGCCGATATCGGTGTGCTCGAGTTCGCCGCCCACCGGCAGGCCGCGCGCGATGCGGCTGACCTTGAGCCCGCGCGCGCGCAGCATCTCGCCGACGTAGTGTGCGGTGGCTTCACCCTCGTTGGTGAAATTGGTCGCGAGGATTACTTCCTGCACCGAGCCATCGGTGGCGCGGGCGAGCAGGCGATCGAGCTTGAGTTCGCGCGGCCCGATGCCATCGAGCGGCGAGACACGCCCCATCAGCACGTAGTACATGCCGCGGTAGGCGTGGGTCTGCTCCATCATCGCCAGATCCGCCGGCATTTCGACCACGCATAAAAGATGCGGATCGCGCGCCGGGCTGGCGCAGCGCTCGCAGATCTCCGCCTCGGTGAAGGTGTTGCAGCGGCTGCAGTGCCGGATGTGCGCCAGCGCCGCATCGAGCGCCTTGCCCAGCCGCCCGGCACCGTTGCGGTCGCGCTGCAGCAGGTGGTAAGCCATGCGCTGCGCAGACTTGGGCCCCACGCCGGGAAGGACGCGGAGCGCTTCGATCAGTTCTTCAAGTGCTGCAGGCATCGGCGGACCAGTCTCTGGCGGGCAAACAGGTCAACACGCAACGCTGCGGCCGCAGGAACCCGCGACCGCACATCTCGCCCCGATGCCCGCAATGGTTCAGAACGGCAGTTTCATGCCCGGCGGCAAATTCAGGCCCGCGGTGAAACCGGCCATCTTCTCCTGCGTGGTCGCCTCGACCTTGCGCACGGCGTCGTTCAGGGCCGCGGCGACGAGGTCCTCAAGCATTTCCTTGTCGTCCATCACCGAGGGGTCGATCGTCACGCGACGCACGTCGTACTTGCAGGTCATCTGCACCTTGACCATGCCGGCGCCGGACGCACCTTCGACCTCGATCAGCGCGAGGGCATCCTGCGCCTTCTTCATGTTTTCCTGCATCTGCTGGGCTTGCTTCATCAGCCCGGCGAGATTGCCCATGCCACCACCCTTGAACATCGTCATTACTCCTGGTCAAAACACGACAGCGGCGCCAGATCTGGCTTTCCGCGGTTCTTTGCTGCGCCTGATTGCGGGCCGAGCCCTTCGCTCAGGCGAGCGGTTTCACTGATGAGGCAACGAGTGTCGCATCAAATCTTTCAATCACTTCACGCACAAAGGGGTCGGCTTCAAGCGCGGCGACCGCCTCGGCGTGGCGTCTCTGTTTCTCGACCTGATTGCGCTGGGCAGGTGTTTCTGAGGCCACAGCGCCGATCTCGATACCCGCCTTGACGTTACGGCCCAACAAGGCCGACAGCGCTTCCTGCAGCTTGTCGCGCGTGCTCTGCATGCTCGCCAGGTGCTTGTGCGTCTCAGGCAAGCGCAGCCGAACCAGTGCGGGATCGATGCCGATCAACTCGCATTGCTGCGCGAGTTCGCGCACCAGACCACCGAGCCGCATCGCATCGACCATTGCATGCCAGTCTGCGCGGGCCTCATCGATCGCCACGGCACTGCGATCAGGCACAGAAGCGGGCGGGTGGGGCGACGCCTGCGGCGCACTGCTATACGGTGGCGCGAAAGGCGGCGGGGCCGGCGGCGCAAAATCGGGCTCGAATACCTGCTCGTAACCCTGATCGAAAGCAGGCTCAAAGGCGCCCTGCTCACTCTCATCCGTGACCGCAGGCTCGGGCTCCGGATCGGACGCGGGTTCGCGCGGTGTCGCCGCCGGCGCCGACGTCGCCGCACGCGGCGCCGCAGGGTCGGCGGGATGCGCACGAGGCGCTGCAGCAGCCTGCGTTGGTCGAACCTGCGGTGTCGTCGGCAAGGGGCGGGCCCGCGGGGCACCACCGGCGGGAGCAGCAGCGCCGCCCGCACGTGCCTCGCCCGGCATCTCTGGCCGGAAGGCATGCAGGCGCAGCAGCGTCATCGTGAAACCGGCATACGGGTCCGGCGCAAGCGGCAGGTCGTCGCGACCGTGGATCGCAATCTGGTAGGCCAGTTGCAGGAATTCGGGCTCGAAACGCGCGGCCAGCGCTTCCAACTGCGCTCGCTCAAGTGTGTCGGTGATGGCTTGCGGAGCGAACTGCGTCAGCGCCAAACGGTGCAGCAAGCTTGCAAAGGCCTGCAGTGCGGCCTCGAAACTCAGGCTGCGCGCCTGCATCTCATCGGCCACAGCCAGCATCGCGGGCAAATCCTGATCCGCCAGACCTTCCACCAGGGCGTAGAGCTGATCCTCGCCGACCGACCCAAGCATGTCGCGCACGCCCTGCTCTTCGACCCGCCCCGCGCCATGCGCGATCGCCTGATCGAGCAGCGACAGCGCATCGCGCATCGACCCGTTGGCGCCGCGCGCGAGGTGGCGCAAGGCGCCCGCCTCGAAGGGCACGCCCTCTTGCTCAAGAATGCGCGAGAGGTGATCGACGATATGCCCCGGCGGCATCTGCTTGAGGTTGAACTGCAAGCAGCGCGACAACACCGTCACCGGAATCTTTTGCGGATCGGTGGTGGCGAGGATGAATTTCATGTGCGCCGGAGGTTCTTCCAGCGTCTTCAACATCGCGTTGAAGGCGTGCCCGGTGAGCTGGTGCACTTCGTCGATCATGTAGACCTTGTAGCGGCCACGAGTCGGGGCGTAGGCCGCCTTGTCGAGCAGCGACGCCATATCGTCCACGCCGCGGTTGCTCGCCGCATCCATCTCGACGTAATCGACGAAACGCCCGGCATCGATCTCCTGACACGACGAGCAGACCCCGCATGGGGTGGCGGTCACGCCAGTTTCGCAATTCAGGGCCTTGGCAAGGATGCGCGAGATCGTGGTCTTGCCGACGCCGCGCGTGCCGGTGAACAGCCATGCGTGGTGCAGCCGGCCAGTGGCCAGCGCATGCGACAGCGCGCGCACCACATGCTCCTGCCCGACCAGGGTGTCGAAGCTTTTCGGGCGCCATTTGCGCGCCAGCACCAAGTAGCTCATGCCGAGGATTCTAGCAGAGGGCCTTGCGCCCCCCGGGTGGGCGAGGCTCGCCTGCGTCGATAGCTTCAAACAATCCGACCGGTTGCTGCAATCAATTGGATGTGTCGGGCCGCTGCGACCAGACTTCGCTTAACGGCATGCAGAACAGGAGCACGAAATGAGCACAATCACGAGTCACCAAGGCCAGCTGGGGCCCCGGCGCATCCTCGGTATCGGGGTGGTGATCGCCGGTGCGGCAGTACTGCTCGCCGAGGCCCTCGCGTCGCCAGGCCTCTACGCCACCGAAACGGATCCGAAGACGCGCGTTCATGCGACACCCGCACCCGTGATCGGCAAACACCGGGGCACGTTCACATGAGGCGATTCGCGCGAGCTGTGCGCGAGGATGTCCGGGAAATGCAAAGGGCGTCGAAGTCACCTTCGACGCCCTTCTTGTATTCAGGGTGGCGAGCCTGACCCCCGGCACTTGCAGGGAGCGGTTATGGCTGCTTCCTTCCGGACCTGACCAGGTTCCCACGCTGCAATGCGGGGAGACCCGCCACGGTGAATCATACCACGGACCTTTGTGGCGACCGCCACCTCAGACCGCGCTTTCGTAACGCGCCACATGCCACGCACCGCACACGCGTTCGTCGCGCAGCAGGAACCCTTCGCGTTCGTAGGCGCGGCGCAAACCCGTGCGGTCGCTGGCACAGTCCAGTCGCAGCCAGCCGCGGCGCGCAGCGCGGGCTTCGCGTTTCGCCTGCGCAACGATCGCCGCCAGAATGCCCTTGCCGGCATGGGCACGCGCGATCGCGATCCGGTGCAGAAACAGCGCATCTGCGTCGGCCGGATCAGGCCAGAAGACTTCGTCTTCAGGCTGCAGCCGGTAGGTCGCTACCGGCTCGCCGGCAAGGCAAACCAGGTGCACCGAACCGCGCTTCACCCAAGGCAGGACCTGCGCGGCGCCGACCTCATCCATGCGCCACATCGGCCGCCCGCTGGCATCAAGCCAACGGACGGCCTCGGCGAGAAGCGCGCAGACCGCCGGCAGCGTTTGCTCGCCGGCCACCGCAAAGCTTAGCGCCTCATGCTCCCGCCGCGCGCTGACGGCGCACCTCGAACAGGCAGATGCCGCTCGCCACAGAGACGTTGAGACTCTCGACCGAACCGTACATCGGGATCCGCGCCAGCTCGTCGCAGGTCTCACGGGTCAAGCGACGCAGGCCGTCGCCTTCGGCGCCAAGCACCCATGCGACCGGCCCACGCTGATCGATGGCGTAAAGGTCCTTCTCGGCCTCGCCGGCGGCACCAACGCACCAGATACCCGCCTCCTGCAACTCGCGCAAGGTGCGCGCGAGATTGGTAACGGTGATGTACGGCACGGTATCCGCGGCGCCGCTGGCAACCTTCATCGCGGTAGCGTTCAGGCCTACCGAGCGGTCTTTCGGTGCGATCACCGCATGCGCGCCGGCGCCGTCGGCCACGCGTAAGGCAGCGCCGAGGTTGTGCGGATCGGTCACGCCGTCGAGCACCAGCAGCAGCGCCGGCTCAGTCAGCCCTTCGAGTACGTCATCCACCTTCAGCGCACGCTGCTGGGCGTTCACCTTGGCGACCACGCCCTGGTGCCGGTGCGTGCCGGCCATGCCGTCGAGCCGCTGAGCATCGACCGGATGCAGCCGCACACCAGCAAGCTCCGCCCGAGCGATGAGGTCCTTGGCGCGTGCGTCGGCGCGCTTGGCATCGAGGTAGATTTCCAGCACGGCCTCGGGGTCGTGCCGCAGTTTTGCGCTGATCGCATGAAAGCCGTGGATATAGCGGGACTCAGCCACGACGGCCTCCCTTCTTGCGCGGGCCGCCCTTTGGCGCGGCCTTCTTCGCGCCAGGTGCAGCCTTCTTGCGCGCAGGTGCGCCTTGCGATGTCGCGGCCTTGCGCGGCGCACGGCCGCCGCCCTTCGCAGGCGCGCCATCCGCCCTGCGGCCACCCGAAGCGGCAGGGGCATTCCCTGATTTCGGTACGCCGCCAGCGCGACGGCGACGCGATCCGTCGTCCGCCGCAAGCGGGTCGTGAACGCCAGCCTTCACGCCCTGCAATTCTCGCCAGCTAAGCAACTCGACGTCATCGTCTTCCGGCGGCACTACGGCCTGCGCCTTGCGCTGATCGCGCGAAGCATCACGCGCAGTCTTGCCGCGGCGCGCGGTGGGCGCGGGCGTGGCTTCAACCAAGCGGAAGTCAATCTTGCGGCTTTCCAGATCGACACGCATCAGTTGTACCCGCACGCGGTCGGCCAGACGGAAACGCTGACCCGTACGTTCGCCCACCAGTTCGTGGCGCGCATCGTCGAAGTGGAAGTAATCGGCACCCAGGTCCGAGATGTGGACCAAGCCTTCGATGAACACATCGTCGAGCGCAACAAAGATGCCGAAGGGCACGGCAGCCGACACACTGCCCTCGAACTCTTCGCCGATCCGATCCTGCATGAAGAAACACTTGAGCCAGGCTTCGACGTCGCGTGTCGCTTCGTCCGCACGGCGCTCGGTCGCCGAACAGTGCGCGCCGATTTCATCAAGATCGAGCTCGGCGAGCGCTTCTGCGGCCTTGTTCTTTTTGCGCGACTGCTGACGGGCGAGCACCGCCTTGATCGCACGATGCACGAGCAGGTCCGGATAGCGCCGGATCGGCGAGGTGAAGTGGGTATAGGCGTCGTAGGCAAGACCGAAGTGGCCAACGTTGTCCGGGCTGTACATCGCTTGGCGCAGCGAGCGCAGCATCACCGTCTGCAGCAACTGGCGGTCCGGCCGCGTGCGTATCCGGTCGATCAGCCGCGCGAAGTCGGAGGTTGCCGGGTCGTCGCCGCCGCCCAGATCCAGCCCGAATTCGGACAGGAAGGTGCGCAGCTTTTCCAGCTTTTCAGCGCTGGGCCCGGCGTGGATGCGGTACAGCGCCGGCTGCTCATTGAATTCGAGGAATTCGGACGCGCAGACGTTGGCCGCGAGCATGCACTCCTCAATCAACCGGTGCGCGTCATTACGGCTTTCCGGCACGATCTTCTCGATCTTGCCCTGGTCGTTGAAGACCATCTTCGTTTCGTTGGTCTCGAAGTCGATCGCGCCGCGTCGCGCACGCGCCTTGAGCAGGATCTGGAAAACCGCGTCGAGCGCTTCGAGCTGAGGCAGCAGTGGCGCGAGTTCGGCGCGCATCGCCTCGTCCTTCTCGTACAGCGCGGCAGCCACCTTGGTGTAGGTGAGGCGCGCCTTCGAGTGCATCACCGCAGGGTAGAAACGGTAGCGCTGGATCTTGCCGGTGAGCGAGATCGCCATGTCGCAGACCATGCACAGGCGGTCGACATGCGGGTTCAGTGAACAAAGGCCGTTCGACAGCTTTTCCGGCAGCATCGGGATCACGCGCCGCGGGAAGTAGACCGAGTTGCCGCGTTCGTAGGCATCCTTATCGAGCGGACTACCGTCGGTGACATAGTGGCTGACATCGGCAATCGCGACGATCAGGCGCCAGCCCTTGCCCTGCGGTTCGGCAAAGACGGCGTCGTCGAAGTCGCGCGCGGTCTCGCCATCGATCGTGACCAGGGGCAACGCACGGATGTCTTCGCGGGTACCGCCGAGGTCGCTCTCGCGAACCTCGTCCGGAATGCGCGCGGCCTGCGCAATGGCAGCCTTGGAAAACTCGAACGGCAGGTCGTGCTTGCGCAGCGCGATCTCGATCTCCATGCCGGGGTCGGCATAGGCACCGAGCACTTCGACCACCTTGCCGATCGGCTGGCTGTTCTTGGTCGGCTGCTGCACCAGCGCGACCGTGACGATCTGCCCGGCGACCGGCAGCTTGATGCGGCCTTCGCGGGCCAGCAGGATTTCCTGGTTGATGCGACGGTTCTCGGCCACCACGTAATGCACGCCGTGCTCGACCACCACACGGCCGACGACACGTTCGTTCGCACGTTCGAGCACTTCCACGATCTTGGCCTCACGGCGGCCCTTCCAATCGGCGCCGGTCACGCGAACCAGCGCACGATCGCCGTGCAGCACTTCTTTCATTTCACGCGGACCGAGGAAGAGGTCGTCGCCGCCGTCTTCGGGCCTCAGGAAGCCGTAGCCGTCCGGATGACCCTCGACTCGGCCACGAATCAGATCCGCCTTGTCCGGCAGGATGTAGGCGCCGCGCCGGTTACGCATCAACTGCCCGTCGCGCTCCATCGCGCCGAGGCGACGCGCGAACACATCTTCCTCTTCGAGCTTGATGTCGAGCGCCGTTGCAAGTTCTTCGCCGGTAGTCGGTACGCCCTGCTCGGTGAGCGTCTGAAGGATGTACTCGCGGCTCGGGAGCGGCGTTTCGTAGTTTTGCAGTTCGCGATCGAGAAAAGGATCGGCACGGCGGATTTTGCTTAAGCCCGCCCCCGTCCCGACGGCCTTTTCCTTGGCGCGACGCGCCGGTTTCGTTGATGCAGGCGGGGTTTCCGGCTGCGTTGTCTCATTGACGCTCGGCGCGACCGGTTCGGCGATCGGCTCGCGCGTCCGAGTTCTCTTTCTTGGAGTTGTTGACAAGTGAATTCCTTAAGCTATACTTATTAACTCGCTGCAGCGCAGCGAATGCCCAGGTGGCGAAATTGGTAGACGCGCTAGTTTCAGGTACTAGTGCCGCAAGGTGTGGAGGTTCGAGTCCTCTCCTGGGCACCAAGAATTTCGCAGAGAATGCCAGCTCCTAGAGCTGGCATTCTTCTTTTCTGCGCCCGATTGGCGCACCACCGCATTCGTCGGCAATCTGGATTCGGTAATGTTCGGTGGGTTCAGCGCCAGGCGCCGCAACCCACCGGTTCTTGTTTTCGTGACGGCGCTCAGCCCTTGAAGGGGTGGCGCAGCACGATGGTTTCCTCGCGATCTGGACCGGTCGAAATCATATCGACCGGCACGCCGCAAAGCGCTTCGATCCGGCGCAGGTACGCACGGGCGTTGGCCGGCAGTGCATCGTACGACTTCAAACCAACGGTCGGCTCGGACCAGCCGGGCATCGTCTCATAGATCGGTTCGCAACGCGCCACCCGGTCCGCGCCGATCGGTAGCAGATCGACGATCTTGCCGTCCAGCCGGTATCCGGCACAGAGCTGCAGTTCATCGATGCCATCGAGCACATCGAGTTTGGTGATGCAGAGGCCCGACACACCGTTGATCTGGATCGAACGCTTCAGCAGCGCCGCGTCGAACCAGCCACAACGGCGCACACGGCCGGTGACCGTGCCGCGCTCATGCCCCACCGTTGAAAGATGGTGACCCACGCAGCCCTCTTCCTCGATCGGCAACTCGCTCGGGAACGGGCCTGCGCCGACGCGCGTGGTATAGGCCTTGGTGATGCCCAGAATGTAATGCAGCATGTTCGGACCCACGCCGGCGCCCGGCGATGCCGCGCCGGCCACGCAGTTGCTCGAGGTCACGTACGGATAGGTGCCGTGGTCCACATCCAGCAAGGTGCCTTGCGCGCCTTCGAACAGCAGGTTCTCGCCGCGGCGGTTCACCGCATGCAGCGCAGCCGACACGTCGCCCACCAACGGCAACACCTTGTCGGCGAGCGCCATCGACGCGTCGTAGGTCTGCTGAAAGTCGACCGCTTCGCCTCCAAAATACTTGGTCAGAACGAAGTTGTGGTAGTCGAGGTTCTCGCGCAGTTTGTCGGCGAAGAGTTGCGGGTAAAACAGGTCGAGCACGCGCAGCGCGCGTCGCGCCACCTTGTCTTCGTAGGTCGGTCCGATGCCCTTGCCGGTCGTGCCGATCTTCGCATCCCCGCGTCGAGCTTCGCGCGCGAGATCGAGCTTCTGGTGGTACGGCAGAATGAGCGGGCAGCCTTCGCTGACCATCAGGCGCGAACGCACCTCGACCCCGCCAGCTTCCAGCTTGTCGATTTCGTACAGCAGGTGCTCCGCATTCAACACGACACCGTTGCCGATGTAGCAACGCACGCCTTCACGCATGACCCCGGACGGGATCAGGTTGAGCGCGTACTTCTGGCCCTTGATGACGAGCGTGTGACCAGCGTTGTGGCCGCCCTGAAAACGCACAACACCTTGCGCGTGGTCTGTGAGCCAGTCGACGACCTTGCCCTTGCCTTCGTCACCCCACTGGGTGCCGACGACGACAACATTTCTTGCCATGCTCAATCTCCCTGAAGCGGAACGACCACCCAACGGCCGTCCTGCAGAATCAATTCTCGGTCGCACCCGGCTTCACGCCAGGTGCCAGCATGTCCCGGCAATTCACGCGTAACGACTTCCCCTGATGCACGCAGGGTTTGGACCTCGGCTTCGAGGGCCGCATCCCGCACTGCCGGCGCGAGAATCGCACCCGGCAACTCGGTTGGCCCACCGAAAGCGATCAAGTCGCGCAAATCATTGACGCTGAAACCGGTTGCCGGGCGCGCGCGTCCGAAGGCCAACCCGACCTCGTCATAGCGTCCGCCCAGCGCAACTGCCGCCGGAGACCCATCCACAAAGGCCGCAAAAACCAGACCGCTGTGGTAATCGTAGCCTCGCAGGTCAGCAAGATCGAATGAAAGCGGCAACTCGGGGACCGCCGCTGCAATCGCCGCGAGCTCTGCGAGCGCCGTCCGAACCCCCGGTTCGTCCGGCAAGACCTCGGCCGCGCGCGCGAGGATCGACTGATCGCCATACAGCGTTGGCAAATGCCGCAAGGCCTCCGCCGATGCGCCAATCCGCGCGACCATGTCATCCAGCGCTGGCACATCCTTCGCCTGAAGGATCGAGAACAACTCGCGCTCCTGCACGTCAGAGAGCCCGGCGCGGCGAGCCAGTGCGCGGAACAATCCGACGTGGCCCAGATCGATTCTCGACGCGGAGACGCCCGCCACTTCGAGCGTCCGCGCCAACAGGCGAATCACTTCGATATCGGCGTCGATCCCCGCGTGGCCATAGATTTCAACGCCAAGCTGCATCGGCTGACGGCTCGCAAGCAGGGATCGCGGCGTCGTGCGCACCACGCTCGCGGCGTAACAGAGCCGCGTCACGCCTTGGCGATTCAACAGGTGGGCATCAATGCGCGTGACCTGCGGCGTGATATCGGCACGCAAACCCAGCATCCGCCCATTGAAGGGGTCGGCCATGCGAAAGGTGTGCTCGCCCATTTCCTTGCCGGTGCCCGACAAGAGCGACTCGACGTATTCGATCAGTGGCGGCATCACCAACTGGTAGCCGTGGCGTCGGAATTCGTCCAGCAGCCGCCGACGCATCGCCTCAAGCCGGGCGGCTTCGAACGGCAATGCGTCTTCGATGTGGTCGGGCAACGCCCAGCGGGGAGATGGCATGGCAGCTCAGTGCGAAAGAATCAGGAAGATCAGGCCAACCAGCATCGAGGTCAGCCCGATGAAGCGAATCTGCCCGTCGGCGAGGCGAGCGACCTGGAGAAAGACCTTGCGCCAGACGCCGGGCGCGATAAAGGGCAGCAGGCCTTCAAGCACGAGCATCAGTGCGAAGGCCATCAGCAGGGTGTCGAACATGGCTTACTTGCCGCCAGCGCCCTTGGTGCTGCCCGCGGCCCGGTAGTACTTGAAGAACTCGGAAGCCGGATCGACCACCAGCACGTCCGAGCGGCTCTTGAAGCTCTGGCGGTAGGCTTCGAGACTGCGGTAGAAGGCGTAGAACTCGGGGTTGCGGTTGAACGCCTCGGCATAGATTGCCGCAGCCCTTGCATCGCCTTCGCCCTTGACCTTCTGCGCATCACGGTAGGCCTCCGCGATGATCACTTCGCGCTGACGATCCGCATCGGCACGGATCTTTTCCGCTTCGGCGGACCCTTGCGAGCGCAGTTCATTGGCGACACGCTTGCGTTCTGCTTCCATGCGGCGATACACCGCCTCACTGACTTCGGCGGGGAGTTCGACGCGCTTGAGACGAACGTCAACCACCTGTACGCCGATCTTGCGCGCATCCTGGTCAGCCTTGGTGCGCATCTCGTCCATGATGCGTTCGCGCTCGCCAGACACCACTTCGTGCACGGTGCGCTTGCCGAATTCTTCGCGCAGACCCGCATTGACCGTCTGTTCGAGTCGGGTGCGAGCGCGTGCTTCGTCGCCCCCAACCGCGGTGTAGTACACCTTCGGATCGACGATACGCCACTTGACGAACAGATCGACCAGCACGTTCTTCTTCTCGCTGGTGATGAATCGCTCGGGCTCATTCGTCTCGAAGGTCAGAATCCGCTTCTCGAAGTAGCGTACGTTCTGCACCAGCGGAACCTTGAAGAACAGACCGGGCTCACTCGTGACGCGACGGATTTCGCCAAGCTGGAAGACGATCGCGTACTGGCGCTGATCGACAGTGAAGATCGCCAAGGAAAAGAATGCGATCAGCGCGAGCAGCAGGCCCGCGAGCAAAGGCAAGCGTTCGCGCATCAGCGCTCTCCCCTTTCGCGCGAACGCATGGCTTCGCGACTACGATAATCGATGGGTGTCGGCACATCCGCCTTGGGCGGCGCGACCGGGTCGACCGTCGGCGAGGTCGGGCGCACCGGGCTTGGCGCCTCGGCGGCCGGCTGCGCCTGCTGTCCAGCCTGTGTGGACTGGATCAGCTTGTCGAGCGGCAGGTAAAGCAGGTTGCCATTACCCTTTGCATCGACCATGACTTTGGTGGTGTTGGCGAAGATCTGCTGCATGGTGTCCAGATACATCCGCTGCCGCGTGACCTCTGGCGCCTTCGCATACTCGGTGACAATGCTCTTGAAGCGGGCAGCATCCCCCTCTGCGTTCGCAACCACACGAGACTGATAGCCGGACGCTTCTTCGAACAGCCGCGACGCCGTGCCCTTGGCCTTCGGCACCACGTCGTTGAAGTAGGCTTGGCCTTCGTTCTTCTGGCGTTCGCGGTCCTGTCCGGCCTTCACGGCGTCGTCGAACGCCGCCTGCACCTGTTCGGGCGGCTGCGCGTTCTGCATCGTCACCTTCGAGATCAGGATGCCGGCCTGATAGCGGTCGAGGATTTCCTGCATCAGTTTTGCCGCGGCGGTCGCAATTTGTTCGCGCCCCTCGTACAGCACGTAATCCATCTTGCTCTTGCCGACGATTTCGCGGATCGCCGACTCGGCCGCGCCGACGACGTTGACCTCGGGATCCTTGTTGTTGAACAGGTACTCCTGCGGATCCTTGAGCACGTACTGCACCGCAAACTGGATATTCACGATGTTCTCGTCATCGGTCAGCATCAGCGACTCGTTGAGCACCTTGTTGCGCTCGCTACCGCGGTAGCCAATCTCGACCGTGCGGACGCCGGTCAGATTGACGAGTTCGTGCGTCTCGATCGGGTAAGGCATCCGCCAACGCAAACCGGGTTCGGTGCTCTGGATGAATTTGCCGAAGCGCAGAACAATGCCGCGTTGGCTTGCATCAACAATGTAGAAACCGCTCGCCAGCCACAGCACGGCAACAACGCCAGCGATCAGTCCGATGCCGCCGCCAAGCTGCCGTCCGCCTTGCGGGCCGCCTGCGTCACCACCGCCGCCATCACCACCCGACCCCTTGCGGCCGAACAGCCCAGACAAGCGACGATTCACGTCACGCCACACCTCTTCGAGGTCCGGCGGACCCTGGTTGCCACCGCGGTCGCCGCCACCCTGATTGTTGTTGCCCCAGCGCGGATCATTAAGAGACATGAGAATTCCGGTGATGACCATCTGATATGGCCCTTTGAGATCAGCCCGACTCCGCGGGCGAGACCTCGCCGAGGAGCATCTCGGCGAGCGCTTCGCGCAGACCGTCAAGGCCGGCGCCAGTTTGCGCGCTGACAAAAACGCGGGCGATGTTACCACAGGCATCCCGTTCGACCTTCGGCTCGGCCTGGGTCGCATCGATCTTGTTGAACACCACCACCTGCCTCACATCACCCGCGCCAATTTCCTGCAGCACTTTGTTGACCACTTCGATCTGCGCTTCTCGATCATCGCTCGCGCTATCGACCACATGCAGGAGCAGATCAGCGCTGGCCGTTTCCTCCAGCGTTGCATGAAACGCGGCAACAAGCGCATGCGGCAGATCGCGGATGAACCCCACCGTATCCGACAGAACCACCGTTCCCGTGCCGAGAAAGACCCGTCGCGAAGTGGTGTCGAGCGTTGCGAAGAGCTGGTCGGCAGCATACGCGCCGGCCTTCGTCATCGCATTGAACAAGGTGGACTTGCCCGCATTCGTGTAGCCCACGAGTGAGACCGTCGGGACATCACTGCGTTCCCTGGCACGTCGACGCGTCTTGCGCTGTTTTTCCACCTGCGCAAGACGTTCCTTCAGCGTCTTCACCCGCACGCCGAGCAACCGTCGGTCGGTCTCGAGTTGCTTCTCGCCGGGACCACGCAGCCCGATGCCACCCTTCTGGCGCTCAAGGTGCGTCCATCCGCGGACAAGGCGCGTCGCCAGGTGTTCAAGCTGGGCAAGTTCAACTTGCAGCTTGCCTTCATGGCTCTTGGCGCGCAGCGCGAAGATGTCGAGGATCAGCGCATTGCGATCAACCACGCGACATTGCAATTCGCGCTCGAGGTTGCGCTGTTGCACCGGAGATAGCTGGTGGTTGAACAGGACGAGGTCGGCTTCGTGCTCACGGCATACGGCGCCAATCTCTTCGACCTTGCCGCGCCCCGCGAAGAGCGCCGGATCAGGGGCTCGCCGCTTGCCCCGAACGACCGCCAGCACTTCGGCGCCCGCACTCTTTGCCAGCAGCGTGATTTCGTTCAAGAGCTCAGCCTGCCCGAGCGCACCCAAGTCAAGCTGAACGATCACGGCCCGATTACCGCTCGCGGGCCGTTCAAACATTCACAGAACGGCCGCGTGGGCGGCCGCCATCTGAGGTTGGGGGCTCAATCCTGCTTGTCCCCTTGATCCTGCTGGATCGACACCGGACGCGCCGGCACCACGGTCGAAATGGCGTGCTTGTAAACCATCTGGGTCACGGTGTTCTTAAGCAGCACGACGTACTGGTCAAACGACTCGATCTGGCCCTGCAGCTTGATGCCATTGACCAGATAAATCGAGACCGGAACATGTTCCCGGCGCAGCGTATTCAGAAACGGGTCTTGTAGCAATTGCCCTTTGTTGCTCATTTCGGGTGTCCTCTTCTTTGCTTTTGCTTGTGATTCTGGGCGCATGCCCTGGGGTAGATCGGTTGCGCAGTCGGCTGCAGAACCCGCGGCGTCCATTACTTCGAATCCTGAAACGGGTTGTGAGCCGTCTTGAATTGTATCCGCAACGGTGTGCCCTGGAGTTTGAAGACTTCCATGAAGTTGTGCTCCAGAAAACGTCGGTACGAATCCGGAATGTGCTCAAGCGCGTTGCCGTGAACCACCACCACCGGCGGATTGGAACCACCCTGGTGCGCATAACGCATCTTCGGCCGGAAGATCCCGTGACGCGGAGGCGCCAGCTTCGTGATCGCCGCCTGCAAGGCCCGTGTGAGTTTTGGCGTTGCCAGCTTGATCATCGCGGCCGCATACGCGCCGTCGACCGATCGCATCAGCGCGCCAATGCCATCACCCTCAAGCGCCGAGATGTAATGGAACTTCGCCCAAGACAGAAAATTGAGCTTGCGCGCAAGATCGTTCTTGAGCAGTTCGCGCCGGTAGCTGTCCACGGCGTCCCACTTGTTCACAGCAACCACCATCGCGCGCCCGGACTCCAGCGCGAACCCCGCAATATGCGCGTCCTGCTCGGAGATGTCCTGACTCGCATCAAGCACCAGCACTACGACGTTGGCTTGCTCGATCGCCTGAAGCGTCTTGATCACCGAAAACTTCTCGATGGCCTCGAAGACCTTGCCCTTGCGGCGCAGCCCGGCGGTGTCGATCAGCGTGTACGACTTGCCGTTGCGTTCGAAGGGAATCGAGATCGCATCGCGGGTCGTGCCCGGCATGTCGAACGCGATGACGCGCTCTTCGCCGAGCAGGGTGTTGATCAGGGTGGACTTTCCGACGTTCGGGCGCCCGATGATCGCCACCTTGGGACCACCGGAACCATCGTCGGCGTCTTCCGCCTCTTCCGGGAAGGCCGACAGCACCTCGTCGATCAGGCCTCGAACGCCGTCTCCATGCGAGGCGGAAACGACCCAGGGCTCACCAAAACCGAGTTCATGGAACTCGGCCGCAACGACTGCGCGGTTGGCCCCTTCGGCCTTGTTCACGACCAAGTGCACCGGACGCCCGGTGCGCCGGAGTTCCACCGCAATCTGTTTGTCCTGCGGCGTCAGGCCGGCGCGGCCGTCGACCAGAAACAGCAAGGCATCAGCCTCCGCGATCGCCTGATCGGCCTGGCGCGCCATTTCGGCGAGGATGCCATCCTTCGCGGCCGGCTCCAGTCCCCCGGTATCGACAACAAAGTAGGGTCGGGAGCCGAGCCGACCAATGCCGTAATGCCGGTCGCGCGTGAGCCCCGGCATGTCGGCGACTAACGCATCGCGCGAGCGCGTGAGCCGGTTGAACAACGTCGATTTGCCGACATTTGGACGCCCGACGAGAACCAGGGTTGGTTTCAATTCAATTCCCTCAGCGCACCTTCATGAACGTCACGACGCCGTCGCGCGACAGCGCCACGATGCCGCCGTCGTGTTCGATCATCGGCGCATCGATCGGCGAGTTGTCCGCACGCAACCGTGCCGCGAAATGCCCATCCGACTTGTTGAGCAGATGGACCCAGCCTTCGACATCGCTGACCGCAACATATCCGTCAATGTCCAGCGGCCGCCCGACCTTGCGCAACTTCAGATCGTCCTGCTTCCACACGGTCGCACCCGTTCCGCGATCCAGCGCATGCACCGCGCCACGTTCATCGGTCACGAACACCTTGTCGGAGTCCATCGCGATCCCGACCGAAGTCGAGATGTCGCGCCCCCATACCGCAACGCCACGCGTCATGTCGAAGCACGTGACTCGCCCCTGGTAGGAGCCGGCACACAAGGAGCCCGCGCCCAGCAGCGGCGCACCGACCACGTCCGAGAGCCGTTCGAGTTCGGTGGTGCCGCGCGGCTGGGTCACAGCCCCTTCCCAAGCGAGTTGCCCACTCACGCTATTGATCGCCGAAATGCGCCCGCCAGAGAACCCTGCGAACACATAGGCGTCGGCGCGGCGCAGTTCGGAATAGGCGCGCAAGGACAAGGGCGGCGTCGTGCGGTTATATGACCAGCGCCGGCGGCCGTTCGTAACATCCAGCGCAACGACATTGGAGTCGCCGATCCGGACCACGACGAGATCACCATCCACCAGCGGTATTGCAGCGAGGTCACCGCTCAGCTCGGAGGTCCATTTGGTCGCTCCGGTGTCCGCGTCGAAAGCCACTACAGCGCCACGACGGGTGCCGACCACCACGATCCCGTTCCCTGCGCCTACGCCCGCAACGATGTCTTCCTTGGTCTTCGCGCGCCAGACCTGGCGGCCCGCCGCGATGCGATAGACCTCACCGCCCGCGTTCGCGGCAAAAACCGCGTCGCCCAGCGATGCCGGTTCGATCAGGGCATTCTCTACCCCCCCGACGCGGTACTTCCAGACCTGCTCAAGGCGCGCCGTCGCGGTGATTGGTTTGAGTTCCGCCATCGGCTCGACCTTGGTCTTGCTGAACATCGAGCCAATAGTGGAACAGCCGCCGATCAACATGGCAGCAAGAATGACCGACAGCGGCGCGCGGATCCTCACTTGCCGCCTCCGAGCGCGTCGATCTTCAGTTCGAGCACCGAACGCATCGCCTGAGAACCCTGCTCGCTACCCATGCCGTCGAGGGCCTCTTTGTAAGCAGTCAGCGCGTCAGCCGGTTTGCCTTGGGCGGTCAGCACGTCGCCACGCAGATCGGCGTAACGCACGGCAAACGCCTTGTTCGGCTTCACGCTGAGTTGCTTGAGCGCGGCATCGTAGGCCTTTTCATCCAGCAGGAGCCCAGCAAGGCGCAGGCGCGCCAGATCGCGCGTCAACGCATCATTGCCCTTCTCGGCCGCCCACTCGAGTTTGGACTTGGCGCTCTGGCGATCGCCGGAAGCGGCCTGGGCTTCGGCGGCCAGCAGGGCAGAAAGATCGGCGTATGCCGTCGAGCCGAAGCGTTCGGCGATCACGCCCGAAGCCTCGCGGATCTTTTGTGCATCCTTGGCTTCGACCGCCTGCATCAGGCTCGCGTAAACGACGCTGGCATCTGCAGCCTGCGTGGACTGGCGCCATTCCCAACCGCGCCAACCCAACACCGCCACCGCCAGAACCACGGCGCTGATCGTGAGGATGCCGCCCCACTTGTCCCACCACGCCTTCAGGGTTGCAATCTGTTCCTGTTCTTCGAGGTCAAACGCTGCCATCTTCTTCTTCCACGTTGTAGAGCAGAGCGGCGAGTGTTTCGCCGAGTTGTGCCGCAGGCAGCCGGCGTTGCTCGCCGCCTTCCCGCAAAAGTTTGAAACTTGCTTCTTCGGCGGCCGCTTCGTCGTCGCCGATGATCACCGCGACCGCGGCGCCAGACGCATCGGCCTTCTTCATCTGGTTCTTGAAGTTGCCACCACCACAATGCAGCACGACGGCAAAACCGTCTTCGCGCAACTGCTCGGCCAGCCGGAACGCGAAACGCGCCGCGGGTTCGCCCTGATGCACCAGATACACATCCGGCACACTGCGCGCCATATCCGGGTCAAGCTCGGACCACAGCATCATCAGGCGTTCGACACCCAAGCCGAAACCACACGCCGGTGTCGGCTTTCCGCCCAGCTGCTCGACCAGTCCGTCATAGCGCCCGCCACCGCACACCGTCGCCTGGGCGCCGAGTTTGTCGGTCACCCATTCGAACACGGTGCGGTTGTAGTAGTCCAGCCCGCGAACCAGACGCGGATTGATGCGGAACGGGATTGCCGCCTCACGCAGCAAGGCCTGCACCCCTTCGAAGTGCGCCAGCGAATCGACGCCGAGGAACTCGACCAGCTTCGGCGCCGCCTCGACCAGGGCCTGCATGGCCGGGTTCTTGGTATCGAGGATGCGCAGCGGATTCGAGTGCAGGCGGCGCTGCGCGTCGGCGTCGAGTTGCTCGGCGTGGGCTTCGAAATAGGCGATCAGCGCAACACGGTGCGCCGCGCGCTCGTCACTCGAGCCAAGCGTATTGAGTTCGAGCGTGATGTCCTCTTCGAGACCGAGATCACGCCACAAACGCGCCAGCATCACAATGTGCTCTGCATCGATGTCCGGCCCGGAATAGCCAAAAGCCTCGACGCCGAACTGATGGAACTGGCGTTGACGGCCTTTCTGCGGACGCTCGTGACGGAACATCGGGCCGTTGTAGTACAGCCGTTGCGGCCCCGATGCGTTGATCAGATTGTGCTCAAGCACAGCACGGACGCACGGCGCGGTGCCCTCCGGACGCAGCACCAGCGAATCACCGTTGAGGCGGTCTTCGAAGGCGTACATCTCCCTTTCTACGATGTCGGTGTGCTCACCGACACTGCGCACGAAAAGCGGTGTGAACTCGAGAATGGGCGTGCGGATTGGTCGATAGCCGTAGCTGCGCAGCCAGTTCCGGATGATTTCCTCGAGCAGCTCCCAGCGTTCGGCCTCGTCCGGCAGGATGTCGTGCATGCCACGCACACCCTGAATCAGTTTTTGTGCCATCAATTACCTGTCAATTGCGTTCGAACGCGCCGGCTCAAACGATCTTCTTCGAATATGTACGTGCCACGTAGGCGTCAATCAGGCCGATGAACTCTGCGGCAATGTTGTCGCCACGCAGCGTCACGGTCTTCTGCCCGTCCTCGAACACCGGAGCGGCCGGCGTTTCCCCCGTGCCGGGAAGCGATATACCGATGTTCGCGTGCTTGCTCTCGCCGGGGCCGTTAACCACGCAGCCCATCACCGCGAGCGTCAGGTTCTCGACACCGTCGTACTGCGTCTTCCAGGTCGGCATCTGATCGCGCACGTAGGTCTGCACCGACTGCGCCAATTCCTGGAAGAAGGTGCTGGTCGTGCGTCCGCAACCCGGGCACGCCGTGACCATGGGCGTAAAGGCGCGCAGCCCCATGCTTTGCAGGATCTCTTGCGCAACGATCACCTCCTGCGTGCGTGCGCCGCCGGGCTCGGGTGTCAGCGAGACGCGAATCGTGTCTCCGATGCCCTCCTGCAGCAGCACACCCAGCGCGGCGGTGGAGGCAACGATGCCCTTGCTGCCCATGCCTGCCTCGGTCAGCCCGAGGTGCAGCGGATAGTCACAGCGTGCAGCCAGCATGCGATAGACGGCGATCAAATCCTGCACGCTCGACACTTTCGCCGAGAGGATGATGCGGTCGCCCGCCATGCCGAATTCCTCGGCCTTCGCGGCGGATTCGAGCGCCGAGGTCACCAGCGCTTCGCGCATCACCGCCTGCGCATCCATCGGCTCGGGGCGGCTGGCGTTCTCGTCCATGATGCGCGCCAGCACCGACTGATCAAGGCTGCCCCAGTTCACGCCGATGCGCACCGGCTTGTCGTACTTGCAGGCCAGTTCGATGATCGCCGCGAACTGCGGGTCGCGCTTCTGCCCTGCCCCGACGTTGCCGGGATTGATGCGGTACTTGTCCAGCACCTCGGCACACTCGGGGTAGGCCGTCAGCAAGCGGTGCCCGTTGTAGTGGAAGTCGCCGACCAGCGGCACATCCACGTTCATCTTCAAGAGTTGCTCGCGGATTTTCGGCACGGCCGCCGCAGACTCTTCGTTGTTCACCGTGATGCGCACGATTTCCGACCCGGCGCGCGCCAACTGAGCGATCTGGATCGCGGTCGCGATGTGATCCGCCGTATCGGTGTTGGTCATGGATTGCACGACGATGGGTGCATCCGAGCCGATACGCACGCGGCCGATCCTCACTTGTCGGGTGCGGTGCCGCGCGGAGGGCATACCGCCAAACCGATCGAATTCGCTCATTGATTTCATTTCAGCGACAGCCTGGCCACACTGGTCTTCGTGTAGGGCACGAGATCGACCGGGCGGCCGTTGTATTCAAGCTTTACGTTCGGCGCATTACCAATTACCAGCGCGAAAGGCGGCGTGCCTTGCACCGACTGCGTCGAACCGGCCTTGCTCAGACGCGAAAAGACAACGCTGCCAGAACCGTCCCGCACCTCGACCCACGCATCTTGCGCAAAGGCCAACGCGATACCACGCTGCGCGGACGGCGCCACGGGCGCGGGCGCCGAGACAGCAGCAGCGGGCGCGGCCTTGGCGACCTCCGCGACCGGAGCTGACGAAGCCGGAGCCAGCGAAGGCTGGGCAGATGGCGCCGGGGCCGACACTGCGGCAAGCACTTGCGGCGCGGGCTTGGTCGCAGGTGAGGACTGCACCGCTACCGGTTCTGACGCGACCGCGACAGGTTCAACCTGGGCGGTCACCACCGCTGTTTCCTCGGTGTGCGGGGGAAACGCCGGCTCGGACGCATTGGCGATCACCGGGGACTGTGCAACGGCTTGCTCCGATGCCGGCATCCGGATCCGGTCGAACCAGCCGAAGGCAAAGCCCACGATGCCCAGCGCCACAATCAAACCCACAAAGGCAACGGCCGGCAGCGGCGAGGGCGGGCGATATCCGGACGGTGTCGTCGGCACCGACCCCTCGGCGTTCGACTCGGGCGAAAGCCGCACATCCTCGACTTTCGCCGGTTGTTCCATGCGTTCCAGCAAAGGGGCCGGATCAAGCCCCAGGTAGCGCGCATAGTTGCGGACAAAACCACGCGCAAAGGCGCTGCCCGGCAGCACTTCGAATTGCTCGCTCTCGATTGCTTCGATCTGGCGGGCGGTCAGCTTCAGTGTGCTGGCGACCTCGGCAACACCCAGCCCACGCGCCTCACGCGCGTGCCGCAGCGCCACCCCCGAGGCAGCCACCCCCGGCGCGCTGGCATAACTATGAGATTCCATCGGGCTCGCGCTCAATCAAAGCGCTCCTGCAAATAGTCCTGATATTCCTGGCTCGCCGAAAACCGGCGCTTCAGCTGCGACACGTAGGCGGCCTCGGCGTCACGATTGCCGAGCTTGCGTTCGACACGCAAACCCAGCCAGACCGATGCGGCGGTCGGGTCACCGATGCGGTTGAGCTGCGTCACCAGTTCGCGCGCCTTTGTGAACTCGCCCTTGCGATACGCAATCTCGGCGAGGTTGAAGAGCGCAACGGCATTGTTTCCGTCGAGGGCAAGCGCACGGTTGAACTGGCCGCGCGCCGCGTCGTCGTCCTTGAGCTTCAGATAGCACAGCCCGGAGTTCGTGTAGGGCCGCGTGGGGTTCTCGTAATAGGGGTTCTGAGCCGCCTTGGCGAGCAGTTCGAGGCCCCGCTTTTCCTGACCATTGGTGCACAGGAACCAGCCGAAACTGTTGGCAATTTCAGGATCTCCCGGCGCCAACGAGAGCGCACGTTCAAACTCGGACTGTGCCGCTTTCTGCTCTTCCAGGTAGGCATGAACCTGCGCCTGCAGGTGGTGCGCCGCCGCGTAGGACGGATCCTCACGCACGGCGATACGAGCCTCCTCCATCGCCACGCCGAGGCGCCCTGCCTTGACGTACTCGTTGCCAAGTTCCACATGCGCGCGCGCACGTTTGCGGGCCTCGGTGGTGACCGGTTGCTCTGACGACGGGCGATCGGAAACGCCCGATCCGCCCTGCGACGAACCGCCCGTTCCGCACGCAGACAGCGCAGCTGCCGCGACCACCACGAGAAGCACCCGAGTCACGATCAAGATCTCACCTCCGTAAGCGAAATGGTGCGGCGCGTAGTGCGGCGCGTTTTATCAATGACCTGTCCGGCGAGCTGACCGCAGGCGGCATCCACATCATCGCCGCGGGTCTTGCGGGTGGTCGTCACGATGCCGGCATCGATCAGGATCTGCGCGAAACGCTTGATCCGGGGTGCTGGCGAGCGCTCGTAGCCCGAGTTCGGGAACGGGTTGAACGGAATCAGGTTGAATTTGCACGGCACATCGCGCGTGAGTGCGATGAGCTGCCGGGCATGCTCGTCCTGGTCATTGACCCCGTCGAGCATGACGTATTCGAAGGTGATGAAGTCACGCGGCGCGCGCTCGAGATAGCGCCGGCAGGCCGCCATGAGTTCCACCAGGGGGTACTTCTTGTTGATCGGCACGAGCACGTCGCGCAGCGCGTCGTTGGGCGCGTGCAGCGACACGGCCAGGGCCACCGGGCAGGCGTCGCGGAGGCGATCCATCGCCGGCACGATGCCCGAAGTCGACACCGTCACGCGACGGCGCGAGAGGCCGTAGGCGTGATCGTCAAGCATCAGGTTCAGTGCCGACACGACGTTGTCGAAGTTCGCCAGCGGCTCGCCCATGCCCATCATCACAACGTTGCTGATGATGCGTTCGCCGTCCGGGTCTGCACCCAGCAAGCGGTTGGCCATCCACAACTGGCCGATGATCTCGGCAGCCGTCAGGTTGCGATTGAAGCCCTGCTTGCCGGTCGAGCAGAAGGAGCAGTCCAGCGCGCAGCCGGCCTGCGAGGAAATGCACAGCGTACCCCGCGTGGTTTCGGGAATGAACACGCTCTCGACCGCATTGGCATTGCCCACATCGAACAGCCACTTGCGCGTGCCGTCAGTGGAAATGCTGTCGCGGATCGGGTTGGGCGGCACGATGCAGGCCGAGCCCTGCAGCTTGGCGCGCAGGCTCTTGGCGACATCGGTCATCGCCTCGAAATCGGTCTCCCCGAAGCGGTGAATCCAGCGCAGCACCTGGCGCGCGCGAAACGGCTTCTCGCCCTGCGCGGCGAACCAGTCTGTCATCGCCTGCGCATCGAAATCGAGCAGGTTGACGCGGTTATCTTGTGCTGTCGTCATGGTTGTCTCCGGGGGCAGAGACCGTTCAGACCGCCAGCGGGGGTTCAAATTCCCGCCGGCGTATCCGTTGGATCGCTACGCCTCGCTTAGCGGGAGTAGACGTTCATGCCCGGGAAGAAGAACGCCACTTCAACGGCGGCGGTTTCCGGGGCATCCGAGCCGTGAACGGCGTTGGCATCGATCGACTCGGCGAAGTCGGCGCGGATCGTGCCCGGCGCAGCCTTCTTCGGGTCGGTGGCACCCATCAGCTCGCGGTTCTTCGCGATCGCGTTCTCGCCTTCCAGCGCCTGGATCATCACCGGGCCGGAAGTCATGAACTTGACCAGATCCTTGAAGAAGGGGCGCTCTTTGTGCACCGCGTAGAACTGACCGGCTTCCTGCTCGGACAGATGCACCAGCTTGGCGGCAACGATCTTCAGGCCAGCGTCTTCAAAACGCTGATAGATTTTGCCGATCACGTTCTTCGCGACAGCGTCGGGCTTGATGATCGATAGGGTGCGTTCGATAGCCATGTTCAAACTCCACGATTGTTGGGTACAAAAAAGCTAACTTTTGATTGTATCAGGGAAATCTGTCACACCGACAGGCCACCGGCAGGCACCAATCCAGCCCGAGCAGGCGGCAAATCAGCCAAATGCCGCAGACCGAAGGGGGCTTGCTGCGCTCGAAACACGCGGGGCGCCCGAAGGCGCCCCAGCGGCTTGATCCCTGCAGCCCCTCAACTCACCACACCCAGCAAGCGCGGCAGCCAAAGCGACAGGGTCGGTACGTAGGTGACGAGCCCGAGGAACACCAGCATCGTCAGCAACCACGGCCAGACCGCAACCGTGAGCTCGGTAATGCCCATCTTGGTGATGCCGGACGCGACATACATGTTCAAGCCCACCGGCGGGTGGCACATGCCGACTTCCATATTCACCGTGATCAGGATGCCGAAGTGCACCGGGTGGATACCCAGCTTCGTCGCCACCGGGAACAGGATCGGCGCCATGATCAGCACAATCGACGAAGGCTCCATTACGTTGCCGGCAAGCAGCATCAGCAGGTTGACCGCCAGCAGGAAGGCGACCGGCCCCAGCCCCTGCGCCAGCAGCCAGTCTGCGAGCGTTTGCGGAATGTTCTCGTTGGTCATGATGAACGAGAACAGGACCGCGTTCGTGATGATGTAGAGCAGCATCGCACTCATATTGGCGGAGTCCAGCAAGACCTTGCCCACCCCCTTGAGCGGCATGTCCCGATAGACGAACACCGCAACGATGAAGGCGTACACCGCGCTCATGGCGGCGGCCTCGGTCGGCGTGAAGATGCCGGTGTAGATCCCGCCCATCACGACCACGATCAGGAACAGCCCCCACATCGATTCCCGGAAGGCGCGCAAGCGCTCGCCCCAGCTTGCCGCCTTCTGCCGCGGGTAGCCAAATTTGCGCGCACGGAACCAGGTGGTGAAGCCGAGCAGGCTGGCAAGCAGCAAGCCGGGCACCACGCCGGCCATGAACAGGGCGCCGACCGAGGTATTGGTCGCCACCGAGTACATCACCATGACGATGGAAGGCGGGATCAGGATGCCCAGCGCGCCGGAAGTGGTGATGACGCCGGCACCAAAACGCTTCGGGAACCCCGCCTTGACCATCGCCGGCAGCAGGATCGAGCCGATCGCGACCACCGTCGCGGGCGACGAACCCGACACCGCGGCGAATAGCGCACAGGCCATCACGCCGGCAAGACCCAGGCCACCGTGCCAGTGACCAACCATCGAGGTCGCAAAGTTGATCATCCGCCGCGCCACCCCGCCATGCGTCAGGAAATTGCCAGCGAGGATGAAGAACGGGATCGCCATGATCTCGAACTTCTCGATGCCGGTGAACAGCTTCAGCGCCACCGACTCGATCGGCACCTGAGTCATCGTGAACAGGAAGGTCAGCACCGTCAGGCCGAGCGAGATCGAGATCGGCATGCCAGTAAGCATCAGGGCGATCAGCAGCCCGAAGATGATCAGCGCGCTCATGGCTCGCCCTCCCCACTCCGGCCATGCGAGGGCTTGGCACGATCGCGCCTGACATCGCCTTGCGCGGGCTGCGTGCCGGGCTCGATCGCCACCGTCAGTGGTTGCGTTGCCCCCTCGTCCAGTCCGTCCACATGGCCATGGTCGTGGTGCGGCAGCGCCCCGGTACGAGCAAACTGCCATGCCACCTGCAGGAAGCGGAAGCACATCAGCCCGGAACCCAGCGGAATCGCGGAATACACCGCCCAGGTCGGCCACTCGAGATCAGGCGTCGTCGGCCCCTCATAGGTGTCGCCCGCAATCCTCAGGGCGCTGAACAATGCATGGTGAAACCCGTTCTCCCACACGAAGCGCGCCCCCAGCGCGGACACGATGCCGGTAAAGAGCGCACCGGCGCATAGCCCGAAGAGGACGAAAGCCGCTCGCTTGCGTGCGTCGAGCTGGTTGATCAACACATCCACGCCGACATGGATGCCGGTGCGCACGCCATAGGCCGCGCCGAACTTCGCCATCCACACGAACATGATGATGCAGAGTTCCTGCGCCCAGCTCAGGTTGATCGAGAGCAGCCAGTCTTGCAGGCCGGGAATGGCAAAGCCGGAGAGATACCGGTGCAGCACGGCGACGAAAATGATCACCGTGGCCGCGCCCATCAGGGTCGCGATCAGCCATTCCTCGAGGTGATCGAGGATCTTCATGCGCATCTCCGGAAAATGGGCCGGGGCGCGAGGGCCCCGCCCGGTGGTCGGGCGACGGCGCAATTCCCCCCGGACTGCACCGCCACCGCCCCAAAACGGCCGATCAGGGTTTCGCCGGGTTGAACCCGGTTTCCTTGTAGATCGCCTTGATCAGCTCGGCGCCAACGCGCGACTCCTGCTCCTTGTGCACCTTGAGCAGCACTGCCTTCAGCTCGCCGCGCTCCTGCGGGGTCAGGGCAAGCACTTGCGTCTTGCCGGACTTCTTCACCGCATCCAGCGCGTCCAGGTTTTCCTTCTGCGCGATCGCGTTGGCGTAGCGAGTGGCTTCGATCATCGCCGCATCGAGCTGGGTGCGGATGTCGGCCGGTAACCCTTCCCAGAACTTCCTGTTCACGATGACCGCATAGCCGAGGTAACCGTGATCTGACTGCACGAGATACTTCTGCACTTCGTGCATCTTCTGTGTGTAGAAGTTGGAAGGCGGATTCTCGGTGCCATCCACCACCCCAGTCTGCAGCGCCTGATACACCTCGGAGAAGGCCATCACCTGCGGATTCGCCCCCAGCACCCGCATCTGCGAATCGAGTACCTTCGAAGACTGGATGCGCATCTTGAGCCCCTTGAAGTCTGCCGGCACCTTGGTCGGCTTGTTCGCAGAGAACGCCTTGAATCCGTTGTCCCAGTAGGCCAGCCCTATGATGCCCTTGGGCTCGAGATGCTTGAGCAGCTCCTTGCCGATCGGCCCGTTGGTCACACGGTGCAGCGCGTCGTAGCCGTCAAAGATGTAGGGCAGGTCGAAGACTTCGAACTCCTTGACGCCGAGTGGCCCGAACTTGGCCAATGATGGCGCGAGCATCTGCACCGCCCCCAGTTGCAGCGCTTCCATCTCCTCCTTGTCCTTGTACAGCTGGCTGTTCGGATACACCTCGACTTTCACACGGCCGTTCGTCTTCACCGAAGCAAGCCGCGCGAACTCGTCTGCAGCCTTGCCCTTGGGCGTGTCTTTCGCGACCACGTGGCTGAACTTGATCACGATCGGCGCGTCCGCGCGCGCCCCCCCCGACCAGCACTGCAGCGCCAGCACCCAAAAGACCGACATCACAACAAAACGTCTTTGCATGACTGCGTCCCCCCCGGACCCGCCCGGCATGTCGTTCGATGGGCACATCGCCCTGTTTCGAGTTTTAGATCCACGACGGCAGCAGGGCCATTGTGGACATCCACAATCGGCGCGCCGCCGGCGGGCTGCGCAGTTAAGATCCGGCGCATGGACAGCGGACCCCGCGCACCCTCCCTGCACGCAAGCGAGTGGTACTGGCGACTGCCGGCACTGGCGCTGCTCGCGCTCGCCGCCGGCATCGTCGGGTTCGTTGTGCTGACGCTGCAGCAGGATCGTGAAGACCAGCGCGCCACGCTGGTGTCAGATGTTCTGTGGCTGGAACAGAACCTGCGATTTCAGTTCGAACGCAACGAGGGGCTGCTCAACCAACTGGCGCCGGATCTCTTTGCCTCGGCCGAACCCGACGCGGCCACGGTCGCACGGCTGCGCCAGCTCACCCAGGGCGATGCCGGCTTTCAGCGCGTGGTGTGGGTCGACGCGCGCCTGTCGGTAAAAGGCGCCTGGCCGCCGGAGCTTCGCCCCGAAGACCCGGAAATGATCGCGCAGGCCGCCGACATGGCGCGCGCCTTCGGACGCCCCGGCTACGGCTACGCCGAAACGCCGCCCAATGAAGGCAGCTTCGCGGTCGCGACCGCCTGGCATGACGGCCACAGTCTGGTCGGCTATGTCATCGCTGTTTACGCGCTGCGCCACGTACTCTCCGCGCAGGTGCCATGGTGGTTCTCGGAACGCTACCGCCTCTCGGTACTCAATCAGCGTGGCGTGGAAGTGGCCGCCAAATCGCAGGTTGCGGCGCTGCTGCCGGAACTGAGCTACGAGTTGCCCTTCGACCCGCCTGGTCACGGCCTCACGCTGAAGGTAGAGGCCTATCGCAACGGCGTGCGCCTCGTGCCGCTAGCCTTCGCCGGCGCGGTGATCGTGTTCGCCGCAGCGACGGTGTGGAGCCTGCTGATGCTGCGCCGGCACATGCGCCGGCGCCAGCACGCCGAGCAAGCGCTGCGTCACGAGATGGCCGTACGCAAGGCAATGGAGGACTCGCTTCTGACCGGGCTGCGCGCGCGCGACCTGCAAGGCCGCATCACCTACGTCAACCCGGCCTTTTGCCGCATGTTCGGCTGGAGCGCCGAAGAAATGGTCGGCATGTCGCCGCCGATGCCGTACTGGCTGCCGGACGATCTCGAACACACCCGCGCAGTGCACGACCGCATCCTCGCCGGCAACGCGCCCTCGCAGGGCATCGAGCTGCGCTTCCGCCGCAAGAATGGCGAGAAATTCGATGCCCTGCTCTACGAGGCACCCTTGATCGATGCCGATGGTCGGCAGACCGGCTGGATGGGGTCGGTGCTCGACATTACCGAGCGCCGCCGTGCCGAGGAACTCGCGCGCCAGCAGCAGGAAAAACTGCAGACCAATGCGCGGCTGGTCACCATGGGCGAGATGGCGTCCTCACTCGCGCACGAACTGAACCAGCCGCTCGCCGCGATCACCAGTTACGCTACCGGCGCGCTCAATGCACTGCGCACCGGCAGCCTGCCTCCGAGCGAAATCGAAACAGCGATCGAGAAACTGGCGCAGCAGGCGACGCGCGCCGGGCAGATCATCCGGCGGGTGCACGACTTTGTGCGCAAGCGCGAATCGAACTTCCGGCCGACCGTCATCAACGCGGCGGTCAAAGAGTCGTTCGAGTTGGTGCAATCCGAAGCGCGCCGCCGTGGCATACGCCTTGAGGCCGAACTGTCGCCGGACCTGCCTCCGGTGCATGCCGACTCCGTCATGCTCGAGCAGGTGCTGGTGAATCTGATCCGCAACGGGTTCGACGCGATGCGTGATACGCCCGCAGCGAGACGGGTGCTGTCCGTCCGCACTGCGTTGGTGGAAGGCTGGGTGCGCGTCTCGGTCACCGACCACGGCGCCGGCATCGCCGCCGAAGTGGGCGAACGCCTGTTCGACGCGCTGTTCACCACCAAGGCCGAAGGCATGGGCATGGGCCTCAACATCTGCCGCTCGATCGTCGAACTGCACCACGGCCGCCTCTGGTTTGAGCCCAACCCCGGCGGCGGTACGGTGTTCCAACTGACCCTGCCGATCAAGGTTTAGGATGCGACGCATGCCGCACCGGCGACCTTCACGCTCGCACCGGACGGCCCGCCGGAGACTCACATGGAACCGCTGATCCACATCGTCGACGATGACGAAGCAATTCGCGATGCGCTGGCCTGGCTGTTGAAAAGCCGCCAGCTCGCCGGCCGCACCTGGGCCAGCGGCGAGGCCTTCCTTGCCGAACTCGACCCGGCCATGCGCGGCTGCGTGGTACTCGACGTGCGGCTCGGCGGCATGAGCGGGCCGGAATGCTTCGAACAGATGCTTGCGCGCGGCGCCACGCTGCCTGTGCTTTTTCTCACCGGCCACGCCGATGTGCCAATGGCCGTGCAACTGCTGCGCCGCGGCGCTTGGCACTTCATGGAAAAACCCTGCAACGACAACGAGCTGGTGGATCTCGTGCAGGAGGCATTGGCCTTTGATGCGCGCAACCGCGCTGACCAGGGCACCCGCGCCAACCTTGAAGCGCGCCTCGCGGCATTGACGCCGCGCGAGCAGGAGGTAATGGCGCGCATTCTCGAAGGCAAGCTCAACAAGCAGATCGCCGACACGCTCGACATCTCGATGCGCACGGTGGAAGTGCACCGCGCGCGCATCTTCGACAAGATGGGGGTACGCTCCGCGGTCGAACTCTCGCAATTACTCAGCGCTGTGCGCAAACCCGCATGACCCGGACCGCCCTCTGCCCCAACTGTACCTGCGGCATGACGCAACTCACCCTTGCCGCGCATTACGGCATGACCGTCGAAATCGACCATTGCGCGCAGTGCCGCCTGCTGTGGTTCGACCAGATGGAAACCGCCAACCTGGCGCGCGATGGCCTGCTCGCCCTGTTCCGGCTGATTGCGGCCGCCGAGCCGACTGCCGAAAAACCGCTCAACGACGTGCTGCGCTGCCCGCGCTGCACCGGCCTGCTCGACCGCATCCACAACATGAGCCGCTACGGCCGCATGATCCACCACCGCTGCCGCAGCGCCCATGGCCACGCGGTGACGCACGCGCAGTTCCTGGCCGAAAAAGGCTTGTTGCGCAACGTCACCGAAGCCGACCTGGCGCAGCCGGCCCAGCGCCTGCTGGCGCTGTCGTGCCGGCAATGCGGCGCGCCGCTGAACGCGTTGAAGGACTGCAACTGCCCGTATTGCAGCGCGCCGGTGGTGATGCTCGATCTGGAGCGTGCGGTTGCCGTCCTGGCCGATCACGACCGTCGGCGGCACGACCTCGAAGCGCGCGAAGCCGCCGACCGTGATGCGGCTTTCGAGCACCTGATGGCGGCGCTCAACGGGCAGTGAGCTCGGCCCGAAGCACGCCGCAATCACGCGGAGCCAGACGATCAGCTACGCCCAGGGTTGCGGCAGCGCTTCCTGTTCAAAGGCGCGCACGACAGCCGGCCGCGCGAGCATTCGTGCGAGGTAGGGGCCAAGATGCGGCAGGCTGCGCGCCGGCCGCGCAAAGCCACGCGTCCAGCGGCACAGCATCAGCGCAAAGAAGTCGACGGCCGAAAGGCGATCGCCAAGCAGCCAATCGCCACCATGCCGCGCGAACTCCGCATCGAGCAAGTCGAGCATGGCGCCGATGCGCTGCTCGGCATGTGCCTTTACTTGCGCCACGGCATCGTCTGATTCAGCCCAGCGTTGCGGGTAGAAATAGGCGATCAGCGCCGGTTGCAGGGTGTTGGTGAGCCAGCACAGCCACTTGTAGAAATGCGCCCGCTCGGCACTCCCGACCGGCGGCACCAGAGCGGATGCTGGATGCGTGTCGGCCAGATGCAGACAGATCGCCGCGGACTCGAACAGCACCAGGTCACCGTCGACCAGCACCGGGATCAGGCCGTTCGGGTTGAGTTTCAGGTACTCGGGCGACTTGTGCGCATCGTGCGCCCGGTCGACAAGTCGCAGTGCGTATTCCGCGCCGATTTCCTCGAGCAGCATGTGCGGCGCAAGGCTCGCATTGCTCGGGTAGTAGTGCAGCTCGATCATCGAGAGTGAATGCCCAATCAGGGAAGGGGCCACGCGGCAGCGTGGCTGCGGCGCCGCGCAGCACGACCGCCAATCAGCGGCCGAAACTGAGGTTGTCGAGTTCCAGCAGACGGTTCATGCGCCCATCGGCGCCACGCACATCCTCGCTGGAGGTCGCGGCATCCACGATGGTCGGGCGGATCAGGATCACCAGTTCGCGCTTGACCACCGTCTTGTTGGTGCTGCGGAACAGCGGGCCGATCAGCGGGACGCTGCCGAGCACCGGCACCTGATCGACGTCGTCGCTGAGCGCCTCGCGGATCAGGCCACCCAGCGCAATGATCTGCCCATCCTGCCCGCGCACCACGCTGTCGGTCTCGCTGACGTTGCTCGATGCCAGTGGCAGCGTCAGCGTCCCCATCGTCCCGAGATTGATCTGGCGCTGGATCTCCTTGACCTGGCTGACCGACGGATGCACATGCAGCGTAACGTTGCGGTTCTCGTCGATCGACGGCGTCACATCGAGTGATATGCCGGAGAAGAAGGGCTGCAAGGTCACCGAAGGCGTGGTCGAAGACACCGTGCTGGTCGTCGTCGTCGAACTGATGTTGGTGACGAAGAAATCATCGGTGCCCACCTTGAGCACAGCCGCCTGGTTGTTCATCGCTGCGATGCGCGGGCTGGACAGCACGTGCACCTTGCCCTGTGTTTCGAGCAGGCTGATCACGGCGGCGAAGTTGTTGCTCTGGAAGACGAGACCGAACAAGGTGTTTGCCGAAGTCGCAGCGTTCGCCAGCGTCTGCCCGGCGATCCCGCTGATCGTATTTGCGACGGCCGCGCTGTCGGTCGACAGCGTGGTGCCGGGCGAGACGGGGCCGACCGAATAGCGGCCGCTGCCATCGCTACGCATGTGCCCGAATGCCGCCCAGTTCACGCCCGCCTGGAACTGGTTGTTGAGCTGCACTTCCATGATCTTCGCTTCGAGGATCACCTGGCGTTCGAGCGCGATCTTTGCCGCGCGCAGGTAGGTTTCGACCTGCGCGATTTCCTGTGGCATCGCACGCACCACAATCACGCCGGTCTGCGGGCTGACCACCACCTTGCGGCCCTCGCCCTCGCCGATGATCATCGCGAGCACCGTGGACACTTCGTTCCAGAAGTCGCTCTTGGTCTGGCTGGTAATGCGGTTGGCAACAAAGCTCGAGCTGCTGCCGCCGGAGCTCTGCGTCGTGGACGTCCCGCTATTGGTGCTATTGCCGGAAGAATTGCTGGGGTTTCCGTCGCTCACCGACCCGGAAATCACGCGCACGTCGCTCACCGACTTGCGCTGCAGATCGAGGTGGCTAGCCTGAAACACCCGCGTCTGCAGGGTCTGCGGCTGCACCACGATGCGCTGCCCCTCGACGCGGAAGTCGTAGCCATAGACCTGGCGGATGGCGGCAAGCGCTTCGGCCACCGTCACGTCGCGCAGGTTCATCGTGATCTTGCCGTTGAAATCAGGCGGCAAGATCATCGAGTAAGGCGTGCCGCTGACGATGCTGAGCAGCACCTGGGCGGCGGGCGCGTTGTTCACGACCAGATCGAATCGCGGTTGCGGCTCGACCTGGCGGCGCGCAGCCGGAAGTTCGTCGATACGCATCGACGGCATCAGTTTCGGTTCGACCGGCGCAGATGCCGCGGCCGCCGGCGCGGTACTGGCCGCCTGAGCCAGCTCGGCCTTGATCGATTCACGCGGCGCCTCGTACGCAGGCGGTCGCGTCGCGCAGGCGGACAGCAGCGCGAGCACCAGCGCAGCGCAGCAGTATCGGCGGATCATGCTCCCCCTCTCATCGCTTCTTCTCCGGCCGGATCTTTGCGCCGGCTTCGTGTGTGATACCCGGCAGCAGCGTCAGCACGCGCTTCTCACCGTTTTCCTGCAGTACCGCCGTATTGGCATCGAGCGCCACCAGCTTCGCGTTGCCGACGTAACCGCCGACTCGCACCGGCTGTCCGCTGATTACCGCGACCCTGCGGTCAGGCGCCAGGAGCACCGATTGCAGCACCAGCGGCTCACCCGCCTGCGCGCTCACCGAAGCAGGCTGCAACAGCCCCTCTGGCGGGCGCGTCGGATCGCCGGCCCGCAACGCGTCCGCCGCGTGGCACAGCAGCGGCAGCGTCAGCAGCAGGCAGGGCGTCCAGCGTCTCACAGGCGTAACCATGCCGGGTCCAGGCTCAGGGTGTAGATCGTGACGGTCGCGACCGACACCGGGTACTTTTCAACCTGCAGATCCATCTGCCCCCAGAACACCTGCCAGCCGAACTGCTCGACCGCCGTCAGCCAACGCGCGATCGCAGCATACTCCCCGCGCACCGCGATCTCTAAACCGTGGCGATAGATCGCCGTGCCGGGCGGGGACGCCTGACCTGAGGCCGGCGTCGGCGCCGCGTTGGCCTTGTCGTCGCGCGCGGTGAGGTTCTCGACCGGCAAGGTCCGCAGACTGACGAGTTCCAGACCCGGCTGCCGGGCGAGCAGGTCGCGCAGGCGCGTCGGCATCTGTTTCGGATCGGCGAGCAGCGCCCGCTTGCCCGACAGCGCCGCCTTCAACGCCAGGTTCTGTTGGGTAAGCGACTCGATCTGGGCACGTTTCTGCACCACCGGATCATTGCGGCGCGCCTCTTCGAGCAGGCGCGCCTGCTCGGCCAGGCCATCAAGCTGGCCGTGCAGACTGCGCATCTGCGCCAGGTCAGCAGCCTGCCGGTTCATCGCGGGCGCAATCAGGATCAGCCAGAACAGCGCCAGCAGCACCCCCACGCTCATCGCAGACAGCAGCATGCGCTCGCGGTCTGCGAGCGCATTGAATCGGTCGCTCAGGTGGATCCAGCGAGCCTTCATCGTTTGCCTGCTTCCTCTTGTCCAATCCGGAACGTCAGCGGCGCGTACTTCGCAACCGGCGCGCTGGCACTGCTATCTACGGCAGCAGGCTGGGTTTCCTTGATCTCCACGGCAGCGAAACTGCGATCGTGCAAGGCATCGATGCGCGCCAGCGCGCCGATGAACTGCGGCAGGCGCTCCGCGCTCAGCGTCTTGCCGGAAAATTCGGCGCGCTCGGGCGTCAGGTGCAGGCTGGTCAGCCAGACCCCTTCGACCCGGTTGCCGGCAAGCCCCCCCAGCGTCGCGGAGAACCCGCTTGTCGACCCGACGCCCCCGCCCTCGAGCATCTTCATCACCCGCCGCAGTTCCTCGCCTTCCTGGCTGAGCGCTGCGAGACGTTCGGCGAACTGCGCTTCATCGCCCTTCGGCGCAAGTTGCGCGGTCAGCGCAGCGATCTCGCGCTGCATGCGGTCGAGCTGCACCTGCATGGCCGCACGTTCTGCCGCGCGCTGGCCGGCGACATGCATCGACCAGGCTGCGACCAGCACCAAGGCCACCGCGACCAGACCGAGTGCCGCGACGAGGCTGGCCAGCGTGAAATGCGGCTCGCGCGGCAGCAATGCGTGGTCGGCAAGATTGATGTTCGGTTTCATCGCGCGCCCCGATCCCGCAGGCAGAGCCCGAGCGGCAGGAACAAGGCCGCGGCGTGCAGTTCATCGACCGGCTTGCCAACCGGGGTGAAGTCGAACAGCACGTCAAGCTCGATGGCCTTGACCGGCAAGTACAGCGCGTCGATCAGCAGGCTCAACAACTCATCGCGATGCGGGAACGGCGCCAGCCACAGCGCCGACACCGAGAGGTGCGAGAACTGGTGTTCGAGCACATCGGCCGAGCGTTGCAGTTCCAGCACCAGGCGATCGAACACGCTGCGCCGCGCCTCGTCGCTGCGGCGTATCGCATCGAGCGAGGCTTCGAAGCTGCGGGTGAAATAGACGTAGCCGCCGCGACTGGCAGTGAGCATCGCCCCGCCCTCGCTGATCGACATGATCGCGGTGGCGCGGCCCGGCTCCTCCAGCAGATCGGCGATATTGCGTTGCGCCAGTTCCGGCACGTCGATCACCGAGACCGACGAGTTGCTGGCGCGGAAGCGCTGCATGCAGTCGACCAGCAATTCGTTGGATGCGGCCACCACATAGCCCTGCGGACGTCGCACGCCGCCGGCATCTTCGAGCGCCGGCACAAGGTCGATCGTGGTCGCATCGATAGCACCGCGCAGTTGATCCTTCACCTGCCAGCGCACCGCCGTCTTCAACTCCTCGGCCGGCACCTGCGGCATCTCAAACTGGAAGAACTGGTATTCCCCCGCGCTCAGCAAGAGGCGGATCGTGTCGCGCCGCAGCCCGAGTGCCGCTTCGAGCGCCTCGCAACGCGCACGGGGGGCGCCCGGACCGAAGTCAACTTTCGCCAGTTGCACGAGCGGGCGATCAGCGTCGGCCGCGGCAATGCGCGTTGCGACAATGCTGTCGGCGCCACAGGCGATGTTCAGCGGCGCACCGCCACCGGCCGCCCGGCGTTTGATCCCGCCCAATGCAAAGGTCCTGCCCGCGAAGCTAATAGCTCTCTCCCATGAAGATGATCGACGGGTTGCGATACGCCCCGAAGCGGATCCGCGCCCGCGGGTTGTCGTCATTCAGGTCGGCGCCCGCAACGGTACAGCCCGCCGCGTTCTTCACGCCGTCCCAATTGAACTTAAGCCAGTTTGGCACGGAAAAAGCAAGATCAACGTAACCCGACGCCCCCGGTTTGCTCAGTTTCACCGTTGCGCTGCCCGCAACAACCGGTGAGCCGACGCTCAGCGTGGTACTCCCCACCGAGAGTTGGTTACGCGGCGGCACAACCGGGTAGAAGCCCAGTCCGCCGGCGCAGTACAGCGTCGTGCTGGTCGGCGTGCCGGCACTACCGACCAGTACGCTCGCCGGCGCCGCGAGGGTGGTGCAGTTGTCGGCGGTGTTCTTCACGAAGGTGCTGCCGTTGTAGTACTCCATGCTCGCCGGCACGCTCAGGCCCAGCAGGCCGGTGCCATAGGCATTGGTGAGCCGCATGCGGCCGTAGCGCAGCTCGGTGGTGCCAAGCTGGCCACCGTCACTGCTCCCGCCAGGCACCGAACTGAAGTTCAGCGGCAACATGCGCACGCCATCGCTATCGACCGGGCTCAGGCCGAACAATGCGCTGGCGTAAGGGCCGTCGACCGTGATGTTGCGTGCCACCGTGAGGTCCGCATTGATGGCGGCACCGTTCAGCGTCCAGGTTCCGCAGCTACCGCCACTGCCGCTGCAAGCGGCGGACAAGCGGCTGTTGAACGACGTCGTCCCCTGTTGCGCGGCGAAGGCCAGGGGCGCCGGGCTGGCCAGGCTCAGCAGCGCGAAACTGCCGAAGTAGTTGAAGACAGCCGGATTGCCCGTCGCCGCGGACACCGCGCGTAGCGCGAACGACGCATTCAGCGGCTCGCCAAGGTAGGTGAAGCTCGACGCCGGCGCACAGCTCAGGTCGCTGCGGTTGTTCAGCACAATAGAAGAAGCCGCGAAACCGGCCGGGTAGAAGCGCCCGGTGGTGCCGCTACCGCCCGGCACGGTAACGCCGAAGTACGCACCGGCACCCGGCGTGGCCGTGATGCGGAAGACGCCCACATCCGATTCGGTCTGGTTACTGATCGTGCGCGAACCCGCATCGCCTGCAGCGAGGTCCACACTCGTGACGCCCAGCGCACCGGAAACGCCGCCCGCCGGCGCAAGTACCGTGGATGTCAGCGGGATCCCCAGCTGCTGATAGTTCGGCGTGACCGGGTTGCTGCAAAGGTCAGTACTTCCCGACACCCAGCGCCGCCCGCTGACCCGCAGGTTGAAGGTCTGCCCGGCCTGCTTGAACTTGGTGCAGGCCGGACTGAGCGCCGCGCAATTCCAGTTCGCGTCCGGGCTGTCGACGCACAGCCCCGCCGGCGACACGACAAAGGTCGAGTTGCCGGTGAGCGCGAGGCCGGCATCGCTGGTCGCAGCACTGCCGGTGTACTTCGCGTTGAGCGTCATCTGGCCGGCATCCGGGTAGCTGACGTTGATGCTGGCCTGCCCGCTGGCGTTGAAGCTCAAAGGCAAGGTGGTGGCCGACGCCGCCGCGGTGCCGACGTTGGTGCCGCTCACCGCCAGGTTCATCGTGCCGGTCGCCGGGCTGGTGTAGGTGGACCAGAAGCCGACGTTACGGGTGACGTTGGCAAACGCCGGTACGCACGCAGTCCCCGGACTCGTTTTCTGCATCGCCGAGACGGTCACCGTCGGCGTCGTCTGACCCGACGTGAAGTTGGGCACCGAAAAGACCAGCCCCGCGTCGTTGAAGACAATGCTGCAGTCGGTTTGTACGCCGCCCTGCCAGCACTGCGGAGCACTGTATGGCTTGAGCGGTACGGAAGTCCCGGCCACGTCCAGTGTGTAGGTACCCGCAGTAGGCTTGAACAGCTGCAGCACGGAGCCCGCACCGTTGATTGTCTGGGCATCGCCACCGACCCAGCCGGTAGGGCTCAGCGTCACGTCGAGGTTGCCGCTGTAGGTCGCCGTGCAAGCGGCATCCATGCACGCCTTGACGGTGATCGTCGAGGGCTGGCAGGTCAGCGCCTGCTGGGTGTACAGGAAGCGGATATGGTCGATCTGCGTCGTGATCGGGTTGATCGCGTTAGCGCACACCTTCAGGGCGCCTATCTCATGGAAGGCCATTTTGCCGCCTGTGGAGCCGGCAAAAGAGAGCATCAGGTTCGCCGGCGCTGCGACCTGGCCGGCTGAGGTCATGATGTCCACCGGCCCGAGCAAGGTCGAATAGCTGCTTCCGGTCGAGGTGGTATCACGTTCGATCGTGACCAGGCTCTTCCCGCTCGTCCGCGAGTCGACGGTCACCCGGTACAGATAGCCCGGCGAAGGGGTCGTGCTGGTCGTGTTCGTAGACAAGGTCGGCGAAAGCGAGCCCGTGCCAGCGATCCAGCGATAGGCAGTCGTCGCCGCTCCTGGGCCCGAGCCGGAACCACGAATCGAAACCGACTGGGGGGTCCGACCCGGGCCGCCAAGGTGACCGCCCGCAGTACTGGAAAAGTTTCCGTACTCATCAAGCCCCGCGCCGAGCCAGCCTCCCGCGAATCCCACATACCCGAGCGACCCCCCGAATCCGCCCGCCTGCGGGGTGACTGCCGCGTCGGACAGAATGACGGCGACACCATCGGCAGGATTGGTCTGGCCGTAGGCATAGAACTTCAGCGTGACCTCCACCACACCATTGGCCGCGGGGATCAAGCGTTGCAAAGTCATCGCGGTGGACTCGTTGCCAAGGTTGTCGGTCAGCCGCACCCGTGCAGGCGAGGGGGATGTCACCGTGCCGGGCGTGAAAGCGCCGCTCACGGTGGTCGTCACCCAGTCGGGTCCGAGCGACGCGCGATTGAAACTGTCGGAGAAACAGACCGGCGCCCCGGGCTGCAACACGATGCTGACGCCGCCCCAGGCACCTGCCTGGGGATTGCTCGCGCTCGCCGCGTTACTGTCACCGGTGTTCGCGAGCGTCCTCCAGGAGGCGGCCATCGCCGTGCCATTGGGCCCGCCGCCGGTGTTGTACTGAAGCCCGGCAGTGCCGGAGGCCGGCGTCAGCGCGCTGTTGCCGTTAACCGCGCCGAAGAGGTTGAGTTGCAGGCTTCCGGCGGGGCAGCTGTAGCCAACCGCCGGCGCGGTGATGGTCGTGCCACTCGCTCCGGTCAGCTGCTTGTTGGCACACAGCGGCGCCGAGGTGCTGGCCCCGCGGGCATAGACAATGCCGCCGGTGGTCTTGATATTGTTGCCGCCGTAGTTCAACGAGAACGCGTAGCTCGCCGCCGGAGTAGTGGTCAGCACCAGATAGTAGGTCGCCATGTCCAGCCCGTTGGCCGACACATACTCGACCCCCGTCCAGCCGGGCGGCGGCGCGATGACCATGCCGGTCTGGGTGACCACCGTCGCGACCAGCACGTCGCCCGTAGTCGCACCTGCTGGCGGAACGAGCACCAGCGCCCCCGTGCCGCTGATCGTTGCCGGCGTGCCGGCAACGCCGGTCACCGACGCGGTATAGGCCAGTGCCCCGGTCGAGCCAGTCGTCATCACCAGCAACAAGATCCAACGCACGAAGCGAAAAAGGCTCCTCATCGCTCGGTACTCGCCACGATCTGACGCTCAACGAAGTCGCTGCTGCCGGCGCTGCCATAGCTGGCGGTAGCGCTCAGCTGGTAGAGCGTGCGGCCGCTGCCGGCCTCCTGGAAACTCGTACCGCTGCATTGCAGGTTCACGCTGAAACCATTGAAGCCGGCGGGCAGCGTCACGCTCGTCGAAGCCGCGCAGACTCCGCTGCGCTGTACCTGATACAGGCCGTACTCGATGCCGGCCCGCGCCGCCTGGTAGGCGCGTACCCCCTGCAGATCCAGCGCGACGGTCTGCTGCGTCGACGCGCTGACCCGCAGCAGGAAGGCCGCCATACCGGCCAGCACGACCAGCAGGAAGACGGCGGCGGGGAGCAGGAATCCGCGCTCACGGCACATTGTTGACCAGCACCTCATGCGTCAGGGTCACCGATTCGCCATTCTGGCGCAGCGTCAGCGACAGGCTCACCAGACCGTTCTGGTCGATCGCCGCCTGTCCATAGTCGATCGAGCAGGCCGCCACCCGTCCGGCGAGCGGCGCAGCGCTCGCCCCCGGGAAGGTGGTCGGTTGGGTTGCCGACAGCGCGTAACCCCAGTAGCGCGTCAGCGTCCCGCTGCCGGAGTTGCCGCTGCTCTGGGGCGCGCACTCGTAGGTCACCGGCGCGGCCACCAGGTGAAAGCGGTTGCCCGGCGAAGCAAACGGAAACTGCTTGGGCGCCGCCAGCGTGATGGTCTTGGCCGTACCACCGCTGATCGCAGAGAAGCTCGCCAGCGTATCCCCGGCCCAGGCGTCGGCGCCGGGAATGCCGAGGTTGTAGACCGACACATACTGGATCGTGCCGGATACGGGCTGCAGGATCGGGCCGATCACCTCGAAGCTGCTGTCCACGGCGTCGAACGACAGCGGGTTTGCGCTGCTGCCGGCAGCGCTGGAACACACGCCCCCGGAATCCGGCGCGGCGCAGTAGCGCCCGCCGCCCACCGTCGGCAGGAATTCGATGTAGTAACGGGTCGCCGCACCGCTGCCACTTGTCGTCACGCGGACGCTGTTCGGCAGGGCTGAGCGCAGGTCGCGCGCGATACGGCGCACCGCGGTATCCGCAACGTCGGCAAGGCTGGCCCGGTTGGCGGCATCGATCATCGCCTCCATCGGTCGCTGGATGAAGGCGGACGCCACCGCGGCAAGGATCCCGACGATGGTGATGACCACCACCATCTCGACCAGCGTGAAGCCGCGCCCGGCGCGGCGCAGTTCAGGGTGTCGCATTGGGTGCATAGCGGAAGCGATAGCCGGTCAGCGTGATCGGCGCGATCTGCGCCGAGTTCGGCCCGGTCACCGTGACGTCGATGCGCAGCACGTCGCTCGCCGGCATGCCGAAACTGGAGCCGACCTGGGCGATCGTCACGGCAGCCTTGTAGCCGCCCAGACCAGCGATGGCGGTGCCATCCGACGGGTTCAGGATGCCCGCGTTCATCGCATAGCCGGCGTAGTTGCCGACGTTGTTGTACGGATTGGTACTGCTGAAACGGCTCTGCCCGGGCAAGGGCCCGAGCCCCTCGGCGAGCCCCGGCGAGCAGCCGGCCGTACTCGTCGCAGTGGCGGCGTTAGGGTCCGAGGGATCGCAAAAGGTGAAGGCCTTGGACGAGACCTCCTCCAGCAAGGACTCCGCGATCGCCGTCATCTGCTTGAGGATCATCGGGTCCGCACTGGCACCCACCGCTGCGCGGACAGCCAGCATGACCCCCGCCAGCCCTACGCCGACGATGACAATGAAGGCCAGCAACTCTACCAGCGTGACGCCGGCTTCAGGGCGGCGCTCAATGGACATAGCCGGTCTCCGCCTCGACCACCACCGTCACCGTGATGTCACCCGTCACCGCAATGCTCTGCGCCGCGGACGGCCGGCCAGAGGGCGCGAAGCTGAAGCTCGCCACCGCCACACCCAGGCCGCTCGGCACGCTCTCGCTAAACGCGGCGCCGGTTGCCGGATCGAGCAGCGGAGTATCGCAGCTGCCGGACCCCGCCGCCGAGGCGAAGCTCAGGGTCAGCGTTGTGGCAGTCTGGCTCACGCAGGTCGTTCGACGCTTGGCGATGGCCGCCTTCTGCGCAAGCCGCAGCCCGCGCCGCAGCGTCTCACCGTAACCAAAGGCGTCGAAGCCGCTGCGCGCGGCAAAACGCGGCATCGCCACCGCCGCGAGAATGCCGACGATGACCAAGACGGCGATCAGCTCGGCGAGCGTGAAGCCCGCCGAGCGAGACGGATGGCGCATGCGAGCAGGACGTCCCGCCGTTGCCGGCGGAACGGTCAGCAGTTGGTCGTCGTCAGGCTGCTTGTCGTCACCACCGGTGCCGACCCGGCTGCGGTCGGTTCCGCATAGGTGAAGCTGCAAGTCGCCTTGGTCGGATCAGCCACAGTTGCGGTGGTCGTTCCCGTTACAGTGAAGTCAGTCGATGCAAGGCCCGCCACGCCCGCAATCTTGGTCCCCTTCGGATAGCCGAAAGTCATGTCAGTGACAGCATCGAGGGAGCCGCCCTCGTAATCAATCGCCTTGGTAGTCGTAGGCGACCCGGCCGCCAGCCACTTCGCATGGATCAGCGCCGCTGCGGAATTGACCGCACCGACGGCACCCTGCATCTTGGCAACACGCGCCTCGGACGTCAGATTGACGAACTTCGGCAGCGCGATTGCCGACAGGATGCCCAGAATCACGATCACCGCGATCAGTTCGATCAGCGTAAAACCAGCTTGTTTCTTCATGCCCTGCTCCTCCGTTTTCTACTGCTCACAATGCCGCCGGCGGCAAGGCCGCCCGCGACTCACTTCCAGCGATAAGGCGTGGTGGTGACCAGCACCACATCGCCCTCTGCCACACGCCGCAGCGCGAAACAGATCGCCTGTCCTTTCATCTCGACCTGCGCGATCGCGCGTGGTCGGTAACACAACTGCCGGATGCCGCGATCGAAGTACCAGTTGCCCGGCGCTACCGCGGCGATATCCGCCCCCGCCACCATTCCGCTGTAATTAGGCGGGGCGGACTCAATCAATTCAACTGGATTTGTCAAAAACACATCGTAACGCTGACCCGAAAGCTGCCGATTCACCTCGCGCCAGCGCAAGCCGGTGCGAAGGTTGGTGACGGTCATCTCCATTGCCATCCGTTCGGTTTCGATCGCCATGCGCTCCAGCCGCGAGGAAATCGCCCACATCACCACCGCGCCGACCACCACCAGCAGCGCCATTTCCAGCAGAGGCCAGCCACGCGCCCCGCGTCTCATCCCTGCCGGCGCATCATCGCGCTGCCCAGATCCCACATCGGCAGGAACACGCCCAACGCCAGCAGCAGCACCAGCCCCGCCAGACACACGATCAGGATCGGCTCGATGCGCGCGCTCAGGTTGTCGACCTCGTAGGCGACCTCGCGTTCGTACATCTCGGCCACTTCCATCAGCAGGCCATCGACATCGCCGGACTCTTCGCCGACCTGGATCATCTGCAGCACCATCGGGGTGAACACCCGCGACGCCGCTGCGGTGCGCAGGATGCTGTCGCCACGTTCGACACCCTGCCGCATCGTGTCGAGTTTCATCGCGATCCAGGCGTTATCGACCACCTGCGCCACCACCGCGAAGGCCTGCGTCACCGGCAGGCCGCTCGTGAGCGACAGCGAAAAGGCACGCGCGAACCGGGCCAGCGTGGCTTTGCTGACGGTGTCGCCGACGATCGGCATGCGCAGTTTTGCGCGGTCCCACTTCAGGCGCCCGGCCGGCGTCTTCAGCCAGAAACGGACGCCAACGGCCGCGCCAATACAGACCAGCAGCACCAGCCACCAGTACTCGACGGTGAAGCTCGAGAAGCCGATCAGCCCGCGCGTGATGAGCGGGAGTTCGGCATTGAACTGCTTGAACACCTTGGCGAAGGACGGGATCACGAACAGGTTGATCACCGCGATCGCGGCGGCCATCGCAATGATGACGAAACTCGGATAGCGGATCGCGGCGCTGATCTTCTGCCGCATCTCCTTCTCGAACTCGAGATGCTCGAAGAGGCGCAGGAAGATCAGATCGAGGCGGCCGGTCATCTCGCCGACCTTGACCATCGCGATGTAGAAGGGGCTGAAGACGCCGGTGTCGGTGAGTGCGATCGACAGTTCACGCCCGGAATCCAGCCCCTCGCGCAGCTTGCCCAGCACGGCCGCAAACGCCGGCACCTGCGAGGATTCGCGCAGGCCTCCGAGCGCCTGCAGGATCGGCACGCCAGCCTTCATCAAGGTGTACATCTGGCGACTGAAGAACATGATGTCTTCGTCGCTGACCTTGCGCTCGCCCAGTTTGAGCCGGCCGAGCGAAAAACCGCGCCCGCGCGCCACGCGAATGTCGAGCGGCGTGATGCCACGCGACATCAGGTTGTCGGCCACTGCGGCTTCGTTCAGAGCGTCGAGCAAGCCTTCGACCAGCACGCCGCGCGCATCGCGCCCCCGATACGAATAGCCGGCCATGCTCAGTCGTCCGTCACCGAGACCATGCGCATCGCTTCATGCACAGTGGTCTCGCCCGCCAGCACGCGACGCGCCGCGTGGTTGCGCAGGGTGTGAATGCCAAGCTGTTGGCGTGCAATCGCGGGGAAGTCCGAGACGTCGTTGCGGTTGAGCGCATCAACCATCTCGCGGTTCATCTCCAGCAATTCATAGACCGGCTTGCGGCCGAGGAAGCCGGTGCCGTTGCACTGAGGGCATCCGCGGCCGTGCATCCATTTGCCGGTGTGCACCGCCTCGCCGAGTTCGCGCTCCAGCCACGCAAGTTCGTTCGGACGCGGCGCGTAGGGCTCCTTGCAACTGTCGCAGACCACCCGCAACAGCCGCTGTGCGACCACGCCCAGCAGCGAGGTGGTCACCAGGTACTTCAGCACGCCCATGTCGATCAGGCGGGTCGGCGTACTGGCCGCGTCGTTGGTGTGCAGCGTGGAAAGGACAAGGTGCCCGGTCATCGCCGCGCGGATGCCGATCTGCGCGGTTTCCTGATCGCGCATCTCGCCCACCAGCAGGATGTCCGGGTCTTGCCGCAGCGTTGCTCGCAACACCCGGGCGAATGAGAGCTCGATCTTCTCGTTCACCTGCACCTGGTTGATGCCCGGCAGGCGGTACTCGACCGGATCCTCGACGGTGATGATCTTGGTCTCGATGTTGTTCAGCGCGGCCAGGCTGGCGTAAAGCGTGGTGGTCTTGCCGCTGCCGGTGGGGCCGGTAACCAGCACCATGCCGTTCGATGCCGAAATCAGGCGTTTGTAACGCTCCAGCATGGCCGGCGGCATGCCGATGCGATCCAGATCGAGCAAGCCCGCGTTCTGCGCGAGCAGGCGCATCACCACCGATTCGCCGTACTGCGTCGGCATCGTCGAGATCCGGATATCCACCGACTGCTGCTTGACTCGGATGTTGAAGCGGCCATCCTGCGGCAGGCGCTTTTCGCTGATGTCGAGCCCGGACATCAGCTTCAGCCGCAGCACCAGCGCGGGCGCGATGCGGTTGTCGCTTTCGGTCTGCAGGTGCAGCACGCCGTCGATGCGAAAGCGGATCTGCAGCCGCGTTTCCTGCGGTTCGATGTGGATGTCGGAAGCCTTGATCTGCGCCGCGTCCTCGAAGATCGACTGCAGCAGCTTGACGACCGGTGCGTCCTCGGCGCCCGTCGCCTGACCGAAGGCGCCGAAATCGACGTAGGTGTCGCCGAGATCCTTTTCGAGCTCCTTGGCGAGGCCGCTGATTTCCTCGGTGCGGCGATAGAGCCGGTCGATATTCTGCGCGAGCTGAGATTCGCTCAGCACCGCGAGGTTTACGTCGCGCTTGAGCGCGCGCGAGATTTCGTCGTAGCCGAAGATGTCGGACGGGTCAGACATGCCAACCAGCAGCCCGCCATCCTTTTCCGCCAGCACCAGCGCGCGGAAGCGGCGCGCCATGGTCTCGGGCAGCAGCGCGGCCACCTTGCGGTCGACATCGAAGTCGCGCAGATCGACATAAGGCATGCCGAGCTGTCGCGCGATCGCACCGGCAATCTGCTCCTCGGTGACCTGCCCGATCTCGACCAGCACCCGCCCGAGCTTGCGGCCGGTGGTCTTCTGCTGCACCAGCGCCTCTTCCAGCTGCACCTGCGTGATCAGCTGCTGCTGGACGAGCAATTCACCGAGGCGGAATTTCTGCGGCTTGACCATGATCCTGACCGGATGTACTGGAACTTCGGATATTAACGGCCGCGCAAGGAAACCCTTGAGGACTGTGGCTCCCAGACCCGGTGCGTGCCGCAGGCCGGCAAGGATCTGCATCGGCAACGTGAGACTTTTGAAGCAGACCCTGCCGGCGCCCAAACACGAAGCCGCATCGCACTCGCTGCGCAGGGCTCCCCGCCAATCGCGCCGGGCTGGCGTGCACAACAAAAAAGGCGCCTTGCGGCGCCTTTGCCATGCCCAATGGAGGCTACTTCGCGAACCTAAGGACCACCGTACCCTTGTGCAGCGTGTGCTGGACTTCCGCGTTGTCGAAGGCGGCGAAGCCGAAGTAGTACGGCACGTCGAGATCCTTGAACTGGATGTCGTAAGGCGAGGCCGTTGTCAGCTTGCGCGAGACGACGTAGGTCCATTTGCCATTGGCCCAGGCACCCGCGCCGGAGAGTACGCCGCGGTCACCGGTGAACTTGCTGACCATCACCGACGCGACTTCATCACCCGCGACGAATCTGGAATCGTCAAAGGGCGCCTTGTCTTCTGCCTTGAGCCAGTAAGTGCCGCCCTTGTTCGCCGGCTTGCCATCCTTGTTCATGAATTCAGGCTTGCCGTTGATCAGCTTGATGGTCTCGTAGCCGCCGCCCGTGCTCGCATCGGCCTTGCGTCCGGCATCCGGCGCCTTGTCCTTGTCGAATCGGGTGTCGTCCAGATACCCATTATCCGGCTGCCCCAGCGATATGCCGCCGCGCACGCTGCGCATCACCCACAGGTCACCAATGTCGCCGGGGTTCTTGGTGTACTTGTTGCCATAGGACTTGGCGGTGGGCTCTTCATGGCACCCGGCAAAGCAGCCGCGCCGCTTGAAATCCCGCATCGAATTGCCGACGTTCCAGAACATCGCCCACTTGTCTTCGTGGTAACGATTGTCGTCGCCGCCTCGATCTTGCGGATCGACGAGCTTCTTCCATGAGCCATCCACCTGCTTCTGGTAGGGGTTCAGGCGCAGCGACTGGGTCGGATCGTCATAGGAAACCAGCATGTACAGGCTGTCGGCGGTGTAGACGGCTTTGATCGTCGCCAGCGTGCGGCCGTTGGTGAAACCCTGACCGCTATGCAGCTTGACCGTGGCCGGCTTGGCCAACGCCCAAGCCGGGTCTGCCGCCAGGCTTTCCAGCACCGGCGCCTTGTCCACCTTTATTGCATTGAGGAAGCGTTCGGCAGAGGCCTCGAACGAGAGCAGCAGTGTCGCCGCCAGCAGGGAATGCTTGAGGATCGTTTTCATGATGCACCTTCACGAGGGCTGAGAAGACTGATCGTTCAAGGCTAGGCGCATGCCCCATCCAAACGTTGAGCGGCATCAATTGTCACCTCAAAGACAATTGATAGACGCCGGCGCGTTGTCCTCAAGCCGCCTTTCGATTCGGTTTCGCGGGATTCCGGGTGCGAGGCGGATCACGGCGGCGCATGCCGGCGGGCGCAAACCGACGGTTCGATCAAGTCGCCCCACCTGGCTGCAAAAGCGCCCCACGCCGCAGCACACCCCAAAACCCCACGCCGCAAGCGGGAAAGGTAGAATGCGCGGTCTATTTTTCGCTGGAAGCTCGACCCGTGAGCATCAAATCTGACAAGTGGATCCGCCGCATGGCGGCCCAACACAACATGATCGAGCCCTTCGCGCCGGAACTGGTGCGCTCGGCCAACGGCGAGCGCATCGTCTCCTACGGCACGTCGAGCTATGGCTACGACGTGCGTGTGGCCAACGAATTCAAGGTGTTCACCAATATCAACTCGACGATCGTCGACCCCAAGGCCTTCGACGACAAGACCTTCGTGGATTTCACCGGCGACTTCTGCATCATCCCGCCGAACTCCTTCGCACTGGCCCGCACGGTGGAGTACTTCCGCATCCCGCGCTCGGTGCTGACGGTGTGCCTGGGCAAGAGCACCTACGCACGCTGCGGCATCATCGTGAACGTCACGCCGCTGGAACCCGAATGGGAAGGCCATGTGACGCTGGAGTTCTCGAACACCACGCCGCTGCCGGCAAAGATCTACGCCAACGAGGGCGTCGCGCAGATGCTGTTCTTCGAAAGCGACGAGATCTGCGAAACCTCGTACAAGGACCGTGGCGGCAAGTATCTCGGCCAGACCGGAGTCACCCTGCCCAAGATCTGAGGCCTCGCGATGAACGTCCGCCTGCTTGCACTGAGCATCCTCACCCTCTCGCTTGGCGCTTGCGCCAGCCTGTCCGAGAAGGAATGCCGCACCGCCGACTGGGAGCACATCGGCTATCGGGACGGCAGCAAGGGGGCGGACCGCACACGCGTGGCGGACCACGATGAGGCTTGCGGCAAGGTGGGCATCCGCGTGGATGAGCGCGCCTGGTCGCGTGGCTACGAAACCGGGTTGCAGCAGTACTGCACGCCGCAGAACGCCATCAACGTCGGGCTCGCGGGGGACTCCTACGGTGGCGTGTGCCCGCCGGCCCTGGATGCACGCTTCAACGACGCCTACCGCGTCGCGCGTTCGGTCTACGACCAGCGCCAGCGGGTCAGCAGCCTCGACTATCGTCGCCGCACGCTGGAAGGCAAGCTCGACAAGGCGGGCAGCGACGAGGAGCGCCACAACATCCGCAACGATCTGTCGCGCCTTGACCGCGAACTGCGCGAGGAACGCGACCGCCTCTACTACGAGGAAAGCCGGCTGGAGCGCTACACCCGCCCACTCTGAGCGCCGCCACCAAGGGCGCCACTCCATCGCGCCCGCACCGTCGCCTCAAACCCGCGCGAGCCCGCCCGCGCCTGCCCACACGAGGCGCCCACCAGACCTTGTGACGGCAGGGCTCCACTCCTCTCGCTAACGGGCATACCACTTTCACGCAGGGCTGCTATCATCCGCCGCTTTCCGATGGGGAGGCGCCACAAGCACCTGCCCCTTTTTTCCTTTTGTGGTTGCAGGGAGCTGGCCTGATGCGCTTCGATTTTCCGATCATCATCATCGACGAGGATTTCCGCTCGGAAAACACCTCGGGTCTGGGTATCCGCGCACTGGCAGAGGCGATCGAGAAGGAAGGCATGGAAGTGCTGGGCGTCACCAGCTACGGCGACCTCACGTCCTTCGCGCAACAGCAAAGCCGCGGCTCAGGCTTCATCTTGTCGGTGGATGACGAGGAGCTGACCTCGGACGAAGCGGAAGAGACGATCGGAGAACTGCGTGCCTTCGTGCAGGAAATCCGCTTCCGCAACCCGGATATCCCGATCTTCCTGCACGGCGAGACGCGCACCAGCCGCCACATCCCGAACGACGTGCTGCGCGAACTGCATGGCTTCATCCACATGTTCGAGGACACGCCGGAGTTCATCGCGCGCTATGTCGTGCGCGAAGCCCGCGCCTACCTCGAAAGCCTGCCGCCGCCTTTCTTCCGCGCGCTGGTGCACTACGCCGCGGACGGTTCGTATTCCTGGCACTGCCCGGGGCACTCGGGCGGTGTTGCCTTCCTGAAGAGCCCGGTGGGCCGCATGTTCCACCAGTTCTTCGGCGAGAACATGCTGCGCGCCGACGTATGCAATGCCGTGGATGAACTCGGGCAACTGCTGGATCACACCGGCCCGGTCGCGGCATCGGAACGCAACGCCGCGCGCATCTTCAATTCCGACCACCTGTTCTTCGTCACCAACGGCACGTCCACCTCGAACAAGATCGTGTGGAACTCGACCGTGGCGCCGGGCGACATCGTGGTGGTGGACCGCAACTGCCACAAGTCGATCCTGCACTCGATCATCATGACCGGCGCGATTCCGGTCTTCCTGATGCCGACGCGCAACCACTTCGGCATCATCGGCCCGATCCCGAAGAGCGAATTCAGCTGGGAGAACATCCAGAAGAAGATCGCCCGCAACCCGTTCATCTCCGACAAGAACGCCAAGCCGCGGGTGCTGACGATCACGCAGAGCACCTACGACGGCGTGCTCTACAACGTCGAGGAGATCAAGCAGGAGCTCGACGGCAAGATCGACACCCTGCACTTCGACGAAGCCTGGCTGCCGCACGCTGCCTTCCACGACTTCTACGGCGACTACCACGCGATCGGCGCCGATCGCCCGCGCTGCAAGGAGTCGATGATGTTCTCGACGCAATCGACGCACAAACTGCTGGCCGGCCTGTCGCAGGCCTCGCAGATCCTCGTGCAGAACTCGGAAGGCCGTCAGCTCGACCTCGCCAGCTTCAACGAGGCCTACCTGATGCACACCTCCACCTCGCCGCAGTACGCGATCATCGCCTCGTGCGACGTCGCCGCTGCGATGATGGAGCCGCCCGGCGGCACCGCGCTGGTCGAGGAGTCGATCTCCGAAGCGCTGGATTTCCGCCGCGCAATGCGCAAGGTCGACGAGGAATGGGGTGCGGACTGGTGGTTCAAGGTCTGGGGCCCGGACTACCTCGCCGACGACGGCATGGCCCTGCGCGAAGACTGGATGCTGCGTGCCGGGGACCACTGGCACGGCTTCGGCAAGCTGGCAGAAGGCTTCAACATGCTCGACCCGATCAAGGCGACGATCATCACGCCGGGGCTGGATGTCGAGGGCCACTTCGCCGACTGGGGCATCCCGGCGAACATCCTGACGAAGTACCTGTCAGAGCATGGCATCATCGTCGAAAAGACCGGCCTGTACTCGTTCTTCATCATGTTCACGATCGGCATCACCAAGGGCCGCTGGAATACGATGGTGACCGAGCTGCAGCAGTTCAAGGACGCCTACGACAGCAACCAGCCGCTGTGGCGCCAGATGCCGGAATTCATCGCCAAGCAGCCGCGCTACGAGAAGATCGGCCTCAAGGACCTGTGCCAGCAGATCCACGACTTCTACGCCGCCCACGACGTCGCGCGCCTCACGACCGAGATGTACCTGTCGGACATGGAGCCGGCGATGCGCCCGACCGACGCCTGGTCGAAGATGGCGCACCGCGAGATCGAGCGCGTGTCGATCGACGAACTCGAAGGCCGCATCACCGCGATGCTGGTGACGCCCTACCCGCCGGGCATCCCGCTGCTGATCCCGGGCGAGCGCTTCAACGCCACGATCTGCAACTACCTGAAGTTCGTGCGGGACTTCAACGAACGCTTCCCCGGCTTCGAGACCGATGTGCATGGCCTGGTCAGCGAGGTGGTGGATGGCAAGAAGAAGTACTACGTTGACTGCGTGAAGCAGGGCTGAGCCCGACGGAGTGGACCGCCACAAGGGGCCGCTTGCGGCCCCTTTTCCTTTGAGCCCCGCCCCGGCCCGCGCCGCCGGGCCATTGCTTGCGGCACAATCGGGATTTCCCGCTGCCGCCCCCGACCATGCTCGACATCCTGCAGGCTGCCTTCAAGAACACGGTGCTGATCCTCGCGGCGCTGCTGCCGATCATCAACCCGCCAGGCGGCGCACCGGTGTTCCTGCTGCTGACCCACGGCGCCTCGCCCGACACCCGCCGTTACCTGGCGCGGCAGGTTGCCTGGAACGCATCGCTGCTGCTGGTGGCGGCGATGTTCATCGGCTCGTATGTGCTGGACTATTTCGGCATCTCCACCGCCACCGTCAAGGTCGCCGGTGGGCTGCTGGTCGGTTCGATCGGCTGGAAGATGCTGCAAACCGACGACGCGCATCAGGACGACGCCGGTGCCCGGATTGAGTGGACACGTCCGGTCGCCGCCAGCCGCGCGTTCTACCCGCACACCTTCCCGCTCACCGTCGGGCCCGGCTCGATCGCGGTGGCGCTGACGCTAGGCGCCAGCGTCTATCAGGGCGGCAAGCGCCCGATCGCGGCGCCGCTCGGCGCGCTGATCGCAGTCGTGGTGGTCGCGATCACGATCTACCTCTGCTACGGCTTCGCCGACCGCATCGTCGGCCTGCTGGGCAAGACCGGGACCACCGTGATGTTGCGGCTGACCGCCTTCGTGCTGCTGTGCATCGGCATCGAGATCTTCTGGGGCGGCGCCTCCGATCTGCTCGAACCGCTCTTCCAGCACCGCCACTGACACGCCAGAAACGACAAGGGCCCCGCGGGGCCCTTGTGCATTCAGGCAGATGCCGCGCGCGTCAGATGTGCGCAATCGCCAGCGCGGCGAGCGCCGCACCGAACGCTGCCGTACCCCAGGCGCCGTACTTGAGCCATTTCTTGCGCGTCAGCAAGGTGATCGCGGCGAGCGAGATGGCGATCTGGATCGCGGTCATCGCCTGTGCCCAGCGATGATGCACATGCATTGACGCTTCGCTCAGCTCATCCTCTGCCTTGACCTTTTCTTCCAGAGCTTCGGCCTTCTTCTTGATTTCTTCCTTTTCGGCCTTGTAGCGCGCGACGTCATCCTCGAACTTATTGCGGTGTTCGTCGCTGGTCAGCACGGCGCCCAGCTCCGCCATGTTCTGCTTGTTGCCCTTCGACTGGTAGTAGGCCCACTGGTTGGCCGCCTCGGTCTTCAGGATCGCCGCCTGGTTCTTGTGCAGCATCGCGTCGTTCTGGGTGGCGCCACCCTGGTAACTGAACAACGCACCGACGGTGGCGAGGATGGCCGTCATGACTGCGATCTGCGACGCGAAATCGTCGCCGCCGTGGCCCGCGTGCTCAACGGCATGATCGTGCGGCCCATGGACGTGAAAATGATCTCCGGACATGCTTACTCCGTGTGAATGGCTGCGCCCTCAGGCGCGGATGTAATCGACAAAACTGAAGGGGTGCTCGTTACCCTCGCCGGCCGCGTGGGATTCGCGCGCGACCTCGCGGAAACCTGCATCGCCGATGGGCGGGAAGTGCGCGTCGCCCTCGACATCAGCACCCACTTCGGTCAGGTACAGCGCATCGGCACGGCCAAGCGCCTCACGGTAAAGCTGGGCGCCGCCGATCACGAACACGGTGTCAGCGTCATTGCAGCCCGCCAGCGCTTCGTCCAGCGAATGCACGACCTCGGCACCTTCAAGCACGAGACCGGGCTGCCGGGTGACCACGATGTTGCGCCGTCCCGGCAGGGGCCGGCCAAGCGACTCCCAGGTCTTGCGGCCCATCACGACCGGATGGCCGAGGGTCAGCGCCTTGAAACGCTTCAGGTCGTCGCGCAACCGCCAGGGCAAGGCGTTGTCGCGTCCGATAGTGCCGTTCTGCGCCACGGCGGCGATCAGTGCGAGCCTGGGCATCACACCGCCACCGGCGCGGGAATATGCGGATGCGGGTCGTAGCCTTCGAGCACGAAATCCTCGAAGCGGAAGGCAAACAGATCCTTCACCTCCGGGTTGATCCGCATGGTCGGTAACGGGCGCAGTTCGCGCGAAAGCTGCAGGCGGGTCTGATCCAGATGGTTGGAGTACAGGTGCGCGTCGCCCAGCGTGTGCACGAAATCACCCGGCTGATACCCGCAGACCTGCGCGATCATCAGCGTCAGCAGCGCATAGCTGGCAATGTTGAAGGGCACACCGAGGAAAATGTCTGCGCTGCGCTGGTAAAGCTGGCACGAGAGCTTGCCGTCGGCGACGTAAAACTGGAACAGCGCGTGGCACGGCGGCAGGGCCATCTTGTCGACTTCGCCCGGATTCCAGGCACACACCAGGTGCCGCCGTGAATCCGGGTTGTTCTTGAGGCCTTCGACCAACTGGGCGATCTGGTCGACCGTGCGTCCATCCGCGGTTTCCCAGCGTCGCCACTGCTTGCCATAGACCGGACCGAGTTCGCCGTTTTCATCGGCCCATTCATCCCAGATCGAGACGCCGTTGTCTTTCAGGTAACGGATGTTGGTGTCGCCCTGCAGGAACCACAGCAGTTCGTGGATGATCGAGCGCAGATGCAGCTTCTTGGTGGTGACGAGCGGAAACCCTTCGGCGAGATCGAAACGCATCTGCCAGCCGAAGACCGAGAGCGTGCCGGTGCCGGTGCGGTCGGACTTGCGATGACCGCGGTCAAGCACGTGACGCATGAGTTCGTGATACTGCCGCATGGGTAAAGCCTGGCCGAAAAAAGCCGTCATTGTACCGGTGTGCAGCGGCGCGCAGCGGCCTGGCGAAATGCTAGTTGCCGCTCCGGCCGCGGCGTAGAATCGTCCAGGAATCCATAGAGAGTCGGCATGCTCAAACTCTTCCCTTCTCGTCCGGACCACCCGCTTGCCGACCTGCGCGAGTTGCAGCGCGCGGTAACCGAGATCGGCAGCAAATCTCCGGACGACGCGCTGAAGGAGGCGACGGGCTGGCTCGAGACGATCGGCCCGATCGAAGAAGACAGCGACCCGACCGCCCTGCTGCGCTTGCTGCTCAGTTTCGACGAGGCGATGCAGGCGCACACCCGCCAGCTCGCCGAGCGCTACGTCGACAGCCGGCTCAAGTGGTCGGCCGCCGCGAGCACGCGGTGGCGCGACACCCGCTACTTCCTCACGCTGCTCGGCGATCGCTATGCGGCCTTGTTGCGAACGCTCGAAAGCGGCCGCAAACCCTATGTCCAGTTCACCGCCGATGTAGCGGTGCGATTGCTGCGTGCGGCGCACGCCACACAACGCTGGGACGCCCTGCGCTACGGCCCGCACGACCCGCAACACTGGCGCCGCTGCGGCCACGCCTACCTGAGCGCCTTGCGGCAGGGCTTTGCCGACCAACCGGTGCGGCTACGCAGCAATCGCCAGACCGAGACAAGTGCCACCCGGGAATACCTGCGTACGGTGGCCCTCGCCACGGCCGCGCTCGACGAACTCGACGAGCGGCAGATCCTGCTCGCCGGCCAGGTCGTCAACTATGTGCTCGCGTCGCTTCGCTTCACCGAAAAGGCGGAAAGCGACAGCGTGTTCTGGGTCGACCCGGCGCTGCCTCAAGCGCCGATGCGCATGGCTCGCCCGCCCACGCCCACCGCGACCGTGCGCTACTTCAGCGGCGGCGCCGCGCTCGACACCCTGATCGAGATGGAACAACTGGTGCGTGGCGGCACGCTGCCCCCGGCGCTTGGCGTGGAACACGCAGACGCGCCGCACCTCGCGCCGCTATTGCGCCACCTCGCACGCCATTGGTCCGAAGAGCCCCCGGTCAGGCGCCACCGTCGCCACCCGCTGCCCGGCGCCGTGCAGGTCATCGAGGGCCTCGAACCCTTCGTCGAACTGCTGTCCGGCCAATCCAGCGCGCAATTGAGCCTCTGGGAGCAGCGCGACGCCAGCCTGCACGGCATCGGCCTCACACTTCCGGTGGATGAACGCAGTCGCCTGCGCATCGGCGCGCTGCTCGGCCTGCATTCAAACGACGGCACGCGCTGGCTGGCTGGCGTGGTGCGACGCATGCAGCGCGTTTCCGACGAGGCGATACATGTCGGCGTCGAAGTGCTTTCATGGCATCCGATGTCCGCGCACGCCGATGACGGCGCGCAACATGTGCGGGTGCTGCTGCTCGACCCGCTGCAGCGCGACGCCACGATCCGCCTGGCGGTGCCTGTGAATGGCGTGCGGCCGGGTGCGCCGCTGTTCCTGCTGGGCCAGAACAAGGCGCTCAAACTCCTGCCGCGAGAGCTGATCGAGCTCGGTGCGGACCATGAGGTGCGCAGCTACCAGGTCGCGGCATCCTGATTGACGGGCCCGGCACGCCAGATCAACTGCCCTGACAGTCGCGGCGCCCGGCGCCGACACCATCGGTTACAATCGCGCACCTTTTTTTGAGCGGTACGGCATGAAAATCACGGCCCTGGACTTCGAGCAACCGATCGCGGAACTGGAAACCAAGATCGAGGAACTGCGCTTCGTGCAGGACGATTCGGCGGTGGACATCTCCGAAGAAATCGCCCGGCTCGAGGTCAAGCGTCAGGCGCTGACCAAGGACATCTACGCCAAGCTCACGCCGTGGCAGATCGCGATGGTGGCGCGCCATCCGCAGCGCCCGTACACGCTCGATTACGTGCAGCACCTGTTCACCGACTTCAAGGAACTGCACGGCGACCGCAGCTTTGCCGACGACAAGGCCATCGTGGGCGGCATGGCGCGCTTCAACGGCACGCCGTGCATGGTGATCGGCCACCAGAAGGGGCGCGACACCAAGGAAAAGATCCTGCGCAACTTCGGCATGCCGCGCCCCGAGGGCTACCGCAAGGCGGAGCGCCTGATGCGCCTTGCCGAAAAATTCGGCCTGCCGATCTTCACCTTCGTCGACACCCCCGGCGCCTATCCCGGCATCGACGCCGAAGAGCGCGGCCAGTCCGAAGCGATTGGCCGCAATCTCTATGTGATGGCTGAACTCAAGGTGCCGCTGATCAGCACCATCATCGGCGAAGGCGGCTCGGGCGGCGCACTGGCGATTGCCGTCGGCGACCAGTTGCTGATGCTGCAGTACTCGACCTACTCGGTGATCTCGCCTGAAGGCTGCGCCTCGATCCTGTGGAAGAGTGCCGACCGCGCGGCCGATGCGGCCGAAACCATGGGGATCACCGCATCGCGCCTGAAGTCGCTCGGTCTGATCGACAAGATCGTCAACGAACCGATTGGCGGCGCGCACCGCGACCACCGCGCGATGGCGCAAAGCCTCAAGCGTGCGCTCGTCGACGCGCTGCGGCAGGCCTCAGACCTGTCGACCGATGCCCTGATCGAGCAACGTCTCACCAAGATCATGGGCTATGGCCGCTTCAAGGAACAGGCGATTGCCTGAACCTTCGGCGCCCGATGCCACGGGCGCCGAGCTGCTTGAACAGCGCCTCCGCGATACCCTCGCCGGGGCCACCCGCCCCGGCCAGATCCTCACCGTCGCATTCAGCGGCGGACTCGATTCCACCGTCCTGCTGCACCTGCTCACCCGCGCCGCGCCCGCACTCGGGCTGCGCTTGCGGGCGGCGCACGTTCACCACGGACTGCAGGCGCAGGCCGATGCCTGGGCCGCGCATTGCGCGAAGGCCTGCGGAACGCTCGGTGTGCCGTGCGAAATCCTCCACGTTTCGGTAGACCGCAGCAGCGGCCTCGGTCTCGAAGCGGCCGCGCGCAGCGCCCGCCATGCAGCGCTGCGCGCGCTCGGCGGCGACTGGCTGGTGCTCGCGCACCACCGTGGCGACCAGGCGGAAACCTTGCTGCATCGCTTGACTCGCGGCGCCGGCGTTCACGGCGCCGCAGCGATGCGCGGGGTCGACGCCCGTCGCGGACCGCCCGCGCTGCTGCGCCCCTTGCTCGACGAGCCCCGCGCCGCGCTGCTGGCGTGGGCACAGCAAAACCGTTTGCAGTGGATCGAGGACCCGAGCAACCAGGACACCCACTTCCGCCGCAATTTCCTGCGTCATGAGGTACTCGCCCCGCTGACCGCTCGCTTGCCGCAAGCCGAGGCAGGGCTGGCACGCGCCGCCAGCCATTTCCACGAAGCTGCCGGACTGCTCGATGCGCTTGCCGCTATCGACCATGCGGCAGTCGAGTGCAGCCGCGGCGCCAGCCTTGCGGCCTTGCTCGCGCTCAACGACGCCCGGCTGAAGAACCTGCTGCGCGCCCGCATCGCCGTGCTCGGGCACGCAGCGCCGGACGCCCGCCAACTGGCCGAGGCGCTGCGCCAGTTGCGCACCGTCCAGCAGCCCTGGCGCGCCATTTTCGGCCAATGGGCGCTGTGCGCCGATGCAGGCCTGGTGTGGTTCGAGGCAGCCGAGGTACCACTTCCTGGCGTGGCGACGATCTGGCAAGGCGAACCTGCCTTGCACTGGGGCGACGTCATGGTGTGCTTCGAGCCCGCGTCGGCGCCCGACGCCCTCGCCTTTCGACCGGGCGAACTCGAACTGGTCGCGCGCAGCGGTGGCGAGCGCATCCGCCCGGATGCAGCACGACCCGCGCGAGACATCAAGACACTCGCGCGCGACTCGGCTATTCCGCCGTGGTGGCGCGCCGCGATGCCGGTGTTCAAACAGGCAGGGCGGGTGATCGGCTGGGGCGAAATCGGGGACGTCAGTGCACACGGCAGTGACGGATGGCGCATCCGGATTGCGCCGCCGAACGCAAAATTCTGAATCCGGCGCGCAAGAATAGCTGCCAGGTCACTATTGTCCGACTATCATTCGCGCTTTGCCGGAATCGCCCGGAAACAGCAATCTCAACCGAAAGGTCAGGAAATCCGATGGAAACACGCTACCGGATCATCTTCCGGGGTGAAGTCGTCGAAGGGCATGTTCGCGAGCAGGTCATGCAGACCGCGGCAGAGCGGCTTGGCGCCAACCCGGCGCAAGTCAGCCAGATGTTCTCCGGCCGGCCGGCGATCCTGAAGAAGAACCTCGACCAGACGGGAGCCCAGCGTTATGTGGCGCTGCTCGCCCGCATCGGCATGCAGGCCTCGGCCGAAGAAATGCCGGAAAGCCCCGCCCTTGCGCAGCCTGCCGCCCCGGTGGCAGCACCGGTAGCGCCTGTGCCCGTCGCAGCGCCGCCCGCAGCAGCGCCAGAGGCGGCCACGCCGGCACCGGTGCCCGCTCCGTCCCCCGCGCCGACGCCTGCCGGCGATGTGCTCGCCCCGGCGAACTTGCCGGATACGCCCTCGCCACAGTTCCTCGCTCCGCCACCGGCCGAACGCACCGCCGGCGTCGACGAACCCTTTGACCCCGAGCGCACCCACATTGCGGGCCACGCCCTGATGTCGGCGCATGACAGGGGCACGCAAGACCACGACGACAGTGCGCCTGAACCCGAAAGCGCGCAGCGCGCGGCGCATTCGATCATGCCGACGCAGATCGTCGTGCCCGACCGGCGCCAGCAAAGCGGCTTGACCGCGCTGCAGGACGCCGACCACGCGCTGGTCGCCACCTACCTCGACTCGATCCAGCAACTCGCGGCGGAAGTGGCGGAGGCGCCGCTGCCCGCGCCGGCCGAAGCGCCGCAGCTGACCGAGATCCGCCCGACGCCGAAGCACGCGGCGGTGCGCACGGAGGCCGAACCCGCGGCTCCGATGACGGCTCCGGAAGCAAGCCCGCCGCCCGCGAAACCCGCAACGACCGCGGCGCCGCTGCGTCGCCTGCCGGACGTGCCGACCGTGCTGCCGTCGTCGATCTACGCCGACACCACGATCATGGTCGATGGCCCGGAGAGCGACGAACCGGTCAAGACCAAGGCCAGCGGCTATTCGCAGACCCGGATCATCGCCAGCGTGCTGGGAGGCCTCGCCGCAGCCGCCGTGCTGCTGTGGATCGCGCTGCACTGAACGCCAAGGCACCATGAAAAACGCCGGCTTGATGCCGGCGTTTTCGTTTTCAGGTGTTCTGCACCACGATGTTCGGGAACTTGAAACGCATGTCGCGCTGTCGTTCCGCGATCGAGATGGCCACCTTGCGCGCAATGCTGCGGTAGGCATCGGCCAGCGGCCCTTGCGGATCGGCCACCACCGTTGGCACGCCGGAATCGGTCTGCTCGCGGATGCGGATGTCCAGCGGCAGGCCACCGAGGAAAGGCACGCCGTAGTCGGCGCACATTTTCTCGCCGCCACCGGCACCGAAGATGTGTTCCTGATGCCCGCAGTTCGAGCAGATGTGGATGCTCATGTTCTCGACGATGCCAAGGATCGGGATGCCGACCTTCTCGAACATCTTCAGGCCCTTGCGGGCATCGAGCAGCGCGATGTCCTGCGGCGTCGTGACGATCACCGCGCCGGTCACCGGTACGATCTGCGCCAGCGTCAGCTGGATGTCGCCGGTGCCCGGTGGCATGTCGATCACCAGGTAGTCGAGATCGTCCCAGTTGGTATCCATCAGCAACTGGCGCAGCGCCTGCGTGGCCATCGGCCCGCGCCACACCATCGGCTGTTCGACGTCGACGAGAAAGCCGATCGAATTCGCCTGCAGGCCATGCGCCTGCAGCGGAATCATCGTCTTGCCGTCTTCGCTCTCCGGGCGCGCATCATGCAGACCCAGCATCTGCGGCTGGCTCGGGCCGTAGATGTCGGCATCGAGAATGCCCACGCGCGCGCCTTCGCTCGCCAGCGCCAGCGCCAGATTCACGGCGGTCGTGCTCTTGCCGACGCCGCCCTTGCCGGACGACACCGCGACGATGTTCTTCACGCCCGGCAACAGCTTGACGTTGCCCTGCACGGTGTGCGGCACCACGCGGCTGCTCACCGAAACCTGTGCTGCGGTCACTTCGGGCAGCTCACGCAAGGCCGTCTCGACCCCCGCCGCAATCGCTGCATGCTGGCTGCGCGCCGGGTAACCCAGCTCGATCGCGACCTCGATCCGGCCACCCTCGGCCCGCACCGACTTGACCGCCTTGGCGGCCGCAAACGGCTTGCCGCTGACCGGATCGGTCAGCCCGCCGACGAATTCCTGAACCTGCTTCTCGCTCAGACCCATTGCTCGAATCGCCTCATGATGAACCCGACTAATTTAGTCGAGTTTATCACGTTGCATGGCGGCGCCGGCTCAGGCGCCGGAACCTGCCGCCTCGACCAGGAAGGGCGTGCGCGCCGCACGCCAGGCAATGAAGTCCTCGACCGCGAGCGGCTTGCTGGCGAAGTAGCCCTGCACATAGTCGCTGCCAAGACGCACCAGCGTCTGCCACTCCTCAATCGTCTCGACGCCCTCGGCGACCACGCTGAGCCCGAGGTTGTGGCTCAGTTCGATGGTTGATTTCACGAGGCTCTCGCCATCCGCGTCGCGGTGGATCCCCTGCACGAAGGAGCGATCGATCTTCAGTTCCGATACCGGCATCCGGCGTAGATACGCGAGCGAGGAGTAGCCGGTGCCGAAATCATCGAGCGACAGCGTGAATCCACGTGCGCGCAAAGCGTGCAACACGGTCAGCGCACGGTCGGCGTTTTCCATGACGCCGCTTTCCGTGATTTCGAGCCGGATCCGCTCCGGCGCCCCGCCTGACTGGGCAAGGAGAGCGTCCAGCACCTCTGGAAAGCCCGCGTCCTGCACATCGCGGGCAGAGACGTTGACCGACACGGTCAGCGGCGTGCCCTTCGCAGCCAGATCGCGTGTGAGTTCCATCGCCCTCAGGAGCATCCAGCGCGTGAGTTGTCCGATGCGGCCGGTCTGCTCGGCAAACGGGATGAATTCGAAGGGGGGCACGAAACCACGGCGCGGGTGCTGCCAGCGAATCAGTGCCTCGGCGCTGTCCACCCGGCCGGTCTTGAGGCAGACCTTGGGCTGCAGGAACATGCGCAACTCGTTCTGTTCGACCGCCTGGCGCAACTCGGACAACAGCGACAAATGCGAGGTGCGGCTCAGGTCCAGTTCCGGCGTGTAGATCGCGAACCCCGCCTGATGCCGGCGCGCGTCGTTCATCGCGATTTCGGCATTGCGCAGCAGTTGGGACATGGTGCCACCATGCGCCGGGTAGCTCGCGATACCGGCAGACAAGGCGATGTCGAGCGGTGCGCCGTCAAGCTCGAGGGCGCGCGCAAAGGCAGCTTCGAGCCGCGACCACACCACTTCCGGCGGCACACACACGTCGGCGCCGAACAGCATCGCGAATTCATCCGCCGCCAGTCGCGCGACCTCGGCGCCGGGAAAGGCGCTGCGCAAGCGCACACCGCATTCGCGGATCACCACGTCACCGATCACGTCGCCCAATGCGTTGTTGATTGCGCTGAAGCGATCGATGTCGAGCACCACCACCATCGCCAGCGCATCGCGCTTGAGTACCGCCTCGCCCAGCACGCCAAGTTTGGCCCGGTTATGCAGATCGGTGAGCGGGTCGGAGTACGCGAGCCGGACGATCTCGGCCTCGCGCAGTTCGACAGCCCGTGCCATGTCGTTGAACGCGGTCGACAGACGGCCGATCTCGTCGTGGTGCTCGACCGGCAAGGTCAGTGCGTAGTTGCCGGCGCTGATCTCGCCAGCGGCCGAGGCAAGCCGGCGGATCGGGCGCGATACCGTTCGCGCCAGCGAGCGGGTCGCCGCCACTGCGACGAGGAAGGCGATGCCCAGCAACACCAGCATGCCGTTGCGCAGATCGTCGTACGATTCCAGCGCCTCTTTCAGCGAGCGCAAGTCGAGCAACATCGCGTCGCCACCGTCGATGAGCGGCGTGGCGACGTACAGGTAGGTTGTATCGGCCAGAGTGATTTGCGTCGCCCCCGGCAGGAGTGGCACCTCGCCGGCCCCGAGCGCGCGAACCAGCGCCGCGCGCGCATCCGGTGGCAGGTTTGACGCGGTCAGGCTCGGGTGCGCCGGGTCCTTTGCCACCACGGCGACCTGCCCCCGGATCAGTTGCCCCAGTTGCGCCGCATAGCTGTCGTTGAGATCGAACCCCAGCGCGATCCACCCGATCAGGTTGGGTGCTCGCACCGGAATCACGACGACGACCATCGGCCGTCCGCCAAAGGTGGCGATGCCGTCGGCGCCATCCTGTGCCTGGGCCGCCTGCATCAGCTTGCCGAGCGCACCGGCGGCGACGGCTTGATTGGCGGGGGTACTGGCTACCAGCTGCCCGTCCGGGTCGAACAAGAGGGCCGCATTGGCATTGATGCGGCGTGCGTGATTGGCAAGCGCGGACACGATCGTTTCCGCATCGCGCGTCGCGACCGCTTCGCGGAATCCGAAGTCGGCGGCGAGCACGCGCGCAGCCAGGCGATAGCGCTCGCGATCCTGGGTAATCTTGTCGTGCAGCACGCGGGCACCTGTTTCGACCTCGGCGCGAACGCGCTTGTCGACGAAGCTGTCGCTCTCGACCCGAATCGCCACAATCGCGGCGACGAAGAAGAGCCCGAGCAGGCCGGCGAGCAGCAGGCCGATGCGCGTACCAAAGGACCATTCGCGCGCACGCAGCCAGCCGCGCATGGGCGGCGCCGCTGTGGCCCGGGAATCACTTGGGCGAGTAAGGATGCTGTTCTCCCTTCGGGCGCTGAGGCTTGAGCGAGATCTGTACCGGCAGCGTCTGCGCCGAACCGTCAATACGTACCTGACGGATCAGTTCGGCGCCGGTGCTGTCGGGATGCCACACATGCAATTCATAGTCTCCGGGCGGCACGCCCTTGAGGGCGATCTCGCCTTCGTCCTCCGAGCTGCCGAAGTAAGGCGCCTCGGTCACATAGACATACGCAATCATCCAGTCGTGGATGTTGCAACCCAGGACCACCACGCCCGGCTTGTCGAACAGCACCGGGTCGGCCTTGGTACCGGCGTAGAGCTTGAGTTCAAACTTCTTCGCCGGCGAGAACGAATAGACGCTGTGGCGGATATTGTCCTGATTCGGAAAGGTCGCGAGCGTGCCGGCCGGCACCACCGAGACGTAGGGCACGAACTCTTTCTTCACCTGGTCGATGATCGCCTTGCCCGGCTTGGCCTTGAGCTCCTTGCCCAGCGGGGCAAGGGTTGCGACCGCGTACTCGATCGGTGCGCCGGCCGGTGTCATGACATTCACCTTGACGTCGGTCGCGCCCACCCCGGGCGGCATCACGCACAACAGCAGCCACAAACCAATTCGTCGCATGCGCCCCCCTACTTGCCAACGATGTCGCGCTTCATCGGCGCGAGCTTTGCCAGCAGCGCGTTCTTGGCGGATTGAGGCACTGCGCGGGCATCAAGCACCTCACGCAGGTGCTCGACCATGCCGTAGAACTCGGCCTCGGTGATCTTCATGCCGCCATGCACCGGTGTCATCGGATCGCCTTCGTAGTGGCATCCCCCGCCGCTCAGCGCGCAGATCTGTTGCGCCAGCAGTTTCTCCAGTCGTGGGCGATTGATCTTGTCGAAGGTTCGCCGGGTGGCCGGGTCGCTGATGGTGCGATCAAGCAGTTCATGGACGATGCCCGCCACACCATCTTCGCCGCCCAGCGCTTGGTAATGCGCGGCGTCGGCGACGCTGCCCGCATCGGCCTGTGCCGCGGAAACCGTCAAGCCTGGCCCCGTAGCTGCCGTTAGCAGCAACACGCCCACGAACCTCCTCTTCCGACGAACGCTGTGTAACCATGCCCACATACCGCCCCCATGCTTCCGCCGCCGCGCACGGCACACAGAAGCCCGCGCGTGCCGTGCAGCGGTTAACGGCCCTGATTGCGCTGAGCTTGAGCTTCTCTGCCCATGCGGACCTGACGCTCGGTGCAGCCCCCGGCGCCCGCCTGACGGCTACGGGCGGCGTCAGCCAGATCGAAGGCAGTGGCGGCGGCGGCCTGGTGCCCTGGGCGCTGATCAGCGGGTATGCAAGCGCCGACCAGATCGGCGGGAGCGCCTTCGTCACCCGCGTCGACACCGGGGATTTCCGACTCGACAGCGGCGGCGGCGCACTCGGCATCGGCGACCGGGTGGAGCTCTCCTACGCTCTGCAGCGCTTTGATCTCGGCACGACGGTACCGGGCGCGTCGATCCGCATGGACATCGTTGGCGCCAAGATCCGCCTTGCCGGGGATGCGGTGTATGACCAGGACCGGTGGTTGCCGCAACTTGCGCTCGGCGTGCAGTACAAACACAACCGCGACTTCGATTTCGTGCCCAAGGCGCTTGGCGCAAACCGCGGCGACGACTGGGACGCCTACCTCGCTGCGAGCAAGGTGTGGATCGACGGCCCCTTTGGCCGCAGCCTGCTTGCCAACCTCACGCTGCGGGCCACCCGCGCCAACCAGCTCGGACTGCTCGGTTTCGGCGGCGACAAATCGGACGCCCATCGCATCGAGCCGGAGGCATCGCTCGGCCTCTTCCTGCGGGACGATCTGGTGCTGGGGGCCGAATACCGCGCCAAGCCCGACAACCTGTCGGCCTTCCGCGAAGACGCTTTTGCCGATGTCTTCGTGGCGTGGTTTCCGTCCAAGCGCCTGTCGATCACTGCAGCGTGGACCGACCTTGGCAACATCGCCGACAAGCCACACCAGCAGGGCGCTTACCTGTCGCTGCAGATCGCGCACTGAGCAATGCCCGGCCGGAGCGCCGTGCGCTTGCTAGAATCAAGGTTTTCCCCGCTGCACCGGAACGCTCATGACCGCGCCACAACGCAAGCTCTTCGTCACCACCGCCCTGCCCTACGCCAACGCCGCCTTCCATATCGGCCACATCATGGAATACACCCAGGCCGACATCTGGGTGCGGTATCAGCGCATGCGCGGTCACGAAGTGCACTTCGTCTGCGCGGACGACGCGCATGGCGCGCCGATCATGCTCAAGGCCGAGGCCGAGGGCATCACGCCGCAGGCGCTGGTGGCCGGCATCGCTGCCGGGCGGCCGCAGTACCTCAACGGCTTTCATATCGCCTTCGATAACTGGCACTCGACCGATTCACCGGAGAACGTCGAACTCTCGCAGGACATCTATGTCCGCCTGCGCGACGCCGGCTTCATCGACCGCAAGGTCATCGAACAGTTCTACGACCCGGTCAAGAACATGTTCCTGCCGGATCGCTACATCAAGGGCGAGTGCCCGCGCTGCGGCGCCAAGGACCAATACGGCGACAACTGCGAGAGCTGTGGTGCGGTGTACGCACCGACCGAGTTGAAGAACCCGTACTCCGCGCTCTCCGGCGCGACGCCGGTGATCCGCCAGTCGGAACATTTCTTCTTCCGCCTGTCCGATCCGCGCTGCGTCGAATTCCTGCGCGGCTGGACGCAGGACGGCCGGCTGCAGCCGCAGATCGCCAACAAGGCGAAGGAGTGGCTCGAATCCGGCGACGGCCTCGCCGATTGGGACATTTCGCGCGACGAACCGTACTTCGGCATCCCGATTCCGGACGCGCCGGGCAAGTACTTCTACGTCTGGCTGGATGCGCCGATCGGCTATCTGGCGAGCCTGAAGAACCATTGCAGCAAGAGCGGCACCGATATGGCGGCCTTGCTCGCCGATCCGCAGACCGAGCAGATCCACTTCATCGGCAAGGACATCGTCTACTTCCACTGCCTGTTCTGGCCCGCGATGCTGCATTTTGCCGGCACGCCCTACAAGGTGCCGAACAACGTCTTCGTGCACGGTTTCATGACCGTGTCGGGCGAGAAGATGAGCAAGTCGCGCGGCACCGGCATCTCGCCGCTGCGCTACCTGGAACTCGGCATGAACGCCGAGTGGATGCGCTACTACATCGCCGCCAAGCTCAACGCCAACGTCGAGGATCTCGACTTCACCTCCGAGGACTTCCTTGCCCGCGTCAACTCCGACCTCATCGGCAAGTACGTCAACATCGCCAGCCGCTGCGCCGGCTTCGTCACCAAACGCTTTGGCGGCCAGGTGTCGACCGAGTTCGGCGGTGACGGCGAAGCGCTGCTGGCGTCCATCGCGGCGGCGGCCGGCCCGGTCGGTGATTTCCTCGAAGGGCGCGAGTATTCCAAGGCGATCCGCGAAATCATGGCGCTGGCCGATCGCACCAACGAGTACGTGAATGCCAACGCGCCGTGGGAACTGGCCAAGAAGGAAGGGCGCGAGGCCGATCTGCACCGCGTCTGCTCGGTCGCGCTGAACGCCTTTGCGCGCCTGACACGCATGCTCGCGCCGGTGATGCCCGCCGTGGCGGAAAAGGTTGGTCGTCTGCTCAACTGCAGCTTCGCACGCTGGGATGACGCCAGCCTGCTTGCCACGATCAACCCCTACGAGCACCTGATGACCCGCGTCGATCCGAAGCAACTCGAAGCACTGTTCCCGCCGCCGGAGAACATCCCGCCGGCCGCGCCGGAGCAGCCGCAACGCCATAGCCAGCATCAGACGCACGAAGCGGTGGAAGAAGCGAAGAAGGCCGACGAATTCGAGCCCTTCATCAGCATCGACGACTTCGGCAAGGTGGATCTGCGCATCGCGAAGATCGTCTCGGCCGAGCATGTCGAAGGCGCTGCCAAGCTGCTGAAGCTGCAGCTCGATATCGGCGAAGAGAAGCCGCGCCAGGTCTTCGCCGGCATCAAGTCGGCCTACGACCCGGCCACGCTGGTCGGCCGCCTCACGGTGATGGTGGCCAACCTCGCGCCGCGCAAGATGAAGTTCGGCATGAGCGAAGGCATGGTGCTGGCCGCGTCGGACGACACCGGCAACACCCCGGGTCTGTTCATCCTGTCGCCGGATTCGGGCGCGATGCCCGGCATGCGGGTCCGCTGAGCCCGCCCGCACCGATGCTCAGCCGCCCCAAGCGCCGCGTCCGCCCGACGCCCACCATCATGATGTGGGCGCTGGTGGATGTGGCTGGCGTGCTCGCGCTGGCACTGGGTGCCGGCTATCTGGCGCACGGACGCGGCTTCTTCTTCGACAGCGTGCCGGCCTCGACGACCGAAGCGCTGTTGCTGACCTTCGGCGGCCTGGCAACGATTGTCGTTGCGGCAATCAAGATGCTCGCCGAAGTCCTCAAACAGATGCCGCAGGAGCCCCCCGCGGCCTGACCGGAACAATGCTCGAAGGCCTGCTCACCCTGCTCGTGTTTCAGTTGATCGGCGAAGTGGGGGCGCGGCTGCTCAAGCTGCCGGTGCCCGGGCCGGTGATCGGTCTGCTGCTGCTGTTCTGCACCCTGCGTCTGCGACCCGGCCTGATCGAACCGCTGCGCCCGGTCGCCGAAACCCTGCATCGTCACCTCGCCCTGCTCTTCGTGCCCGCCGGCGTCGGCGTCGTGATGTTCCTGCCGCGCCTTCGCACCGAATGGCTGCCCATCGTGGTGGCACTGCTCGTCAGCACCGCCGTGGGCCTGGTCGTTACCGCATGGGTTGCGCACCGCATGGCGCCCGAAGACCGGGAGTCGGGCGAATGATCCGCGACGACATCTTCCGCCTGTGGGTCTATCTCTCGGCGTCACCGCTGTTTGCGCTCAGCGCGACGCTGGCGGCCTATGTGCTGGCACAGCGAATCGCGGCCCGACTGCGCCACCACCCGCTCGCCAATCCGGTGCTGCTGACGGTGGTGCTGCTGTCGCTCGGCATCCTTGCCGTCGGTGAGGATTACCAGCGCTATTTCGAGGGCGCGCAGTTCGTGCACTTCCTCCTCGGCCCGGCCACGGTGGCCTTCGCCATTCCGATGGCAGCCATGTGGTCGCGCATGAAACGCATCCGGCTGGCGCTCGCGCTGGGCCTGATGGGCGGCGGCGTGGCGGGTGCGCTCAGCGCGGTGCTGACGGCCTGGGCGCTGGGCGCCAGCCACGACACCGTGCTCGCGCTGATCCCCAAGTCGATCACGACCCCGATCGCGATGGGCATTACCGAGCAGATCGGCGGCTCGCCGTCGCTGACAGCGGTGTTCTGCATCCTCACCGGCATTATCGGTGCCGCCGCAGGCCCCGCGCTGCTCAGCCGCTTCGGCGTCACCCGGCCCGCCGTGCGCGGCTTCGCGCTCGGCACGGCGGCCCACGGCATCGGCACCGCCCGCGCCTTCCAGGAACACCCCGAAGCCGGGGCCTTCGCCGGTCTGGCGCTGGGCATCCATGGCTTCGTTGCAGCCGTTTTCATTCCGGTCATCGTGGGGATAGTGCTCAAGTTCGTCTGACACGATGCCGCTGACACGTACAAAACGCTGGATCACGCAACACCGGGTCGGGCCCGGCCACCGTGACATGCATGAGCCCGCCACCCCTCATTGCATCGGAGCGTTTCACCGTGATCAGTTTCAAACCCAAGCTTCTCGACACCCTGCCCGGCTATAACCGGGAACAGTTATCGCGCGACATCTCGTCCGGCCTCACCGTCGGCGTGCTGGCGCTGCCCTTGGCGATGGCCTTCGCAATCGCGAGCGGCATGTCGCCCACGGCCGGCATCTGGACCGCCATCGTCGCCGGCCTGCTGATCGCCGCCCTCGGCGGCTCGCGGGTACAGATCGGCGGTCCGACCGGCGCCTTCATTCCGATCATCTATGGCATCGTCGCCCACTACGGCGTGCAGAATCTTCTGATCGCCACCATGCTCGCCGGCATGATGCTGGTCGGGCTTGCGGTGGCGCGCCTCGGCAGCCTGATCCGCTTCATCCCGCGCACGGTGGTGATCGGCTTCACCAACGGTATCGCTGTGGTGATCTTTCTCGCCCAGATCAAGGACTTTCTGGGCCTGCCGATCGACAAGCTGCCGGCGGAGTTCTTCGCAAAAGTCCGCGCACTCGCCGAGGCAATCCCGCATGCCGACCTGCCGACCGTCGGGCTTGCCTTCGCCTCGCTCGCAGTGCTGCTGGGCTGGAACACGCTGGCGAAGCGGGTACGGTGGATGGCCCGCATTCCCGGCCCGCTCGGTGTGCTGGTCATCGCCACCGCCGCCAATGCGCTGCTGCACTTGCCGGTGGAAACCATCGGCAGCCGCTTTGGCGGCATCCCGCGCAGCATCCCGCCCTTGTCGCTGCCTGACCTGACCCTGTCCGACCTCGGCAAGCTGATCTCGCCGGCGATCACGATTGCGCTGCTGGGGGCGATCGAGTCGCTGCTCTCGGCCCGCGTCGCCGACGCGCAGATCGAAGATCGTCACGATCCCAACCAGGAGCTCTTCGCGCAGGGCATCGCCAACATCATCGCGCCGATCTTCGGCGGATTTGCCGCCACCGGCGCGATCGCGCGTACCGCCACCAACATCCGCAGCGGCGGGCGCACACCGGTGGCCGGCATCGCCCATGCCTTCACCTTGTTCCTGGTGGTCGTGATCGCCGCCCCGCTCGCCGCACACGTACCGTTGGCGACACTGTCGGCGATTGTCGTGCTGGTCGCGGTGAACATGGGCGAGTGGCATGAATTCCGCGAGTTGCGGCGCTATTCGATGAACTACAGCGCGGTGCTGGTCTCGACCTTCCTGATCACCGTCATCTTCGATCTGACCCTGGCCGTTGAGATCGGCATGGTGCTGGCGAGCCTGTTCTTCATCTATCGGGTGCAGACGCTCAGCGGCGTGGAGCGCCTGACCTTGCCACCACGGTCGGCCGACGGCATCAGCAACACGGGGATCATTGCATTCCAGGTGTTCGGGTCGATGTTCTTCGGCTCGGTCGGCAAGATCGAGGATGAGCTCGACCCCGAACGTCTGGATGTAACGATTCTGGTGCTCGACATGCACAAGGTCATCAACCTCGACACCACCGCGCTGGAGATGCTGGACAATCTGCTGCGAGACCTGCGCAAACGCGATGCCGACCTGGTGCTGTGTGGCCTGAACAAGCAGCCCGATTCGATCATCCGTCGCTCGGGTTTCGCAGATCGACTGGGCGCCAACCACTTCTGCAACACGCTGCAGGAGGGCGTGGAAGAGGCGCGACTGCTGAGGAAGCTTGCATGAACAAACAGAGCGTCGAATTTTTCAGGATTACCGGCGTCGTGCAGGGGGTTGGTTACCGCTGGTGGATGGTCCAGGCCGCCGAGCGCCTGCAACTCGCCGGCTGGGTGCGTAACCGCACCGACGGCAGCGTAGAAGCCTTCGTGCGCGGGCCCAAACCGGCGGTCGACGCGCTCGCCGAATGGGCGCATCGCGGGCCGCCCGCAGCGCGGGTCAGCGGCTTTACCCGCACCCCGGCCGAAGATGACGATTCGGTGACATGGGAATTTTCGGAGCGCCCGACGGTCTAGAATGAATCGTTGATCGTCGCTGCACGGTTTGACGCCCTTCTTGGCGTCGTGAATACTCCGACGCCCAACCCATCCAGACATCCAACAAGGAGAATCACATGGCTGTTCTCGTCGGCAAGCAAGCCCCGGATTTCGTCGCCACCGCGGTCCTCGGCAACAACGAAATCGTCGAAAACTACAAATTGTCGGACGCCCTCAAGGGCAAGTACGGCGTGATCTTCTTCTATCCGCTGGACTTCACCTTCGTGTGTCCGTCCGAGCTGATCGCCTTCGATCATCGCCTGGAAGAATTCAAGAAGCGCAATGTCGAAGTGATCGGCGTCTCGATCGACTCCCAGTTCACCCACCTGGCCTGGAAGAACACGCCGGTCAACAACGGCGGCATCGGCCAGGTCGGCTACACCCTGGTTGCCGACATCAAGCACGACATCTGCCGCGCCTATGACGTTGAAGCCGCCGGTGGCGTGGCCTTCCGCGGCTCTTTCCTGATCGACAAGGCTGGCGTCGTGCGTCACCAGGTCGTGAATGACCTGCCGCTGGGCCGCAACATCGACGAAATGATCCGCATGATCGATGCGCTGCAGTTCACCGAAGAGCACGGCGAAGTCTGCCCGGCCGGCTGGAACAAGGGCAAAGCCGGCATGAAGGCTTCCACCTCTGGCGTTGCCGAGTACCTGGCCAGCCACGCCGGCGAACTCTGATCCGCCGAGCTGCGCCAGTTCACGGCAAAAAGGGCCCTGCGGGGCCCTTTCCTTTTGTGCGCTGCAATCGCTTTTGCCTTCAAGTTCTGCGCCCCCTGACCGTAAACACAGGATAGGTCATGGTTCGGGAACAGCTCGTCGCTGCATGTCAATCGCTCGTGTCGCCACTCTTCTGACCCTGTCGGGCATCAGCCTCCTCGCCGAAGCCGGTGAAGCGGGCGGTGCCGCGACGTCCGGCTGGTTCTGGCTGGCCCTCTTCAGCACCCTTGCAACGGTGGCCGCGGCGGGGCTCGCGCTTGCCATGCGCCGCCGCGCCACTGACATGTCGCAACTGCGCGACGAGGCACGTGTTGAGGCCGAGCGCATCCGCAAGACCATCGAAGGTACCAACGCCGTCTCGTGGGAATTCGATCCGGCCAGCGGCCTGTGCACCCATGTATCGCGGCAAGCCGAATTGCTGCTGGGCTTTCCGCTCAGCGCCTGGAGCCAGCCAGGCTTCTGGCGCGAGAATCTGCACCCGGAGGATCGCAGCTTCGTCGTCGAGTTCTTCCGCGCCCAGACCGAACTCGGTTTCGACCACGAACTCGAGTACCGGATGCTGCACGCCGACGGACAGACCGTTTTCGTGCGCGACATGCGCACCGTACACCGCAAGCGCGACGGCACGATCGACCGCATCAGCAGCCTGCTGATCAACCTGTCGGTTCACAAGGCGACCGAGGCCGCGCTGGAAGACAGCGAAGCGCGCTTCCGCTCCACCTTCGAACAGGCCGCCGTGGGCATGGCGATGTGTTCGCTGGCCGGCCGCTTTACCCGTGTCAATCGACGCTTCAGCGAAATCACCGGTTACTCCGAGGCGGATCTGCTGCAGTCTGAAGTCCGCGAGGTGGCCGACGCGGACGAAGTCGGCCGCTTCGATGCGCAACTCGCCCTGCTCGCCGACGGCGAACGCGAGGTGGTCACGCATGAGATGCGCATCCGTCGCCGCGACGGGCTCAGCGTCTGGGTGGCGGTCTCGGTGAGCGTCGTGCGCGCCCTGTCGCGCGAACCCAGCCAGTACATGGTGGTGATCGAGGACATCAGCGGGCGCAAACAGGCAGAAGCCGTGCTGCGTGAAAGCGAAGCCCGCCTGCGCACGATCGTCGCCACGCTCGACGAGGGCATCGTGATGCGCAGTGCCGCTGGCGACGTGGTATTCGCCAACGACGCGGTGGCGGCCATCTACGGCATGACGCCGGCGCAGTTCGCGTCTTTCCGGCTCGAATCCGGGCAAGTGACTTACGTTTACGCCGACGGATCGACGCGCTCGCCGGAATCCTTGCCGCCGATGCAGGCGCTGAAGCTTCGCGAATCGGTCACGGACATGATCGCGTTCCGCTTGGCGGACGGCTCGGTGCGCTCGCTATCGGTCAATTCGACCCCGTTGCTGCGTGAGGAAGACGGCAGTGCCTATGCGGTGGTCAGCACCGTCACCGACATGACGGACCGGCAGCGCGCCGAGGCGGAATTGCGGCTCGCCGCGTCGGTGTTCGACAACAGCGTCGAGGCGATCGTCGTCGCCGACGCCGAACGCCACATCCTGCGTGCCAACCGCGCCTTCGCCCTGGTAACCGGGTTTGACACCCAGGAAGTGGTCGGTCGCGACCTGCCCGACGTCACAGGCAGTCGGCATGAGACCGGTTTCTTCGAAGGTGTCTGGCGCACCATCGAACGCGAGGGCTTCTGGCAAGGCGAGGTCTGGAACACCCGCAAGAACGGCAAGGCGTTCCCCGAATGGCTGTCGGTCAGCGCGGTGCGGGACGCGGAAAAGCGCATTTCCCATTACGTCGCTGTGTTCGCCGACATCACCGAGCGCAAGGCGAACGAGGCCCGCATCGCCTATCTCGCGCACCACGACCCGCTCACGGGTTTGCCGAACCGGGCGCTGATGCAGGATCGACTGCAGCAATCGCTCGCGCGCGCACATCGCGAACGGCGCATGGTCGGCCTGCTCTTCCTCGACCTCGACCGCTTCAAGATGGTGAACGACTCGCTCGGCCACCAGGCCGGCGACCGCTTGCTGCAACAAGTGGCAGAGCGGGTCCGCACCTGCGTGCGCGACTCCGACACGATCTGCCGCCAGGGCGGCGACGAGTTCATCATCGTGCTCAACGACATCCAGAGCACCCGGGCGCCGGCGCGGGTTGCCGAGAAGATCCTCAATGCGCTGACCGAACCCTTCGATGTCGATACGCACCGTATCGGCACCTCGTTCTCGATCGGCATCGCGGTGTATCCGAACGACGGACGCGACGCCGAAAGCCTGATGAAGAACGCGGATACCGCGATGTATCACGCCAAGGAAAGTGGCCGGAACACCTTCCGCTTCTTCACCGAGGCGATGAACGCCAATGCGCTCGAGCGGCTTCAGCTTGAAAACGCCTTGCGCCAGGCGGTGGAACGCAACGAATTGACGCTCTACTACCAGCCGCAGGTGTCACTGCGCGACGGCACCGTGGTGGGCGCCGAAGCCCTGTTGCGCTGGCAGCATCCGCAACGTGGGTTTGTGTCGCCGGCGCGGTTCATTCCGATCGCCGAAGAATCCGGCTTGATCGTACCGCTTGGCCGCTGGGTGCTGCGCGAAGCCTGCCGCCAGGCGCGCGCGTGGGAACGCCAGGGCCTGCCGCCGATCATGATGGCGGTGAACATCTCGCCGCTGCAGTTCCGCCGCGACAACATCGTCGAGATGGTGCGCCAGGTGCTCACCGAAACCGGGCACGAACCGGATCGCGTCGAACTGGAACTGACCGAGTCCTTGCTGATGGAAAACGCCGGCGAGGTGCTCACAACGATCCAGCAGCTCAAGAGCATCGGCGTGCGGCTGTCGATCGACGATTTCGGTACTGGCTATTCGAGCCTCTCGTACCTGAAGCGCTTCGCCGTCGACCGCCTCAAGATCGACCAGAGTTTCGTGCGCGACGTGCCGCACGACTCCGACGACGCGGCCATCGTGCGCGCCATCATCCAGCTGGGTGAGGCCCTGAAGCTGGACGTCATCGCAGAGGGCGCCGAGACCATCGCGCAGGTCGAGTTCCTGCGCCGCGAAGGATGCGCCGAGGCACAGGGCTACTACTGGTGCCCGCCGGTCCCGCCGGGCGTGTTCGAGAGCATGCTGCACCGGGGAACGATCACACCGGAAGCCGACCAGCCCCTGCTCGCGGCCGGCTCCGGGCTGTTCGCCGCGGCGGTCGCAGAACGCAGCTAGGCCCGCGTCACCCCGGCGATGCGTGGCGCGGCGTCCGCGCGACAACCACCGCCTCGACCCGCGCCGCACCGGCTGCTTTGAGGGCGCCGGCCAGTTCGTCGAGCGTCGTACCGCTGGTCATCACGTCATCCACTACCAGCACGCGCTCGCCGTCGAAGCGACGCCGCGTGACGAACACGCCACGCAGGTTCCTGCGGCGCTCTTCAAGGGCCAGGCCGGCCTGCGGCGGCACCAGGCGCGCCTTGCTCACCGCGTCGCGCAGCAAAGGCACGCGCAAGGCCTTGGCGACTGGCCTCGCCAGCAGTATCGATTGGTTGAAGCCACGGCTGGCAAGCCGTTGCGGATGCAGTGGCGCCGCCACGACGCAGTCCGCTTGAATCCCGCTGGCAAGGCCGACCAGGCGTGACGCAAGAAAGCGGCCAGTACCGAAGCGCGCCTGGAATTTGAAGGCGTGTACCAGTTCGCGCACCGGAAACGCATAGGGGAAGGCGGCATGCGTTGCGTCGAAGCGCGGCGGGCGAGTAAGGCAGCGGCCGCAGACCGCAGCGCCGGGGCTATCGATCGCGCAGACCGGACAAGCCTCTTGCGGAGGCATGGGCAGGAGCCGGATGCATTCCGGGCACAGCACGACCGCGCCCGCATTTGCCGCACAGACGAAACACGCCTGCGGCAGCAAACGGGCGCCGATGCGGGTCCAGCCTTGCTGCAACGCGACAATCAGGTTTGACACGGCTTGCGCCTTTCACCGACCATTGATCGATTGTCACACCGCAGGCGAAAGACCCACTATGAGCTTGTCCGCAACCGCCGAGAAATCTGCCACGGCAACCGATACATCGCGTGACGCCGCACCCGCGCGCCGCTGGAGCACCGCTGAAGTCCAGGCGCTGTTCGACCTTCCCTTCATGGAACTGGTGTTTCGCGCCGCCCAGGTGCACCGCGAGCATTTCGACCCGAACGCCGTGCAACGCTCGACGCTGCTGTCGATCAAGACCGGTGGCTGCTCGGAAGACTGCGGCTACTGCTCGCAGGCCAAGCGCTACCAGACCGGCGTCGAGAGCGAAGAATTGATGAAGGTCGCCGAAGTGGTGGAGAAAGCCAAACTGGCGAAAGCCAATGGTGCCAGCCGCTTCTGCATGGGCGCCGCCTGGCGCGGCCCGAAGGACCGCGACCTCGAACCGGTGATCGAGATGGTCAAACAGGTCAAGGCGCTGGGGCTGGAAACCTGCGTCACGCTGGGCATGCTGCGCGAAGGTCAGGCCGAGAAGCTAAAGGATGCCGGTCTCGACTACTACAACCACAACATCGACACCGCGCCGGAGTTCTACGGCAAGGTCATCGGCACGCATTCGCAGGCTGACCGCTTCGACACCATCGACAAGGTGCGCGATGCGGGCATCAACGTGTGTTCCGGCGGCATCGTCGGCATGGGCGAATCGCGCCGCGGGCGTGCCGCAATGATCGCGCAGCTTGCGAACATGGAGCCGCCGCCCGAATCGGTGCCGATCAACAGCCTTGTCGCAGTAGAAGGCACGCCGCTTGCCGACCAGCCGAAGATCGACCCGTTCGAGTTCATCCGTACGATCGCCGCCGCGCGCATCACGATGCCGAAGAGCTATGTGCGCCTGTCGGCGGGCCGCCGCGAGATGACCGACGAGGGCCAGGCACTGGCTTTCATGGCCGGGGCCAACTCGATCTTCTACGGCGACAAGCTGCTCACCACCGGCAACCCGGACGTCGAGGGCGACCGCATGCTGCTGGAACGGCTGGGCATGAAGTCGGTGTAAGCCTCCGGCTTCGATTCAGCGGAACGGCGCCTCACGGCGCCGTTTTTCATGGGCGAACAGCACGTCGCGCTCAATCCAGCGCGAGAAGCGCAGGCTGTGTTCGTCGCGGCGCGTTGCGAGGTAGCGCCTGAGTGCAGCCTCGGAAAAACAGACGAGATCTTCGCCGGCCGGCTCGCGGTAGCCCAGCGCGCCGAAACGGTTGCGGAATCGCTCATGCACGACCTTGTCGACCGGCTCGCCGAGCGCGCGAAACACGTCGTCGGCGCAAAACCAGGTGTGATCAGGGTGTTCGAAGATCCGCACCTGAATCCGTTCGAACTCATACCAGCGGCCGTTCCAGGGCCGTACGGGCGACTTGCGCAGCCAGCGCAACAGATCGAATCCCGAGTGCGTCAGCGGCACGGTTGTCAGCAAGGCAGCGGGCGCCAGGGCAACGACCAGACCGATCAAACCCATGGCACGGAAGAAGATCCAGGCGATCACCGCCGCCATCGCGGCGCGGATCAGCAGCTGCGCCCACGCGCGCTCATCCACCCAGTGCGCCGCAGCACGCCACAGCTCGTCGATCAAGTGCGGCCCCGCCTCATGACGGCCGCTCAGGACGCGGCCGGGCCTGGAATCGACGGCGGCAATGCCGCATTGTCACCGCCTTCCAGCGCCTCGGCAGCCGCACGGCCGTAGACGCCGACAGCCTGATTGCGGCCGCGGCGCTTGGCGAGGAATAGTGCCTGATCGGCGCGGTGCAGCGTACGGTCCCAGTCTGGGGGGAGCGGGTCATCGGAGAATTCAAGCGGCGCAAAGCCGAGGCTGGCGGTGATGCGGCGCGGCCCGGAATGCGTCTCGACCGGCGTACCCGCCACGGTCTGCAGTAGCCGCATTGCCAGCTCGTCAAGGTGCGCGCGGCGGATTGCGGGCGCAAGCACCAGGAATTCTTCTCCGCCCCAGCGCACCAGAATCTCGCTGTCGCGCAAGGTTTCACGCAAGCGCCTGGCGACTTCCACCAACACCCGGTCACCGTCGCGGTGCCCGAAACTGTCGTTGATCTGCTTGAAATGGTCGATGTCGAGCAGGAACACCGCCCGCACCAGGTCTTCGGCGTCGTCTTCGCGACGGTGCGGCAGGTCCGGCGGCATGGTTTCGAGCACGCCAGTGAAATGACGGCGATTGAATAGCCCGGTCAGCGGATCGTGCGCGCTGAGGTATTCCAGGTCGGCGTTCTTCGCCGCCAGTTGCTGGTTGGCACGCCTGACCCGGCCGTAAAGCAGGATCGCGAGCGCGGTCGCGAGCGCCATGACCAGCGCGAGCAGCCAGTAGGAGCGGCGTGCCATTTCCTGTCGCCCGAGCTCCGCCGTCTTGAGCGCGTTGTCGCGATTGAGCAGCTCGATTTCCTTGCTGCGCTTGTCGGCCTCATAGCGTTGCTGCATTTCCACCACCGCGCGCTGGCGGTCGGCCCCCAGCAGCTTGTCTTCCAGGGCCTGGGCCTTGCGCACCAGGGCCAGCGCGTGTGTCGCATCGCCCGCGCGTTCGAGTGACTCGGCGTACTGGTTGTACATCGACAGCAGGTCGCCGGTCGCGTCTTGATGGCGGTAGTAGTCGCTACCGCTGTCCGCCAGGCGACGGCCCTCGGCGATCTTGCCCAGGCCAATCAAGGCGAGCCCGAGGTTGAATTCGGCGGTGGCGATACTCGGTTCGTCTTTTTGATGCCGCGCCAGAGCCAGTGCACGCTCGGACTGGGTGCGGGCCGCCGCGAAGTTGCCGATGCGCAGGTTCAGATCGGCAAGATTGATCATCACGCCGAGCTCGACGGTCTCGCCCCCCGCCAGCCGCGACAGCTGCCCCGCTGCCGCGGTTGCCCGGCGCTGGCGTTCGTGGTCGCCAAGCACTTCGGCCGCCAGCGCCTCGTAAGTCTTGGCGACCGCCATCAGGGTTTTCTGCTCACCCGCCTCGGCCAGCCGGTAGGACGCCTCGGCATGTTTCATCGCACCGCTGGCATCCTTCAAGGTCAGCAGCAGCGAAACCATGCTCAGGTGAGACTGTGCCTGGCGTCGCAGATCGCGGGTCTGCTCGGCCGACGACAGCGCCAGCTGGAACAGTTCGAGGGAGCGCTCGATTGCGCCGGTCTCATAGGCCACGATGCCGGCCGAGGATGCAACCCAGTAGCGCAAACTCGGGTCGCCGGATTGCCGCGCGAGCGGCTCGGCGAGGTCCATCCACGCCAATGCGGCGCGTGGCCGGCCCGAGGCGTCGAGCACATTGGCGCGCAGCGTGTAGGCCGACGCCAGGGTTGCCGTGTCCTTGGAGCGATCGCCCATGCCTTCGAGTTCGCCTGCCACCGCTTCGGCGACGGCCCGCCCCCCGGTCATCGCGTGGGCGTAGCCCCAGGCTGCCAGCCACACCCGCAGGTCGCGCCCGCCAGCCCGGCGGGCCGCCGCCTCGAGACCGGCGATTTTTTCGATCACGATGTCGGAGTCCGCACCATGGGCGCGTTCGATGGCCTCCACTTCGTCAGCCACGCCCGCGACGGCAGCGCGGGAAAGCAGCATCAACGCGAGCAGGACCAGGCGTACGCCACGGCCCTGGAACGCGCGAACAACACCGGTGCAGGAAAAGGTCATCTCAGAGCGATCAACGGTACCAGACTTGTTATCGGCGTCGCCCGCCATCGGCTTGAGGGGCTCGGGCGACAGCCGTCGGCCGCGCCGACGAACGGCGCCAGCGCGCCAGCGGGTATCGCAGCCAGCGCCTATAAAGTCAGTACGCCGCTTGCCGATAAGTATGAGGTGGCCTTCCTGCGGCGATATGGAAGGCATGTTCGCTCCGTCCGGACAGCGAGAACCGCCGATGCCCTTCAGCCCTGCTGCGATGAACGCCTCGCATGACGAAGTCGCCAGCGCCACTTCTGTGAGTACAGGATCGCACCAGCGCCGCAGGCTGCCAAATACAGCACTTGCGCTCATGCTGCTGGGCGCCGCGGGAACCTCTGCCCCCCGTGCCGAGATCGCGCCGGGGCCCGAAGCCTTTGCATTGCGTGGCTTTGGTTCGCTGATCGCGACGAAGACCAGCGACGAACGTGTCGGCTGGCGGGTTCAGAATCAGCCCATCGAGCAGGCAAGGCATCAGGCGGGCGAATGGTCGCTGGGGCCGGAATCCGTGCTTGGCGTTCAGGCGGATCTCTATCCGCAGTCGCAGCTCGCGGCGACGCTGCAGGTGCTTGCGATGAATCGCGATCACGGGCATGGCGAGGCGGCAGTCGAGCTCGCCTTCCTGCGTTACCGCTTTGCGCCGGAATGGCAGTTGCGCCTGGGGCGGATCTGGACGCCTTCCTTCCTCAACTCAGAAACCCGTTACGTCGGCTACGCCAACACCACGATCCGTAACACCAACTACACGCTGTACCAGATCACCAACCTTGATGGCGGCGATCTGCGCTGGCAGCGGCGCCTTGCCAGCGGCAACCTCACGCTGAGCGCGTATCTGGGCAAGAACCGCTACTCCTTGCCCAACAGTGCCTCCGGTGCGGAAGACTTCTACCAGCTGCCGTTCATCGGGGGCGGCTTCGTGGCCTGGGAAGACCGCAACTGGCTGCTGCGCAGCAGCTACACGAAGATCGAACTGCAGCGGCGCGGCGCCGCCAACGCATCGCTGCTTGCTGTCACGGTGCCCGCCCTGCGCGCCGCCGCGGCCAGCGGGAAGTGCGCGATCTGCGCCGACGAAGCCGACAAGTGGGCGCGCACCTGGACTGGCGTGGACTACCGCGTTGCCACCGTGGCGGCACGCTACAGCGCTGGTGCCTGGGTCATCTCCGGCGAATACATCAATCGCTCGACCGACGGCACCTTTCCGGACGTCGACGCCTTCGACCTCGAGATCAACTACCGCTGGCGCGACTGGACCCCTTATTTCGACTACCTGGGTGCGTGGTCGAGCAGCAACAACAAGCCTGTTTTCACGCAGCCGCAGTTCGCCGCCCTCAATCGCAGCTACGCGGCGGGCCACATCGACCGGACGATCCTCACCGCGGGGTTGAAATACGATCTGAGCGAAAACTTTTCCGTGCGCGCTGAGGTCGCGCGCATCCGCTTCGCCGACCCGCTGGCAGGGGTCGGGTTCGCACCGGTGCAGGTCGGTGCGACGCTGCCCGAGAACTACACCGTGACCTCCATCGCGGTGGATGTGCTGTTCTGAAGGAGGCCCGGTGCGCGCCCGCTGCCAACCCACCCGCTCCTCTCGCACACTGCTGATGGTGCTCGCACTGGCGTCGAACCTGGCCAGCGCGGCGGAGCAAACCGACCTCATCTGGGGGGTCGCCGACTGGCCACCCATCTACATCCTGAAGAACGGCAGTCCGCCCGCCAGTGCCAGCGAACTGGGTGAAGGCCTGGCAGACCGTTTCATCGCGGCGCTGATCGCCCACATGCCCGCTCACTATCGGCATCGCTTTGCGCTCGTCTATCCGAAATCCCTGGTCAAGCAGTGGGCCGCCGGCAACAACTTTTGCTATGCGTCGAGCCTGCCCAGTGCCGAACGCGACAAGGTCACCTACCGGGTGCGGGCAACGCCCGCTCCGGGCATCGCCATCGTGTTGCGGCGAAGCGATCTGGCGCGCATTGGCGACGACAAGGGGCGCGTGTCGCTCGCCGCACTGAGCAAACGCAGCGATTTGCGCGGGCTGGCCGAGAACGGCCGTCTCTACGGTGCGCTCGACCCGCTGATCAACGCACCCGGCTCGAACATCCAGCGCGGCGCCTATTCCCGCAACGGCCAGCACCTCAACACACTGACCGAGAACAAGGCCGACTACGTGTTCGAGTTCCCGATGGTGCTCGACTACCTGCAAGGGAGGGGCAAAGTCTCCGGCGATCTGGTTACCGCACAGATCGTCGAATCCCCGGCGATCATCACCGGCTATGTTGCGTGCACCCGCAACGCGTGGGGCCACAGGGTCATACGCGACATCGACGCTGCGGTCCGCGCGGCCAGTGCAGACAAGGCTCTGCGTACGGCCCAGATGCGCTGGTTACCCGCGGAATACCTCGAACACCACCGGCGCGAGATCGAAGCGATGTACGACGAACGCGCCAAACGCAGCGAAGTCGCCGAATGAAATCGCTGCCCTCTCCCGCCAGCCTGGTGCGCTCGCTGGTCGGCCAGCTGGCGATCGCGGTGCTGGTGCCCTTGCTGCTGATCGTCGCCGGCGACATCTATGGCGGCGCGCGAACGCTGAAGACGGCGGTGCGCGAAAACATCCAGTCGAGCGTGATCAAGACCTCTCAGTTGTTGAACCTGACCGCCTCGACCTATCTCTCGAACGATGATCTGAGCACACTCGACATCTTCTTCAGCGAGATGCTCAGTGAATCGGACAACCGCGGCCTTGCCTACGTGATCATCGGCCGTTCGGACGGCGACCCCTTGATCAACACCCTGGGCATCGGGCGCGCAGTACCGCCGCCAGACCTCCCGGCCACCTACGAAGAGGCGGCGCTCCGCGGCATCATCCATGTGCGCAATCCGCTCTTCCTGCCGGGTCGGGCCGTTGGATACCTGCAATACGGACTCGCCACCGGCGACATGATCGCCGCGATCGATCACGAACAACGCCGCGCGCTGTGGCTGAGCGGCAGTATCGCGCTCGTCGCCGCGGTGGTCGCCGTGATTCTCGCGGCCAAAATCTCGCGCCAGCTGCGCGCTTTCATCGCAGCCAGCAAGGAAGTCGCCTTCGGCCGCTACGACCGCAAGGTGCAGGTGAGCGGCGCCGACGAACTGGCCAAGCTGGCCGAGCACTTCAACCGCATGTCCGAGGCGGTGCAATCGAAGATCCAGGAAGTCACCGAGCTGAACCAGACGCTGGAGGCCCGCGTTCGCGAACGTACCCGCGAGCTTGAGCACGCCAACACGCTGCTGCAGTCAAACCTGCTGCAGTTGAACGAGGCCAAGGATCAGATCGTGCGATCGGAAAAGCTTGCGGGCCTCGGCGCGCTGGTCGCCGGCGTCGCGCACGAGCTCAACACGCCGATCGGCAACGCGGTCACCTTGGCGTCGATGCTCGAGAACGATGCCAACGGGGTGATTGCGAAGTACCAGGATGGCAGCCTGCGCAGATCCGAGCTGGAAAAGCACGTCACCGCAGCACGCGACGCGAGCCAGATGCTGATGCGGAATCTGCAGCGCGCCTCCGAGCTGATCGTATCCTTCAAGACGGTGGCGGTGGACCAGACCAGCGAGCAGCGACGCCGCTTCAACCTTCAGCAAACGCTCAACGAACTGGTCATCAGCGTGGGGCCCACGTTGCGACGCACACCGTTCAGGATCGAGCTGTCGGTGCCGCCTGACCTGGAGTGCAACAGCTACCCCGGCCCGCTCAATCAGGTCATCACCAATCTGGTCACCAACGGCATCGCTCATGCCTTCGAGGGTCGCAGCGAGGGCTGCATGACGCTGAGCGCTGAGCGCGATCCAAACCACAGCGAGTGGATCGTGATCCGCTTCGCCGATGACGGCATCGGCATCGCGCCCGAGCACCTGCGCCGCATCTTCGACCCCTTCTTCACCACCAAGCTGGGACACGGCGGATCGGGCCTCGGTTTGCACATCTCGCACAACATCGTCGAAGGCTTGCTCGGTGGCCGCATCGAGGTCAGCTCTACGCCCGGACAGGGCACCACCTTCTCGATCCGCATCCCGACCAACGCCCCGGAAAGCACGGCGGGCAACGACAGCTGAGCGCCCCGCCGCGCCGGCCCCTTCAATGCGCGAAGCGCCGGCCCGAAGCGGGCGGGTAGAATCCGCCTCATGACGATTCCGCAGGATTTTTCTCTCGACCGCCGCGCCATTCGGGCGCGTTTCGGCCGCAGTGCGGCGCACGCCGACGCGGCCGGATTCCTCGCCCGCGAGGTGGCGCAGCGCATGGCCGAGCGACTGGCCTACATTCGCCACGAGCCGGGCCGGATCCTCGATGCGGGTTGCGGTAACGGGGCGGACTTCACCCTGCTTGGCAGTCGCTACCCGGCGGCCGAGCGCATCGGCGTGGACTTCGCGCATCCGCTGCTGCGGCTTGCGCGCGGCGAGCGCAGCTTCTTCAAGCGACTGCTCGGTAGCGCCCGCAACACCGACCCGCGGCTTCTCTGCGCCGATGTCGAGGCCCTGCCGCTGCCGCGCGCGGCGGTGCAGATGGTGTGGTCGAACCTGATGCTGAACTGGCTCGCCGACCCGATGCCGGCGATCCGCGAAATGCACCGCGTACTCGAAGTGGGCGGCATGCTGATGTTCTCGACGCTCGGGCCCGACACGCTGAAGGAATTGCGTGCTGCGATGCCGGCCGGCATCGGCGAGCGGGTGCACCGCTTCATCGACATGCACGATCTGGGCGACTGCCTGGTGCGCGCCGGATTCGCCGAACCGGTGATGGACATGGAGACGATCACGCTGACATACACCGATCTCGACGGCCTGCTCAAAGATCTGCGCCACGCGGGCGCCACCAATGCCTCGGCTGCCCGCCCGCGCGCGCTTGCCGGCAAGGCAGGCTGGGCGCGTGCCCGCGCGGCCTACGATCAGATGCGCGTGGAAGGGCGCCTGCCAGCGACGGTCGAAGTGATCTACGGGCATGCCTGGAAAGCCGCACCCAAGACCACCGAGGACGGCCGCGCGGTGATCCAGTTCAAACCACGCCCAACCGGCGAGGCCTGATGATGCGGGACACTTCAGGCAGCAGCGACGCAACCCGGGTCTGGCTGTTCGACCTCGACAACACCCTGCACGACGCCAGCCCGCACATCTTTCCGCACATCAACCGGTCCATGACCGAATACCTGATGCGCCACCTCGCGCTCGACGAAGCCGGGGCAAACGCCCTGCGCATCGAATACTGGCATCGCTACGGCGCCACGCTGCTGGGACTGATGCGCAATCACGGCACCGACGCCGCGCACTTCCTGCATGAGACGCACCAGTTCCCGCAGCTGGAGCGAATGCTGGTTTTCAACCGCGCGCTGGCCGCTCGCCTGCGCCATCTGCCGGGCCGCAAGGTGCTCTTTTCGAATGCGCCGGAAGCTTACGCGCGCGCGGTGCTGCGCGGGATCGGGCTGGAGCGTTGCTTTGAGCGGGTGTTCGGCATCGAGCAGCTGGGCCTGCAGCCGAAACCGCAATCCGAATCCTTCCGTCGCGTGCTGCACGCCCTGCGCCTGCCCGCGCATCGTTGCATCATGGTCGAAGACACGCTGCCCAACCTGCGCGCAGCCAAGGCGCTGGGCATGCGCACCGTCTGGGTGAACCGCGGCAGCGTTCGCCCGGCCTGCGTCGACGTCAAGCTGCGCAACATCCTCGACCTTCGCAGCGCAGCCCACCTCGTGCGATAAAACGCGCGGAATCAGGGCTGGCGCTTGCAAAAGCGCGCCGCACGTGCCATCAAGAGACTGGGCACCCCATTCGATGGACGGTCATGACCGAAACTGAACCCCGCACCCTCGTCGTATGCCTCGACGGCACCTGGAACGATGTCGGCTCGCGTACCAACGTGGTCCGCTTCTTCGAACAGCTGATGCGCGATTCGCAGCAGCTGACCTACTACGACGAAGGCGTCGGCATTCCCGAGCGCGGCAACTTGCGGCAACGACTGATGCAACGCCTCAGCGGCGGGCTCTTCGGCACCGGCTTGCTGGTCAACGTCATGCAGGCCTATCGCTGGCTCACAACGCATTACCGCGATGGCGACCGCCTGGTGATCATCGGCTTTTCGCGCGGCGCCTATTCGGCGCGTGTATTGGCGTCGATGCTCGGCACGCCGGGCTTGTTGCAGGGCGGGGACGCGGGCAGCTTCGACGCAGCGCTGCAGGCGGTGCAGCTGGCGCGCGAAACCCGCACGCCGGTGATCCTCCCGGGCCTCTGGCGTTGCCGCACGGTGCCGGTCGACTTCCTCGGTGTGTGGGATACCGTCGGTGCCCTTGGCGTGCCCAGCCTGAACATGAGATGGCGCCCCGCCGGGCTGCAGCCGCTGCGCTTCGGCAACACCCAGTTGCCGGATCATGTGAAAGTCGCGCGGCAGGCGCTGGCCATCGACGAACATCGCGCCGATTACGCGCCGGTGCTCTGGACGAGTGCGCGCGCAGGGGCCGACGTGCTGCAGATGTGGTTCCCCGGCTGTCACGCTCAGGTCGGCGGTGGTTACCCCGACGACGTGCTGTGCGAGATCAGCTTGCTGTGGATGGCGGCGCAGGCGGCGCCCTTCGTGCGCTTCCGCCAGCACAGCGACGAACTCGAAGGCGGACACTTCGCACCGCGTCGGCTGCGTCTGGATGGCAGTGAGTACCTTGCGCCGACCATCGATGCCTGGCGCGAGTTCCTCGGTGGCCTGTATCGGGTTTTCTCGCCGCGGCACCTGCGCCGCATTTGCGTGGAGGGCCTCAACGAGGCGGTGCACCCGTCGGCCTGGGACAAGTGGAGCAACGACCCGGACTACCGCCCGCTCAATCTTGCCCACGCCGGGCGCGAACACCTGCACGCAGCCAGCGATGAAGATCGCAGCGAGGCAGGATCGGAGGTGCGCTCATGATGCTCACGCTGCTCGATGTCGTCCTCGGTCTGGCCTTGCTGTTCGCGGCGCTGTCGGTGTTCTGCTCCTCGATCGTGGAGATGATTTCTGCGCGCTCGGGACTGCGCGGGCGCTACCTGCGCCACAGCCTGTTCCACCTGCTCGGCGAGGAAACCCTCTACCGCCGGCTGATCCACCATCCAGCCGTCGCCCACACGGTGCGGCGCAGCGGCGCCCGCGAGAGTGCACCGTCGTATCTCGCGACCGAACGATTCGTCGCCGCCGTGCTGGACATCATCCCGAATCGCGCCACGGCGATGGGTATCGCGGGGTTCGCCGAGAAACCCTTGCCCGCCGACATGGATCCGCAGGCAGCGGAGTTCGCGCGCGCGGCAGCCTTCATTGGCGAGTGTGGCATCGCCGTCGGCATCCCGCTGTCGCAGCTTGCGATGCGCAACGGCAAGTCGCTGGATCAGCTACGCAAGGCGCTTTCGGAGTGGTTCGACAGCCAGATGGACCGCGCCGGCGGCTGGTACAAGCGCCTCGCGCAACGCCTGCTGTTCGCTGTCGGGCTGGTGGTGGCGCTGGTACTGAATGTCGATACCGTCCAGGTCGCGCGCGCACTTGCGCATGACCCGGCGCTGCGTTTGCTGGTCGCCGCACCGGCGGCACGCGTCGCCAGCGAACGGGAAATCGAACTCGCCGCGCTGCTCGACGCAAACCGCGAACGTGGCCTGCCGGTCGGCTACCTGTGTCTGTCGGAGGCGGATCGCGGCGTCGAAGAATCGATCGCGTATTGCAGGAAGCAACTGGGCCAGTCGAGCTGGCTGGAGCTCCTGCTCAAGGGCGTAGGCTTCCTGCTGACCGCGCTGAGCGTGAGCTTCGGTGCACCGTTCTGGTTCGACCTGCTGCTCAAGGTGTCCAACCTGCGAGCGACCGGCGCCAGGGTTGGCACGGCAAAAAAAGGCTGATCTGCTCACCCGCCAACGGCGCGCGTCTTGAGCCGCGCGCCAACGCCGTAGCTGCGGTCGAGCGTAACGCCGCCCAAGGGTTTCCAGCCACGTCGCTGCCAGAAACTCACCGCATCAACCAGCGCCACCAGGCGAATCTCTCCGAACCCCGCGCGGCGACAGTGTTTCTCGAGCGCGCTGATCAGCGCGGCCGCCGCCCCGGCCCCCCTGGCTTCCGGCAACACGGCGAGGTCATGCAGGAAGAGATGATCCGGCATGACCAGCTTGGGCAAGGCGTGATGCAGGATCGGCGGCGGCCCTGCCCACGGATGCGCGAGCAGATACGCCACTGCACGGTGGCCCAGTTCGGCCACGAAGCAGCTCTGGCGGCCGCGCTCGAAGCGGCTCGCCAGCGCGGCGCGGGATTCGTGGTAGTCCGGGGTGTGCGCCCGGCATTGAAGATCAAACACCGGGTCGAGGTCGCCCGGTGTCATCAGCCTTATGTGCAGCATCAGCCTTGCATGGACTCGCGTGCCCGCGGCGTCAGCCGGCGGCGTCTTCCTTCAGCCAGCGCGCGGCATCGAGCGCGAAGTAGGTCAGGATGCCATCCGCACCCGCGCGCTTGAAGGCCAGCAGCGCTTCGAGCGCGCACGCGCGCTCATCGAGCCAGCCGTTCTGGGCTGCGGCCTTGAGCATCGCGTACTCGCCGCTGACCTGATATGCGTAGGTCGGCACCTGCAGCTCGGATTTCACGCGCCGTACGATGTCGAGGTAGGGCATGCCGGGCTTGACCATGAACATATCGGCACCTTCTGCGATGTCGAGCGCAACTTCGCGGATCGCCTCGTCGGAATTGGCCGGGTCCATCTGGTACGTGTATTTGTTGCCCTTGCCAAGGTTGCCGGCCGACCCGACGGCGTCGCGGAAGGGGCCGTAGAAGCTCGACGCGTACTTCGCCGAGTAGGCGAGGATACGGGTGTGGATGTGACCGTTGGCTTCCAGCGCTGTACGGATCCGCCCGATACGCCCATCCATCATATCGGACGGCGCGACCACATCGGCGCCCGCCGCGGCATGGCAAAGCGCCTGCTTTTCCAGCGCCGCCAGGGTTTCGTCGTTCATGACATAGCCGCGCGGATCTGCCGGGTCGATCAGGCCGTCCTGCCCATGGCTGGTGTAGGGGTCGAGCGCGACGTCGGTAATCACCCCCAGTTCCGGGAAGCGCGACTTGAGCGCCTGCACCACCCGCGGCACAAGGCCGTCCGGGTTCCAGGCCTCGGCGGCGTCGGCAGACTTTCTCTCGGCACCGACGACCGGAAACAGCGCGAGTGCCGGGATACCGAGCGAGACAGACTCCTCGGCAACGCGCAGCAGATTGTCCAGTGACACCCGCGACACACCCGGCATCGACGCCACCTGCTCGGTCTTGCCGGCACCTTCAAGCACGAAAACCGGGTAGATCAGGTCGTCGGCCGACAAGCGATGCTCGCGCATCAGCCGGCGGGAAAATGCGTCGCGGCGCATGCGGCGCATACGGGTATTCGGGAACGGACCGGGCGTGAAAGTCATGTCGGAAATCATCCGGAAAGGTTGAGTGAAATCGTCGGGAACTTTTCGGTGACGGTCCTGATCTCAAGCGCTAGATGGTGCCCAACCGTCTCCCGCTTCACCTCCCTGAGCGGGGCCTCTTACCAGGCGTTCTACCCCCGGCCCTCTTCCCCTTCCGCCGGGGGTTTTTCTTTGTCGGGGTCGGGAATCAACGACTCGAGCCAGTTGGTGACGACGCGCTCGGCATCGTCCATCCCTGTTTTCTTGAGGCTGGAGAAGAGCTGGGCGGTGACACTTGGCCCCCATTGCGCCAGTTCGCGGCGCACATCCATCAGGGTCTGCGCCGCGGGGCCACGGGTCAGCTTGTCGGACTTTGTCAGCAGGATATGCACCGGCCGCCCTGAAGGCGTGAACCAGTCCAGCAGCTGGCGATCGAGGTGCGTCAGCGGATGGCGCGAATCCATGATGTGTATCAGGCCGATCACGTTGGGGCGCCGCGTCAGGTACTTCTCGAGCAGATCCTGCCATTGGCGGCGGATCGGCTCGGGTACCTGGGCGTAGCCGAACCCGGGCAAATCGACCAGCGCGACACCGGAAGGAAGGCGGAAGAAGTTGATCAGCTGGGTGCGGCCCGGCGTCTTCGAAACAAAGGCGAGCCGATTGTGGCCGACAAGCGTATTGATCGCGCTCGACTTGCCTGCGTTGGAACGACCAACAAAGGCGATTTCGGGCGCAGACGAGTCCGGCAAGGCGTTCGGCTTTGCATAGGACGTTTCGAAGCGGGCGTGGCGAAAGATGGACATGATGATGGCGGGCTTTGGCAAATTCCGCCGACAGGCGCGGGACCGCGCCGATCTTGCATTCAGCGGTGCATGGCGGTGCAGCGTGGGGCTGTATTAGAATATCAGGTTTGAAGACCGACACGGGTTTGAGGGGACCATGTTGAAGCCGATTCTCGGGCACGCACTGATTCTGAGCCTGCTTGCTGCAACGCAAGCTTTTGCCGCTGACGCGGCCGCCAAACCGGACCTCGCCAAGGCGAAGCAGACCGTGGAAACCGTTTGCGTAGCCTGTCACGGCGCCGATGGCAACAGCACGATCCCGCAAAACCCCAAGCTTGCCGGCCAACACAAGGAATATCTCTACAAGCAGTTGCGCAACTTCAAGTCCTGGGATGGCAAGCCCGCCGAGCGCGCCAACCCGGTCATGGGCGGTATGGCCGCACCGCTTGAAGATGCGGACATGCAGGCGCTGGCGCAGTACTTCTCCAGCCAGAAACTCACGCTGGGCGAAGCCAAGGACCGCAAGAGCGTTGAAGCCGGCCAGAAGATCTGGCGTGGCGGTATCGCGGCGAAAGGTGTGCCGGCCTGTGCCGGTTGCCACGGCCCGACCGGCGCCGGCCTGCCCGCACAGTACCCGGCGCTGCACGGCCAGCATGCCGAGTACACCGAGGCGCAGCTGAAAGCCTTCCGCGCAGGTGAGCGCGCGAATGATCCGAACAAGATGATGCGCACGATCGCGCTGAAACTGACGGATCCGGAAATCAAGGCCGTTTCGGACTACATATCCGGACTGCGTTGAGCGCGTATTTGCATTGAATACAAGGGGCGGAGCGATCCGCCCCTTTTTATTTCGGTCAGCACGCCGGCGGGGCGATCGCGCAAGCGAAGTCCCTGAAGCACGGATGAAGCCGGAAAAAACATGTGCATCGGAGATCGTTCCGATCCACCGACGGACCGGGGAAATTCGTCAGCACGACGCTCCGGAACCCGGCTGCACCCGCACACATGACCGGCGCTACACTGGAAGTGCACGATTCCGGAGCCTAGCCATGCGCACTGCGCCCCTGCTCTTCATGCTGGTGACAATGTTCGCTACGCCCACGCTGGCCGAGGTCTGGAAATGGACCGACAGCGAAGGCCACACCCACTACGGCGATACGCCGCCGGCCGGAGTAAAGGCCAGCAAGGTGGGCGATGCAGGCGTCTCGGTAGTCCCGGCGATTACCGGCGATGACAGTCGCCCCCCGACGCCCCAAGTGCCCGCCGCGCCGGCCAGGCCGCCTGCGCCCGAAGTGAAAGGCAGCGGGACAAATACGGCCGCCGATGCGGAAGCCAGACGCCAGCGCATGATCGAGCGCTGCGAGAAGGATCGTGGCGTCGACTGCGAAGAAAACGTCGACCGAATGCTCGATGGGTCGCCCGGTGTCTCGCCGGGTGCGGCCGACTATCCGGTCTGGATCGCGCCGCCACCCCATCCGGCCCACAAGCCGAATCCTCATCCCAAACCGAAGCCGAAGCCAAAACCCGAGCCGGAGCCCTATCTGGAGATGGGTCCGATGCCCAAACCGGCCAAGACCAAGTAACTCACTGGGCAAGCACGCGAAACTCGATGCGCCGATTCCGCGCGCGCCCCTCGGCGGAAGCGTTCGATGCGACCGGGCGATCGGGCCCCATGCCGCTGGTGCTCAACATGCCCGCATTCGTGCCTTTAGACACCAGATAGCGTTGCACTTCATTTGCACGCGCTTGTGACAATGCAAGGTTGCCGGCCCGCGAGCCATCGCTGTCCGTGTGGCCGACAATTTCCACCCGACGCCCACTCAGACTCGCCAGCGCCTTCGCCATTTCATCGAGAATCGCCTGGCCAGACGGCGTAAGCGTCGCTTTACCGCTCTCGAACTCGACAATGCGGTTGCCGAGCGTGGTGTCGAGCAACTGCTGCTCGCCGGCAGCGACTGCGAGACCGTTCTTCACAACGAACTGATTGCTCAACCCGTTCGCCACGTCACCGGCCACAGATTTACGCAGCGTCTCACTGGGTACGGTGCCGGCCAACGCAACCTGGGTACCGTCGACCGTCAGGCTGCCCGAAGTTACCGACTTTAGCTGCGGTCCGATCGAGCGCTGAACTTGCGCAGTCCATTGAGGTGGGGCCACCACGCCGCCTACGCTGAGTTGGTCGACAACTCTCGCGGGGCCGAACACCTCGCGCAGCCGGGCAAGGATTGCAGCCTTCGATGCCTCGTCCGGCACAGTACCCGTCGCGACGATCGGTGCCTCTTGGGTCGCAGAGGCGCCGGCATATGCAAAAACCGAGGCGCACGTGAGTAACGCGGCAAGGATGCATTTCATCATGCTAGCGCCCCAGGAACGCTTCACCGAACGTAGCCGCTGCCTGACGCAGGGACAGGCGCGGGATATCGAGATAGCTTGCGAGCTTGCTGATTGCATAGTCGTTGTCCAGATAGTCTTCGACCCATTCGGCGTCGCAGATGTCGATCAGGTATTCCTGTGCCGCGCTGGGCGAGAGCAACGCCTGAAGGGTGCGCGCATCGGCGCCGGCGAAGCTGAGCATCAGCTCGGGTCGGCCGCCGCGCGTGACGGTCAGTGCACCAAGCTCGAAGTCGGCACGAGCAAGAAAGGGCGCCACGGCTGCCGTCCACCAGCTCGCAACGGCCGTACGCGCATCGCCCGTGGCCGGCAGCGGAAGTGCCAATCCGCGTTGCATCCGCGATGAGGTCTGGGTCAGCAGGGGTTCGAGCAGCAAGCCGATTGCCAGCACGCTGCGCCGGAGCACGACGGGATGGCCGGCTGCGCGCAGGCTGCGCTCAAGATCCGCCAGCGTCAGCGCGTCGTATTCCGGCTGCAGAGCTTCGGCAGCGAGCGGCGCGACGGGCGCGAATTCCAGCGCGGACAGCGCCTCTAGCGCAAGGCGCGGATCTTCCGCGACACGCACCGCGTCCATCGCGGTCGCCAACTGCTGCCAGACTGGCTCGAAGCAAGCCGGGAAATTCGCAACCAGTCCAAGCGGCGAATCGGCAGGAAGCGCAACAGCCGAGATGAACGGAAAGCGTCGCTGCGAGGCGTCCTGGCTTGGCACAAGCCGCCCCACCAATGCAACCGGGCTGCGCGCGCCGAGGAAAACGAAGTTCGCTGGTGCGCAGCGATCGTATGCCGACTTCCAGCCAGGATCGATGGCCGCAAGTTCCAGTCCGTGCGCCACCCAGGCGTCGAGTGAGTCCAGAATCGGCGCGCCGCTGGCGCTCCGTACAAAATCCGCACGGGTCGGCAGTTTTCCGAAGTAGCAAACGCGTCCGGCAAGGTCAGTCATGCGCATTGCGGTCACTACCCCTCAGGTCCCGCTGCCGGCCACGACGGCCGGCAACTTGATCCCCAGCAGGTTCGACGCCTTTTGCGGCGCGCTCGCGCCCGCCGAGGTGTCGGCTTGTGCGCTGCTGACGATGCGCAGATTGACGCTGACCGCAATCCCGTTGTTGGACCAGGTCATCTCGAATACCCCGTCACTGCGTTTCTTCTTCTGGGCTGTATTGATCAGCCGCTCCAGCCCGGCCGTACCAGGTTGGCTCGCAACCTCCACCGTCCGGCCGTCGTACGCAACCGCGGTGATACGCGCGCCCGGCGCCCCCTTGCCCGAGGGCCAGACGAAATTCACCCAATCCTGCACGCCCATCCGGTAACGCAAGACCTGTCCGTCGATTTCCAGCGTGTACTCGGTGACGCCGGACACCGGCAGCGGCTGTATCTGGAAGACCGTCTGCGGCGCGCCCGATGCATTGGCGTCCCCGGCACCAGCGGCCGTCGGCGCACCAGCAACCGGTGCAACGAAGCGTGCGAAATTGTCCGAGAACTCCGGCGCGAGCTTCATCCCCATGTCCGCCCAAGTTCGCGAGGCCAGCGTGTCACCGCGCCGCACAACGAGGGGCCCCAAGGACGTTTGCACGAACTTCGACACCGCCCCTTCGGGGCCGAAGACCTGCGCGATTTCGGCAGCTCCCGCTTCCACGCGTGCGTTTTGCGTGAACGGATACTTTTCCGAGAGGCTGCGCATGAAGGGGTCATACACCTGCGCCGCCCAGGTACGGTTGAGCTCCTGCTCCGCCGGTTTGACAATGACCGCAAACGCCATCATCAAGGGACGTACCAGCAGCGGGCGGATGGTGCCGCGCGCAGCATCCGGGATGGTCGAGAGCACCTGCTCATCCACCTGGCGCAGTGCGTCGGAGAGTTCAGAGCCCGAGCCCTCCAGCGTCTGCATCATCAACTGGCGCGACGCTGGCCCGGGGTCACCCGCCGTCTTCATCTGATTGAATCGCGAACGCAGCTTGGCGAGCGACTGCAGATACGCCTTGAGCAGCGAGCCGTCCTTGGCCTCAGGGCGTTCGATCACCAGGTTGGCGATCGCAGAAAACTCCCGCCCGACCGGCCCCATCGGGATTTCGGCCCTGGCGGTCGAGACATTGACGGAGACCTGGGCAGGAGACTGACGCAGGATGGTTTCGCGGAACCAGTCCATGATGCCGCTCTGCGCCTTGGCGAGTCCATCGTTGAGGAGCGACGGGTTGTCCCAAGACGTCTGGCGATAGACCGTATCGATGATCTTGCCGATTGGTGAATTGGCCGGATCGCCAAGACGATTGAGTTGTTTGACGGCATCGTCGAAGCCGGCAAAGTCCGCGACGGTCACGCCCTGCAGGAACTTCTTCCACTCTGCGGCGTATTCCGTCTTGTACATCAGCGTCAGAGCCTTCTGGATCTGCTCCGGGCTCCCTTCGAGCGACAGATCATCGCGGGCAGCCGTCTTGAGCACCCAATCGGTGCTCTGCAGTTCCTTGCTGGCGGCCTCCTTGATTGCCGCTTCAACGTAACCTTCCCACGCCTCACGTGTGAACGTGCCAGGAATCGCATGACTGCCTGCAATCAGGTCGCGCCCCTCGTCCCCGACGATGCGCAAGGCCGTCATGGACGGATACCGGGTTGCCGCGCGCGCCTTGATTTGCGCATAGACACGCTCTCGCGCAGGCTGCCCCTTGACCACCTTGCGCAAGGTGTCGCGCGTCTGGTCGACGAGCGCCAAGCGTGTATCGACCAACGGAAAATCGGGCTGCACCGATTGCGCGACCACAAAGCCAAGCATCCGCTCGGCAGCCCGGATCATCTTCTCGCGTGGCATCTCGCCGCGATTGTTTTCCAGCCAGACACGCCAGAAGCGCGTCAGCTGGTCGTTCAGGTGTCCGGGTTCAACATGATCCCGGCTTCCGAGCATCAGATAGGTCTTGAGCGCGTTGTAGGCATCCTGCACATCGGTCGGCGAGGCATCCCGATAGGTCTGGGCGGCAGCATCCTGTTTCGCGGCCGCCCTCTCGGCGCCGCCCGCCTGCTGCGGCGTCAGCTCACCGCTGCGACGATTGACTTCGGCGAGATAGCTTTCGAGCGACTCGGCGACCGGCTTGAGCAGCAGCTGCTGCACGCCGTGGAAGTACTCGGCACGGAGCTTTGCCTCGAGCGGCTCGCCTTGGTAAAGCCCGAAACCCAGACCGATCGGCCGCGCTTCGCGATAGCGCTGCAATTGTTCGATGCGATCCTGCATCAGTTCCAGCGCCTCGAAGCGCGAAGCCATGTCCTGGCGCCCTTCCTGAAGCCGGACCGCTTTCGCGAAGTCGGCCTCGACGTGGGTCACCAGACGCTGGTTGGCAACGAAGGACCACGACAGCGCAGCGAGCACCAGTCCGAACGCAAGCACCGACGCAGCAAATCCCGCCGTCCGCAAGCGCAGTCGGGTACGACTGGCGTACTGGCGCACCAGGGCGCGGTCGGCAAATATGACTTTTGAAAACAGGTCGCGCAGGAAGAAACCTCCGCGCGACGACACCGGCGTCTCTATCGCAGGCACCAGCTTGAGACCGAAGCGGTCGGCGACCCGCTCGCTTGAGGATCCGGCGGCCCGCCCTTCCTGGAGCGCACTGGTGAAGTAGTAGCCGCGGAAGACGGGCTTGAACTGGAAGGGGTTGTCCTCGAACAGGGTTGCGACGAACGCGCGCAGCGCCGGCCGCACCGCCGCGAATTCAAGCGGAAAGGTGAGCACACCGGCGCCAAGTTTCTCACCGCGGTACAGGGACATGCGCGCCACCGACAACTCACGCAAGCCCTCGTACAAGCGGTCAAAGTGCTCGTCAAAGCGCTGCACCGGATCGGCCGCACCATCTGCGTCGTAAGGCAGCGTCGCACCCCACACGCGCGCTCGTTCGGCCGCATCGCTGTCGTCGAAGAACTCCGCGAAACCCGAAATCAGATCGACCTTTGTGAAGACGATGTAAACCGGCGCGAATACTTCAAGCTCAGCGGTCAGTTCCTGCACCCGCGCCCGGATCTGCTTGGCCAGCTTGATGCCGTACTCGGGGCGGTTCTGCGTCAGCTCCTGGACGCTGGCAGCCACAACGATGCCATTGATCGGCGCTTTCGGACGGTGCCGCTTGAGCAGGTGCAGGAACCCGAGCCATTCGGCGCGATCCTCGTCTTCTACCGCGTAACGGCCTGCGGTATCGAGCAGGATGCCTTCGGTGGTGAAGAACCAGTCGCAGTTTCGCGTCCCGCCTATCCCCTGGATGATATTGCCGCCCTGGTCGGCAAACGGAAACTGCAAACCCGAATTGACGATGGCCGAGCTCTTCCCCGCTGCCGGGTTGCCGATGACCATGTACCACGGCAGTTCATAGAGGGCGGCCCGCCCGGAACGCTCGCCGAGCCGGGACCCCTTGATCTTCGCGATCGCCTCGGCCATGCGGCGACGCAGCGCGTCGACTTCAGCGCGCTTTGAAGGCTGAGCGCGACTGACCGCGCGCTCGGATTCCTGCGTCAGCATCTGGGTCAGCGCCGCCGACTCCTGCGCTGCACGGCGACGGCGCCACCACCCCGCCCCCAGCATGACCGCGCCCAGCAGCGCAATCAGCGCCAGCGCCCACCAGAGCGCAAATTTGAGCGTGTGGGCAGACAGCAGCAACACCGCGCTGGCCAACAAGAAAGCGAGCACAGTCAGGGTTCGACTGTCGGCAAGGAAGTTCCAGATTCCACGCATGGTTTGGGTCGTCGTTTTGTGGCCAGCGTCAGGTGGTGGCTGGCTCGGGTTCGTATGGCAACAGCAGGGCGACTCCGCGTGCGAGCGGGTCGGACAGCGATGCAAAGAGGGTCGGCTTCTGTGTTTCTTGTGTTTTGTGCGCGGCGAGGGCAAGACCGAGTGCGGCGCCAGCAACGCCAAGGTCGCCAAACGCCGCGCCCAACGCCAGGCGGTTGGCCACCGGATCGAGATGCGGCAACGCTTTGTTCATTGCGACAGCGACTTCGACCGCACGTGTAGGGCGCACGTCACCGTCGCAGACGACCGCGGCTATATCGTCGGCATTGCAGGCGCCTGCGCTCATGGATAGGGCGAAGAGCCCCTCCAGCGCCGATGCATCAACGGGAAGCACGCGCCTCGGTTCCGCATTTCTCGCGCTGCAAAGCGACGCATTCAGACGCGCAACGGGCGCCATACCCACGCTCATGTCAGGCCGTGCGAGCAGCAGGGTCGTGACTGCCTCGCCGGGCACCATCCCCTCGGGGTGGTCGTGGCGGTAAAGCCGCCCGTCGCCGGATGCAGTCTCGATCTGCGCAAGATCGATCAGACTGTCGAGCGCAACCAGCAGCAGGCCGCGTGGCTGTCGGGTATCCGCGAGCCAGGCATCGATCTCGCGCAGGGCCGTTATGCCTTCACTGGCGCGGGTCATCGCCATGGGAGGCAGCGCTTCGCTCCAGAAATCGGCAATCAGCCGCTCGATGCGTTGCTGTACCCGCGAGATCTCGGCGTCGCTCCAAAGCGCCGGGAGCACAACCCTGATCATTACCGGCAGCGATCGCGGCTGCGCATGCGCGGATACAGGCGGCGGCATGGCAGCAACAAGATCCGCAAGAACCGGTACCAGCGCGCCAGGAAGCAGCGCAAGTGCGCGCGCCACAGACTCCGGGATGTCGAACGGCTGATCAAGCACTGAATCGCGCCCGTCAATACGCGTCTCACTTGGCAGTTCAGCGACCCTCGCGAGACGCACCGGCAAGCCAGCGAAATCGACAATCTCGTCGCAGGGGGCGGGTTGGGAGGCGCCGGTTTCAATCGCCTCGCAGACGGACTCGGTCGACGTACCAGCCGCGGTATGGATGCCAACACCGAGGATCCATGCCTCGCCCACAGGCGGCGTCACAGTTGTCGTTTCGCCAAGCTGCGCCTGCGCCGCAGCCTGCGGCGCTGGCGCCTTGCGCAATCCGAACCATAGCAAGGCAGCAATGGCGCAAACGGCAACAGGCGCCGCAACCAACCCGAGCAGCACATCAGCCGGCTGCAGCACCAGTGGTTGGCGCTGCCACCAGAGCACGACACAGAGCCAGGTCAGTGCAACCAGTGCGACGGCAACAAGAGCGAATCGAAGCGCGCGGCCAGACATTAGGTGTCAGTCAAAGGTATTGCTCTGCCCCGCGACCAGCACTGCGCCACAAGCCGTCTTGTCACCGTGACGCGCCGCAGGGCGGCCATCAATCATGCAGGTCGGGTCGCCACTGACGATCACCGTCGTGCCGCCGTGACCCCGCTCAGGGCAAGTCACCTTGTCGCCGACCCGCGCAATGGCCTTGCCACCGGCCACGCTTTGCACGCTTCCTTCGACGACCACGCCACCGTGGCTGGTCTTGTCTCCAACGAGAATGAACGGACGATTCACACCTGACTCCCGACTACTTGCGACCAAGCACGCCACCGCGGCGCAGCTCGACATGACCGAAATCCATCAATTTCCAGCGACCGCCCCAGGTCAGCCCGAGAGCTTCTGCGCGCTCGCCAAGAATTCGGTAACCCTCCATCGCCCATGGGTCGCGCTCGCTGATCACGAGGCGCCCGTCGCGCAAGAACGCCAGGTCCGCCGCCAGACCGAACTGGTGATAACTCTGGAAGGCGCCGGCGCGGGTGACGTTTGGCCCCAAAGCAGCCAGCTCCGACTGTCGCTCCGGGCTGCGGTAACCCTCGAGCAAGGCCATCTCGTAGCCGCGCTCATGCATTTGCTGGAACAGGACAAGCAAGCGCTGACGGAACTCGCCATCGACCAGCGCCCAGTCCCTGCTCGCCGTCGCGATGTCCGGTCGATCGCGCTTGATGTCTTCGGTGACAAAGATCTCGGGCGGGAGCGCCGGCGGCGGCACCAGGTGCTCGCCTTCCAGCAACGCTGCGAGCACCGGGTCTGCCACCCTAGCTCGGTCTTCGAACCCCTCCAGCGGACGGGATGCCGACACCGTAATTGCAAGACCAACCGGCAACCCGACAGCGACGACACCCAACGCGAGCCACGTACGGTTTCGGGTCAGCCGACGCCCCATGCCGACACCGATCGCGCGACCATTGCTCCCGAATTCACCGAGCGCCGCAACGCACCCCGAGCCGATGCGACGCTGCCACTCGCCGAGGCCAGACGCATAGCGCGCTGCGCCGCGCATCGCCGTTTCGCGCAACGACGGAAAACAGGCCAACGCACCGAGCATTGCAGCGAGCAAGACCAGAGCAACAACGGGCAACAACAGTAGATTCACAAGCCAGCCGAATGACGAGTTAGAATGACGAAGGCATTATATGAGCGCATACATTTGGCATATGCGGTAATTCTTCTCGCATAATCGGATTTGCCGGCCACTAGAATTCTCACGCATGAAACCCACTGATCTGAGCGCGTCGCCCGGCAACGCAGCGCGCCGCCCGTCGCTGTTCGAAGTGCCAAGCACCCCACCGCGTACACCGCACCGGGAGATTGCAATCTTCGCGCCGTTCGAAGATCCGAAACCTCAGCCACACTCCCCGTATTGGGCAAAGGCGGGTGTCCTGGCGATCTTCTCGGCGGCGTTACTTCTCGCTGCTGCGACGCTGTGGGCCACGTTCAATCACCCCTCGAATGCGCCCCCATTGGCGCAGCCCGTGCTCGCACGGCCGGCGGGAGACAAGCCGGATCGCGCAGCACCAGTGACCGCTGCGCAGCCGCCCCTCGCCGGCACCGATGCCGACGCAAGTGCACCCGTCAGTGGTGTTGCCCGCATCGAGACAAGCGTGGCGCCGCAAACTGCAACGATCGACCCCGGAACTACGGCCCCTTTCGCTCAACTTGAAGCAGACAGCGCCCAGCCCGCCGCCGCCGCCCCTAGCGCATCAGACACGCGCGCGGCCGCGGGCAGTTCGGACAGCGTCGCGCAGGGCGGTGACCTGGCGAAACCCGCGCAAGCAGCCAAGAAACCCGCGCAGGCCAAGCCCCGCAATGGCTCAGGCAAGCCACGGGTCGAACCGGACACCTTGCTGCTTGCTGCGCTGGTCTCCCACGTTCAGCATACTGAGGCCCAGGCACGCGCCAGCCAGAGGCCAGACGTCGTGTTGGCGGATCACTCCGCCACGGCGGCGGAATTGGTCGCGCGCTGCGAACGCCTCGGCGGACTCGAGGGCAACCTGTGTCGGAAGCGCATCTGCAAGGAACTGCCTGGCAACAATGCGACGTGCGCTGCGCGCTGAAGAAAGGCGCAACCCAGTGTCGATCAGTCCGGGATGCTCGGGCACCGCGTATCGCTCCACGACTTCCGGCAGGGAGAAGGGCTAGACTGGAGGCCGGCGGTGCATCCCGCCTGATTCAAGCAGTGCCACTCCCATGACCCTGGCCCCGCTCGACCTCACCACGCTGGCTTTCACCCGCGGTCTCGTCCAGATCATTCTGGCCGCCCTGATGTTTGCAACGCTGCGTGTCGACCAGTCATTCCGCGGCTCGACCTGGTGGCCTGTGGGCTTCCTGGCGAGCGGCATCGCCCTGGTCTCTTTGCCCATTTCGAGCCCCGAACACGAGCTCGCGTTGAACGCGGTCAATCACCTGCTCTCAGGGTTTGCGTGGGCCGCGCTCCTGCTCGGTTTCTGGCGCTTCAACCAGCAAGGCCCGCGACTACCTTTGCTCGCACTTATCTGCATCCTGCCCGCGACCTCGCTGGCCTTGTGGCAGATCGTGACCCCCAACCCCCCGCTACGGATCGTTACCACCGCGCTGGCGCAACTTGTCGGCATGCTGGCCCTCTTTGCGACTCTGTCGAAGCCCTACCGGGACGAGATGCGCCTGCCGTTCCGAGGGATCCAGTTGCTGATCCTTGCCTATCTGCCCGTCTTCGTCTTCCAGTACGCCGGCATCGCAGAAAGGACCTTCGCCGCGCCGGCCTGGATGGGCGCAAGCAGTTACAGCGCTGTGTTCTCGCTCGTCACCTTGCTGTTCACGCTGTCGCTCGCGGTCAGTTGTATCGGTCTGCAGTTTCTCCGCATATCGGTCGAACATGCTGATCGCGCGACGACCGACTGGTTGACGGGTTTGATCAATCGCCGCGGGCTGAACCTCTTCGCCGCGCAGGATGACGCCAGGCGGCGCCGTGATGGCGGCACCAGTGCGGTGATCTGCCTCGACATCGACCATTTCAAGGCGGTCAATGACCGCTATGGACACGCCAGCGGCGACCTTGTGCTGCAGTGTCTCGCCGAAGTGCTGCGCAACGACATCCGCAAGCGCGACATCGCGATCCGGCAAGGCGGCGAGGAATTCGCGGTGCTGCTCGTCGGCAGCGGCGAAGTCGACGCCATGGATGTCGCAGAGCGGATTCGCCGGGACTTCTCGACGCAGCGCATCGATACGGCGTCGGGAACCATCGCCGAGCTCTCGCTGAGTGCCGGGGTGGCGGTTGCTGCCGCCAACCGGACCATACTGCAGGCGATGGACCTCGCAGATACCGCACTCTACGAAGCGAAACGAAGCGGCCGCAACCGCGTATGCGCGGCAGCCGTTTAGACTTCAGTCGAACAATCGCAGGCTCTGCCCGGAAGACTGCGCCGCCGTTCCGGAAACCTGTTCCAGATCGGCCACCTTCACCCCAAGCAAACGCAGCTTGCGTTCGATCGGCACACGACGCAGACAATCGACCGCCACATCCCGGATCGTCATGAAATCCGCCGTCGCGTAGCCCAGTTTGTGGTCGCGGGTGGCCTGCTCGAAATTGTCGAACTTCACTTTCACGCCAATGCTGCGTCCGGCATAGCCCCGCCCGGTCAGATCGGCGGCCACCTGACGCGAAAGCTTCACGATCACGGAGAGCAGCGTCAGCGGATCTCGCGTGTCATGCGGGAAGGTGATCTCGCGCGAGCGTGACTTGGGTTCCTGGTGCGTTTCCACCGGGCGATCGTCGCGCCCGGCACCGGCATCGACCAGCCAGCGCCCGTAGCTCTGGCCGAAGTGGCGCACCAGCATGTGCGGGGATGCGGCGGCAAGCTCGCCTATCGTGCGGATCCCCAATTGCTCCAGCTTTGCAAAGGCCTTGGGGCCAACGCCGTTGATCTTGCTCGCCGCCAGCGGCCAGATCCGCTCGGGAATCGCCGCCTCTTCGATGATCGTAAGCCCGTTGGGCTTATCCAGATCCGACGCAATCTTCGCGATCAGCTTGTTCGGCGCGATGCCGATCGAGCAGGTCAGCCCGGTCGCCGCCGTGACCCGCGCCTTGATCGCGCGCGCCAGCGTTTCCGTATCGCCTGGCACATCGGTCAGATCGATGTAGATCTCGTCGATGCCGCGATCTTCGATGCAGTCGGCGACTTCCGCCACGGCCGCCTTGAACAAGCGCGAGTAATGCCGATAGGCAGCGAAATTCACCGGCAGCACGATCAGATCAGGGCATAGGCGCAGCGCGGTGCGGATCGGCTGGCCCGAACGGCAGCCAAAGGCGCGCGCCTCATAGGTCGCGGTGGTGAGCACGCCGCGGCTCGCCAGCAACTGCGCACGCCCTTCCGGCGTGCGCGAGTCGCCGATGCCGCCAATTGCCACCGGTAGCCCGCGCAGTTCGGGCTGGCGCAGCAGTTCGACCGACGCGAAGAAGGCGTCCATGTCGAGGTGGGCGATGCGGCGATGCGGAAACATCGCGAAAGTTTACCGGAGGGGTTGAACTTTCCGCTGCCGTCGCCATCTACATCAGCGTACCGGTTCAGGAGAGCCGGTGCGGTTGATGGGGAGTAGCTCACTTCTGCTGCGTCGTCACCACGATCGCTGACGCGATCCGGCGCACAGGCGGGCCCGCGAGGGGCCGCGAGCGAGACCGTTACCGGCATGTCCGGCGCGGTCGCTCGTCCATCCAACGGAGAGGGGCCTTGTCCGGCAACGGCGCAAGGCCCTTTTCGTTTCACGGGCTGTGCGCCGGATCGATCAACGCGCATTGAAAGGAAAACCTGTGAAACGCGTTCTGCTGCTTGTCGCGACCAACGTCGCGATCGTCATCCTGCTGTCGATCACCGCCCGTCTGTTGGGGCTGGATCGCTACCTCGAAGCCAACGGCAGCCTGAACCTGCAGAGCCTGCTGGTGTTCTGCGCGATCTTCGGCTTCGGTGGCGCCTTTGTGTCGCTCGCCATTTCGAAGTGGATGGCCAAGTTCTCGACCGGCGCCCAGGTCATCACGCAACCGCGCAATCAGGCCGAGGCCTGGCTGCTCGACACGGTGGCGCGTCAAGCACAGGCCGCTGGCATCAAGATGCCGGAAGTGGCGGTGTATGACTCGCCGGAGCTCAACGCATTCGCCACCGGACCGAGCCGCAACAACGCCCTGGTGGCCGTGTCGACCGGGCTTCTGCACAACATGCGGCCCGATGAAGTGGAAGCGGTGCTGGCGCACGAAGTCAGCCACGTAGCAAACGGTGACATGGTGACGCTGACGCTGATCCAGGGCGTCGTGAACACCTTCGTCATGTTCATCGCGCGCATTGTCGGCAACGTGGTCGACAAGCTGGTGTTCAAGAACGAGGAAGGGCACGGCCCGGCGTTCTTTGTCACCACCATCGTCGCCGAGCTGGTGCTGGGCGTGCTGGCTTCGATCATCGTCATGTGGTTCTCGCGTCAGCGCGAATTCCGCGCAGATGCAGGTGCCGCAAAGCTGGTTGGCGCCACTCCGATGATCAACGCGCTCGAACGCCTGAAGCTCAACGCCGAAGGTGGCGCCCTGCCGGACGGTGTGAAGGCGCTCGGTATCTCGGGCGGGCCGGCGTTCATGAAACTCTTCATGTCACACCCGCCGCTCGATGAACGTATTTCTGCACTCCGCACTTACCGCTAAGGAGACAAAGATGACCCCGATCCGTACCTACGCCGAGAACAGCCCGCAAGCCGTGGGCCGCATCGTCGCGATGATGATGGTCGCCGACGGCCAGCTCGCCGAAGCCGAACTCGCTTACCTCTCAGACCCGGAGCAACTCGCGAGCATCGGGATCGACGCGCAGGGACTGCGCACTGTGCTGGCCGACCATCTCGTCGACATTGCGCTGGCGAGCCCCTCACCGCACGAAGCCAAGGTGAATGCGCCGCCGATTCTCGACCAGGTGCTCGCACCGGTCACCGACCCCGATCTGCGCCTGAAGGCCTGCGTGCTGGCCGTGCATGCCAGCGGCGCGGACGAGAAGATCGATTCGGCCGAGCATGCGGTCATGCACTACATGCTGCAGAAGTGGGGGCTGACGCTGGAAGATGTGCACGACTATCTCGCCGCGCACATCAGCTGATCCTGAAGCGGCCGGGCGCGCTCAGCTGCCCGGCCGACTCACCGACAGCAAGCGGATGCCGACACCCAGGAAGGCGATGCCGGTCAGCCGGTTCACCCAGCGTTGCCAGGTACCTGACCCGCTCAGCCGTGCTGCGATACGGCCGGACACCCAGGCCATGCTGCTGTTGTAGACCGTGCTGAGCGCGATGAAGATCGCCCCGAGCGTCAGCAGCCCCGCGGTCGTACCGGGCGCACCCGGCCGGATGAATTGCGGAAAGAACGAGACCATGAAGAGCACGACCTTTGGGTTGAGCAGGTTCGTGAGGTAGGCGCGCAGCAAGAGCCCGCGGCGTGTCAGGCGCGGCGCTTCGGCGATTTGTGCCGGCTGCGCCCCTTTGTCGCGCAGCATCGTGACGCCAAGCCAGACAAGATAGACAGCGCCGGCAAGTTTCAGGGCGTTGAAGGCCGCCTCCGATGCCAGCAACAGCGCTGACAGCCCTAGCACCGCCAGCAACACATGCGTCGCACAACCCAGCGAGATTCCGGCCGCCGCCAGCAAACCGGCGCGGTGCCCGCGTGTCACGCTTTGCCCCACGATCAGCATGGTGTCCGGCCCCGGCGTGATGTTGAGCACCATCACCGCAAGGATGAACAAGCCCGGATTCGAAACTGCCTCCATCTCTGCCCCTTCCCTGCCTTGGCTGCACAGGCAGCACGGGCCTGCGGTGCCTAGAATAGGCTATGGATCGACGCTATTGGCAGACACTCGGCATTTTCCTCGCGCTCGTGATCGGCGCGTCGCCCCTGCGCGCCAGCGTGGCGGCCCCGCCCCTGCGGATGGCGCACATCGAGTCCCTGCGCTATCCGCTGCTTGAGGTTGATGCGCAAGGCAAGGTCAGCGGCGGCATCCTCAAAGAACTGGGCGACCGCATCGCGGTGCAGCTCGGCACCCAAGCGCAGCACATCAGCTGGTCGCGTCGCCGCGCCGAGCCGGCGGTGCTGTCGGGCGACGCCGACATTGCCTGCTACCTCAGCCCGCAATGGTCGGACCAGGCTCGCGACGGGCTGTGGACGGTAGCAGTACTGCCGCAAATCGAGCGCGTCGTCACCGCGACCGGCAAACGCCTGCCGGAGACCGCGCCTCAGGATTTCAAGGATTTGCGCATCGCGATCATGCTCGGCTACCACTACCCGAGCATCCAGGGCCTCTTCGATTCACGCGAAGCACGCGCCGTCGAGGACACCCGGGTCGAAAACCTGTTCAGGCTCGTCATGACCGATCGGGCCGACGCGCTGATCACGTCGGAAGCTGAGATCGAGGGCCAGTTCCGGCAGTTCCCCGACCAACGCGCCCGCTTCAAGGTGGGCACCCAGCCCTTCACCGTCGTCGACACGCAGTGTCTTGTATCCCCAAAGTCGCACTGGTCGCTCGATCAGTTCAATACGGCGCTCAGGACGCTCGCCGCGCGGGGTGAAATCGAACGGCTGGCGCATCGCTACGGCATGAGCATGCGCTAGTCCGCCAGATCTTCGCGGTCGCCTCGCGTGGTCGGGCTCGAAATCACCAGGAACACCACGTCCTCACCGAAAGGGTTGCGGAACTGGTGCGCAACGCCGGGCGGTACTTCAAGGCCCTCGCCAGTGGACAGCACGAAGGTCTCGCCCGCGCGCCACATCTCCGCCCGCCCTTCGAGGATGTAGAAGAACTGCCGTGCCTGCGCATGGCGATGTGTGCGCTCCGTCTTGCCGGGCGGCACGCGCTCCTGGATCACGCTGAGCGAGGTGTCCTTGAGCAGGTGCCAGCCATCGCAAGCCTCGCCCCACCGATAGTGTTCGGCGTTGGCGGTGCTGACGACACTCATGCTGCGTCCCCGGCGTCACGGTAGCGCGTCGGCGCATAGCGACGCGCGAGGCCGCCGGTGGCTGCGGCCAGATCGATCGTGGTGACCAGCAGGCCCGGTCCGTCGTGCCCGAGATGCGCAACGCACAGCCCGTCCGGCGCGATTACTGCGCTGCCGGACACCGAGTGCCGCAGCCCAACGTTCACGCTGGCAAACCACACCGTGTTCTCGGCAGCGCGGCACTGCATGGCCTTCTCGTAAATCGGCCCGTCGGCCGCGCCCCACTCGCGCAGCGCCTCCCCGCTGAAGTCGCTGCCACCGAAATGCGGATGCAGCACCAACTGCGCACCGCGCATGGCAGCCCAGCGAACTGTCTCGGGATAGCGCCAGCCTTCGTGGCAGATCACGATCCCGATACGCACGCCATCGAGGTCAAAGACGTTGCGCGTGTCGCCCGGCGTGTAGGTCGCGTCCTCTCCCGGGTCGAGCTGGTTCTTGGTCTGCGAGCCGAGCACCGTACCGTCCGGCCCGATCACCCAGGCGAGATTGAGCAAGCCGCCCGACGCGTCCGGCCACTCCATCGGCAGCACCAGCGCAACCCGGTGCGCCGACGCGAGCGCGCGCGCCTGCGCCAAAGCCTCAGAAAGGCCGCCAGGGTCGTGCGCCTCGACCTCGAAATCCAGCCCGCGCATACCCGGCACATAGGCCTCCGGAAAACACACCAAGGCCGCGCCGGCCGCCGCGGCACGCGCAACGTAGTCGGCGACGTGGTGCATCCCTTCGGCGATGGAGCGGGCAAGCGGCGGCGCAGCAAGGGCGACAGTAAAAGGCTCGGTAGCAGCGCTCATCGCGAGTGGTTCGGCAGACGAAGTGCGCGAGGATACGCGATCGGCAGCCCAGCCCGGCAAGTGCCGCGCGCTTGTTCCCGGTCAGGGACGTGGATCGCCCCGCGCCCCAGAATGCCGCCCTTCCCTCCCCCCGGAAATCCCCCATGAGCGCCCCCGAACACTTCATCCCCGGCAAGGATGCCTCGCTCGAAGCGAGCATCGCGCGCCTGCAGGGCCTGCTCGCCGAGCGCGGCTTCCGCCTCGAAGAGCATGCCTGGCTCAACCCGGTCGCCGATTGCTGGTCGTTGCATCTGCGCGATGCCGACTGCCCGCTGCTGTACACCAACGGCAAGGGCGGCTCGCAGCTCGCGGCGCGTGCCAGCGCGCTGGGCGAATTCATCGAACGCGCGAGCTGCAACCACTTCTGGTCGCACTACCACCTCGGCGAAACCCTTGCGAATCACGCCTTCACCCACGCGCCGCAGGAGCGCTGGTTTCCGCTCGGCGACGACGAATACTGGCCCTATGGCCTGCTCGACCCGGCGCTGATCGCGCACTACAACCCGGACGGAGAAGTCCCCGCCTCGCACCTGGTCGAGCACAACAGCGGCAACGCGGCACGCGGCATCTGCGCGCTGCCCCATGTGCGCCAGCGCGACGGCGAGACGATCTGGTTCCCGGTGAACCTGATCGGCAACCTTTACGTGAGCAACGGTCTGGCCGCCGGCAACACGGCCAACGAAGCCCGCGTGCAGGCGATCGCCGAAATCCTCGAACGCCATGTGAAGTTCAGCGTGTTGCGTGAAGACCTGTGCCTGCCGGAAGTGCCAGACGCGGTTGTCGCGCGCTACCCGCGCATCGCCGCCGGCATCTCTGCGCTGCGCGACGCAGGCTTCGGCGTTCGCGTACAGGATGCCTCTCTCGGCGGGCGCTTTCCGGTCATGGCGGTGACGCTGCTGAACCCGCACGACCACGGCTGCTACGCGAGCTTCGGCGCGCATCCGCGCTTCGAAGTCGCGCTCGAACGCGCGCTCACCGAACTGCTGCAAGGCCGCGCGCTCGAGGCGCTGGGCGGTTTTCCGACGCCCGGCTTCGACCCGGAAGAAGTGGCCGACCCGCAGAACATCGAAATCCACTTCGTGGACTCGTCCGGGGTTGTCGGCTGGCGCCTGCTTGCCGGCATGCCGGATTTCGACTTTGTGGACTGGGACTTCGCCGGCACCACCGCCGACGAATTCCGCCAGCTCTCCGAGACGATCCACGCGGCCGGCCACGACCTCTACATCGCCGATTTCGAGCACCTCGGCGCATACGCCTGCCGTGTGCTGGTGCCGGGCATGTCGGAGATCTACCCGGTCGAGGACCTGGCTTGGGAGAACAACAGTGTCGGCAACCTGCTGCGCCCTGCGCTACGGCGCTTGCCCGATCTGGATGAATCCGACTGCGAGGAACTGCTCGAAACGCTGGACGGCCTCGAACTCGCCGACGAGCGCCCGGTCGCCGCCCTGATCGGCCTCGCGCCAGACGCCGATTCGCCCTGGCGCACGCTGCGTGTGGGCGAACTGCGGATGCTGCTGGCACTGGCCGTCGGCGACCACGCAAGTGCGGCCGAGGCGTGTGGCTGGGTCAATGCCTTCGGCCAACTCGACCCTGGCCGTGCGCGCGTCTATCGGGCACTGGAAGCGCTGCTACGACTGGACGCCGGAGAGAACTATGCAGCGGCGCTATCCGACCTCTTCGGCGACGACGCCGTCGCAACTGCGAGCGCATTGATCAAGGGGCACGACAGATTTTTCGGCTTGGCCCGCCTGGGGTCCAATTTCGAAGGCAGCCGCGCGCACCAAAGCCTGCTCGACGCTTACCGCAAAGTCTGGCGTATCGGACCGCCTGCACGCTGAACATTGCATGCCGGACCCCGCCGCGCGTCTTCGGTCCGCGTTTGCGGGCACACCCGCCGATGCGAATCACGCATCTTCGCGCTCGACGGGATCTGAACGTAATCCCATGAACTCCCGGCCGCGCGGCGCGGCCGGGGCGCCTGGAACGCGCTACGACCTACTTGCCCTTGCTGTAGACGATTTCCTTGGCACCGCCGTCGCAGGATCCGACGACCTTGCCTTCCTTGCCTTCGCCCTTGGCGACGATCTCGAGCGTGTAGCCCTTCACACCCTTGCTTTCGATCTTGCCGGCGATCTCGGTCTTCAATGCTTCACAGTCCATCTTGGCAAATGCGGGCGCAACAGCCAGCGCGCATGCCAGGCCAAGCACGAGCTTCTTCATTGCAATCCTCCATGGATGGGCCCGATCGGGCGAGAGTCCGGCGGGCGGCGGCCCGCACGTCTGGACTCCGCACAGACTAACCGCGGGGCAAGCCAGCGTCTGCATCGGAATGCACAAGCCCACGCCGAACCATCGCGCCCTTCGTGGCGAACGCAACGCCGGCGTCGTCGGTGATTTGTCCGCGCAGCCCTGTACGTTGTCCGCGCGTGCCGAACGCCGGGTCTGGCACGACGGGACAAGGACTTGCCTGCAACCAGGTGCCAGCATGACGCCCCAGCTGGACACCGCGCGTTTTCCGCCCGGTGTCGCGAGTCGACGGGAGAACTGCCATGCAGGACAACACACGCGCCAACACGTCGCACCATGCCAAAAGCATCGCGCTCGGCGTTTCCGGGCGCCCCCCTCGGACGGCGAGCGCCAATACCGACATGGCGCACTGCCCGGATCTTCTGACCCCGCCCAGAATCAGCCTGGTCGAGATCGCGCGTGTCGAGATCGAATTCAGCGGAATTGAACCCGACGCATTGCCTCGCTGGCTCGCACGCCATCGCGACGCCGACGCGCCGCGATAGCGCCTCGGCATCCGTCAGCCGACGTTCGGCAGGCCTGACAAGGCCATCGCCAGCTCGCCCTCGTCGTAATCCTGGTCCACCAGGCCGCCCGAGAGGTAGTTCTGGTAGGCGGCCATGTCGAAGTGGCCGTGACCCGACAGGTTGAACAGGATCGTCTTGGCACGGTCCTCGGCCTTGCAGCGCAGCGCTTCGTCAATTGCGCAGCGCACCGCATGGTTGGCCTCCGGCGCCGGCACGATGCCTTCGGCGCGCGCGAACATCACGCCGGCTTCAAAGCAGGCGGTCTGGTGGTAGGCGCGCGCCTCGATCAGGCCAAGCTCCTTCACATGGCTGACCAGCGGCGCCATGCCGTGGTAGCGCAAGCCGCCAGCGTGGAAGCCGGCGGGCGTGAAGGTGGAGCCAAGCGTGTGCATCTTCACCAGCGGCGTCAGATGCGCGGTGTCGCCAAAGTCGTAGGCGTACTTGCCGCGCGTAAGGCTCGGGCAGGCGGCCGGCTCCACTGCGATGATGCGGCGCTGCTTCACGCTTGCACCGCCGCGCAGCTGCATGCCGATGAAGGGGAAGGCGATACCGGCGAAGTTGCTGCCGCCGCCGGTGCAGCCGATCACCACATCCGGGTCGTCGCCGGCCATCTCCAGCTGCAGCATCGCTTCTTCGCCGATGATGGTCTGGTGCAGCAGCACATGGTTGAGCACCGAGCCGAGCGCGTACTTGGTGTCTTCGTTCAGCGCCGCCACCTCCACCGCTTCGGAGATCGCGATACCGAGCGAGCCCAGGTGGTTCGGGTTTTGCGCCAGCACCGCGCGGCCCGACTGCGTTTCGTTGCTGGGCGAGGCGACGCAGCGTGCGCCGTAGGTTTCCATCAGCGCGCGGCGGTAGGGCTTCTGATCGTAGGACACGCGCACCTGGTAGATCGTGATGTCGAGGCCGAACAGGCTGCCGGCAAAGGCCAGCGAGCTGCCCCACTGGCCGGCGCCGGTTTCGGTGGCGAGCTTCTTCACGCCGGCCTGGCCGTTGTACCAGGCCTGCGGCACCGCGGAGTTCGGCTTGTGGCTGCCAGCCGGCGACACGCCCTCGTACTTGAAGTAGATCTTGGCCGGCGTGCCCAGCGCTTTTTCGAGGCGGCGGGCACGGATCAGCGGGCTCGGGCGCCACAGGCGCAGCACCTCGCGCACCGGCTCCGGGATCTCGATGCGGCGTTCGGTCGACACTTCCTGCTCGATCAGCGCCATCGGGAACAGCGGCGCGAGATCCGCCGGGCCGATCGGCTGCTGCGTGGCCGGGTGCAAGGGTGCGGGCGGCGGCACCGGCAGATCTGCCGCGATGTTGTACCAGTCCTTCGGCATCTGGTCTTCGCTCAGCAGGAACTTCGTTGTTTCGCTCATCCGTCTGACTCCTCCGCTTGGGATTTCATTGGCAAAGCGTCGATTGTGAAGCGAGCGTTTCGGCGGCCTCTGACCTGCCTCAGAGACTTCCGTTCGTCCGCCTCAAATGCACCCCATGCCGCGATTCCGGCGCTTCGTCGCACACCGCTCGGCGCACCGCCCCTGCCGGCGGCATCCTGCAGTCACCGCGCAACGAAACCGCGACGAAAGGACTGCCATGAAAACCCTGCGCCCCCGCTTCACCGCTCACCTGTTCGCCGCCATGCTGGCAACGGCTGGCGTAAGCTTCAGTATTGGCGGCACGCTGTTCCTGTTGAGCATGCCGGCCAGCGAATACACCGCGGCCAAGCACTTTGCCGCACACGGTCTGCCCTTGCTGGTCGCACATCAGGAATGACCGCCCCTTTCAACCACGTTGCGGAGCCCCCATGCGATTGATCGGCAACCTGCTCTGGCTCGTTTTCGGCGGCCTCTGGATGGCGCTCGGCTGGATTCTCGCCGGCGCCATCTGTTTCGTTTCGATCATCGGCATCCCCTGGGGGCGCGCGTGTTTCGTGATCGGCCAGCTCGCCTTCCTGCCCTTCGGGAACGAGGCGGTGGATCGTCGCGTCGTCACGCAGCGCGAGGACATCGGCACCGGCATCCCCGGCGTGATCGGCAACGTGCTGTGGTTCCTGATCGCAGGCTGGTGGCTGGCGCTCGGCCACCTGTTCCATGCGCTGCTGTGCTGCATCACGATCATCGGCATCCCCTTCGGGCTGCAGCATCTGAAGCTCGCTGGGCTTGCGCTGGCGCCCATCGGCAAGACGGTGGTGCCGCTGGACCGCGCCCTCGCCCGCTGAAACACCGGCCACCGGCATGCTCCACGACCCGGCCCGCCACGAAGCGCTTCGCGCCATCGCTTGGGACGAGGCGCGGGTGCGCGACACGATCCGCTTCATCGTGAGCGAGACCGAGTCGCACTACCGGCCCCGGCGCTACTGGCCGATTCATCCGCGCGACGTCAATCCGGACGAGGACCCTGCGATCGCGTCGACCACGCTGTACTTCGGTGCCTGCGGCGTGATCTGGGCCCTGCACTATCTGCAGGCCTGTGGCGCAGCGCCACTGACGCGCAGCTACCTTGACGATCTCGAAACGCTGCGTCTGGACAACCGCGCCTGGCTCGCCTCGATCGGCAGCCGCGACTTCGCCGCCTACCTGATGGGCGACACGCCGATCCGGCTACTCGCTTACGGCCTCGACGCCGACGAAGCGCAGGCCGCGGCGCTCGCCGACCTGATCGACGGCAACCTCGATCACCCGACGCGCGAATTGATGTGGGGCGCGCCGGGCACCCTGCTGGCAGCCCTGTTCCTGCACGAGCGTAGCGGCGAGCAACGCTGGGCGGCCTTGTTCCGCAAGTCGGCCACACACCTGTGGTCGCAACTCGAATGGTCAGACGTGCATCAGTGCGCCTTCTGGACACAAGACCTGTACGGCGAAAGGAGCACCTACCTCGATGCCGTGCATGGCTTCGTCGCGACCGCCGTGCCGCTGATCCACGGGCGCCATCTGTTCGACGCCGCTCAGCGCGACGCCTGGCTCGACTGCATCGCCAACACCGTCAAGCGCACAGCAACATGGGAGAACGGTCAGGCCAGCTGGCGTGCCCAGCTAAACGAGGCCGGCGACCGGCCACCCAAGAAACTGATGCAGTTCTGCCATGGTGCGCCAGGCTTCGTGATCTGCCTCGCCGATCACCCCGACGCCACGCTCGATCCGCTGCTGATCGCCGCGGGCGAAGCCACGTGGAGCGCCGGTCCGTTGAGCAAGGGCTCGAACCTGTGTCACGGCACCGGCGGCAACGGCTACGCCTTCCTCAAACTCTATCGCCGCACCGCCGACCCGCTGTGGCTCGCGCGCGCCCGCGCCTTCGCCATGCACGGCATCGCGCAGCTGGAAGCCGAACACGCGACCACCGGGCACCTGCGCCACTCGCTGTGGACCGGCGACCCCGGCTTCGCGATTTACCTGTGGGACTGCCTGCGCGGCGAAGCGGCATTCCCGACGCTGGATGTGTTCTTCGCCTGAACCCATCCGCGCCGCGCGCCGCTCGCACTACAGGTGGGCCGGCCGGGCCGGTCAGGCAGGCTGCGTCGCCGGCGCCTGATCCGCGGGCTGGTCGGTGATGCGGCGGATCGGTGTCAGGCTCACGCCCAGCAGCACGATCATCAGCAAGGACAAACCACTCGCCGTGAACAGCGCGGCCGGGTTCAGCACCCGCAAGGCGGCCCCGGCGGCGGCAGCGGCCAGCGGCGAGAGCCCCATGAAAATGAACATGAACACGCTCATCGCGCGGCCCAGCATGGCCGGCGGTACACGCCGCTGCATCCAGGTGAACACGGCGACCTGAACGTAACCCGCCAGCGCGCCGAGCGGCGCGAGCAGCGCCACGCCTTGCCAGGTCGCCGTGATGTGCCCGAAGGGCAGAAAGGTCAGCGCCGCGGTCGCGTCGATCGCCAGCACCGTCAGTCCGAGTGTCTTCAGGCGCCATTTCGGCAAGGCGCCGGCCAGCACCATGCCGAGCAGCGAGCCGATGCCGTGCCCCGCGAGCAGGAAACCCAGCGCGGCCGCACCGCCTTGCAGTTGCGTGTTGGCCAGCACGGGGAGTGCGACCTGCAGCGGGCCGCCGACGAAGAAGGCGATCGCCGCGAAGTAAAGGCACAGCGCGCGCAGTTCGACGTCGCGCCACATTGCGCCCATCGCCTCGCCAACCGCATGCAGCACCGACCGCGCGCCCCCATTGCCCGCCAGCACGATGGTCTGCACCTGCTGCAAGGTCCAGGCCGAGATCGCAAAGGTCAGCGCGTCGAACGCGAAAGCCATGCCAAGGCCGGCGGCATTTTCGATCTTGCCCGCCGCATGCGGTGCGGCGGCGTCGCCAAAGGTGGCGATCAAGAGGCCGGCCAGCAGCGGCCCGATGAGGACGGTGAGTTGGCGCAAGCCCATCAGGAATCCGTTGGCAGCCTGCAGCGACTGCGGCGGCAGGGCCTGCGGCAGGATCGAACTGCCCGCCGGGAAGCTGAAGGCGGTGACCAGCCCGATCGCCAGCGCCAGCCCGTACACCATCCACAGCTGGATCGTGCCCGACCACACCAGCGCCGCCAGCAGGCCGATGAGCGCCGCATTCAGGTACTTCGTGAGCAGCAACACCCTATGCGGGGAGTAGCGATCGACCAGGGCGCCGCCGATCAGGATGAAGATGGCGCGCGGCAGACTGACCACCGCCAGCACGGTGCCGAGCACCAGCGGATCGCCGGTCATCTTGAGCACCAGCCACGGCAAGGCGATCTGCGTGAACTGGTCGCCCAGCATCGACAGCGCGCCGCCGCCGAGCAGCCAGCGGAAATTGCGGTTGGCGAAGAGCGCACGTTTGGGGTCGCTGTGGCCCGCGAGCGGGTCTGTTTGGGGGTTCATCGGGATCGTCCTCGTTGTTGTTGGGTCGGTGCCGCTGGCGCCGGGGCTGCGCTTGGCGTGTCACGGCCCACCGCGCGGCGCAGGTAGGCCAGCAGCTCGGGCGTAACGCCCGTCTCGCGCTGCAGATTGGTCTCGTTGGCGTACATCGTCGCGAACTTGCTGCGGATGTTTTCGTCCGGCCCGGTGAAGCGGTTCACAAGCTCCATCCAGCGTTGCGCGTAGCCCTTGACCTGTGGCGAGAGCGGGTCGACGCCCTGCGCCATCGCGCTTCGTACCGACTGGATCAGCGCCGGCCATTCGGCTTCGGTTTCGCGCACCAGCTCACGATCGATCGCGTTGCGCCAGTGGTCAAAGGTCTTCAGCTCCTCCTCATCGAAGTAGCGTTCGAGCGCACGCATCATGCCCATCGTCACCAGCAGTTGCTCGGTAAGGCCCTCTTCCTGGCGCTCCGCACGTTCCGCGATGCGGCGCAAGGCGTGCAGCAGGCGCTGCTGACGCAATACCTGGGCCTCCACCTGGGCGATGTGTCGTGTCAGCACATCGAGCAAGGGGGGATTCTCGGCATCCAGCAGGGGGCCGATTTCCTTGAGCGAAAGCCCGGAGTGTCGCAGCGCCAGCAGGCGGTGCAGGCGCAGCACGTCGGCCTCGGCGTAAAGGCGGTAGCCGGCCTCGCTGCGCCCGGAGGGCTGCAGCAGTTTGAGCTTCTCGTAGTGGTGCAGCGCGCGGACGGTCAGACCGCAGCGCTTGGCCAGTTCCCCCACCGTGTATTCCATGACTGCCTCGCAGGATGTGTCGTTTGCCGACCTCTGGCGAGCATCATGAACCCTGACCTTGGGTGAGGGTCAAGCCGCCGCGGCGCCGGGCTCGCTTGTCCGCGAGCCGATCTCTTCGGCAAGTGCATAGCTGCCCTTGCCCGACGTCTTCACCGTGTACATCGCCACATCCGCGCGATGGATCATGTCGGCTACCGTCATGCCGTCATACGGGAACAGGCACAGGCCGATGCTCGCCCCGGTGTGGAGGCCGGGCGCAATCGACTGCAGCGGCGCGCTGATCTGGTCGAGCAGTTTCACCGCGAGCACCTTGGCGGCCGCTTCGTTGTCGATGTCGCGTGCAATCACGAAGAACTCGTCGCCACCGATGCGCGCCACCGTATCAACGCCACGCACCGCCGCCAGCAAGCGGCTCCCGACTTCTCGCAGCACCTGGTCGCCGACCTTGTGGCCAAGGGTGTCGTTGATCTCCTTGAAGCGGTCGAGATCGAGGAAGTAGCCGCAGTTCATCTGGCCAGTGCGCTGCGCGGCCGAGACCGCCTGCGCGATCCGGTCGTAGAGCAGATCGCGGTTGGGCAGCCCGGTCAGGCCATCGTGCATCGAACGGTTCAGATGGTGCCGACGTTCCTCGTCGAGCAAGCGCTCACGCAGGAACAACATGCGGCGCTGGCGCTCGGCAAGGTAGCCTGCGGAGCCCCCGATCAGGTTGGCGCACACGATGAAGAAGTCGTGGCCCAACAGCACATGTGTCGGGTAGCCCATCAGTGATCCGAAGAGCAGGTTATAGGCGAGCAGCATCAGCAGATCGACGCCGAGCGCATAGATGAAGCGGGTGCCGACGAAGTTGTAGGTGTAGAAGGTCACCACCACCATCATCGGGTAGTAGTACGGGGCGCTTTCCAGCGGCAGGTGCATCTGCATCGCGATCAGACCGGTGCCTGCGGCGAGCCCGACGAGCGCCAGCACCAGATGCGAGGAATGCGCGAACCAGCGCGTCAGCGAGAACGCCAGTACCACCACCGGCACGCACAAGGCGGTCGCGCGCGCGACCCACAAGTGTTCGACGATGTCCGGGCTGACGAACCAGCGGTCGAGCACGCCGTGCAGGATGTACACGAACATCCCGACCAGGATCGCCGCCTGCCCCTGCTGGCGCGTCCGAGCCCGCGTCGCCTCGAAGAAGTCTTCTTCGAGCAGGGGGTCACGAAACCTCAGCGTAAGGGGGTGCATCGCGGCCATCTGTTTGTCCCATCCTCAAACGATTACGCAAGACCCCAAGGCCGCAAAGGGTGCGTGCCGGGCGCGATGGGTCGAGTCTAATTCGCCCGCAAAGGGCCGCGCCACTTTTGAAGCCGCTCACTGGCCAGCCGTTGGCGCGGGGCGCCAAGCGGCACGACGACATGCGGCGCATCCGGGCCACACGCGTCGCAACGCCAGCATGCAATACCACCGCGCGATTCAATGGCAAGCCGCGCGATCGACTCGTCTTGGCGGATCCTCTTCGCCGAATGGCTAGACACGTTTGCAGCATCAGCCATCTTCATGACGACACCAGCGGGAAGCTGAAACCGGGCGCGTAGGCGTGAAAGCCATCGAAGTCCGGCTTGCCGAGCGGCACGCCCTGCGCACGCAGGATCGCGTAGGCCATGCCGAGGTGGAAGAAGAAATTCGGCAGCGCGTAGTGCAGCAGATAGTCGGCACCGTTTAAGGTGTGCGTCGCCTGCCCGGCCATCGTCGTGATCGTGCGGGTTGCGCCGCCATCGATCTGATCCGGCGGCAAGTCCGCGAGCCAGGCAAGGGCAAAGGCGATGCGGGCCCGCAGGGCAGCGAAGTCGGCGTCGCCGGGTGGCATCACCGGCACCGCTCGCGCCGCCACCGGTGCGCAGGCGCGCAGCGAAAACCCGATCGCGGTGCTGATCTGTTGACGCAACGGGAACATGTCGGGTGCCAAGCGCGCGGCAAGCAGCGTCGCATCACCACCACGCTGCTCGCTGACGTGACGCGCGGCCTTGTCGAGCATCGTGTCGAGTTGGCGCAGATAGCGGCTGAACACTGGAACGCTGGCGGTGTAGAGCGAGCATGTCATCGGAGTCGGTCTCAGGCGTGCGGTTTTCGGATCGCGGGGCGCCAGCGCGTAAGCAGCAGGGCATTGGTGATGACGCTGACACTGGAAAAGGCCATCGCCGCGCCCGCGATCACCGGCGACAACAAGCCCGCCGCCGCCAGCGGGATGCCGACGATGTTGTAGATGAAGGCCCAGAACAGGTTCTGCCGGATCTTGCGCCAGGTGCGGCGCGAGATATCCAGCGCATCGGCGATCAGCGCCGGGTCGCCGCGCATCAGCGTGATGCCGGCCGCGTGCATCGCGACCTCGGTGCCGGTGGCCATTGCGATGCCGACATCCGCCGCGGCGAGCGCCGGGGCGTCGTTGATGCCGTCGCCGACCATCGCCACGCGCACTCCGCCCACTTTCAGTGCCGCCACCCGCGCAGCCTTGTCGCCCGGCAGCACGTTGGCGAGCACCTCGTCGATGCCCAGTTGATCGGCCACCGCCTGCGCCGCACCGGCGTTGTCACCGGTGATCATCACGCTCTTCACGCCCAAGGCCCGCAGCTCGCGTACAGCAACGAGGGCCTGTGGTTTGACGCAATCGCCAAAGGCGAGCAGGCCGCGCAATTCGGGCGTGCCACCGGCGGGCGTAGCAATCAGCCAGGATACGGTGCGCCCCGCTGCCGCCAGTTCATCGGCACGCGCGGCAAACGGGCCGGCATCGAGCCCGAGCTCGTCGCGCAGACGGGTGTTACCGAGCTGCAGGGCAATACCGTCCAGCACGCCGGCCACGCCCCGGCCGGGCAGCGCGTGCAGCGCGCTTGCCGCTGGCACCGCAATGCGGCGGGACTTGGCGGCATCCAGCACTGCCTGCGCCAACGGGTGGGCGCTACCGGCCTGCAAGGCAGCGGCTTCGGCCAGCAACACCGCCTCGTCGCCGTGGGCTGCGAGGTCAGTAAGCGTCGGCTGGCCTTCGGTCAGCGTGCCGGTCTTGTCGAAGGCGACCACGCCCACGCTGTGCGCGATTTCGAGCGCTTCGGCGTCCTTGATCAGGATGCCGTGCCTGGCGGCGACGCCGGTGCCGGCCATGATCGCGGCCGGCGTGGCGAGCCCCAACGCGCACGGGCAGGCGATCACCATCACCGCCACCGCGTTGATCACTGCGTTGCTGAAGTCGCCGGTCGCCAACCACCAGCCGACGAAGGTGAGCAGCGCTATCGCGAGCACCACCGGCACGAACACCGCGCTGACCTTGTCCACCTGCCGCTGGATCGGCGCCTTCGCCGCCTGCGCGCTTTCAACCAGGCGGATGATGCGGGCAAGCGTGCTCTCGGCCCCGAGTGCGGTGGTGCGCACCGCCACCCTGCCCTCGCCGTTGATCGCGCCGCCGATCACCGGCTCGCCGGGCTCGCGCGCCACCGGCAGGCTTTCGCCGGTGATCAGCGATTCATCGAACTGGCTGATGCCCTCAAGGATTTCGCCATCCACCGCGACGCGCTCGCCCGGCAGCACGACAACGCGGTCACCGAGTCGCAGTTGCGCCAGCGGCAGCATCTGTTCGCGGCCATCGCGCAGCACCCGCGCCGTGTCGGGACGCAAAGCCTGCAAGGCACGGATTGCCGCGGCCGTCTGCCGCTTGGCGCGCCCCTCCAACCACTTGCCGAGCAGTACCAGCGTGATCACCACCGCCGAGGCTTCGAAGTAAAGATGCACGCCGCCAGCGAGCCACTGCCACACTGACAAGCCGAAGGCCGCGGAGGTGCCCAGCGCAACCAGCAAATCCATGTTGCCGGCCCTTGCCCGCAGCGCATGCCAACCGGCGCGGTAGAAGCGTGCGCCGAGCCACAACTGCACCGGCGTTGCGAACACCAGTTGCAACCAGCCGGGCAGCATCCAGTGCAGGCCGAACAGCGTGGCGGCCATCGGCAGCATCAGCGGCAATGACAGCGCGGCCGCCAGCAACACCCGCCTGCCTTCGGCCCGTGCCGCCTCAAGCTGCCGGTCAATGGCGTCGGATGGGGCAGCTTCTGGCGGGGTCAGCACGGGCGTGAAGCCCGCCGCGCTTACCGCGGCCGCCAGCGCATCGGCCGTGATGCCGGGCAAGGTCTGGACACGCGCCGACTCGGTCGCAAGGTTCACCGCCGCATCCAGCACGCCCGGCACCCGCTTGAGCCCTTTCTCCACCCGCGCCACGCAAGAGGCGCAGGTCATGCCCTGGATGCCGATGTCGAGTTCCGCCAGCGGCATGTCGAAGCCGGTTTTCTGTATCGCCTCGCGCAGGGCAGCCACATCCAGCGGCGCATCGCCGCTGATCCGGGCGCGCTCGGTGGCAAGGTTCACACTCACTGCGCGCACACCGGGCAGCGCCTGCAGCGCACGCTCGACCCGGGCTACGCAGGATGCGCAGGTCATGCCGTGGATCGGAACATCCAGTTCGATATTGTCTTTACTCATAAGCATCAGGTGAGCGGAGCGGTTTGTTTCGATAGACTACAGCCTCAGCCTTCCCTGCGTGGGAAGGTCAAGCCTGTTCGCCGAAGCGCGTCCGGCGCAGGCGATCCCCGATCGGGCTGCCCCGGGCCGCGCGCCAGCGGATCGGATCCCGGCCCACTCCGTCCTTCACCGCTATGCAGATCCCTTTTCTGGTTCCCACTGTCACCGGCGACGAGCGCGCCGCGCTGGAGGCCTTGTTGTCGAGACAGCCGGGCGGGCGCGATCGCGCATTTTCTGACGCCTGCGAAACGAAGCTGGCAGAGCTGAGCGGCACAGCCAGGGTGTTCGGCGCGCCGTCCTGTTCCGCCGCGCTGGAACTGGCTGCGCTGGCGCTCGGAATAGCTCCCGGCGACGAAGTGATCGTTCCGAGCTTCACGTTCTCGAGTACCGCCAACGCGTTTGCCCTGCGTGGCGCGCGGATCGTCTTTGCGGACGTTCGGCCGGACACGATGAATCTCGATGAGACCCGCCTCGAAGCGCTCATTACTCCGCGTACCCGCGTGATCGTTCCGGTTCATTACGCCGGCGTGGGCTGTGACATGGATGCCATCATGGCGATCGCAAATCGCCACCGGCTCTTCGTCGTCGAAGATGCCGCCCAGGCGATCGGTGCGCGTTACAAGGGACGCGTGCTGGGCACAATCGGACACATGGGGGCGGTCTCGTTCCACTACACCAAGAACCTCCAGTGCGGGGAGGGTGGCGCGCTGTTCGTCCGGGATGACGAGATGGTGCGCAAGGTCGAGATCCTGCGCGAGAACGGAACCGATCGGGCCAGCTTTCTGCGCGGCGAGGTCGATGCTTATCGATGGCATGCCGTAGGCACGAACTGCAGGCTGTCGGATGTCGCAGCAGCGCATCTGTTGCCGCAACTCGAGCGCATCGACGAGATCCATTCGCTACGCCTGGAGCGCTGGCACGACTACCAGCAACGGCTGAGCCCAGAGGGCGTCGAGGTCATGCGACCGCCGGCCGAATGCGAACACAACGCTCACATCTTCTTCCTGAAAGTGCAGGGAGATGCGGCAGAGCGTAACCGGTGGCTGCGGTTGCTGCGCGAGCATGGCGTGTCGGCCACCTTCCACTACGTGCCTCTCCATTCGGCACCGGCCGGGCTCTCGGTCGGCGCGATGGGGGGCGAAGACCTGCACACGACGCGCGAAAGCGGTCGCCTGATCCGCTTGCCGCTGTTTCACGGCCTCTCGGCCGGGCAGGTTGATCGCGTCTGCGACCTCGTCCTCGCGCTGCACCGTGGCGCGCTCTGAGCGCACACCTGCACCGCGACCGGCATCACAACCCAAAGGTGTCATCTTGAGTGAACCCGTCTTGCCCCAGGCTTTCGCCGAGGCTGTTTCTGCCGTTCTACTCTCGCCGGCCGTGCCGCAGCCCTGGCATCGACTCTGCGACCTGTGTCAGGCCTCAACGGACCCGGGCGTCGTGGCCGCCGTGTGTGCCGATGTCGAGCGCCGCGCCCCCCGCGAACAGGTGGCGGGGGTGATGCGGGCCACCTTCCTCCATGCCTTCAGACGCGACGCCGTGTATCTGGAGCAGGCAGGGGACGCCGTGCTTGGGGGCCCTCCCGAAGCTGAATGGGGGGCGAGCTTCATCCAGTTCGTGACCTTGATGGCGCTGACGCAGGACAAGGGGCGGTCAAAGCTGGTTGAGCTCTACCAGCGCGCGCGCATGCCGGAAATCATGCGCCGGATCGGCTGCGGGCTGCGGTTGGGCAAGTCCGACGCGCCAGCCACCGGCAGCGGGTTGCCGCGTGTCGCGATCGTGTCGCCACAGCTCAGCCGTGCGAAGCAGCCGCTGACTTTTCTCGCGCTGGTGCATGCCCATCTTCTGGCCAGAGCGGGCTGCCAGGTCGGCATCTTCTCGGCGCAGGAGCAGTCCATCGCGGAAGTCGAGATGCGGTCGGGCTGCGCGGCCCGCTTCGATGACCCGGACCCCGATTTCGCGCAGTGGTCGCAGCTGCTCTATGGCCAGACACCGGTGCATCTTGGGCTCAGGAAGGTGCCGCTCGACCTGCGGCTGAACGAGGCCCTCGAAGGAATTGCCGCGTTCAGGCCCGATGTGGTGCTTTTCGTGGGCTTCATGTCGCCTTTGATGCTTCCTCTGTTCGATGCGTATCCGGTCGTGAACCTTCCGACGCACTCGCTGCCGGCGATCGCACCTTGCGATGTCTGGCTTGCGGCTGCGCCGGACGCGTCCACGCAGATCTGTCCCTGGCCCGAGGACTTCTCCTTTGGCGAGGCGATGCGGTATCCCTACCGGATGATCGAATTTGCAGTCGGGCAGCCCATGTCGCGCGCGGAACTGGGCATCGATGGCCAGGCCTGCCTGCTGGTCAGCGTGGGGTTCCGGCTCCACCAGGAGATTCATGGCGAGTGGGCCGAGCGGATGCTGGGCATGCTGCGCATGTTCCCCAAAGTCGAGTGGTTACTGGTTGGTTCCGACATGCCTCCGGCGCTGAAGGGCAAACATCCCGGCATCAAGTGTGTGCCCGCGACGAACCGACTGCGCGCGCTCTATGAGTTGAGCGACATCGTCGTCAATCCCCCGCGGCCCGGAGGCGGTCTGAGCATTGTCGAGGCGATGTCGGCCGCGCGGCCGGTCGTCTCGCACGCCGATGGCGATGGTGGGGCCAAGCTCGGGCCGGCCGCGGTGCCGGATGATGACGCGTTCTTCGGCAAGCTCGGCGCGCTGATTGGCGACTCCGCCATGCGACGGCGCGAGGGGGCGGAGATGCGGAGGCTGTTCGACGCTGAACTCAACCTCGCGCATGCGACGCCCGCGCTGCTGGCGGCGCTGGAACGCGCACGCCAGCGTTTCGCCCAGCGGCGGGCGGGTCGGTCGGTGTGAGCCGACGGACTGCGCTCAAAGGTTTTTCTTGAACTTTGCCGGTGCGCCCACAACCAGCGTGTTCGGGGCGACGTCGTCGATGACGACTGCCCCAGCGCCGACGAAGGCGCCGTCGCCGATCACCAGCCGTTCCAGAACCGACGCACCTAGACCGATCGTGGCGCCTGCACCGATCGTCGTGAGGCCGCCGACGTTAGAGCCGGGCTGGACCCGGGCGTAGGTCCGCACCCGGGTGTCGTGGCCTATCGTCACGCCACGGTTGATGAAGGCGAAGTCCTCCAGCGTTGCGCCGGGGCCGATCACGCTGCCGGCCCCGACGAAGACCCCCTCGCCGATTGTCGAGAGCGGTGAAACATACGCCGTCGGGTGGACGAGTTGCCCAAAGCGGATGCCGGCGAACCGGTTGCGGACTTCCTGCACCAGCACAGCGCGGGCTGGGGTTGTGGGCCCGATGACGAACAGATCGTCAGGCATCGGTACGAAGGCCTCGATCTGAACGATCTCGGGCGCAGGCGCGACGCGACTGAACGCAGCCAGGCGCTCGGACAGCGGCAGGTCCCGTTCGCCCAGTTGTTCGGTCTGATTCACGACGATCGCTCTCGGGGCGATGCCTTGCGCCAGTGCGCAGTCGAGCAGGTCGGACAGGATGTTGCTGTGGCCGAAGATGACGAGCGTGGTCTTCATCAGGGCATCGCCAGGCCAAGCCGCCGCCGGACCTCGAGCGGCGTCGCAATCGGGCGCTCCATGGCTTCTGCCTGCCGCACGACCCGCTGAACGAGGTCCAGGTTGGTCGCCAGGCGGGTTCGGCCGGCATCCAGATGAAGGTTGTCCTCGAGTCCGGTGCGTACGCCATGCCCGTGGACGACGCCCATTGCGTTCGCATGCGCCTGGAAGCGGCCCAGCCCGGCGAGGCTCCAGACCGAATCTGGCGGCAAGCTTGTCACCAACGCGGTGAGGTGTGACAGGCTGGCCTGAGCGGTGCCGATGTTGCCCAGCAGGATGTTGAAGTAGTAGGGCGGTTCGATCAGTCCCTTGTCGATCAGCACATGGGCGTAATGGACCATCCCGAGGTCGAAGACCTCCAGCTCCGGCTTGATGCCCTGCGCCTTCATCTCCTGCGCGAGACGGTTGATCATCGTCGGATCGTTGACGCTGGCACCGGAAACGAAGTTCAGCGAACCGAGGGTCAGGCTTGCCATGTCGGGCTTTGCGGCGCCCTTTAGCCAAAGCACCTCAGCGCGCTTTTCGAAGCTTGTGACCTTGCGGCCGCTGGTCGTCGCCGTGACCACCACCGACGGGTGCAGTTCGCGGATACGGGTGATGATCTCGGCAAAGACGTGAGCGTCAGAGGTCGGGGCTCCGCCCTCGTCACGTGCGTGGATGTGCAGCATCGAAGCGCCGGCTGCCACGCACTGCGACACATCGGCGAGGATCTCGTCGCAGTGGAGCGGTGCGTGTGGCGTAAGCTCGCGCGTCGGAATCATGCCCGTTGGCGCGAGATTGATGATCAGTGGTTCGGTCATGGATGGCTTCTGTTGGTGCATCGATCAGCAGCCCCTTGGCTCAAGGCTTCAGGCGGCAGTCGAGCATTGTGTCTCAGGCAGCCCGAGATCTTTCCACAAAGTGCGAAGCCTTGCGACAATCGGATCTCCTGCTCGAGCAATTATCGTGATGAAAGCATCGACCTTCCGCCGGCTGATGAACCTCTGGCCACCGTTCTTCTTCGCGGGGATCCGCGTCAAGCACATCAGCGACGACTACCGCGAGGTCGACGTCGCGCTGAAGCTGCACTGGTACAACCGCAACTACGTCGGCAGCCACTTCGGCGGCAACCTGTTCTCGATGACCGACCCGTTCTTCATGCTGATGCTGATGCACATCCTCGGCCCGAAGTACCTGGTCTGGGATCGCGCGGCAACGATCGAGTTCGTGGCGCCGGGCCGCGGCACGGTGATGGCGCGGTTCCGGCTCGATGCGGCGCAGATCGAGGATGTGAAGCAGCAGACCGCAGGCGGTGACAAGTACCTGCCAACCTTCCATGTGGATGTGGTCGACGCGCAGGGGCAACTGGTGTCGAAGGTCACCAAGACGGTCTACATCCGGCTCAAACCGGCGCATCGCCCCACGCAAGACTGACGGACATCAGTTCCCGCGCAGTCATCGGCGCGCACCATGGCTGTTGCGCGAACTCGCCGCGCATACGGGACGGGGGGGCTGCATGTCGCACGTAACGGGATCTCCATTGCCGGCGCAGGGGCCTGCCCTGCGATTCGACGTCATCGCCGGCCTCACCGCAGCGGCGGTCGTGCTGCCGAAGGCGATGGCCTACGCCACGGTGGCGGGCCTGCCGGTGGCCGTCGGCCTCTACACCGCGCTGGTGCCGATGCTGATCTACGCCTTCCTTGGCACCTCGCGGGTTCTGAGTGTCAGCTCGACCACGACGCTGGCGATCCTCGCCGGCACAGAGCTCGGACTGGTTGTGCCCGACGGTGACCCGGCGAAGCTGATCGCCGCTGCGGCGACCCTCAGCGCGCTGGTGGGTGTGATGCTGATGCTGGCGGCGGTACTGCGCCTGGGCTTCGTGGCGAACTTCATCTCGGCGCCGGTGCTCACCGGTTTCAAGGCCGGCATCGGCATGGTGATCCTGCTCGACCAGACGCCGAAGCTGCTCGGTCTGCATATCACCAAGCAGGGTTTCTTCCACGACCTCTTGTCCGTCGCACAGCACATTCCGGAAGCGCACCTGCTGACCGCGCTGGTCGCGTTGGCCACGATGGCCCTGCTGATCGGCATGGACAAGCTGATCCCACATTCGCCGGCCCCGCTGGTGGCGGTCGGCGGTGGCATCGCGGCCTCCTGGCTGTTCGGGCTCAAGGCGCTCGGCGTCTCGATTGTCGGCACGATTCCGCAAGGTTTCCCGAGCCTGACCATGCCCGACCTGTCCCTGATCACCCAGTTACTGCCGGGCGCGCTGGGCATCGCACTGATGAGCTTCACCGAGAGCATTGCAGCGGGCCGTGCCTTCGCCGGCAATGACGACCCGCGGGTGGACGCCAACCGCGAGCTGCTTGCCACCGGTGCCGCGAACCTGGGTGGCGCCTTTCTCGGTGCAATGCCGGCGGGTGGCGGTACCTCGCAGACCGCTGTGGTGCGCGCTGCCGGTGGCCGTTCGCAAAAGGCCTCGATGGTCACCGCCGCGGCGGCGCTGGCGACGATGCTGGTGCTGGCCCCGATGCTCGGCTTGCTGCCGAACTCGGCACTGGCGGCGGTGGTGATCGTCTATTCGGTTGGCCTGATCCAGCCCAAGGAATTCCTCGCGATCCGCCGGATCCGCAACATGGAATTCCGCTGGGCCTGCTTTGCTGCGATCGGGGTCCTGCTCTTCGGCACGCTCAACGGCATCCTGATCGCGATCATCATCTCGCTGGTCGCGCTGGCGGCGCAGACGGCGCGACCGCACGTCTACGCCCTGGGCCGCAAGCCGGGCACCGATGTGCTGCGGCCGCTCTCGCCCGAGCATCCGGAGGACGAGCGTTTCGAGGGCCTGCTGGTGGCACGTCCGGAGGGGCGCATCTTCTTCCTGAACGCGAACGTGATCGCGGACCGCCTGAACGAACTGGCGGCAGAGCACAAGCCGCGCGTGATCGTGCTCGACATGAGCCGGGTGCCGGACATCGAGTATTCCGCGTTGCAGATGCTCGCCGATGGCGACAAGCGTATCGCCGAGCGGGGTGTCACGCTCTGGCTGGCAGGGCTCAACCCCGACGCGCTGGCGATGGTGCAGCATTGCGGCCTGGCCGACCGGCTCGGGCGCGATCGCATGATCTTCAACGCCCAGACCGCAATCGAGCGTTACATCGCACAGAACAAGAAACCCGCCTGAGCGGGTTTCTTGCAAGTCACAGCGGGCGGCCGGCACCGAAACACCGGCCGACCTGATCAGTACTTTTCAGGCACGTACTTGAACGGATAGTCTGCGGCCTTCACGCGCCCGATCTTGCGCTTGGGCAGCTTGACCTTCTCGGCCGGAATCTCCTCGTATGGCACATGCGCGAGCAGGTGGCTGATCACGTTCAGGCGCACCTTCTTCTTGTCCTCGGAGCGCGCCACGAACCACGGCGCCCAGGACGAATCGGTCTTCGCGAACATGTCGTCGCGCGCCACCGTGTAGTCGTCCCACTTGTCGAAGGACTTCACATCCATCGGCGAGAGCTTCCAGACCTTGCGTCCGTCGTCGATGCGGTCGCGCAGGCGGCGCTCCTGCTCTTCCGGGCTGACTTCCAGCCAGTACTTGAGCAGGATGATGCCGGACTCGATCATAGCCTTCTCGACCATCGGCACCACGTTGAGGAACTTCTCGACCTGCTCCGGCTTGGCAAAGCCCATCACCCGTTCGACCCCGGCACGGTTGTACCAACTGCGATCGAAGATCACGACTTCGCCGGCGGCGGGGAAGTGCGGGATGTAGCGCTGGATGTACATCTGCGTCTTTTCGCGCTCGGTCGGCGCAGGCAAGGCCACGACGCGGAAGATGCGCGGGCTGACGCGCTCGGTGATGGCCTTGATCGTGCCGCCCTTGCCAGCACCATCGCGCCCCTCAAACACGATGCACACCTTCAGCCCCTTGGCGACCACCCATTGCTGCAACTTCACCAGTTCGACGTGCAGGCGCTTGAGCTCCTTGTCGTAGGCTTTGTTGCTCATCGGTTCGGGCAGGGCGGGAACCTGCGCTGCGGCATCGGCGTCGCGATGCTTTTTGTTCTTGCCGGACATGACTTCCTCCTTCGGATGAAGCAGGCCGCCGTCGGCGTGAGAGATGCGGCCACGCTGGCCTGCAATCGGTGATGGCGGTACGCCGCCGGGTGCGTCCCGGCGGCGATCACACGCCCTTACTTCGTTTTAGCAGCGACTGGGGCCGCGGTGGCTGCAAAATCGCCGCCCAGCGCCAGGTGCAGATTCACTCGCTGGAGACGAGCGTCACTTTGCACCCGCAGCTGTTCGCCTTGCACTGCGATCAAGCCAAGTTCTTCGTTGACGACAGCGCGACGATCGACGGACCCGACGCGCAGGCGGTGTTTTGCCAGCTCGACTTGACGCTTGTTTTCGACAACCCTGGCGTCCAACAGTGTCGCGCGCGCCTGCAACGCAACGTTAGCCGCGAGAGCATTCTCGACGTCGGCAAACGCCTTCTGACCCGCCGAGACGTACGCCGCAACCGCCGCTTTCTGCTCGGCGGTTTTCGCTTCTGCTTGCCCTTCCAGCGCGCCACCGGTGAACAGCGGTGCAACGAAGCCGGCACCAGCGCTCCAGACCGGGTTGTTGCGGTCGGCCAGCAAGAACAGCGAACTGTCGATCGAATTCACGCCCGCGGTCAGCTTGATCGCGGGCAGGCGCGCCGCCTTGGCCTCTTCCGCGGCGTAGAAACTTGCCGCCACCTTGCGTTCGGCCGACACGATGTCCGGACGACGCTCCAGCAACTGCGAAGGCAAACCGGCCGGCACGGGATCGGGCAGCACTGGCAGCGCCGTTGCGACGGCGATTTCGGCCGCCGGGTATCGACCCACGAGCAGCTCGATTGCGCGTTGCGCCTGCGTTTCCGCGAGCTTGAGCTGTTCAAGCGAATCCTTACGTGCGGCCAAGGCCTCGCGCGCGGTGGAAACGGCGGTGCCATCGGTGTTGCCGATGCGCTGACGCGTCTCTTCCAGCGCAATCAGCCGCTGCGTCGCCTCGATCGACTGTTCGGCGAGCGTACGTTGCATCCGCGCCTCGATCGCGACGTACCACGCACGGGCCACGGCTGCCGCGAGCGACTGTCGTGCCCAGGCCAGATCCAGCACGGTGCTGTCGTACTGCGCGGTGGCCGCAGCACGCTGTGCGCGCACCCGCCCCCACAGATCGAGTTCCCAATTCACGCTGAGCCCGCCGCCGGTCAGCCCGCTGCCGTCGGACATCTTGCCGCCGGTACGGCCGTAGGCAAGAACCGAAGGCCACAGGCTGCCGCCCGCCGCCTTCACGATCGCGCTGGCCTGCTCGATACGGGCCGACGCGACCTTCAGATCCGGGTTGTTGGCCATGGCCTCGTCGACCAGCGCAATCAGCTGCGGGTCGTTGAAGCGGGCGAGCCAGCCTTCCGAGAACGTTCCGGAAGGCGAACCCGCCTTCCAGCTTTCAGGCAGCGGCGCCTTCGGCATGACCTGCGCACGCAGGTCCGCCCCTTTCGGCGGAGACTGCAGCGCGCATCCGCCCGCCACAAGCGCCAGCGCGACGGCAAGCGCCGCGCGGCTTAGGTTGAAGTCAGCCATGGTCCGTTCCTCAGTGAAGCTTCAGGACCAGGTAATTCAGGATCGAATTCACCCGTACGATCACGCGGCGAACCAGCTGCACCGGTTTGATGTGCTCGGTGTAGATCGCGCCGTGCCCCACCGCCCCGGCGGCAAGGAACAGATCCCGGTGCTTGTCTTCGAGTTCGAACTTCACCGCAAAACGGCCGGGCGGCAGCGGCGCCGGGCCGGTCTGCGGAATCTGGCCGCTCATCGGAATCTGCCCCTGGCCCTGCGCCCACACGATGGACTGCACCTTGGCCTTGATGATTTCGCCCGGGTAAGTAGGCAGTGCGATCTCGGCTTCATTGCCCGGCTCCACGTTGTACAGCTCGTTCTGCTGGTACAGCGCGATGATCTGCTGCTCGTCCTCGACGAACACCATCGCCGGCTGCAGCGGCATCGGCACCACCCACGAACCGACTCGCAACTGGTTGTTGATGACCGTGCCGTCTGACGGCGCGTACATCGTGGTCTGCGACAGCTCCCACTTGGCGTTTTCGAGCTGCGCCCGGACGTTGGCGACCTGGGCTTGTTCGCCATTGACCTGCGCGCCCATCTGCTCCTTGATCTGGCGTTCGCTCGCCAGCGCCGCAGCATGCTCGGCCTGCAGCTGTTTGACGTTGGCCTGCGCCTGCTCAAGGTCGAACTTGTTGCCAGCCTCGGTCTTCGCGAGTTCTGCGAATTCAGCCACGCGCCGGTTCGCCAGATCGATCTGCGCCTTGACGCCCTCGGTCTTGCTGCTTGCGGCCTTCAGTTGTTCGTTCAGGTTCTTCGCGTTGGCGATGGCAGAGGCAAGCTGCGACTCGAGCGAACGCACGGTCTGCTCATACGGCGTCGGGTCGATCTTGAACAACACGTCGCCTTTCTTCATGTGCACGTTGCCCTCGGCCGGCACGGCGATCACCCGGCCACGTACCTGCGGCACCACTTGCACCGTGTATTTGAGGACGCGAATGTCGGCCGACGAGGGTGCGATCACGTTCAGGGTGAGGATCAGCCAGGTCAGGCCCACCACCGGAATCGTGACGACAATGACCTTCGAGGTGGTGTTCCACGGCAGCAGCTTGAACTTGAAAAAGATCAGCCAGACGAAGAAGGCATAGATGCCTACGAGGATCGCTTCCATCAGGCGGCCCCTCCCTGGCTACGCGCCGACAGCTGGGCGCGAATCGCTTCGAGTTCCGGGCTCAGCTTGCGCGTCTTGGCCATCTGGTCGAGTTCTTCCTTGAGGTGGGCGATATCTTTGCGAACCACTTCGTCATCGGACACGGCGACGAGCTTCTCGCCGTGCTCCAGGTAATAGTCGTCGTGCTTGTCGGTGCCGTAGGCCATCTTGTAGCCGATCGGCTTGGTGTAGGCCCACAGCCAGGCGATCGGCCACAGCAAACCACCGAAGACCAGCGAGAGCAGGCACAGCGTCGTGATGCCTTCGGTTTGCGGATGGTGTTTCTTGTGCGCGACCTTTTCGGGAAGGATGTGCACCAGCCAGAACAGCGCGATGCCACCGGGCGGCAGCGCGATCAGGATGAACCACGCAAGAAAATTGGCGACCTTGTCTTCCATTTCCGGCGAGAGCATGGACGCTCGCGCACCGAAGGAAATCAACAGCAAGGCGCCCACGCTGGCAATGCGCAAGACAGCAGACTTGTGAGGCCGGAGCATCGGGGGTTCTCCACCGAGAGGTTGGGATCGTCTGAAACCAGACTGCCGCGTCAGCAATGCGCCGCGGACGCGCGTTTGAATTGTTTGCCTCGAATGGCTCGCAACGCAAGCCGATCCACCGTCTGCTATTGATGTGAGTCACGCGCCAGTCACGCCGCCTCCAGTAAACACTGCCCGCCGGAACGTCGCCGACGCGGATTGGCGCGGCACGCGCTCAGCGCACCACCGGTCCGCAATGCAGCGAGACCTTTCGTTCGCCACGCCGCCAGCACGGCGCCGCATCCTTCGCCAGATGAGCGGTACCGGCCTCGTCCTGATGTGCGACGACCACGTTGAATGCTGTGGCACCCTGGCGATCGAACTCCAGCCGTAACACCCAACCGGTTGTCGATGCGACGGTATCAAAGCCGTCGAAGACGAAATTGCCGAGGCTCCAGATGATCGGCTTGCCGCGGTAGAGGCTCGCCCCCTGCGTGACGTGTGGATGCCCACCGACCACTGCGTCGGCCCCGGCATCGATCATCGTGCGGGCAAGCGCAATCTGACGCGGCCCGGGCTCGGGCTCGTGCTCCCAGCCCCAGTGCATGAACGGGATCACGAAATCGGCCCCCGCCTTGCGCGCGGCGCGGATGTCGGCGACCACGTGGCTGTCTTCGCTCCAGGCAACACCGGCCCAGTTGGCGCCGGCCTCGAAACTGCGCGGTTTGAACTCGTTGTAGGCGAGCACTGCGATGCGCAAGCCCTTCTGCTCTATCCACAGCGGCGTGTGCGCTTCGGCAAGATTGGCGCCCCCGCCGAAGGCCACGATACCGGCAGCGCGCACGTGTTGCAGCGTCTCGACGAAGGCTTCGCGGCCGTAATCGCCTGAATGGTTATTGGCCACCGCGAGTGCATCGAAGCGCCCTTTCAGCACCCGAATCACCGACGGATCGGCGCGGAAGGTCCACGGCTTGTTGTCGAGTGCCTTACCGCTTGTCGCCACCGGGCATTCCAGGTTGCCGATGGTGAAGTCGGCGCCACGCAGCAGGGCATCGAACTCCGCCAGCGGATCACCGCCGGCAGCGATCGTCTTGCCAGGCCCGTCATCGAGCATCAGGTCACCGGCGAATAACAGAGTGACCGTTTGCGCCTGCGCCGACGCCGCAAATCCGTGCGCTGCCAGTAGCGCAATGAAGATCATGATCGCCCTCATCGCCTGGCTCCCGCCTCACGCATCTCGCACCAGTACTCGAGCTCGCCGTCTCGCACCGGCTCGTACACCCTTTGCATGCCGGTGAAGCCGTAGCGCCCGCCGGCAGGCAGCGGCAAGGGGAATTCGGCAACGTGGATCGGCACCGCGCCGTCATCCTTGTCGGCGTAGGTGTAGAGCTTGACGGCCGCAAGGCCGGCCGGTGCCCGCTCGAATACGATCCGGAACAGGAAATACGAGCCCACCGACACCGGCGCGACGGTGTACGGCGACGTCGTCGCGTGCGCGCGCAGGACCTGCGTTTGCCCCCCATAGGTGACATGACAAAGCACCGAGTTTGCCGCCTGTGCGGTGGCGAGGCTGCCCGCCGCCACAAGCGCAAGCCCGGTGCGCGCAAGTGGGCGGCACATCGCACCGAACCTGTGGCCGAACGCCCGAACGCCCTTCGTGCGCGTCATTTGCCGGAGTGCGGCGGGATGCTGATCAAGGGCGCAGACGTCATGTTCGCCGGCACCACCACCGTGTTGGCATTGCCCTTCTCGGCAAAGGTCTGCAGCGCCTGGTTCGCTTCGTGTTGCAGGTACTCCCGCGTCAGGCTGTCGGCGATGATCTTGTTGGCGCGTGCAATGCCCTCGGCTTCGGTGACGCGGATCTCGGCCTGCTTCTTGGCGATCTCGGTCTGGATCGTCATCGCTTCGAGTTTCTTCTGGTTCGCCACCGCGGCGCGGATCGACTCCTCGATCGACGGATCGGTCAGCACCGAGCGGATCACCACCCGCGTGATCGTGAAGACGTGCGGATCGTTGCGGTCGAGTTCCGCCTGCACGTTACTGCGGATCGATGCCGCCATCTCGTCGCGTTTGGTGTGCATCACCAGCGAATCGACGCGGGCCACTTCTTCATACACCGCGTTGCGGACGATGCGCATCACCACGCCCTGCGCCGGCAACCATATCCCGGAATGCTCGTCGCGCACCGACTGGCCGGCGTACTTCACCTGCAGGGCCGGGATCTGCGTATCCGCGACCTTGTAGTAAACGCTCACATCCATGTCGCGCAGGCTCAGGTTGTCCTTGGCCTTGGGGGTGAGGTCCTGCAGGTCGATCGCGACTTCCTTGGCGCTGAATTCACTGACCGTCGAAATGAATGGCCACTTCAGGTAGACACCCGGCGTCACCGCATCAGCGGCAATCACGCCCAGCGTCGTGCGCACACCGACGTTGCCCGATCCGATCGTGCCCGCAAGGCCAAAGACGACCGCCCCGAACAGAAGCACCGCCAATGCAATCAGGGGAATGCGACGTCGCGATTGAAACTCCATGAAGCACTCCATGCGTGACACGAGGTGCACGCATGGTAGCGGCTCTGGGCCGGCTAGGGCAGCGCCGGATCAGTTTCGGTACACGCGGGGGGGCGGCGACGCTCAGTGCTTCGGGCGCTGATTGGGAATCCAGGCCCAGATGAATTCACTCTCGACCGGATGCTCGCCGGCTTCGTCGGTGACGACGACCGCGACGCTGACCTCGCCCTTGTCGGTGTCCTGCATCAGCTGCCGCTGCTCGGGCGTCAGCGTGGCGACCGCACGCAGACTACCGGTGGCGCGCTTGCGAAAATGCACGGTGAGTGACTTCGCGAGCGGCAGGCAGTCGTCACGCACGTTCATGCCCACCACCATGCCGGTGGCGGTTTCCGCCAACAAGGTCGTTGCCGCCGCGTGCACACCCTTGATGTGGTTCTGCACCGGGCGGCGATTGGCGATGGCGATCTCGACGCGCATCGGCGACATCTCGACGTAGTCGAGCCGCGCCGTGCCGGTGAACGGCACCGCGCGGCGCAGCGCGAGGTTACGTGCTGCGGGGCGCAGGAAGGCGGGTAGCGCATCGAGCTTGGCCAGTGTGCGGGCGAGGCGGTTTGGTTTTGCGCTCATGCGACCTCCGCTCAAAGCGATGCGGCCAGTTCGGCACCCTGGCGGATCGCCCGCTTGGCATCCAGCTCGGCAGCCACATCAGCGCCGCCGATCACATGGGCGGTCTTGCCCATTGCGGCAAGCTCGTCGGCCAGCTTGCGCAGCGGCGTTTGCCCGGCACACACCACCACGTTGTCGACCGGAAGCACTTGCTCCTTGTCGCCAACGCGGATGTGCAGACCTGCGTCATCCACCTTCAGGTACTCGACACCGGTCATCATCTGCACGCGCTTGTTCTTCAGCGCCGCGCGATGAATCCAGCCGGTGGTCTTGCCGAGGCCGGCGCCCATCTTGCTCGTCTTGCGCTGGAGCATCACGACTTCGCGCGGGCTCGGTGCGGGTTGCGGCAAGGTCAACGCGCCGCCACGTTCGTAGCTGGCATCGACGCCCCACTCCTTGAGCCAGCCATCGAGATCCAGCGCCAGCGAGTGGCCTTCGTGCGTGAGGAACTCCGCCACGTCGAATCCGATACCACCCGCACCCACCACCGCCACGCGCTTGCCAACCGGCTTCTTGTCGCGCAGCACGTCGATGTACGAGAGCACCTTGGGATGATCGCCGCCCGGCACGGCGAGGCTGCGCGGCTGGATGCCGGTAGCGATGACCACCTCGTCGAAACCCTTCAGCTCTGCGGCGTCGACCCGCTTGCCGAGCTTCAGATCGACCTTCGCGTTTTCAAGCTGGCGCTTGAAGTAGCGGATCGTCTCGTAGAACTCTTCCTTGCCGGGCACCTGCTTGGCGATGTTGAGCTGGCCACCGAGTTCTTCCTGCGCGTCGAACAGCGTGACCGCATGGCCACGCTGGGCCGTGTACATCGCGGTGGCCATGCCAGCCGGGCCGGCACCGACGACGGCAACGGTCTTTTTCCTGGCAGTCGGAATGAACTTGAGCTCCGTCTCGCGGCCCGCGACCGGATTCACCAGACAGGAGGCAAGCTTCTGTTCGAACACATGGTCCAGGCAGGCCTGGTTGCACCCGATGCAGGTGTTGATCTCGTCGGCCTTGTTCGCCTTCGCCTTGTTCACGAAGGCCGGGTCGGCGAGGAAGGGGCGCGCCATCGACACCATGTCGGCGCAGCCATCGGCCAGCACCTGTTCGGCCACTTCCGGCGTGTTGATGCGGTTGGTGGTGATGAGCGGAATCTTCACCACGTTCGCGTCCTTCAGGCGCTTGGTCACCCAGGCGAAGGCGGCGCGCGGCACGCTGGTGGCAATCGTCGGCACGCGGGCCTCATGCCAGCCGATGCCGGTGTTGATGATCGTCGCGCCGGCGTCTTCGATCGCCTGCGCCAGCTCGACCACCTCCGGCCAGGTGCTGCCGCCCTCGACCAGATCGAGCATCGAGAGGCGATAGATGATGATGAAGTCGGGGCCGACTGCCTTGCGCACCGCCTTCACGACTTCGATCGGGAAGCGGATGCGGTTCTTGAATTCGCCGCCCCAGGCATCGGTACGGTGGTTGGTGCAGGAGGCGATGAACTGGTTGATCAGGTAACCCTCGCTGCCCATCACCTCGACGCCGTCGTAGCCGGCCTTGCGCGCGAGCGCCGCACAGTTGGCAAAGTCGCGGATCGTCTTGGCGATGCCGAAGCGGCCCAGCTCCCAGGGTTTGAACGGGCTGATCGGCGACTTGATGCGCGAGGCCGACACCGCCAGCGGGTGATAGGCATAGCGGCCGGTATGCAGGATCTGCATCGCGATCTTGCCGCCGGCTTCATGCACTGCATCGGTCACCGGTTTGTGATGGCCGACCTGCCAGGGCCAGGACAACTGCGCGGCCGAGGGGTAGGCACGGCCTTGCAGGTTCGGCGCGATGCCACCGGTCACGATCAAGCCGACGCCACCCTTGGCACGCTCCGCGTAGAACGCGGCCATGCGGTCGGCGCCATCCTTGGCCTCTTCCAACCCGGTATGCATCGAACCCATCAGCGTGCGGTTACGCAGCGTGGTGAAGCCCAGGTCAAGCGGTGCGAGCAGGTGCGGATAGGGATTGGCGACGGTCATGGCGCGATTCCTTACATACGTTGCGAGGCTGGATCTCAGCCCCCGATGCGGCGCATTACACCATACCGTACCGTATGGCGCCAATCATGCGGTGCAGCACACTTGCGGGGTGTCTCACCGATCGTAGCCCGGATGCGCAAGGCGAAACGGTTCTGCGCGTTCGATTGCGCAGATTCGGACCTGCGGCCCCGATTCGGTGCGTTGCGGTGCAAAATGCGCCCAGGTCGTGCCCATACCTGATCTGACGCAACAGCAGCGTGCGGGGCCGTTGCAGCCCCGGCAGCAGCGGTGATACTTAGGGCAGAAACGTGCAAGATCCAGTCTGAACAGCGGGCGGCATCGGGCTTGCTTTATCACACACTGGCAACAGCCACGTGCAAGACTATGGATGCCGTTGCAGTCGGGGGACCGCAACGGCGCAAGCAGAAAAGCCACAACCAACGGGGGACATCATGGCAGCCGAATCGACGTCGGGCGGACGGAGCGCTCGCGAACCACGTTTTGTCAGCCAGCTTACGCGCAACACCTTCGCCATCGTTTTGGCCGGAGGCCGCGGCAGCCGGCTCAAGCAACTCACCGACTGGCGGTCCAAACCCGCCGTTCCGTTTGGCGGGAAATTCCGCATCATCGATTTCACGCTGTCGAACTGCGTGAACTCCGGCATCCGCCGGGTTGGCGTCGCCACCCAGTACAAGGCGCAAAGCCTGATCCGGCATTTGCAGCTGGGCTGGAGCTTCCTCGACGGCCGCCTCGGCGAGTTCATCGAGATCATGCCGGCACAGCAGCAGGTGGATGAGTCGCAGTGGTACCAGGGCACCGCCGACGCGGTGTTCCAGAACCTGCACGAGATCCGCCATGCCAACCCGGAATACGTGCTGGTGCTCTCCGGCGACCACATCTACCGCATGGACTACGGCCGCATGCTGGCCCAGCACGTCGAGTCGCGCGCCGACCTCACGGTCGCCTGCATCGAGGTGCCGATCGAGGAAGCGAAGGGCTTCGGCGTGATGGCCGTCGATGACGAACACCGCATCGTCGATTTCGCCGAAAAGCCTGCCAACCCGCAGCCGATGCCGGGCAAGCCGGAGGTCGCGCTGGCCAGCATGGGCATCTACGTCTTCAACGCCCGCTTCCTGTTCGAGCAATTGCTGCGCGATGCGGACGACCCGAAATCGACCCACGACTTCGGCAAGGACGTTATCCCGCACTGCGTGAAGCGCTATCGCACCTTCGCGCACAGCTTTACCGACAGTTGCGTCGGCGACGCCGACAAACCCGCCTACTGGCGCGACGTCGGTACGCTGGATGCCTACTGGGAAGCCAACATGGATCTGGTGCAGGTGATCCCGCAACTGAACCTGTACGACAACGACTGGCCGATCTGGACCTGGCAGCCGCAAAGCCCGCCTGCGAAGTTCGTCTTCGACGACGAAGACCGGCGCGGCGCGGCGGTCGACTCGATGGTCTCGGGCGGCTGCATCATCAGCGGCTCGACCATCCGGCGCACGATGCTGTTCTCGGGCGTGCGGGTGAACAGCTACTCGCTGGTCGAGGACTGCGTGATCCTGCCGAACGTCGAGATCGGGCGCCACTGCGTGCTCAAGAAGTGCGTGCTGGACAAGCGCTGCATCATCCCCGAGGGCACGCAGATCGGCGTCGACCCGGTGCAGGACCGCAAGCGCTTCCATGTCACCGAGTCGGGCATCACGCTGGTCACACCCGCCATGCTCGGGCAACAGATGAACCTGATTAGATGAAGAAGAAGCAGCGCGCGATCCACATCCTCTTTGCCAGTGCGGAGATCGCACCCTGGGTCAAGACCGGGGGGCTGGGCGACGTCGCCGCCGCACTGCCCCCGGCGGTGGCGCGCGCCGGCTGCAAAGTCAAGGTCATCACTCCCTGCTACCCGGCGCTGGCGGCGGCCTTTCCGGCTGCCGTCGAACTGGTGAAGATCGACGGCCTCGCGGTGCGGCTGCCGCACTGCCGCGTGCTCGACGCCGGCGAGATCGCGCCCGGCGTCGGCCTCTGGCTGCTCGACTCGCCACGACACTTTGCGCGCGCCGGCAACCCTTACGTCGACGCCGACGGCCATGAGTGGCCCGACAACGTGTGGCGTTTCGGCCTGCTGTCACGCATTGCGAGCTGGCTTGCCGAAAACAGCGCGAGCACCGGATGGCCGGTCGATGTGCTCCACTGCAACGACTGGCATACCGCGCTGGCGCCCGCGTATCAGCACTACCTCGGTGGCGAGACGCCAACGGTGATGACGGTGCACAACCTCGCCTTCCATGGCCAGTTTCCGGAGACGGCGATCGGCGACCTGGGGCTGCCACGACGCGGCTTCCGCTTCGACGGCATCGAGTTCCACGGCAAGCTTTCCTTCCTCAAGGCGGGCCTGCAGTTGTGCGACCGCATCACCACGGTGAGCCCGAACTACGCTCACGAGATGCAGACCGAAGCTTACGGCTGCGGCCTCGACGGCCTGCTGCGCTACCGCCGCGCGCGCCTGATCGGCATCCTCAATGGCATCGATGAAGCCCAGTGGAACCCGGCGACCGACGCGGCGATTGCTGCGCGCTACGACGTCAAGACGCTCGACAAGAAAGCCGCCAACACCGCTGCGCTGCGCGAGGAACTCGGGCTGCACAACGACACCGCACCGCTCATCGGCGTCGTCAGCCGGATGGCGCATCAGAAGGGTTCGGATCTCTTGATCGAGGAAGGCGACAGTCTGGTCGCGATGGGCGCGCAACTGGCGATTGTCGGGTCGGGCGAGAAGCCCCTCGAAGCCGCTTTCCGCGAACTGGCCGCACGACACCCCGGCCGCGTCTCGGTCACCGTCGGCTACAACGAAGCGCTGGCGCACCGCATCGAAGCGGGCGCCGACATGTTCCTGATGCCCTCGCGCTTCGAGCCCTGCGGCCTCAACCAGATGTACAGCCTGCGCTACGGCACGCCCCCCATCGTTCGCCGCACCGGCGGCCTCGCCGACACGGTGGTCGACACCACGCCGGCGACGCTCAAGGACGGCACCGCAACCGGGTTCGTCTTCGACCACGCCAGCGGCGAAGCCCTGCTCGCCTGCGTACGCCGCGCCATGTGCGTGTACCGCGATCCCTTGCAATGGCGGCAGATCCAGCGCACTGCCATGCAGACCCACTTCGGGTGGGGCGAAGCAGCGCAACGTTACCGCGCACTCTACGAATCGCTGCTGCCGGCAGGCCGCTGAACGGCCCTGCACCATCCGTCGTGGACAAACGCGCATATTTCGGCGTTGACGAAGGGCCGGGCTACACTCATGTCATGACAAGGAGGAATCCGGCTATGACCGCGCGCCCGAAACTGATCGCCCTGCTTCTGCCCTGCGTGCTCGCGGCCGGCGTCTGCCATGCCGAGGACACCGTCTGGAAGTGGAAGGACGACAAGGGCCGCTGGCAATACGGCAATCAGCCACCGCAGGGGGTCAAGGCGGAGAAAGTGACCGCGACGATCTCGACCGTGCCGGCCATCAAGAGTCAGCCGCGCATGGCGCCGCAGCCGGACCCTGCGCCCGCTGCCGACGCTGCCAGCCAACCCAAGGCGGTGACCTCGGCCGGACGCCAGCAGATGATGGAAGCCTGCGAGAAGGCGGGCGGAACCGACTGCGACGCGGTCGTCAACGCGGCCCTCAACGCGATGGTGGAAGAGGCCGCAAAGCGCCCGGCGCCGTGACGCCTGCAGCCGCGACCCGCCGCAATTGAGCGGTCCCGCGTGCGGGCCCAAGCACACGGGCACGCCGGCGTGCCGTCAATGCGCGCCCGCCGCGGCTGTTTCAAGCTGGCTGCCGTGTCTGCCCAGCGACGCAGCCAATGCCGCCACAAGCGGCGTGTGCGGCACCGTACCGAGCAGGGCGCGCAAGCGCGAATCGTCGAGCTGGTGGGGGCGTAGCCACAGGTAACGCATCTGCAGCAGCGCCCGCAGCATCGGCACGAAGGGCGAGGCCAGCCGCAGCGGCCACCAGGACATCTGCCGGAGTTCGAGCGAACGCCCGCTTGCCTGCTCCAGCGCCTGCCGCATCTGCGCGCCGCTCAGGGTGTGGCCGGCGAAGTGCAGGCTTTCGAAGGGCGCCAACGCAGCACGACGCTCCGCCACCATCACGAATACGCGCGCCAGATCGGGCAGGTAGGCCCATGCGTGCGGCAAGTCTTCCGGCCCCGGCCAGGTCACGCGGCCTTTGGCGATGTCCTTGGCGATGACCATGTCGAACCACGAACCCGGCCCGCCGCCAAAGAAATCGCCGGCGCGGATCACGATGCTGCGCACCCCTTCGCGGCTCGCCGCGCGCATCTGCCCCTCCAGCGCGATGCGCTGGCGTGCCTTCGGCGTGTCGGGCTGTTCCGGCGTGGTTTCGGTGAGCACTGCGGGCAGCTTGGCGCCGAAGTTATAGACGTTGCCCGGCAGCATCAGCGTCGCACGACTCGCCCGTGCGGCAGCAAGCACACTGGCGGCCAGCGGCGGCAGTAGCACATCCCAGCGCGCATAGTCGGGATTCAGCGCATTCACGATGACCGCTGCCCCCTGTGCCGCAGCGACCAGGGCCGGGGTATCCAGCGCGTCACAACTCACCGCTTCGACGCCCGCCGGCAGCGGCGCGGTCGGCGCCTTGCGCATCTGTGCTTTCACCTGCCAGCCGGCAGCGTGGAAGGCTTCCACCAGCGCGCGGCCGACCCGGCCGTTCGCGCCCAGCACCAGAACTGTTTGCCGCATGATTGGCTCCGCTTCTGTCCATTTCTCGATGGGGTGATTGTGCGACGGCAAGAAATACAAAAGAATCCGCATTTCTGCATGCCATTCATTCAGCAATGCATAACAAGACCGCTGCACCGACCTCGCCGGACTGGGATCTGATCCGCGCCTTTCTTGCCGTGGTCGATGCCGGCTCGCTGACCGCCGCGGCTGGCGCGCTGGCGACCAGCCAGCCCACCTTGTCGCGCCAGATCGCCCAGCTCGAACAGCAGACCGGCGCTGCACTGTTCGAACGCACGACGCGCGGCCTGAGCCTCACCGAAGCGGGCGACGCGCTTGTCGAGCCTGCGCGCCGCATGCAGGCGGCCGCCCAAGCGCTGGCGCTGGCGGCCGCCGGACGCGCGCAGACGCTGGCCGGCACCGTGCGCCTGACCGCGAGCGAGATGATGTCGGCGCACGTGCTGCCGCCTATCCTCGTGCAGCTGCGTGCAGCGCATCCCGAAATCGAGATCGAACTGGTTGCCTCGAATCGCGTCGACAACCTGCTCGCCCGCGAGGCGGACATCGCGATCCGCATGGTGCGGCCCGATCAGGGCAGCCTTGTCACCCGCCATGTCGCCGACTATCCGATCGGCTTCTACGCGCACGCCGACTACCTGAAAGGCCGCGCGCCGGTGACGCCCGACAACTTCGCGGAGCACGACTGGGTCGGGCTGGATCAATCGCCGCAACTGATCGACGGTTTCCGCAGCGCCGGATTCAACATCGACCGCCACTTCTTCGCCTTCCGCTGTGACAACAACATCGTCGGCTGGGAAGCGGTGCGCGCCGGCATGGGCATCGGCATCACGATGCAGCGTGTGGCCGAGCGCGATCCGCAACTCGTCCGCCTGCTGCAGGAATTTCCGCTACCCAGCCTGCCGGTCTGGCTGACTGCGCACCGCGAGCTGCGCGGTTCGCCGCGCATGCGCATCGTTTTCGACGCGCTGGCCGAAGCGCTTGGCGACTGACGGCCGCAAACGACGCTGCAAGCAAGGGCCGGCGTCGTACCGATCACATCGCTGCGCAACATGGCTGCGGCTACACTTGGCGGGTGACTGACTCATGCATTGACGGAGGCGCCCCATGAGCACCGAAGCGCTCAGCACCTTCCTGCGGATCGCCCGCACCGATCCCGACCTGCTCGCCGAGTTGCGCGCCGCCGCCGACCCGGACGGCCTGCGCGTCGTCGCGCTGGCGACGATCGCCGCGCGCCACGGCCACACCATCGACCCGGCGTCGCTCGGTGCGCCGCAACGCCGCACCGACGCGGCAGCAAGCGCGCAACCGGGCGGCACTCGTTTCGGCGATGCCCGGCTCTATCGTGCCGAAGACGGCGAGTTGATGGTTCGTATCTGATGCGGCGGGTCTGACGACCGCTGCCGTTCAGCGCAGCGCTGCGGCCAGGGCCGGGTCGAGCGCGAGCAGGAAAGCCTCCACCGCATCGGTGTAGGCACCGGGCTGACCCAGCTGGGCATTGATCTCGCCGTGCGACAAGTCCTGGCGCAGCACGCTGGCACGCCCGCCCAGCGACACGGCGCGCGCCGCGAAGCGATCGGCCTGCGGGCAGGAATCGCTGCGCCGCGTCGAGCACACTGCCAGCAAGGGCCAGGGCTTCGTGTCAAGCACCCGGGTCGGTGATGCCGCCGCCCAGTCCGCCGGATTGCTGCCGAAGGCGCGGTCGTAGAAACCGAAATGCCGCGCCTGCATGATCTCGGTGACATCCATCGCCCCGCTGTCGAGCGAGACGGAACCAAGCGCCGGCACTGTTGCCACGGGAAACAGCGAGGGTTGCGCCGTGAGCAAAGACACCAGATGCGCGCCTGCCGAGTGGCCCATCAGCACCAGCTTGTGGCGATCGCCGCCCCACTCCGCCGCGCGCGCCTGCACCGCCGCCACCGCACGCGCCACGTCACGCGCCTGCTCGAGCGGGGCCGCGTCCGGCACCATGCGGTAGTTCACTGAAACCAATACGATGCCGCGCGGCACCCAGCGCGCCACCTTCGCCTCCACCACGCGACTCATCGCCTTGTCGCCAAAGGCCCAGGCGCCGCCGTGCACCATCACGATTACGGGCGCGTTGCTCGGGTGAGATGGCAGGTAGACATCGAAACGCTGGCGCGCATCGTCACCGTAGGCGATGTCGCGCAGCACGCGCACGTCCGGCGGCAGTTTGGCCTTCGCGTCGGCTGCGTCTTCTTCTTCAACTTGCCCTTGTGATGCCTCGCGGCCACGCAAGCGATCCAGCAAGGGGCCGGCAAACGCCACATGCGTCGCCAGCACGAATGCCAGCGCGCCACCGCAGCATCGTCTGGCGAATCGGGAGGGCTCGGGTTTCATTCCACGCTCCGCTTCGGTCGCTCAAGGCCGGACTGGCTCGACCAATTCCAGCGGCAGTCCGTCGGGGTCGAAAAAGAAAGTGAAGCGCGCGCCGGTCAGTTCGTCGATGCGCACCGGCTCGACCTTGACCCCTTTTTGCGCCAGCGCCTCGACGTTTGCGTCGATGTCGTCGACAGCAAACGCCAGATGCCGCAGCCCCTGCGCCTCCGGCCAAGAGAGTCGCGGCGGCGCAACCGCAAACGAGAACAGCTCGATCTGCGTGCCGTCCGCCAGCGCGAGGTCAAGCTTCCAGGAGTCGCGTTCAGCGCGATAAGTCTCGGCGACGATCCGCAGGCCGAGCACTTCGGAGTAGAAGCGCTTGGAGCGCGCGTAGTCGCTGCAGATGACGGCGGCGTGGTGGATGCGCAGAGGCGTCATGACGATTGATGGAGCCAACGGGATACATCGGAGTCTAGGCGCTGTTTGAGCGTTCATGCCCCGCTCTTAACAAGCGTTTTCACTTCTTTCCGGCCCCCACTGCGAGGCCCTCGCGTCACCGCGGCCTTGCGTCCCAGATCTTCTGCAGCCGCTTCACGCTGACCGGCATCGGCGTCTTGAGCTCCTGCGCAAAGAGCCCCACGCGGAGCTCTTCGAGCAACCAGCGGAATTCCTCGAGCTGCGGGTCGATGACGCCGGCCTTGGCCTTGGCGAGCCATTCGCGCTCGAAGGGCTGCGCGAGCGACTTCCATTCGGCGAGCAGTTGCAGGTCGCGCGCGGGATTGGTGCGCAGCTTGTCGATGCGCACGCCCATCGCCTTGAGGTAGCGGCTGAAGTGGGTGAGCTTTTCGAACGGGTACGCGAGCAGAAAGTTCTTCGGCATCAGCTTGGCGAGCTGTTGCTGCAGGTCGGCGAGCGTGTCGGGCTGGCCCTTGAGCGTGAGGAAGCGCTTGGTCAGTGAAGCGTGCTCGACGACCAGCGCGCCCGCGAGGCGCATCAGCTCCTGCGCAACCAGCGAGATGCGTGACTTGGCGTCCTGCGCGCGTTGTGCGAAGGCATCCGCGTTAGTCGGCAGCGGGTCCATCAGGCAGGTGCGCTCCAGCGTCGCGGCGACGAGCTGCGCCTTCAACTCCGCTTCGGTGCCGAAGGGGATGAAGTGCAGCGCCAGCTCGCGCAGGCCGGGCAACTTCTCGACCGCCTTGACCTGGTCCTTCAGCGCCAACGCGAAGAGCCGTGCGAGGCCCTTGCGGTGCACGCGCGCGGCCTCTTCCTCGGTGTCGACTGCAGTCAGACTCACCGACTCGCCGTCGTCCTGCAGCGCGGGGAAGCCGATGACCATGCGGCCGGCAACCTTCACTTCGAGCAGTTCGGGCAGTTCGCCGAAGCTCCAGCTGGTGAGGCCGGAGAGCTGCGCCGGCTGACTCTTCGCGGACGCCTCCGCCTGCGGCGATGGGGCGCCCGGCTTCGCGGCGGCCCCGCGCTGTGCAGGCTCGGGCGATGCTTCCGCCGGCTTGCCTGCCACCTTCAGCGCCGCCAGTTGTGCGCCCATCGATCCCGGCACCTGCGCCGCCTTGAAGGCCGCCTGCACCTGGTCCTTGAGCCGCGTGCGCAGCTCCGGCAGGTTGCGCGACATGCCCAGCACGCGGCCATGCTCGTCGATGACGCGGAAGTTCATGAAGCAGTGCGGGTTGAGGTTCTCGGGCCGGAAACTCTCCAGCGGCAGCTTCAGCGAGACGCGATCCTCGACGAACTTCTGCAGCGCGCGCATCAGCCCGTCTTCGCGATTCACCTCGCCCGCCTCCACCTGCTCGATGAAGGCCTTGCTGCTCTGCCCGATCGGCTGCAGGCGGTGGCGGTGCTTCTGCGGCACGGTCTTGAGCAGCGCCGTGACCTTCTCTTCCAGCAGGCCCGGCACCAGCCACTCGCAGCGCGCAAGCGGAATCTGGTTGAGCATCGCCAGCGGCACCGTGAGCGTGACGCCGTCCTCCGCGTCGTTCGGCTCGTGCAGATACGTGAGCTTGAGCTTCTGCCCCAGCACTTCGAAGCCGGCCGGGAAGCGGTCGCTGGTCGCGCCCTCGGCCTCGTGCCGCATCAACTGCTCGCGCACCAGGAACAGGCCCTTGGCGTTCGCCCGCTCGGCGGTTTTGCGCCAGGCCTCGAAGCTGCGCAGGTCGGTGACGTTGTCGGGGATCTGCGCATCGTAGAAGGCGTAGATCAGCTCGTCGTCCACCAGCACGTCGGGGCGGCGGGTTTTATGTTCGAGGCGCTCGATCTCGGCCATCAGGCGCTGGTTGTGCGTCAGGAAGCCCATCTGCCGCAGGGCAGCTTCGTCGACATCGCCCTGCACCAGGCCTTCGCGGATCAGCAGCTCGCGGCACAGCTTGGGGTCGTGCTCGGCATAGCCCACCGCACGCCGCGGGTAGAGCGTGATGCCATGCAGCACACCGCGCTCCCATGCGCGCACGGCGCCGAATTTCTTCTCCCAGTGCGGCTCGTAGACGCTGCGCTTGATCAGGTGGGCGCCGACCTCCTCGACCCACTCCGGCTCGATCTTCGCGACGCAGCGGGCGTAGAGCCGCGAGGTGTCGATCAGCTCGGCGGCCATCAGCCACTTGCCGACGGTCTTCTTCAGGTAGGAGCCCGGATGCGGCCAGAACTTTATCGCCCGCGCACCGAGGTAGGAACCGGCGGCCGGGCCCTTATTTGTGTCACCTCCGTCTTCGACACGGCAGCCGATGTGACCGAGCAGGCCCGTCAGCAGCGCCTTGTGGATCGCTTCATACGAAGCCGGCAGCTCGCTCTCCTTCCAGCCGTGCTCGGCGCACAGCGAATGCAGCTGGCCGTGGATGTCGCGCCACTCGCGCATCCGCATCCAGTTAAGGAAGTGCTGCTTGCACCAGGCCTTCTGCTTGCTCGACGACTCGTGCTTCCACACGTGATCGAAGGCCTTCCAGGCATTCACGAACCACAGGAATTCGCTCTTCGGCTCGTCCTTTGAATCCGGCGACGAGCGGAACTTCGCATGCGCCTGGTCGGCGGTGCCGCTCTGCTCCTGCGGTCGCTCGCGCGGGTCCTGCACCGACAGCGCGGCGGCGATGATCAGCACCTCGCGCAGCGCGCCGCGGTCGCGCGCGGCGAGGATCATGCGGCCGATCTTCGGGTCCAGCGGCAGCTTGGCAAGCTCGCGGCCGATGGCGGTGAGGTTGTTCGCATCGTCGGTCGCACCCAACTCGTTCAGCAGCTGGTAGCCGTCGGCGATCATCCGCGGCAGCGGCGCTTCGAGGAAGGGGAATTCCTCCACTGCGCCGAGCCGCAGCGACTTCATGCGCAAGATCACGCCCGCCAGCGAGGAACGCAGAATCTCCGGCTCGGTGTGCGCCAGCCGGCGATTGAAATCCTCCTCGTCGTAGAGGCGGATGCAGATGCCGTTCTGCACCCGGCCGCAGCGGCCCGCGCGCTGCTTGGCGGCGGACTGCGCGATCTTCTCGATCTGCAGCAGCTCGACCTTGTTGCGATGGCTGTAGCGGTTCATCCGCGCCAGCCCCGAATCGACCACGTAGCGGATGCCCGGCACCGTCAGCGAGGTCTCGGCCACGTTGGTCGAGAGCACGACGCGGCGCCCATTCGAACGCGAGAACACGCGCGCCTGCTCGGCGGCGGTCTGGCGTGCGAACAGCGGCAGGATCTCGGCGCCCGGCGGGTGGTTCTTGCGCAGCGCCTCGGCCGCCTCGCGGATCTCGCGCTCGCCGGGCAGGAAGACCAGCACGTCACCCGGCCCCTCGCGCTGCAGCTCGCTCACCGCGTCGCAGATCGCTTCGTACAGATCCTTGTTCGGATTGCGGTTCTTCGATTCCGCGACGCGCACGCCTGCGCGCACAGGCGGCTTCTCGACCGCATCCTCGTCCTCGATCGGGCGGTAACGCACCTCGATCGGGTACAGACGACCGGACACCTCGATCACCGGTGCGGGCTTGCCGTGCTGCGCGAAGTGGTTGGCGAAGCGCTCGGCGTCCAGCGTCGCCGAGGTCACGATCACCTTCAGGTCCGGCCGCTTGGGCAGCAATTGCTTGAGGAAGCCGAGCAGGAAGTCGATGTTCAGGCTGCGTTCGTGCGCCTCGTCGATGATCAGCGTGTCGTAGGCGGCCAGTAGCGGGTCACCCTGCGTTTCGGCGAGCAGGATGCCGTCGGTCATCAGCTTGATGTAGCTCTCGCGCTTCGTGTGGTCGGTGAAACGCACCTTGAAGCCGACCGTCGTACCGAGCTCGCTCTGCAATTCCTCGGCGATGCGCGTCGCCGTCGCCCGCGCCGCCAGCCGCCGCGGCTGCGTGTGGCCAATCAGCCCCGCCTCGCCCCGCCCCAGCTCCAGGCAAATCTTCGGCAGCTGTGTCGTCTTGCCCGAGCCCGTCTCGCCGCAAACGATCACCACCTGGTGCGTACGGATCGCCTCGGCGATCTCCGCCCGCCGGCCACTGACCGGCAGCTCCTCCGGGAAGCTGGGCTTAGGCAGATTGGCCCGGCGCGTCGCACGCTCGGCAATCGACGCCTCGAACTTCGTACGCAGCGCCTCCGGCAAGTCGGCAAGCGCATTTGCGCGCTGAGGCAGCTCACGCAGCGCGCGGCGCAGGCGCGGACGGTCGGCGGAAAGGACGAGGTCGATCAGGTGCTGCGGAGGCATTGCGGGAAACAAGTAGTCGCTGGTGAGACGGGAGGCCGGATTCTAGCCCCTCGTCGACCGCAGGATCGATCGGGCGGAGAAGACGTTCAACACTGAATCAATGACGCGCAGACATGCGATCCGTGAAGCACATCACACAATCCATTCGACGATTCACGCCTTTGAGCCGGTTTTCAGGGATTTTCGAGTCTGCGATACGTTGTCCTGCGCAAGACTCTTGAAGACTTCTGGCCCGCAGGCCCAGCCGCCCCCCCGTCGGAAGAAGCAGAGAATGGAACTGGTTGAATTGCGTGAGAGTTCGTCTCCAGACCTCGCTGGCCATGCCCGGATCAGTGCGACCCTGAAGCCGGCGAATGGCAGTGACTTTGAAGTCTGGTTCGAAGTGCCTGCGCATTTGGCGGACCAAATCAGCCGCGGCGGAAACCCTTGGGTACTCGTGATGCTTCCGTACGCGATGCAGACAGGAGAAGCAATTTCGCTAAGCCTGCCTGTTGACCCCGCGCTCCTTGAAAACATCAAGGGCCTCCAAATGCAGTGGCGTCAGTGGCACCCCGAATTGCAAACCGTTAACGTGCAGGCCCCGAAAGCAACCTTGCGCCCGGATTCTGCAAAACGAACTGCAGTCTTTTTCTCTGGCGGGGTCGACTCTTGGTTCACCACGATGCGCCATGCGCCGGATCAGTATCCGGATGCAATCGGAACGGTAGATGACCTGATCTTCGTGCACGGCTTCGACATCCCGCTCGCGCACGGTCATGAATTCCTGAAGATGAAGGCACTTCTTGAACGCGCGGCACGCAGCATCTCTCGCGACCTGATTGTGGTGCGAACCAACCTGCGCCGGCCGGGTTCCCCATGGGCGAAGGCTTGGGGAAGACTGTGTCACGGTGCGGCGCTGGCAAGCATCGGCATGTTGCTGGAGCACCGCTTTGGAAAGATCCTGATTGGATCATCGTATTCATACGGCGCCCTGTTCCCTTGGGGGTCTCACCCCCTCACCGATCCCTTGTTCTCGACCTCCAGTCTCGACGTGAAGCATGACGCCGCCATGTACGACCGGGTCGAGAAGACTGCGTTCATTGCAAACCACGACGTGGCGCTTGAACACCTTCATGTGTGCTACGCGAATGGGTCGGCCGACAACTGCGGCGTATGTGCGAAATGCATACGAACTATGGCCACCCTGCAATTGACAGGCGTTTCGCAAGAGAAGCTGCCGTTCGCCGAACCGTTCAGTCTGGATCGCACTCGCAAGACCTATCTGGCAGACGCAAGCGACGAGGCCTTCTTCTACGAAATCCGCGATGCCGCCCGGTCAAAGGGCAACGCCGCAATCGAATCCGCAGCGAATCGAGCGATTTCGAGCTCCAGAATCAAGCGACCAATACTGGCCCTGCTGAACAGACTCAGAACGATTCCGGGGCTCTGGCGAGCAGGAAGCTTGGCCAGCGCAAAAGTGATCGGCCTCTAGTTTCGGGCCCTCCGTCATGCCTGCCCGCGTGAAGAGCTCAGAGGCGACGACATGTCGCTGCGGCTGCGTATGGCCGATCAGCCCGCCCAAGTTCAAGGCAGATCTTCGACTGCTGCGTCATCCTGCCCGAGCCGGTCTCGCCGCCAACGATCACCAACTGATGCCTGCGGATCGTCTCGGCGATCTCCGCCCGGCGGCCGCCGACCGACTCTGATCGACCGACGCAGGCTTGACAGGCATCTCGCTCGGATTTTGATTGCGGGAACTCACTGGTAGATTGGGGGCGCTTTCAGGTTTTTTGCTTTGCATTAAGGCAGAACACCACCTAAAACGATCCGAGACCCCAGCGCAATGAACGTCGAGCCGGCGACAGAGGCGCCTCAATCGAAGACATGATCACAGACTGGACGAAAAGCACCCCGCCGCACACGTCGAACGTTATGCCTTTCAACAGCAGATAGCCGACACCACTTCCTATCTATGGCCCACGCCCCCGCTGACGAACCCCCGATTGACACTACGCTTGCTCATTACATGGAAGAGCGGGCTTTGGCGATTGCTCTAGAGAAGGCAAAAACGCCCGAACAGCGTGCGAAAGTCGAACGCTTGATTGCACTGCGCGACGTTCTCATGCAACGCCGTGATTCTTTCTCGAAGGACGCTGTTGCCAAGCGACACGCTCGCGGCGAGATCTATTCGAAGGCGAGGGTCGCAGCCATCAACGCTATGGGCCCAAGCAAGACCGACCTGGAGGACAACGTTAACAGCCTCTATCTGCGTCAAGCAGATTCCGAGGGCGTGTTAAAGGCACACGCTCGCTCGCACTTTGCATATGTCCTCGTGTCGGCGCGACTTCAGTTGGCGCACATGCCTCCGGACATCGCGGATGCTGCTCGCGATATTCAAGGGCACGAGGAATCCTTTGCCGCCGCCTGGATTGGCGCCATCGGTGACGCGGGCTTCAAGACCGAAATACGCCAATTACAGCGTGAAGCACTGCGTTTCCTCCGTACTTCGACCCGCCCCATGTATCTGGTCACGCATCCAGTGCCCGTCGCCTTCGATGATGGCGAAGCCCAAGACTTGGGGAAAGCATGGAACAAGCTCGATGACCTGGCGTTGGAAATCGGCGTGGAACCGTTATCAACCTTTATTGCACTCCCTGATGAAGAAGGCTGCGGTCTCGGTTCCACCAGTCGAATCCTGAGCACAGTCCACGCGCTGATCGGAGCGTTACAGACTCCCGGACGCAAGTTTCCGTCGAAACGTGCCATTGGCTCTGTGCTGACAAAGATTCACGCTGCCTTGCTGCAACTCGGTGAAACAGGAGGCAGCGCGTACTTCGAGGTCGACATATGACCCACCGCTGCGCCACACCGCTAAAGGCGCGGCCCAGTTTGTCACCCAACCGGCCCCCCAAACTGCTGCGCAGTTTGGGTCACCTCGGCTGGCGCTCGGGCGCCGGTTACCTTCCACTTTGCTTCTAAAGCCTCACACCAAAGGAGCGCAGATGCGCGGACTCAAAGGCCTGCTGAAACGCAAGATCGCAATCACCGCGATTTTCTGGTGCATTCCTCTTTTGCTGTTCCCCGGTTCGTGGTTCGTTGCGCTTGGCGTGCCGAGTCCGGAGCCCATTGCCATTGCACGCCTTCTCGGCGCTGCGTATCTGGCATTACTCGTGGGCTATTACGGCGGATTGCGAAGCATTGAAAGCGGACAGATTCCCTTTGACACAATGCACATGGGCATCGCGAGCAACGGTCTGGCGGCGATTCTTATTGCCTACTTCGGTGCCACCGGTGCGTGGAAGGACTGGGGCCTCGGCGCTACCGTGTTCATATGGGTCTCCGCTGCCGGTGCTTTTTCAATTGCGCTCAGCCTCATTCGCTATCGCTTGCGCTATGCCCCCGCAAAAGCAGGCGAACCAGGCCGACAAGCCTAGGCCGCGCTAGCCGCAGCGGGTAGATTGCAGACGTTTTGACTTCCCTCTGAAGGAGACGATCTTGCTCAAGGGTTCTTGTCACTGCGGGGCCGTTTCGTGGACCTTTGCCGGAATGCCCGAATCAGCGACCGCATGCAATTGCACCGTCTGTCGTCGCTATGGCAGCTTGTGGGCTTACGACTTCGAGAATGAAGGCATCACGGTCGCCGGGCCGAGCAAGTGCTACACACGGGGCAAGGCCATCGAGTTTCACTTCTGCCCGACCTGTGGTTGTGTCGCCTTCTGGCGGGCTCAGAGAGTCGACGATGAAGGCCGGCGGCGCATCGCTGTGAACCTGCGCCTCACTGAACCCGGTCCAATCGCGTCCTTGCCAATCGATCACTTCGACGGTCTGGATTCCTTCGACGACTTGCCCCGCGACGGTCGGCGCTTACGGGATCTCTGGTTCTGACGCTGCCGGGTCGCGGCACAGTGCGACCTCGCCCATTGCTTGAGGCGAGGTCAGGCAGCGTGCCTGCGTTCAAACGTTTGCTCCGGCGCGATGGCGAGACTGCAAACTCGATCCAACGCCGTTGATAGCCCTGAAGTGCCGCGCGGTCGCGGCCTGGCTTACCCGACCGCGGTCGCCGCGTGCGTCGTGGCCTTCGAATCCACCGGGCTATTGAGCCCGGGCAAATCCCGCCCGTAATGCATTCGCCACGCTGATACCGACAGCCCAAGGGCGGGCCTATGCTGACAACGAGTTGCAGACTTGTTCGCGCGCCTGCCAATGTGATGAAACGGATCGGGCGAACGGCTGCCGTGCACGACCGTCGATAACGCGGGACGCTGATCATGGATACGAACAACGCGCGGCAAGCGTGGGTGGGCGATGTGTGGGGCGGGTTGGCGGCGATGCTGGTGGCGCTACCGCCGGCAATCGCCTTCGGGGTGACGATCTTTGCGCCGCTGGGCGGCAGTTTCGGCCCGCACGGGGCGGTGGCGGGGATTCTAGGTGCGACGGCGCTGGGGCTGATCGCGTCGAGCTTCGGCGGCACCGACCGCCTAATTGCCGCCCCTTGCGCCCCGCGCACGGCTTGAGGCCGCCACTGGCGTGAGCGCGAAAAGTGCGGTGCTCTTACGTCTTTACGGCGTTGCCAGCACCGCCTTGCTCGTGGGTTACGCCTTCGGCATTCCCGCGGCCGAAAGCGGGCAGTTCCCATGGGGCGTCGTATCGATGGGGTGAGTGTCGAATGCGGGGGCGGCATTCCTGCTGCTGGGCAAAGCAAAGCCCCGCTCGGCCGGTTTCTGGATGGGCGTCTTTTTCGCACTCATCGCGATTGCGCTTGCGGTGAGTTTGGGTGCGCCCGGCCGCGCCCTCGCCAGGGCCAGGTAATGATGCGGTACCACTGACCGTCAAACAGAACAGGGAGGATGGTAGGTAATCGCTGCAATCAGAGTGGTTTCGCGCCCGGACACAAGCCTTCCTTTGCGTTCGGGCGCGAAACCACTCAATCGTCGTCACACAGACGAACGGCACACACAACACGCGCCTCGTCTCGAATCTCGCGTGCAGGTTTCAGAACCATTGACCGCCGCGGTCAGCATGCATGCCACCCACACCCAAAAGAGGGTGCATCTGGGCAACGCTCCCATGCAGCAAGTCATGACCCGGTCACTGCCAAACAGGGCAACTGGCCCCACGTCACTACTGGAACCGCATATCTCGTCGGCGGTTGACCTTGGTCATATCCGGCCCCTAAGCAAATCGGCGGCGCTAGCAGATTCAGCGGGATTTCTCGGAAATGCTGATTTGCTTCAAAACAAGAGGGCACCTAGAACAGAAGCAGACAGCGCCTTGCGCTGACAGCCCTTTGCGGCTCGCCCCGATCAAGGCACTGCACGTCCAGGAAATCGACAGCGGAGCCTCACATGCCCACACGCTCACTGCAATCCCGATCGCGCAAGCATCTCGCAATGCTCAACATCATTGTGGCTGTCCTTGGTGCGCTGGTCTCCGGCTCAACGTCGGCAATGCTCATCAATCGCGGCGCGGGTCTGGTCTACGACGATTACCTGAACATCACCTGGCTCCAATCGGATCCGTTTGGCACGGCGGCGGATTGGAACGCCGCGAACAAACTCGTAGCCGATTTCACCTACTACGACCCACTGCGGAACAAAACGTGGGGCGACTGGCGCCTCCCAAAGGTCACACCGGTCCGCGGCGTATTCAACTACTCGTTCAGCAACAACGGCAGTACCGACTACGGCACTGCAGATACCGGTGGATGGGGGCGCCACTCCGAATTGGGTGCGATGTATTACCGCGACCTAGGTAACCTGGGCCACTGCATGCCCTATCGGCCCGGCCAACCCTACTTCGACGCCATTGGCTCCGGCTCCATCTGCGGGGACTGGCCCATCTGGTGGTCACCCAAACCGGGGCTAAAGAACGCCGTCTACGACCCCGACGGCGCAGCAATTGAATTTGCCATCGAACCTGTCGTGTATTGGACCGCCACTGCATTTTCACCCTACCCGGATGACTTCGCGTGGGCGTTCGACATGGCGAACGGCGAACAGACATTCAAATCGCAAACCCTGTCAGGGCATATCTGGGCGGTGATGGATGGGGATGTGGGCGCCACTCCCTCCATTCCTGAGCCGGGCTCGCTCGTGCTCGTCCTCGCAGCCCTAGCAGCGGCCTCCTTCGCAACGCGTACCCGGATCCTTGTGGCGCAGCCCGACGAAGCCTCATGCAAGACCCCAATCCCCCCCGCTCCGGCCAGTGACCACAACAGTCTACAAGGCGCCATCATCCACGCAATAGAGACATTGTCTAGACGGATTCGCCAAGCTTTCATCATGCACTCCCCATCTTGCAAATTGATGGCAACGCCTACGATCTATATGCAGCACCCGCTCCCCTATCTCTGCAGCACGATTGCGATCGTACTAATTCCACAACTTACTGCAGCCCAAGTTGACTGCTCCTTGTTAGATCCGAGGCAGTCCGTATCAAAGGAGAAGGAGGCAAAGATTACCGGAAGCGTCGAAACTCTATTCAAAGTAGCAAAAGCCGGCGGAAATGTGGAGGGCCGCCTAACCGAGGAGATAAAGAACATAGAAGGAGCGGCCGCAGCAAGCGAGCAATCAATTGTTCGCCTCCGGGCCATCTACCTGTTTTGCGGAATGATTGCCAATTCTTTCGAAATACCTATAGACAAGAAAGTCTCCCTGTTTGCGCAAATGGTAAACGCCGCCGAACAGAAACCGAAGGCTTCGACAACCCGTGACACGCCGCAGAGCCACCCGGTGGCAACCGACAAGCAGCAGCTGCAGCAACAAGGCAACTCAACACCCCAAACGGTTGGTCGGCCACAGCGCACTGTGCTTTTCGAGGATACATTCGACAAACAACCAAGATGGAAATCCACGCAATTTCAGAATTCCGGGAGGACCCTTTATCGGGATGGATGGTACACGCTACAAAACACCACCGAGAATCTTGCCTTCTACATGCGCCTGAACGAGGCTGGGTATTTCCCAGCTGCAGTAAGAATAGAGGTCACAATACGACTAAACTCAGGACCCATTGACAGACCATTTGGACTGATAGTTGCCGCAACGGATGATGAATTCAAAAACGCATTTGGTGTTCTCATACGTGGTGATGGCGCATCGTTTATCTATAGATGGGAGAACGAAGTAGCGTCAACTGAAATGTACTTGCCACCTCATCCGGCAATTCGCACTGGATATGGCGCGACCAACCAACTTACAGTTGAAATCCAAGACAACGAATTGATTTACTTCATTAATGGCATACAGATTGGGAGATATAGAGCCGCAGTCCGGCTCAGAGGCTACATTGGCTTCCACACGGACTACCCTGGATTGGATGTTGGCTTCAACGATCTGCGCGTTACCCAATAAAGGATAGCGCCGAAACAAAAGGTTATTCCGTCCGGTTTTCCATTGATCCCTTTTCGACCCTTCCAAAGCCTTTGATTTGGGCTGCTTGGTGCATTTCTTCGATGAACTTCACCAAGTAGTTCCGAGCCCCGGAGTCCGGCCTTACTTTCGCTCATTGCCACCCTACGATGCATGACGCGCGCTATCCGACTTGAATTCTCCAGCGCGCTCTATTACGTCTTCTCGCATGGGGACTGCCGTGATGACATTGTTTTGTCGGACGAAGATCGTCGAATGCAGGTTCAGGAATTGGGCGATGTGTGCTTTCGGCGCAGCCGTGTGTGTCATGCGTGGTGCCTGATGCGCAATCCCTGCCACCAGTTGATCGAAACGCCGGAGGACAATCTGTCGGCAGGGTGCGGCCGTTGAATTGTGCTTACACGCAGCGTGTCAAGCGACCACCTCGCCGGGTGGGGCATGTATCCCACGAGCACTTCGCGGCGACTCTGGTGGCGCGCGATGCGTGCTTGCCGGAACTGGCGCGCTAAGTCGTGCTGCACCGAGTGCGCGCACGGATGGCTGGCAATACTGAGGGACGGTTCTGGCGTTCGTACTTCGCAACCGTGGGCGCCGACACGTCGCCGCCATGGTTGGCGATGGATGGCTTGCTGGCGGCGATTGACTGGAGGCCCGCAGCGGCAGCGCGTTTTGCGCGGACAAGCCTATGCGGGCAGCGACGGGTTTCTGGCGCAGATGCACCAAGAGGTGCGAGGAATCGAGAGCATTGAGGAGCCACGGACGTAACGCCGACCTCAAGCACAGCCCTTGGCAAGCTTCGTTGCCGCCAGTCAGGACCGCACCGCCCGCAACGCCGCCATTGCGCACACCCGTACCAGCGACACCTAATTGATTCAGCAGATCGCAGACGCGTTCGGCGTGCGCTATTCCGCCGTTACTCGCGCCGCGCGCGGGTCGCAAGTGGTGGACGCCGCGGCGTCCGAACAGCCGGCCTATTGAGCAGGAGCAAATTCCGCGCACGATCCATTTGCCAATCTGATGCCGACGTCCCGCTGCCGGGCCTATGCTGACAGCGGGCTGCAGACTTCCTCACACCATTGCCAATGCGGGGCAAGCGTGACCAATCCGCAAACGGACACGACCGTCGATAACACGGGACGCTGATCATGGATACGAACAACGCGCGGCAAGCGTGGGTGGGCGATGTGTGGGGCGGGTTGGCGGCGATGCTGGTGGCGCTGCCATCGGCGATCGCATTCGGCGTGACGATCTTTGCGCCGCTGGGCGGCAGTTTCGGCCCGCACGGGGCGGTGGCGGGGATTCTAGGTGCGACGGCGCTGGGGCTGATCGCGTCGAGCTTCGGCGGTACCGACCGCCTGATTACCGCCCCCTGCGCCCCCGCTGCCGCACTGCTGGCGGCGCTCACCGTCGAGTTCGCACGCCAGGGCACGCCACCGGAAACGGCGCTGCTGATGCTGATGCTGATCGGCCTCGCCGCCGGGCTGTTGCAGATCGGCTTCGGGCTGTCGCGGGTTGGCCAGTTGATCCGCTTCATTCCCTACCCGGTGGTAAGCGGCTATCTGTCTGCGGTGGGTATTACGATCATCGCGGGGCAACTGCCGCGCGTGCTCGGTGCTGACAGTAGCCTGAGCTTCTGGCAGGCGTTGTTGCATCCGGCCGGTTGGCGATGGCAAAGCCTGCTGGTGGGCGCTGTCGTCATCGCCGTGATGGCGGGCGCGCCGCGGGTGGTACGGGCGGTGCCGGCGGCGATTCTGGCGCTGTTGTGCGGCGTGCTGCTGTATCTGCTGCTCGGTTTCGCCGATCCATCGCTGTGGCAGGCGGCGAACAATCCGCTGCTCGTCGGGCCCCTGAACCTCACGACCGAGCAGATGTTCGACACGATGTTGCACCAGCTCGAGGCCCTGAACGCGTGGAGCCCCGCGCTGTTGGCGCAGATCTTCATGCCTGCACTGTCGCTGGCGGCCCTGCTATCGATCGACACCCTGAAAACCTGCGTGGTGCTGGATGCGATGACCGCGTCGCATCACAACCCGAACCGCGAAATGATCGGCCAGGGGCTGGGCAACATCGCCTCGGCCCTGCTCGGCGGCATCCCCGGCGCGGGCACCATGGGGGCGTCGCTGGTGAATGTGTCGAGCGGCGCGCAGACGCGGCGATCCGGCACGATCGAGGGCGTATTCGCGCTGCTCGCCTTCCTGCTGCTGTCGTCGCTGGTGGCCTGGGTGCCGATCGCGGCCCTGGGCGCGATCCTGCTGGTGGTGGGTTACCGCATGATCGACCGGCACAGCCTGGAATTCTTCCGCACCAAGTCCACCCGCTTCGACTTCATGGTGATCGTGACAGTGATTGCGGTCGCGTTGGTGTTCAACCTGATCGCCGCGTCCGGTGCCGGGATCGTGCTGGCGGTGATGCTGTTCCTGCGCGAGCAGACCCGCAGCACCGTGCTGCGGCGCAAGCTCGAAGGGGGCGAGATGTTCTCGCGGGTGGTGCGGCATGAAATCGAACTGCAGATTTTGCTGCGCAACGGCAGCAAGACGGTGATCGTCGAGCTGCAGGGCGCGTTGTTCTTCGGCACCGCGAACCAGCTCTACCAGGCGCTGGAACCGGAGATCGGCCAGCGCACCTACGTGATCCTGAACCTGCGACGGGTGCAGTCGCTCGACCTGACCGCCACGCACGCGCTGGAACAGATCAAGGAGCGGCTGGAGGCGGCCGGGGCCTACCTGATCTTCACCGAGATTCCGCGCGGCCTGCCCAGCGGGCTGAAGATGAAGCGCTACCTGAAGGAAGTGGGCCTGGTGCGCGAATCCGAGAAAGCACTGGCCTTCCGCGACCTCGACCAGGCGCTGGAATGGATCGAGCACCAAATGCTCAGCACCGAACCCGGGTTGATTCCGTCAGACGAGCCTCCGCTCTCGTTGCCGGAACTGGAGCACCTGCTCGGCTGGAAGGCCGGCACGCTGACGAGCATCGCGTCGATCATCGAGCCTCGCCAATATGCCGCGGGCACCAAGGTGCTCAATCTTGGCGGGCCGGAAGATGAACTGATCTTCATCCGCAACGGCTCCGTGCGCGTCGTGCTGCCGCTGCAGGGCAAGGACCACTGGCATATCGGCACTTTCGGACGCGGCGACTTCATCGGCGAGATGGGCTTCCTCGATCCGTCGCGCCGCGCCGCCGACGCCACCGCGCTCGACGACGTTGAGTGCTTCGTGCTGTCGCGCGCGCGTTTCAACGAACTGGCGGACACGCAGAGCGAGGCCGCCGCGCATATCTTCGAAGGCATCGCCTGCGTGCTGGCGATGCGGGTGCGCTTCATGAACAAGGAACTGCGCGCGCTGCGCACCTGACGGCCGCTTTCGTCGCAAAACAGCGTCGACGCACGGCGGGGGGCCACTCCGGCCACGCCAGCTGGCGCAGCGGCCGAACAACAGCACCGCGTTCCGCCTGCATCAACGGTCCGCCAGAAGGGCACGGTACAATCCGCGCTCGCCCGCCACCTATGGCCGCAAAACGCGCGTGCCCGCCCCTTCTTCGAGCCTCGCCATGCCCTTGTCACCTGCTATCGCCAAACACCTGCCGCAGAAACTGCGGACCTATTGCGAGGGCCTGCGGTATCCGCATGTGTTTCTCGCCATGATTCCGCTGTTCATCGTGACGTTGCTGGGCTTCGAGCACATTCCCTACGGCAAGGACGTGGTAACAGCGTTGGGGCTGGCCTTGTTCATCAGCTCGCGGCTGCGCTGACACCGCAGCCGAAGCGGCGGGTGAAGCGGGGCGCGTTCACGCGCCGCCCATCACCACCTTGCCGGCTTCGATGCCCACCACCTGCGCCAGCGTCGCCACCGGCACATCCATCGCTTCGATGACGGCGCGGCCGTTCTTGAAGTGCTTTTCCATGATGAATGCGGCGGCGAAGACCTCGGCGCCTGCTTCGCGCACCATCTCGATCAGCGCCTGACAGGTGCGACCGTTCGAGAGGATGTCGTCGACGATGACAACGCGCGCGCCTTCCCACAGGTAGCGCTTGCCGATCACCAGGCGCGTTTCGCCGCCCTTGGTCGGGGACGGCACGATGCGCGAATAGGCGGGCGGTTCGATCATCGGCGCGTATTTCTTCGCATACACCATCGGCACATCGAGCGCGATCGCCGCAACCAGGCCGGGCGCGATGCCGCTGGCCTCGGCGGTCAGCACGATGTCGGGCTGGTAGCCGGCGAGGCGGCTGGCGATCTCGCGCCCCATCGCCGTCATGAACGCGGGCTCGATGCGGTGGTTGAGGAAGTGGTCGATCTTGATGATCTGGTTGTCGAGCACCGTGGCTTCGGCGTGGATGCGCTCCACTAGCTGGGCAAACGGGGCGGACAAGGCGGCGGGGGATGTGATCATGATCTGGGGGCTGCAAATGTCGATGGCGGACTTTACCGTGACCCCGCCTACCCGTCTGTGCGCAAACGCAAAGCCCGCAGTGATGCAGCAGACACCGGAAACGTGCCACCCGGGCGCGCTGGCCGCGGGTCTGCGCCTGCAGTGCTCTCGTCACGCATGCTTGCGCCGCGCCAGGGCAGTTCGCGGGTTAAGCTATCTGCATATTCCCGGAGACCTCCCATGCGCGCATCGATCCTGATCCTGGCCTGTTTGCTGGCCGCCTGCGGCGGCGGTGGCGGTTCGACGAACACGCCAACGGCGCCGACACCCACGCCAACGCCCACCCCTACCCCGACGCCAACTCCGCCGGGCGGCGGTTCCGGCGGCGCGGTGGTATGGGATGACACGCTCCCGCCCGCCGGCAACCCGGACGGCCACTGCGCCGTTCCCGCCGAAGCGGCCGCGGAAGATGCATCGAAGCCGACCACCGTGGTCGGAGACGGCACCCCCGCCAGTTGCAGCGGTGACGCGGTCGTCGCGGCCGTCGCCAAGGGCGGCGTGATCGGTTTCAACTGCGGGGCAAAGCCGGTCACGATCACGCTCAACAGCCCGGCGCGCATCTTCAACAACACCGGCCCCAAGATCGTCATCGACGGCGGCAGCAAGGTCACCCTGAGCGGCGGTGGCAAGTCGCGCATCCTCTACATGAACACCTGCGACCCCGATCTGGTGTGGACCACCTCGCACTGCCAGGATCAGGACCATCCGCAGGTGTCGGTGCAGAACATCAGCTTCATCGACGGCAACGCCACCGGCGCCAACCCGGACGGCGGCGGCGCCATCTGGGCGCGCGGCGGGCGGCTGAAACTGGTGAATACCCGCTTCTTCCGCAACCAGTGCGACGCCACCGGGCCGGACGTGGGCGGCGCCGCGGTGCGCGCCTTCAGCCAGTCGCAGAACCAGCCGCTGTATGTGGTGAACAGCACCTTCGGCGGGGCCGCCGGAGTCGGCAACAGCTGTTCGAACGGCGGCGGGTTGTCGTCGATCGGCGTGTCTTACAGCGTCTTCAACAGCGTGTTCACGCACAACAGCGCGATCGGCAACGGCGCCAACCCGGCGCGCAGCGGCACGCCTGGCGGCGGCAGCGGCGGCGCGATCTACAACGACGGCAACACCTTCGATCTGAAAGTGTGCGGCAGCCGCATCGCCAACAACACCGCCAAGGAGGGCGGCGGCGCGATCTTCTTCGTCAGCAACGACCGCACCGGCACCCTGTCGATCACCGACTCGGTGCTCAGCCAGAACCCCAGCGCCGGCTTCGAAACGGCGGGCTATCCGGGGATCTTCTACCTCGGCTCGGGCGCGCCGAAGGTCAGCGGTTCGACGCTCACCCCCTGAGCAAGGGGCACGCCCCGGACCGGCGCCAAGCGGTCATGCACGCCTTGGCACCGACGTGCCGATCGTGCATCGTGAGCCCTCCACACACGGATAAGGATGCGATGACAGACTTCTTCAGAACCGGGCTCCTGGCGTTGGCTCTAGCCGCCAGCGCAGCGCTGGGCGCAGAACCGGCCGCATTGCTTGCGTTTGATTCGCCGGAAGGCCTCGGGCGACTTGCCCGTGCCGGCGCGAAGGCAGATTTCCCTGCCCTCGCCAACCAGTTCGAGCCGCAGTCGAACATCGCCTTCTGCGGCCCCACCAGTGCGGCAATCGTGCTCAACGCGCTGTACGCCCAGCGCGGTAATGCCCCGCGCGACCGCAGCCGCCTGCGCCCGGATGACCAGAAACACTTGCCCGAAGGTCTCGACCTCAGCCTGCCCCGTTACACGCAGGAAAGCGTGATCGAACGCGGACCGAAGTCGCGCGCGCAAGTGCTGGGCGAACCGCTGACGATCAACGGCAAGGTGATCCACGACGGCGGCTTCCAGCTGCGCCAGCTTGCCGCGACGCTGCGCGCAAACGGCGCCGCGACCCGAGTGGTCGTTGCGGACGCCACGGTGACCGACGCGCAGATTCGCGCCGACCTCATCGGCAATCTGGAACTGCCTGGCGACTACGTGATCGTCAACTATCGTCGCGACGCGGTGGGCCAGCCGGGCGGCGCACACATCTCGCCGCTTGGCGCCTACGACCGCGAATCCGATTCGGTGTTGCTGATGGATGTGAACCCGACCAATGCGGGCTGGGTGTGGATGCCGGTCGACACATTGATCCGCGGCATGCGCACCTTCGACACCGTGGAGAACCGCGGCTACCTGCTCGTCAGCGCGCCCTGAACGCACCTCCCCCGGCAGGGCGTCCGCACGGCGACTAAAGTAAGGACAGGGGACGAGAGCCCGTCCGAACGCCGGGGGAGCGAGCATGAATCGCAGCGTGAGTGACCGCCTGCAGGCGGGGCAGGCCGTGGTGCTGGATGCCACGCAGCCGGTGACAACCCGCATGGTCGACGCGCAGCACCTTGCCGGGGCGATTCTTGCGGGCGGCCGTGTCGAGCTTGAGAACGCGGTCATCGCCGGCGTGCTGGATCTCACCAACGCGGCGGTCGGCGGCGACATCCACCTCGCCAATTGCGTGTTTCAGGCGCCGGTGCGTGCCGCCGGCGCGGTCTTTACCCGCAGCCTGCGCCTTGAACGTTGCCGCTTCCATGGTGCCGACTTCGATTCCGCGCGCTTTCGCGCCCAGGTGGCACTGGCGGGCAGTCGCTTCGCCGTGCCGCCCGGCAGCGCGGCGGATGCGCCCGAGCGGCTGTGCCGCTTCAACGATGCTCAGTTCGACGACGTGCTGGACGCGCAGGATGTCCAGTTCCGGCGCGGCGTGCGCGCCTCGTTCTGCCGCGTACGTTTTGGCAACTCGACGGCATTCCAGGGCTGCCGCTTCTTCGGCACGCTGGACCTTTCCGAAGCGCAGGTCCAGGGCAGTCTGTGGCTCGGGCTGACGGTGCTGACCGGCGAGGCCGACCTCTCGCGCCTGCGCGTGGCGGGCGACATCAAGCTGCAGGAGGCACGCAGCGGGCGGCACAGCGCGCTGAGCCTGCGCTTCGCCGATGTGAGCGGCTTCATCGACCTCAGCCGCGCGGCGATGCGCGGCACGCTGCAATTGGGCGACGTCGTCGCGCGGCGCGGCGTATCGCTCGCGTTCAGCCATTTCGGCCAGGGTGTGTCCGCTGCCGGGCTTCAGGCTGCGTGGCTGGACGGCCAGGGTATGCGGGTGCGCGGCGATGCGGTTTTCAGCAGCCTGAAGACCGACGAGCTGTCGATGGTCGACATCCGCGTCTGGGGCCATGTGCTGATGTCCTATGCGGAGATCAGCGGTTGCGCCGACTTTTCTCAGGCGCGCATCCGCGCAGGCGTGGCGCTCGACATCGAAGGCACCCGCATCAGCAAGAAGGCTATCTTCGACCGGGTCCGCATCGGCGGACAGGTCGACGCCACCGGGCTGGTGGTCGGCCAGAAGCTTTCGTGGGTGCAGGCGATCACGACCCGCACGGCGAGGTTCGCGGAGATCGACGTGCAGCGCGGCGTTTTTTTCACGGGGTCGCGCTTCGGTGGTGATCTGATCCTGCGGCGCGCGGCGTTGAAAGGCGACGTCACCGCGTGCGCAGTGGTCTGCGAGGGGCTCTTCGATCTGTACGGTGCGACTGCGTCGCGCCTCTTCCTGCACGCGGGCAACGCCCCCAATGATCACGCTGCGCGATTGCGCGGTGGCATCAACGCAGCGCACGCGCGCCTTGAATATGTCGGCGCACCGGCCGTCGAATTCGGCACCGATCCGGCGAGCCATGCGCCCGGCAAGCGCGTGGGCAGCAATGCAGAGGTGGACTTCCAGCATTGCGAAGTGCGGGAGGTGGCGAACTTCAGCGATGCGGTGAGCTACCTGCCGATCAGCTTCTACGGTGCCAGTGTCGGCGGCCAGTTCATCTTCCAGCGGGTGAAGCTCGGGGCGCAGGCGCCGGCCAATTTCCTCGGCGCCACGTTCCTGGGCCTGAGCTTCTTCAACCGTGTCGACTTCGCCGCCGGCGCCGACTTCAGTTACAGCCGCTTCGAGCAGACGGCCTACTTTCGCGCCCGCTTCGGCAAGGCCGCCAGCTTCGATTTCAGCCGCTTCAATGCGATTGCCGACTTCAGCGACACCGAGGCCGGCGCGTGGGCGTCGGACGACGCGCTGTGGCGGGACAGCAGCCGCCACCCCGCCGCCTGCGATTTCGCTGACGCAAGCTTCCGCCAGTGTCGCATCCAGTCCGATGCGCACTTCGATTCGGTGGTGTTCCGCGGCGAACTCGATCTGCGGCAGGCGACATTCGCATCGCTTTGTTTGCCGTCCGACGATCGCGCCAGCAGCGGCGGAAGACTGCCTGCGACGATCCGGCTCACTGGCTGCCGTTACGACAAGCTCAACATGCAAGACCCGCTCGCGCTCTTGCTGAGCGCCGAGGGCACCCTGCGCCTGAAGAACGGCTTCGCGCGGCCACCCTTCGGGCAGCTTGAGGATTGCTTGCGTCGCAACGGCAACGACGCGGGCGCCAACGCCGTCTATCTGGCACGCCGGCGCTGCGAACGGCAAGGCAAACGCGGCCTCTTCTGGCTGTGGGACACCGCTTACCGGGGCTTGGCGAATTACGGCGTGCAGCCGGTACGCCTGGCCTGGATCTCGCTGGCCCTGGTGGTCGCCGGCAGCCTCTTTTTCGCACAGCCCGGCACGGTCGACCCGAAGGACAAGAGTTTGCGCGCAGGCGGCCCCTACACGGCGAGCGGGGAAGAGGCGGTGAGCATGGCGATCGCCGAATTCCTGCCGGTGTCGCTGCCGATCAAGGATCACCTCTCACCCGCAGCGGCGCCGGTGGCGGTGGCCTTGCCGGGTGGCCGCTCGCTCACGGTACGGCCCACGATCATCGCCAGCCTGCTCCAGCTGATGGGGTGGATCGTCGTGCCGATCGGCGTTGCCGCCGTGTCGGGCGTGTTGATGCGCAAGCCCAAATGAGCGATCCCCTGCCCGCCCTTGATTGACCTGTCGCAAAGGCCCACCCAGCGCGATTGAAGAAACCCGCGCCGAGGTCGTAGATAGAACCTGATGCCTGAACATGCGTGCGCTGGCGTGCATGCTGCAGCCACAGGATTTGCTTACGGAGACTTCGATGACGGTTTCATCCCTGGTTCGCCGCCTTGTCGCGCTGCTGGCTGTCGCCGCTGCGCTGCCGCTCTGCGCGGCGCCGACGATCGTGTTCTGGAATGCGCAGCAGAACGCCGACGCGCTCGCCGCCATCGCGTCGGACTTCGCAAAGACCGGCGCCGGCAAGGTGGAAACGAACTGGATCAACCAGAACGACCTGCGCGCTTCGCTGCTGCGACACGCCACCGATGGCGACCTGCCGGACGTGGCGCTGGTGCCGAGCGACTTTCTCGCGCTCGACAAGGAACTCAAATACTCCGAAGTCCCCGCGACCAAATCGGGGGAACTGGTGCCGAACGCAGCCGCATCGGGCCTGTTCGAAGGTCGCGCGCTGGGGGCGCCGATGTTCTGGGGCAACCACCTGATGCTGTACTACAACCGGTCCCTCGTCGCCAAGCCGGCGCGCAGCTTCGCGGAAATGGCGACCCAGGCGAAGGCGCTCGAAGCCAAGGGCGTGCGCGCGCTGGCCATGAACTGGGGCGAGATGTACTGGATGGTGCCCTTCTACGGCGCCTACGGCGGCTGGCCGGTGGACGCCAAGGGCAGCGTCACGCTCAACACGCCGGCAATGGTGCAAACGCTGAACACCTATTTCGGGCTGGTCAGCGGCGGACTTACGCAAAAGGAATGTCGCGGCGACTGCCCGCTCGATCGCTTCATTGCCGGCGAGTTCGCCTACTCGATCAACGGCGACTGGGCGATGCACGAACTGCGCGAGGCCCTCGGCGACAAGCTGGGCGTCACCACGCTGCCGCAGCTCGAAGGCGGCCGCAACCTGGTGCCGATGTATTCGGGCTACGTGCTCGTGTTTCCGGGCAACGCACTGAAGGGCCCGAAGCGCGACGCGCTGCTGAAGTTCCTGCGCTACATGCAGAGCCCTGAGATACAACGACGCTGGTTTGCCGAAACCGCGCTGCTGCCGGTCAATGCCGCGGTGTACCGCGAAGCGCTCGCCAAGGCGGACGACAATCTGAAGGCCTCGCTCAACCAGTTGCGACTCGCTCGCGCAATGCCCAACGACCGCGGCATGGCCTTCGCGTGGGAAGGCCTGGCGAAGGGCTTCTCGTCGATGTATCAGGGCCGCGTGAACGCCACCGAGGCAGCCCGGATGATGCAACAACATGCTGACCGGGCGCAGCGCCGCACCGACTACTGAAGCGGATGACGACAGCTCCCGAAACCGTTCAAGCGGGCGACCAGCGTCCGCGCCGGCCGTTTGCCCTGCGCATGATGCTGCGCAGCTTCCGCTCGACCATCATGGCCTTCATCCTCACCGCGGCGCTGCTGCCGGTGCTGGCGGTGTCGGTCCCCTACATCTGGCATGTGTATTCGAGCACCCGCGACAGTGCCGTCACCGAACTGCGCCTGACGGCCGAACGCATCGCCGCGGAGATCCGCCACCAATTGAGCTTCGCCGCATCACGCTTCGTCGCGGCCAGCCAGGAAAAGGATCTCGCGCTCTCGATCAGCAGCCCGTTCTTCGGCTCGCGCGCGACCACGATCGCCGACGAGCTGATCCGCCAGTCGCCGATCATTGCCGCCAACTTCCTCGTCGACAGCCATTTCGAGCTGATCGATGTGGTGCCCGAGCCGGCCGGCATTGCCGACCTGACACCGCTGCTCGCGCACATCAAGGCGGCGATGCCCGATCCGCACCGCTACCGCAATCACGGCTTGTGGCTCAAGTACACCGACCGCCAGCTGGCCGACCAGCTGCGGCGCGCCAACGGGCTTGACGGCAAGGTAAGCGACGACCGCATGCTGGTGCTGGTCACGCCGCTGTTCCTCAACCGTTATACCCGGCAGACGCCGATGGAAGGCCTGCTGATCGCGGTGATTCCGCTGCCGGCGCTGCGCGACGCGGCCGGCGTGCCACCGGGGCACGCGCAAAAGGTGGCCTTGAGCTTTGGCGACGCACCGCCGACGGCCGAGCCCGGCAACGTTCAACTCGCGCAGGCGCGCATCGAGGGCGAGACGGCGGCGGGCAAGCTGCCGCCGCTGGCAATCAGCGTGTCGGAACCGAACAGCGTGCGATTTGCCAACCTGCGCCGTACCCTGGTGGTGTTGTGTGTGCTGCTGCTGGCCGGCGTCACCGTGCTGACGCTGGCCGCCACTGCGCTGGGGCGGCGTCTGGGGCGCCCGCTGCGCGAACTCGAAGCCCTCGCCCGCGACTACGCCGACGGGCGCTACGACACACAATTCAAGCGCACGGGCTTCGTCGAGTTCAGCCGCGTGTCGGACACGCTGAGTGACATGGGGCGACGCATCTCGAGCCAGATCGAGGAGCTGCGCAGCGCCAACGAACAGTTGCAGCAGGCCGACAAACTCAAGGACGACTTCCTCGCCAGCACGTCGCACGAGTTGCGCACCCCGCTGCACGGCATCATCGGCATCGCCTCGTCGCTGCTCGATGGCGCGGCCGGCGATCTGACGCCCAAGGTATTTCGCAACGTGAGGCTGATCGAGCAGAGCGGCAAGCGACTCGAAACCCTGGTCAACGACATCCTCGACTTCTCGAAGATGAAGAACCGCGCGCTGTCGCTCGAACTGCGCCCGCTGGAACTTTCGAGCCTGGTCGACATCGTGGTGTCGCTGCACGAATCGGCCGCGCAGCGTGTCGGCCTGCAACTGATCAACGCGGTGCCGCCCGATCTGCCGCCGGCGTGGGCCGACGAGTACCGCTTGCAGCAGGTGCTGCATAACCTGGTCGGCAATGCGATCAAGTTCACCCCGGAAGGCAGTGTCACGGTCAGCGCCACCGCGCGGGGCGCCATGCTGTGCCTGTCGGTGGCCGATACCGGCATCGGCATTCCGGCCGACAAGCTGGAGGCGATCTTCAACCCCTTCGCGCAGCTGGAAGGCTCGCTGACCCGCGCCCACAATGGCACCGGACTGGGTTTGTCGATCTCACGCCAGCTGGTGGAACTGCATGGCGGCACGCTCGCCGTCGAATGCCCCGAAGGCGGCGGCGCCGTGTTCACGCTGACGCTGCGCGCCGCGCAGGGCGAACAGCCGGTGGATGTGGCGACGATTCGTCATCGCCCGCCGGCAATGGTGTCGCCCTTCTTCGATGACGCCACGGAAGACACGCCGACCGACACGCCACCACCGGCCGACTCGCTGCCAAGCCACCAGGCCAGCGTGCTGATCGTGGATGACGAGCTGATCAATCAGGAGATCCTCTCCAACTACTTCTACAACGAGCCCTACACCCTTCACCGCGCCAGCAGCGGCGCTGAAGCACTCGAATTCCTCGAGGCGAACGGCCCGGTCGATCTGCTGCTGCTCGATGTGATGATGCCCAAGATGTCGGGCTTCGAAGTCTGCCGCCGGGTGCGCGAGAATCCGCGCTTCGCCGGCACGTCGATCCTGTTCCTGACCGCACGGGAGCAGGCGCAGGACATCCACCAGGGCTTCGGACTGGGCGCCAACGACTACCTCGTCAAACCGATCTCGCGGGTCGAACTGCTCACCCGTTGCCGCTACCACATCCACTACGGCCGGGTGAAGAACGAACTGGCGGCCCTGAACCTGTCGCTGGAACAGAAGGTCGAGGCACGCACGCAGGAGCTGCAGCAGACGCTGGCGATCATCCAGCGCAACAGCGACGTGTTCCGTGCGCTGCTCGAAATCAGTATCGAGCTGCAGGCCAACGAAGAGCTCGAACCGAGCGTCGGCGGCTCGCTCGCGAAACTCGCCGCGCTCTATCCGGATCGCGGCTTCGCGGTGCTGCTGGCCGGGCAAACGGCGCGCGCGTCTTTCGTGCGGGGCATGCCGCCGGAACAAAGCGCCGAGATCGAGCACGCCTGGGCCAGCGAGGCCGGATTCCCGTCTGCAGCGTGGCTGGCAGCCCACGACGCCATCGCCCTTCCACTGACCGGGCCGCGCCGCATGAGCCTGGGCCGCCTGCTGGCCTGGCCGGCACAACTTGACCAGCATGAGCGCGAGGTGGTGGAGCTGTACGGGCGCCAGGTCTCGGCAGTGGCCGCGAACCGCCGCCTGCAGGACGAACTCGAGCGCATCGCGCTCACCGATTCGCTGACCGGCGCCTTCAACCGGCGCCATTTCGAACAGGTGCTGGAGCAGTTGCACCATGGCGCAGAGCCGAACCGCGGGCGGCATTTCGGCCTGATCTCGATCGACGTGAATGGGTTGAAATCCACGAACGATTCGTACGGCCATGAAGCTGGCGACGACCTGATCCGCGCGGTGGTGGAACTGGTCGGCGGTGCCTTGCGCCAAAGCGACGTGATGTGCCGCATCGGCGGCGACGAGTTTGTCGTGCTGGCGCAGGACGCCTCGCTCGACGCCTGCAAGCACCTCGTCGCGCGACTGAATGAGCGCCAGCGCAACGCGGCCATCGACGTCGACACACCGAACGGGCGCATCCGCCTGGCCGTCAGTTTTTCCATCGGCTATGCCTCGACCGAGGAGACCGCGCCGGAATCGCTGCAACGTGTTGCCGACCAGCGCATGTATGCAGACAAGCAGGCGCACTACGCCGAAAAGGGTGAAATACCCGCTGTGGCCCACGACGAAGCCGGGTGACCGGCAACCCGGCATATCTCGTCGCCATCGTGTCGGCGACGCGCTCACGACAATCGTGTCATCCACACGACCACCGGTTGGTGTAGCGTTACACGCTCCCCGGGGCGGCGTGCGCATCAATCCCCTCAGGGCACCCCGTCGCGCCATCAATGTGGCGTCGATCCATTCCCCTGTTGCGGACAAGCGGAGGCCAGCATGAGTAACCCCGTCGGTTGGTTCGAAATCTATGTGCAGGACACGGCACGGGCGCGCGCCTTCTACGAGGCGGTTTTCGGCGTCACGCTGACGAAGCTCGACGCCGGCGACCTGGAAATGTGGGCCTTCGAGATGAACCAGCAGGGCTACGGGGCATCCGGCGCGCTGGTGCGTATGGAAGGCTGCTGCTCCGGTGGCAACAGCACGCTGGTGTATTTCAGCTGCGCCGATTGCGGCGTCGAGGAAGCCCGTGCGGTGCCGGCTGGCGGCAAGGTGTTCCGGCCCAAAATGTCGATCGGCCAGTATGGTTTCATCTCGCTGGTGACCGACACCGAAGGCAACATGATCGGCCTGCACTCGATGCAGTGATGCCAGGGATCACGACATGAGCACCCCCGCAGACGACACCCACGCACTGACGCTCGAACGCATCATCGACGCGCCGCCCGCCTTGCTGTACCGCGCCTGGACCGAGCCCGAGCTGATCAAGCAGTGGTTCACGCCGCGTCCATGGTCCGTCGCCTCCGCAGAAACCGATGTCCGCCCGGGCGGCGCGACGCTGATCGTGATGCGCAGCCCGGAGGGCGAGGACTTTCCCAATCGCGGCGTGTACCTCGAGGTCGTGCCGAACCGGCGTCTCGTCTTTACCGACGCCTTCACCGAAGCCTGGCTGCCCTCGGGCAAGGCCTTCATGGTCGTCACGATCAGCTTTGAAGACCTGGGAGGACAGACGCGCTATACCGCCACGGTGCGGCACTGGACCGAGGCCGACCGGGCGCAGCATGAGGCGATGGGGTTTCATGCCGGTTGGGGCAAGGCCACCGATCAGCTGGCCGAACTGGTCGCCACCCTGCCCCGATGACCGCGACGCCCCAAAGCTTGCGACGCGCCCCCCGTCTGCTGCGACGGGTGGCTTTCAGCACCCTGATCTTCAGCGGGAGCCCCGCCATGGCACTGGATGTCTCCGCACTCTGGGACTTCGGCAAACCCGAGCTGAGCGAGCAGCGCTTCCGCGCCGCCCTGGCGAACGCTTCGGCCGACGAGGCGCTGATCCTGCAGACGCAGATTGCACGCAGCTACGGCATCCGCAAGGATTTCGTGCGGGCACGCGAGATCCTCGCGACGATCGCCGACGCCGCGAAGCGCGCCTCGCCCGAAGTGCGCGTGCGCTACGCGCTGGAGTTGGGCCGCACCTGGGCGTCGGCTACCCACCCGCCGGAATCGCAGACACCCGAGACCCGCGAGACGGCGCGCCGCCTCTACACCGAAGCCTTCGAAACGGCGCGCGACGCGCATCTCGACGACCTCGCGATCGACGCGCTGCACATGATGGCCTTTGTCGACACTGCGCCCGACGCGCAACTGACCTGGGATCTGAAAGCCGTCGCCTACATGGATGCGTCGCCGCAGGCCGAGGCGAAGCGCTGGGAAGGGTCGCTGCGCAACAACGTCGGCTATGCCCTGCACCTGCAGGGCCGTTACGACGAGGCAATGACACAGTTCCAGCTCGCCCTGGCCGCCCGTGAGCGTGACGGCAAGGCCGAGAACATCCGCATCGCCTGGTGGATGATCGCCTGGACGCTGCGCGCGCAGCAGCATATCGATCAGGCGCTGGCGATCCAGCTGCGACTCGAACGCGAATGCGCAGCGGCCGGCGAACCGGATCCCTACGTATTCGAGGAACTGGAACTGCTGTACCGCGCCAAGGGGGACGAAGCCCGCGCCGCGGCCTACGCCGCCAAGCGAAAGGCCGCCGGGTAAGCTGCGGCAGGCGGGGCTACAATACCGGCCGTTTCAACCTGGTCCGAATGCCCCCATGCTGCGCCTTACCGAAATCAAACTGCCGCTCGATCACGCCGCCGAGGAACTGCCGGCCGCGATCTGCCAGCGGCTGGGCATCAAGGCGAAAGACCTGCTTGAAGTCTCGATCTATCGCCGCGGCTACGACGCCCGCCGGCGCAGTCGCATCCTGCTCGTCTACACCGTCGACGTCTCGGTCGCCAACGAGGCGGCGGTCGCCAAGCGCCTCGCCGGCGATCGCCATGTCGGCCCCACGCCGGACATGGCCTACACGTTCGTCGCCCAAGCACCGGGCGGCCTGCAGGAACGCCCGGTGGTGATCGGCATGGGCCCGTGCGGGCTGTTCGCCGGCCTGATCCTGGCGCAGATGGGCTTCAAGCCGATCATCCTCGAACGCGGCAAGGCGGTGCGCGAGCGCACCAAGGACACCTGGGGCCTGTGGCGGCAGAGCAAGCTGAACCCGGAATCGAACGTGCAGTTCGGCGAAGGCGGTGCCGGCACTTTTTCCGACGGCAAGCTGCACACCCAGATCAAGGACCCGAAATTCCACGGCCGCAAGGTGCTGACCGAGTTCGTCAAGGCCGGTGCGCCGGAAGAGATCCTCTACGTCAGCAAGCCGCACATCGGCACTTTCCGCCTCGTCGGCATGGTCGAGGAAATGCGCGGCAACATCGAGGCGCTGGGCGGCGAGGTGCGCTTCCAGAGCCGTGTGGCGGACTTCGACATTGCCGACGGCCAGGTCCGCGGCGTGATCCTCGCCGACGGCAGCCGCATCGAGACGCGGCATGTGGTGCTGGCGGTGGGCCACAGCGCGCGCGACACCTTCAAGGCCATCTACGACCGCGGTGTCTACGTCGAGGCGAAGCCCTTCTCGGTCGGCGTGCGGATCGAGCATCCACAATCGCTGATCGACACCGCCCGCCTCGGCCCCAACGCCGGCCACCCGATCCTTGGCGCGGCCGACTACAAGCTGGTGCATCACGCCAGCAACGGCCGTGCTGCGTACAGCTTCTGCATGTGCCCGGGCGGCACCGTGGTCGCTGCAACGTCGGAAGAAAACCGCGTTGTCACCAACGGCATGAGCCAGTACTCGCGCAACGAACGCAACGCCAACAGCGGCATCGTCGTCAGCATTTCGCCGGAGAAGGACTACCCCGGCCATCCGCTCGCGGGCATCGACTTCCAGCGCTACTGGGAAAGCCGCGCCTTCGAGGCCGGTGGCGGCACCTACGCGGCCCCTGCGCAGCGCGTGGGCGACTTTCTCGCCGGCCGGCCATCAACCGCCTGCGGCAGTGTCGAACCCTCGTATAAGCCGGGCGTGCACTGGACCGACCTGTCGCAATGCCTGCCGGACTTCGTCGTCGAGGCACTGCGCGAGGCGCTGCCGGCCTTCGCCAAGCAGATCAAGGGCTTCGCGATGGATGACGCGGTGATGACCGCGATCGAGACGCGCACCTCATCGCCGATCCGCATCAAACGCGGCGACGACTTCCAGAGCATCAACACGCGCGGCCTGTACCCGGCCGGCGAAGGCGCCGGCTATGCGGGGGGCATCCTGTCTGCCGGCGTGGACGGCATCAAGGTCGCCGAAGCCGTGGCGCTGGACATGACCGGCGGTACTGCCAGCGGCGGTGCGCGCGGCGAATCGACCGAGTGGTAAGCGCCCCAATCCGAGCCCACTGAATGCCCCCTGCCGCCCAATCCGCCCCATGACACCAGCCCGCATCCTGCTTGCCGTCGTAATCGCCATCCTGCTGACTTGGGGTGTTTCGGTTTCGCGCGATCTGCACCGCGTCGCGCTGCCTTTCGGCACGGCAGACCTCAGTTCGATCAAGCCGAAACTGGACAAGCTGCCCAAGGAAGAGCGCGAGCTTGTGTATGGCTACGTGCGGCGCAGCAAGGGCGACTACCTGACGCCACAGTTCGCCGACCCGGACGAGCCCTTCACCGCGCGCACCGTCGGCGAGGCGATCAAGCTGCAGCGCAACTTCCTCAAGCTGATGGCCGAACGCGACGCCAAACAGCAGGCGCGACAAGCCGAACGCGACGCCGCGATGGCCCCGCTGCGCGAGGCGCTGGCGGTTGATCTGGTCAAACGCGAACTGGTCCCCGCCGGGCTTGTTTACAAGACGCAGATCACCGACGAGATGCGCGCCAAACGGCCGGTCGACGAACACGAGGTCCTGGTCACCACCTATCGCGTGCAAAACACTTCTGACACCAAGATCGCAGAACTTCGTGCAACGGTCGATGTGAAGCGCCTGCACAAGCGCGAATCCGACTTTCTGCCACTGGATCACTGCTACATCACCCGCGCTGAACCGCTCGAGCCGGGCCAGGAAGTCGAAGTGCGCTGCAGTGAAACACGCCGCGCCGCCTCGGACGCAGACCGCGACTACATCGCAATGCCTGGCAGCGAGCTGTTGCTGGTGTGGGAGCCCAAATACATCCGCTTTGCGAACGGGCGCGAGCTGGAGTTCCGCGACTGAGCTGACCCCGGGCGTACGCACTGCCAAAACCTGGAAGCGCGTCTCGGGCCGGATTCAGATCGAGGTCGGCCGGCGACATGCGGCGGCGCAAACAGCGCCACCAACGAAAACGAACACATCAAAAGAAAACCGCCTTCGACACAGGTGCCGAAGGCGGTTCTTGTTTGCTTGGCGCAAACGCGGCATCCGAAGATCGGCGGCCCCTGCGGGCCACCCGCGCTCGCCCTTGCGGTGATTACTTGTCGCTCAGTGCATCCACGCCCGGCAGTGCCTTGCCTTCGAGGAATTCGAGCGATGCGCCGCCGCCGGTGGAGACGTGCGAAACCTTGTCTTCCAGACCGGCCTTCTCGACTGCGGCAACCGAGTCGCCGCCGCCGACGATGGTGATCGCGCCACCCGCGGTGGCTTCGACCAGTGCGTGCGCCACGGCGTAGGTGCCCTTGGCCGACTCGTCGATTTCGAACACGCCCATCGGGCCGTTCCACAGCACGGTCTTCGCGCCACGGATGATTTCGGCGTAACGCGCGGCGGTCTTGCTGCCGATGTCCACGCCTTCCTGGTCGGCCGGGATCGCGGTCGAATCAACTTCAACCAGGCCATCCAGCGTGCGGGCGTCGAAGTCCAGCTTCTTGGTGATCATCGTGTCGATCGGCAGTTCCAGCTTGTCGCCGGCCTTCGCGATCAGCGCCTTCGCGAGTTCAACCTTGTCGTTCTCGCACAGCGACCTGCCCACTTCCAGGCCTTGCGCCTTGAAGAAGGTGAAGGCCATGCCGCCACCGATCAGCAGCTTGTCGACCTTCGGCAGCAGCGCTTCGATCACGTCGATCTTGCCCGAGATCTTCGAGCCACCAATGATCGCGACCAGCGGGCGCACCGGCTTGTTGACGGCCTCGCCGAGGAAATCCAGTTCCTTCTTCAGCAGGTAGCCCGACGCGCGCGGCAGGTTCACGCCGACCATCGACGAATGCGCGCGGTGCGCGGTGCCGAAAGCGTCGTTGATGAACACATCGCCCAAGCGGCTCAGCGCGGCACGGAACGCAGCCACGGCTTCCGGCGTCGCCTTCACGCTGTTGCCAGCGGCATCCTTCGCCTTGCCTTCTTCTTCCAGGTAGAAACGAACGTTCTCGACCAGGGTCACGTCGCCCGGCTTCATCGCGTTCACAACGGCTTCAACCTCCGGGCCGACGCAGTCATTGACGAACTTCACCGGCTTGCCCAGCAGCTCTTGCAGGCGGCCAGCCACCGGCTCGATCGAGTACTTCGCGACCTTGGCGCCGTTCGGGCGGCCCAGGTGCGACATCAGCACCACCGAAGCGCCCTTTTCCAGCGCATAGCGGATCGTCGGCAGCGCAGCGCGGATGCGCTTGTCGCTCTCAACCACGCCGTTCTTGATCGGCACATTGAAGTCCACACGGATCAGGGCGCGCTTGCCGGCGAGGTCGAGGTCTTCGATGAAAAGTTTGGTCATGGATGTTCTCGCATGAAAGGTAGAGGGGATGTTCTTGCTTATGCTGGCGCAGCCAGGTTTCAACACATCGCGAAGCACGGCCGCAGCGGCGCTTCACGACCCGACGCCACCGGCCCGGCGCGCATGCGCACCGCCGACGGCTCGAACCTGCCCAAGCCGGCTTCCGCTGGCGATACGGCAGGCCCGGCTGCGGACCGGGCAGCACTTTAACGCATCCGGGGGCGGGGGGATTTGGTTAGGGTCAGGAGATTGATTGGTTTGGTTCGTGTGAGGCGCGGTTTTCGAGTGCTTGCCGGAAATTTGCCGTTGCGGTTCATCGAACGTACGTCGGCCGGGGTCCCGCCCCCGGCGGGCGGGTGACTTCTTTTGCTTCGCCAAAAGAAGTCACCAAGAAAAGGCGACCCGAAATAGTGCAGTGTTTGCACACACTGCCCGCTCCAGCGACGCGGAGCAGTGCTCCGCGAAACCCCGCTTACGCCGTTCGCGGTCAGGTGCTGCGCACCTGACTTCCCTCGCGTGCTCGCAAAGTCGGGCGGCTGCGGAACTCGCATCGGGCTGCGCCCGCCGCTCAGACAGTCCTCGCCGTCGGCGCTGCGCGCCGATCCCCCGACCCCGCTGCGCCACTCGGCGCTCTCGACGGGACCCAAGATCAAAACCGTCGCAGTTTCACCGTGCGTTGCACATTCGTAGCCTGGATGGGGCGGAGCGGAATCCGGGGCCGCCTCAAATCGTTCATGCGCGCTCCCCGGATTCCGGCCTGCGGCCTGCATCCGGGCTACGAGGACGCGCCAGCGGTTGATCGTCGACGCTTTTCTTTCCCCCTCTGAAACGCCGAGCAGCGCAGCGTTGCCGGGTTCCGACGTGCGAAGCACGGCGGGGCCGAGGACTGTTTGAGCTCCGAGTGCAGCGAGGGCGAGTTCCGCAGGCCCCCGGCGACGCGAGCAGCGCAGGGCACCCCGCCGCAGGCGGGGCGTTGAAGCGGGGCGACTTTCTTTGGGTACTTTCTTTGTTCGCACAAAGAAAGTACCCCGGCCGCCGGGCCGGGACCCGGCTTGATCGGGAATGCCTTCGCAACGCGACACGGCGAATCGCAAGCCGAACGATGAAAACCTCAAGCCTCGCCCACGACAGCGGCTCGGCGCCCTCCCCACGAGGCGCTAGAGAAGATCCCGCCGCATCAACACACTGAGATAGTTCGTCTTCGGCCGCCAGTCGTGCGTGCCGACCTCGACGTAACCCCAACGCCGATACATATCGATCAGGTCGATCGCCGGCGCCGCGGTGTCGATCATCATCGTGGCGGCGCCATGCTCGCCAGCCAACGCCATAGCCGCTGCGTGCAGCGCGCGGCCGATACCCTGCCCCTTGAAGGCGGGCGCCACCGCGAATTGGCACAGCGTCCAGACCTTCGGATCGCGGTAGCGCTCGACGTCGGACGCAGGCTGCGGCGGCCGAGCGGTGATGGTGCCGACGATGCGGCCACCCTGTTCCGCCACTAAACCGTGACCGGATGCGAATCGCGCGGCGGTGTCTTCGGGCGATTGATGTGTCGCCCAGTAACGCAGTCCCCGCGCCGCCTGACTGGCATAGCCAGCGCGGATGACGTCGTGCGTCAGGGCGACGAGATCATCGGAATCACTTAGCGGGCGGACGATCAGCGAATTGCTCATTGTCCGCTCCACACCAGACAACGAGGGCTCACTTACCCCAGCTGTCCTTCAGCCCAACCGCCAGGTTGAACACCGGTTTGCCCGCCACCGAATCCTTGCGGTCGGCAACAAAGTAGCCGTGGCGTTCGAACTGGAAGGTGTCGCCCGGTTGCGCGGCGGCGAGACCCGGCTCCAGGTAGGCGGTGATCACGCGCTTGGAGTTCGGGTTCAGCGCATCGAGGAAGTCGCGGCCGCCGGCGTCCGGCTGGGCTTCGGTGAACAGGCGGTCGTAGAGGCGCACTTCGGTTGCCACGCCTTCGCTCGCAGAGACCCAGGTGATGACGCCCTTGACCTTGATGCTGTCCGCACCCGGCGTGCCGCTCTTGGTGTCCGGCACCAGCTTGGCCAGCACGGCCGTCACATTGCCCTCGGCATCCTTCTCGCAGCCGGTGCATTCGATGATGAAGCCGTACTTCAGGCGCGCCATGTTGCCGGGGAAAAGGCGGCGGAAGCCCTTGGGTGGCACTTCTTCGAAGTCCTCGCGCTCGATCCACAGCTCGGGCGTGAGGTTGAACTTGCGTTCGCCGAATTCCGGGTGGTGCGGGTGGGCCGGGGCCGAGCAGGGTTCGACCTTGCCGGCGCCGATCACGTCGTCCCAGTTCGTGAGCTTGAGCTTGAGCGGGTCGATCGCTGCCATCGCGCGCGGCGCCTTGGCTTCGAGGTCTTCACGCAGGCAGCCTTCGAGCACCGAATAGTCGATCCAAGTGTTGTGCTTGCTGGCGCCGGTGCGCTCCGCGAGCATCTGCAGGCTCTGCGGCGTGTAGCCGCGGCGGCGCAGGCCGACGATGGTGGGCATGCGCGGGTCGTCCCAGCCATCGACGATCTTCTCGTCGACCAGCTGCTTCAACTTGCGCTTGCTGGTGATGATGTAGGTGAGGTTCAGCCGCGCGAATTCGTACTGCTTCGGCAGCGGGTCGGCCAGCAGGCCTGCGTCGCGCAGGTGTTCGAGCAGCCAGTCGTAGAACGGGCGCTGGTCTTCGAACTCCAGCGTGCAGATCGAATGGGTGATGCGTTCCAGCGCGTCCTCGATCGGGTGCGCGAAGGTGTACATCGGGTAGATGCACCAGGCGTTGCCGGTGGCGTGGTGCTCGGCAAAGCGGATGCGGTAGATCGCCGGGTCGCGCAGGTTGATGTTGGGCGAGGCCATGTCGATCTTGGCGCGCAGGATCATGCTGCCTTCGGCGTGCTTGCCCGCGCGCATCTCGCGGAACAGTCGCAAGTTCTCTTCGACCGAGCGATCACGCCAGGGCGAATTCTTGCCCGGCTCGGTCAGCGTGCCACGGTTGGCGCGCATCTCGTCCGGCGTCTGCTGGTCAATGTAGGCATGGCCGCGCTCGATCAGTGCTTCCGCCGCGCGGTACATGAACTCGAAGTAGCTGCTGGCGTAGAACAGGTGGTTGGTGCCGTTCTGCTCCCAGCCGAAACCAAGCCACTTCACCGCATCGAGAATCGAGTCGACGTATTCCTGCTCTTCCTTCTCCGGGTTGGTGTCGTCGAAGCGCATGTGGCAGACACCGCCGAAATCACGCGCCAGGCCGAAGTTCAGGCAGATCGACTTGGCATGGCCGATGTGCAGGTAGCCATTGGGCTCCGGCGGGAAGCGGGTGCGGATCTTTGCCGGATCAGGCTGGCCGGCGCCGTGGTAGGCGGCATCGCCGGGCGAACCCGCCCAGTTGCGATGGGCGTAGGTGCCGGCTTCGAGGTCGCGCTCGATGATGTTGCGCAGGAAGTTCGCGGCCGGCGCTGCGGCCGGGGTGTTCTTGTCGTTGGGCGTGCTCACGGCGGGTACCGGACAATTCAAAATCGGAAACCGCGATTGTAACGGCTCGGCCGCCTTCATCGCCGCCGTGACAAACGCCTCAATTGTCAAACCAGGCAAGGTTTTTCGCGCAATGTCGCTGGCTATAGTGCAAAGGCTATGATCTGCGCGTAAAGTTCAGCCCGGAAACGTTCTGCCGTCCGCATTCTGTGATGCCCAGCCCAAACCAGTCGCGCCCTGAAGGTCAAATCCCCCCGAAAGGCGCCCAATGACGCCAGTGATCGCGAGCGCGCGTGTATTGGTGGTCGACGACGACCTGACGACACGTTCGATCGCCATGGCGGCGCTGAAGGACGCGGGCTTCGAACCTGTCGAGGCCAGCGACGGCGTGGAAGCGCTGGAGCGTTTCGCCGAATTGCAGCCTGAACTGATCCTGCTTGATCTGATGATGCCGCGGCTCGACGGTTTCGAAACCGCGCGCCGCCTGCGCCGGACGCCGGGTGGCGAACGCGTGCCGGTAATCGTCATGACCGGGCTGGAAGATTCCACCGCGATCGAACAGGCCTACCAGGCCGGCGCGACCGACTTCATTTCCAAACCGATCAACTGGATGCTGCTGCGGCATCGCATCCTGTACGTGCTGCGTTCGGCGCGTGCGATGGACGAACTGGCGCGCAGCGAATCGAACCTCGCCGATGCACAGCGCATCGCGCGCCTCGGCAGCTGGGAGTGGCACCTGCGCGAAAACTACGTTCGCCGCTCGGAGCAATTCTTCGCGCTGTTCGGTGACGACCCGGTGGCCTTTCCGCCGGGCATGGACGCCGTGCTCGAACGGGTGTTCCCGCAAGACCGCACCATCGTTCGCGAGGCCTACGCGCAGGGCAAACGCGGCCAGCCCTTCCGCATCGAATACCGCATCGTGCGGCACGACGGCGCGCTGCGCACGGTGCTCGAACAGGCGGAACCGATCGCATCGTCAGACGGTGCGGTGACGCGCCTGCAAGGCACGACGCAGGACATCACCGAACAGGTCGAAGCCGAGAAGCGCATCCGCTACCTCGCCTACTACGACAGTCTGACCGGCCTGCCCAACCGCCAGTATTGCCGCGAGCTGCTGAAGCAGACGCTGCGCCGCGCGACCCGCGCCCGCCATTGGGTCGCAGCGATGGTGGTGGACGTCGACCGCTTTGGCCGCATCAACGAAAGCCTTGGCCAGAGCGCCGGCGACCAGGTGCTGCAGATCGTCGCGCGCCGCCTGTCGGAAACCGTCGCCGCCCTGCCCGGCCGCGAGGAAACCCGCTCGACCGCCGCCGTCGTGGCCCGCATCGGCGGCGACCAGTTCGTGGTGTTCGTCGATGGCGCACCGGCGGGGGAACAGCCCGAATCCATCGGCACGCGCCTGCTCGAAGCGGTGCGCAAACCGATCCTGCTGGCGGCCACGGAAGTCGCGCTCACCGCCAGCGTCGGCATGGCGGTATTCCCCGAGCACGCTGACGATGCCGACGCGCTGCTCAAATGTGCCGACATGGCCGTCAGCCTTGCCAAGCGCGAAAACCGCGACGCTGTCCGCGCCTTCTCGCACGATTTGCGCACTGCCGCCGAGCTTCGCCTCGCGCTCGAGAACGAGATGCGCAAGGCGCTCGAACAAGGCGAATTCGAGTTGCACTTCCAGCCGGTCATTTCCTGGCCGGAAGGCACGGTCCTGGCCGCCGAGGCACTGATTCGCTGGCGCCACCCCAAACGCGGCCTTTTGGCGCCGGGTGAATTCATCCCGCTGGCGGAAGAAACCGGCCTCATCGTCGAAATCGGCGAGTGGGGCTTGCAAGCGGCCTGCAAGCAGATGGCGCAGTGGATCGCCGGCGGCGTGGCCCCGCACGCCGTCGCGGTCAACCTGTCGGGCATCAGCTTCCGCCATGTGCGGCTGTTGTCGGCCGTAAGCAGCGCGCTCGCAGCGGCCGGCCTGCCGGCCAATCGCCTCGAACTGGAAATGACCGAGAGCGTGCTGATGCAGGACGTGGAGCTCACCTACGAGATCCTCGCCGAACTCAAGCGCATGGGCGTGCGCCTGATGGTGGACGATTTCGGCACCGGCTACTCGTCGCTCGCGTACCTGAAGCGTTTCCCGATCGACGTGCTGAAGATCGACCGCTCGTTCGTGAAGGATCTGGAACACGACACCTCGGATGCCGCGATCACGTCTGCGGTGTTGGCGATGTCGCAGGAACTGGGGCTCGCAGTTGTCGCCGAGGGCGTCGAGACCGAGGCGCAGGCCGCCGCGCTGGCGCGCCGCGGCTGCAAGGCGATGCAGGGCTTCCTGTTTTCGCGCCCATTGCCGCCGGCCGAGTTCATCGCCTGGACAAGGCGCGGCTGGCCGCGGCAAGTCAAATCCGCCTGAAACTCGGATGGCCCGACCCGCGGCGATAGCAGCGGGCCCTCACGCGCCCTGCTTCAAATCTTCCACTTGATGTTGTCGCGCATCGCGGCGGCCATCGCGGCAACCGCAGCGTCGTTCTCTGCCACGATCGCGACATAACCCTTGCCGGCGGGCTCCGCCAGTGCGCGGTAGCCCTGCATGGTGCCGGTTTCGGGCTTGCGCACCTTGTCGCCCGGAATCAGGAACAGCGACACCATGCCCTTGTCGGTATCCAGCACCACATGCCAGCCAGCGCCCTCGGGGCCAGGGCAGAGCTTCATGTAGCGCACATGGCCGAGCGACTGGGTCAGCTCGCCGCCGAAGTGCGCCATTACCGTGCGGAACTGATCCGGATCGGCCAGACGTGCGGTGGTAAAGGATTCCGGCTCATGCATCACATGCTCGATCGCATAGCGCGGTGCATCGTAGCTGCCATGCCCCTGCCACACCGCAAGCCCCACGCCGAAGGTCAGCACGATCGAGGCAGCCATGGCCCAGGCGCGCCAGGGCATCGCCGGACGGCCCTGCACCGCAAGCAGGATGCGCTCGTCGAGGCCTTCGGGCACAGGCACTTCCAGCACCCGCAACACGCGCGCCTCCTGCGCGTCGATTCGCTGGCCAAAAGCATGGCAGGTGGCGCAAGTCGCTTCATGCGCGCGCGCAGCCTCCGCCAGTCGTTGCGGGTCAGCCAGCTTGGCGCGGCGAAACGCGAGGCAATTCATCTCGGTCTGCGCGTTCATGCTTTTCCTCTTTTCTGATCGGCCGGCGAACCCTCAAGCACACCGCGCAGCGCCTGCCGCGCGCGGGTCAGCCGGACATTGATGGCCCCTTCGGTGGTTTCGAGCATCGTCGCGATTTCCGCCGACGAGTAGCCCCCCAGCGTCTGCAAAAGAAAGGGCTCGCGCAGCGACAACGGCAAACTCCCTATCAACTGTTCCATCTCGTACAGCGCGATCGGCGAATGCTCGGCCGGCAGATCCAGGTCTTCCGGCGCCTCGTCGGCGTAGTCGAACTGCTTGCGCTCGTACAACCGGGCGTGCTCGTTGCGCAGGATCTGCAGCAGCCAGGGCTTGGGGTTGTCCTTGTCGCGAAGGTTTTCCCAGGCGTTCCAGGCACGGGTGCACGTCTCCTGCACCAGCTCTTCGGCGACGAAACGGTCGCGGCAGAGCCAGTACGCGAAACGGTACAGGTCGGCGCTGTAGGCGCGAACCACCCGTTCGAAATGGCGCTGGCGAAGGATGAGCAACATGCGGACTCCTGAGGTTCCTGACCGATGAGACCGGGCATGAAGATCGAACCTTACATCGCGGGCGGGCAACAGTCCGGGCAGCGAATCAGCGCGCCGCTACACTCGCGGCATGACCGACGACACACCGATCGACTCGCTCAGAAATCTGGGTCCACGCTCGCGACAGATGCTCGCAGCGGTCGGTGTGCATTCCCGGGCCGATCTGGCCAGCCGCGGCGCGGTGGAAGTGTGGGACGCGGTGCGTCGCGCGGGGTTGCCAGCCAGCCTCAATCTGCTCTGGGCGCTGGTCGGCGCACTTGAAGGCCGCGACTGGCGCGAGGTCGCGCGTACCGACCGACTCGATTTGCTGACTCGGATCGAGGCCCTCGCCGAGGCGCGCAAGCACCTGGGCGAGGGAGACTGAGGCTTAGCTCGTCGACGGCCGCGCGCGGCGACACACCTCTGACACCAGCGACGCATGCGCCTCGGGTACCGGAAGCTCGACGCGGCGATACACGCGCCCATCCGGCGTGCGCGCCAGCAAGCCGTGGTTCACCAGCTCGCGGCGGATCAGCACATGGTCCTCGAACGCCAGCGCCGAGATGATCCAGGCATTCACCTCGCGCTCGCTCATCGCGATGCGCGCCGGCATCTGCGCCCATACCCCCAGCACGCAGGGCAGACGGTGCGAAGCCTTGGTCGGCCAGCGCAGCAGGCGCCCACTGTCGTCGAAGAAGCGCAACAGTTGGGCGTGGTCCTTCGGCGCCGGAAGGCAGGGTGGAGCCGGCCGCGCGGTCGGCACGGTGCGTTTGTGCTCGGCACGATAGCTCTGGTAATTGCGGAATCCGGTCGCTCGGGCGAGGGCGTTGAGCACCTGCACATGACCGGGCGGGCCATCGAGTGCCGACAGTTGCTGGGCGAGCGAGCGGGCAAGCGCCGAAATATCGTCGGCGTAGTAAGGCAGGGTAGTACGGGACACGATTCATCCTTTCATCGTGCCGGCCCCGGATCGGGGTGTCGGTGGTCGCCGTTCCGACGCGGCACAGGACGCGCGTCAGTATGAAATTGCGTGGCAGGTTTAGCTTCCCTTGCGGGGGCGACGCCTCGGTGATCTGCCGACCGGGCGCGGAGTATGCCCCTTCCGCAATGCCCGGCGCAAGCCTCACGGCTAGAATGCCGCTTTTGCCCGAGTCCGGCCTGACATGTTCGCGAATCTGATTGCCGTTGGTGGCGGCGCCGCCCTCGGCGCCTGGGCCCGCTGGGGCCTTGGCATGCTGCTCAACCCGTTGTTTGCCGGGTTCCCGCTCGGCACCCTCGCCGCCAACCTGATCGGCGGCTTCCTGATGGGGCTCGCGCTCGCGCTGATCCAGTTCGTGCCGGAATTGCCGGTGGCGCTGCGCCTGCTCGCGACGACCGGCTTCCTCGGCGGGCTGACCACCTTTTCAAGTTTTTCCGGCGAAGTGTTCCAGCTCTTCGAGCGCCAGGCGGTCGGCATGGCGCTGGTCGCCATCGCCACCCATGTGGGCGGCTCGCTGCTGATGACCTGGGCCGGCTGGTCGCTGTTTCAGGCCCTGCGCGGCTGAGCCCGCCCCGCTCGCCGACGGGAGCGGGCGTCAGCGCACCAGCGAGATCGCGATGAGGCCCATGCCGACGCCGATCATCGCGTCGAGCACCCGCCATGAAATCGGGCGAGCGAACAGCGGCGCCAGCCAGCGCGCGCCGTAGCCCAGCAGCACGAACCACGACAGCGAGGCCGCCACGCAGCCAAGCCAGAAACCGATGCGATCGAGCCCGTGCTCGCGCCCGCCGATCGAACCGATCAGCACGATGGTGTCGAGATAGGCATGCGGATTCAGGTAGGTGAAGCCCAGCACCAGCAGCATGGCCTGCTTGAGCGGCATGGCTGGTGCATCGGCCGGCGTCAGCACGTGCGCGCCGAAAGCCGAGCGCAACGCACGTAGCCCGTACCACAGCAGGAAGGCCGCGCCACCCCAGGTTGCCGCCTCCACCGCGACCGGGAAGTGTTCGATCACCTTGCCCATGCCGGTTACGCCCAAGCCGATCAGGAAGGCATCGGACAGCGCGCAGACAAGGATGGTTGGCAGTACGTGCTGTCGGGTCAGTCCCATCTTCAGCACATGGGCGTTCTGGGCGCCGATCGCCATGATCAGGCCGGCGGTGACGAGGAAACCTTGGAGGACGATGTGGGCGTTCATGCTGCGACCTGCTTGCTCTACGTGTTGTTGTCGAGGCCCGTCGATACGCCCGCCCGGCCGCAGTAAGCGACAAGGAGAGGCCGTTGCCTGCGGCGCGCACCGGTTCGGTGTGCGGACGCATCGACTGTCCGGGCACTCGCGGAACCTTTGTGGGACCGCGAAACGAAGGATAGCGGCCGCGGCAGGATCGGATTAGCATCCTGAATATTCCAGCGATTGCATTAGCAATTCTTATGAAAATCGACTTCAGCCTGCTCGAATGTCTTGAGACGGTGGTGACCGAAGGCAGCTTCGAGAAAGCCGCACGAACGCTGTCGATCACGCAATCTGCGGTGTCGCAACGCATCCGCCAGTTCGAGCAGCAGGTCGGCGCCCCGCTCCTCTACCGCACCCGGCCGGTCACGCCCACGCCGGCCGCGCAGCCGCTGCTGCGCTTCGCGCGCCAGACCCAGCTGCTGGCGCTGGATGTGTGGCCCGAACTTCTGGAAACGGTCACCCGCGGGCGCCTGCGCATCGCCGTGAATGCCGACAGCCTCGGCTCGTGGGTGCTGCCGGCGCTGGCTCCGTGGGCCGAAAGGACAGCCGCGATGCTCGATTTCGTGGTAGACGATCAGGAGCACACCCAGCAATGGCTGCGCGACGGCGACGTGATCGGGTCGATCAGTTCCGATGCCGCCGCCGGGCGCGGCTTCAGTTCGGTGCCGCTGGGCAGCATGCCCTACGTTTGCGTGGCCTCGCCCGCCTTCGTCGCGCGCCACCTCCCGCGCGGGCTCGACCGCATGGCGATCCGCGCCGCGCCGGCACTGGTCTTCAACCGCCGCGACGCGCTGCTGGCCGAGCATTTGCGCCGGCATTTGCGCATCAAGGAACCGGCTTTCCCCAACCACTTCGTGCCTGCTTACGAGGCTTTCCTGAACGCGGCTCTGCTCGGCTACGGCTATGGCCTGCTACCGCGCGTGCAATGCCAGCAGGCACTCGCGGCCGGGCAGCTTGTGGACCTCACGCCGCAGACGCCGATGGTGGTCCCGCTTTACTGGAACACCTGGCAACTCGATTCTGAGATTGTCGGCTCGCTCACCGCCGCCCTGGTCGCAGGTGCTGCCGCTGCGCTCGATCCGATGCCCCGCAGCCCGGCCCGGGGTCGCGCAGCGCCGCCGGCAGGTCCACGCAGCACCTGACCACAAGACAAAGGTCGCCGCACGGATTGGCAGCCTTGACAGCGGTCAGCGCGGCGTCAGCCGCATGCGCGACAATGGCGCCAAATGCGCCCCCGTGAGTGAAAACCGCCATGACGAACTACCTGCTTGCCGACAGCCCGACCGACCACTTCTCGCCACTGGCACAGGGTTACGTGCTGTTCCGCCCGCGTTACCCGCGCTCGCTGTACGACTACCTGCTCGCCTGGGTGCCGCATCACGAACTCGCCTGGGACGCCGGCTGCGGCAGCGGACAGGCTACGCTGGATCTGGCCGAGCGCTTCGACCATGTGGTCGGCACCGACATCAGCGAGGCGCAGATTGCCGCCGCACCGGCCCATCCGAAAATCGAATGGCGGGTCGCCCCCGCCGAAGCGAGCGGGCTTGCCGATGAAAGCGTCGACCTGGTGACCTGCGCGCAGTCGCTGCACTGGTTCCCGCTCGAAGCCTTCTACGCCGAAGCGAACCGTGTGCTGGTGCCGGGCGGCGTCATCGCGGCGTGGACCTACGGCACGGTGGAAGTCGATCACGAAGCGATCAACACCCTGGTGCAGGCCTTCCGCACCGAGACCCTCGGCGCGCTGTGGAACCCGGAGCGCGCCCACGTCGACACCCGCTACGCACAGCTCGCCTTCCCCTTCGAGGAAGTGCAGACGCCGCCTTACACGCTGTCGGTGGAATGGACACTGGCCCAGCTGCTCGGCTACCTGCGCAGCTGGTCGGCCTGTGGCCGCTACGTTGCGATGTATGGCAACGACCCGACCGAGGCGCTCGCCCAGAAACTGCTCGCGGCATGGGGACATCCGCAGGAAACGATCTCGATCAGCTGGCCGCTGACCCTGCGCATCGGGCGCAAGGCCTGATTCCCGCCCAACACCAGGGCGCCCGACGGACGCCCTGCCAAGGCAACCGGCGCTGTCAGCAGCCGTAGTACTTCAGCGCGATCTGGTTCTGCTCGATCATCTTGGCGCGCAGGGCGCGCTCATCGCCGGTCTTGAGCGCATTACCGCTCGGCGAATTTTCCAGCTTCACCTGCTCGGCACGCAGGTCATCGCAGACCTTCTTGCGTTCGCGCTCGCGTGCCTCATCTTCCTTCGCCTTGGCCGCCTTGGTGTCGCCCTTGGGATTGACCGACGTTTCAGGGGCCGTTACGCCCGAGGGGCGGGTAATCGAGACAGAGCTGGCGTCCGCGCTGGGCGGCGGCTGATCGCTGTAATGCACCTTGCCGTTTGCGTCGACCCACTTGTAGACCCCGGCAAGCGCGGGCAGCGCGGCGGCACAGCACAGGATTGCGATCAACAGTCTGGACATGGCAAAGCCCTTGGATCCTCAGATGCCCTGATGTTAACCCCTGCGAGCGGGCCGCGCACCTGACGCGCAACCCGCCATCGCAGCGCTTACCAGACGCGGCAGCGCCTGGCCTTCACCATCGCCTGCCCCGCCTTGCAGGCAAATGCCTGCTGGAACTCGGGCATGTTCGCCGCTACCCCGTTGATGCGGTACTTGCCCGGCGAATGCGGGTCGGTCATCGCATGGATACGAAGCTCTTCCGGGCGCGTCGCTTCGCACGCCCATTGCGCGAAGCCGACAAAGAAGCGCTGATCAGGCGTCAGACCGTCGCGCGACTCCAGCGCCTTTCCGGCAACCTCCGCCTTCCAGGCGGACCACGCCAGGATCATGCCGCCGAGGTCGGCGATGTCTTCGCCCAGCGTCAGGCGGCTGTTGATCTTGATGTCGTCCACCACGACGTACTTCGCGTACTGATCGACGATGCACTGCGCGCGCTCTTCGAAGGCCTTGGCGTCACGTCGCGACCACCAGTCACGCAGACGCCCCTGGCCGTCGAAGTGTCGGCCCTCGTCGTCGAAGGCGTGCGTCAGTTCGTGCCCGATCGTGCCACCGGTATTGCCGTAGTTCGGCGCATCGTCCAGCTTCGGGTCGTACAAGGGCGGCTGCAGCACCGCGGCCGGGAAGTTGATGTCGTTCATCTGCGGGTTGTAGTAGGCGTTGACCGTTGACGGCGTCATGTCCCATTCGCCGCGATCGAGCGGCTTGCCGATCTTCGCGAACTGGCGCTGTGCCTCGAAGCGGCTGCCTCGCACCACATTGCCTGCGTAATCGCCGCGCGAGACGACGAAGGCATCGTAGTTGCGCCACTTGTCCGGGTAGCCGATCTTGTTGACGATCGCCCGCAGCTTTTCCTGCGCCCGCGCCTTGGTTTCCTTGCTCATCCAGGGCAGGCTGTCGATGTCCTTGGCCATCGCCTCTTCGATCTGCTGCGTCATGCGCTGTGTCTGCGCCTTGAGCTCTGCGCTGAAGGCGCGACTGACAAACTCCTGCCCGAGCGCCTCGCCCAACTGCTGATCGGCCAGCATCACACAGCGCTTCCAGCGCGGTTTCTGTTCGGGCGTCCCCAGCAGGGTCTTGCCGTAGAAGGCAAAGCTCTCGTCCACGAAGACTTTGGACAGGTGCGGCGCGAAAGCGCGCGCCGCATGCCAGCGCAGGTAGGTCTTCTGCGCTTCCAGGGGCTCCTGCGTGAGCAGTGCGTCGAGCCGGCGATAGAACTTCGGCTCGGTCACGTTGAACTGCTCCAGCTCGCGCAGCTGCACGCCAGCCAGGTAGCCCGACCAATCGAAATGCGGTGTCAGTGCCTGCAGTTGCCTGGCATCCATCGGGTGGTGCTGCTTGATCGGATCGCGCAGATCGACGCGCGACAGCGAAGCGCGCGCCAGCGCAGTCTCGATCCGCATCACGTCGGCGGCATTGCGCTCGGCTTGCGCCACGTCGTCGCCGAGCAGCACGAACATGCGCGCGATGTGTTCGATGTACTGCTTGCGCAAGGCGCGATTGCGTTCGTCGGTCTTCAGATAGTTGTCGCGATCGGGCAGGCCGAGTCCGCCAGCGGCCGCAAACGCGATCACGCGGTCGGCGTCTGCAAAATCCTGTGCCGCGAAGAAACCGAAGAACGGGCTAGCGCCGGGTAGATCCTGGTGAAGCTCCGCCAGCAGGGCGGGCAACTCGCGATGTGACTGCAGCGCATCGATGCGCTTGAGCACAGGCGCCATCGGCGTCGCGCCTGACGCCTCGACGTGCGCTTCGTCCATGCACGCGGCGAAGTAGTTGCCGAGCTTCTGCTGCAGGGGCGTGTTGCCGTTCTTCGCATCGGCAAGGCGTTGCAGGATGCCCCACTGGAAACGCTGCCCGTCCGCAGCCAGCTTGCTATAGACGCTCCAGTGCGATTGATCGGCCGGAATCGGGTTGTTCTTGATCCAGTTACCGCAGGCGTACTGGTAGAGGTCTTCGCAGGGATTCGCATCGCGATCCATCGCGCTGACGTCGAGACTGGGCGTGTACGGCATGGCGTCGAGCGGCGTTTGCGAGGCGGGATCGGCGGCATGTGCGGAAACGAACACGACCGTCAGCGCCATCAGCGCGGCGACGCTGCGTGCGGCAAGGGTTTGCATGCAAGAGACTCCAAAGGACGCGGCGCGCATCGCCCGGTCGATCCGGCGTTCGCTGCGCTGCGGGGCGCCACGCAAGGCGGCAACAGGCCCGGATTATTGCCGATCGGCCGCGCCCGCGTTTTTCAAGCTGCGACCGCTTGATACATTCAGAAGCGCAATTCGCTGGTGTCACGCGGCGGCAGCTTCGCCAGCAGGCGCCCGAGCGCGCCATCGACCTCCGCAGCCATGCGCGCGGGCGGAATCCGTGCGATCTGCGCAAGGCTGCGCCCTTCGGCGAGCCACAGCCCGACCACTTTCCAGCCCACGTAGTAGGCCTCGCGCTCAAGCCCGGTGCTGCCGTGCCCGACGGTAACGCGTGCCAGCGTGTCAGCGTCGTCGCGGGTCAGCAGCGGCCGGAAGGACTCGTAGATCTGCCGTTGCATGCCCTCGGCCGCGCGCAGCCAGCCGGGCGTGACCTCGACATAGCGCTCCACCCGCGCACCGGGAACGAGGGCCTGCGACGCGTGCATCGCCAGTCCCTCCGACAACGCGGTCGCCGCTACCGATTGAGCCCCCTCGCCTTCCAAGGCCCCCAGCGTGATGTGTACCGCATGCGTCAGTTCGTGGGCCGCGACGATCGCACGGTGTTCCGGGCTATCGTCGATCGGAATCGCGACCCGCACTTCGCCGCGGTTGCCAATCGTGAACGCGGTGCCGTCGAGAAAGCCGACGTAGGCGGTGATCCGCAAATGCATCGGCTGGTCGAGCTTGAGCAGTTCGGCCGCTGCGCGCGCCTGGCGTTCGGGCGCCGGCCGCATGCCGCCGTAGCCCGCGACGATGCGATCCATCGCCTCCGGATAGTGCGGCCAGGCCTCCGCCAGCAGCGCACGCGCCTGGGCCTCGCCGTCCGGCCCGCTCGGCAAGGCGCCGAATCCGTATTGCCGGGTCCACAGCGTCCAGCGTTGCGCCTCGCTGATGCCGGGCTTGTTGGCGTCGTTGTAAAACCCGATGAAGCGTTCGGACAGGTCGTTGATCGACACATGCACGTAGTCGGCGGGCGCGGCACGCCCAGGCGCCGCCTTGCCTTTCCTGGCGGCGGACGCATCCGCCGCCGCGAGGACACACACAAACGCGAAGAGCGCGCAGACAAATCGGTGAAGCAGTTTCATGAAGGCAGGCCGGAATTGGAGAAGCCTGCGCATCCTGCCCGCCGCACCCGCACTTGTCACCCGCCGGCCAAGGAGAATTGCAAGCGAATGCTGGCGCCGCGCCGCACTGGCCCCGATACGTCACGCCCCACTCAAGCCAGCCCCCCGCCTGGTCGATAATGGGCAGATGACACGCGCCGCCACCGACACCTCGCCCCCTGCCGATCCGGCGCTCGGCAGCCTCGCTTCCTATGCCGCCTTGCGACGCGCACTGGCCACGTTGCTGGCGCTTTACGGCATCACGGCCATGGTCGTCGCCTGGCTGCCGACGACCCAGTCCGGCTGGGCCAGCAGCCTCCTGCATCCGACCGCCGGCGGCATGGCGCTCACCGGCGCCATCGCGCTGTGGGGCGGCGCCCTCTTTCCGAATGCCGTGCGCGCGACGATTGCCGCCGGCGTCGTGACATGCCTGGCGCCGCTCGTGCTGCTCGCACCCGGCACTGCCGGCGCGGCATGGCCCGCCGACGCGTCGGGCTGGCCCGCGTGGCTGATGCTGGCGGGCTGGATGCTGGTGCTCGTCAGCAGCCCCCACACGCCGCGCTGGGCCGGGCGGCTTCAATCACTCGGCGCCGGCAGCATGATGGCAGGCGGTGCGCTCTTGATTGGCGGCGCCTACCTGCGCCTCGATCTGTTCTACGGCCTGCCGCAGCTTGCCGCACGCCCGCTGCCTGTGGGCTTCGCCTGCGCGGGGCTGGGCATGCTGCTGATGCGCCAGCGCTCCGGCGCACAAGCCATCGCACGGCGCGAGGAATTGCTGATCTCGCGCATCGGACTCGCCGTGCTCGCGGTGATCGCCTTCGCAAGCAGCCTGGTGAGTTTCGTCGCACTGCAGGACAAACTCGAGTCCGCGCTCAACCAGCAACTGCATGTCACGCTGCAGAACCGTCAGTTCATCTTCTACACCGCACTCGATGCCGCCCACCTGAACGCGGCGCCGGTGCTCGACGACACCGTGCTGGCAGGCGCCATCGAGCGTGCCCGTGCCGGCTCGCCTGCGAGCGAAGACCTGATTCGCCTCGTGGACAGCAAGCTGCCGCCGGTGAGCCCGACACAGACCGCCCGTTCCGACATCGCGCGCGCAATCGAAGTGCGCAACGCGACTGGCGTGCTTGCCCGCCAGGGCGACTTCCTCACCGGCACCGCCGTGTGGTCGAACACGCGCAAGCGCAGCGAAGTGACCCTGATGTGGCAGGCCGGCGTGCCCTACCTGCAACAGCGCCTGCGGATCGACAACATGCAACGCGCAGAGGTCGGCGAAATCGTCATCCAGCAAGGCATGCCAGCCTGGGAGGCACTGGTGGATTCGGCGGCCGACCTTGGCGACACCGCCACCATGTTCCTCTGCGGTATCCGCGACAGCCAGATCCGCTGTCTGCGTTCGCGCCACCCCGAAGCCCTGTGGTCACCCGGCAATGCGGAATTGCGCGAGCGCATCGAAAGTTCGGCGCTGTATGGCGAAATGAGCGCGGCCAGCACGCCGAGCTTCGTGCACGGGCCTGACGGCCGCCTGGTGATGCTGGCGCACCGCCCGCTCGGCCGCCTCGACCTCGCGAAAAAGGTCGCCAGCAATGGCCTTGCGATCCTGATTACCGAAGACCCGGCCGAGTTCTACGCGCCGATCCGCACCCAGCTCAACCGTGTGGTGCTGATCGCGCTGCCAGTGATCCTGCTCGGCGGGCTGCTGCTCGGCTCGCTGGTGCGGCCGCTGGTACGCGCCCTGCGCAGCAACGAAGCGCGCTTTCGCGAACTCACCGAACTGTCGTCCGACGGCTACTGGCAGATGGATGCCCGGCTGCGTTTCGTCGACATCGTCGGCCGCGGTTTCGACCGCTCGCGCATTCGGATCGAGGACTGGCGCGGACGCCGCATCGAGGACTTCCCGCTGCTGGCTGCAGACCGCGTCCGCGCTGCGGAGATCGCCCACGCGATGGCGCAGCGCCAGCCCTTCAGCAGCATCAGCCTGCGCTTACAGGAGGATGCGCAGGACCGGGTGAGCCACCTCGACTTTTCGGGCACCCCGCTGTTCGATGAGCACGGCACTTTCGTCGGCTACCGCGGCGTCTGCCTCGACATGACCAAACGCCGGCTCGCCGAGCAGCAGTTGCAACAGGTGCAGGAAGAACTGCTGCGCACCGAAAAACTCGCATCGCTCGGCCGTCTCGTTGCCGGCGTCGCGCATGAACTCAACACCCCGCTTGGCAACGGTGTCACCGTGACCAGTGCGCTGGCGTCGGAACTGCGTGACTTCAATCGCGTCGCCCAGGCCGGCGCACTCAAGCGCAGCACGCTCAGCGATTTCGTGCTGCATGCCGAGCGCAGCATCGACCTGATCGAGCGATCGCTCGAACGCGCCACGCACATCGTGCATCAGTTCCGCGAGATATCCGCCAGCCACAGCAGCGACGAACGCCAAGGCTACGACCTGCGCACCCTCGTCGGCGAATTGCACCTGCAGTTCGATGCGCGCTGCCGCGCCGTGCAGGCGAGCTTCATCACCGAAGTCCCGCCTGACCTGAACATGGAAGGCTTCCCGCGGGCACTCGAACGGGCGCTCGCCAACCTGACGCAGAATGCCATCACGCACGGATTCGCCGCACGCCCCGGTGGCAGCATCCGCATCAGCGCGAACGCGCTGGGCACGGACCGGGTGCGAATCACGGTTGCCGACGACGGAGAAGGCATGAGCGCCGCCACCCTCGCGCGTGCCTTCGAGCCCTTCTTCACCACCCGGCTTGGCACCGGTGGCAGCGGACTTGGCCTTTACATCGCCCACACCCTGGTCAACGACGTTCTCGGCGGCACCCTCAAGCTTGAAAGCACCCCCGGCGAAGGCTGCACCGCGACGATCGAACTCCCGCGCGTCAGTCCCTGAGCGGCCCCTGGCGCTCCCCGGTGCAAACCGCGCGCAACTGCTGCGCCGCGTAGAACAGATCGCGCTCGATCGCTCGGCGCACGCCGGCGCTGTCGCCGCGCTCGACCGCCTCCACTACGTCCTCATGGGCGTCGTTGAGCCGCAGGGCAAAGGCGCTGTCCTCGAAGAGCTGGTTCGACACTGGCCCGACCTGCATCCACACGGTTTCAATCAGCTCCAGCAACAAGGGCGAGCCGCTCGCGCGGTAGAGGATCAGGTGAAAGCGCTCGTTGGCGTCGAGGTAGGCCTTGGCGTCGCCCGCGTCCAGCGCGGCGCGCATCGCGTCGGACAGCGCCCGCAGTTCCGCGCGACCGGCGTCGTCGAGCCGGTGCGCCCCCTTTTCGGCCGCCTCGCCTTCGAGCATCAGCCGCACCTGCAGTACGTCGTCGAACTGCGCGCGCGACAGCTGTGGCACTGTCACCCCGCAGTTGGGCACGTTCACCAGCGCGCCCTCGGCGGCCAGCCGCTGCAGCGCGGCGCGTACCGGCATTTCACCCACCCCCAGCGCCTCGGCGACCTGGCGGATCTTGAGTCGCTCGCCCGGCACGAAACGCCCCACCGTCAGCCAGCCACGCAGGGTGGCGTAGGTGTCGTCCTGCAGGGTACTGCCGGCGGGCGTCTTCATGCGGTCGGGGGCTCCGGAAGATTTCAGGTGATTTCGCCCAGCACCGCGTCGAAACCGGCAACCAGACGATCGACATCGGCCTCGGTGGTGTCCGGGCACACCAGAATCATGTTGTGGAACGGCGTGATGAGCAAACCGCGGTTGAGCAGGTACAGGTGGATCACCTGCTCCAGTTCGCTGTCGAGAATGCGCTCGGCCTGACTGCCATTGCGTGGCGGTGTCGGTGCGAACTGGAACTCGGTGCGGGCGCCGACCTGCGTGACGCACCAGGGCGCGTCGCGGCGCTCGATCACACCGCGCAAGCCCGCGGCAAGCCGCTCGGCGAGCGCGAACATGTGGGTGTAGGCGGCATCAGTCATCACCTCGGCGAGCGTCGCACGCATCGCGGCCATCGCCAGCAGGTTCGCGGTCAGCGTGGTGCCGACGCCGCTGTGCCCGGGAGGCGCATTGCGCTTGGCGGCCTGCACCCGCGCGGCGAGTTCGGCCGAGAAGCCGTACACCGCGCAGGGCACGCCGCCGCCGACCGGCTTGCCGAGCACGAAGGCATCCGGCGCGAGGCCATGGGCGCGGGTATAGCCGCCGGGGCCGGTGCTGATGGTGTGCGTCTCGTCGATCACCAGCAGGCTACCGTGGCGGCGGATGATCGCCTGCGCCGCCTGCCAGTAGCCGGGCTCGGGCAGCACCATGCCGATGTTGGTCATCGCCGGCTCGGCCAGCACGCAGGCGACATCGCCGTCGGCCAGCGCGGCTTCGAGTGCGGCGAGGTCGTTGAACTCCACGACGCGGGTGTGCTGCGTGAGGTCATACACCTGGCCCAGCAGGCTGTCGCGCTGTCGCGGTCTTCCATCGACCAGATCCACGAACACATCGTCGACCGTGCCGTGGTAGCACCCGTTGAACACCAGCACCTTGCTGCGCCCGGTAGCCGCACGTGCCCAGCGCAGCACGAAGCGGTTGGCGTCGGTCGCGGTCATCGCGAACTGCCAGAACGGCAGCCCGAAGCGGCGTGCGAGTTCGCGCGACACCCACACCGCGTCCTCCGACGGCAGCATCGCCGTGAAGCCCTTGGCACCCTGATCTGCCAGTGCATGCGCGACCGGCTCCGGCGCATGGCCGAACATCGCGCCGGTGTCGCCAAGGCAAAAGTCTGTGTAGTCGAAACCATCCACGTCGCGGAAGCGCGCACCCTTGGCACGATCCACGTACAGCGAGAAGGGTGTGGACCAGTCGTTCATCCAGTGCAGTGGCACGCCGAATGCCATGTGTTCGGCGGCCTGTTGCGAGAGCGCGCGCGAACGCGGGCGGCGCGCGGCGAAAAGCTCGCGTTCGGCCGCGAACAGCGCCTGCGCCTTGTCCCAGTTGATACCGTGGCGGGTGGTCATGGCGCAGCTCCTCACACCGTCAGTTGCAGATGTTCGCGTTCCCACGCAGTGATGCCGCGCTGGAAGGTTTCCAGCTCGGTCTGCTTCACCGCGCAGAAGGCTTGCACGAATTCGACACCCAACACCTCGTGCAACGCCTCGCAGGTAGACAGCGCCTCGATCGCCTCTTCCAGGCTGCGCGGCAACTCGTAGTCGAGGTTGTAGGCACTGCCCGCGAGCGGTTCGGAGGGCTCCAGCCCCTCGACCATGCCGAGGTAGCCACAGGCCAGCGTGGCGGCCATCGCGAGGTAGGGATTCGTATCCACACCCGGTACCCGGTTTTCCAGCCGACGCGCGGCGGGCGACGAGTTCGGGATGCGGATGCCGCAGGTGCGGTTGTCGTAGCCCCAGCGCACATTGATTGGCGCAGCGGTATGGCGCGACAGGCGACGATACGAATTCACATAGGGCGCGAACAGCGGCATCGCCTGCGGCAGGTACTTCTGCATGCCGGCGATATGGCTGAAGAACAGCTTGCTCGCACTGCCATCGGCATTCGAGAAGACGTTCTGGCCGTCGTCGCTGCGCACGATGTTCTGATGGATATGCATCGCACTGCCGGGCTCATGTTCCATGGGTTTGGCCATGAAGGTGGCGAAGATCTTGTGGCGATAGGCCGTCTCGCGCACCGCACGCTTGAAGAGGAACACTCGGTCGGCCAGATCAAGCGGATCGCCATGGGTGAAGTTGATCTCCATCTGGCCGGCACCGACCTCATGGATCAGGGTCTCGACGCCCAGATTCATCGACTCCGAAAAGGCTGAGAGCTCCTGGAAGAACGGGTCGAAGTCGTTCACCGCATCGATCGAGAAGGACTGCCGGCCCACCTCGGTACGCCCGTTGCGCCCGGGCGGCGGCCGCAGGGGTTCGTGCGGGTTGGAGTTCTGCGCGATCAGGTAGAACTCCATCTCGGGCGCCACCACCGGCCGCCAGCCGCGGCTCTCGTAGAGCTTGAGCACCTTGCGCAGCACCGCACGCGGCGACAGGCCCACCGGGCGGCCGTCGAAATCCTGGCAATCGTGGATCACCACCGCCACCGGCTCGATCGCCCACGGCGCCCAGCGGATCGTGTTGGGGTCCGGCACGCAGACCATGTCCGGGTCGCTCGGGCCGACGAAGCGCTCGAAGTCGGCGAACTCGCCATTCACGGTGATCGTCAGCACCGCCTTGGACATCTTCATGCTGTCTTCGGCCATGAACAGCGCCTTGGGCAGGATCTTGCCGCGTGCCACGCCGGTCATGTCGGCGATCACGCATTCGACCTCGTGAATCTGGTTTTCACGCAGGAACTGATGCAGCGACTCGTTCATGTTTCACCTTTTGTGATCACACACAACCCGCCCTTCGCTCAGCAACCCAGCCCCTTAGAACCAAATTGCCAGCGCACTTGCTTATGACGGACTCAGATTTGATCAAATCTACACAAGAACTCTCGCTCTTGCAAATTTGATCAAATCCTTTGTGAGCGGTCGCCCCTGAGGCGCCCCGCGCCCTGCCGCGTCGTCCCATCCAGAACAGACGCCCCTCACCTGCAAATGCGATGTCACCTGTCTGCGTCGCCAATCCAAGCGCCGCCTATAATTCGCAGATACCCCGCAGCGCCCGCCGAATTCAACGAGAGGCATTCCGTGACACCCGCATCGGTCGAAATCGCCAAACATGTCCTGATGGAGTTCGGGATCATTCTTGCGGTAGGCAGCGCCTGCGCCGTCTTTGCCCAACGCCTGAAAACGCCGGACGTGGTTGTCTTCCTGATCGTCGGCACCCTGCTCGGCCCCGACGTGGCCGGCCTTATCCAGATCAAGTCGGATTCGACGCTCAACCAGCTGGTGCTGATCTTTGGCTCCTGCTACATCCTTTTCGATGGCGGCGCCTCGCTGCGTCTGAAGGTGCTCAAGGAGTGCTGGATCACGATCCTGATCCTTGCCACCGTCGGCGTGCTGATCACCGCCGCGATCACCAGCGTGGCGGCGTATTACCTGCTCGGCGTGCCCTTCATCGTCGCGCTGCTGCTGGCCTCGGCGATCGCGTCCACCGACCCGGCCACGCTGGTGCCGGTGTTCCGTCAGGTGAAGATCAAGGATCGCGTGGCACAGACGGTGATGTCGGAGTCGGCCTTCAACGACGCCACCGGCGCGATCCTCACCTTTGCGGTGCTGGCGATTGCGATGGGACAGGGCGAAGTCACCACAGCTTCCGTGCTGACCGATCTGCTCAAACAGGCCTCGATCGGTCTGATTGCCGGCCTTGTGCTGGGCTACCTCGCGGCGATGTTCATCTCCCACGAGAAGTTCGGCTTCCTGCAGGAATACGCGCCGGTGGTGTCGCTGATGGCCGTGATCGGCGCCTTCCTCACCGCCGACGACATGGGCGCAAGCGGTTTCATGGCGGTGTTCGTGTTCGGCATCATGATCGGCAACAAGGACGCGATCGGCTTCGAGATGGCGCCGGACGAGCAGGAAAAGCTCAACGACTTCGTCGGCACCACGGCGTTGCTGATGCGGATGTTCATCTTCATCCTGCTCGGCACCCAGGTCGATTTCGCGCTGATGGGGCAGCACCTGGTCGCGGGGCTGGGCGTGGTCGCAGTCTTCATGTTCATCGCGCGGCCGGTCACGGTCTTCCTCTGCGCCTTGCCCGACCGCCGCACGCGCTGGAGCTTCAAGGAAATGCTCTTTATGAGCTGGACGCGCGAAACCGGCGTGATCCCCGGCGCGCTCGCCGGCCTGCTGATGGGCATGGGCGCGCCGCAAGCGCGCCTGATCGCGTCGGTGACCTTCCTCGCGATCCTGACGACCATCCTGCTGCAGGCGACGACCACCCGCTGGCTGGCGCAGAAGCTCGACTTGCTGGCAGAAGACTGAGCGGCGTCGAGCACCAGTGCGGCATCTGTTCCTCGCGCTGGCCTTGCTGACGACGGCGGTATCGGCGGCCGACACGGCCCTGCTCCACAAGGGCCAGGCACTCGCGGCAGCCCGTGCGCATTTGCTCGCGCAGGGCTGGCAGCCGCGCGCCACACGCCTGTCGCTCGCTGACGGCCAAGCGGAAAACCGCAGCGGCTCGGCCAAGACGTTCTACCGCGCGGGCTACCGTGAAGTGGAAGTCTGCTCGGGCACCGGCGCGAATTTCTGCATCTTCAACTACCTTCGCGATGGCGCCTGCATGCGTGTGGTCACCGTCGGCGAACTGCCGCGCGATGCAAGCGTCGCGTCATGGGCGGATGAATGCCCGCCGGAAGATGCACGCTGACTGCGTGCGCGCTGACTCCGTGCGCGGCACACCGCCGCTCAAACGGCCGGTGCGCTTGCTGCGTTGCCCGCGCCCGCCGGATGCGTCCAGCGAACTTCGTCTTCATTGATGCGATGCCCGCCCGGTGCGAGGGCGGTGTAAGCCGGCACACTTTCGGGCGACAGGCTGCCGACTCGTGCGAACAGGTCTGCCAGCCGCACGCCCTGCCGCAACAGGAAGGCGAGGTAAGTGTGGCGCACCGCATCGGGGGTGATCGACGCGGCATCATCGAGCCCGGCGTCGTGCGCCGCGCACAACAGCTGCGTCTGCAACGCGGCGCCTCCCAGTGGCGCACCGTCTGCTGACTGCAACACCGGTGCGCTGCGATCACCATCCGGCGACGGTGTCGCCGCGGACAATTCCGCTGCAAGGCGCGGCGACAGCGGCACGGCGCGCGCCTCTTCACCCTGCGCGGTCAGCAGGCCTTCGGCGACGTCGACATCGCGCCAGCGCAGCGCCAGGAGTTCCTGTGGCTTGAGGCCGGCAAGCAGCGCCAGCACCGCAATGCGGACGCCGTTGCTGCTTGTCTCGATCAGCCGCGCCAGTTCGTCCGGGGCAAGCTCCCGCGGCAAGACCGGGCTGGCCGCGAGCAGGCGCTGATCCCCTTCCGCGGCGATTTGTGCCATCGGGGCCGGCATCGGCAGGCCGCCGACCGGCCAGGCCGGCGTCACGACGATCGCTTGCGGGCGCTCGCGCTTGAAGATGAAGCCCAGCAGCCACACCGCAAAGAGCGCTATCAACAGCGCCGCCAGCAGCACGAAACCGGCATCGCGCCAATAGCGCGGCCGCCACACTTCATGTGGAATCGCAGCCTCTTCGATCACCTTCACCGACGGCATGCGCGCCCGTTCGCTGGCTTCGAGCTTCACCGCGCGTTCAAGCGCCGCATGCTGCATGGCTTCAAGTTGCGTCAGCGACTGCTGCAGCGCCTTGAACTGCGCGAGCTTGAGCGAGAAGCCCTGCAGCGAGCCCCGTTCGGCGGCCGCCTGCCGCTGCAGCGCCTGCACCGTCGCACGGGCATCCGCCACCTCGGCCTGCGCTTCGGCGATCGATGAATTGGCGCTGGTGCTGCGCTCCGCGTTGAGCTGGCGTTCAAGTTCGGCGATGCGCGCCCGCAGCGCCTTGGCATTGGGATCGATCGCCAGATAGTCCTGGGTGTAATTGCGTTCCATGTCGCGCAGGTTTTCGCGCGCCTGCGACAGCCGCTGCTCCATGCCGGCGATCGTCGGGTTGTCGCGCGAGCGCGTCGTCGACTGCCCCGACGCGGCGCTGGCACGCAAGGCGTTGAGCCGCGCTTCGGCCGCGACCAGGCGCGTGTTCGCATCCACCATGGCCTTGGCCGAATCGCGCAGGTGGTTGAGTTGGGCGTTGTCGTCGCGCTCACCCGAGACGATGCCGTGGCTCAACTGGAATGCCTCGAGTTCACTGCGCTTGGCGGCAACGGCCGCCTGCAGGCGCTCGGCTTCGTCCCGTGCCCGCGCCAGGGTCTCCGCCGAGGCCGCGCCGAATTCGCTCGCGATGCGCTCGCGATACACCGTGACCAGGGCGTTGAGCAGCAAGGCGGCGGTCTCGGGATCGCGCCCCACCGACCACACCTGCGCCACCTTGCTCTCGGGCACTGCCTCGACGCCGAGGCCTTCCTGCAGCGATTCGACCGAGGCTTCACGCAGGCCTTCGAGCCGCATGCCGGTTGCAAGCAGACGGGTGCGCGCCGCTTCGATCAAGGGCCGGCTGGTCAGCCGCTGCACCTGGGCGACAAACGCCGAATGGGGCCCGCTCACGCCCTCGGCCACTGAACCGTTTGGCGTCGCCGCCAGCGCGACCTCGCTGCCGGGCTCGATCTCGAGCCGGGTTTCGGCGCGATACTGCGCCGGCCGTGTGAAATCGACGACCAGCCCGATCACCGCCACACTCAGAAAAGTGATGCAGAACAAGGCCAGCCGCCTTCTGTCGGCGCCACGATCGGCGCGCGTACTGGCCGGGTTGTCGTCGAGATAGCGGGGAGGAAAATGAAGCGAGGCTGCCGAGGACTTCATGCCGCAGGTCCTTTCGCGGTGCTTTCATGCGGAACGGCGACACAGAACCTGCGTCCCGGTGCCGCCTGATGATTCAAGGTAGCACATCGACCTTACAGCCGTTTGCATGACGCTCCCCGGGCAATCGGAGCGCACCGCCGCCGCTCTGCCCGTGCCGGAATGCCGCGGCAGTGCAAAATGCCGTACGGATAATGCCGCTTTCACCTGAACCGGAGCCCCCATGAAACGCCTGAACCTGACCCCGCTCGCCCTTACCCTTCTCCTTGCCACGGTTGCCTGCGGCAAGGTGCAGGAAAAGGCTTCCGAGAAAGTTGCCGAGGCGGCGATCGAATCGGCGATGAAGCAGCAGGGCGCGAAGGATGCCCATGTCGACCTCTCGACAGGCGGCGTCAAGACGACCGTCACCGACAAGGACGGCAAGCAGCAGACCCTGGAACTCAATACCGCACAGATCACCGAAGCGGACCTCGGCCTGCCCTTCTACCCAGGCACGAAACCGGCCGAAGGCGCAGCCAACCGGATGACGAACGATCAAGGCGTCGCGATGACCCTGAATCTGGTCACCAAGGATGCGCTCGACAAGGTGGTGGCCTTCTACGACCCGCAGATCAAGAAGGCGGCGGCGGGCAAACAGCTGGTCGAATCCTCAGGCCCGACCGAGCACATGTGGATGGTGGCGCCGGACAACGGCAAGGAATACGGCGGCTTCACCGTGCAGGCACAGCGCAGCGGCGACTCCACCGAGATCCAGATCATGGCAACGCACGCCAAGAAGTAGTCGCGCCCGTGGTCGGCCGCGTCTGCGCTGGCGCCGCCGACCGCCGCATCGCTCAGCGGGGATTCAGCGTGCGCAGCGCTGCCACCACCTCGGCGGCGTGTGTATCCGGATCGACCTTGAGCCAGCTTTGCCGCAGCACGCCCTGCGGGTCGATCAGAAACGTCTGACGCTTGGCGAACTTGATCAGCGCCAGATTGGTCAGTGCGCCATAGCGATCGGCCACCGCGCCGTCGGCATCCGCCAGCAAGGTGAACGGCAGCTTGTGCTTCTTCGAGAATGCAAGATGCGAGGCCGTGTCATCGACGCTGACGCCGACCACCTCCGCGCCCAGCGCGCGGATCTGCGCATAGCCATCACGGAAGCTGCATGCCTCGGTGGTGCAGCCCGGCGTGTCGTTCTTCGGATAGAAGTACAGCACCACCCAGCTTCCGCGGAAATCGGCGAGCGAGTGGAGCTTGCCGTCCTGATCCGGCAGCCTGAAGTCCGGCGCCGGCTTCCCGACCACTGGCGCCTCGGCCCACGCCGGCAGCATCGCCCCAGCGCAGGCGAACACACACGCCAACATCCGCAGCCATCCACGCAAGTTCCGCATCAATTCGTCTCCTTGAGCCAATATCGGGTCGCCAGGGTGCACATGCCGGCCAGCGCAGCCACCAGACAGAAAGCAGTCGCCGCACCGGCCGCCTGCCAGACCGCACCAAACGCAGCACCGGCCGGGATCGCCACCGCGCCCGACAACAGGTAGTACCACCCGAACGCCGAGCCGCGCAGCGCCGCCGGCACCAAGGCGCCGACCAGCGCGCGCTCGACGCCTTCAGACAGACCGGCAAGCACGCCGTACGCGAGTGCAGCCGCCCAGAGTTGCCCCGCAGTGGTTACCCCACCGAGCAGCAAGTAGCCCAGCGCCAGCGCCGCCCAGCCCACCCGCAGCATCGCCCGGGCGCCGATATGGTCCGCCAGACGCCCGCCGAGCATCGCAGCCCCGCTTTTGGCGAGGCTCATCAAAGCCCAGAGCACCAGCAGGGACGCCGCACTGCACCCCAGTTCATGACCCCGCCAGACGACAAAGGTTTCCGACGCGCGCGCCAGCCCGAACGCCGCCACCAGCACCAGGTAGCCGCGCAGCGCGCGCGGCAGCAACGCCCAACGCAAGGGTGGGCGCTTCGCCGCCTCGGCCGCGCGCGGTGCATCGCGCAGCACCCGCCACACCAGCAGCACACCGATCGCCCCCGGCACTGCCGACCACAGCATCACCTGCGGCAGCGCGAGGCCACCCCAGGCCACCGCCGCAGCCGCGACGAGGGCGCCGAGAAAGGCGCCGGCGTTGTCCATGGCACGGTGGAAGCCGTAGGCGGTGCCGCGCAGCGCTTGCGGCGTGGCGTCGGCGACCAGCGCATCGCGCGGCGCGCTGCGCAAACCCTTGCCAACGCGGTCCACCGCCCGCAGCGACGCCAGTTGCAGCCAGCTCCCCGCCACGCCGAACAGCGGCCGCACAAGGTTGGACAGCGCGTACCCCGCCAGCACCCACGGTTTGCGGGCGCCGCCATCCGACCGCGCCCCCGCCCATACTTTGAGCCAGGCGGAGACCGCCTCCGCCACGCCCTCGATCACGCCCAGCGCCACCGGGCCGGCGCCGAGTGCCCCGGCCAGCACCAATGGCACCAGCGGCGTCACCATCTCTGACGCGAGGTCGTTGAAGAAGCTGACAAAGCCAAGGGTGACGACGGTGGCAGGCAAACGACGCATGACAGGACAGCCCGGGTGAGGTCACAGGTTTCGGCGGTGCAAAGCGGCCTTGCGGCGCGATGTCGCCCCGCGTCGAAGCGCACACACTTCGCCGGCAGCGTAACCCAGCATGCTCAAGCTGTCGCCCGAAACCTTAGCCCCGTAAGCCGCGCCGCGGCAACGCCCCCCCCTAAAGTAACGTCCCCTGCCGCCGTTAACCGTGCGTGATCCAGGGGAGGAGCACCATGCGGGATATCACCATCAAGGCACAGGTCTGGCTGCTCGGCGCGGTCGCCGTGGTCGGCATCCTGGTCGCCGCCGTTTTCGGAATCGTGACGCTGTCGGGCGTCGAAGCGCGGCAGGAGGCTGCGCTGCTGGATGTCAGCCAGGGCATGCGCCAGCTGGTGGCGGTCGAAACCGCCGCGGTGGACTTCAAGACCCAGGTTCAGGAATGGAAGAACATCCTGATTCGCGGCAACAACGCCGAGGAATATGAGAAGCACCTGAAGGCCTTCAACGCCCGCCAAGCCGGTGTGCAGCAAGGGCTCGGCAAGACGCGCGATGAGATCAAGGCCGAGAACGACCCCAGCAATGCCGAGGTGCTCCAGATGCTCGATGCCGTCATCAAGGAGCATGCGGCCCTGGGCGAGCTCTACCAGAGTGCGCTTTCCGGCTTTGACAAGGGTGACCCCGGCGCCGGACTGAAGCTCGATGCCCAGCTCAAGGGCAAGGACCGCCCGGCCGCGAAAGCCATGTCAGACCTCGTCGCCCGGATGGAAAAGGGTGAGCGCGCGCATCTCGAATCCCAGATTGCCGAGGGCCACGCTAACTACCTGCAGTCGCGTAATTTCCTGGTGGTGGTTACCGTGATCGCGGCGGTGATCGCGTTTGCGCTGGCGCTGACCGCATCGCGCCGGATCGTGCACCAGATTGCCGTCGTGCAGCGCACCACCGAGCAGGCGCGCACCGACCTCGACCTGACCCGGCGCATCCCGTTGCACGGTCGCGACGAGATGGGCCAGGTTGCCAGCGCGGTGAATGCCTTGCTCGACGAGTTCCAGAAGGTCGTCGGGGGCATGAAGCAAAGCGCCGAGGAAGTGCTGCACACCGCCGGCACGCTGACCCACTCGGTCGACACGCTCGCAAGCTCAGTCGACAGCCAGAACGACGCCACCAACAGCATGGCCGCATCGGTCGAGGAACTTGCGGTCACCGCATCCCATGTGTCAGACGCGGCCACCGCCGCAGAGGACACCGCGCAGTCGTCGCTGAGCCACGCCGAGAACGGCGCCCGCGTCATCGGTGAGACCGCGCAGCGGATGGATGCGATGGCCAATACCGTGCGCGGCACCTCGCAGTCGATGACATCGCTGGGCCAGCGCACCGACGAAATCGGCAGCATCGCCAGCGTCATCAAGGAGATCGCAGACCAGACCAACCTGCTCGCGCTCAATGCCGCGATCGAGGCGGCGCGCGCCGGGGAACAGGGGCGCGGCTTCGCGGTGGTGGCCGACGAAGTGCGCAAACTTGCCGAGCGCACCACCGGCGCAACCGGCCAGATCAGCGGCCTGATCGCGGCAATCCAGTCAGACAGCCGCAAGGCCATCGACGACATGCACGCCCTGGTTCAACAGGTCAGCGAGACCGCCGAAGTGACGCTGGCGGCGGGCTCGGCGATGGAGAGCATCCAGGGTGGCTCGCGTCAGGTGCTGGGTGTCTCGCGCGATATCCGCAATGCGCTGAAGGAACAGAGTTCGGCGAGCGAACTCATCGCCAAGCAGGTCGAGGTCATCGCGGCGATGAGCGAGGAAAACACCGAGGCCATGCGCCAGACCCGCGAAGCCTCCCACGGCCTCAGCGCGCTCTCGCGGGCGATGCACGAATCGGCCGATCGCTTCCGCGCATAGGCTTTCCGCCAGCACCGGGATCCGGAGCAGCAGACTCCGGATCTCAGCCTTTCACGCACACCACCTGGCGCAGCGTGTGCACGACTTCCACCAGCTCGCGCTGGGCGTTCATCACTGCATCGATGTCCTTGTAGGCCATCGGGATCTCGTCGATCACCTCGGCGTCCTTGCGGCATTCCACACCCAGCGTGGCACGCACCTGGTCGGCCACGGTGAAACGCCGTTTCGCTTCGTTGCGGCTCATCGTGCGGCCGGCGCCGTGACTGCAGGAACAGAACGCCTCTGCGTTGCCGAGGCCTCGCACGATGAAGCTCCTGGCCCCCATCGAGCCGGGGATGATGCCCAGTTGCCCCCGCTGTGCCGATACCGCGCCCTTGCGTGTGATCCACACCTCGGCGCCGAAGTGCGTTTCCCGCTGCACATAGTTGTGGTGGCAATTCACCGCTTCGAGTTCGGCGCTGAAGGGTTTGCCAATCACGCTGCGCGCCGCGCCGATGACGGCCTGCATCATCAGCACCCGGTTGCGGCGTGCGAAGTCCTGTGCCCAGCCCACCGCCTCGACGTAGTCGTTGAAGTGCTTGCTGCCTTCCTCGAAGTATGCGAGATCGCGATCGGGCAGGTTGGCGATGTGCTGCCGCATGTCGGCCTGCGCGAGTTCGATGAAGAGGTTGCCGATGGCGTTGCCGACGCCGCGCGAGCCGGAGTGCAGCATGAACCAGACCTGATCGACTTCATCCAGACAGACCTCGATGAAGTGATTGCCCGTGCCCAGCGTGCCAAGGTGCTTGTGGTTGTTGGTACGTTCGAGCCGCGGGTACTTGGCCGTGATGCGCCGGAAGCCGGCATCAAGCTCGGCCCACATTGCGTCGACGACCTTCGGCGGCGACGCCCATGCGCCCGGATCGCGGCGGCCGGGTGCCCGCCCGTGCGGCACGGCACGCTCGATCGCGCTGCGCAGGCCGTGCAGGTTCGTCGGCAGATCGGCGGCGGTGAGAGAGGTGCGCACCGCCATCATGCCGCAGCCGATATCCACCCCGACCGCCGCCGGGATGATCGCGCCGCGGGTAGGAATGACGCTGCCTATCGTCGAACCCTTGCCAAGATGCACATCCGGCATCACCGCAAGGTGACGGAAGATGAAGGGCATCGTCGCGGTATTCATCAGCTGCCGGCGCGCATCGTCTTCCACCGGCACGCCTTCGGCCCATAACTTGATGGGCTTTCCGTTGGCGACTTCAAGGATCTGGTGCGCCATCTGATTCCGTTTCTGCCGGGTCGCTGCGCGCGAACGCACGCCTCACCGCATCCCGGACCCAAGTCTGGCAATGGTACAATCCGCGCCCTCGGTGCCACCGTAGTTCAATGGATAGAACGGCCGCCTCCTAAGCGGCAGATACAGGTTCGATTCCTGTCGGAGGCACCACCGGATTGCCCGCAAGCCCGCCCTAGGCGGGCTTTGTCGTTTCCTGACTGCGAAAACCGTGCCGCGGGTATAGCCATCGAGGACGCAATCGATCTATTGTTTGATCCTGCTGCGCGCTTGCGCGGGCCTTTTTTCCGATTCGGTGCGGGAGGATGAACATGTTCTTGTTGCTGCTGCGCCGCGCAATCGCTGCAGTCGCCTGCATCTGGTGTTCCATGGCGCTCGCGGCCGCCGATAGCCCGACGACCAAGGTTTATGGCGTCGAGATCCCGCCGCTGATCATGAACACGCCCTACGGCAGCACCGGCATCATCGTCGATGTGGTCAAGACGGCTTTCAAGCGCGCGAATCTGAATGTGGAGATCGAGGTCGTGCCCTGGGCGCGAGGCTTTGCCTTCGTGAAAGAGGGCGAAGGCGACGCCTTGATCCCGACGATTCGTTCGGCCGAACGCGAGGCGTTATTCGATTTCCCGGACGAACCGGTGTTCCGGTCAGAGATGAGCTTCTTCCGTTCGGCGCAGGCACCGATCGCGTGGACCGGAAAGCTCGCCGAGCTGCAGGGGCGCAGTTTCGTGAAATTGCGTGCTGCGCTCTTCGCGCCGGAGTTCGACCAGGCCGTGCGCGATGGCCGGATCAAGTGCGAAGAAACGAATTCGTTTTCGTCAGCCATCCGCATGGTCGACGCCAACCGCGTGGAGCTTGCGGCCGTGCCCAAGCTGACGGGTTTGCAGATCATTGCCTCCGAGGGCTTGCAAGGCAAGGTCGTGGCGCTGGAGCCGGCTGCCTTCACTCAGCCCTTCTTCCTCGCGTTCGCGCGCAGGCCCGCGCTGGGAGGCGTGCGCAAACTGATCGATGCAAAACTGGCAGAGATGTGGCGCGACGGAACGATTACCGCCATCGTGGACGACTACCGCCGGCGCAACTGGATACCGCCGGCGCGCTAAGTCGACGCTTGCGCAGTTTCGCGGCTGGAGGCCCCTCTTGGCCGAGGCAAGCGCCTGATCTACGCTTTTGGCGGCACAGAATCCTAAGGTTTGTTCGTCACCCTGCCGTTAACATTTTTTCCGTCGTCGCCCTTGTCCGGGGGCGATCTCGAAGTCGCTCAATGGGAGACCGCCATGTCGCTTCGAAACAAGCTCCTCCTGCTCGCGGCCATCGGCGCCGCCTGCCTTGTTTTGCTGGGTAGCTACAGCCTGTGGCAGATCCGGTCACTGGGCAGCCAGTTGCACGACAGCCTTGCCACAATGCAGAAGGCCACCCGTTTGCTGCAGGATGTGGATGGCGCCAATCTGGCGTTCAAGACGCAGGTTCAGGAATGGAAGAACATCCTGATCCGGGGCAACAAGCAGGAGCAGTACGACAAGTATTTCAAGCAATTCGGCGAAGAAGAGGAGAAGGTCGCCGCCAAGCTCAAGAGCGCCGCCAAAGCCCTGGGCGAGTTCGGCATGGACCCGGCACTGGCCCAGAAGGTGCTGACGGAACATGCAACGCTGGGCGGAAAGTATCGTGACGCCTTGAAGGGCTTTGATGCGGCGGACCCGGAAACCGGCAAGAAGGTGGACGCTGCGGTGAAGGGTATGGACCGCCCGGTTTCGGCCGCGATCAAGGATCTTTCCGCTGCGGTGGACAAGGCAATCGCCTCACATAGCGAGTCCGCCATGGCGGGGGCCGCGCAAGGCATCGCCGCGGCGACGCGCTGGATGGTGGCAGGTGCACTGGTTGCCTTGTTGGCCATGCTTGGCGGCAGCGTGCTCCTGTCAGGCGCGATCATTCGCCCTGTCTTGCGGCTCGACTCGGTAATGACGCAAGTCGCCGGCGAGTGGGACCTTCGCACCCGCGCCTCGCTGCACGGGCGGGATGAAATCGCCCACTGCGGGCAAGCGCTGGATTCGATGCTCACCCGCTTTCAGGAAACCATCTCCAGCCTGGCTGCGGAGGCGAACCGGGTACGGTCCGAGACACGCGCGGTATCGGATGCGCTCACCAATCTCGGGACGAGCGCAAACGTTCAGAGCGACGCCACGTCGGCGGTCGCCGCTGCGGTCGAGCAGCTGACGGTGGCCGTCGGCCAGGTAACGGATTCGTCGGACGAAGCACGGCGGCTCGCGCAACAGTCACTCGCCCTGTGCGCCACCGGGCGCGAGTCGATCGGTAGCACTGCACGCGAAATGGGCGCGATCGCCGATCGGGTGTCGGATACCGCAGGCCTGCTGCATGAACTGGGCGCCCAGTCGCTTGCGATCAACGGGATTGTGAACACGGTGAAGGAAATTGCGGATCAGACCAATCTGCTTGCGCTGAACGCAGCAATCGAGGCGGCGCGTGCAGGCGAACAAGGCCGTGGATTCGCAGTCGTCGCAGATGAAGTCCGCAAGCTCGCCGAAAAGACAGCGCACTCCACCGGCGAAATCGCCGACCTGGTCGCCAAGATTCAGGCGAGCAGCCAGCGCGCTGTCACAAACGTCGGAGAAATCGTCGAAGAGGTGAAGGCGCAGCAGGTGCGCACCAGCGATGCAGACAAGGCGATCGGGTCGATCACCGAAGCGGCACAGCAAGCAAACAGCGCCGCGTCGCGCATCGCAGAAGCCTTGGCCGAACAGGCCAGCGCGAGTCAGTCGATCGCGCAGCAAGTGGAGCGGATCGCAAACATGTGCGAAGACAACTCCGCGGGCGCTCGCCAGATCGGAGGCAGCGCGGGGGTGCTCGCCGAGTTGGCACAACGCCTGGACCAGCAGGCTTCACGCTTCAAGGTTTGAGTAAGAAAACGGCCCTGAACGGGCCGTTTGATTGCTTACTTGATGATCCGCAGGCGCGGCTTGCCACCATCGGTGGGCGGCGGCTCGGGGCTTTTCGCTTCGCCCTGCCCCGCTTCGTCGGGCGCAGCTTCGGCCACCGCGTCGGCGTCAGCCTCCGTCGCCGAACGTGCCTCGACCTCGAATGCCATCCCCTGCCCGTTCTCACGGGCATAGATCGCGGCGATGTTGGCGATTGGCACATACAGCATCTGCGCGACACCACCAAAGCGTGCCTGGCAGCTCAGCGCCTCATTGTCGAGGTTGAACTGGTTGGTAGCGTCTGGCGCGATGTTGAGCACGATCTGTCCGTCACGCACGAAGGCGCGCGGCACCCTGACAGTGTCATCCACCATCACGGCAACATGCGGCGTGAAGCCCGAATCCACACACCATTCATACAACGCACGAATCAGGTAGGGTTTTGTTGAAGGGATCTCGCTCATCTCAGCTGCTCGTCACACTCTGGGAAAGGTCACCATCGGCATCAGCGCGGGCGGCTCGCCGCCACGAAACGGCGCCCATCTGAAGGACAGGCGCTGCATCGGTCAGACGAGCCGAACCATGCCGGCGCGAGGCTTAGCGACGCATCGCCCGTTCAGAGGGCGTCAGCGCGTCGATGAAACCCTGACGCGAGAACACGCGTTCGGCATACTTGGCGAGCGGTGCGGCCGTCTTCGGCAGATCGATACCGTAGTGCTCCAGGCGCCACAGCAGCGGTGCAATCGCGACGTCGAGCATCGAGAACTCTTCGCCCAGCATGAACTTTTGCTTCACGAACATCGGCGCCAGTTGCACCAACTGGTCGCGAACATGGGCACGGTTCTTTTCGACGCCCTTGGCGTTCTTTTCCAGCGCCTCGATGTGCGAGAACAGCTCCTGCTCCAGCGAATGCAAAAGCTGGCGAGCCTTGGCACGCATGATCGGGTCGGCCGGCATCAGTTGCGGATGCGGAAAACGCTCGTCGATGTATTCGTTGATGATGTTCGGTTCATAGAGAACCAGATCCCGGTCGACCAGCACAGGCACGCGGTTGTACGGATTGATGACCGCAATGTCCTCGGGCTTGTTGAAGAGGTCGACGTCGATAACCTGGAAGTCCATGCCCTTTTCGTAGAGCACGATCCGGCAGCGGTGGCTGAAGGGGTCCGTCGTACCGGAGTACAGGTTCATCATCGTAGGCAATCCCCGCGAAGTAAGTTAAATCAGAAATGGACGACGCGCCGCACGGGCGGCGCGTCTTGCAAGCCTCGCCGCAGGTGACTCGCGTCACCCGCAGGTACACGGCTTAGTGAACGTCTTTCCAGTAGGCTTTCTTGAGCAGATAAGTCAGCGCCGCCAGCAACAGCAGCACGCCGATCACAACCAGCCCGATCTGCTTGCGCGTCTGCTGCGCAGGCTCACCCATCCAGACGATGAAGGACACCAGGTCCGCCACGTTCTGGTCGTACTGCTCCTTGTTCAGCGAACCCGGCTTGACGACCTCGAAGCCCTCGAAGTGCTTGGTCTTGTTGCCATGACCATCGTCCTGCTCGGCGAAGTGCGCGACCTGCTGGCCTTGCAACTCCCACAGCACGTGCGGCATGCCGACGTTTTCGAAGACGGTGTTGTTCCAGCCGGTCGGGCGCTTGTCGTCACGGTAGAAACTGCGCAGGTAGGTGTACAGCCAGTCTGCGCCGCTGCCGAACTCGGAGGCGCGGGCGCGCGCGATCACTGTCAGATCGGGCGGAGCGACGCCAAACCACTGCTTGGCTTCGTCACGCTGGATCGCGACCTTCATCGGCTCACCAACCTTTTCGGCGGTGAACATCAGGTTGTCGCGGATCTGGTCTTCGGTCAGGCCGATGTCACGCAAACGGTTGTAGCGCAGGTAGCTGGCGCCGTGGCAGCTGAGGCAGTAGTTGACGAACAGCTTGGCGCCGTTCTGCAGCGACTTGTTCTCGAAACTGACCGGCGCTTTGTCCAGATGCAGTTCCGGACCGCTGGCCAAGGCCACCAGCGGCGCGGCAAAGGCGGCAACCGCCAGCGTGCGCAGGAATTTCATCGTGCGGCTCATTTCCAGGTCACCCTTTCCGGTTCCGGTTTGGTCTTGTCCAGCTTCGAGTAGATCGGCATCAGCGCGAAGAACAGGAAGTAGAGCACCGTGCAGATCTGGGCCGTCAGGTTACGGCCCGGGGTCGGCGGCAACACGCCCAGGTAACCCAGGATCACGAAGGCCACGACAAAGATGGCGATCGCGACCTTGGTCAGCGCACCCTTGTAGCGGATCGACTTGACCGGGCTCTGGTCGAGCCAGGGCAGGAAGGCCAGCACCACGACACCGGCACCCATCATCACGACGCCCCAGAACTTGGCGTCGATGAAGAACATGCCCGGGATCACGATCACGGCGACGGCGGTCGCAATCGCCTTGCCGATCGCCGGTGCGCGTAGCAGCGCCCAGACCCAGATCGCAGCAACACCCGCTTGCAGCACGATCAGGAAGTCGGAGGTCACCGCACGCAGGATCGAGTAGAACGGCGTGAAGTACCAGACGGGCGCGATGTGCGGCGGCGTCTTCAGCGGATCGGCGGGAATGAAGTTGTTGAACTCCAGGAAGTAACCGCCGCCTTCCGGCGCGAAGAAGATGATCGCGGAGAACACGATCAGGAAGACCGCGACGCCGAAGATGTCCTTCACCGTGTAGTACGGGTGGAACGGGATGCCGTCGAGCGGAATGCCGTTGGCGTCCTTCTTCTTCTTGATCTCGACGCCGTCCGGGTTGTTCGAGCCGACTTCGTGCAGCGCAACGAGGTGGGCAGCCACCAGACCCAGCAGTACCAGCGGCACCGCGATGACGTGGAAGGAGAAGAAGCGGTTCAGCGTCGCGTCGCTCACCACGAAGTCACCACGGATCCAGATCGACAGATCCGGCCCGATCAGCGGAATCGCGGAAAACAGGTTCACGATCACCTGCGCACCCCAGAACGACATCTGGCCCCACGGCAGCAGGTAGCCCATGAAGGCTTCGGCCATCAGGCACAGGAAGATCAGCGCGCCGAAAATCCACACCAGTTCGCGCGGCTTGCGGTAGGAACCGTAGAGCAGCCCGCGGAACATGTGCATGTACACGACGATGAAGAACGCCGAGGCGCCGGTCGAGTGCATGTAGCGGATGATCCAGCCGCCCGGCACGTCGCGCATGATGTACTCGACGCTGGCGAAGGCCACCGGCACGCCGGCCGCATTCAGCGAGGCATCCGGCTTGTAGTGCATGACCAGGAAAATGCCGGTCACGATCTGGATCACCAGCACCAGCAGCGCCAGCGAGCCGAAGAAATACCAGAAGTTGAAGTTCTTCGGTGCGTAGTACTCGGCCAGATGGGCCTTGTAGGTCGACGTCAGCGGAAAGCGCTCGTCAATCCAGTTCAGCAATGCCTGTGACTTGCTCGTCATGGCTTAGGCCCCCTTGCTGTCGTCGCCGATCAGCAGCTTGGTGTCGGCGAGATACTTGTGCGGCGGAATCGGCAGGTTGTCCGGCGCCGGCTTGTTCTTGAACACGCGGCCTGCGAGGTCGAAGGTCGAGCCATGGCACGGGCACAGGAAGCCGCCCTTCCATTCCGGGCCCATGCCACTCTCGGCACCGGGCTGGAACTTGGAACTCGGCGAACACCCGAGGTGGGTGCAGATGCCGATGGTGACCAGATACTCTTCCTTGAGCGAGCGGTGCGTGTTCTTGCAGTACTCGGGCTGTTCGGAACGGACGGAATCCGGATCCGCCACCTCGGCCTTCACCGCAGCCAGCGATGCCAGCTGTTCCTTGGTGCGGCGCAGAATCCAGACCGGCTTGCCGCGCCATTCAACCGTCATCATTTCGCCTGGCTGAAGCTTGCTGATGTCAGCCTCGACCGGCGCCCCCGCCGCCTTCGCCCGCTCCGATGGCGTCAGGCTGGCCAGAAACGGCACCGCCGCCCCGACCGCCGCGCCGCCTCCGACAGCAGCGGTGGCAATGACCAGAGTTCTCCGGCCGTTGTCCGTGTTGTTCTCGTCGCTCATTAGACCCTCTATCCCCGGTGACACGTCCCGAATGCAGTAAAACCGCAGAAAAACCGCGGGATTATACCGGAGCGCCCCCCCCGAATGAAGCCCGCTGACGCGCTTGCAGGCGCCCGACGCCTTGCAGCCCCGTCAGATGGCGCCGGAATCCCGCAGCGCAGCAAGCTGAGCGGCGTCGTAACCGAGTCCGCCGAGCACGGCGTCGGTGTGCTGCCCGAGTGTCGGCCCGAGCCAGTCGGTGCCACCGGGGGTTCGATCGAGCCGCGGCACCACACCTGGTATGCGGATCGCGGTGCCGTCGGGCAGCGTCGCCTCTTCGAGCATGCCGCGCGCAGCGTACTGGGCATCCTGGAAGATGTCGGCGATCGAATAGACCTTGGTGGCCGGCACTTCGGCCTTCGACAGCACCGACAGGACTGTGGCGGCATCATGCGCGCCAACCCAAGCGTCGATTGCGCCGTACACCTCGTCGGCCCGCGCCGAACGGCCCGCATTGCCGGCCAGATCCGGGTCCTCCGCAAGATCCAGCCGCTCGATCGCACGCATCAGGCGCTTGAAGATCGCGTCGCCATTCCCGCCGATCACGATGTGCTCGCCATCCAGCGTGGTGTGCGTGTTAGACGGCGTGATACCGGGCATGATGTTGCCGGTGCGCTGGCGCACGAAGCCGCCGAGCGCGTATTCCGGCACCAGGCTCTCCATCATCGAGAACACCGCCTCGTAGAGCGCGACATCCACCACCTGCCCCGCGCCGCCGTTAACCTCCCGCTGGCGCAAGGCCATCAGGGCGCCGATCGCGCCCCACAGGCCGGCAATCGAGTCGCCGATCGAAATGCCGGACTTGACCGGAGGGCGATCCGGGAAACCGGTGACATAGCGCAGCCCACCCATCGACTCGCCGATCGCGCCGAATCCGGGCTGCTGCGCCATCGGGCCGGTCTGCCCGAAGCCGGAGAGCCGCACCATGACAAGACCGGGGTTGTCGGCCGACAGCACATCCCAGCCGAGGCCGAGCTTTTCCATCACGCCGGGTCGGAAGTTCTCGATCACGATGTCGGCGCCCGCGCACAGCTTGCGGGCGATCGCGACTGCCTCCGGGTGCTTCAGGTTGAGCGTCACCGACTGCTTGTTGCGTGCCTGGACATACCACCACAGCGAGGTGCCCTCATGCACCTTGCGCCACTGCCGCAGTGGGTCGCCACCATCCGGCGACTCGATCTTGATCACCTCGGCGCCAAATTCAGCCAGCACGCGGGCGCAGAACGGCCCGGCGATCAGCGTGCCGAATTCGATCACCCGCACGCCTTGAAGGGGTTTGTTGCTTGCCAACGGACACCTCTAGATTCGGGAAGTTTTGCGCCACCACTGTCGCGCAAGAATGATGCACGCCATCGGGGCAACATGCCGGCCCAGTTTCGGCACCCGCAAGTGCCGCCGCCCCCTTAGGCCGTATCGGAAACCCCGAGGCGGGCGAGTAAGCGCATCCAGGACCGTTCGGGTTCCGGGCGCCCATGATAGCGACCGGGCCCGGGGATGGGCACCCGAGCACGAGGGGCTCGCATAGAATCCGGGATGCCCGTGCGCGTTCGCGGGAGCCCCGTGCAAGACATGTCCAATGAAGATCTCTCTTGAAGCGCTGATGATGCTCGATGCGATCGAGACGCGTGGCAGCTTTGCCGCCGCAGCCGAGGCGCTGCACCGCGTGCCTTCAGCCTTGACCCATGCGGTGCGCAAACTCGAAGAGGACCTTGGCTTCCCGCTCTTCCACAAGGTGGGCCGACGCGCAGTGCTGACGCCGGCTGGGCGTACCTTGCTGGACGACGGCCGCGTACTGCTGCGTGCCGCTGGCGATCTGGAATGCCGCGCACGGCGCATTGCAACCGGCTGGGAATCCGAACTGCGCATCGCGATCGACGGCACGCTCGACGCAGCGGCGCTCAACCCGATCATCGCGGAGTTCTACGCCGACTACGGCGGCACCCGCCTCAAGCTGATGTATGAAGTGCTCGGCGGCACCTGGGATGCACTCGCCACCGGGCGGGCCGACTTGGTGATCGGTGCGGTGGGCGATCCGCCCGCGGGCGCGACCTATGCCACCCGCGAGTGGGGCAACCAGGAATTCCTCTTCTGCGTCGCGCCCCACCATCCGCTTGCCGTCGCACCCGAACCGATTCCGACCGACCTCGCCCGGCAATACCGCGCCGTTGTGGTGTCGGATACCTCGCGCCAGTTGGTGGCAAGGACGGCGGGTTTGCTCGATGGGCAGGACACGCTGACTGTCCCGGATATCGCAGCGAAGGCGGCCGCGCAGCGCGCCGGCCTGGGCATCGGCCACCTGCCGCGCCAACTCGCCGAACGCGAAGCGGCCGCAGGGCGGCTGGTCGTCAAGCGCCTGAATTCATCGACGCCGCGCGCACCGCTGTGGCTGGCGTGGCAATCGAATCAGCGCGGCCGTGCCTTGCAATGGTTCGTCGAGCGCCTGCTCGAGCCGGACTGCGCTGCAGCCCTGCAAGCACCAGCGGGCTGATCAACGTTTGCGGGCGGCGTCCCGCGCAGCGGCAACGGCCTTGCGGCGTTCGGCTTCGGCCGCATCGACGCGGGCCCGGATCTCTTCGGAAAACTCAGCGCCGCGCTGGTGCTCGAGCGTCGTCACGACCCGCACCGCCGGGTTGGCGATCCGCCCCTCCGGCGGCATCGCCTTGCGGATCGCAGCTTCCGTGCTGCCGGTGATGCGCGCCACGTCACTCACGAAGCGATCGTCCGCCTTGCGTGTCTCGGCCTTGAAGTACGCCGCCTGGGCGGGCGTGAACGGCGCTTCGGGCGGCACCTCAGCGGCCTGGGCCGCGACAGCGGCAAGCAGGGCGATCAGGGCGAGGCTGGCAAGGCGAAATTTCTGCATGGGCAAGCGGAGTCAGGGGATCAGGATCGTCGAACCGGTCGTCCGACGTGCCTCAAGATCGCGATGCGCCTGCGCGGCCTCCGACAAGGCGTAGCGCTGGTGAATCTCGATCTTGACCGTGCCATTCTGCACTACCTCGAAGAGCTCTGACGACATCGCCAGCAGGTCGGATCGTTTCGCAATGTAAGTCATCAGCGTCGGACGCGTCAGGAACAGAGAGCCCAGTTTCGCAAGCGTGGAGACATCGAACGGGGCTACCGGCCCGGTCGCATTGCCATAGCTGACCATGGTGCCGAGCGGTTGCAGGCAGGTCAGCGACTCGTTGAAGGTGTCTTTGCCGATCGAGTCGTAGACCACCGCGACCCCGCCGCCACCGGTCAGTTCGCGCACCCGGTCGGCAAAGCGTTCGCGGGTATAAACGATCGTGTGATCGCAGCCATGCGCCTGCGCCAGAGCCGCCTTGGCGTCAGAGCCAACCGTGCCGATCACCGTTGCGCCGAGCACCTTGGCCCACTGGCACAGGATCAAGCCGACGCCGCCTGCGGCCGCATGAACGAGGATGGTATCGCCGGGCTGAACACGGTATGTCCGGCGCAGCAGGTACTGCGCGGTAAGCCCTTGCAGCATCATCGCCGCGCCGATATCGAAACTGACTGCGTCCGGGAGCCGCACGACGCGATCTGCGGGCAGGTTGCGCACCTCGGCGTAGGCGCCGACCGGCCCGCCGGCGTATGCGACGCGGTCGCCAACGCGCACATCGCCGACGCCGGCACCCACCGCGATCACTTCCCCGGCACCTTCGAGGCCGATCCCCGCCGGCAGCGGCAGCGGATAAAGGCCAGTGCGGTGATACACGTCGATGAAGTTCAGGCCGACGGCCCGGTGCCGCACCTGCACTTCGCCAGCGGCGGGCGAAGGCACATCGACCGGTTCCCACACCATCACCTCTGGGTCGCCGTTGCTGTGGATCCGGATCGCCATCGACATGCTCGTCTCCTTGTTTGTGCGCCGCCCGGATGGGCGGCGATTTTGCGGTTCGCTCAGCGCTCGCGGATCGACGAAGCAGCGGCATCGACCACCGCCAGCGCCGTGATATTGACGAGCCTGCGCACCGTCGAGGATGGCGTGAGGATATGCACGGACTTCGCCGCGCCCAGCAGGATCGGCCCCACCGTCACGCCATCGCCGCTCGACACCTTGATCAGGTTGAATGCAATGTTCGCCGCGTCGAGGTTGGGCATCACCAGCAGATTGGCCTCGCCCTTGAGGCTCGACCCCGGATGCACCCGTTCGCGCACTTCGGGCGAGATCGCCGCGTCGCCGTGCATTTCGCCGTCCGCTTCGAGTTCCGGCGCCAGTTCGGCCAGCCGCTCGCGTGCCGCGCGCATCTTGCGCGCCGACGGCGAGCGGGAACTGCCGAAGCTCGAATGCGACAGCAGTGCCGCGCGCGGCTCGATTCCGAAACGGCGCAGTTCATCCGCGGCCATCATCGTGATCGCGGCGATCTCGTCGGCATCCGGGTTCTCGTTCACGTAGGTGTCGGTGATTGCCATCATGCGGCCGGGCAGCAGCAGCAGATTCATCGCCGCAAAAAGCTTGGCGCCGGGCCGCAGGCCGATGATGCCGGCCACATGGCGCAGATGGTTCTCGTAGGTACCGCTGGTGCCGCACACCATCGCATCGGCATCGCCCTTGTCGAGCAACATGCAGCCAATCAGCGTCGGGTCGCGGCGCATTTCGGTCTTCGCGATGTCAGGCGTGACGCCGTCGCGTGCCATGCGGCGGTAGTACGCCTGCCAGAGGTCGCGGTAGCGCGGGTCCGACTCGGGATTCACGACTTCGAAGTCGCGCCCCATCGTCAGGTTCAGTCCGAAACGCTCGATGCGCATCTCGATCACCGCCGGGCGCCCGATCAGGATCGGATGTGCCAAGCCTTCGTCAACCACCACCCGCACGGCGCGCAGCACCCGCTCCTCTTCGCCTTCGCAATACACGACACGCTTGCGGCTCGCGGCAATGCTCTTGGCGGTGTTGAAGACCGGCTTCATGAGCATGCCGGAGTGGTAAACGAACTCGGTGAGGTGCTGGACGTAGGCATCCAGATCAGCGAGCGGGCGCACGGCGACGCCGGAATCCATCGCCGCCTTGGCGACCGCCGGCGCGATGCGCACGATCAGGCGCGGATCGAAAGGCTTGGGGATCAGGTAGTCGGCACCGAAGCGCAACTCGGCACCACCGTAGGCCATCGCGACGACGTCGCTCTGTTCGGCACGCGCCAGTTCCGCGATGGCGTGCACGCAGGCCAGCTTCATCTCTTCGGTGACGCGTGTCGCGCCGACGTCGAGCGCGCCGCGGAAGATGAACGGGAAACACAGCACGTTGTTGACCTGGTTCGGATAGTCCGAACGCCCGGTCGCAATGATGCAGTCGGGGCGCACCGCCTTGGCCTCTTCCGGCATGATCTCCGGCGTGGGGTTGGCAAGTGCGAAGATCAGCGGGCGCGGCGCCATCTTCGCAACCATCTCGGGCTTGAGCACCCCGGCGGTCGAGAGGCCGAGGAAGACGTCGGCGTTTTCGATCACCTCGCCCAGGGTGCGGGCTTCGGTGCGCTGCGCATAGCGGGCCTTGTTGGGCTCCATGTTGGCATCGCGCCCCTGCCAGATCACGCCCTTGGAGTCGCAGACAAACACGTTCTCGCGCCGCACGCCGAGTCGGCACATCAGATCGAGGCAGGCGATCGCCGCCGCGCCCGCGCCGGAACACACCACCTTCACTTCGCCGATACCCTTGCCGACGACTTCCAGACCGTTGAGCAGTGCGGCGGTTGAGATGATCGCGGTGCCGTGCTGGTCGTCGTGGAAGACCGGAATGTTGAGTCGCTCGCGCAGCTTCTGCTCGACGTAGAAGCATTCCGGCGCCTTGATGTCTTCGAGATTGATGCCGCCCAGCGTGGGTTCGAGCGCGGCAATGATGTCGATCAGCTTGTCCGGATCGTTCTCGTTGAGTTCGATGTCGAACACGTCGATGCCAGCGAACTTCTTGAACAGGCAGCCCTTGCCTTCCATCACCGGTTTGCCGGCCAGCGGGCCGATATTGCCCAGACCCAGCACCGCGGTGCCGTTGGTGATGACGCCGACCAGATTGCCGCGCGACGTCAGCTCCGCCGCCTGCGCAGGGTCCGCAACGATCGCTTCGCAGGCTGCGGCCACGCCCGGCGAATAGGCGAGCGCAAGATCGCGCTGATTGGTGAGCCCCTTGGTCGGCGTGACCGAGATCTTTCCGGGCGTGGGATAGCGGTGGTAGTCCAGCGCCGCGGCGGTGAAGTCCTTGTCCATTCGTCTTGCCTCGATTGTTCGTCTGAATGCATGGCCCGACAGCGGCTTCGTGGGTACGGGCCAAAGTCGGGCTGGGCTGCACGTGACGCCAGTGCGGAGCAGGCTCCGGATACTCACCGGCAAGACGCAACCCTGATGGGGCCACGCGGGGGGAAGGACGTAGCAGTACGGCTGGCGGGATTCTATCGCACCACGACATAGCCAGCGCGCCACGAAGGCGCTATCCCCCTAAAGGTCCGGGCGCAGATGCCGTTGAATCATTGACACGTCGTAGAACGTGGCTAACCAGGGCTTCGGGAGAATCGCAATGAAAAGTACCATCATCGGCCTCGTCATCGTCGGCGCGGCACTTGCCGCCATTTCCTTCAAACCGCAGGCCACCAAGGAGGATGCCCAGGCAGCCATGGATCGCGCCACCCGCTTCGCGGCAACACACGGCAACGATGCCTTGGTACAGAGCCTGCAGAAGGCCAACAGCCCGCTGCACGCCGGCGCGACCCGCGTGCTGGTGCTCGACATGGCCGGCAATGTCGTTGCCGATCCGATCCAGCCGCAGCGCGTCGGGCGCAATGTGCTGGACCTCAAGGACACGCGCGGCAACTATTTGTTTGTCGATGCCATGCAGGTAGCCAATGCAAAGGGCGAAGGCTGGGTGTACTACAAGACGCGCAGCCCGATTTCCCGCGACGAGCGTCGGGAAGCCGCGCTGGTGAAGCGCCAGGGTAATGTCGTACTGCTCGCCGCGTTGAACGACTGAGCGAAGGATTTCGGCAAACAAGAACGGCGACCATGGTCGCCGTTTTTCTTTTGGGCACGGGGAGCGCGCTTCGCTCAGCGCGTCACGCGGCCTTCCTTGTCGATCACCGACATTTCCACATACTTCGAACCACTGCGTGATGCACCACCGTAGGTGAAGCTGACGCCGCCGACATCGAAGCCGGAAATGCTGCCGATGCCGCGCGCCAGCCCGGATTTGCCGCCCGCGCGCTTGAGGCCCTCGGTGATCACCTTGGCGGCGAGATAGCCTTCCATCATCGCCTGCGTCGGCTCTTCGGTGTAGGGGCCGTACTTGCGGTAGTTGGTCGTGAACTCCCGCACCACCGCGTAGGACTCGTTGCGCGGATTCGGCGCGACCTGCGCGAGCGCCACACCACGAGACGCCTTCGGGCCCGCCGTTTCGGCCAGTCGCACGCCTTCAACCGTAGACATGCCAACGATCTGGCCAGAGCCGCCCTGTTCGCGATAGCGCTTGACGAAGGCAGCGGCAGCGGGCGCCTCAACAGCGAGCAACACCGCCTGATGCTCCTTGGCCACGACGGCGTCGGCGAGCGGCGCGATCTTGGAAAGATCCTTCGGCTGCGCGATCACGGCTTCCACGGTCTGGTTCTGCTTGGCCGCGACAGCCTTGGCCAGATCACGGTATTCGAGACCAGCCTGATCCTCGGAATGGAACACGACGAACTTGCGGATGCCGATCGTGGCGAGTTGCTTCATCACCTTGTCGACTTCATCTGCATAGGTGGCGCGGGTCAGGAACACCATCGATGCGTTCTTGTCGGCCGCCACCACGGCTGCGCCGGTATGTGCGCCAACCAAGGGCACCTGCGCGGTGTCGAGCACCTTGTCGGCCACCAGCTTGACCACCGGTGCCGCACCAACGAAGCCGAACAGCGCCGCGGGCTGATGTTCCTTGATCAATGACTTGGTCTGGGCCGAGATGTCGTTGCCTTCATCCACTGCAACGAGCTTGATCTGCTTGCCGCCAACGCCACCACGGACATTGACCTCGTCAAACCAGCTCTTCGCGCCCATCTGCAATTGCCAGCCGACACTTCCTTCCTTGGTCGCGCCTGGTGCGACTTGCAACACCACCAGATCCTCCGCGGATGCCTGCAGGGCCACCCCGCCCAATGCAAGCGCCACGACCAGCGCCTTAAGACTGCGCCCCACTATCCACCTCCTGTTTTTATTGCGACGGACTCCCGGTCCGCATTCTGTTCTTTGACCAAAGGCCAAATCTACCAAAGCGTGAAAAGAGTAACTGAGTTTCACAAATTCCGGTTGATTCTCGTTTGTAAAACTACATCAACGAAGAATCCACCACCTGTCGGCGCCGGACGGCGGTTAGGACCCCCTGCTTTTGGCACAATGACGAAAATTGCCATCCATACAAGGACCCGATCGTGCGACGCGTCGTATTCAATCAAAAAGGGGGCGTGGGCAAATCCACGATCACATGCAACCTCGCTGCGATCGCCGCCAGCCGTGGCAAGCGCACGCTGGTCGTCGACCTCGATCCGCAAGGCAACAGCACGCATTACCTGCTCGGCAAGGCCGCCGACTCGCTGGAAAAAACGCTTGCCGACATGTTCGACCAGACCCTGCGTCTGCGGCTGCTCAACGACAAGGTTGACAGCTACATTCACGGCACGCCGTTCGAGCGGCTTGATATTTTGCCCTCGGCGCCCGCGCTCGAAGAACTGATGAGCAAGCTGGAATCGCGCTACAAGATCTACAAACTGCGCGATGCGCTCAATGAAGTCGCCGACGACTACGACATGGTCTTCATCGACACGCCGCCGGCGCTCAATTTCTATACTCGCTCGGCCCTGATTGCCGCCGAACGCTGCCTGATCCCCTTCGACTGCGACGATTTCTCGCGGCGCGCGCTGTACGCCTTGCTCGAAAACGTAGGCGAGCTGAAGAGCGATCACAACGACGCGCTGGAAGTGGAAGGTATCGTCGTCAATCAGTTCCAGCCCCGCGCGTCGCTGCCGCTGCGCATCGTCAAGGAACTGCAGGCGGAAGGGCTACCGGTGCTGACCAACTTCCTGTCGGCGAGCGTCAAGATCCGAGAATCGCATGAGCACGCGAAACCGATGATCCACCTCGACCCGAACCACAAGTTGGCCAAGGAATTCGTCGCGCTTTACGACTCGCTGCAAGGCCGCAAGGCGAAGGCCTGAGACCGCCCACAGGCGTCAAGCGCCCGCCGGATCAGTCGAGAAAGTCGAACAGAAGCCGGCTGAAGACCGCCGGCTGCTCAACGTTTGACAGATGAGCGGCATTTTCGATGACGCGAAGCTCGGCGCCGGGAATACCGTCGGCGAGAACGCGGGACATCGAGACGGGCGTCCCCACATCGTGCTCGCCGACCAGAACCAGCGTCGGCGCGGCGATTTCTCCAAGTCGCTCGGTTGTCGCGAGACCGGCGATTGCCTGACAGCAACCGGCGTAGCCGGCCGCCGACGTGGTTTCGATCACACGCCCGATCCGCATCACGCGCTCGCGATGGCGCATGCGGTAGTCGCCGGTGAACCAGCGCTCTAGCGTCGCCGGCACCAGCGGCGAGGTACCTTCTGCCTCTACTTTGGCGATACGTTCAGGCCACATCGCGGCGGCCTCCGGCGGGTAGCCGCTCGAAGTATCCGCCAGCACCAGACGATCGACGCGGGCCGGCCAATCGAGCGCAAGATGCTGAGCGATAAAGCCGCCGAGCGAAATTCCAACCACATGGCTGCGTTCGACGCGCAGCGCATCCCAGATCGCAACGATATCCGCAGCCAGCTGCGGTAGCGAGTAGGCGCCAGGCGTGACTCCGGAGCGCCCATGACCGCGCAGATCCGGCCGCAATACGGTGAATCGCTGCGCCAGTGCCTCCGCCTGCGCATCCCAGATCGATTGGTCTGCACCCAGCGCGTGCAACAGCGTCACGCAGGGGCCTCTGCCCTCTCTACGAACGTAAGTACGCAAACCGTTCAGCTGGATTTCCATATCCTTACCGGCAACCAGGGTTTGGTATTTCCGCAACGCACCACCGCCGTGCAACCCGCATACAGCAAAGATTGACGCGTATTGCTGCGGCGCCGTAGCGACTGACCTAGATCATATTCAGTTTTTACACTGTACTTATACTTGTCGAACAACATACGCAGGCCGTTCCAAGCCATTGGAACTGATGCTTGACCCCCGTTCTGCGGCTCCCGGTACTGCGCCCGATTCCCCCTTGATGCAGGAGCATTGTAATGACCGTTACGAATGTGGCCGAACTTGACGCTCTCTTGGCGCGAGTAAAGGCAGCCCAGCAGAAGTTCGCCAGTTTTTCTCAGGAACAAGTCGACCTGATCTTCCGCAACGCCGCACTTGCCGCCGCCGATGCGCGCATCCCGCTGGCAAAGATGGCCGTCGAAGAGACCCGCATGGGCATCCTCGAAGACAAGGTCATCAAGAACCACTTCGCCTCCGAGTACATCTACAACAAGTACAAGGACGAGAAGACCTGCGGCATCCTCGATGAGGAACCGGAATTCGGCATCATGACGATCGCCGAGCCGATCGGCATCATCTGCGGCATCGTGCCGACGACCAACCCGACGTCCACTGCGATCTTCAAGGCGCTGATCGCCCTCAAGACCCGCAATGGCATCGTCTTCTCGCCGCACCCGCGTGCCAAGAAAGCGACCTGCTACGCCGCCAAGCTGGTGCTGGACGCTGCGGTTGCCGCTGGCGCCCCGAAGGACATCATCGGCTGGATCGACGAACCGACGGTTGAGCTGTCGAACGCACTGATGCGTCACCCCGAAATCAACCTGATCCTCGCCACCGGTGGCCCCGGCATGGTCAAGGCCGCCTACTCGTCCGGCAAGCCGGCGATCGGCGTCGGTGCGGGCAACACCCCGGCCGTGATCGACGAAACTGCCGACATCAAGCGCGCGGTCGCATCGATCCTGATGTCGAAGACCTTCGACAACGGCGTCGTCTGCGCATCCGAGCAGTCCGTAATCGTCGTGGACAAGGTGTACGACGCAGTGCGCGAGCGCTTCTCGCACCACGGCGGTTACATGCTGAGCAAGAAGGAAACCGAGGCTGTCCGCAAGGTCATCCTGGTTGATGGTCACCTGAACGCTGCGATCGTCGGCCAGTCCGCGATCAAGATCGCCGAGATGGCCGGCGTCACCGTGCCGCCCTTCACAAAGGTGCTGATCGGCGAAGTCACCGACATCAACGACGCAGAAGCCTTCGCACACGAGAAGCTGTCGCCGTGTCTGGGCATGTACCGCGCCAAGGACTTCTACGACGCCTGCGACAAGGCTGTCGCACTGGTCACCATGGGCGGTATCGGCCACACCTCGGCCCTCTACACCGACCAGGATCTGCAGCAGGATCGCATCCGCCACTTCGGCGACAAGATGAAGACCGCTCGTATCCTGATCAACACCCCGTCGTCGCAAGGCGGTATCGGTGACCTCTACAACTTCCGGCTTGCACCTTCGCTGACGCTGGGTTGCGGTTCGTGGGGCGGCAACTCGATCTCCGAGAACGTCGGTCCCCAGCACTTGATCAACAAGAAAACCGTTGCGAAGCGAGCCGAGAACATGTTGTGGCACAAACTTCCGAAGTCGATCTACTTCCGCCGCGGCTGCCTGCCGTTCGCCCTTGACGACCTGCAGGGCAAGAAGCGCTGCATGATCGTGACCGACCGTTACCTGTTCGAAAACGGTTATGTCGATGAGCCGGTTCGCCTGCTCAAGAGCCTGGGCATGGAAGTCGAAGTGTTCTTCGAAGTGGCTGCCGACCCGACCCTGGCCGTCGTGCGCAAGGCCCTGTCGCTGGCCAACGCTTTCCAGCCGGACGTGATCCTGGCGCTGGGCGGAGGTTCGCCGATGGACGCTGCGAAGATCATGTGGGTGATGTACGAGCATCCGGAAGTCGCGTTCGAAGACCTGGCGCTGCGCTTCATGGACATCCGCAAGCGCATCTACAAGTTCCCGAAACTGGGCGTCAAGGCGATGATGGTCGCCGTGCCGACGACCTCGGGTACCGGCTCGGAAGTCACCCCGTTCGCCGTCGTGACCGACGAAGTGACCGGTGTGAAGTACCCGATCGCCGACTACGAACTGACCCCGAGCATGGCGATCGTCGACGCGAACCTGGTCATGAACATGCCCAAGTCGCTGACCGCCTTCGGTGGTATCGACGCCGTGACCCACGCGCTCGAAGCCTATGTGTCGATCATGGCCAACGAGTACTCTGATGCACAGGCCCTGCAGGCGCTCAAGCTGCTGAAGGACTACCTGCCCTCCGCTTACGAAAATGGCGCGAAGGATCCGAAGGCCCGCGAGCAAGTGCATAACGGCGCGACCATCGCCGGTATCGCGTTTGCCAACGCCTTCCTGGGTGTCTGCCACTCGATGGCGCACAAGCTGGGTGCCGAGTTCCACCTCGCCCACGGCCTGGCCAACGCCCTGCTGATCTCGAACGTCATCCGCTACAACGCGGTCGACATCCCGACCAAGCAGGCTGCGTTCTCGCAGTACGACCGTCCGAAGAGCGTCGCCCGTTACGCCCAGATCGCCCGTCACCTCGGCATCGAAGCGAATCGCGACCACGAACGTGTCGAGAAGCTGGTCGAGTGGGTGGATGGCCTCAAGAAGACCCTCAACATCCCGGCATCGATCCAGGCTGCTGGCGTGTCCGAAGCAGACTTCCTCGCCAAGGTCGACAAGCTGGCCGAAGATGCGTTCGACGATCAATGTACTGGCGCCAACCCGCGCTATCCGCTGATCAGCGAACTCAAGCAGATCCTGCTCGACAGCTTCTACGGCCGCGCCTACGTCGAAGCGTACGAACGCGAAGACGAGCCGGAAGCCGCTCCCGTGGTTGCCAAGAAGGGCAGCAAGAAGGTCGCCTAAGTCACGTCATCCTTCCGTCGCCGGAACAAAGGCGGCGGAGCTGAGTGCCTGCAACACCGCCGTCGGTCATTGATCGACGGCGGTGTTTTTCTTTGGTGCGGCCGCCGCCTCGCAAGCGTGCAGCAGATCTGAACGCTACATCACGCCGCCGCATCCGGCAGCGCTGGTCCCGGACAGCGCCTTTCCCTCGCATCAATTCGCGAGTTCTCGAACCCATGCGCCACCCATTCCAGGCCCTCGCGCAACGGGTGTCAATACGCTCTCGATCAGCATCGATGGAGAAAGTCGCGACGGCATGCGTAACCCTTGATCCTTATCTAGTGCGCCAAGGCGACTTGCGAGAAATATTGCGTGTTTGAAGTTGCGACTGGCTAACCCCCATCACACCAACCCGGCCCGTCCACGCAAGGAGGCAAGGAATGAACCGGTTTGTAATCGCCGAGGCCAGCAAGTGCATCGGTTGCCGCACCTGCGAAATCGCCTGTGCCCTGGCGCACCCTGTCGCCCCGGATTCGGGGGCACTCACGACAAAGAACTTTGCCCCCCGGCTGACGCTGGTGCGCAGCGGCTCGGTAACCACCCCGGTGATGTGCCGTCAGTGCGATGACGCGCCCTGCGTGCGCGCCTGCCCGAGTGGCGCCATCGTTTACAGCGAAGACAGCGTGCAGGTCGTGCAATCACGCTGCGTCGGCTGCAAGACCTGCGTCGTCGCCTGCCCCTACGGCGTGATGAGCGTGGTCTCGGTGCCGTCGGCACCACAGCCCGGCGCCACGCTCGGCACGCAAAAAATGAAATCCGAAGCCCAGAAATGCGACCTGTGCATCACGCGCACGGAAGGCCCGGCCTGCATCCCGGTCTGCCCGACCAAAGCGCTGCACCTGGTCGACAAGGAAATGATGGCTTCCGCCCTGCGCCGTCGCAAGGAACAAGCTGCGCGCGATCTCGCCAACAGCGCGCTGTTCTGACTGGCCCCGAATTCTCCGGAAAGGAATGTGTGACATGAAAAAGGTCATCACGGTTTGCCCCTACTGCGGTTCGGGCTGCAAGATCAATCTACTGGTCGAGAACAACAAGGTCGTCGGCGCCGAAGCCGCGAACGGCGTTACCAATCAGGGCGAGTTGTGCCTCAAGGGCTACTACGGCTGGGACTTCCTCAACGACACCAAGCTGCTCACGCCGCGCATCACCCGGCCGCTGGTGCGCCGCCAGCGCGGTGGCGAATTCGAGGCCGTGTCGTGGGACGAAGCCATCGCCTTCGCCAGTTCTCGCCTCAAGGGCATCAAGGACAAGTACGGCCCGGACTCGATCATGCTGACCGGCTCGTCGCGCGGCACCGGCAACGAATCCAACTACGTGGCGCAAAAATTTGCGCGCGCGGTGATCGGCACCAACAACATCGACTGCTGCGCCCGTGTCTGTCACGGCCCCTCGGTCGCTGGGCTGATGGTGACGCTCGGTAACGGCGCGATGAGCAACTCGATCGGCGAGATCGAGGACACCAAGTGCATCCTGATCTTCGGCTACAACGCCGCCGACTCGCACCCGATCGTCGCCCGGCGAATTCTCAAGGCCAAGGAGAAGGGCGCGAAGATCATCGTCTGCGATCCGCGCTACATCGAAACCGCACGCCTCGCCGACCTGTTCCTGCCCTTGAAGAACGGCTCGAACATGGCGCTGGTGAACGCCTTCGCCAACGTGCTGATCAACGAAAAGCTCTACAAGCCTGACTTCGTCGCCGACCATGCGGAAGGCTTCGAGCAGTACAAGGCCGACGTCGCCAAGTACACACCAGAGTATGTCGCCGAGATCACCGGGCTCGCGCCGCAACTGATCCGCGACGCGATCCGCATGTACGCCGCAGCCCCGTCCGCCACGATCCTGTGGGGCATGGGCGTCACGCAGTGGGGGCAGGCGGTGGACGTCGTCAAGGGCCTCTCCAGCCTTGCCACCATCACCGGCAACCTGGGCCGCCCGAACGTGGGCGTCGGGCCGGTGCGAGGCCAGAACAATGTGCAGGGCGCCTGCGACATGGGCGCGCTGCCGAACACCCTGCCCGGCTATTACTCGGTGACCGACGCCGAAGCCCGCGCGCGCTTCGCAAAGGCCTGGGGCGTGCCGAGCCTGCCATCCGAAATCGGTCTGGGCATCACCACAGCACCGCACAAGATTGCCGAGGGCAAGGTCAAGGCCTACTACATCTTTGGCGAAGATCCGCTCCAGACGGAGCCGGACCTGAGCATGATGCGCAAGGAGTTCGAGAAGCTCGAACTCATCATCGTGCAGGACATCTTCATGACGAAGACGGCCATGGTCGCCGACGTGATCCTGCCCGCCACCTCGTGGGGCGAGCACGAGAACGTGTTCTCCAGCGCCGATCGCGGATTCCAGCGCTGCTACAAGGCGGTCGACGCCAAGGGTGACGTGAAGGACGACTGGGAGATCCACAGCCTGATGGCTCAGGCAATGGGCTACCCGATGAAGTACAACAACGCGCAGGAGATCTGGGACGAGATCCGCAGCCTGTGCCACCTCTACGCTGGCGCCACCTACGAGAAGATGGCCGACCTCGGCTATGTGCAGTGGCCCTGCCCGACCGAAGATCACCCTGGCACGCCGTGGCTGTACGAGGGCAACAAGTTCGACACGCCGAGCGGCAAGGCACTGCTGTTCGCCGCCGAATGGCGCCCGCCGCTGGAGAAGGTCGATGACGAGTACCCGCTCGGCCTGTGCACCGTGCGCGAAGTCGGCCACTACTCCTGCCGCTCGATGACCGGCAACTGTTCCGCCCTGCAGACGCTAGCGGACGAACCCGGCTTCGTACAGATCCACCCGGACGACGCGAAGAAGTTCGGCGTCAAGGACCAGTCGCTGGTGTGGGTCTCGTCGCGCCGCGGCAAAGTGATCACGCGCGCCAACCTCAATGATCGTGTCAACGCCGGTGCGGTGTACATGACCTATCAATGGTGGATCGGCGCCTGCAACGAGCTGACGGTGGATCACCTCGACCCGATCTCCAAGACGCCGGAGTACAAGTACTGTGCGGTGAAGGTCGAGGCCATCGCCGACCAGTCCTGGGCCGAAAGCCATGTGCAGCAGGTGTACGGCAAGATGAAGGCGGACATGCGCAAGGCCGCGCTGGCCTGACGCGCAACGGCATCCCGACCGCTGTCGGGATGCCGCCTTCCACCACTCAACCTCCGGGCGCAAGCATGATCGCGACAGACGAAGCACCGCAGTGCGTGGCGAGTGCGACGCCCCCCGAAGCTACGTCCGAAGTTCGCGTCGTGCGCCATCGCGCGGACGGGCCGGAGCTTTGCACCGACACCGTCGCGGAAGAATGCCCGGTTGCGCTGGTGTTCAACGGCATCTCGCACGCCGTCATGATGGCGACCCCGCGCGATCTCGAAGCATTTGCTATCGGATTCGCGCTTTCGGAAGGCATTGTCGGCAATCGACGCGACATCTTCGACATCGAGACCGAGTTCCACGCCGAGGGTGCGGAAGTTCAGATCCGGATTGCCCAGTCCAGCTTTGCCCAACTCAAGGCGCACCGACGCACGCTGACCGGCCGCACCGGCTGCGGCGTGTGCGGCACCGAGAGTCTGGCGCTACTCGATCTCAAGCCAGAGTCGGTGGATACCACGCAGGTCGCACTGCCGAACGCCGCTGCGATCCAGCGCATCCTCAATGATTTGCCAACGCACCAACCGCTGACGCAAGCGACAGGTTGCGCACATGCCGCTGCCTGGTGCACGTCGCACGGCGAGATCGTGCGCGTCTTCGAAGACGTTGGCCGCCACAACGCCATGGACAAACTGCTGGGGTGGATGGCGAACAGTGCGGTCGATCCGCGCTCGGGGCTGATCTTCCTGACCAGCCGGGCGAGCTACGAGCTGGTGCGCAAGGCAGCTCGGATGGGCGTACCAGTGCTTGCCACGATTTCCGCGCCCACCGGCCTCGCCCTGCGCATAGCGCATGCGGCAGGCATCCATCTGCTGAGTTTTTGCCGCAGCAGCGGCCATGTGGAATACCCCGGCGCCACGCCGGACTAATCGCCCAGCTGAGGGTAGGCGCGCGGATCGAAGCCCTCGCACCAGCGCGCGTGCAGTGACGCCACCGCCGAGCGTACCGGGCTGCTCATCGGAAAACCGAAGGCCACCACATCCGGCTGAACGCCGAGGAACAGCACTTCCGGCACGAACTCGCGCAGCCGCTCGATGAGGAAACTCAGCGGCAGATTGTGGGTGGTCATGATGAACATGTCGGCGATGCTGGCATCGTCGATCAAGCGCAGTTCGCCTGGCGCCAAGCCCATATCGGCAGCGTCGAACACCACAACACGTTGCGGCGCAAGCGCTTGCACCTGATGGGTCACGTTCTCCGGTGCCGATCCACCGTCGATGGCAGTCCAGCCCGGCGCCGGGGTCGCAGTCAGCAGCTCGGCCAGCAGCGGGCCGGCACCGTCGTCGCCCATCATGCCGTTGCCGACGGTGAGGATCACGCCGCCGCTCATGCGGGCACCTTTGCCTCGCGCCGCTTGGCAATCAGGTAGATCGCCGGTTCGGCATCAATCGACCGCAAGGCCTGCATGAGCTGGCTCGCCCACCCGGCTTCAATCGGGGAAAAGCCCGGCCGCACAGCGTCGATCGCCTCCGCGAGCATGCGGGTGTGCGTGCTGTCGATCGTGATTTCGCCCCACTTCGCAATGCCCTCAAACTTGCTGCGCGCATCGCCCTCGGGCAGCTTGGCGATCCATTGATCAAACTCGGCAAGCGGGCATTCGAGTATCGGTTTGAGGCAGTCGATGACACCGATGTGGTGACCGATCGCAAGCGAGTAGTACACCACCTGCTTGGCCTCGGCTGGCATGTCTTCCTCGCGATCGAGGAACTTCTGGCCGAGGCTGTAGAAGATCACCTTCCCGTTCATGCAGGCTGCCTGATCAGGTTCGCTTCGCTGATCGCCTGCAAGTTTGCGACGATTTCAGTGAGCCGCGGGTCGTCCTTGCCGCGCAGATACTGGTTGAGCTGGACGTCGAACTCCGGCGCGCTGCCTGCGGATTCGAGCATGCCGAGGAACTCGTCGGCGATGATGCCGCCGTGGCGATAGCCGGCCATCCGCCGCGCCTCGCGTTCGATCAGCACCCGCACATCGAGCGGCACGCCGGGATGCGCCGGCCGGGCCTGCTCGCCCTCGGCCTCTTCGTGATGCGAGCCCTTGAGCTTCTGCCCCAGCAAACCGAGCGCGACGGCAAAGCCGTAGATGGTCGCGGCAGGTGTCGGCGGGCAGCCCGGGATGAAGACATCCACCGGCACGATCTTGTCGGTGCCGCCCCAGACGCAGTAAAGGTCGTGGAAGATGCCGCCGCTGCAGCCGCACGCCCCGTAAGACACCACGATCTTCGGATCGGGTGCGGCGCGGTAGGCACGGATCGCCGGCATCCGCATCGAACGCGTCACCGCGCCGGTGAACAGCAGGATGTCGGCGTGCCGCGGCGAAGCCACCACCTTGATGCCGAAGCGTTCGGCGTCGAACACCGGCGTGATCGCCGAGAAGATCTCGATCTCGCAGCCGTTGCAGCCGCCGCAATCAACGCGGTAAACGTAGGCGGAACGCTGGATGTCCTTCAGCAGTGTCTGCTTGAGCTGGGCGATGTGCTCGCTCTCGCTGATGGGCGTCGGCATGCCTTGCGCATCGCGCGGCGCGAACTGGATCGGTCCGTTCATGTCAGGCGTTTCCTTTCCGCAAATGCTGCGCGGGTTCGATGCTCGCCAGCGCTGCCTTACGCTTGCAGTCCGGGCAGGTAGCAAATTGTGTTCGCGTCGCCTCGACTTCCAGCTCGGGCAAGCCACTCGCCTGCATCAGCGCCACCGCGTACTCGATTTCCTTGGCCGGCGCGAAGGGCGTGCCGCAGCAGACGCAGGATGCAAGCGTGAAGGTCGCCTGCTGCAGCAGGTCGTTCTTGTTGCCGACCGCGAGTTCGAAGTCCGGCGACAGGGTGATTGCACGCGTCGGGCAAACTTCTTCGCAGCGTCCGCAAAAGATGCAGCGCCCGAGGTTGAGCGCCCAGGTGCGCCTGCCCTCGGCGGTATTCGTCTTGACCGTCAAGGCATTTGGCGGACACGCCACCGCGCACGCCGCGCAGGCGATGCACTGCTGCGCGGTGAACTCGGGCTTGCCACGGAATCCCGGGCTGACCGGCATCGGTGCGAACGGGTACTTCTCGGTCGCTTCACCCGCCTTGGCAATGATCTTCAGCAGCTTGAACATCTTCGGGCCCCTACTTGAGCGGCGAGTTCTTGCGTTCGCGGCCGTACCGTTCAATTTCCGTGTACGGGACCGTGGTGGATTTCTGCTTACGCACATCGACCAGCGTGACGCGGTCGGTGCAGGAATAGCAGGGGTCGATACTGGCAACGATCAACGGCGCATCCGACACCGTATTGCCGCGCAGCATGTAGCGCAGCGGCGGCCAGTTGGCGTAGGTCGGTGCGCGGCAACGCCAGCGGAACAGCTTCTGGTTGTCGCCGATCATGCTCCAGTGAATGTCTTCGCCGCGCGGGGCCTCGGCAAAGCCCAGCGCAAAAGCGTGCGGCTTGTAGCTGAAACCCTGCACGAGGATCGGCCCTTCCGGCATGTTGGCCAGCGCGTGTTCGATGATCGCCAGCGAATCGAAGAACTCCTTCACCCGGATCAACACCCGCGAGAGCACATCGCAGCCGTCCATCACATGCAGGCCGAAGGGCAGATCGGCGTAGCCCGCGTACGGGTGATCGATGCGGATGTCCCGCTTGAAGCCGCTCGCGCGCACCAGCGGGCCGACCGGGCTGAAATCGCGCGCGACCTTCGGATCGAGCCGGCCGATGCCTTGCGTGCGTTGCTGCAGGTTTGGCGTTTCGAGCAGCATCTCGACCAGCGGCGTGACTTCGGCGCGAAGTTCGGCGACCAGCTTGAGGGTCTTGGTGCGCTCCTCCTTGAGGATGTCCCGCCGCACGCCGCCAACCAGATTCATGCCGTAGGTCTTGCGCGCGCCGGTCAGCAATTCGGCCATCGTCATGGCCTTTTCCCGCACGCGGAAGAACTGCATGAAACCGGTATCGAAGCCGACGAAGTGGCAGGCCAGCCCGATATTCAGCAGGTGACTGTGGAGACGTTCGACTTCGAGAAAGATGCTGCGGATCGCGTTGGCGCGTGGTGGCACGGTGATGCCCAGCGCGTTCTCGACCGAGGTCGTGTAGGCCACGCTGTGGGTGAAGCCGCAGATGCCGCACACGCGGTCGGCAAGGAAGGCGACTTCGTCGTAGCCCATGCGCGTCTCGGCGAGTTTTTCCATGCCGCGGTGCACGTAGAACATGCGGTAGTCGGCATCGATGATGTCCTCGCCATCGACGAACAGGCGAAAGTGTCCCGGCTCGTCGGAGGTGATGTGCAGCGGGCCGAGCGGCACCACGCGGCTCTCGCCGGTCGCATCATTGACGAACTGGTAGGTCTCGGTGTCGGCGGTCGGCGCGGGGCGCTGGTTGTAGCCCATGGTGTCCTTGCGCAACGGATGCAGGCCCTCGGGCCAGTCGTCGGGCAGCACCAGGCGACGTTCGTCCGGCAGGCCTACCGCGCGCAGACCGAACATGTCGCGCACTTCGCGCTCGCCCCACACCGCGGCCGGCACGCGCGGCGTGACCGACGGGTATTCCTGGCTCACCGGGTCCACCAGCACGCGCACGACCACCCAGCTCTTCACCAGGCCTTCCATCGACAGCACGTAGTACACCGCGAAATTGCCGTTGAGCGTGCGTTCGTCGTTGCCGAAAAGCACCGACAGCCAGCCACCGTGCTCGTAGTAAAGCCAGGCAACGACCTCTGGCAGGGCGTCCGGCTTCACGGTAATGGTCACCTGGTCAACGGCCTGCCAGGCCTCTTCGATCACCGCGGCAGGGAACTTCTCGCGCACTGCGGCGACGTAGTTCGCGCCAATCCGGGTCTGATCCGTTACGGCCATGTCTTATTGCCTCCTTGCCAGTAGCGGCGGCCACCACGAATCCGCGGCAGGCCCGTTCTTGTTGTCTTCGGAACCGCCCTGAACAGGCGCATCGGTCTTGACCTGGTCGCTGCCGACCAGCACCACGCGGGTCGCGTTGTCGAGCATGCGCACCACCGCGTCCGGTGCGCGAATGCCCATCACCAGCATCAGTGCGAGCAAGACGATCATCGGCAGCACCGTCAGCACGCCCGCTTCGCCCTTCGGCACTGCATCGGGCGCCGGGCCGAACACGGTGCCAGCAATCATCCGCACCAACCCGGCCAACACCACCGTAAGCAGCAGCAGGCACACCACCATCAGCACGCCATGGCCGCTCTGGATGCCTGCGGTGACAACGAGGAATTCGCTGACGAAGATGTTGAAGGGCGGGAAACCGCCAAGCGCCAGTGCGCCCGCCGCGAGCATCACCCCGGTCAGCGGTGCCTTCTTCAGCAGCCCCTTGACGACATCCATGTCGGGCGAGCCGTACTTGAGCAGCACATTGCCCGAACCGCAGAACACCAGCGCCTTGGCAAGGCTGTGGTTGATCGTGTGCAGCAGCGCGGCCAGCACGCCGAGCGGGCCGCCGATGCCGAAGCCGAGCGCGATCAAGCCCATGTTCTCGACACTGGAATAGGCAAGCAGGCGCTTGATGTTGCGCTGGCTGATGATGAAGAAAGCCGCGACCGCGATCGACAACAGGCCGAACACCAGCAACAGGGTTTGCGGATAGGCCGGCCCGATTGTTTTCGACACCACCATGTAGAAGCGCACCACCACCAGCATCGCGCAGTTGAGCAGCACGGCAGAAAGCAGAGCACTGATCGGACTGGGCGCCTCCGAGTGTGCGTCGGGTAGCCAGGTGTGCATCGGGAAGAGGCCGGCCTTGGTGCCGAAGCCGATCAGCACGAAAACAAACGCCAACTTGACCAGCGTCGGGTCGAGCGCCTTGGCGTTCTCCAGCAGCACCGTCCAGTAGGCCGCCTCGCCGGCATGCGGCAGGATGCTCACCGCGTTCGAGTACACCAGCACCACACCGTAGAGGCCAAAGGCCACCCCCACCGTGCAGATCACGATGTACTTCCATGCCGCTTCGAGCGATGAGCGACGGCCGTAGAAGCCGACCAGGAAGACAGAGCCGAGCGTCGTGGCCTCGATCGCCACCCACATCATGATGATGTTGTTGGCGGTCGCCGCGAGCAGCATCGTGAAGACGAAGAGGTTGAAGATGCCGTAGTAGTCGCACAGCTTGCGGTTATCGATCTCGCCGGCGTGCAGTTCGTGGCCCATGTAGCCGATCGAATACAGCCCGGTCAGGAAGCCGACCACGCCGATCAGGCCGAGAAAGATCGCGCCGAGCGCATCGACGTACACCCAGTTGCCAAACGTGCCAAGCGCTCCGCCGGTCGTCACGCGGCACACCACCGTCAATGACAGTGCGAGCAGCAGCGCGATGCCGATGCCGTGAATGGCGGTCACCAGGGGCTTCGCGGCGGGCCCCAGCACGCGGCAGCCAAAGGCCAGCAACGCGGTGAGCAGCGGCGCAAGGAGCAGGGTCGAAAGCAGGTCCATCGGGATCATGTTGTCAGCCCTTCAGTGCCGTAAGTTGCCTCACGTCAAGCGTGTGCAGGGTGCGGTGAATCGTGCGCGCCAGCACCGCCATGATCACGACCGCGAAAACCGCGTCGGTAGCGATACCGACCTCGACCAGTTCGGGCGCCTTGTAGGCGAGCAAGGCCAGCGTCAGGTGGGCGCCGTTTTCCATCAGGCAGTAGCCGAAGATCTGCTTGAGCAGATTGCGCTGGCTGACGATGCAGACCAGTCCCAGCAGGAAGTGCCCGAGCGAGACACCTAGCGCCGGCTTGAGCTGCGCAACGACGGCCAGTTGCACCGACGAGACTGCGTAGCACGACAGCCCGACGATGACGGCCGCCACCAGCACCAGCCATGCGGGTGAAAGCACCCCCGGCAACTCCTCGTCCTGGGCCAGCGGACCGAGTGCACGCAGCATGATCAGGGGCACCAGCACGACCTTGGTGACGAAGGCCGAGGCCGACCACAGATAGAGCTCGTGCGCGCCGTGTGATGTCGCCAGCGCGAGGAAGATCAGCACCAGCACAAAGGACTGCAGCGCATAGAGCTTTGCCGCCTGCGCCGTGCTGCGAGCGCCGGTCACCAGCAGCGAGGTGACGATCAGCAATCCCGCAAGGCTGTTAACAATCAGTGTTCCGTTCATGAACGACTCCGTTATCCAAGCCACGCGGCAGCGATGAAGCTGGATGCCACGCACATCACGATCAACACGGCGAGTACCAGCTTGATCACGAGCGGCACCGGCTGTGCGTTCGCGACGGCTTCCGACGCCTCGCCGGGCGTCGTGTCACCGAACCAGCGCAGGAACCAGGCGAAACTCGCCACCGATTCGATCAGCGCCAGCACCACCAGCGGCAGCAGCAGAAGGTGCGCGGAAGAGAGCTGGAAGCCGGCCGAGAAGATCGCGAACTTGCTGAAGAACCCGTTGAAGGGCGGCACGCCGGTGATGCCCAGCGCCGCCACGCAGAAGCTCACACCCAGCAACGGCACATGACGCAGCAGCCCGCGCAGCGACGGCAGCATCCGCGTGCCGCAGCTGTAGCTGAGCGCGCCGGCCACCAGGAAGAACAGGCTCTTCGCGAAGGCGTGGTTGAAGATGTGTGCGATACCACCGTTGAAGGCCAGTTGCGAGCCGAAGATCGACAGCGAGAGCGCCATGAAGATCAAGGACAACTGCGAGATCGTCGAGTACGCGAGCAGACGCTTCATGTCCTTCTGCGGCAGATACATCAGGAAGCCGTAGAGCATCGTGATCACCGCAGCAATGGTGCCGACCCAGCCGATGATCTCGGGCACCGCACCGGCGGAGTAGATGGCACGGGCGTAGATGTAGACGCCCACCTTGACCATCGACGCGGCGTGCAGGTAGGCGCTGACCGGTGTCGGCGCCTCCATCGCGTCCGGCAGCCAGGCATGCAGCGGCAGTTGCGCCGACTTGCCCCAGGCCGCAATCAGGATGCCGAGGAACACGACGACCTTTGCGCCCTCGCCAAGGCCGCTCAGCGACGTGAGCTCGAAGGAGCCGGTCTGCACGAAGAGGTAGGCAGCCGCGACGTAAAGCCCGATCGACGCCACATGGGTGATCAGCAACGCCTTGATCGCCGACTGCAGCGCCTTCGGTTTCTCGTAATAGCCGATCAGCCCCCACGAACAGGCGCCAGTGATTTCGAAGAACACCAGCTGCCCGATCAGGGTCGAGGACAGCACCAGCCCCGCCATCGCACCGATGAACAGCAGCAGGAAGGCGTAATAGCGCGGTCGCCCTTCATGCGGGTGCTCACGGTTTCCAAGGCTCAGGTAGGCGGTCGAATACGCGATGACAAGGAAGCCGAGGGTCACTACCGCCACGGCCACCAGCACGCTGATGCGGTCTATCGTCAGCCCCATCAGCACCGTGCTGCCGAGCGACAGCAGCGCGGTGGTCGCTGCTGTCTTGCCGGCGGCGCTGAAGGCCAACGCGAGCTGGATCACGCTGAGCGACGCCAGCGCCGCAAACAGCAAGGCCACCCACTTCGCCATACGCTGCGGGCCGAGGACCGTCAGCGCAGCCCCCGCAAAGGGCAGCAGAATGGTCGCGAGCGCAAGGTTCTGCATGATTGGGCTGGGCTCCTCAGAGGCCGGTGAGATAGAAAACGAAAGCCAGCACCGCGCAACCGAATCCGATCCAGGTCACGCGCGAGGTCATCAGGAAGCGGCCGCGCGCCATGCTGTTCTCGATCAGGCCGGCCAGCACGAAGATCGCCAGCAGCTTCAGGGGCAATGCGATAGCCGCGACGGCGAGTGCGCCGATTTCAAGCGTCGGCGCATTTCCGAAAGGCAGGAAAACGCCGATCAGGAACTGCGCCATGACAATCTTCTTCAGCCCGAGTCCCAGTTTGAGTACCGCCAGCGAGGGGCCGGAATACTCGGTCAGCGGGCCTTCCTGCAGTTCCTGCTCGGCCTCGGCCATGTCGAAGGGCAGCTTGCCCATCTCGATGAAGACGGTGAAGGCGAACGCCAGCAGCGCCAGCAGGATCGCCATCGGTGCCTGCAGGTAACCACCGGCAATCGATGCGCTGATGCTGCCCAGATTGGTGCTGCCTTCGACCAGTGCCACGACGACCAGCGAGAGGATCATGGTCGGTTCGACCAGTACCCCCATCGTCAGCTCGCGGCCGGCGCCGATGCCGGCAAATGAACTGCCGGAGTCGATGCCCGACAGGGCAAAGAAGAAGCGCGCCAGGGCGAAGACGTAGGCGAAGGTGATGAGGTCGGCGACCGCGCTGACCGGCGAATGGCGGGTGAATACCGGCAGCGCCATCGCCAGCAGCAGCATGGTGCTGAGCACGATGTAAGGCGCCGCGCGGAAGACAAGGCCGGAGGATTCCGGTGCGAGGTCCTGACGTTTGATCAGCTTGATGATGTCGCGGTAATCCTGCAGCACGCCGGGGCCGCGCCGCGAGTGCATGCGCGCCCGGATCATGCGCGACACGCCGGTCATGAGCGGCGCGATCGCGAGCAGCGCAAGGGCCTGCAGGATGGCAAGAAATGACATGGTGAGAGTCGGCATCGCAGGCTCCTAGACCGTAACCAGCAGCAGGATCACCAGGGTGGCGACGACGTAGAGGCAGTACACGCGGAAGTCCCCGTGCTGCAACCACTGCACCTTGCGCCCCAGCCACTGCACCGCTTGCACCGTGCGTGTCGTGACCTGTGCATCCCACACCGGTTCGACGCGGGTCGCGGCCCCGATCGACCAGTCGAGCGCGCGATGCGCCGGACGCGACGGATTCAGCCAGTCGCGCAGTGCATACAGCGGCGCAAACATGTCGCCGATGGGCTGCGCGAGGCCACGCGACGACACGGTCATCGACGCTTCCTGACCGTAGCCGCAGGCCCAGGATTCGCCACCGTGGCGACGCCCCAGGCGCGAGCCGGTGAGCACGGTAATCAGCAGCAGCGGCGCTACCGGTATCGAGATCAACAGCACCGTGAGCACCGGTGTCGACAACACCGCCTGAACCGGGTCGCCAGGGAAGACCCAGGTACCCGCGCCCACCATCGGCGCAGCCGCGTGCGTCAGCGAGGCCGCCACGCCTGCCATCACCGGCGCAACCCACGACGCACCGACACCAAGCGCCACGATCAACCCGCCCAGCAAGGCCAGGCTGATCACCATGCTGAGCGGGGCTTCGCGCGCCGCTTCCGCGTGGGCGCTGCGCGGCTGGCCGGAGAAACAGATGCCGTATGCCTTGACGAAACACATCGCCGCGAGCGCGCCAGTCAGGGCCAGCATCACCATGCCGACCGGGCCGGCAAGGCGCGTCGCAAGATCGCCACCACGCGCCATCGCGAACAGCGCCTGGTAGGTGAACCACTCGCTGACGAAACCATTGAGCGGGGGCAAGGCCGAGATCGCCATCGCACCGACAAGGAAGGCTGCCGCGGTCCACGGCATGCGTTTGGCGAGTCCGCCCAAAAGCTCCATGTTCTTGGTGTGGGTGCGATACAGGATCGAGCCGGCACCGAGGAACAGCAGTCCCTTGAACACGGCGTGATTGAGCAGGTGGTAGAAGGCGGCCAGGAGTCCGACCGCCGCCAGCATGGCATTGTGTTCGGCAAGACCGATCATGCCGACGCCGACCCCCATCAGGATGATCCCGACGTTCTCGACCGACGAGTAGGCAAGCAAGCGCTTGAGGTCCTGCTCGGCGAGCGCGTAGAGCACGCCGAGCACCGCCGACACGGCGCCGAAACCGAGCACCAGCATGCCCCACCAGGTGGCACTCGCACCCAGCAGATCGATGCCCACCTTGATGATGCCGAAGACGCCGATCTTCACCATCACGCCCGACATCAAGGCCGAGGCATGCGACGGCGCCGCGGGGTGCGCGCGCGGCAGCCAGCCATGCAAGGGCACCATGCCGGCCTTGGCGCCAAAGCCGAAGAAGGCCAGCAGGAACACCAGCGAGGCGAGGCCCGGCGACAGGCGCAGCGCGCGGAAGCTGTCGAAATCAAGGCTTCCGCTGTGGCTGTAGCAGATGAAGAACGCCGCCATGATCAGGATCGATCCGGCGTGCGCGATCAGGAAGTAGAGGAACCCGGCGCTGACCGCCTCCTCGTCCTGATCGAAGATCACCAGGAAGTACGAGGCCAGCGACATCATCTCGAAGAAGATCAGGAAGTAGAACGCGTTGTCGACCGCCACCAGGGCGACCATCGACGCGACGAACACATTCATGAAGAAGCCCATCGCCCAGGCGCCACGCCCGGCGTACTCGCGCACATAAGCCAGCGAATAGAGCGAGCAGATCAGCACCAGCAGCGAGATCACGGCCACCATCAGGGCCGCCAGCGGATCGAGCCGGATCACGAACTGCGCGAACGGAAACGGCCCCGGCGTCGCATAGTGCAGCGTTGCACCGCCGAGCAAGGTGGGTAGCGAGGCAGCAAGGCCGGCCGCGCCGCCGAGCATGCCGGCCAGCCCGGACGCCTTGATCGCCAGTGATTCGGCACGCGCGAGCAGCAGCGACGCGAGTGCGCCCAGCGCATACAGAAGCACTGACGCGAGCAGCAGAGCAAGCGGAGACGTCATCATTTCTGCTCCTGCGCGGCGTTGAACGAGAAGGAAGAATCCAGTGCGCCAGCCGCCTGGCGACGTTTGTGCTCGCCGGTCTGCACCAGCGCCTGGTCATCCACCATGAACAGGGCGCGGGTGGGGCAGACGCGCACGCATTCGGGGCCCTCGGCGCGGAAATCGCACAGATCGCACTTCACCGCCACGCTACGCACGCCGGCCGCCCAGGCCAGCATCGGATGCAGCGTTGCGCTGCTGTCTGTGTCGGTATCGCCCGGGGCTGTCACCCTCTGCATGGCGGGCGATATGTAATTGCAGCCGGTACTCACCACACCGGTGACGGGGGTGCCGCTCGGCGTGATCGCGCCGAAGGGGCAGGCGATCGCGCACAGCTTGCAACCGATGCAGGTCGTCTCGTTCAGCACGACCGCACCGCCTTCGTGGGTGATCGCGTTGACCGGGCAGACCCGGGCGCAGGGTGCGTCCTCGCAGTTGCGACACAACATCGGCGCCGTGCGGTCGCCCTGACGGGTCACCGTCAGGCGCGGCAGACTCTGCAAGCCCGCCGCCCTGTGCACCACAGAACAGGCCGCCATGCATGTATTGCAGCCGATACACAGCGCTGGCTCCGCGATCACGAAGCGGTTCATAACCAAGCCCTCATTTGTTGACCACAGCACCCGGCGATGTCGCAGGCATGAGGTTCATGCCAGAGCCGCAAATGCTGTTCCGTTTCAACCGGACCGTCTAAAGTGGGCGATTACAACCGTTTAATCGAAGCGGTTTATTGGCGCGGATCAAGGCCTGGCCACCTGCCGGTGGAATATATCGTCGCTTTGCGCCAACGCGATTTTCCGCGCAATTGCAATGGCGCATCGACCAAAGCTTGATGCCGCTGAAATGTCAGTTCCGACAGGCAATCGCTGCACAGACCATGGCGCGGGTCATGCTTGAATACCCCCTTTTCGCAGAAGCACCGAGGTACCCCCATGATTGATCGCACCTATGTAGAAAAAGCCGCAGAGAGCGGCGTACGCAAACTTTCGCTGTTGCAGTCCGACCCGGGTCGCTACCTGACCCGTTCGGTGTTGGCCGGCATGTATCTCTCGATCGTGCTGTTCGTTTTCTGGAACCTGAGCCACAACCTTCATGACGTCAGCATCGGCAAGGTTGTCGCGTCGGCCTTCTTTGGTGTTGGCTTGACGATCATCGTGTTCACCAACGCCGAACTGTTCACCAGCAACAACATGTACCTGGCGGTTTCGTCGGTGGAGGGACGCACCAGCTGGGGCCAGACCGTGCTGCTGTGGGGCGCCTGCTACCTGGGCAACTTCGTCGGCGCGCTGATCGTCGCCGGTCTGCTGTACGGCGCCGGCGCCCTCGAGGCCTTGCCGCTCGATCACGCGCTCTACTCCGGCGCGCTACACAAGGTGCACCAGGGTGCGGCAGCGATCTTCTTCAAGGGGGTGCTTGCCAACTGGGTGGTCTGCCTCGCGGTGCGGCTGGCACTGCGCTGCAAGGAAGACATCGCGAAGATCGCGGTGCTGATCCTCGTCGTGTTCATCTTCCTGTACCTGGGCTTCGAGCACTCGATCGCCAACATGGGCACCTTCTCGATGTCGCTGCTCGGCAACGGCCAGATCACGATCAGCGAAGCGCTGTTCAACCTGGTTTTCAGCACGCTCGGCAACATCGTCGGCGGTGTGCTGTTCGTCGGCATCCCCTTCGCCTACATCAACCCGAGCGAAGAAAACCCGCCGCGCTGATCGAACCCGCGCAGCCAAAGAAAAAGGGAAGCCAACGGCTTCCCTTTTTTCACGCCATCACGCCTCAGCAGATGCGCGGTAACTGCTCCCCGGTCAGCCAGTCGACCATGCGCCGACCGCCGAACACGGTTTCCATCTGCACGAAGTGCTGCGGGTCGACGATCGCGGTACCGATGATCGCAGCCCCCGCGGCCAGCGGATGCGCCCGCATCACCGCGAGCAGCCGCTCGGCATCCTCTGGCGGGCAGACTGCGACCAGTTTGCCTTCATTGGCGACATGCAGCGGATCGAGCCCGAGCAGTTCGCAGGCCGCGGCCACTTCGCCGCGGATCGGGATGTCCTTCTCGCGGATCGCGATGCCGCAACCCGACTGCCCGGCGAACTCGTTGAGCACCGCTGAGAGCCCGCCGCGCGTCGGGTCGCGCAGCGCGCGAATGCTCGGCACCGCGTCGAGCATCGCCGCGGTGAGCGTATGCAATGCAGCAGTATCGGACTGAATCTCGGTCTCGAAGGAAAGGTTCTCGCGCTTCGACAGGATCGCCACACCATGGTCGCCGATGCAGCCCGAGAGCAGGATGCAATCGCCGGGGCGGATGCGGTCCGGCCCCAGCTCGATGCCGTCCGGCACGACGCCGACACCGGTGGTGGTGATGAATACGCCATCGACCTTGCCCTGCTCCACCACCTTGGTGTCGCCGGTGACGATGGGTACGCCGGCCTCGCGCGCCGCGTCGGCCATCGACACGACAATGCGCTTGAGGTCGGCGAGCGGGAACCCCTCTTCCAGGATGAAACCCGCCGAGAGATAGAGTGGCCGGCCGCCGGCCATCGCAACGTCATTCACCGTGCCGTGCACCGACAGGCACCCGATGTCTCCACCGGGGAAGAACAGCGGCGAGACGACATGGCCGTCGGTCGCCATCACCATCCGCCCGGCGCCGGCCGGCAGCGCGAAGCATGCGCCGTCGTTCATCGAATCGAGGATCGGGTTGTCGAAATGCCGCACGAAGAGCTCGTCGATTAGCTGCGCCATCGCGCGGCCGCCGCTGCCGTGGGTCAGATCGACCTTGCCGTGCTTGAAATCGACGGGTCTTGCGTAGCGGCTCATGCGACCCCCGCCTCTTTCACGACGACGTTGAAGCGACCATAGGTGTAATAGGCGGCGCAGGCGCCCTCCGACGACACCATGCAGGCGCCGATCGGGTGATCCGGCGTGCACACCGTGCCGAACACCTTGCAGTCGGCCGGATGTTTGTGGCCGCGCAGGATCGCCGCGCATTCGCAGGCCTTCGGGTCGGCCACCTGGCGATAGCCGATGCCATAGCGGCGCTCCGCGTCGAATCGCGCAAAGGCGGGGCGGATCTGCAGCGCGCTGCGCGGCACTTCGCCAAGGCCGCGCCAGTCGAAGGCCTCGCGCAGCTCGAAGATCTCTGCCACCAGCGCTTGCGCCTTGCGGTTGCCTTCGCGACTGACGGCCCGGGTGAACTGGTTCTCGACTTCCGCGCGGCCGGCATTGATCTGCCGAACCAGCATCAGGATCGACTGCATCACGTCGAGCGGTTCGAAGCCGGAGATCACCACCGGCCGGTGGTAGTGGGCAGCAAACGCCTCGTAGGGCTGGCTGCCGATTACCGTGCTGACATGCGCCGGGCCGACGAAGCCATCCAGCGCCACCGCATCCGGGTCGCCTTCCGATTCCATGATGTGCACCATCGCGGCAGGCGTCAGCACATGGTTGCAGAACACGCTGAAGTTCGGCACGTCGAGCGCCGCCGCCTGGCGAATGATCGCGGCGGTAGGCGGTGTGGTGGTCTCGAAACCGATCGCGAAGAACACCACCTCGCGTGCCGGGTTTTCCTGCGCGATGCGCAGGGCGTCGTCGCACGAGTACACCATGCGGATGTCCGCGCCCTGCGCCTTGGCGCGGGTCAGCGAGAGCCCGCCGGACGCCGGTACGCGCAGGGTGTCGGCATAGGTGCACAGGATCACGCCATGCTCACGCGCCAGTTCGATCGCGCTGTCGATGCGCCCGATCGGCAGCACGCAGACCGGGCAGCCGGGGCCGTGGATCATCCGCACCGCCGGCGGCAGCAGATCGAGCAGGCCGTAACGCGAGATCGCGTGGGTGTGGCCGCCGCAAAACTCCATCAGGCGGTAGCGACGTGCGGGCTGTACCTCGGCGGCTATCGTGGCGGCAATACCGCGCGCCAGTTCGCCGTCGCGGAATTCGTCGATGTATTTCATGTGCGCTCCGCTCAGGCCAGGGGCGGCGTCAGGGGCAGATCGCCGTCGTGGGTGGCGGCCATTTCGGCGAACAGCGAAAGCGTCGTCGCCGCTTCATCCTGATCGAGCTTCCCGATCGCATAGCCGACATGAACGATCACGTAATCGCCGACGACAACGTCGTCGACCAGCGCAACGGAGACTTCCTTGCGCACGCCGGAGAGCTCGATGATGGCGCGGTCAGCGCCGGGCAGTTCCACCACGCGGGCGGGGATCGCGAGACACATGTCGGGAATCCTTCGATCTTCTTGCCGGGGGTGCGGCCGCGCCGGGGCTGCGCGGCAACGCATGTCGTTTGGACAGCAAGAGCGGCGGATTGTACTGCGTGCGCATCGCAGCGATCTGCGGTAGCGCAAGGGCGCGAAGAGCTGCGGGCGTCAGCTGCCTTGCGGTGTGGCCAGGCGACGTCGCAACAGCCGCATCAGCGCCCCCAGCACGGGCAGATGGGCATACAACTCCTCCGCCGCGTCCCAGTAGTCCCGATGTTCGCTGACCCGACCCTGCGCATCGAAGCGCAGATGGCTCGCGCCGCGGATCACCCGCGCCAGCGATTCGCCACGAAAGCGCAGATGGAACTCCCAGGTCAGCATCGCCGAATCCACGGCCGCAAAGCGCGCCGTCACGACGAAGCGCGGCGCATCCACCTGCTCGAACATGTGGCGGAAGATACGTTCGATCGCCGCCCGCCCCTGCACCTCGTTGAAGGGGTCCTTGAAGCGGGCATCCGGCGCATACAGCGACGCCAGCGCGCCACAGGATTCAACCGTGAGCGCTTCGTAGGCCGCCACCAGCCCGTCGAGCGCCGCGCTTGTGTCCGTCATGCGCCGGTCGCGCGGCGCACCGCGCGCAGGTAAAGCGAACCGGGCAGCACGCGCATGAACTTGAGCATCAGCGTGAAGCGGCGCGGGAAGTGGATCTCGAACCGGCCCCGTGCGAGCCCCTTGAGGATCTCGCGTGCCGCTTCCGGCGCCGAAATCAGGGCCGGCATGTGGAACTTGTTGCCGGCGGTCAGTGGCGTGCGGACGAAGCCCGGATTCACCAGGAACACGCTGACCCCGCGCGGCGCCAGATCCATGTACAACGATTCGGCGAAGTTGATCACCGCCGCCTTCGATGCGCCGTAGGCCAGCGCCTTGGGCAGACCGCGATAACCGGCCACGCTGCCGACAATGACGATGGCGCCTTCGCCCTGCTGCAGCAACTGCGGCGCCACCGCCGCGACGCCGTTGATGACGCCCATCAGGTTGATCTCGAAGGTCGTGCGCGCGCCCTCGACGGTCAGATCCCAGGCCCGCATCGGCGTGTAGGTGCCAGCATTGAACACGACCACATCGATACCGCCCCACAGGTCGAGCAGTTGCAGCACCGCGGGCAGCAGCTTGTTGGGCTCGGCGACGTCGAGCGGAATTGAAATGCTGCCGGGAAAGCGCGCCGCAAAAGCATTGAGGCGTTCGGCGCGGCGTGCGGACAAGGCGAGATGCGCGCCCTTCGCGAACAGCGCTTCTGCGAGGGCTGCGCCGATCCCCGTCGAGGCACCGACGATCCACACGCGCTTGCCGCGCCAATCGCGAATCGGCTGATTCAACGCCATAAAGCTCGTCATCGCTTCCGGAAGCTCAGCGTGACCTGGCCGAGCTCGATGCCGAACTTCGTCATCCACGAACGGTTCAGCATCGTCTTGTCATCCATCAGGAACATCCAGTCGTCGAACGCGACGTTGTAGACCGTTCCGTCCACCGGCAGGGCCATCGTATAGCGCCAGCGCAACGCGTTGCCGCGCGCTTCGCCGATTGCCTCGCCCACCACGTCGTCCGCTCGGCCAGTGTATCGGCCGTCGGCGTGCTTTGTCACGGTCCACACGCGCCGTTGTGTGCTGCCATCGGAATACGCGAAGCGCTCGTCGAGCGTGCCGACGTCGCCCTGCCACTTCGCCTCGATCACCACATGAAAGCGTTTGAGCACCTTGCCGGAGCGATCCTGGAACATGCCCCAGGCATCGATGGTGCCGTCGAAGTACTGCGCGAGGTCGAGCGCGGGTTTCTCGTTACGGTAGTCGGCCACCTCGACAGTGGCACATCCGGCCAGCAGGCACGCCGTGGCAGCCCCGATCAGCACGCGTCTCATCACATACCTCCTTCAGCTTCGAGTCGCCGTCGCACGCGCCACAAGACGGCCGCCGCGACGAGTTTCAGGACGATAGGCAGCAGCGCATACACGATCGCGAGCGCCGCCAGCCCTTCCGCGCTGCGCACACCCGGCCGGTAGCCCAGCGCTTCGAGCAGCGGCAGGGCCAGCCCCGCGGCAAGCGCGAGGTTGAATTTGCTCAGCAGGTTCCACCAGCCGAAGTAGATGCCGCCATCGGGCGCCCGGCGCGGCTGCGCCAGTGCATCGGCAAGCATCGCCGCCGGAAAGGTGATGTCCGCACCGAGCGCAAACCCGGACAGCATGCAGACCACCATGAAGGCCGCCACATCACCTTCGCCCAGCGTCACCGCCCAGCCGAAACCGAGCATCGCCACCAGCATCGAGACCAGCCAGGCGTGCGCCTTGCCCAGCCGGCGGGCGAGGCGAAGCCAGCCCGGCAGCGCCAGCGCACCGCTGACGAAATGCACCGCGAGAAAGAGGCCGGAGAGCCCCGGACGCTGCAACACGTCCGCCACGAAGAACAGGAATATCGTGGCGGGAATCGCCGCCGCGATGCCATTGCAGGCGAACACCAGAAACAACGCGCGGACCGGGCGGTCGCGCAGCGGCGCCGTCACCCGATGCCAGCCGCTGGTCGCCGTGCCCTGCGCATGCACAACCCGCGGCGGCGGCGCATGGCGCACGCTGATCCAACCGCACAGGGCGAGCAAGGGCAGAAAGACCAGCACCAGCCGCTGCAGCCCGAGCGCCTGCTCCTGAGCAAGCAGGTCGGGCAGCGCCGAGGCGAGCACCACACCGAGCAACGCACAGCCTTCGCGCGCGGCCGTCAGGCGAGTCCGCGACACCGCGTCGGCGCCCGCCTCGGCGCCCCACGCGCCATAGTTGACGCTGGCGAGCGAATAGCCGGCATAGGCGATGATCAGCATCGTGGCGAGCCAGACGGCGCCGGCGCCGGCTGGCGGCAGCAGCAGCCCGGCGATGCCGCAGGCGAGCAAGGGTAGCGCCCACGCCACCAGTCGCCGGCGCTGCCGGCCCTGATCGCTGAAGAGACCGATCAGCGGGTCGGCGACCGCGTCGCCGAGGCGCGCGGCGAGCAACACCCCTCCGACCAGCGTAAGCGACAACCCGAGGGTGCCGGCATAGAGCTTCGGTACATGAACATAGAGCGGCAAGGCCGCAAAGGCCAACGGCACCGCCAGCGCACCGTAGGCGAGCACCTGCCCGGTGCGCAAGGGCGCCGGCGTCATCGTCGACGCCCTGCCACCGGCGCGCTCACGAGGCCCCGCCGATCAGGCGCGCGCGCAGCGCCGGTGCGCGGGTGCGCGGATCGAGCCAGATCGCGAAGAAGGCGCGCGCGAAAGCCGGGTCGCGCACCTCGCCGGTGAGCCGCCCCTGGTGGTAGAACAGCGCGCCACGCTCGGGCAGGCTCACGCCAACGATCACGTCGCCACGGCGCACTTCCGGGAACACGCGGGTCAGTTCCTCGCGCCAGCGAACCAGCGTGGCTTCGTCACGCGTGCCAAGGCGGCGCATCTCATCGACGCTGGTATCGACCAGCCTTTCAGCCGGGAAATCGCGCGCATAGGTGAGCGCCAGCGCGAAGGGCGTGTCAGGGGCGAACCCGTTCGCCGCGGACCACAGTTGCGCGTCGTAGAGCCGCAGGCCAAACCAGGTCATCTCGCCACCGCCGAGCGGGCGCCAGTCGCCAGCAAGGCGGCGCACCGCCTCGGGAAGCGGCGCAGCCGTCTCGGCCGCCGGCGCCGCCGCAGCGGTGAGCGAGATCAGCAGGCAGGCGACAAGGTGGCGCCACATGACTCACACGCCTTCATGGGCGAAGGTGTAGTGATAGACGTCGGTCGACCCGGCACGGAAGCCCGCTTCACAGTACGCCAGGTAGAACTGCCACAGGCGCAGGAAGCGCTCGTCGAAGCCGAGTGCCATGACGCGCTCGCGCACCTGGTCAAAGCGCTGATGCCAGATTGCGAGCGTGCGCGCGTAGTCGAGCCCGAAGGCAAGATCGTCGACCACCTTGAGGCCGGCCTTTCCCGACAGCTTGCGGATACGTTCGGGCGACGCCAGCATGCCGCCGGGGAAGATGTAGCGCTGGATGAAGTCCGGATTCTTGCGGTAGAAGCCGAACAGCGCATCCTCGATGGTGATCGCCTGGATCACCGCGCGCCCGCCCGGTGCCAGTCGCGCTTGCAGTTGCTGGAAGTAAGAGGGCCAGAAGCGCTCGCCCACCGCCTCGTACATCTCGATCGAAACAATGTGATCGTAGGTGCCGCGCACATCGCGGTAGTCGCACAGTTCGAAGGACGCATGTTTGGCGAATCCGCCCTGCTCGGCGCGCTGTCGCGCGTATTCGAGCTGCGCGGGCGAGAGCGTGAGCCCGAGGACTTCGCAGCCAAATTCGAGCGTCGCGACTTCGGCAAAACCGCCCCAGCCACAGCCGACTTCGAGAATGCGCTGCCCCGGCTGCGCGTCGAGTTGCGCGAGGATGCGGCGGTACTTGGCGCGCTGCGCGTCGGCCAGATCCTGGTCGGGCGCCGCGAAGAGCGCACTCGAGTAGGTCATGGTCTCGTCCAGCCACAGCCGGTAGAAATCATTGCCCAGGTCGTAATGGGCCTCGATGTTGCGCCGCGCGCCTTTGCGGGTGTTGGCCCGCAGGCTGTGCCAGAGCTTGTAGCCGATCAGGCGCAGCGCGTTGCCGTGGATCGCACGGCTCATCGCATCGCGGTTCTGTGCCGACAAGGTCAAGAGCCCCGCCAGGTTGTCGGTGCGCCACAGGCCATTGACGTAGTCTTCCGCGAAGCCGATCGATCCCTTCGCGATCAGCGTCTCGAACACTGACCATTCGGCGACGGCCAGCGAAGCCACATGGTGCCCCTGCCCGACGCGCACGCGCTCGCCATTGGGCAACGAGAGTTCAAGGCTGCCCCCGCGCAGCGCGCCCAGCATGCGCAGTACGGCATTCGCTGCGCCCGGCAGAAGATCGATACGACCCGCCAGCGTGTTTTCGATGGCACTCATGACGTGGTTTCCTCCAGAGGGGGCAGGGGTTTGCGGTGGAAGCGGACACCCTTGAGCAGCAGCTTCAGGGCTTGCCAGTGAATCCGCGCGACGACGCCGAGCGTCATCAGCGGGAAGCGGGCTGCGACGCGCGCCAGCCCGCCTGCGGCGAGTGGCTGCATGCGGCCGGAAATTCGCGTCGAGATCTGGTGATGACCCGCATCGAAGAGATCGATCGACACACTGCAGACGCCCGCACGCTCGACGAAGTTGAACTCGTACTCGCCGCGCACCGGGAAGAAGGGCGAGACGTGGAACACCTTGCTCGAACGAAAGCGGTCTTCACTGCGGATCGGGCGCTGGTCGGGATGTGCAACCAGATAGCTGTGCCGCTCGCCGAAGGTGTTGTTCACCTCGCACAGCACCGCGCGCAGCGCACCGCGCCGGTCATGGCAGAACCAGAAACTGACCGGGTTGAAGACAAATCCGAGCAAGCGCGGGAAGGTCTGCAGCACCACCTCGCCGTCGCAGGCCTCGGCCAGCCCGTGGCGCGCCAGCAGCGCGCGTATCCACGGCAGCAAGGCGCTGCCGTCGCGCGCGCCATGGTCGCGGTTGTGGAAGGAAAACAAGCGCATGCGTTCGACGCCGAACAGGGCGTTGCCGATCTGACCGAGGCGCGACAGCGGCAGGCGCACCCAGGCGAGCCGGTAGGCAAAGCGATGCGCGACCGGCCAGTGCCGGGCATGCATCACGCCGCCGACGCACAGCGAGGGTTCGAGTTCGAGACTCAAGCCGCCACCTCGAAGTCCACCGGCGCGGCGAGCCAGGGGGCCACGGCACCGAGCATGCCGCAGACGTCCACCGCCGACTTGAGCCCGTCTTCATGGAAGCCATAGGCGGTCCAGGCACCGCAGAACCAGGTGTGGTTGCGCCCCTGCAGACCCGGCAGATGTGCTTGCGCCGCCACCGCTGCGGCGTCGAAGACCGGATGCGCGTAGTCGATTTCGGCGATCAGCCGTTCCGGGGCCGGCTCATGGAAGGGGTTCAGCGACACCACCACCGGCGTCTTCCACGGCAGGGGCTGCAGGCGATTGATCAGGTAGGACACCGCCACCGACCGGTTCGCGGCGCTACCGGGGCTTGCCGCGTAGTTCCATGCGCTCCAGGTCGACTTGCGGCGCGGCAGCAGCGCCGCATCGGTGTGCAGCAGCGCGCGGTTGGGCTGGTAGCGGATCGCGCCGAGAATCGCGCGCTCGTGTTGCGTCGCCGCCGCGCCGAGAATCGCCAGCGCCTGATCGGAATGGCAGGCGAAGATCACCTGATCGAAACACTCGACGCCGCGGGCGGTCAGCAACTCCACCTGCCCGGCGTCGCGCCGCACGCCCGCAACCGGGCAGCCGGTGCGGATATCGGGCAGGACGGCGGCGATGCGCCGCACATATTCACGGGCGCCCCCCTGCACGGTCATCCACTGCGGCCGGTCGGCCACCTGCAACAGCCCGTGGTTGTGGCAGAAGCGCAGGAAAGTGGCGACTGGATAGTCGAGCATGGTGCGCGCCGGGCACGACCAGATCGCCGCCGCCATCGGCAGCAGATACCAGTCGCGAAACTCGCTTCCGTATCGGTTGCGCTCCAGATAGTCACCCAGCGAGATCGCCGGCAGCAGGTGCTCGCGCGCTTCACGGGTGGTTTCACGGTTAAAGCGCACGATGTCCTGCAGCATCCGCCAGAAGGCCGGACGTGCAAGATTGCGCTTCTGTGCGAAGACCGTGGCGAGTGAGCTGCCGGCCCATTCGATATCGGGCTCACTGAGGCTGACCGCGAAACTCATGTCGCTGCTTGCCACCGGCACCTCGAGGGTCGCGAACAACGCACATAGATTGGGGTAGGTGCGGCGGTTGAACACCAGGAAGCCGGTATCCACGCCATGGGTGACCCCGTCGATCGTCACATCGACGGTATTCGTATGCCCGCCCAGTCGCGACGCCGCCTCGAACACCACCACATCGTGCTGATCGCGCAACAGCCAGGCCGCGCCGAGACCGGCAATGCCGGAGCCGATGACCGCGATTCGCTGGCGCTTTCCTTGCGCCAGAGCGCGCGCGTTGAACTCACCCATCTTCATCCTGTCGTTCCCCCGTCTCAGCCGGCGCCTCAACGGGCGCGGAGCATGGCCTCGATGCGCGCGATGACCGCGGGGTCTTCCGGCGCGATGTTGTTCTCGAAACTCACTACCTGCGTTCCGCTGCGATCAATCAGGTACTTGTGGAAGTTCCACTTCGGCACCGCCCCGCTCGCCTTGGCCAATTGCTTGAAGAAGGGATGCGCGCCACTGCCCGACACCACCGTATTCGACACCATCGGGAACTTGACGCCGTAGGTCATCTTGCAGAACTCGGCGATTTCCTTTTCGCTGCCGGGCTCCTGCTGGCCGAAGTCGTTGGACGGGAAGCCCACCACCACCAGGCCGCGTGCCGCATACTTGCCGTAAAGCCGCTCAAGCCCCTCGTACTGCGGCGTATTGCCACAGAAACTGGCGGTGTTCACGGCGAGCACGACCTTGCCCGAGAACTCGCACAGCGACAGCGAATCACCACCGGCAAGCCGCTTGAAGCTGTGATCAAGCAGCGCGGGGCACGCCGACGCTGCGAACGCGGCCACCGGCCCGGCCGCCAGAAAGGCGATCAGGCCGGTGCGCAGCAAGGCAGCGCGAATCGAGACTTTGCACATTGGCATTGCAGGCAGCTCAACGCGCAGCGGGCGTCACGGCTGGCAGGCGAGGCGTCGGCGCCTCCGAGCCATTGTTGTGCAGGACAAGCAGGATCTGGTCGTGCGCCATCCCCACCGTCTCTTCACATTCAGCGGGCGCTGCATGCGCGAGGCTCCAGACCAGTCCCGCCAGCAGCGGCAGCAACAGCAGCCAGGCTTTGCGAGGCATCGTGATAGCTTGTGTGGGCTTCATCTGGAACTCCTTTTGTCCTGGACAAAACATCCATGTGTTCGTACGATAGACACATGAATTCCGTCCGTCAAGCGTTTGTCCAGGACAAAACAGCAATGTCGAAGCCACAGCAGAAACTCGCGATCGCCGCCGTCGAACGCGAGACAGGACTTCCCAAGGACACCCTGCGTATGTGGGAACGCCGATACGGCTTTCCGCAACCGGAAAGGGATGCGAACGACGAGCGTCTCTACCCCGCCGAGCAGGTCGACAAGCTCCGCCTGATGAAGCGCCTGCTCGATCAAGGCATGCGGCCGGGCAAGCTGATCGGCGCCAGCATCGAGGAACTCGGACAGCTTCTCGAAGCACGACCGGCGCCCGAGCCGGACTGTGCGCAGACGGCGTCGCGCTGCAACACCCTGATCGAGCAACTGCGTCTGCACCGCAGCGAAGAACTGCGCCGCGCCCTGCAACAGAGCCTGCTCAAGCAGGGCCTGCAGGGCTTCGTCACCGACACCGTAGCCCCCATGAATCAGCGGGTGGGCAGCGCCTGGCTGCGGGGCGAGATCGATGTGCCGGAAGAGCATCTGTACACCGAACTGATGCAGAACCTGCTGCGCAGCGCGATCAGCGCACACGGCGGTGGCAGCAGCCCGCGCATCTTGCTGACGACCTTTCCCGATGAGCTGCACGTGCTCGGCCTGCTGATGGCCGAGGCAATGCTGGTCAGCGAAGGTGCGACGTGCGTATCGCTGGGCACCCAGATGCCGATCGCCGACATCGACAGCGCCGCGCGTACAGGGGGCTTCGACGTGGTCGCGCTCTCGTTCTCGGCGGCTTATCCGGCACGCCAGGCGCAGGACGGGCTTGCGGAATTGCGCCACCGGCTGCCAGGCGAGACGAGCATATGGGCTGGCGGCCGCGCCCTCGCCGATCGCCCGTGCGCGATCGACGGCGTGCGCATCATCACCGACATCCGCGATACGCTTGCGGCGCTCGAAGCCTGGCGCATGCAGCACACGAACTGATCGTGCAGGCACCGCGGCATTGGCAACAGCGCTGCCCGCAAAGCTTCATCTGACTGCAAGCTGCCTGCCGCTAAAATGAAAAGATCCCTACCGGACAGAGAACATGCGAGGCCCCCATGCTTTATCCAGAACTCTACAAATCGCTTGAGTCCGCGCGCTGGAACATGGATTCGGACGTGCCGTGGTCCAGCTTCGATCCGTCGCTGCTCAGCGAGGAACAAGCCCTCACCGTCAAGATGAACGCGATCACCGAGTGGTCGGCGCTGCCGGCGACCGAGATGTTCCTGCGCGACAACCGCGAGGACTCCGACTTTTCGGCCTTCATGTCGATCTGGTTTTACGAGGAGCAGAAGCACGCGCTGGTGCTGATGGAATACCTGCGGCGCTTCCGGCCGGAACTCGCGCCCAGCGAAGCCGAGCTGCACGCGGTGCGGTTCGAATTCGACCCGGCGCCGCCGCTCGAAACCCTGATGCTGCACTTCTGTGGTGAGCTGAGGCTGACGCAGTGGTACCGCCGCGCATCGGAATGGCATACCGAGCCGGTGATCAAGAAGATCTACGACCTGCTGTCGCGCGATGAGGCACGGCACGGCGGCGCCTACCTGAAGTACATGAAGCAGGCGATTGACCGTGCCGGAGATGCTGCCCGCGCCGCTTTTGCCAAGATCGGCGTACTCATGGCCAGCTCGGCGCGCAGCGGTAAACCGCTGCATCCGACCAACCTGCATGTGAATCAGGGTCTCTTCCCGCGCGACACGATCCAGAGCCGCTTGCCGGACCCGGAATGGCTCGAGCGCTGGCTCTCCGAGCAGATCCAGTTCGGCCGCGAACAGGAAGCGCGCGTGATCGGCGGCATCCTGCGCAACCTTTCAAGCCTGTTCGGGCAGGCCTTCGAGACGGCACAGGACCTGAACCGCTTCCGCAAATCGCTCGGCGCCGCGGCGGCCTGAGCAGCGCGTCCCGACCTTCAGATTCTCCCGCACCATCCGATATTGAAGGATGGAGGTGCGCCAGCCGGCGCACTTGGGAGAGTCGTCATGCGATGCTTCGCGCTTCGCGTCACGTTGGTGCTCTGGTGCTGGCTCGCGCTGCCCGCGATGTGCCTGGCCCAGCCCGCGGCCGACCTGCACGGCCGCAGGGTCCTGCTGCTCTATTCCTACCACCCCGGCTTTCCCACCAGCCCGAAGATCCATGACGGGGTCTGCGGCGTGCTCGGCCCTGCCGGCATCCAGGTCGATGAAGAGTTCATGGATGCGCGCCACCTCAACGACGCCGAGAGCCTTGCACGCTATCGCGAATGGCTCGCCTACAAGCTCGCACGCAAGGCCCGCTACGACCTGGTGATCGCCGCCGATGACGCGGCCTTCGATCTGGCGACCGACCACGGGGCGGAGCTCTTCGGCGCCGCGCCGGTGGTTTTCCTCGGCGTGAACAACGTGCCGAGAGCCCTGGCGCAGCGCGGTTCGCCACGCGAAACCGGCATCGTCGAGCATGTCTCGATTCCCGAGACCTTCGCGCTCGCCCGCCGCCTGCTGCCAGGCCTGCGCAGGATGGTGGTGATCGTGGATGGCAGCGCCGGCGGGCAAGGCGATCTGGCCACGCTGCGTGCCAAACAACGATTCGGCTTCCCGGACGTCGAGGTCGAAGTGGCCGACCTCACCCGGCTTTCCTGGGACGCACTGGCGAGCCGGCTGCAACAACTCAAGCCGGACGAAGCGGCACTGCTGCTGGCCGCATACAAGGATGTGCAAGGCAGGCCACGCAGCTTCGAAGAAGGGGTCGACTGGATCGTCAAGCACGCCAGCGCCCCCGTTTTCCACCTGTGGGAACACGGCATCGGGCGGGGCCTGCTGGGCGGTTATGTGATGAGCCACCGCGAGCACGGGGTCGTTGCCGCCGATATGGCAATGCGCATCCTGCGCGGCGAGCCACCACAACAGATCCCGGTACGCGAGTTGAGTCCGAATCGCCCGATCTTCGATCAACTGGTGCTGGCACGCTGGGGCCTGAACGCCGGGGTCCTCCCGCCTGAAACCTTGATCATCAACCGGCCGGTGCCGATCTGGCGCGCCCACCCGGCGGCCAGCGCCGCCGCGGCGACACTGCTGGCGGGGCTCAGCCTGCTGGCGCTTTATCTGATGTGGCGCGCATCGGCCCGCCATCGCGCGCTGTCACGGACCCGTCAGGAACGGGCCCTGCTGCGCACACTGCTCGATTCCATCGCGGATCCGGTGTTCGCCAAGGATCATGAGGGCCGATTCCTGGTGTGCAATCCGGCTTTCGAGCGACTGAGCGGCGTACCGGAGATACAACTGATCGGACGCACCGACCATGACTTCTGGGCGCGCGCGCTGGCCGACGGCTATCGCGAGCACGACCGCATTGTCATGAACTCGGGCGAGCCACACCGCAACGAGGAATGGACCGTCTATCCCGACGGCCACCGGGTCCGCGTGGATACGCTCAAGAGCCCGATCCTCAACGGTGGCGGCCAATGCATCGGCATCGTCGGCATCTGCCACGACATCAGCGCCACTTACGAGGCCGCGCTGCGCCTGCAGCAAGCCGACGTCGTCTTCCGCAATACCGCCGAGGGCATCCTGGTGGCCAACGCTGAACCGCGCATCAAGGCCGTGAACCCGGCATTGACCGAAATCACCGGCTACAGCGAGGAAGAACTGCTTGGCCACCATCCTCGCGTGCTCGACGCGGAGCGGCCCAGCACCGAAGCGCGGCAGGCGATGAGCGAAGTGCTGCGCACCGACGGCCGCTGGGTCGGCGAATTGTGGCTGCGCCACAAGAGCGGCGAGCCGATTCCGGTATGGGCAACAATCATCGCGGTACGCTCTGAAAGCGGCGAGATTGCCGAATACATTGCCGTGCTGGCCGATATCACCCCGCTCAAACACCGGCAGCAGCAGCTTGAAATCCTGGCGCATCACGACCCCCTCACCGGACTGCCGAATCGCACCCTGCTGCAGGACCGCCTCAATGGCGCCCTCGCACGGTGTCGGCGCGACGGACGCGAGCTGGCGCTGCTGTTCGTCGACCTCGACCGCTTCAAGGACATCAACGACCGCTGGGGCCACCCGGTGGGCGACGAAGTGCTGTGCCAGGTGGCACGCCGGCTGGAGCAGAGCCTGCGCCTGGGCGACACAGTGGCACGCTTTGGCGGCGACGAGTTCGTCGTCATTCTGGAAAGCCTCGACGTCGGCAACACGACTGAGGAAGCGGTGGATCGATTGGAGGCCGCACTGCGCGACCCGGTGGAAGTTGCGCAGCAGCGATTCCGCCTGGGCGCGAGCATCGGCGTTGCGCGCTATCCGCGCGACGGCGACGACACCGAGAGCCTGCTCAGCCACGCGGATTCGGCCATGTATCGCGTGAAGAACGTGCGTCAGATCTGACCCAAGGCCGCGCATGCGCGACGTTACCGGCTAGACTCGCGACTCCAGCATCCAGCTCACCCCTATGTCAGGCAACTACCCGACTCCACGCTTCGAACAGCGCATCTGCCCGCCCGAACACCTTGCCGCACGCGTCGCCACACTGCCACGCCCGTTGGTGTTCACAAACGGTTGTTTCGACATCCTGCACCGCGGCCATGTGACCTACCTGGCGCAGGCGCGCGAGCTGGGCGCTGCGATGATTGTCGCGCTGAATACCGATGCCTCGGTACGGCGCCTCGGCAAGGGCGACGACCGCCCGATCAACTGCCTTGAGGACCGCGCGGCCGTGATGGCAGCGCTCGATTGCGTTGATCTTGTGACCTGGTTCGACGAAGACACGCCGATCAAAGCGATCCTCGCCTGCCAGCCGGACATCCTGGTCAAGGGCGGCGACTGGACGCCGGATCGCATCGTCGGCGCAAAGGAAGTGCTGGGCTGGGGTGGCGCCGTGCATTCGATTCCGTTCGAACACCTGCGCTCGACGACCGCCCTGCTCGGACGCATCCGCGGCCCCGCCTGAGCGCGAAACCTCCGCACAACAAAAAAGGCCCGCGTAAGCAGGCCTTTTTGCTGAATCGGTGGAACGGGCGTCAGTTCGCCACGCGGCCGCGGCGCTGGAACTGCGCCAGACGGGCCTGGATGTAGCCCTTGAGTTCCTTGAACGGCACCGGCTTGCCATACACGGTGACGTCGTCTGGCAGGCCACCGCGCTCGGCGATGTCTTCGGGCGACAAGCCGGTGACCACGACGATATCCATTTCGGCGAGCTTGGGATCGGAGCGCAGCTTCGAAATCATCGCAAAGCCGTCCAGCCCCGGCATCACCAGGTCCGAAATCAACAGATCCGGTTGCTGACGGCCGATTTCGAGCAGACCGTCGAAACCGGATTCGACCAGCCGGAACTCGAGCGGCAGCCCCCAGGTCTCGAAGGTGTGCATGTAAAGCCGCTGCATGATGCGATCGTCTTCCGCGACCACGACGCGCAACGCGACCGGATGAGCCGCCGACACGCCAGACGAGCGTTTGCGCAGGTAATCTTCGACCGACGCGATGCGGATCCGGCGATGCCCACCCGCGGTCTTCCACGCCTCCAGCAGGCCGTTTTCGACCATCTGCTGGACCGTGCCCAAAGATACGCCGAGCATCTGCGCAGCCTCACTGGTGCTGCAGTACTCGCGCTCCGGCTTCGAAGAAAGTGCGTGAATGTCGCTCATGACTTCGGAATGATACCGAAATCGCCCACAGCGCGCAGCGTCTGTGGCCTTCGGCCGTGATCCCTGTCGCGTTTCAGAGACTTCGATACCGCGAAGCCTGTTGTGTCCAGACCAGCCCACCGAGGATCGCCGCCAGCCCAACGTAGTGATAAAGCGCGAGACGCTCGCCCAGGAAGGCCACCGCCATCAGGGTGCCGAAGGCCGGAATCAGGTGCAGAAACGCCGCAGCCCGCGCCGCACCGATCTCTGCCACGGCGCGCATGTAAGCGATCAGCGCCAGCACCGACGGAAACACGCCGAGGTAGAGGACGCCAGCAAGCGCCCGACCATCGGGCCTCGGCAGGCCTCGCAGCGCAAGCTCGGCGAGCCAGGCCGGCGTCAGCATCAGCAATCCGATGACGATCGTCACCCAAAGCAGCGCAAGTTTGTCGACCTGCGGGGCCACATTTCGCAGCAGGATCGTGTAGCCCGCCCAGCACAGCATGCCCGCGATCACCCAGAGGTCGCCAAGACTCGCGTCCATCGTCGCAAATTGCGCCGGTTGCCCGTGCGTGACAATGAGCATCACGCCCACCACCGAAACGCCCATACCGGCCCAGACGCCCGCCTTCAATGGCTTGCGCCAGATGATCGCGGCCAGCAGGGCGACCATGATCGGCATCAGCGCGTTGAGCAGCACGCCATGTGTCGCAGCGGTGGTCTGCAAGCCGATGTAAACAAAGGTGTTGGACGTTGCGATGCCCAGCAAGGCCAGCCCCAGCAGCCGCCCACGCATCGCCAGCATCGGCGCAAGGGATTCCGCCATGCGCGGCAGAACCAGCGGCGCGAGCAGCACCGCGGCGACCGTCCAGCGGCCAACGGCCAGCGATACCGGAGGAATCTGGGCGCTGACGCCCCGTGCTAGCACGAAATTGCCGGCCCAGCAAAGTGCAGCGAAGATCAGCAGTAGTTGGGGGCGCAGCGACGCGACGCCGCGCGCGGACGATGAAACAGGTGTGGCGAGCATGCCGTAAACCTCGGGTAGAGGAGATCAACCGCCCGGCGGGGGTGATGCCGGACAACTCGATCGGAACGGATTTATTGCCCGCCGACCGCAACTTGTGAGCTAACTCTAGCTGCGATCAAGACGCTTACACTTGATTGTTGTTGTTAGCCTGAAATATTTGCAATAAATGGCGGATTGAGCGAGAGCAATTAGCAGCTTGTCCCGCAAGCCGATTCAACAGCGCAAAATCGTTGCTGCACCACAGCAATGCATTGCTGTCCAAGCAGGTGCATCGTACTCAGGCCGAGACAGCGTGCCGCGTCAGATCCTGCAAAGACACATAACGCAAGACCGATTCATGGGTCGCCTCCAGCACCACCGGCGGCGCCACGCCAGCGTCCAGCGCCTCTTTCCAGCGCAGCGCGCAAAGGCACCAGCGATCACCCGGCTTCAAGCCGCTGAAACGCATTTCCGGCCGTGGCTGCGACAAGTTATTGCCGCGTTCGGCGGAAAACGCGAGGAATTCCGCCGTCACCCGTGCGCAGACCACGTGACGCCCCAGATCATCAGGCCCCGTCTCGCAGCACCCCGTGCGAAAGAACCCGGTCAGCGGGTCGTAACTGCAGGCCTGCAGCGGCCCGCCCAACACGTTGCGTTCGATCGTCACCAATGCCTCCTGTTCAGCGGCCGCCGCCGTCGCGTTTCACTCAGATCGCGAATATGTGCTTGACCCGCAGCGTCGCAACACCGCTTTCGGCGATCGCGATCAGCCGATCGATATTCGGATGCTTGCCCGGATTCGCGCGCGCATCTTCCGTATGTTCAGCGTAGAGCTCGACGCCCTTCTTCGCTGCTTCGATATTGATCGAGCCGTGCAATTGCGCAAGGTGGTTGTACACCGCCAACGAACCGGCCTGGCCCGGCTTGTTTTCGATCGTCGCAACGACGGCGCCTTCCGCGTCGATCAGCTGAATGGCTTCGAGGTGGGAAACCTTGGGAAGTTGCTTGAGGGTGTCGGCAAAACTCATATCGAAATCCTGGTGCGGAAATGAAAAACCACGCCGCAGCGCGCGGCGCCGGGGCGTGGTCAGAATCAAAGAAACCTCAGATCTTCTTGGCCAGCGCAGCCGCTTCACCGATGTAGCTGCCCGGCGTCATGTCGAGCAGGCGCTGCTTGTCGGCCTCGGGAATCGCCAGTGTCTTGACGAAATCCTGCAGCGCCGCCTTGGTGATGCCGGTGCCGCGGGTCAGCGCCTTGAGTTGCTCGTACGGGTTCGGCACGGCGTAGCGGCGCATCACGGTCTGGATCGGCTCGGCCAGCACTTCCCAGGCGGCGTCCAGATCGGCGGCGAGCTTGGCCGGGTCGGCTTCGAGCTTGTTCAGCCCGCGCAGGCAGGATTCGAGGCCCAGTACGGTGTGGCCGATGCCGATGCCCATGTTGCGGAGCACGGTCGAGTCGGTCAGGTCGCGCTGCATGCGCGAGATCGGCAGCTTCTCGCTGAAGTGGCGCAGCACCGCGTTGGCGACGCCGAAGTTGCCCTCGGCGTTCTCGAAGTCGATCGGGTTGACCTTGTGCGGCATGGTCGAACTGCCCACTTCCCCGGCCTTGAGCTTCTGCTTGAAGTAGCCGAGCGAGATGTACATCCAGATGTCGCGGCAGGCGTCGATCAGCATGGTGTTGCCGCGGCCGATGGCGTCGAAGAGCTCGGCCATCGAGTCATGCGGCTCGATCTGGATGGTGTAGGGGTTGAACACCAGGCCCAGCGACTCGATGAAACGCTGGTTGAAGGCGGCCCAGTCGAAGTCCGGATAGGCGGAGAGGTGGGCGTTGTAGTTGCCGACCGCGCCGTTGAACTTGGCGGTCATCTCCACCGCTGCGAAGGCCTTGCGCGCGCGACGCAGGCGGTAGGCGATGTTGGCCATCTCCTTGCCCAGCGTGGTCGGGCTGGCGGTCTGGCCGTGCGTGCGCGAAAGCATCGGCAGCTCGGCGTGCTGGTGCGCCAGCGCGACGAAGCGGTCCACGACCTTGTCGAAGGCCGGCAGCAGCACCGCCTCGCGGGCTTCGGCCAGCATCAGCGCGTGCGAGACGTTGTTGATGTCTTCCGAGGTGCAGCCGAAGTGGATGAACTCGGTGACCTTCATGACCTCGGCGTTGTCGGCGAAGCGCTTCTTCAGCCAGTACTCCATCGCCTTGACGTCGTGGTTCGTCGTCGCCTCGATCTCCTTCACGGCTTCGGCATCGGCCACCGAGAAGTTGGCGATCACGGCGTCGAGCTCGGCGATGGTGGCCGGCGAGAAGGCGGCGGCTTCGGCGATGTGCGGCTCGGCGGCCAGCGCCTTGAGCCACTCGATCTCCACCCGCACGCGGTTACGGATCAGCCCGAATTCGGAGAAGTGCGGGCGCAGCCCGTCGACCTTGCCGGCGTAGCGGCCGTCGAGCGGAGAGAGCGCGGTGAGCGGAGTGGTGGTCATGGTGGTCGGCCCGGAGGAAGCAAAGCCTTGAATTATAACGAATCAGCGCACACGCCCAGAAGCGGAATCTGCGTCGCGCTCAACGTCCGGCACCCAGCAGTGTGCGGTAGCGATCCACCAGACGGGCGGCCAAACCCGTGATCTCGTAATGCTCGACGATCCGGGCGCGCGCAGCCTGGCCCAGCACGTCGCGTTGCTGCCCTGCCAGCAGCGCCACGATGGCTTCCGAGAAGGCGTCCGGCGTGGCGGTCACGATCCGCCCGGTATCGCCAACGATATCCCTCGCATCGCCAACGTCGGTGCTGACCACCGGTACACCGCAGGCCATCGCTTCGGCCAGCACGTTCGGGAAGCCCTCGCTGCGCGAGGTCAGCGCAAGCAGATCGAAGGCCGGATAGAGCTGCGCGACGTCATGGCGCGGGCCGAGCAGGTGCACCACAGCGCGTAACCCGAGTTCATCAAGCCATGCCGCGAGTTCGGCGTTGCCGTCGTCGAGATCCTTGCCGACCAGCACGAAACGGGCGTCCGGTCTGATGCGCCGCACCCGCGCCGCGGCATCCAAAAAGAGTCGGTGATTCTTGACCGGACTCCAGCGCGCGACCATGCCGATCAATGCGGCGCCCTCTTCCACCCCGAGGGCGCTGCGCAAAGCGTGTCGGGCCGAGGCGTCGGGCCGGAATTGCGATACATCCAAGCCATTCGGCAGCACCTCGGTGCGCGCTGCCGGCCAGCCAAGATGCGCGGCGCAGTAAGCCGCGCTGCGGGCCGAAACATTGAAGATGCGCGCCACACGGCCAACGTACCAGCGCGACAGTGCAATCGTCATGCGGGTGAAACGGCTGTGGCCATGCGCCGCGTCGGGTGTGTCACGCACGCTCCAGCACACCGGCACCCCGATGCGTGCGGCGAGGAAACTGGCGGCCAGATTGCCGTGGTACATCCAGCCCTGCAGCAAGTCAGGCCGTAGCGCGCGCACGGTCTCGATGAGTCGCCCCACCTCGGCAAACGGCCAGCGCCCGGCCTTCAGGCCGATGAACACCGGATCGATGCCGATGGCGCGGAACTGCGGTGCGAGCGTGTCCAGCCCCCCGAGCACCACCAGCGACACGTCAAGGGCCTTGCGATCGACGGCCGCCAGCAACTTGAGCAAAGCATGCTCAGCACCGCCGATGCCAAGCCCGGTAATCACCACACAGACACGGATCGGAGACGTCATCGCTTCAGGGTTGCGCGGTTTCATCCGGCGCAGGATCGCGCTCGGCGCCGGACTCGACCTCTTCCCACACCCGCATCCACAGCATCTTGCCGATCAGCACCCCCACCCAGACCAGCAGCAACATCCCCTGCGACGCGCCGAGCTTCCACAACAGCAGCCCGGAGAGCGCAATGGTCAGATTCAGTGCCCACAGCAGGGGCACCGACAACTCGACCGACATGCCCTTGAGGCACAGAATGTGGTGCAGGTGGGTGCGGTCGGGCCGCATCGGCGAGGCGCCCTGAAGGATGCGGCGCACGGTCACGGTCGCCATGTCCAGCAAGGGCAGCGCCACCGCGTACAACAGCAGCACCGGCGGCATCGCGGGTTGGGCACCACGCGACAGGTGGATCGCAAACCAGCACAGCAAGGTGCCAAGGGCCAGCGCACCGGCATCGCCCATGAAGACATGGGCACGGTCGAGCATCGGGTGGCGCGCGTTCACGATCAGGAAACCGGTCACTGAGGACATCAGGCCGACGACCAGCAAGACCTCGGTCTGCCGGCCCGCCGAATGCGCAGCAATCAGGTACACGAGCAAGGCAATCATCACATGCCCGCCCGCAAGGCCGTCAGCGCCGTCTGAAAGATTGAGCGCATTCACCACGCCGACGATCACGACCATCGTCACGGCAGTGTCCAGCGGTCCGAGCGGTAAACCGCCAGGCACACCCGGAATCGGCACGCTGTCGAGCGAGAACCCGGTGGTGCGCAACAGCAGCCAGGCGGCGATGCATTGCACCACCAGCTTGGTACGGGCAGATACCGGACGCGCGTCGTCAATCACGCCCACCACCAGCACCAGCCCTACCGGCAGCAGGGCTTCGTACAGGTTGCCGCCAATGCCGCGCAACTTCAGCGCGAGCACATACGCAGCGAGGATCGCGAGCCCACCGACGACCGGTACCGCGCGCCCGTGCTGCTTGCGCGCATCCGGCTTGTCCATCAACGCAAGCCAGGGCGCCAGCCGCGCCAGCACCAGACAGAAGATCAGCGACAGCGCGAAGGGGTAGAAGAGGTAATTGAAGCTCACGCGATTCCCGCCACCGCAGACGGCTCGTCCATTCCGTACACCTGCAGCGTTCTCGCCACGATGCGTTCGTCCGACAACTCGGCGAGCACGTCTGCACGCGCCTGCGCCCCCATCCGCGCGGCTCGCGCCGGGTCGTCAAGCAAGGCCAGGATCGCCGCGGCCAGCGCCGCCGGGTCACCCGGGGGGACCAGCAAACCATTCACGCCGTCGACCACCAACTCGCGCGAGCCGGGCACGTCGGTCGCCACCATCGGCTTGCCACAGGAGGCCGCCTCCAGCAGCGCACGCGGCATCCCTTCGCCTTGTGTGCTCGCCAGCACCGCGATATCCGCGTGTTGCTGCAAGGCCACCACATCACTGCGGTGGCCGAGGAATTCTACCGAAGCCTCGTCGCGCCACTGTTGCAAGGTGTGTTCATCAATGCTTTCCGGGTTACCCGGATCGGGCGCGCCCGCCAACAGCAGGCGGGCGTCCGGATGCCGCTGACGCACGATGCGCGCGGCGGCTACGTATTCGGCGACCCCTTTGGACGAGAGCAGGCGGCCCATCATCAGCACCGTCTTGCCCGATGACACCTCAGTGGGTGGCGCAAATACGCGGGTATCAACACCGTCACCGGGAATCACATGGACGCTGGCGCGCGAGAGTGCGCCGAGTGCGGCCAGCGTGTCGCGGTTGTCACGGTTCTGGAAGATGACCTGAGTGCCGACCAGCGCGCGGCGGTAGAAGCCCACCACCACCGGCCGGATCATGCGCGCCTTCCAGGTTGTCGCCAGCAGCGCGAACCCCAGCCCGGTGATCGAATTGACCACCCGCGGTACGTGGGCCTTTCGCGCCGCCCACGAACCGTAGAGTACGCATTTGATGGTGAAGTGATGGACCAGATCGGGCTTGAGCTTGCGGTACAGCGCGAGCAGCCGGTACATGCTCAGCCGCTCCTCGACCGGATGGATGCCTGAGCGCGACAATGGAAAAGCGCGCCAGTCGAAACCGGCCCCTCGCAACCGCTCACCAAACTCGCCCGCCGGGCTCAGCAGGATCACTTCATGCCCCGCGTCGCGCAAGGCGCGCGCGAGCGAGAGCTTGAAGTTCCACAGGAACCAGTCGGTGTTGGCGAACAGGACGATGCGCATGCGCTCAGCCGATATGGCTGCGGTAGCGCTGGTGCCATTGCTGGAACATCAGCACATCCCACAGGTAGTAATGCCATTGCGCCTGACCGGAGAGGTGTTCGTTCCACTTGCGCCGGATCGGCGCCGGATCGAACAGGCCGCTCTCGGCGAGCGCAGTCGGTGTCAGCAGCGATTCGGCCCACTCGCGCAGCGGGCCCCGCAACCACGGCCCGAGCGGCACGCCGAATCCCTGTTTGGGGCGCTCGAACAGGCTGCGCGGCACATGGCGGGCCAGCAGCTCGCGCATCAGCCACTTGCCGTTGCCTTCGCGCACCTTCAGCGATTCCGGCACCGTCCAGGCGAACTCGAGCACGCGTCGGTCAAGGAAGGGCGCGCGGGTTTCCAGGCTCACCGCCATCGCGGCGCGATCGACTTTCACCAGAATGTCGTTCGGCAAGTAGGCCAGCGTGTCGTGCGCCTGCATGAATTCGATGTCGCTGAGCCCGGCGCGCGCGGCCGATTCGGCCAGTTCGAGCGGCGCAAGGCGAGCGCCTGGCACCAGCGTCGCCGGGTCTTTCCAGTGTGAAATCAGCTCGTCGTAGAAACCCGCCGGCGAACGTTCGCGCAGCATGCGGGCGATGCGCGCGAACTTGTCGCCCGGCGAATTGCGCAGCAGCCTCGGGCACGCCGGCCCGAGCGCCGCGCCAAGGCTGTCCCATGCCCGGGAAGGCACCATGCCCACGCCTGCTGCAATCAAACGCCGCAGCGGATACGGCACTTTGCTGGCGCGGCGCCAGAACCCGTCGCCCACCAGATAGCGGGTATAGCCGGCAAAGAGTTCATCGCCCGCGTCGCCCGATAGGGCCACCGTCACATGCTGGCGCGCGTGGTGCGACACCAGCCAGGTCGGCACCTGCGACGAATCGGAAAAGGGTTCGTCGTAGAGATCTGCGATGCGTGGCACCACCGCCAGCGCATCGTCACCGGACAGGTAGAACTCGTGATGTTCGGTACCCAGATGCGCCGCGACCTCGCGGGCAAAGCGGGCCTCATCGAAGGCATCCTCGCGGAATCCGATGGTGAAGGTCTTCACCGGCTGCGAGGCGCGCTTCTGCATCATCGCGACGATCAGCGAGGAATCGATACCGCCGGACAGGAAGGCACCAAGCGGCACGTCCGAGAGCATTTCCTGCTCGACCACTTCGCCGAGCACCTGCTCGAAGCGATCGACCCAGCCCGCTTCCGCCCCTGCTGCTTGCTGTCGCGCGTCCGCGCCGCTTGCCATTGCATCGACCAGCGACCAGTAGGCCTTGGGCGCGCCGGGCTTGCGATCGCGCACCTCCAGCCAGTGCGCCGGCGGCAGTTTGGCGACGCCCTGCCAGACGCTGAACGGCGCCGGGATGCTGTTGTAGTGCATCAGCATGCCGACCGCGTCGCGATTGATCTGCCCGCGCCACGACGGATGAGCGTACAGGGCCCGCAGTTCGGATGCGAACAACAGCGTGCCATCGGGCATGCTGCCGTAGTACAGCGGCTTCTCACCGAGGCGGTCGCGCGCCAGGATCAGGCGACCGCCTTCCCTATCCCACGCGGCGAAGGCAAACATGCCGTCGCAGCGCGACAAGGTGCCCTCCACGCCCCAGAAATCGAGCGCCTCGATCAGCAACTCGGTATCGGAATGCCCGCGCCAGGCGATGCCGCCGCGCGCACGTTCCAGCTCGGCACGCACCACCAGGTAGTTGTAGATCTCGCCGTTGAAGACAATGGTCCAGCGGCCGGAAGCCGCGTGCATCGGCTGATGCCCGGCCTCGGTCAGATCGATGATGGCGAGGCGTCGGTGTGAAAGCGCAAGGCCGACGTCGGCGAGCGCAAACTCCCCGCGCCCGTCCGGGCCGCGATGCTGGATCGCCTCACCCATGGCGCGTGCGAGACCGCACAGCGCTTCACTCGAAGCAGCGGAGGCGCCCCAGAATCCGGCAATGCCACACATAGCGATGCGTCTCAGCTCACAAAGTCGTTGAGGGTAACGGGCGCGCATAGCAGCATCAAGTCGCCGCCTCGCGCAAGGCTTGAGCAAGCTGCGTGCCGATCAGCGCGGCCGAGTACTGGCGTTCGATCTGCTGGCGCCCGACGCGGCCCGCCTCGCGCGCAGCCCCATCGTTGCCGAGCAGCGCGAGCAGTTGCCCGATCCAGTCGTCATCCGATTCCGCGCCGAAGGCGCCGCCGCCCGCGATAACCTGGGCATTCATGCCATACGGCGAAGCCACCGCCGGCACGCCGCAGGCGAGGTAGGTCAGCATCTTGAAGCTGCACTTGCCGCGCGTCCATGGGGTATCGGGCATCGGCATCAGGCCGACCCAGGCGGATTGCACCGCCGCAACCTCGCTCGACGGCGACCAGGGCACGAATTCGACGCGGGCCGGGTCCAGCCGTGCCCACTTCGGTGCCGCGTTGCACACCACACGGAGCCGCGCATCCGGCACAGCCGCCAGCAGGCGCGCGAGCGGCGCTTCGATCGCATACAGATACGGCAGGCCGCCGGCGCTGCCTGACCACACCAGCGTCGGGCGCGCTGCCCGCTCACCGGGCACCCAACGGTCGGTGTCGACGCCCGTCGGCAACACCTTCACCGGGGCAAAGCGCGAAAAGTGCGCGGCGATGTAGTCGTTGCCGCACAGCACCGTGCGACAGCGGGCCGCCAGACGGTCGATCATGCCCCGTCGCTGCGTCAGCCAGATCGCGTCGTCCACATCAAGTACTGCCGGCGCGCGGCACAGATGCTCAGGCCAATCGAATGTCGACACCATCTCGCGCTGGAACAGCACCACGTCAGCCCGATTGCCCGCGGCCGCCGCGAGCGCACGTTCGGCAAGCGTCGCAATGAACCAGGGCAACCGCTGTGCCCCCGGGCCGGGTGGATAGCTGCCGAAGCGTGCCGGGCGCTCGCGCAGACTCACCCCCCCCGCCGCGAGTTGCGGCAGGTATTGCTGGACGCGAAAGCGCGCAGACGGGACATCGCGCCCTTGGGTGAAGGCGAGCGCCGAAATGGTCTTCACGATCGCGCCGCGCCCCCGCCCAGGCGCGCCAGCAGCATCCGGCGCAGGCCTGCCGCATCCAGCGCAAGGACCACCAGCGCATAGACTGTCGCACCGGCCAGCACCTTGACGACCAGACCAACGACCCCGGCAAGCGGCAGGCAGAGCACCACAAGCGCCATGGCCGCTGCGGCCCCGCCAACCGCGGCGAGATCCCGCATGGCCCAGCGCGGCGACAGGGTGCCGCGCCCGACCAGGTAGCTCGCGACACAGCCGCAGCCTTGTGCGACGACCGCCACCCCCGCCGCCGCCGCGATGCCGAAACGCGGCACCAGCCACAGGTTGAGCGCAAGACCAAGCAAGGCACTGCCCCCGGCGATCAGGCTCTGAATACCCATGCGCTGCGACAGGTGCAAGGGCAGATCGAAAAGATAGGTGCGCACGCCGCCGAGCAGCGCCGCCAGCGCGATCCATGGCATCACCAGCGCGGCATCGTCGCGGAAGCCGGCGCCCAGCAATACGCCCGCCAGATCCCGCGCCACCAGCGCAAAGCCCAGCGTGGCCGGCACCATCACAAGCAGCGACAACTGGGCGTAGCGGTCGAGTTGATTCTGCAGATCCGGCGCGCGCTTTTCCCAGGCCGCGATAAGGCGCGGGAACCAGGCGAGATGGAAGGCGCTGAAAAGCAGTCCGAAACCCTGCTGCGCAACGTCGCCCGCTGCACCATAGGCGCCCAACTGCGCCGGCGCGACGCTCGCTGCCAGCACCAGGCGATCGCCCCACTGCAGGAGCGCCCCGGTGAGCAGGGCAAACCCTACCGGCACCGCGTAGGTGCGAATCTCCGGAAGGCTTTCAGGCCTGAATCGACCCAGCAGCACCGCCGCCCAGGCAAGGCGCCCGAACACCGCCGTCGCGAGCAGATACGCAACACAGGTTGCCGCCACGGCGCCGGAGGCCCCCATGCCTGCCATCAGCGCCGAGCTTCCGACCGCCAAGGCGATGACCGATTTGAACAGGTACAGCCGGCCATAGCGACGGGCTTGCAGGGTGCTGGACGAGTGCTGCGCGGCAAAGTCGAACACGCCTTGCGACACGCCAAGCATCAAGGCCAGCCCGATCACGCCGACCGGAATCCATGAAGGTGCCAGCAGCGCGAAGACGCCCGCGAGAACCGAGACGCAGGCGGCCGCAGCGAGCAACAGGCGGCCGAATGTCGCAACCAGCTCCGCGCCGCCGGGTCGCGGCAGAAAGCGCGCCAGAGACGAATGAATAGGCTGGATCAGCACTCCCGCCACAAAGGTGCTCAGCACGACAGCGAGCGTCCAGGTCGAATAACCCGCGGGCCCCATCAAGCGCGCGAACACCGAAACGGTGACCACGGCCAGGGCGCCGGAAGCGCCCCGGAAGACGAAGTAGGCCAGGCTCGATCGCAGCGACATCAGCGCATCAAAGGCGACGAAGCCGGTATTCGATTTCGTAGCACGGGAACAGGTAGCACAGGTTCTCTTCGTAGAACTCCTGCACCCAGGTGGTGAGGTTGAAGATCGGTCCGATCGCCCGTTTCAGCAAACCACGCACCGGAAACGGAGAATCAAATCCAAAGCGAACGGCCGCCAATTCGAACGCAGGCGTGCGTCCGTAATTGGGCACCTTGCGGCGCAACAGCGCATCTCGCGCAAAGTACGACATGGTGTAGAGGCCGAAAAAGCGGCTGTGGGTCGGGTCTGAATAGAAATACGGGTTCGCGAAATGCGGCACCTTGATCGTCGCAATCGCGCCGGGCGCCAGTGTGCGGCCGAGTTCGTCGATCAAATGCGGCAAGTCATCGATGTGTTCGAAGAAATGCGCCGAATAGCAGGCGGAGACACTGTGCGCAGGCAGCTGGGCCAGCGATTCGAAAACATCGCCGACCAGATCCACACCGGGGAAATCCAGCGCATCAAATCCAACGGCTTCGGCATCGCGTTTGTGTGGCCCGCAGCCCAGCTCGATCGACAGGCGCTCGCCCGCCTGGAATCGGGCCAGTACGCCCCGTTTGTCGATGACGGCCATGTGGATATTCTTTGCGATGGTAGATAGCCGCCGAGTATACCGTCCGTCGCGCAGGGCTCAGCGGGCGTTCAGCGGCTATTCAGGCAGTTGAAGCTGCGCACCGATACAGGCGGTTGATATTCGTCCGCCGTGGCGGCCCACTCCCTGAGCATGCCGTGATGCCGCGGAAAGCCCTCGCACAGCACCAGCGACATCCGCTCGACCCCGGCTGCGTCGCCAGCCATGCCCTTGGCGAGCAGGCAGTGCGTACCCAGCCCCCAGGACGGGCGCGCCTTGAAGGCCGCGTCGCACTGCTGCGCGACGCGCGCCGCCGTGGCGCGCACCGGTTTCCAGGTCTGCAGTTCGAGCGAGCGCGCATGGTCGGCAACAATCGACCAGTCCGATATGCCGGCGAGCTCGGCGCGAATGCGCGCTCGTTCGACATCCGTGGTCTGACTGCGTCGGCTCGACCAATCCGCGTAGGCGCGTTCGACAATGATGTAATCGCGTGCCACCCATAGCAGCCCCACAACGAAGACCGCACCCAGCGTCTTCATCGCCCACGCCGGAACTTCAAAGGTCCGCGCACCAGGATCAGTCGCCGAAAGGATCCCGCAGAAGAGCCCCGCCGGAATGATGAAATAGGCGTACCAGAGCGGGTATTCCACCATGCTGTGCAAGCCGATCACCGACAACCCGCACAGCGCAAAGAGCCGCTCGGGTGTCATCGGCACCCGCAACTGCCGGATCAGCCACCAGCCCGCCAGGCCGACGAACAGCACGGCAAACGGCAGCCCCATCGTCGCCGCCAGATGCAGCGGCAGGTTGTGGGCATGCTCGGCGAACTTGGAAAACGGCACATGCGGCGTCAGCGGCATCTGCTCGACCGCCCAGCCATGAAAGCCCCCGACGCCAACGCCCAGCCACGGGTGCGCCTTGATCGCAGATACTGCCAGCGACCAATCGTAGAGGCGCTGGCCGTTGGAACCGGCGTCCGCGGCGCGGGCGATCGAGGAAGTCACCCCAAGACGATCGAGCAGGCCACTGTTGGCAAACAGAACCTGGACAGCCAGCGCGGTGCCACCAGTCGCAATCGCGAGCTTTCCTGCTGATCGCGCATCCCCGCCCGGCGCACGGAGCGCCCAGACACCCAAGAGCATGAAGGCGATCATGTAGAACCAGGGCGCACGCGACGCGGAGGCAGCGATGAAAACCGCAAATCCGAGCACAGAGCAGGCCAGCACGACTCGGGGAACATGGAAGCGCTTGGCCCCACCAATCACCGCAACGAGCCCAAGGCTCAACAGCGCCGCGTAGTGATTGGCCTGCCCGATATTCCCGTACGCCTGTTGGTAGATTTTTGCGAGCACCAGGCCGTGAAGATCGACGCCGGCCAGTTGCAGGGCCCCGATCGCAGACTGCAACAGCGCACAGCAGTAGAGGCCCGCCAGGACAGCGCGAACAGTGCGCACCTGGTCAACGGCCACCAGGCCATTCGCGAGCCAGAACAGCGCAAGGTACACGCACAACCCGACCATCGCCCCAGCAAGCGACACCTGCGTCGCCGCGATCACGCCGACCCCCACCGCAAGCAAGACTGCGAGCGGTCCCACTCTCACCCTGGCTTCGGTCGTCAGCCAGGCAGCCACAACGAGCGTCGCCGTGAAGCACTCCACCCAGAACATGACCTGCGGGGTCGAACGCAGGGCCAGCGCCGTCGGAATGGCCAAGGCGAAGCAGAGCGCCCAAGCGCGAATGGGGGAAGCCAATTTATCCATCATGGGGAAGCTCTGACGCCGTCTTCAGCGGCGTCTCCATCAGTGCCGAGATCATCGCGGGGAATCCTTGTGGCTAATGCCGAGCCCTTCCTAGCGAAACCGCGGAATGCGAAGTCCTGTCGCGAACGTCGATGGCCCGCCGTAGGGAATCCGAAGGCACGAGAACGCGGAGTCGGTCGGGTACACAACGTCTAGGCCAGGCATCACCAGACGGTTGCGATCGTAGCCCGGAACATCCTTGCCAGCGCGATACTGCAGAAGGCGGAATATTGCCCCGATACGTGAGGGATCCGTCAGGTCACCGGAGGCCACATGACGGACATCGCGCCATAGTTCGTTGAGTTGCGAGGAATTCAGCTGTGGCTGCCCTGCCACCAGCGACTCGAAGTAACCCGGCGGAAGCGCACGCTCGAAATGCCCGACACGAGGATTGTCACGCCCCGGCAAACGCGCCAGAAAAGGCTCCGTCAAAGCCATCACGTCAACGATGTGCACTTCAGGCCCGGCAAAAAATCCAAGCATGCCGACATAGCAACCGACGATCACCTGCGCGCCGTGCTGCGCCAACTCACGCCCCGAACTGGCGAGCGGGTGCTCAAGCACTCCCCCATTGCTGGCAATCACCCAAATGCCAGTCGCGTAACTATAGGCTGCCCGTTCATCCGCGATGCCCGAAGTCGGCAGAATCACCGGGGCCGCAACGGCGTTTATCCTTATGACAATTGATGCGCACGCGGCCACAGCGATTACAAGGCCCGGTAGTCGGAGGCGAAGGGGACTCGTCCCAGTGGCAAGCAGTACGAGCGCCCATACAAACGTTCCCGTCAGGAAGCGACCGGACATGAAATCGCCCCCCGCTACAACGATGTAGCCGAGGTGGAGCAAGAGCCCCACTGCCGCCGCCCGATGCAACACCGTCCCCTTCCAGAACGCCAGGGACGCGCCCACCGCAACGGTTGTCAGCGTTACCGGGTCATGCGAGAACGAGTCGTAGAGGTAGCGCAAACCCGACCATGCCAGTTCACCCGCTCCAAGCCCGGCACCGAGCTTTGCGAACGCGGTGTTCGGAACGAGTGCGCCGTAATACCAGAGCGAGAAGAGCTCCCACAGCACGAGAGGTGAGACACCCGCGAGGAACTGGCGCAGGAATACGCCACGTTCACGACTGGCGACGAAATGCCACAGCACGAGCGGCAGTACAAGGACTGGGGCATCTGGTCGGGTAAGGTAGAGCAAGGCAATGCTTAACCCTGCGAACAGCCCCGTCTTGCTCTTGGGCTCCAGCAAACGCGCTGCCAGACCAATCAGCACTATCGCCGTCAGCGGGTTCTCAAGCCCCGAGGTCGAGAAATCAAACACGGCGCGTGAAGCAAGCAAGGCCATGGCGACGATGGCAAGCGACAGTTCGCCTCGCCGCTGCGCCATGCGCAGAAGTGCAAAGGCTCCCAGCACCGACAAGCTCACGCCCAGCACGATGGCCGCGACGAACACGCTCTTCACGACAGCGGTAACCAGTATCAGAGCAAAGAGCCACAGCGGATGCGTGAATGCCTGCACACGCTCGCCGGGGTTCCAGGTCAGGCCGCGGCCGGACAGAAAATTATCTACGACCCGAAAGCTGATGTAGGCATCGTCGGACACCCAGGCCGACGCGACGATCAGCACCACAAGGATCGCCAACGCAAGCGGAACCACAAGCGCGCGAATTCCGGGCTGCGAAGCCCGCGCAAAACCGGTCACCGGCTCATCCCTTTGAACTGCTCGGGGAAGCGCGAAGCAAACGCCCTGCAGACCGTGTCGGGCCGCCCCGTCGACGCCGAGCAGAGTCGGACCACGGCCTGGACGCGGAATCGGTCGACGTCGGCCCGCTTTTCCACGAAGTAGAACTGTTCTGCCTGTTGATAGGCCCGATCACCGTCGTCAAGCCGATCGAGGCCATAAAGGGCCACCGACGCCAGGAGATAGCCCGGCGCATAGTCAGGCGCGTAGCGACGGACCCAGTCCAGATCGCTCAACGCCTGCGCATAGCGCCCCAGCTCAAGATGCGCTTCGGCCCGCGCCCCGTAGCCCTGCGTCACCCACCAAGCATATTGATCGCGCAGACCAAGCGGCATGGCTTGCGCTGAGCCCCCCCCGCTCCGCTGATCGGCTCCGCCCACAGGTAGGGGTTGAGATGCCATGACGTCGTCGAGAAGAGCGATTCCCCGTTCGAACTCGCCGGAGCGCACCGCGACGACGCCCGTAAGCAACCTGATCGAAAGATTCCGGGTTTCACCTACCCGGGCAATCACTTGCCGTGCCGTCTCAAGATCCCCAGCCATCACCGCCGCATTGAGCAAGTTCAGTTGGACGAAAGGGCGGTCGGCATGCGTCTTGTAGACCCAAGACCAGAGACTGTAGTCCGACTGCCACTTTGGCACGGTCGCCCACGCGGTAAGTAGCGCGGCGCCCCCCCAAATACCCGCAGCCATGTAGGCCGCGGTGCGCGCAATCGTCGTCGCAGGCGCAGCAAACAGGGGTCGTGCGAGGGTCGCCACCCACAGCGCCACGATGGTCATCGGCAGAGCAAGGAAGCGCTCGTGTCCGATGTTGCCGAAGATGGTCAGCGGAATGATGTTGGCGACTGGCAGCATCGCAGCCACCCACGCGACCAGGAACCACGCCCAGCGCGAGCGGCGACGCACCAGCCAGATCGCCAACGCAAGCAGCGCACCAAGCGCAGCCAACCCTTCCGCTACCGGCACAACCGGACGACCGGCCGCAGCCTCCAGCGGATGCAGCGGGCTGATCTGCAAAAAGGGGAAGACGATCAGCTTGACGTAAAAGAGCAGCGTCGCGCCCACAAAGCCGGCACGCGAGCCCAGCGAAGTCAGCGCACTCGTCAACTCGCTATCCACATGCATCACGCCCTCGATGAATCTCACGCGCAGAGCGAGGTAAAGAACACCAGCAAGCAAGAGCGACAACCACAGCAAGAGGCGCCGCTGGTCTTTCAGAACGGCCCACCAAGCTCTCAGCGAAAAGGGGTGGCGTTCCTGAAGTCCAATCAGCGCGAAGAGGATCAGTGGCGCCAGCGCAGCCATCTCCTTGCAGAAGCAAGCGCAAAGGTAGAGCAATCCGGCACTGAGATTGCGGCGCCAGCCGGAGAGGTTCAACCCGGCCCAGCACATCATCAGGGTGAAGCTGACAACCATCAGGTCGAAGCGCCCGGACACCCATGCGACCGGTTCGATCATCGCCGGATGCAGCCCGTAGACGAGCGCGGCCAGCGCCGCACATTTGTATCGCTGCTCGTCGCGCACCACGCTCGCGACCACCCAGGCCAACATGAAGGTATTGAACAGGTGCAGTGCAAGACTCACCGCATGGGAAATCCAGGGCTGTGCGCCAAAGGCCCTGAACTCGAGAATGAAGCTTGCAAGAACCAGCGGCCGAAAATAGCTCGTGCCCGGCAGCGCAGGCCTGAGTACCGCGGCGAAGAAGTCGCCTGCCTGCCGCACGAACGGGTTATCCGCATACGCGGGCCGGTCATCCCAGACATAGTCGCAAGAGAGGACACCCCAGTAGGCCATCGCGACCAGCACCAGCGGCAGCGCAAACAGAAGGGACTTCGGCAGGCGCGACAAAGCGCTTTTGAGCATGTGCAGTTCCAGCATCAAGCGGCGCCTACGCGGCGCCTGGGATCTCGAGAACATTGCACGACGTGTTGGCGTCGCACAGCCGCACCCACCAGAAGCTGCCATGCAACACATGGCACGCCTTCGTGAGAAGCGCGCAGATACCATTGTTTGACATTGATCGCGAGCGCGGCACCGAGGCGGTCAAGATCGAGCCTGCGCCGTTGGAGGAGGACCGAAGCGGCCCTGCCTGTGCGCCTCGCAGACGCGCGGATGGCCTGCTGCATCTTTGCTGCAGATCGTATCGACCGCTTTTTGGCGCACGTCCAAGATGTACGGAAGCATCGCTGGCAAGTAGGTGTCCCGTGCGAGTTTGAACTGCGCATCGCCTTGGTCGACGTCGTCAAGTCCGTACCAGGCGACGGCACGAAGCACGTATGCCGGCGGGTATTCGCGCGCATAGAACTGAACGATGTCCGCGTCGTGGATAGCTGCGGCATAGTTGCCTAGCTCCAGATTTGCCTCCGCTCGCCCACCATAGGCCAGCACCACCAGCCAGGTGTAAGCGTAGCCCTGTTGCGCCGAAAGGTAAGCATCCTTGAGCGGAATACCGCGCTGCTCCACTTCGGTATGCGGGAGCTGCGTGCCCGCGAGCTTGCCTTCGGCCAGCACCCGATCAATCGCGGCAAGGCCGATGGCCGCCTGGTGCTGCCGCACCTTGACCACCGCACCGAGCAATTGCAGGGTCACAACTTCTGTCTGTCCGATCCGTTCCACCACCTCGCTCGCTCGTGCAGTGTCACCCTGGCTCAAGGCCGCAGCGATCAAGCTTGTCTGGACGAAGACGACATCCGGGTGCTTGGCGTACGCCCACGACCAGAGCGTCAGGTCAGTGCGCCAAAGCGGCACGGTTACGCGAACATTGACGACGGCCACCACGCTCCACAGCAGCATCGCGAAGGCTAGAAGGTGGGGAGCCCGCGGAGAGGGCAGGCGAGCCAGCACAACACCCGCGAGGTGCGCCGCGAGCAGCGCAACGAAAACCAGCGGCAAAGTCAGGAAGCGCTCATGGCCAAGGTTGCCGCCAATCGTCAAGGGCACGATGTTCAAAACCGGCATCAGGGCCACGACAACCGCCCCGACGTACCACACGACAGGCTGTCGCCAGACAATCATCGCAACACCGTACGCAAGTGCGAGCACGACAACGATCACGCCGGTTACCAGGTACGGACCATGCGCCATTTGCTCGGCGAAGAACGGGTGCATCGGATTCAGATCGGTGAATGGCATCACGATCATACGGACGTAAAGCAGCAAGGTATGTCCAACCAGGCTGATGCGCGCAAGCTGCGACGGAAGCTCTGCCAGCAATTCTTCGTTGGCGTGCATCACATGCGGAAAGAACGCCAAACGCATGCCGAGATACGCGCAGCCGGTCAGTGCCAGTGCGACCCACAGGCCGATCCGTCGGTCGCCGAATATCAGGTCGCGAATCTCGCCTGATCGCCCGTCACTCTTCGCGCGAATACCCAGCAATAGCAGCAGCAAGAGCGGAACCGTAACCGCCATTTCTTTCGAGAAGCAGGCAAGCAAGAAGAAACACGCGGTCGCGAGGTTTCGACGCCATCCCGACAGAAACAACCCAGACCCGAGCGCCAGCAGCGCGCAGGATGTCACCAGCAGATCGAATCGCCCGGCCACCCAGGTTACCGGTTCGACCAGCGCCGGATGCAACCCGTAGATCAAGCCGGCAATCGCAGCGGCCGCGCGGGGGGCCAGACGTCGCGCCAGGCCGTGCGCGATCGCCATCACCAGGGCAGTGTTCAACAGATGAAGCCCGAGATTCACTGTGTGCGAAACCCACGGATGCGCGCCGAACAGCCGGAATTCAGCCATGAAACTTGCCAACACGAGCGGCCGGAAGTAGGTCGTTCCGGGCAAGATCGGGCGGACGATCGCGGCAAAAAAGTGCTCGACCTGGCGAATCGCCGGGTTGTTGACGATCAGGAAACGGTCATCCCACACATAGTCGTTCGCCACCACTCCCGCGAAACTCATCGCCACAACGCCGAGCGGGAACATCAGAAGCAGGAGCGGTAGGAACCGCACGACGTCAAGCCGGAGTGCACGCATCGAGAAAGCCTTGACCAGCGTTATCAGGTTGGGAGAACGTACCGATGGTAAACCGCGCTTCCCGATTCGGGGCGGCACGGAGTTCGCAATTCAACACCTGCGAGCGATCGGGCGGCAGTGAGCGCTGAGGCGACGCGCAAGACCCGTGTGGGTCTGCGGCCGCGTTACCCGCGTGCCCACAACCCGTGTGAGCCCGAATCACCAGCCATCCAACGGCAGATACGCCGCTGGTTGCGCATCCTGGCGGCGAACGACCACCACCCAATCCGCATACTTACCCGCATCCATCGGCAAATAGCCGAGTTCGCGCTCGTTGGCGCCAGATTGTCGGAGCATGTCGTCGATCATCTTCTGGCGCAGCGGGTATTTCTCGCGCAGTTTGGCGATCGGTTTGAGTTCGGCGACAACCTTGCTGCGTTGCAGGTCGTAACGCTCCCATCTTTCAGGGCGAAAAGCAGGGTGGTCGCCCCGTAGCGACATCTGGATACTCTGCGGAAAGTCGCGATCTGTGGAAGCCGCCAAGCGCACCGCAATCAGCGTCGGGCCATCACGACGGATGGTCCGAAACTCCTTTGGCGCACGCGCAAGCTGCTCGAAATCGACGTCCAGATGGCGGACGACACGAAAACGGTTGCCTTCGAAGGCCAGGAATACCGGCCGCGCCTGGTACATCGTGAAGACACCGTAGGCCAGCGCAGCAAGCTGGATTACGACAACAAGACCGATGTCCATGATCAGCAGATGGCGCTTCTTGGTCCTGTCAAACAGCACGGCGGTCAGAACCGGCCCGCAAACAACATCAACCGCTACCACCAGCAAGAACAACTCCTTACCACCGAGAATCCGGTTGTAAGGAAAGGGATACCACACCTGGAAGACCAGGGCCGCACAGATCAGTGCGATCACGACACTCGCAAGAAGATGCGTCAAGCCCGCCTTGATCGCGATACGGACACGTTGCCGATCTCTCACTCATTTCCTCCGCACAAAAGACAAAGAGCGCCGAAGCGCTCTTTGTTTTCAAGCAAGAAAGCTTACTTGCATTCAGCCGGTGCAAAGCGTGCCGGCAGCGTGCCAGCGGTGGCACCGGTGAAGCCAGAGGCGGAAGCGCCGCTGGCCATGCAGCGCCATGCCACGGACTGGGCCGGCGGCGTGAAGGTTGCGGTACCCGTCGGCAGCGCGGTACCCACCGGGGCGTTCGGGGTGATGGTCAGGGTGCCATTACCAGCAGCCGAAGTGGTGGTCACGGTGATCACGCCGGTCGCAGCAGCGATGGAGATGCTCGACACGTTGCGGGAAGCCGACGGAACGGTGTAGCCCATCGAGTAACCGAGAGCGTCGCCGGTCGGGTTGCCGTTGGCCAGCACGTCTTGCACGTTAACCTTGGCGGCCGAAGCGCCAACCAGGCCTTCCGAAACGCGGGCACGGACGGTGTAGTCCTGGTAAGCCGGCAGCGCGACTGCGGCCAGAATGCCGATGATCGCAACAACGATCATCAGTTCGATCAGCGTGAAGCCGAGTTGAATCTTTTTCATTTGGAATCTCCTGTTGCAGTTTGGTCGGGCGGGGTTCCGCTCGCTTGGTATATGGCACAAGTCGTGCCCGTCCTTAACAATAAATCTAAGCCGCTGTTTTTGCAGAGTTTTTCTACAGACAAGCTGACACGCCAGGTTCGCAAACGGCCAAAACATGACCAAAAACGTCACTCGATCTAGCGCATTGCGTCAGCCAATGAACACCAGACGGCAATCGCTGGCGCTTCGCAGACGCGAAACAGGGCGCGCAGGAAAGTACGCCAGCGTCCGTTTGAACGCAATACAGAGCGTTGGTCACTCTTTCGCACGCATTCTCCAAACAAAAAGAGCGCCGAAGCGCTCTCTTTCTTCAAACCAGAGTGCTTACTTGCACTCGGCTGGCGCAAAACGCGACGGGAGCGTACCAGCGGTGGCGCCAGCGAAACCAGACGCGGAGGCGCCGCTCGCCATGCAACGCCATGCGACCGCTTGAGCTGGCGGCGTGAAGGTCGCAGTACCGGTTGGCAGCGCAGTACCCACAGGGGCGTTCGGGGTGATCGTCAGCGTGCCATTCCCGGCTGCCGATGTGGTGGTAATCGTGATCACACCGGTAGCGGCCGTGATCGCGACACTGGAAAGATTGCGCGATGCAGACGGGACTGTATAACCCAACGCGTAGCCGGTTGCAGCACCAGACGGGTTACCGGATGACAGAACATCCTGAACATTTACCTTTGCTGCCGAAGCCGCCACCAACCCTTCGCTGACGCGAGCGCGCACTGTGTAATCCTGATACGCCGGCAGCGCAACAGCAGCAAGTATTCCGATAATCGCAACTACGATCATCAGTTCAATCAAGGTGAAACCGCTCTGAATCTGCTTCATGGGTGACAACTCCAGCGAGGTGAAGAAAGTGGTTAGCGCGACACGCCTACTGTATGCAAGGTTTGCGCCAAAATCACCATATTCACCACAAATGCGTCACACAACATCAAATTCGACATTTCGCCGGGTGTCGCCCTGCAACCCGTCCATCGAGGCCCAGCCAAAACCGACCAATTTCGTCACATCACAGCGCGAAATCGTCAGGGCGATCAACGGATACACACTTTCCGCACCTGCTTCATGTCGGTGATGCCCTGCAGCACCTTCTCGATGCCGTCTTGCCGCAGCGTGCGCATGCCGTCTTGCATGGCGCAGTTGAGGAGTTCGGAGACCGGCGCGCGGCTCTGTACCAGGCGCTTGATCTCATCGGTGCCGACCATCATTTCATGCAGACCGACGCGCCCCTTGTAGCCTTCGGTGCATTCCTGACAGCCCTTGGCGCGGTGCAAGACGAGCCGCCCTTCGTGACCGAAGCGATTCTTCCAGTCCGCGAGCAGTGCGGCCTCTGCGGCGACCGGATCGGCAAGGAATTCGGGCGTCATGCGCAGGTCTTCGCAGTACTCGTGGATCAGCGCCGTAATCTCGTCGTCGTCGGGGAAATAAGCTTCCTTGCAGTGCTTGCAGAGGCGCTTGGCGAGACGCTGGGCGAGCACGCCGAGCAGCGCATCGGCGAAATTGAAGGGATCCATGCCCATGTCGAGCAGGCGCACGACGGATTCCGGCGCGCTGTTGGTGTGCAAGGTGGACAGCACCAGGTGGCCGGTGAGCGAGGCCTCGATGCCGATGGTCACGGTTTCCTTGTCGCGCATTTCGCCAACCATGATCACGTCGGGGTCGGCACGCAGGAAGGCGCGCATGATCGCGACAAAGTCGAGCCCGGCCTTGCGGTTGATCTGCACCTGTCGCAACCCGCGCTGGGTGATTTCGACCGGGTCTTCGGCCGTCCAGATCTTGGTGTCCTGCGTGTTCAGTTCCTTGAGGATCGAGTGCAGCGTTGTCGTCTTGCCCGAGCCGGTGGGGCCGCAACAGAAGAAGATGCCGTAGGGCTTGTTGATCGTGTTGTGCAGGCGTTCGAGGTTGCGCGGCGACATGCCCAGATCGGACAGCGGCAGCGGTTCGCCGTTGGCAAGCAGGCGCATCACCACGTCTTCCATACCACCCGCGGTCGGGATGGTGGCGACGCGCAACTCGATGTCGAGCGGCCCGTACTTGCGGAAGCGGATCTTGCCGTCCTGTGGCTTGCGGCGCTCCGAGATATCAAGATCGCACATGATCTTGATGCGAGTCACAAGCGGGTTGCGGAAGCTGGCGGGCACCTCGATGTACGGCACCAGTGATCCGTCCTTGCGGAAACGGATCAACGTCTTTTCCTTGCCGGGGCGCGGTTCGATGTGGATGTCGGACGCGCCCTGCCGGTGCGCCTCGATGATGACCTTGTTGACCAGCTTGACGAGTTCGTTGTCCGCCGCAGCGGAAATATCCTCCTGCGAAGGGCCGTCGCGCTCGTCGTCGCTAAGCCCCGAAAGCAGGTCACTCACCGACGATTCGTCGTAGGACTGTTCGAAGAGCTGCTGCGCGGTCTTTTCGAATTCGCGCCGCGTAGTGACGCGGAACGAAAGCTTGGCGCCGGGGAAGACGTTGTCCGCCACACGCGCGCCGCGCACCTGCTCGGGGTCGACGGTCAGGATGATCACGCCCTCCTGCGTTTCCTCGAGGGGCAACCAGCCGCTCTGCAGCACGTAATCCTTCTTGATGTTGCGCAGCAGGTGCATCGACTTGACCCGCTCCTGACGAAAGGGCTCATACGGCACGCCATAGAAGCGCGACATCGAATCGCCGACCGCCGCGGGGGCGACGCGCACGTCGTCGAGCAGCAAGTTCTCCACGCTCGCGTTGCGCTCACGCGCCTGCTTCGCCAGCTCATCCAGTTGCTCAAGCGAGACGATGCCAATACGCGCCAGATAATCGTACTTGTTGCGCAAGGGCTTGTCTTCGGACAGGCGCTGCGCAAATGCCACCCCGAGCGTCTGCGCGAGGCCCTGAAGACCCTCTTCGTCGATAGCGGTAAAGCGCGATCCGTCCCGCGCGTTGATCAACTGCACGACACCGAGCAGTTCGCTCTCGGCCGCGCCAAGAATCGGCGCCACCAGCATCTGTTTGCTGTGATAGCCACTGCGCTCATCGACTTCGCGGCGGAATTCGAGCGTTGGCGAAATGTTCTCCAGCTCCACTGCATCGTAGACGTCGGAAATGTTCAGCAGCGTCTTGTGCAGCGCCACGTAGCCGGCAATGCTGCGATCGGAAATCGGCAGCCTGATCGCTTTGATCGAGTGCAGCCCGGTCTTGATCTTGGAAACGATCGCCGCGCCGGTTTCGTCCACCGTATAGAGCGTGATGCGCTCGGCGCCGAACAAGCTGCAGATATCGGCCGAGAGTTCGAAGATGATCTCGTCGATGTTGTTGGTCGCATGAATGCGCGCGGTCAGCGCCTGCAGACCCTTGAAAAACGCGAGCCGACGGCTCAGGTCACCCGCATTGGTGCGGCCCGGAATGACACTCATCGATCGCCCCCCAGATTGGCGAAGATTCCCGTGCAGATGATAAACCCCCGCATGCGCGCGCGGGCGACGATCAGAGGCGGAAAACCTTGTCGTTCTTGAGGATCTGGGGCCTGAGACGTCCCGCGTAGGTCGCGATCTCTTCGGTGATCTCGGCCGCCTGAGCCGGCTTCAAATGCGTGATGAACACATCGGGCGAAACAATCAGCCGATCGAGCAACGAGAACAGCATCTGCGGGCAAAGGTGCCGCGCTGCGAGCGCCAGATCATGCTGCATGTTCGGGAAGGCGGTTTCGACGATCAGCACCCGCAGTTCGTCAATCGCGTTGATCGCTGCGATTTGCGGTTCGCAGAGCGTGGTGTCGCCAGAGAAGACCAGGCTCGCGCCGCGTTCCGAGCGGATCTGGTATCCGACTGCGGGTACCGCATGCAGCGCCGGCAACGCAGTAATTCGCCGACCACCGATATCAATCGATTCGCCGACACGCAGCTCATTGAAGCGCATCAGCGGATGCGCCCGATCGGGAATGGCGGAAAAGTCCGGCCAGATCAGCCAGTTGAAGATGTGCGATCGGATGATGCGCAGCGTTTCCGGCGCCGCGTGCACCGTCAGCGGGCGATCGCGGTAATCACCGACGGTGTCGATGATGAATGGCAGATAGGCGATGTGGTCAAGATGCGCATGCGTCAGGAAGACATGGTCGATCGCCACCAGCGCCGGCACGTCGAGCACCCCTGCGCCAGTGCCGCAATCGATCAGGATGTCATCGTCGATCGCTAGCGAAGTCGTGCGGACGTCCAGACCGCCGATGCCGCCACTGCAACCGAGTACGCGTACCTCCACGGCCCGCCCCGCCCGCGCGCTCAACCGGCGCGCAGGTAGAACTCCATCTTGACGCCCGCCAGCTCGATCACATCGTGATCGGTCAGCGGATGCGCCTGCGCACTGATTTCGCGCCCGTTGATGACCGGGAAGGCGGTGCCTTCCACATGAGTGATGAAGTAGCCGTGCGCACGACGCGTGATGACTGCGACCTGCAGGCCCGGCTTGCCCAGCGTCGTCAGCGACTTGCTCAGTTCGAGTTCACGCCCGGCGTTGCGACCGGAAAGGATCTGCACCACGCCGATCTGCGCGGCCTGGTCACTATCGGGCTGCGACCAGTTCGTGCCGGTCAGGCCGCCCGATGCGGTGACGCCCTGGGTGGCGGTCTGCCCCTCGGCGAAACCCGTCACCATCGTCTCGGCCGCGGCCCGCATGGTGGTGTTCTGCGTCTTGGTGAAGTCCTGCGGCACTTCGAATGCTTTTTCGAAGGTATTGGCGGCGGCCGGCGGCGGCGTGTCTTTCAAGAACTTGAGCCGGTACTTGCCGAGTTCGACGATGTCGCCGTCCTTCAAGGCATGCTTCTTGATCGGCTGCCCGTTCACATACGTGCCGTTGGTGCTGTTCAGATCCTCGAGGAAAGCGTCCTGAAGGATCGTCGCAATCGACGCGTGCTCACCGCTGATCGCCAGATTGTCGATCTGGATGTCGTTGTGAGGCTTGCGGCCAATCGTGATGCGCTGCTTGTCCAGCGCGATTTCCTTCAGCACGAGGCCATCCATGCTCAGGACGATTTTCGGCATGCAGAACTCCGGGTAGAGGGTGCGCGATCGTGTTCGCCCGCAGCACCGAGACTGGAATCATGCCGCGCCCCGCTCTGCGGGGCAACGGGTTCCGGCCAAATCAGTAAGGCAAGGGTGTGCCGAGCTTGGCATCCCGCGCCCGAGAAAGCACCTCGACCCCCAGTGCCAGGTCCTGGATCGCCAAGCCCTGGGACTCGAACAAGGTCACCATGCGCGCATCGGTTCGCGCCGGTCGGAAGCCGGCGATGATATCGCCCAACTCGACGAGACGCCCTTCTGCAAGACGACCTTTTTCCAGCAGCGGCAACAAGTCGCCGGCTTCGCGCAGCGCCGTCGCACGCGTATCCACGGCAATCAGATCGGCGCGGGCGACTGCCGCCTCGTCCAGTTCCCGGCGAATCAGCGCGTTCGACCCCGCCGCATTCACATGGCAGCCAGCAGGCAACCAGTTGCCATCAAAGAGCGGCTTCGGCGAGGAGGTAATCGTGACGACGATATCGGCCGCACGCACGGCGTCTTCCACCGCGTCAGCAGCCTTCACCTCCCTGCCTGTCAGCCCCGCCATTTCCGCGCAGAAGGCCTCGAGTCTGGCGCGATCGCGCGCGACCACCGAAAACCTTTCGATGGGCAAGGACAAGGCCAGCGCCTCGACCTGCCCGCGTGCCTGCCAGCCCGCCCCGAACACCACCGCACGCTTCGATTCGGACCGCGCGAGCCAACGCGCCGCCACACCACCAGCAGCGCCCGTGCGCATCATGCCCAACCGGTCGGCCTCGATCACCGCGAGCGCATCGCCCGAGTCGGCATCGAACAGGTGCAACCAGAAACGGGTGCCGTTGCGCGACGAGGTGTAGGTCTTGTAGCCGGTGACCCGGCGCGCATCGAGCAACCCGCCCTGCAACAAGTGGTGAATGATCTTGCCGCTGCGGACCCGCTGGCGCGGATAGTCGACGGCTTCACCGCGCGCCAGCGCCGCGTGTGCCGACTCGACCGCAGTGAGCGCCAGCGGCATGTCTATCACCGCGGCGACCTCGGCCTCGGTCAGGTAGAGCGCAGCCATTTCAGCCTTCCTCAAGAACGCGGTAGCCCCGGGCGCGGCGACGCGTCATCACGACGCCGATCACCACCACCAGCGTCGCACCGGCGGATGCAGCAAAATAGCCCGACCAGGTCGGCAGGCCCGCCAACAAGGGCTTGATCGCGGGGTCAGACGCAATCATCCCCCCCGCCACCCAACCCAGGAGCCCGGCGCCTATCGTCACGACGAGCGGCACGCGCTCCATCAGGTGCATGATGACCTGGCTGGCGAAAATGATGATCGGAATGCTCACGATCAAGCCGAACACCAGCAGCGGAATGCTGCCGTGCGACGCCCCGGCGACAGCCACCACGTTATCGAGACTCATCACGAAGTCAGCCACGATGATCGTCTTGACTGCCCCCCAGACGCTGCCCGAGCCATGGATCTCGTGCTCGCCTTCCTGCTCGGGCACCATCAGTTTGACGCCGATCCACAGCAGCAACAGGCCCCCGATCAGCTTCAACCACGGCCAGCCCATCAGCAAGGCGGCAAACGCGGTCAGCACGATCCGCAAGACCACGGCACCCAGCACGCCCCATGCGATGCCGGCACGCCGGCGATCAGGCGTCAGGTTCCGGCACGCGAGCGCGATCACCACTGCGTTGTCTCCCGACAGCACGAGGTCGATCACGATGATCTGCGCAACGGCAGACCAGAAATGGATGTCCGAAAGGTCAGGCATGAGCGGGCGAGCACCGAAACCGCAAGTCTAGCGGAGCGTCCCGGCGGAGAGACCTCCACAAGCGACGTCCGCGCAAAAACAAAACGCCCGGCACGGGCCGGGCGTCTCGTTTCGCAAGCTTGCGTCGGTCAGAGCAGGCTCTTGAGCAGCTTGCCCATTTCAGACGGGTTGCGGGTCACCTTGAAGCCACACTCTTCCATGATGGCGAGCTTGGCGTCAGCCGTGTCGGCACCGCCGGAGATCAGCGCACCGGCGTGGCCCATGCGCTTGCCGGCCGGCGCCGTGACACCCGCGATGAAGCCAACGATCGGCTTCTTCATGTTGTCCTTGCACCACAGCGCGGCTTCGGCTTCGTCAGGTCCACCGATCTCGCCGATCATGATCACCGCGTCGGTGTCCGGATCGTCGTTGAAGGCCTTCATCACATCGATGTGCTTCAGACCGTTGATCGGGTCGCCACCGATACCGACGGCCGAGGACTGGCCCAGCCCGATTTCGGTCAGTTGTGCCACGGCTTCGTAGGTCAGCGTACCGGAGCGCGACACCACGCCGATGCGGCCCTTGCGGTGGATGTGGCCCGGCATGATGCCGATCTTGATTTCGTCGGGCGTGATCAGCCCCGGGCAGTTCGGCCCCAGCAGCAGGGTCTTCTTGCCGCCGGCCGCTTCCTTGGCCTTCATCTTGTTGCGCACTTCGAGCATGTCGCGAACCGGAATGCCCTCGGTGATGCAGATCGCCAGATCCAGATCGGCCTCGACGGCCTCCCAGATCGCAGCGGCAGCACCCGCCGGCGGCACGTAGATCACCGACACGGTCGCGCCGGTTTCAGCCGCCGCTTCCTTCACCGACCCGAAAATCGGGATGTTGAAGATGGACTCGCCCGCCTTCTTCGGGTTCACACCCGCGACGAAGCAGTTCTTGCCGTTGGCGTATTCCTGGCACTTTTCGGTGTGGAACTGGCCGGTCTTGCCCGTGATGCCCTGGGTGATGACCTTGGTGTCTTTGTTGATCAGAATCGACATTTCAGAGTTCTCCGGGCATTACTTGACGGCAGCGACGATCTTTTCGGCCGCTTCGGCCATGGTGTCCGCCGAGATGATCGGCAGACCCGATTCGGCAAGGATCTTCTTGCCGAGGTCTTCGTTGGTGCCCTTCATGCGGACGACCAGCGGCACCGACAAGTGGGTTTCCTTGGCCGCCGTGACCACGCCGGTGGCGATGGTGTCGCACTTCATGATGCCGCCGAAGATGTTGACCAGGATGCCCTTCACCTTGGGGTTCTTGAGCATGATCTTGAAGGCTTCGGTGACCTTCTCGGTCGTCGCGCCGCCGCCCACGTCGAGGAAGTTCGCCGGTTCGGCGCCGAAGAGCTTGATCGTGTCCATGGTCGCCATCGCCAGACCGGCACCGTTCACCAGGCAGCCGATATTGCCGTCGAGCGAGATGTAAGCGAGGTCAAACTTCGAGGCCTCGATTTCGTCGGCGTCCTCTTCATCCAGGTCGCGATAGGCGACGATTTCCGGGTGGCGGAACAGCGCGTTCGCGTCGAAGTTGAACTTGGCGTCCAGCGCCTTGATGTTGCCGTTGCCTTCGAGGATCAACGGGTTGATTTCCGCCAGCGAAGCGTCGGTTTCCATGTAGCAGGTGTACAGGCGCTTGAGCGTATCGACGGCTTGCGGGATCGAGGCTTCCGGTACGCCGATGCCGCTTGCGAGTTCCTTCGCCTGCGCGTCGGTCAGGCCAGCCGCCGGATCTACGAAGACCTTGATGATCTTCTCCGGCGTGTTGTGCGCGACTTCCTCGATGTCCATGCCGCCTTCGGAGGACGCCATCATGGCAACCTTCTGCGTGGCACGGTCGGTCAGCGCGGCAACGTAGTATTCCTTCTTGATGTCGGCACCTTCCTCGATCAGCAGGCGGCGGACCTTCTGGCCCTCCGGCCCGGTCTGGTGCGTGACCAGTTGCATGCCGAGGATCTCGTTGGCGAGCGTGCGCACTTCGTCGAGCGAACGGGCCAGCTTCACGCCGCCGCCCTTGCCACGGCCACCGGCGTGAATCTGGGCCTTCACCACCCAGATCTTGCCGCCCAGCTCCTCGGCGGCCTTGACGGCCTCATCGACGGAAAAACACGGAATGCCGCGCGGCGTAACGACGCCATATTTGCGCAGGACTTCTTTCGCCTGGTACTCGTGAATCTTCATGGTTGCCCTTCGATCTCTGCCCCCGCCCGGGGTCGCCGGGCTCAGTAGGCTCAAAGTTGGTATCGGGTCGGAACACGGGCAGACGAGACGGACTGCGCCCCCTTTGACGCAGCGGATGCCGACTCTCCCCCTCCCTCGGCAAAAGCCAGACCGGGCGCTTGGCAGCCCCGTTGCCGCAGTGCAACACCCGGATCGGCCGGATTGTAACCGAATCGCCCTTGCGGGTTACTTACGTGTTTCCGGAGTCTTCGAAGCTGCGAGGGCGGTGCCAGCGCGGGTAGTAGCGCTGGGCCGCGGCGCCGGAAGAGTCGAGCGCATGGCAGCGGTCGAGCTGGTAGGGCTTGCGGTCGCCCGAATCGTCTTCGCGGATCAGGGTCGCAAAGGTCTGCAGCGCGACGGTCGGCAGCGTCAAGAGGAGTTCGGTCAGGTGGGTGCAGCCCTTCACTTCTGCAAAACGTTCCTGCATCGCCTTGCGGAATCCCTGGAACAGGTTCAATCCAACGAGCTGCCGGTAGGCCGGAGCAATGACCTCGCAATACCCGGTGTAAGGCGCCCAGGTGGTGTCGGCGACGGCGTCGGTAATGTTGAAGTGGCGGTCGATCGTCAGGCGCACCCGCATCTCGTGCACCGGCGTGCCGGCCGGGCGCACGCCGGAGAGGATCTCGTAGTCGGCGTCCTTCAGGTCGGTCAGCGTCGCGTCAAGGTCGAACAAACCGTCTTCGCGCAGAAAGCCTTCCGCCACGATGCGGCGCGTATGAAGTCGCCGACGCGCGGCGACCGGTTCCGGCAATGCCATGATTCCCCCTGCTCCGGCCCGACGCCCCCGCGCTCGCGGCCGCTTCTGCGCCGACGATGATAGCAATGACTGCGTCGGCAGCGAGGGGCAATCGATCCGGCGCCGACAATCCTCATGAAAAACGGCCGGCGCCTCGCAGCGGCCGGCCGTACCCGGGGGGAGAGGTGGGTTCGTGTGGGCGGGGTCAGCCGTGGACAACGCGCCAGGCGTGGCGCGCGATCATCAGTTCTTCGTTGGTCGGAATCACCCAGGCATTGACAGCGCTCGACGCGGTGCTGATCTTGGCGAAGCCACGGCAGTTGTTCGCATCGCGGTCCAGTTCGATGCCCAGCCATGCCGCCTGTTCGAGGATCTTCGCTCGCACGGTGGGCGAGTTCTCGCCAATACCTGCGGTGAAGACCACCGCATCCAGACCGCCCATCGCACCGGCCAGCGACGCGAGTTCGCGTGCGGCGCGATAGCAGAAGTGGTCGAGCGCGAGCTTCGCATTGCGCTCGTCGGACTCTTCCAGCACGCGGCAATCGCTCGAAATGCCAGACATGCCGAGCAGGCCGGAGCGGTGATAGATCAACTTCTCGATCGCACGGGCATCCATGCCACGCTGGTCCATCAGGTACAGCAGCACACCCGGGTCGACCGACCCGCAGCGGGTGCCCATCGGCAGCCCGTCGACTGCGGTAAAGCCCATCGTCGTCGCGACGCTGCGGCCGTTCTGCACCGCGCACATGCTTGCGCCGTTGCCAAGGTGGAAAACCACCGTGCGGCCCTTGGCGGCGCGCTCATCGTGCTGCGCCATGACAGACGCGATGAACTCGTACGAGAGACCATGGAAACCGTAACGCCTCACGCCGGCAGCCGTCATCTCGTGCGGCAGCGCATACATCTGCGCGATCAGCGGCTGGTCGCGGTGGAAAGCCGTATCGAAGCAGGCCACCTGCGCGGCCTTTGTGCCGCCTTCAAGCAACAGGCGGATCGGCAACAGGTTGTTGGGCTGGTGCAGCGGCGCGAGCGGCACAAAGGCTTCGAGACGCTTGAGCGTGGCCGGGTCGACGCGCACCGGCTCGGCGAACTCGACGCCACCGTGCACCACGCGGTGACCGAACGCCTTGATCTTCAGGCCTTCGGTGTGCGCGTCGAGGAACGCCGTCAGGTGCGCCATCGCCCCCTCGTGACCGAGCTGGAAGCCGTCGGGCCAGGCATGTTCGCCCAGTACCTTGCCGTCGGCCGCCTTGCCGACGAACTTCGGCGAGGTGAACAGCCCTTCGAGCTGGCCACGCAGGCGCAGCTGCAAGTCGCCATCGATGGCGGCGAATACGGAGAATTTGAGGCTCGACGAGCCTGCATTCAGAACAACGATTGCATCGGTCATGGGGGAACCTTGTGAGTTTTCAGGGGTTATTCATCGGGATCTCTCCCGTGCGACGGTAATGCGCGATCAGCGCCATTACCGCGGTGGAAGCCATCCGGGTGGCGACAGAGTCGGCCCGGCTGGTGAGTACGATCGGCACCTTGGCACCGAGCACGATGCCAGCACTGTCGGCGCCGGCGAGGTATTGCAACTGTTTCGCGACCATGTTGCCGGCTTCGAGGTCAGGCACGATCAGGATGTCTGCGCGCCCGGCCACCGGCGAGACGATCTTCTTGGTCTTCGCGGCCGCTTCGCTGACCGCGTTGTCGAAGGCAAGCGGACCGTCGATCACACAGCCGGTGATCTGCTTGCGGTCGGCCATCTTGCACAGCATCGCGGCGTCGATCGTCGACTGGATCTTGGGGTTGACCGTCTCCACCGCCGAGAGCACCGCCACCTTGGGCATGGTGACGCCGAGGATGTGCGCCAGTTCAACCGCGTTCTGCACGATGTCGACCTTCTCCTCCACCGTCGGGAAGATGTTGATCGCGGCGTCGGTGACCATCAGCATGCGCGGATAGGCCGGCACGTCCATCACGAACACATGGCTGACACGGCGCGAGGTGCGCAGGCCGTTGGCGCTCTTCACCACCGCACCCATCAGCTCATCGGTATGCAGGCTACCCTTCATCAGCGCCTGCACCTTGCCGTGGCGCGCCATGCCTGCCGCGTGATCGGCCGCCGCATGGCTATGCTCGCAGTCGATCAACTGATAAGGCGTCAGGTCGATGCCTTCGGCGTCGGCGACCGCGCGGATCTTTGCGGCGGGGCCAATCAGCACCGGCACGATCAAACCCTTGCGCGCCGCCTCGACCGGGCCCAGCAGCGAATCGCGATCGCAGGGATGGACCACCGCGGTCAGGACCGGGGGGATCCCCTCGCACGCGGCATACATCTTTTCGAAGGCATCGTTGCGTGGCATGTAAAACGCCGCCTGACTGGTGTCGGCAAAGCTGCCCTTGGTGCCCGGCGGCAGTACCGTCAGCGCGCCCCACAGGATGTCATCACCGTGCTGATTCACCACCCGGACGTCGAGACGGACGGTGCGGTCGGCGGCGTGCTTGTCGCGCACCCGTACCGACGCAGTCAGTGCATCGCCGTCGGTGATGAAACCATCCGCGTGCAGGTCCTGACCGATGATCCGCGTGCCCGGGCCGGGCAGTCGGCGCGTCACGACATTGGACATCAAGGCTACCGCGCAGACGCCCTGGACCGAGAGCTTCTCGTCCGTCTTGTCAGTCTCGGGGTGGAAGATCTCGGCGTCGCCGGAAAGCTGCGAGAGCATCGCGACGTTGGTCGGCGTGACCGTATGCGTGACTTCCATCGACGCGCCGACGTGCAGATCGTCGTAGGTGAGGTTTTTCAACTCATCCATGGCGTCGATTCCAGGGCAAGGGATGGCGTGAAGTCTGTCACGGTTATTGCGATGCAATATTGACAGCGATCAGCGGCACCCCCGGCGCTTCAATACACCTTGAGACCTCGGGAGCGGAACTGCTCCTTGACCCGCTCGGTCAGTTCGTTGCTGGGCGGCTGCGTGTCGGCCAGCGGGTACTTGATGTTGAGGGCCTCCCACTTCGAGCGCCCCATCTGGTGGAAGCGCAGCACATCGACGCGCTCGACGCTGCGGATGCTCGCAGTGATGTCGGCCACGCGTTCGACGTTGTCGTAATCGTCGGTCAGGCCGGGCACCAGCACGAAGCGCACCCAGGTCGGCCGGTTCAGGTCCGACAAGCGCTTGGCGTAATCGAGCGTGGGCTGCAGTGGCTGGTGGGTCGCCCGGAAGTAGGTATCCGGGTCGCCAGACTTGATGTCGAGCAGGTTCAGATCGACATCCATCAACTCTTCATCCGACAGCTTTTCGCCCAGTCGGCCGCAGGTATCGAGCGCGGTGTGCAGGCCCAGTTCCTTGCAGCGGCGCAGGATGCGTTTGGCAAAGCGGTGCTGCACCAGCGGCTCGCCGCCACTGATCGTCACGCCGCCCTTGGACAAGGTGAGCGGGCGCACGTACTTCTTGAGCTCCGCCATCAGGTCGCCGGCCGTCGTCGGCGTGCCGTGCAGCTTGTGCCAGGTATCGGGGTTGTGACAGTACTGACAACGCATCAGGCAGCCCGACAGGAAGACCACGGCGCGAATGCCGGGGCCATCTACCGCGCTGCCCATTTCGTACGAGTGGATGTAGCCGACGAGTTGCTGGTCTTCGTTTTCCGCGATGTCCTCGAGATCGGCCTCGTGGATCGCAAAATGATCCGGGCCACCCGACTGGGTGGCCCCGGACTGGACCTTCAACTCGTAGCGACTGCCGGAGAGGCGTGTCGCCACGGGAGAGCCTCCTGAATTACATGTTGCCGTGGAAGGTACGGTTGATCACGTCCATCTGCTGCTCGCGCGTCAGCTTGACGAAATTCACCGCGTAGCCGGAAACCCGGATGGTCAGTTGCGGATACTTTTCCGGGTGCTCCATCGCGTCGATCAGCATATCGCGGTTGAGCACATTCACGTTGACGTGGAAGCCTTCGCTGCCGAAGTAACCGTCAAGGCTGCCCTTGAGCTTCTCGGTGCGCTCTTCAGCGGTACCGAGTGCGCTCGGCGAGTACGACAGCGTCAGCGAGATGCCGTCGGCGGCGTCTTCGTACGGAATCTTGGCGACCGACATCATCGCGGCCAGCGCGCCGTGGGTGTCCTTCTGGTTCGACGGGTTGGCACCCGGCGCGAAGGCTTCGCCCTTCTTGCGACCGTCCGGCGTCGAGCCGGTCTTCTTGCCGTACACCACGTTGGAGGTGATCGTCAGCACCGACTGGGTGTGCATCGCGTTGCGATACGTCGGGTACTTGCGGATCTTTTCCATCATGGTCGTCACGAGGCCGGTGGCGATGTCATCCACGCGGTCGTCGTTGTTGCCGTAGCACGGGAAGTCGCCTTCGGTGACGTAGTCGACGATCAGGCCGCGCTCGTCACGCACCACCTTGACCTTGGCGAACTTGACAGCCGAGAGGCTGTCCGCCGCATGCGACAGGCCGGCGATACCACAGGCCATCGTGCGCAGGATGTCGCGGTCGTGCAGCGCCATTTCGATGGCCTCGTACGCGTACTTGTCATGCATGTAATGGATGACATTGAGCGCGTTGACGTATGTCTTCGCCAGCCAGTCCATCATGACGTCCAGCCGCGCCATCAGCGTGTCGTAGTCGAGGTAGTCGCCTTCCAGCGGCGGCAGTTCCGGGCCGATCTGCTCGCCGGAGATCTCGTCGCGGCCACCGTTGATCGCGTAAAGCATGGTCTTGGCGAGGTTCACGCGGGCACCGAAGAACTGCATCTGCTTGCCGACGCGCATGGCGGACACGCAGCAGGCGATCGCGCAGTCGTCACCCCAGCGCGGGCGCATCAGCTCGTCCGACTCGTACTGAATCGACGACGTGTCGATCGACACCTTCGCGCAGAAGCGCTTGAAGCCTTCCGGCAGTGCCGGCGTCCAGAACACGGTGAGGTTCGGCTCCGGCGCCGGCCCCAGCGTGTAGAGGGTGTTCAGCATGCGGAAGCTGGTCTTGGTGACCAGGGTGCGGCCATCTTCGGCCATGCCGCCGATCGATTCGGTCGCCCACACCGGGTCGCCCGAGAACAGCTCGTTGTATTCCGGCGTGCGCAGGAAACGGACCAGGCGCAGCTTCATCACGAAGTCGTCCATGATTTCCTGGGCGAACTGCTCGGTGATGCGACCTTCCTTCAGGTCACGCTCGAAATACACGTCGAGGAAGGTCGAAACGCGGCCCACCGACATCGCAGCACCGTTCTGCTGCTTGATCGCTGCGAGGTAGCCGAAGTAGGTCCACTGCACCGCTTGCTGCGCGGTCGCGGCCGGCCTGGAGATGTCGCAGCCGTAGTTGGCGGCCATTTCCTTGAGTTCGGCCAGCGAGCGGATCTGCTCCGAGAGTTCCTCACGGGCACGGATCACGTCTTCGGTCGAATGCACGTCGTTGAGTTCAGCCTTCTCGCGCTTCTTCGCGGCGATCAGGAAGTCCACGCCGTACAGCGCAACACGGCGGTAGTCGCCGATGATGCGGCCGCGGCCGTAGGCATCGGGCAAGCCGGTAACGATGCCGGACTTGCGGCAAGCCAGGATGCTCGGGGTGTAGGCATCGAACACGCCTGCGTTGTGGGTCTTGCGATACTTCGTGAAGATCTCCGCGATGCGCGGGTCGGCCTTGTAGCCGTAGGCCTCAAGCGAGGTCTCGACCATCCGCCAGCCGCCGTAAGGCATGATCGCGCGCTTGAGCGGCGCTTCGGTCTGCAGGCCGACAACCAGCTCCAGATCCTTGTCGATGTAGCCCGGCGCGTGGGCGGTGATACCGGACGGAATCTGAGAGACATCCAGAATGCCCTTCTCGCGCTCTTCCGCGAGCAGCGGCTGGAGCTTTGCCCACAGGGTCTTGATGCGATCAGTCGCGCCGCAGACGAAGCTGTCATCACCTTCGTACGGCGTGTAGTTACGCTGGATGAAGTCGCGCACATCGACTTCCTTCTGCCAGCGCCCTTCAACGAAGCCGCGCCAGGGTTCGCCTACAACCTGAGTGTCATTCTTGACCGCTACATCCATGATTGCCCTCCTGTGGCATTTTCAATTCGCCCCGCGCGCCATGCAGGCACGCATGCATTGCCGGGCGCCAGACCTTGCCGGATCTCGACGCTAAACCCTCGGCGTCTGACACCCGAGAGCCGGCGCCAACAGGAAGCACGCGGGCATCTGGGATCTTGCGGCGGGGGAGCCTGGAACCCTCAAATCACCCAGTAAGCCTATGCCTCTAACGGGTCCACAACAAGAAAGCCAAGTCAAAGACTTTGCTGTTTGTGTTTGCTATAATGCGAAACACCATTGCGCATTGCAAAATCAATAAAAACAATCCATGGCGCTATTAGCGCCAACGCTCCAGCGCCGTGTTCGCAGAAGTGTCCTTGGTCGCCCTGCAAACCGGAAAGAATTCACGGACGCCGCTCGCAGACTCGCTTTCGTGCGAGTAACGCCTTAAAGTTCACCCATATCCGGCCGAAACAAGGGTGATGGTGCGATCGCGCGCTTCCAGGACGCAGTCTCTCGTGACTGAACGCAACGAATCCAATCTCGGACGGCATGCTCTGTTTTTGTGCCTCGTCGCGATTGCCAGTGTTTCGGCACAGGCAGCCGGACTGGGCGAAGCCGCGTTGCGCAGCGGCTTGTCACAACCCCTTCGTGTAGAGATTCCGCTCGTCGGAGAAAGCCTCGACACGCTGGGCGCCGAATGCTTCCGCCTTCACAGCCAGTCCGGCACGACCGACGACCTGCCCTGGGTTCGCGACGCACAAACCCGGCTGGAGCAAGTCGGCAGCGCCTACCGCCTGGTCGTTACCACCCGCTACTCGATTCACGACCCGGCGATCATGCTGGGTGTCGTGGTCGGATGCGGCTCCCAAGTCCGGCGTGAATATGCGTTGCTGCTCGGCCCAGCGGTTTTGGTGGAGGCCCCCCGGGCTGCGCCCGCCGCCGAGCAGGCATCCAGCGCCGCAAGTCCGCGCGGCACGCCACGGAACGTACAAACATGGACAGCCGCACCGGGAGAATCCGCTGCGTCCATTTCGAGCGCTCTCGCGCCGCGGGATCGTGCCGCACAGCGCCGTATCACCCGCGAGATCGTGCGGGCCAACCCCGAGCTATACGCTGGCGCTACTGACCCCGCGAACGCGCGACTGGAAGCGGGCACCGAACTCAAGGTTCCGAGCACCGCAGCAGCAACGCGTGCGCAACCCGCTGCATCAGTACCGACCGCGGGGTCGCCGCCGAGCGCGCCCCGCACTGAAACACCGAAGCCCCCCGCAAAGCGCAAACCCGTCGAGCGGACCCCAGCTGCGCCGGCGCAAGACCGCCTCACGGTGACCAGCGAGGATGTAGAGGCGCCGCTGCGGGAATCGCTTGAACTCGAGGATGCACGTCGGCAGGTGGTGCAGGATGATTCGACGCGCGCACGGCTGCGGCGCGAGCAGCAACTGATCCTCGCGATCGACGACAGGATCGCGACCACGCTGGAACTCAACGAGCGGATCCGCCAGCTCGAAGCCGCGCAGCAAAAGCTGCAAGCTGAAAACGAGCGCCTTGCCGGCCTGATCGCGCGCCAGCCTTCGACACGGAGCGCGGCACTCGACGGCGCGGCCACGCCCAACATCCCCTGGAAAGCCATCGCCCTGGCGACGCTGGCAATGCTGCTCGCCATTGGCGCGTGGGTCGCGTGGCGTCGCAGACGCATTCAGGTCCTGCCGGTCGTGCCGCTCGCCAGCACCGATGAAGGGCGCTTCGCGGAAGGTGACGACGAACTCGACGTTGAGGCGGATGCGCTCACCGCTGCCGACATCTGGCCTGAGCGCGACACCCCGCCACCGCTGGGCGGCAGCGCCAAGGAAAGCCTGGACTGGAGCCCGCCAACGATTTCGCCGGGCGGTCTGGGGCCGAGTAGCCTGCTGCACATCGACGACGAAGTCGAGGAGCACGACTCTGCGGTCGAACTTGCCGAGATCATGATGTCTTTCGGCCGCGTTCAGGGTGCCGCAGAGACGCTGGCTGAATTCATCCGGGCCAACCCGAAACAGGCCGTGCGCCCCTGGATCAAACTGCTTGAGGTCTACAAGGCGGCAGCGATGCGGGTCGAATTCGACGCGCTCGCAGGGCAGCTCAACAAGACCTTCAACGTCAAGGCCGTGACATGGGATGAGTTCGACGAGGTCAAGGAGGCCAACGAATCGGTCGAACAGATGCCGCACATCATCGATCGCATCGTCGACACATGGCGCACCAGGGACTGCCAGCGCTATCTGCACACGCTGCTTCGCGACAACCGCAAGGGCACGCGTCAGGGATTCCCGCTCGGTATCGTCGACGACATTCTCTGCCTCAACGGCGTACTCGAAATCGAACTCGGTGCCTTCAAGCCGACGAGCGACGAGATCCGCGAGATGGAATCGCCAAGTTCGCGCACCGAAGAGTCCCCCCCCGTGGGCATGGCTGCACCTTCGCCCGCCACGGCGGCACCCATCACCCAAGCGCCGAATGTGGCAACCAAGGACGATGCCGCCGCCGCAGACTTCCACCTTGACGCGCCCCTGCTCCCCGAGAACTCAGCGCGCCAAGCCGCCCCCGAATTCATCCCTGAACGCACGGAATCGATGATCGAGTTCAACCTCGATGAAGACCTGCCACCCCTCAAGCCACGCGACCAGTAGATCCCGGGCTTGCGGCTAGACCACGCCGGGACGGATCACACCGGGTTGTCGATATCGATGAACTCGCAGTGCAGCCCGAACTGCGACGCCAGATGCGCGCCAAGAGCGTGCACGCCATAGCGCTCGGTTGCGTGGTGTCCGGCAGCGATGTAGGGCACGCCGCTCTCCCGCGCGAGATGGACGGTAGGCTCGGACACTTCCCCTGAAACGAACAATTCGGCTCCCGCTGCAATGGCCGCCTCGAACATGCTCTGCGCCGCTCCTGTACACCAGGCAATGCGCTGGATAGGCTCGGCACTTTCACCGACGACAAGCGGTTCGCGGCCCAGCCTCGCCGCGATCGACCGGGCAACATGCGTCAGCGTCGCCGGCGCCTCGATACGACCGATCATGCCGACATCCTGTTCGCCAAAGCGGCCTTCCGGAAGCCATCCCATGACCCGCGCCAGTTGCGCGTTGTTGCCCAGATCCGGATGCACGTCGAGGGGAAGGTGGTAGGCAAACAGGTTGAGATCGTGGGAAATCAAAGCGGCCAGCCGCTTGCGGCGCGTCGCGACAACCCGTGGGTCTTCACCGCGCCAGAAGTAACCGTGATGGACGAGCAGACCATCTGCACCTAGCCGGATTGCCGCTTCGATCAGCGACAGGCTCGCGGTGACACCGCAAACAAGCCTGCGTATCTCGGCACGTCCTTCCACCTGCAAACCGTTTGGGCAATAATCCTTGATCCGCGGGGCTCCCAGCAGGTCGTCCAGATAGCGTTGCAGTTCATCGCGATGCATGAGTTGCCCTCCTCCTCTCCGCAAACTGGCACAGACCAGATAGCGCCGCAGCACCCGGGAGGCCGCGCTAACCGTTTCGAGACCACCGATTATGCGCCGCTTGTGGCTGATCTTCTGTCAGGCAGTCACGGCTTCCCTCGCCGTGCTGTTTGTCGTCACCACACTGAAACCGGGCTGGTTCTCGCCGCGTGCACCACTTGCGCAATTCGTCCCGGTATTCGAGGCCGCCCCGCAGAGCGCCGAAAGCGTTGCACCAACGACGAACGTCCGCACTTCGTACGCACCAGCGGCGGCAAAGGCGCTGCCCTCTGTCGTGCACATCTTCACCAGCAAGGAAATCCGGCAGCCTCGCAACCCGTTTGCCGACGACCCCTTGTTCCGCCATTTCTTCGGCGACCGTAGTGGCGATTCAACCCAGCGTCGGGCCTCCGGCCTGGGATCAGGCGTCATCGCCAGCCCGTCCGGTTACATCCTGACCAATAACCATGTGGTGGAACAGGCAGACGAAATTGAAGTCGCCCTTTACGATGGCCGCAAACTCGCAGCAACCGTCGTGGGGCGCGACCCGGACACCGATCTGGCGGTACTCCGCATCAAGGCCGACAAGCTCCAGGCTGTGACGTTCAGCGTTCAGGAGTCCTTGCGTGTCGGGGACGTTGTGCTGGCCATTGGCAACCCATTCGGCGTGGGGCAGACCGTTACGATGGGCATCGTTAGCGCGCTGGGCCGCTCGCAGCTTGGTATCAGCACTTTTGAGAATTTCATCCAGACCGATGCAGCGATCAACCCGGGCAATTCGGGGGGCGCGTTGGTGGATGCGGCCGGCAATCTCGTCGGCATCAATTCCGCCATCTATTCACGCTCGGGCGGGTCGCTGGGGATAGGCTTCGCCATACCGGCCTCGCTCGCGCGCAATGTGATGGAGCAGATCATCAAGACCGGATCGGTGACGCGCGGATGGATCGGCGTAGAAGTACGCGAAATCACGGCAGAGCAAGCCTCCGCGCTCGGTCTGCCGGCCACCGAGGGCACCCTGATCACCGGCATCGTCAATGGCGGACCCGCCGATCAGGCGCAGGTTCAACCGGGCGATCTGCTGGTGGCGATCAACGGCCGCCGCATCAGTGGGGCGCAGAACATGCTGGAAACCATAGCCGGACTCGACCCCGGGGCGGAGGCGACGCTGTCACTCAAACGGGGCAGCAAGTCTCTCGAGCCCCGTGTGAAGATCGGCAAGCGCCCTCCGCCGGAGGCGGTGAGCCAGTGAGCTTCAGTCGCGCGCCTGAATGGCGTGGGTGTCGGTGGGGCGCGTGATCATGCGAGCGACCAGGATGCCGGCCTCGTAAAGCAGGCACATGGGCACCGCGAGCATGATCTGTGAAGTCACGTCAGGCGGTGTCAGAACAGCCGCGACGACGAATGCGCCGACGATCACATAGGGACGGATCTCGCGCAACTTTTCGATACTCACCAAGCCCATCTTCACGAGCACGATGACGACGATGGGCACCTCAAAGGTCAAGCCGAACGCGAGGAACATCGACATCACGAAAGCCAGGTATTGCTCGATGTCTGGCGCAACGGTCACGCTCTCAGGCTTCACCTCGGCGATGAACTTGAAGACCACGCCGAACACGAAGTAGTAGCAGAAGGCCATTCCAACCAGAAACAGCAGAGAGCTCGCGACGACCAGCGGGGCTGCGAGGCGCTTCTCATGCGCGTACAAGCCCGGGGCGATGAAGGCCCACGCCTGCCACAGCAGGTAGGGCAGCGCAATGATCAGCGCGACCATCATCGTGACCTTGATCGGCACGAAGAACGGCGTCACCACGCCGGTGGCAATCATGTGGGTGCCTGCCGGCAGCGTGCGCATCAAGGGCGCCGCGAGGATGTCGTAGATGCGCGACGAAAAAGGCATCAGACACGCAAACACGGCGACGAACGCCACCGCGGAGCGGATCAAGCGCGTACGCAACTCAATGAGGTGCGAGATGAAACTGTCTTCCGGCAAATCGGCCATGGTGCTCAGGTCTTGTGGGTCGAAGCGGGCGCGGGCGTCCCGAACAGATCTAGTTGCGTATCGTCGACCGCCGCGACCGGGGCTGCGTCGGTCGCGACCGGTGCGACCTCGCCGACCGATTCCAGCGAGGGCGGGAGTTCCGCCACGCTCGCGACCGCCGGTGACTCGACCGGAAGCACCTCGTGCGAAGACAAGGACTTGAGCTCATCCACTGCCGGCTGCATGGCTGCTTCGAACTCGCGCGCCTGCTCGCGGATGCTGCTTTGAAGTTCGCGCGCCGAGTCGGTGACCTGCGCCTGCAAGCGGCGCATTTCATCGAGTTGGATCTCGCGACTGATGTCGGCCTTGACTTCGGCCACATGCCGCTGCAGTCGCCCGAGCAGGTGCCCGGCGGTCCGCGCCACGCGGGGCAGGCGCTCGGGCCCGATCACCACCAGCGCCACCACACCGATCACCGCCAGTTCGCCGAAATTGATGTCAAACATGCGTGTGCCTTGTCAGAAATGCAAAGGGCGTCGCACCGGACGCCCCCGATCGGCCTTGCGCCCAACCGATCAGCTCTTTTCCTTCTCGCGAACTTCGGCGTCAATCGTCTGTTTCGCGATCTGCGCCTGTTCGGCATTGGCAGGCGCCTGATCAGCGCTGTCCTTCATGCCTTGCTTGAAGCCGCGAACCGCACCGCCCAGGTCTTCCCCGATGTTGCGCAGCTTCTTCGTACCGAACACCAGCAGAACGATGACCAGCACGATCAACCAGTGGGTGATGCTCATTGAACCCATGTTGCACTCCTTAATACTTGATCATGGCCGGCAGCGGCGCGCCGCCGCCAATGATGTGGGCGTGAAGATGATACACCTCCTGCCCGCCCACCCTTCCGGAGTTGATGATCGTCCTGAAGCCGTCCGTCGCACCTTGTTCGGCGGCAATTTTCCCGATCGACGCGAAAAGATGCCCCAGCAAAGCGGCATCCTCTTCTCCCACGGTCGCAAGCGATTCGATATGGCGCTTCGGAATCACCAGCACATGCACCGGGGCGATCGGCCGGATGTCCTTGAACGCCAGCATTTGCTCGTCTTCGTAGACCTTCGCTGCCGGAATCTCGCCCTTGACGATACGGCAGAAGATGCAGTCGCTCATTGCGCACCTCGCGATGCTTTCTCGTCGATACCCGAGATGCCCTCACGCCGGCGGAATTCAACCAGCACATCGTCGACCGACAAGCCGAACTGCGAGAGCAGCACCATGCTGTGGAACCACAGGTCGGTCACTTCATGAACGATGTGGCGCAAGTCACCGTCCTTCGCCGCCATGATGGTCTCGGCAGCCTCTTCCGCGACCTTCTTGCAGATAGCGTCGGTGCCCTTGGCGTAGAGGCTCGCCACATAGGAACTATCGGCTGAAGCGCCCTTGCGCTCGGCCAGCGTGCGCCCCAGGCGCTGCAGGACTTCCGGGTCGATCATGAGTAGATATCCTTGGGGTCTTTCAGAACCGGATCCACTTCCTGCCACTGGTTGCCATCGTGCAGGCGGGTAAAGAAACAGGAACGACGCCCGGTATGGCAGGCGATGCCGCCGGCCTGTTCGATGCGCAGGAGCACCACGTCGCCGTCGCAATCGAGCCGGACTTCGCGGACCTTCTGCACATGGCCCGACTCCTCACCCTTGTGCCACAGCTTGCGACGCGAGCGGCTCCAGTACACCGCCTCGCCGGATTCGACGGTGCGGGAGAGCGCCTCGCGGTTCATCCAGGCAAACATCAGAACGTCACCGGTCTCGGCATCCTGCGCGATCACGGGTACCAGCCCCTGATCGTCCCAGGTCACTTCGTTGAGCCAGCGCGTTTCAGTCACCGCAGCCTTCACAGTCGTACCTCGATGCCCCGGTCCCGCATGTACTCTTTGGCTTCACGCACCGTGTGCTGGCCGAAATGGAAGATGCTCGCCGCCAGCACCGCGTCGGCGCGGCCCTCGCTTACACCATCCGCCAGGTGCTGCAGGTTGCCGACGCCGCCGCTCGCGATGACCGGGATCGTTACCGCATCGGAGACCGCGCGGGTCAGGCCAAGATCGAACCCGTTCTTCGTGCCGTCGCGATCCATGCTGGTCAGCAGGATTTCCCCGGCGCCAAGCGATGCGACACGCTGCGCCCATTCGACGGCATCGAGCCCCGTCGGCTTGCGGCCACCGTGGGTGAAGACTTCCCACTTGCCCGGCGCGACCTGTTTGGCATCGATCGCCACCACAATGCACTGCGAACCGACCTTGCCCGACGCGTCCGCAACCAGCTGCGGGTTGCTCACCGCCGCCGTGTTCATCGACACCTTGTCAGCGCCCGCGTTGAGCAAGCGCCGCACGTCGGCCACCTCGCGCACACCGCCGCCAACGGTGAGCGGGATGAACACCTGTTCAGCCACCTGCTCGACGACATGCAGGATGATGTCGCGATCGTCCGAACTGGCAGTGATGTCGAGAAAGGTGATCTCGTCGGCGCCCTGATCGTCATAGCGGCGCGCGATCTCGACCGGGTCGCCCGCATCACGCAGCTCGACGAAGTTCACGCCCTTGACCACGCGGCCCGCGTTGACGTCGAGACAAGGAATGATGCGTTTGGCCAGCATCCGGATCAGCCTTCCGAGCGGCCGTTCAATTCGTCGGCGCGCGCTTGCGCGGCCTTGAAATCAAACTTGCCTTCATAGATCGCGCGGCCGGTTATCGCACCGATCACACCCTCATCTTCGACGGCGCACAGCGCGTCGATATCGGCAATACTGCCGATGCCGCCGCTGGCGATCACCGGAATGCGCAGCGCCTGCGCCAGCTTCACCGTGGCTTCGATATTCACGCCGCCGAGCATCCCGTCGCGACCGATATCGGTGTAGATGATCGACTCGACGCCGTAGTCCTCGAACTTCTTCGCCAGATCGATGACGTCGTGCCCGGTCAACTTCGACCATCCATCGACAGCAACCTTGCCATCCTTGGCATCGATGCCAACGATGATGTGGCCCGGAAATGCACCACAGGCATCGTGCAGGAAACCCGGGTTCTTTACGGCAGCCGTGCCGATGATGACGTAGCTGACACCGTCATCGAGGTAGCGCTCGATGGTGTCCAGATCGCGAATGCCACCACCCAGTTGAACCGGGATGTCGTCGCCGACGGCAGCGACGATCTCCTGGATCACCGCCTCGTTCTTCGGCTTGCCGGCCACCGCGCCATTGAGATCCACGAGGTGCAGGCGTCGCGCGCCTTGTGCCAGCCAATGACGAGCCATTTCCGCCGGGTCTTCGGAAAACACGGTCACATCTTCCATGTCGCCCTGCTTGAGGCGCACGCAGTGTCCGTCCTTGAGGTCGATCGCGGGAATCAGCAGCATAGTGAGGTCAACGCAGCAGTATGGGTTATCGGCGCGGAGCGAAGGCGCATCAATCGCCGCACGTCCGCAGGGAGAATCGATCTCGTCTCAGGGCATCCAGCTCACGAAATTGGCAAGCAACTGCAGCCCCGCGGCAGCGCTCTTTTCCGGGTGGAACTGGGTCGCAAAAATATTATCCCGCGCCACCGCACTGGTAAAGGCGATGCCGTAGCGGGTTTGCGCCACCGCGTCAGCCACGTCACGGGGGGCGCAGTAGTAACTGTGAACGAAGTAGAAGCGCGCATTCGGCGCAATCCCCGCAAACATCGGGTGGGGATACAAGGCTTCGACCTCGTTCCAGCCCATGTGTGGCACTTTCAGGTGGGCCCCATCCTCGGACTGCATGGTCGCCGAGAATTTCGGCACCTCACCGGCAACCAGTCCGAGTCCGGCGGTATCGCCTTCGTCGCCATGATCGAACAGCATCTGCATGCCGACGCAAATGCCGAGGAAAGGCTTGGTACGCGAAGCGCGTTCGACCGAATCGCGCAGGCCGCGCGCCAGAAATTCGCGCATACAGTCGTGCAATGCGCCCTGCCCAGGCACGACCACGCGGTCTGCGGCGTCGAGTTCAGACGCCTCGGAGGTGACCACGACGGTCGCCTCTGGCGCGACGTGTTCGAGCGCCTTCGCGACCGAACGTAGATTCCCCATACCGTAATCGACGACTGCGATCTTCATGACGCCAACCTCAGAGCGAACCCTTGGTGGAGGGCATCATGCCCACTGCGCGCGGATCCGGCGTTGTCGCCATGCGCAGGGCTCGCGCGAACGCCTTGAATATCGTCTCGCACTGGTGATGCGCATTGCGGCCACGCAGGTTGTCGATGTGCAGCGTCACCCCAGCGTGGTTCACGAAACCTTGAAAGAACTCGTGCACCAGTTGTGTATCCAGCCCGCCAATCATCGCCGCGGTGAAATCGCAGTGCAGTTCCAGCCCTGGACGACCGGAGAGATCGACCACCACGCGCGACAGCGCTTCGTCGAGCGGCACGTAGGCGTGCCCGTAGCGCGTAAGCCCTTTCTTGTCGCCCACGGCCGCCGCAAACGCCTGGCCGATCGTGATGCCCACGTCTTCCACCGTGTGGTGTCCGTCGATGTGCAGGTCGCCTTCGCACTTGACGTCCAGATCGATCAAGCCGTGGCGAGCGATCTGGTCGAGCATGTGATCAAGGAAACCAATTCCGGTAGCAAGTGAGGATTGGCCAGAGCCATCCAGATCGAGCCGCACGGTGATACGGGTCTCAAGCGTGTTGCGGGTGACTTCGACTTGCCGCATGGCGAACTGTCGGGCCGGTTGGCCCATCGGGGATTGGGATCGGAAGGGCATGATAGCATTGCCTCGTTGCGCCGCAGCAGTGTTGCGGCCCCGCCACTATCCCCGAATCCTCGACCGATCAAGATCCCGATGAGCCGCTACTGGAGCGATGTTGTCCAGGGCCTGACGCCCTATGTGCCGGGCGAGCAGCCCAAGCTTGCCAATCTGGTCAAGCTCAACACCAACGAGAACCCTTACGGCCCAAGCCCTCGCGTACTCGCGGCGATCGCCGCCGAAACCAGCGACAACCTGCGCCTCTATCCGGACCCGAACGCGGACCGGCTCAAAGCAGCCATCGCGGCCTACCACCAGATCGACGCATCGCAGGTGTTCGTCGGCAACGGTTCGGACGAAGTGCTGGCGCATGCTTTCATGGCGCTGCTCCGGCACCCGGCGCCGCTGCTCTTCCCCGATATTTCCTACAGTTTCTATCCGGTGTATTGCGGCCTGTATGGCATCGAAGCGGTGACCGTGCCGCTCGACGCCCAGTTCGGCATCTGCGTAGACGATTACATCGGGCGTGCCAACGGCGGCATCATCTTCCCCAACCCCAACGCACCGACGGGACGTTTGTTGCCCTTGGGGGACATCGAGCGTCTGCTCCAGGCCAACAGCGGCTCAGTGGTGGTGGTGGATGAGGCGTATGTCGATTTCGGCGGCGAGAGCGCGATCGGGCTGATCAATCGCTACCCGAACCTGCTGGTGGTGCAGACGCTCTCGAAGTCGCGCTCGCTGGCGGGTCTGCGGGTCGGTTTCGCGGCCGGCCACCGGGACCTGATCGAAGCGCTGGAGCGGGTCAAGAACAGCTTCAACTCCTATCCGCTGGATCGCCTGGCCATCGCCGGTGCCGTGGCGGCGTTCGAAGACGAAGCCTACTTCCGCGATTGCCGCGCGCGTGTCATTGCCTCGCGCGAAACGCTGCTGCAAGGGCTGCAGCAACTCGGGTTCGACGTACTGCCGTCGGCCGCGAACTTCGTGTTCGCCCGCCATCCGCAGCGAGATGCGGCCGAACTCGCGCGGCGACTGCGCGAACGCAGCATCATCGTGCGGCACTTCAGCCTGCCACGCATCGACCAGTTCTTGCGGATCACGGTCGGCACGGACGAGCAGTGCGCCGCGCTGACCTCCGCCCTCACGGAAATTCTGGCCGCTTAAAGAAGTCCAAGGCAGCCGAAACCTCCGCCCCCCTCGGCACGCAGCCCCGCGTGCCGCAAAACAAAAAGGCCGCCCACTCTGGACGGCCTTTCTTGCATCGGCACAAGCCTGCTCAATCCGCTTCGACGCGCAACTCTGCCGATCGGGCATGCGCTTGCAATCCCTCGCCGTGGGCCAGCACCGACGCGACCTTGCCGAGCCGCTGCGCACCCGCTTTCGACATGCGGATCACCGAACTGCGCTTCTGAAAATCGTACACGCCCAGTGGTGACGAGAAGCGCGCACTGCGCGAAGTGGGCAGCACATGGTTGGGGCCTGCACAGTAATCGCCCAGCGCCTCCACCGACCAATGGCCGACAAAGATTGCGCCAGCGTGGCGGATCTGCGGCAGCAGCGCGTCGCCGTCGTGCACCGCCAACTCAAGATGCTCGGGCGCGATGTGGTTGGCGATCCGGCACGCCTCGTCGAGGTCGCGCACCCGGATCAGGGCGCCGCGTTTCGCAAGGGAAACGCCGATGGTCGCTGCACGGGGCATCGTCGGCAGCAGCTTGTCGATGGAGGCCGCGACCGCGTCGAGGAAAGCTGCGTCCGGGCACAGCAGGATCGACTGCGCCAGCTCGTCATGTTCCGCCTGCGCGAACAGGTCCATAGCGACCCAGTCCGGCTTGCCACTGCCGTCAGAAATGATCAGCACCTCGGAGGGGCCGGCCACCATGTCGATGCCCACCGTGCCGAAAACCCGTCGCTTCGCGGCTGCGACATAGGCATTGCCCGGCCCGACGATCTTGTCGACCTGCGGAATGGTCTGTGTGCCATAGGCCAGCGCCGCCACTGCCTGCGCGCCACCGATCGTGAATACGCGATCGACGCCGGCGACGGCCGCCGCGGCCAGCACCAGCGGGTTCTTTTCTCCGCGCGGTGTTGGCACCACCATGATCAGCTCGCGCACGCCCGCCACCTTGGCAGGAATCGCATTCATCAGCACCGAACTCGGGTAGGCGGCCTTGCCTCCGGGCACGTAGAGCCCTGCGCGGTCCAGCGGGGTGACTTGCTGGCCCAGCCGCGTACCGTCGGCTTCTTCGTAGTCCCAACTCGTCAGTGGCTGGCGCTCGTGATAGCTGCGAACGCGCGCCGCGGCCTCTTCGAGTGCGGTGCGCTGTGCCACCGGCAGGCTGGCCAGGGCGGCGGCAAGCTGCGCCTTCGACAGCTCGAGTTCGGCCAAGGACTGCGCATCGACACCATCGAAACGCCGCGTGTAGGCCAGCACCGCGGCGTCGCCTTCGAGGCGCACGGCGGCGAGGATTTCACTGACAGAGCGCTCGATCACGTCGTCGGTCGCCGCTTCGAAGGCGAGCAGGCGGTTCAGGCGCGCATCGAAATCGGCGTCTGACGAAGAAAGGCGAAGGATCTCGGTCATTTCACCGCTCCCGCAAAGGCGTCGATCACCGGTTGCAGCAAGGCGTGCTTCATCTTGAGCGAGGCCTGGTTGACCACCAGCCGCGAGCTGATCGCCATGATCTCTTCGACCTCGACCAGGTTGTTGGCACGCAACGTGCCGCCGCTCGATACCAGGTCGACGATCGCATCGGCCAGCCCGACCAGCGGCGCCAGCTCCATCGAGCCGTACAGCTTGATCAGGTCGACATGCACACCCTTCTGGGCGAAGTGATCGCGCGCAGTCTGGATGTACTTGGTGGCCACCCGGATGCGCGCACCGCGCTGCACCGCCGCGTCATAATCAAACCCCCGCGGCACTGCAACGCACATGCGGCAGCGCGCGATCTTCAGGTCGAGCGGCTGATACAGCCCTGCGCCGCCGTGTTCGATCAGCACATCCTTGCCGGCAATGCCCAGATCAGCCGCACCGTACTGCACATAGGTCGGCGTATCGCTCGCCCGCACGATCACCAGCCGTACGTCCGGCCGGTTGGTGTCGATGATCAGCTTGCGCGATTTCTCCGGATCGTCGATCGGCGTGATCCCTGCCGCCGCAAGCAGGGGCAGCGTGTCTTCAAAGATGCGCCCCTTCGAGAGCGCCAGCGTGATGCCTTCGAAGGCCATGTCAGCTCACCCGCTTGACGGTTGCGCCGAGCGCACCGAGTTTGTCTTCAAGACGCTCGTAGCCGCGGTCGAGGTGATAGATCCGGTCGACCAGCGTCTCGCCCTCGGCCACCAGACCGGCGATGATCAGGCTGGCGGATGCGCGCAGGTCGGTCGCCATCACGGTGGCGCCCTGCAGGGCCTGGACGCCGGTGACAACTGCAGTATTGCCGTCGATGCGGATGTTGGCGCCGAGGCGGATCAATTCGACCGCATGCATGAAGCGGTTCTCGAAGATCGTCTCGCGAATGATCGCGGTGCCCTCGGCCACCACGTTGAGCGCCATGAACTGCGCCTGCATGTCGGTCGGGAAGGCCGGGTACGGCGCGGTGCGCAGGCTCACCGCCTTGAGGCGCGCGGGCGCCTTGAGCGTGATGGCATCGCGCTCCGAGCCGATTTCGCAACCGGCGTCCATCAGCTTGTCGACCACCGCGTCGATGTAATTCGTGCTGGTGCCGGTCAAGCGGATGTTGCCGCCGGTCACTGCTGCCGCGCACAGGTAGGTCCCGGTCTCGATCCGGTCCGGCATGATGCGGTGGGTGGCGCCGTGCAGCCTGGCGACGCCTCGGATGCGGATCACATCGGTACCGGCGCCGGAAATCTGCGCACCCATCGAGACGAGGCAGTTCGCGAGATCGACCACTTCCGGCTCGCGCGCGGCGTTTTCGATCACGGTTTCGCCGTCGGCCAGACACGCGGCCATCATCAGGTTCTCGGTGCCGGTCACGGTCACCATGTCGGTGAACAAACGCGCACCGCGCAGCTTGCCCACCTTGGCGTCGATGTAACCATGCTCGACATGCACCTCGGCGCCCATCGCCTGAAGGCCCTTGATGTGCTGGTCGACCGGCCGCGCACCAATCGCGCAACCACCCGGCAGCGACACTTTTGCGTGGCCGACACGCGCCATCAACGGGCCAAGGACGAGCACGGCGGCACGCATGGTCTTGACCAGCTCATACGGCGCAAGCGGGTTGTCGAGACCCTTGGCATCAAGCGTAACCGTGTTGCCGTCGCGCTCGACCTTCACGCCCATCTGGGTGAGCAGCTTGAGCATCGTGCCGATGTCGTTGAGGCGCGGCACGTTCGTCAGCACCAGCGGTTCGTCCGTCAGCAGCGCCGCACACAGAATCGGCAGCGCAGCGTTCTTGGCGCCGGAAATGGCGACCTCGCCCGAGAGCGGGCGACCACCGGAGATCAGCAGTTTGTCCATGTTATTCGCCGAGCTCCTTGCGGAACGCGGCCCATTGTTCGGGGGTGTAGGTGGTCAGCTGCAGGGCGTGGATCTCGTTGCCCATCAGGCTGCCAAGGGTGGCATACACGGCCTGATGCTGGCGCACCCGCGGCTTGCCGGCAAACTCGGCACTGACGACGATGCCGGTGAAGTGCACACCGTCGTCGCCCTGGATCTGGATGAAATCACAGGGCAAGCCCTGGGCGACCAGACGTTCAATCTCTTCAGCTTGAAACATGACTCTCTTTGCCTGGAACAGGGCGGCGCCGACTGCGAGGCTCAGCCACGCAGCTTGTACCCAGACGCCAGCAAGCGCAGCGTCAGGGCGGAAAGCACCGCCAGAAATACCGAAACAATTGACAGGCTGACCCAGGGCGAGACATCCGACACCCCGAAGAAGCCATAGCGGAATCCGTCGATCATGTAGAAAAACGGATTGAAATGCGAGACCCCGTACCAGAACGAGGGCAAGGAGTGCACCGAGTAGAACACGCCGGCCAGCATCGTCAGCGGCATGATCAGGAAGTTCTGGAAGGCAGCGAGCTGGTCGAACTTCTCGGCCCAGATCCCCGCAATGACACCAAGCGAGCCGAGGATGCCGCCGCCGGCGACGGTAAAGGCCAGCATCCACAGCGGCGCCTTGGGCGCCACAAATACGAAGGCCAGCGACGCCAGCCACACCCCGAAGCCCACTGCGACGCCGCGCAAGATCGACGCCAGCACGTAGGCGGCATAGAACTCGCGGTACGAGATCGGCGGCAGCAGCACGAAAACGATGTTGCCGGTGATCTTGCTCTGGATCAGCGATGAGCTGCTGTTGGCGAACGCGTTCTGCAGCACAGCCATCATCACCAGGCCCGGCACCAGAAAGGCGGTGTATTCGATGGCGCCGTAAACGGTGACATGCGGATCCAGCACATGCGCGAAGATCATCAGGTACAGCACCGTCGACAGAACGGGCGCACCGATGGTCTGGAAGCTGACCTTCCAGAAACGCAGCAATTCCTTGTACAACAGTGCGCGGAAGCCCGAGAGATTCGCAGGATTCATCCGGCCCTCCGCATCACGTCGACAAACACCTTCTCAAGATCCGGCTGACCGACTTCGAACTCGGCGATCACCGCGTTCGCGTCGCGCAAGGCGCGCAGGCGATCGACCAGCGTGACGTAATCGTCCGATGAATACACCCACCAGTCGCCGTCGCGTTCCGGCGCCGCGCCAGGCAACCCGGCCGGCAATTCGCCGGCGAGCTTGACGCGCAGGGTGTGGCCCTCGACCGCTCGCAGCAGATTCGCGGTGTCGTCCAGCGCGACGATACGGCCGGACTTGAGCATCGCGATGCGGTTGCAAAGCGTCTGCGCTTCTTCAAGGTAGTGCGTGGTCAGCACGATCGTATGGCCGGCCTGATTGAGCTTGCGCACGAAGGCCCACAGACCTTGCCGCAACTCCACATCCACGCCCGCTGTCGGCTCGTCGAGCACGATGACCGGCGGCCGATGCACCAGGGCCTGCGCCACCAGCACGCGACGTTTCATGCCGCCCGACAACTGGCGCATGTTGGCGTCGGCCTTCTTGGTGAGGTCGAGGTTTTCCAGCAACTCGTCGATCCAGTCGTCGTTGCGGCGCAGACCGAAATAACCGGACTGCAAACGCAGCACTTCGCGCACCGAGAAAAACGGGTCGAAGACGAGTTCCTGCGGCACCACGCCCACCATGCGGCGCGCCGCGCGGTAGTCGCTGACAACATCGTGCCCCAACACCGAAATCGTCCCTGCTGTGAGCCGGACCAAACCGGCAAGCGCAGAAATCAGCGTCGTCTTGCCGGCACCGTTCGGGCCAAGCAATGCGAAGAAGGCACCCTGCTCGATGTCGAGGTCGACGCCGCCAAGTGCGCACAGATCTCCGTAACGCTTGACGGCGCCGCGAACAGAGATTGCCGCACTCATTGGCGCGGCGCCCCGAGCGGCAGCAGGTCACTCAGGTCATACAGGGCAGCGAGCGACTGCAACTGCGCCGGAACAGCCTCGATCTGCAGGCTGCGTCCTCCGGCCTTCGCCGCGCGCATCCAGGCGAGCACTACCGCGAGCGCCGCCGAATCGACCGATGTCACGCCGGAAAGATCGATCACCCGTCCAGCGCTGCATTCGACTTCGCCGCACAAGCGACGGCCTGCATCCAGCAGTGCAGCGGCCGTCTCCATCGTGATCGGCCCTTCAACCAGCAAGCGCTCGCCCTGCTCGCGGATCATTTCTTCGCTGCCGTCTCGCCCGTCGACGAGTTCTGGGCGTTCTTGCCGCGCAGCGACTTCACCAGGCCATCGATGCCGTTGGCCTTGATCTCTTCGCCGAAGGAGTCGCGGTAGTTGGTGATCAGGCTCACGCCGGCGACGGCGACGTCGAACACCTTCCAGTCCTCGCCCTTCTTGTACAGCGTGTAATCCACCGAATCCGGCTGCGCGCCGGGTTTCTTGACGTCGGAGCGGACGATCACCTCTGTGTCATCCGCCTTCAGCTTCACCGGCTTGACGGTGATCTGCGCATCCTTGAAACGAACGATCGCGTTCGCATAACTGCGCACCAGCAGCGTACGGAACTCGGCGGCGAGGTCACTGCGCTGCGCCGGAGTGGCGTTCCGCCACTCGCGCCCAACGGCGAGTGCGGTCATGCGCGTGAAGTCGAAGTGCGGCAGCACCTTGGCGTCGATGAGTTCAAGCACCTTGCGCATGTCGCCGGACTGGATCGCTTTGTCCTGACGCACGATGTTCTGCACGTCGGTCGCCACTTCGCGGATCAGTTCGTCGGGCGCCTGTGCCGCGCGCGCCACCAGCGGAGCGCCAACCAGCACGAACGCCATCACGCCCGCCATCAATTGGCCGAAAGTCCTGCGGTTGATCGTCATTTCTTGCCCTTCTCGGCCGCGCCCGGCGCGGCATCGTTGGTCTCGTCCCAGACGTCGTCTTCGTCTTTCGGTCGCGGCGGATTGCCGTCGTACACCAGACTCTGCCGCCGTTGCAGGAAGAAGTTGCGGATGAACACATACTTGTCGAGCGCGGCCTCGTCGAGCGCTTTCTCGGCATCGAGCAGGTTGGCCCGATCATTGACGAATTCAAGTCCGGTCAGCGAATTGCGCACCGCAACGCTTTCAATCACCAGATGGCGCCCGGCCGTCGCGTAATCGACTGGCAGCGCGAACGTATCCCGCACGGTGCTCGGGCCAAACAGCGGCAGCACCAGATAGGGGCCGGACGGCACGCCCCACCAGCCAAGCGTCTGGCCGAAGTCTTCGTTATGGCGTTCGAGGCCCATCTCGCTGGCTACGTCGATTACGCCGAGTATGCCGAACGTCGAGTTGATGGCGATACGCCCGACATCGGACGCCGCCTGCCCGACCTTGCCCTGAAACAGGTTGTTCAAGGCGTTCGGAATGTCGCGGAAGTTGTTGATGAAATTGCCGAACCCGACTCTCGCCGGCATCGGAACGATCGCCACATAACCCTTCGCAAGGGGCTTGAGCACGATCTTGTCGAGACCGTCGTTGAAGGAATACATCGCGCGGTTGAACGGCTCGGCCGGATCCGCCGTCTGCGCCGCAGCGGGCAGCGCCGCAGCGCCGAGGAGCAAGGACAGCCAGAGCAGGCACGCACGCATCAGTTGCTTCCTTTCGATCCCTCCGACGCCTTGTCGAAAAGGAAACGGCCGATCATGTCCTCCAGCACCATGGCGGACTGCGTCTTGGTGATGGTGTCGCCGGACTTCAGATTCTGCTCGTCGCCGCCGGGCTTGAGCGCCACGTATTGCTCGCCGAGCAAGCCCGCGGTGTTGATGGTGGCAAAGGTGTCGCGCGAAAACGCGTAGCGGCTGTCCACGTTGAAGGTCACCGTCGCCTGAAAGTGCTCGGTGTCATAGCGGATATCCGTCACGCGACCGACCAGCACGCCGGAGGCCTTCACCGGCGCCCGCACCTTGAGCCCGCCAATGTTGTCGAATCGAGCATGCACCTGATACGGGCGCTCGATCTTCTCGCCGCCGAGGTTGCCGACCTTGAGCGACAGGAATAGCAGCGAGACGATGCCGATCACCACAAACACGCCGACCCCGAGGTCGAGCTTGGAACGATTCATGAGAGCTCCCGAAACATGAACGAGGTCAGCACGAAGTCCAGCGCAAGAATCGCAAGCGCAGAACTGACCACGGTGCGGGTGATTGCGCGCGAGATGCCCTCGGCAGTAGGCACACAATCCCAACCCTCGAACACCGCGATCAGGGACACGGCCACCCCGAAAACAAAACTCTTGATGACACCATTGACGATGTCGTAGCGAAAATCCACCGCCGCCTGCATTTGCGACCAGAACGAGCCGCCGTCGACGCCGATCAGCACTACGCCGATCAACCAGCCGCCGAACACGCCCATCGCGGAAAACAGCGCTGCCAGCAGCGGCATGGCGAAAACCCCACCCCAGAAACGCGGCGCCACGACGCGGGCCACCGGGTTCACCGCCATCATGTCCATCGCCTTGAGCTGCTCGGTAGTCTTCATCAGGCCGATTTCCGCGGTGACCGCTGTGCCGGCACGACTTGCAAACAATAGACCCGCAACCACTGGCCCGAGTTCGCGCACCAGAGACAGCGCGACGAGCGTCCCCAGCGCGTCACTCGACCCGAAGCGCTGCAAGGTCTCGAAGCCCTGGAGCCCTAGCACCAAACCCACAAACAGGCCCGACACCGTGATGATCAGCAGCGACAGCACGCCGCTCATGTAGATCTCGCGCATCGTGAGGCTGCGGAAACGGCGGAAACTCTGGCCGGAGTAAATCAGCACGCCGAAGAAGAAACGCGCGGCAAAGCCCAGCCGCCAGACCGAATTGATGGCCCAGGCGCCGAGGCGCGCCACCGAGTCGCGCACGACTTTCATGCCGACACCCCGCGCAGCAGGGCACCCGCATAGTCGCCCGCCGGGTAGTGGAAGCGCACCGGCCCATCGGCTTCGGAATAGACGAACTGATGCACGTACGGATCCTTGGATGCGCGGATCTCGTCGGGCGTGCCCTGCGCCACCACCCTGCCCTCGCCAATGAAATACACGTAATCGACGATGGCCAGCGACTCGACGACATCGTGCGTCACCAGAATCGACGCCGCGCCCAGCGCATCGTTGAGGCGCCGGATCAACTGCCCGATCACGCCAAGCGAGATCGGATCGAGCCCGGCGAAGGGCTCGTCGTACATCATCAGCATCGGATCGAGCGCGGTCGCCCGCGCCAGCGCCACGCGGCGCGCCATGCCCCCGGAAAGCTCGCTCGGCCGCAGGCGCGCGGCCCCGCGCAGCCCCACCGCGTGCAGCTTCATCAGCACCAGGTCGCGGATCAGCTCTTCCGGCAGTTCGGTGTGCTCGCGCATCGGGAAAGCGACGTTGTCGAACACCGACAGGTCGGTGAACAGCGCGCCGAACTGGAACAGCATGCCCATCCGGCGGCGCAGTGCGTAAAGCCCTTCGCGCGGCAATTCGGCGACGTTCTGCCCGGCAACCAAGACTTGACCGGCCTGGGCGCGAAGTTGGCCGCCAATCAGCGACAGCAAGGTGGTCTTGCCGGAACCGGAGCCCCCCATGATCGCGACGACCTTGCCGCGCGGCACCACCAGGTCGACACCCCGCAAGACCTGACGGCCTTCATAGGAAAAGGAAACGTTGCGGACTTCGACCAGTGCGTCGGACACGGCGACCAAGGAATAGGCGAAAGGTCGGGGATTTTAGCAGAGCGACGGGGCAAAGCCCGGCCGCGGTGCCGCGGCGCAACATCTGCTTTCACTCCCAGTTCGCCCCCTGGCAAGGCGGCGAGCGGATACACTGCCGCCTGTCCGAAATCCGACACCGCAAACATGCCCCCAGCCGAGTCCCAACGTCCGTTGCTGCTGCTGGTCGATGACGACCCTTCGATCGTCGAAACGCTGGCATGGGCGCTCGCGCCGGACTTCGAAACGCTGGCCGCCGGTTCGAGACCGGAAGCGCTGGCGCTGGTGCGTCACTGCCACCGGCCGATCGACGCGGCATTGGTCGACCTCGGCTTGCCGCCGGTGCCGCATCGTCCGGACGAGGGGCTGGCGCTGGTCGGCGAACTGCTCGCGGCCTGGCCCAACCTGAACATCGTTGTACTTTCCGGGCAGGACGCACTGGCCAGCGCACGCCATGCCCGCGCAATCGGCGCCTTCGAGTTCTACCCGAAACCCTCGCCGCCGCCGATCCTGCGCGATGCCCTGCTGCGTGCAGCCGCGCAGACCCGTCGAACGCGCGACCAGGGCGCGAGGGACTTGCGGCTGGCCGGCGAATCCGCACCGATACGCGATGTGCGCGAGCAACTGGCGCGCCTTGCGGACGCCCCGTTTCCATTGCTGCTCGAAGGCGAATCCGGCACCGGCAAGGAACTGGCCGCCAAGGCGCTGCACGACAGCGGCTGCCGCGCCGCGAAACCCTTCGTTGCCGTCAACTGCGCCGCGATCGCGCCCGGCCTGATCGAAGCTGCGCTCTTTGGCCATGCGCGCGGCGCCTTCACCGGCGCGACTGGCGCCCGCGCCGGCTTCTTCGAAGAAGCGGGCGAAGGCAGTCTGTTCCTGGACGAAATTGGCGAATTGCCGCTCGAACTCCAGCCCAAGCTGCTGCGGGCGCTGGAAAACGGCGAGTTCGTCCGCGTCGGCGAGACCTCGACGCGCAAGTCCGCCGCGCGGGTCATCGCCGCCACCAATCGCAATCTGCGTGACGAGGTCAAGGCCGGCCGCTTCCGGGCCGACCTGTATCACCGCCTCAGCGTGCTGACGATCAGACTGCCGCCGCTGCGCGCGCTGGGCGAGGATCGATTTGTCCTGCTCGGGCATTACCTGCCCCTGCTGGCCGCCGAATCGGGGCTGCCAGCCTTCACGCTCGACGCCGAAGCGCGTGCCCTGTGGGAGCAATACAGCTTTCCTGGCAACGTACGGGAACTACGGAACGTGCTGTTGCGCCTGCTTGCGCGCCATGCCGGGCAGACCGTCACGCGAGCGCAGCTGGCCGCCGAACTCGACCTCGACCCGGCGACTCAGACTGACACGCTGACGAGCACCATCGAGCCGATCGGCGAAGGCTTCTCGCTCGACGAAGCCCTGCGCCGCACGGAACGACGTTACATCGAATCGGCGCTATCGCTCGCCCAGGGCAGCATCTCTCAGGCCGCGCGTCTGCTTGGCATCAACCGCACCACCTTGTATGGCCGCATCGGCGTGCTGGGCATGCGCCTGCCGACGGGCAGTGCCCGTGAGGACTGATCGATGAGCGCCGCGATGTACCTCGAACACTTCGGGCTCAATGCCCCGCCCTTCCGCATCACGGCCGATCCCGATTACTTCTACGACGGCGCCGAACGCGGTGCAACGCTCGACGCCCTGCTGTTCGCGCTGCGCTTTGAAGAGGGCGTCATCAAGGTCACCGGCGAAGTGGGCGCTGGCAAGACCATGCTGCTGCGCATGCTGCTCGAACGGCTGCCACCCGACACCATTGCAGTGTGGCTCGCCAATCCCTCGCTGACGCCCGCCGAACTGCTGCATACGATTGCCGAACAAATCGGCGCAAACACTGGCGACGCCGCGCAAAAGCCCGCACAGCTCGATCGCATCCAGCAAGGCCTGATCGATCTGTATGCCACCGGGCGGCGCGTGATCGTCCTCGTCGACGAGGCCCACGCGATGCCGCCGGCGTCGCTGGAACAGATCCGCCTGCTCTCCAACCTTGAGACGCCGCGCCACAAGCTGCTGCAGATCGTGCTGTTCGGTCAGCCGGAACTCGATGCGCTGCTCGCTCAACCGGCGCAGCGGCCGCTACGTGACCGCATCACCCACCACTTTGCGCTGGCGCCGCTGACCCGCGACGAAACCCGCGCCTACCTTTATCACCGCCTGCAGGCGGCCGGCCACCGCGGTCGGCCGCCCTTCTCCGCCGCGGCGATGAACGCCATTGCCCGCAGCGCCCGCGGGCTGACACGGCGTATCAATATCCTCGCGGACAAGGCATTGCTCGCCGCCTTTGCCGCCAGCCGCCACGATGTCGGCGTGCAAGAGGTGAGGCGCGCCGCGCGCGACGCAGCCCTGCCCGACCCGCTTCCGCTGCGCATGATCGGAGCGCTGGCCATCCTGGTGGGGCTCGTCGCGAGTGGCGGAGTTGCATATCAGGTCAGCCGGCCGGCGATCGAACACGTCGCACCCCAGCCCCACGCCGCTGCGTCACCCGCCAAGGCGCCGCCCGCCGCGAGCGTCCAGCCCGGCAAAACGCAGCAGGCGGCCCCGCCGGCAATCGCGCCAGCCTATGCAGACATCCTCGGTACGGCGGTTGCGACACGCCTTGCGGCCTCGCGCGAGTGGGTCGCAAGCCAGGATGGGGCGCGCTGGACGATCCAGGTCGGCGCCGCGGCGCCTCAGCAGGCCACCGAACTGGAACCGCTGATCCAGCGGATCGAGCAAGTCGGCGCAACGCAGCCGGTGCACCTCTACGCAGCCCCGGGAAAACCCGTCGGGCGCATCGGCGTGGTATGGGGGGATTTCGCCTCTGCGGCAGATGCGCGCCGCGCGCTGGCACAAATGCCAGAGTGGCTGCGCGATTCACGGCCCTATGTGCGCCCGATCGCGAGCATCCGGCCGCGTTCATCGGTCGCAAAACCTGCCGCGGCTGCCCCGCTTTCAGCTGCCGGGAATTCGGTTAAGATGGGATTCGATCCCACCGCCCAAGAGAAAGCCGGACCACGTCCATGATGAGACGCGCAGTCTCCGCCCTCTCCGCACTCGCCTTCCTCGTGTCAGCCGGCTGTGCCCAGAACCCGGTGAAGCCGGACACCGGCAAGCACATCGCCCCAGAAGCGGCGGCCTCGGCACCTGTCAACGGGCCCGCGCCGATTCCGGACCCGGTGCAACAGAGCTTCGCGCTGCCGCGGCCCAAATCGGCGGCACGCACCGAAACGCATTCGGTCGTCGTACATAACGTGAAGGCGCAGGATCTGCTGTTCGCCCTGGCGCGCGACGCCCGCATCAACGTCGACGTCCACCCTGGCGTCGAAGGCACGGTGACGCTCAACGCACTGGACCAGACGCTGCCGCAGTTGCTTGACCGCATTGCGCAACAGGTCGACATGCGCTGGGAAATGCGCGGCGAAACGCTGGTGGTGAAACCGGACTCGCCCTTCCTGCGCCTCTACAAGATCGACTACCTCAACATGGGGCGCGATTCGAATGCAGTCGTGTCGGTGTCGAGCGAACTGGGCAACGCCGGGGTCAATGGCATCACCAGCGCCGCCACGCAGTCACTCAATGGCGGCAGCAATTCCAGCACGCACATCGAGAACACCTCGCGCAACCGTTTCTGGGAGACATTGATCCGCAACCTGCAGGAAATCCTGCGCGAGACGGACAAGCTTGTCGCCGCCGACGCCAGCGCCACACGCAGTACCGCCGCGGCGCCAGCCTCCGCTACGCCGACGGCGCCGGCGATCGCGCTCGACAAGTACCTGATCGAGCGTTGCCGCAAGCTCAATCCGAAAGACGTCGATGCGATGCAGAGCTGCTACGCGCAGACAAGCCAGGAGATGCTTGCCGCAGAGCGTGTCGGCCGCGGCGCGCCTGAAGAAGTAACCAGCGCCACGACGAGCGGCCCGACATACCGCGAAGCGGCCTCGGTCATCGCCAGCCCCGAGACCGGAGTCGTCTCGGTGCGCGCCACCGCCCGCCAGCATGAGAAGGTGCAGGAATTCCTCGATCGCGTCATCGACAGCGCGCGCCGGCAGGTGCTGATTGAAGCCACCATCGCAGAAGTCGACCTGTCGCAAAACTACCAGCAGGGGGTCGACTGGTCGAAGATCGACCTGTCCGGCACCGGCTTCAGGATCTCCCAAGGCGCGCTTGGCAACATCGCAGCACCGGCTTCCAGCCTGATCGAGATCGGCTTCACGTCGAAGGGCGGCAGCTTTGCCGGCAGCGTCAAGCTGCTCGAGTCCTTCGGCGACGTAAAGGTGCTATCGAGCCCCAAGGTCTCGGTGTTGAACAACCAGACTGCCGTACTGAAAGTCGTCGACAACTCGGTCTACTTCACGATCCAGACCAATGTGCAGCGCGGCAACGGCACCAGCCAGGGCGACCTGACGACCTACAACACGACGGTGCATACGGTGCCGATCGGGCTGATCCTCAACGTCACGCCGCAGATCGGCGACAACGGCACGGTGATCCTGAACGTGCGCCCCAGCCTGTCGCGCATCGTCGGCAAGGCCGTGGACCCGAATCCGCAATTGAAGCTTCTGAACATCACCAACGAGATTCCGGTGGTGCGCGCGCGCGAGATTGAATCGGTGATCCGCGTCGAAAACGGCAACATCGCGGTCATGGGCGGCCTGATGGAGGACGCGATCGAGTTCAACAAGGACACGGTGCCCGGTGCTGCCGGCCTGCCCCTGATCGGCGGCCTGTTCCAGAACCGCAACGACACGCGCCGCAAGAGCGAACTGGTGATCCTGCTGCGGCCAACCATCGTGCGTCAGTCCAGCCTCGAAGGCGACTATCGCGAGCAACGCGGCAGCCTGCCGGGTAACGAATTCTTCAAGAGCGAATCAGGCCCCAGCCTGCTCAACCTGGATCGCATCCCGACGGCGACCGGCACGAAATGAGCCTGCTGATCGATGCCCTTCGCAAGGCCGAGGCCAACCGGCAGCAAGCGGTGGGCGGCGCCAATGCGGCAGCATCCGAAGTCGCCGAAGCGCTATCGCTCGAACCGATCGATCTCGACACCGCCGACCTGCCGCCGGCCGCAGCCCCGGCGGGCGCCTATGCGTCTGCCACCAAGGCGGGGCAACCACGCTTGCCGTCCGTCAGCGCCACAGCAGCGGCAGACGAGGCTGCGCGCCGGAATGCTCGCCAACTGTTCAACTCGAAGCCGGTGCAACGCACCTCGCCGGTGTGGTGGGCCGCGACAGGCGCGCTGATCATTGCCGCGGGCGGCGTGGGCTACGTGTGGTTGCAGACCCAGCCGCGCACACTGGGTGTGGTGCAGCCACCCGCGCGCGCGGTGACGTCGGTCGAGGCCGATCACGCGGTCAGCGCGCCTATCGCACAGTCCGCTCAGGCCGAAGCGGCACCGCCTGCACCGCCGGTCAAGATCGATCCCGCTGCCGATCCCGTCCGCCCGGGCCGCAATCGCCCCCGCGCCAGCGGCGTCGCCGCTGCTGACGGGGCCGCGGACCCGGTCGTTCTACGCGCCGGCGGCCCAGCCACCCGCTCAGCCGCCAGCACCGCGATCGAGATGGCCTATGGCGCGTACGAGCGGGGTGAACTGGCCCTCGCACGCTCGCTTTACCAGGAAGCGCTTCGCACCGATCCGCGCGCGGCCGACGCACTCAACGGCCTCGCCGCTACGGCCTTGCGACAGGGCCAACCCCGCGAAGCGGAGCAACTCTTCTCGCGTGCGCTGCAGAACAATCCACAGGACGCGGTTGCGCGCGCGGGCATGCTTTCGCTCGGTCGTGAGACCGACCCGATGGCTGCGGAGAGTCGCCTCAAAGGCGCCATCGCGGAAACGCCGGGCACCGCCAGCAACCACTTCGCATTGGGCAACCTGCAGGCGGCGAGCGGACGCTGGAACGACGCACAGCAGTCCTACTTCAGCGCCTGCACGCTGGAGCCCGACAACCCGGATTACCTCTTCAACCTGGCCGTCGCGCTGGACCGTATCAACCAGCCACGACTCGCTCGGCAATACTACGAACGCGCGCTGAGCGCCGCCGAAAAGCGCCCGGCGGCCTTCGACAAACAGGCCGCGTTGCGCCGCGCCCAGTCGCTGGCCGCACTCTGACCGGATGACCGACCCGCTCTCGCTCAATCGCCAACCGCTAGGCCAGTTGCTGATCACGCAAGGCTTGATCGGCGAAGACCAGTTGCGTATCGCGCTGATGGAGCAGGCGCGCACCAACCAGGCGCTGGGCAAGCTGCTGATCGAGCTTGGCTTCGTATCGGAGAGCACGCTGCGCGACGCGCTGTCCGAGACTCTCGGCAAGCAGGCGGTCGATCTGTCACGTGCGATCGTCGATCCGGTCGCTTTGAGCCTGGTGCCGCAGGAACTCGCCAAACGCCACCGCCTGCTGCCGCTGAGCTTCGACCCGCTGGGTCGCGCGCTGACGGTGGCGATTTCCGATCTCGATGACATCGTCGCGCTCGACAAGCTGCGCAGCACGCTGCCCGAAGACATCTCGATTGACACGATGCTGGCGGGCGACTCGGAGATTGTCCGTGCGATCGACCAGCATTACGGCTACGAACTGTCGATCGACGGCATCCTCAACGAGATCGAGACCGGCGAAGTCGACTTCCGCAGCCTGGCCTATTCGGGGGACGAATACAGCCAGCCGGTGGTGCGCCTGGTGGATGCGTTGCTGGCTGACGCGGTGAAGCGGGAGTCCTCGGACATCCACTTCGAGCCGGAAGCGAACTTCCTGCGCATCCGCTACCGCATCGACGGCATGCTGCGACAGATCCGCGCGCTGCACCGCTCGTACTGGTCGGCGATGGCGGTGCGGCTGAAGGTGATGGCGAACCTGAACATCGCCGAGACCCGCGCGCCGCAGGATGGCCGCATCTCGATCAACATCAGCGGCCGCCCGGTGGATTTCCGCGTCTCGGCGCAACCGACGATCCACGGCGAGAACATCGTGCTGCGGGTGCTCGATCGCCAGAAAGGCATCGTCCCGCTGAACGACCTGGGCCTCGGCGAGGCCCAGCTCGACATGCTCAAGCTGATGATCGCGCGCCCCGAAGGCATCATCCTCGTCACAGGCCCCACCGGCAGCGGCAAGACCACCACGCTGTACTCGATCCTGCGTCACATCAACGACGAAGGCATCAACATCATGACGCTGGAGGATCCGGTCGAATACCCGATGGCCATGATCCGCCAGACCTCGATCTCCGAAGCGACCAAGCTCGACTTCGCCAACGGCGTGCGGGCAATGATGCGGCAGGATCCGGATGTGATCCTGGTGGGCGAAATCCGCGACGCGGACACCGCCGAGATGGCCTTCCGCGCGGCCATGACGGGCCATCAGGTGTACTCGACGCTGCATACCAATTCCGCGCTGGGCGTGATCCCGCGCCTGCTCGACATCGGCATCCAGCCCGACATCATGGCCGGCCACATCATCGGGGTCGTCGGGCAGCGCCTGGTGCGCAAGCTGTGCCCGCACTGCAAGCGCGCCCGGCCTCCCGAATCCTTCGAGCTGCGGCTGATGGCGATTGCGCCGGAGCGCGCGCCGGCCAGCATTTTCGAACCCGGCGGCTGTACCCGCTGCGAATTCCAGGGCTTCCGTGGCCGCAGCGCGATCATGGAAGTGGTGCGGATGGACGGCGACCTCGACGAGTTGGTGGCCCGCCGCGCAACCCTGCGCGAAATCCGCAATGCTGCGCGCGCCAAGGGCTTCCGCACACTCGCCGAAGACGGCGTACGGCGTGTGCTCGACGGCACCACCTCGCTGGCTGAACTTGCGCGCGTGGTCGACCTGACCGACCGCATGTCCTGAGGCCGGCGACATGGCTGTCTTTGCCTACCGCGCCATGAACCGCACCGGCCGCGTGATCCGCGGCGAGATGGAGGCGGTGAATCTGGTCGATCTGGAACTGCGCCTGCGCCGGATGGACCTCGACTTCATCAACGGCGAAGCCGCGCGTACCGGGGTCGCCTGGCGGCGCGGCCGCATCCCACGGCGCGAGCTGATGCACTTCTGCTTTCACCTCGAACAGCTCACACGCGCGGGCGTGCCGATTCTCGAATCGCTCTGCGACCTGCGCGACTCCACCGTGCACGCGCGCTTCCGCGAGATCGTGGCCGGTCTGGTCGAAAGCATCGAGGGGGGGCGCAGTCTCTCGCAGGCAATGCAGGAACAGCCCACCGCCTTCGATTCGGTGTTTTGCGCGTTGATCCGCGCCGGCGAGGCGACCGGCAACCTGCCGGAAGTGCTCGACGCGCTCAACGAATCGCTCAAGCGCGACGACGAACTGGCCAGCTATACCCAGCGTCTGGTGATCTACCCGAGCATCGTGGTCAGCGTGATTCTCGGCGCGATCACCGTGTCGATGGTCTACGTAGTCCCGGAGCTGTCGAAGCTCTTCGTTTCCACTGGCCAGGCGCTGCCTTTCCACACTCGCGCGCTGATTGCGGTGTCGCATGTCGTCAGCCAGCATGGCTGGTGGCTGGCGCTGTTGCTGGTCGGGTCTGTCATCGGGCTGCGGATTGCCGCCATCAACAACACCAATCTGCAGATGCGGATCGACAGGGCGAAGCTCTCCGCCCCGTTGTTCGGCGAGGTATACCGCAAGATCATCCTCGCCCGCTTCGCTTCGCTGTTCTCAATGATGTACGGCTCAGGCATCGCGATCATAGATTCGGTGCGGATCGCACAGGACGTGGCCGGCAACAAGCTGGTGCAGCGGGCGCTGATCCAGGTCGAACAGCACATTGCCGAGGGTCAGAATGTCACCTCGGCATTCGGACGGGTCGGGCTCTTCCCGCCGCTGGTGACGCGCATGCTGCGCATCGGCGAGAACACCGGCGCGCTCGACAAGGCGCTGCAGAATGTCAGCTACTTTTACGAACGCGATGTGCGCGAGTCGATAGCACGGGTGCAGACCATGATGGAGCCCATCCTGACGCTTCTGCTCGGCTCGCTGCTGCTTTGGGTGATGCTGTCGGTGCTCGGCCCGATCTACGACATCATCACCCGGATGAAGGTCTGACATGAGACAAGCCGCACGCTCACCGCGTTCGCTGCCCCCAGTGCGGGAGCGTCAGTGTCTTCGGGCCACCGGGCGTCACTGACATGGCGCTCCGCTACCTCCTCTACCTCGAATCGGGCGGCATCTCCAGTTGGTACTGGCAGAGCGGCCAGATGGCGCCGGGGCCGTCGTTCGACAACGACGAGGGCGGCCATGCGGCGTTCGCGGCCTGGCTCGAAGAGTGCCGCGGCGGGCATTTCACGGTGCTGGCCGACTGCGTCGAGGAAGGCTTCCAGGTCGATACGACACCGCATGTCGTGGGGCCGGACCGCCACGCGCTGATCGCGCGCAAGCAGAACCAGTATTTCTACGGCTCGCCCTATGCGACCGCGATTTCGCTCGGGCGCGAACGTACCGGCCGGCGTGACGAGCGCATCCTGTTCGCGGCGATCACCCGTGCCGCCCTGCTCGAACCCTGGATCGAGCGGATGCGCACGGCCGACATCGTGCTCACCGGCATCACATCGCCAGCGCTGGTGCTGCCGCATCTGGTGCGCCCGCAGATCCGCGCCAACGCCCGGCTGCTGGTCGTCACGCTGACACCCGCGGGTTTGCGCCAGACGCTCTTCGAAGACGGCAACCTGCGGTTCTCGCGGCTGTCGACCAGTGCCGAATCGCACACCACCGCGTGGAGTGCGACGATTCCGTACGAGGTTCAGAAGACCTACCAGTACCTGGTCACCCAGCGGGTCATCGCGCGCGGCTCGCCAGTCGTCACAGCGGTGGTCGTGCATGAGCAGGATCTGGCCGCAGCGCGCAGTGCCTGCCCGGATTCCGATGCCGTGCGCTACCTCATGCTCGATATCGGTGAGCGCGCACAGGCATCCGGCCTCAAGGGGCCACCCACCGATTCCGACGCCACACTGTTGCTGCTCAACGCGGCGGCACGCCAGACCGGCGGCCCGCAATTCGCGCCCGCGCGCGACCGGCTTGCGTGGCGCTGGTGGGTCGCGCGGCGCTTCGTGCTCGCCGCCGGCATGGTCGGTCTGTGCGCAGCCCTGCTGTTTGCCAGCAAAACGGTGTTCGATACCCGCACGCTGCGTCAGTCAATTGACGACATCGCCCTCGACACCCAGACCCGGCATCTGCGTTACGAGCGCCTGCTGGCCACGCTGCCCAAACTGCCGGTGTCGCTCGACGCGCTTCAGGCGGGCGTGGGCGGGCTCGAACGCATCGACGCGCTCGCCGCGGGACCGGCGGATGCGTTGGTACGGCTGAGTCATGCGATCGACCGCCACCCCGGGGTTCAGGTACGACGCATCGAATGGTCGCTCGCCCCGGATGCCTTTGACCCGCGCGGCCCGGCCGCCGCCACTGGGGCGCCGGACACTCCGGCGCTGTCCAACGTGAATCGCGGCACCCTGCGCGATCTGCTCACGATCGAGGCGACGCTGCCGTCCACCTCGCCGATGAGCCAGCGCGAGGCGGTGCTCGCGATCAATGCACTGCTGGACGACATCCGCCGCGAAGGCGCAGCGGAGGCGAGCGTGGTGCGTCTGCCCTTCGAGTACACCTCGGACCGCACCTTGCGAAGCAATGCCAGCGCACGTGAGCCCGACGCCCGCTTCGTGCTCAAGGCAGCCTTTCCGAGCCGGAGTCCCAAGCCATGAATACGCCTGCCCTGCGTCGCTTCGTGCTGGCGCTGCTGGCCGCCCTGGCGATGATCGGCATCGGCTTCGCTGCACTTTCTGCTGCGCTCAAAGGCAAGGAGAGCGCCGAAGCCGACTTCCGCACCGCGGAGCGCGAGCGCAACGCCATTGCCAGCCGACTCAGCGCGGCGCAACGTGACGAGCCGGAAATCCGCCGCGCGCTCGCGCAGTTCGATGCCCTGCGCAAACAGGGTCTGGTGGGCGCCGAACGACGCCTCGAATGGGCCGAAGCTGTCACCCAGACGCGCGCCCGTCGCAAATTGCCTTCGCTGGAATTCGAGCTGGCACCGCAGCGCACGTTGCCGGGCGCGCATCCGGAACTGCCCCTGTTATCAAGCGCGATGACGCTGCGTGCCCGCGTCTGGCACGAGGGCGACTTACTGCGCATCCTCGGCGATCTGCATGGGCAGCGCAGTGCGACCGTGCTGCCGCGTCACTGCGTCATCGAGCGCGACTCAGGCGACACCGGCGACGAGGCGGCTCCCCTCGGCGTTGTTTGTGAGCTAGACTGGATTACGCTTGGCACCCCCGGCCCGGTTCGCCCATGAAATCATCACTGCTGCCCCTCCTTCTCGTCGCAAGTGCCGCGCTCGCCGAACCGCCCGCAGCGGATCCGGCTGCGCCGCTCGGCCGTCTGTTCAACACTGCCGAACGCCGCGCGAAACTCGACGGCATGCGTGAGCGCAACATCGAACCCGGCACCACACGCACTGAATCCGAAGTTCGTCTCGACGGCATCGTGCGCACCAGCGACGGCCGCAGCACGGTGTGGGTCAATGGGGTCGCGCGCACCGACCGCGCCGCGGTCACCCACCTCGGCGAACACAGTGCGCGGATCGCCACCGGAAGCGGCCAATCGGTCGAGCTGCCGGTTGGCGGTTCGATCAGGATGGTCGCCGACGATCAGAACCGGTGAAGCTGCGCCGCCCCGGCGGCTTTGCGCTGCCAATCGTCCTGATCCTGCTCAGCGCGGTGGCGGTATTCGTTGCAGTCAAAACCCTGCGTACCTTCAATGGCTTTGACCTGCGGGCAAGCATGCGGACCGATCGCGCGCTTGGCTTGGCGCGCGAGGCGTTGATCCAGCACGCGGTATGGGAAGACTCCTCCCCGGGCGCACTGCCCTGCCCGGATTTGGACAACAACGGCACGGCCGCTTCGAGCTGCGCGGCCGGGGCCATCGGTCGCCTGCCGTGGCGTACGCTGGGCATGGAGCCCCCGACCGACGCCAGCGGCGAGTGCCTGTGGTACGCGCTGTCCCCCGGCGCCCGGAGCCAGTTAGCGCCGTCGACACGCGGCCCCGGCGGGACGCAGCCTGCGCTGAACCCGGATTACACAGGCGAACTGGATCTGACGGATAGCGCGACGGCCACGGTGAGCAAGGTCGTCGCAGTCATCATCGCCCCCGGCCGAGCGCTGCCAGGCCAGGTCCGCACCGGATCGGCAAGCGCTTGCAACGACGGCGTCCCGTCCGCCTTCCTCGACAGCCGCACCGGCATCGACAACGCCGGTAGCGGCATGACGTTCGTCAGCGGCCCTCCGGATGACGCGTTCAACGACCGGATCCTTGCGATCACCTCAGCGGATCTCTTCACCGCGGTCGCCCCCCGCGTGCTGGTTGAGCTTTCGATGCCCAACCGCTCGTCGCTCAGTGGACTCCGGATGTTGTTCGGGATTGGCGGAAGCTTCTCGCCGGCGAGTCTCGCCGACGGCAGCAAACTCAAGCTGGACTTCCTGAATCCGACGGTGATCAGTGCCTTTCCCGCTCCGCCCCTCCCGGCGTCCGCCCCCGACAACCCCAAGATCGAAGTGCAGGATGACGGCGGCTGCCCACACTACGTGGTCACCCGCGATGACGGCGTCGACGCGCTGGGCAATCCGCTCCGCAAATCCTCAGGTGCGCCGGGCAATTTTGCCATTGAGTGGCTCTGTTTCAACCGCTGGCTCGATTACATCGGTTACGCGCCGGCCGACACCTCAGCGCGATTGGACCTCTCATCACGATGGGTCGGCAAGCGGGGCTGGGAAGCCGTTGCCGACTCTGCCGCCCCGGTTACACTTACTCGCACGCCGTCCCCATGAATCACCGTATTGAAGTGCCAAAGAATCTGGGCTTCACCCTGATCGAGATGGCAGTCGCGATCGCCATCATCGCGGTATTGAGCACAAGCGTCCTGATGGCGGTCCGAGTCCAGGCTGTGCAGCGCCAGACAAGCGAAACCCGAGCTGCCTTGGACGAGGCGCGTGAGGCCTTGCTCGCTTTTGCATCGGCCAACGGCTACCTGCCCTGCCCGGCGAGCGGCGCCGCAGCGGGCTACGGCAAGGAAGGCAGTCGGAGTAACGACGGGGTCTGTGTCAACCGTCGCGGCTTGCTACCTTGGGAGACGTTGGGCATTCAATCGCTCGACGGCTGGAATCACCGCCTGGCCTATCTGGTTTCGCCGGCACTCACCGTGCCCCCCGCCACACCTTCGCCGCCATCTGTCCACTTCACGCTCGACACTGCGGGCACAGTGAGGATCGCCCCCAGCGCCGCCAGCGGGGGATCCGACTCAACCCTGCTCGCAAGCGCCGGCTCTGTTGCCTGCGCGGTCTGGTCTTACGGTTCGAACGGATACTTTGCAAACAACCCCGACGGGTCGGCAATCAACGGCGCGTCGGCGGGGCCGGACGAAACCCAGAACGGTTCCGGGTCCGACTTGGTCGTCGTCGCGCGCGACATATCGGAGAATCCGGCCGCCGCGGGCGGCGCCTTCGATGATCAGGTCATCTGGATTTCGCGCTTCGTCCTTTTCGGCCGCATGATGGCTGCCGGAAAACTCCCCTGAGGCCGCGCCGTCCCGCACGTTGACCCCGATCGCATCGGCACGACAAACTGTCGGGCATCATGTTGTGCACCATGAATTTTCTCGAACGCCTGCGAAACGCGGGCATCAACCCCGGCGACAGTGAAGAACTGCGGCTGCAGAAGGCGCTGCTGGTGCTTGCCAGCGGCTTGGTGTCGATCGCCGCGATAGGCTGGCTGCTGATTTACTGGGCCCTCGGGCCAAAACTGTCCACGACGCTGCCCTTCGTGCTGCAGGTGCTCGTCGCGACCAACCTGCTGATCTACGCCGCGAGCGGAAATTTCGCGGTGTTCCGTTTCAGCCAGCTTGCCATCTTCCTGTTCTTTCCCTTCATCGCACAGTGGGCGATGGGGAACTTCGTTACTGCGTCGGGCGTGATCCTTTGGGGGCTGCTCGCGCCGGTCGGAGCGCTGCTCTGCGCCGGTCCGCGAGAATCGGTGCCCTGGTTCGTTGCCTACCTTTTCCTGACTTTGCTGACCGGAGGTTTCGACTTCCTGCTGGCCGACTACCTGATCGGCATGCCTGCGCCGGTGCCGCTGAAGGCATCCATGGCCTTCTTCGCGCTCAACTTCGCCACCATTTCGTCCATCGTATGGCTGCTGATGCGCTTTGCGATTCTCGAACGCCAGAAGGCGCTCGCTGCGCTGGAAGACGCCCACCGCCTGCTTGGGATCGAGCAGGATCGGTCCGAACGCCTGCTGCTCAACATCCTCCCTCAACCGGTGGCGCAGCGCCTGAAAGACGACGACTGCACGATCGCCGACGGCTTCGCCGATGTCACGGTGATGTTCGCTGACATCGTCAGCTTTACCGAGCTCGCGTCGGACATGACCCCGCAACAGGTGTTCGGGATGCTGAACCGGGTCTTCTCGAAGTTCGACGAGATGGCCGAGCGCCTCGGCCTGGAGAAGATCAAGACGATCGGCGACGCCTACATGGTGGCCGGCGGACTCAACACCGAATCAAACGACCCCTGCGCAGCCATCGCACAACTGGCGCTGGAGATGCGGGACTGGTTGGCCGGCGCAGGCGCACGCGGCGCCAACCCGCTGCGGGTACGGATCGGCATCGGCACCGGGCCAGTGGTGGCCGGGGTGGTTGGCAAAAAGAAATTTATCTACGACCTGTGGGGCGACACGGTGAACCTCGCCAGCCGCATTACCGGCGAGGGCGCGCCAGGGTCGATCCAATGCGACGCGGCCACCTACGCGCGCCTGCGCGACCGCTTCGTCTTCGAGCCCCCGCACATCGTGCCGATCAAGGGGAAAGGCACGGTGGTCGTGCACCGCCTCGCGGGGCGTCTGGGTCAGCAGGTCGGGCAAGCGTTGCCGACGCACCCTCAACGGGCCAAGGTACCCGGCGGCGCCTGATCGAGCCTGAAGCGCACCGCGCCGTCACGGTTTTCAACCAAGCGCACCTGCCAGCCAAGCAAGGCCGCCTCGCGCGCCAATTGCAGCATGCCCACCCCGAGCCCGGCTTCCGAGGTCAGCGGTTCGCGCATAAGGCGCGCGGCGCGGTCACGGGGCACTGCGGCACCATCATCCGAGACTTCCAGCACCACATGCCCCTGCTGCACCGCCAGATTCACTGTAATCACCGGCAAGCCGGCCGCGCCGGACTTGTCGCGAGCATTCTGGACGCAGTTGTCGACAAAGCGGTCGAAGAGGCCGGCAGGCACGTTCAGTTGCGCAGGCGCTTCACCCACGCACGTCACGCCGTGCAGTCTGCTGCACAGCCGCGCCCACCAGGCATCCAGAAGCTCGATGTCGGCCGCACCGGACTCCGGCTGGCGCAACTTGTCGAGCGTCAGCCGTAATCGCGCAGCGAGCACCGGTAACTGGCGCTGGATCAGGATACGGGTGCCATCGGGGTCGCGCTCGAATCCGCTTTCCGCCACGTAGAGGATGGTCTCGAACGACTGCAGCAGATTCTTTACGTCGTGCGTGAGTCGCGCGCCGGTTTCGTGAATCGCCCGCAGGTATCCGATTTCGGCCAGATCCGCGGCTTGCCGGCGTGCGAGCAGGAATTCTGCGAGGATCTTCACCATCAGATCCCAGCGCCACAGTGTCACCGCGTCGGCGGCGCCGCGCGTGCCAAAGGTCACTGTCAGCTCGCCATGGGCGATGCGGGACGTATGGCGCCCCAATCGCCCAACGGCGCCCTCGGCACCGCCGCCGGCCTTCCAGTGCACACCAGTGACACCCGGCAAATCGAGGATCCGGCGCACCGCGGCAGTCAGGAACGCATCGGCCGAACTCGCGCTGCGCGCCTCCTCCGACACTTCGCCCAGCCACTCTTCGAGCGGCAAGCCCCCGGCCAACGCGCGGCGAGACAGCAGCAGGGCAACACCAGAGTAACCGCCACGCGGATTCCACAACCACCCCAGCATCAGCAGCACCAGGGCGACCGAGACCACGGCGGCGATCAGCGCCCGCTCGTACGGCTCGCCGCCAAGAAACATGAAGGCCAGCGCGGTCAGCACAATGGTACCGACGGCCAGCATTGCCGTCGCCGCCGCTGCAAAGTCCGGCAGGGCCCCACTCGTCCGGTTTCGCCGCCTGAAAGCGAGCAGCGCGACCCCACCCACCAGCACATAGCCGGTATTGCAGGCCACTTTGGCGAGCAAGGCCCGTATATCCGGGTCTATCGGCACGCCAAACGGCACCAGCCAGGCAAACAGCGCCAGCGCCAGGTAGGCAAAGCCCAGTTCCTCAGGCAGTCGATCACGCCGTGAGCTGCGGGTTGCCGCCTGCGCGACGACCAGCCCCGCCAGCATCCCCACCCACACAGACAAGCTGACCCAGCCCAGCATCTGCTGGAAGCCGACAAGGCCGATCACCAGCAGCACGAAGGGCAGCACGTCGATGCGCCGGTCCGCCGACACCATCGGCTGCCAAAGCAAAAAGGCGCCGAGATGCGCCGTCAGCAGCATGCGTCCAACCCAGGTCTCGAAGCCGGCGACCAGCGCGAGTTGCAGGCACAGCAGCATCCCGGTCAGGACGTAACCCGGGTTGCGAACCCGTTTGCGCCAATCCCCAAGCTGGCTCATGTCGCCACCGCCAAAACGTCTGTTTTTAGTCGCCACAGTGTCGATTTTTCGACAGATTCCTCGCGACGGGGGCGCCGCCGGCGGCAAGAAGCCCACACGCCAGCTGTCACGACGGCGTCACACACCCGGGCACGCCTCGTGCTTGAAGATTCGCAACGCAACTTGTTCATCTGGGAATCCATCATGAGACGGCAAGCCGGTTTCACCCTCGTCGAAATGGCGATTGTATTGGTCATCATCGGCCTGCTGCTGGGCGGCGTGCTCAAGGGGCAGGAGTTGATCGAGAGCGCGAAGGTCAAGAATATTGCGCAAGACATGCGCGCGATCTCGGTCGCAGTACTCACCTATCAGGACAAGTATCGGGCACTGCCGGGGGATGACAAGAGCGCGTCTGCACGTTGGTCGGGAGCCTGCGCCAAGGGTGATGGAAATGGCCTGATCGACAACACGGATGAAATCGAATGTGCATGGGATCATTTGCGACGCGCCAACCTGCTGACCGGCGACCCAAGCGCGGGCGCGCCGGTTCATGCCGACGCTGGCACCTTCACCGTCACGAGCACCAAGGCCAGTGCGCTGGTCACGGACACGCCGGGCACCCTGATCGTTTGTGCGAACAACATCCGCGGCCGGCATGTGTTGCCGCTCGATGCAATGCTTGACAACGGCGTAATCAACACTGGCTCCATGCGGAGCCTCAAAGGTTCCACCCCCGGGGCCTCCGCCAGCGCGGCGGTAGACGAAGGCGACTCATACGTGGTTTGTATGGGTTTCTAAGGGCGCCGACGATCGCGATAGAACGGGCCGCAGCATGCGGCCCGATTGCTTTCACCCCCCCTGCAACAGTCGCGTTTCGGCCGACGCCAGCGCTTCCGGCGTTCCAAGCAAGACCACCACATCGCCGGACTCGAACACCAACTCCGGTTCGGGATTGAGCGCACGGATGCCGCGCCGGCGCACGGCCGACACTTTCGCGCCCGCATCGGGCAAGGCCAGGTCGGCGATCGAACGACCGATACAGCGCGCGCCGTCGGTGAGCGCCACCGAATGCAATCGCTCCAGCGTCGCCTCCGGATCGTCTGCGGCGTCCGAACGGCCATGGAAGTAGCCCCGCAGTAAGGCGTAGCGCTGCGAGCGGATGTCGCGCACGCGGCGGATGACCCGCGACAAGGGCACGCCGGTCAGCGCCATGGTGTGACTCGCCAGCGTGATGCTGGTTTCGAAAATGTCGGTCACGACTTCGGCGGCGCCCTCGCGCGTCAGCTTCTCAAGCTGTGCCTCCTCGATGGCCCGGACCACGACCGGAATGTCCGGACGCAACTCGCGCACCAGATCCATCACGCGGCAGGCGGATCCGACGTCGGCATAGGAGACGACCACCGCGGCGGCGCGCGCAACGCCGGCGGCGATCAAGGTCTCGCGCCGAGCAGCATCGCCGTAAACAACGGTCTCGCCGGCAGAGGCCGCCTCACGCACGCGATCCGGATCGAGATCCAGCGCGACATAGGCCACGCCTTCCTGTTCCACAAAACGCGCCAGCAACTGCCCGGTGCGACCATAGCCGCAGATGATGACGTGCCGCTCGGTACTCAGTGATTGCGCCGCGACGCGGGTCAGTTCCATCGAGCGCAGCATCCATTCCGACGCCACGAATCGCATGACCAGGCGGTTGCTCCACTGCACGAGGAACGGCGCGACCAGCAACGACAGCACCACCGCCGCCACCGCAGACTGAATCAGAACCGCGCTGCCGAGCCCGTTGGCCGACATCTGCGACAAGAGCACAAAGCCGAATTCGCCCCCGGCGCACAACCACAGGCCGGTGCGCACAGCGTTGCCGGGCGTTGCGCCGAACACCCGTGCGGCCGCCAGCACCACCGCGAACTTGGCGAGCAGCATGACGACCAGCAGTCCAAGGACCAGCAGAACGTGATCGATGATCACCCTGCCGTCGAGGAAGGTGCCAACGGTGACGAGGAACAAACCGAGGAGCACATCGCGGAAGGGCTTGATGTCCTCTTCGACGCGGTAGCGATACTCGGTCTCGGAAATCAGCATGCCCGCGACAAAAGCACCGAGCGCGAGCGACAGGCCGAAGTGATCGGTCAGCCAGGCGAGGCCCAAGGTCACCAGCAGCACGTTGAGCATGAACAGTTGTGAAGATCGCCGCCGCGCAACGATGAGGAACCAGCGACCGAGCAAACGTTGCCCGAAATACAGCACCGTCGCGAGCAGGACGGTGGCCTTGAGCCCAGCGAGCATCAGCAGGCGCAGCTGGGCATCGGGCGGCTGCGACAGCGCCGGAATGAGTACCAGCAAGGGCACCACCGCCAAATCCTGGAACAGCAACACACCCATGACCATGCGGCCATGCGGAGCGTCGAGTTCGAGCCTATCAATCAAGAGCTTCGACAGCAGCGCGGTGGACGACATCGCGAGCGCGCCGCCAAGCACCAGCGCAGCCCCCAGCGGCACGCCGAGCAAACCGCCCAGCGCCAGCGACAACAAGGTCGTGGCACCCACCTGCGCAGCGCCAAGCCCGAACACCAGGCGCTTCATGCTCAGGAGGTGGGGCAGCGAAAATTCGAGGCCGATGGTGAACATCAGGAACACCACGCCGAACTCGGCCAGCGCACGTGCGGACGCCTCATCCGGAATCAAGCCGAACCCGGCCCGGCCGATGAGCGCGCCGATCGCGAGGTAGGCCAACTCACCCGGCAAGCGCAGACGATTGAACAGCATGACGCCGGCCACCGAGGCGCCCAGCAACAGCAGCACGAAGTCGAGCGTATGGGTCAGGTGCATTCTCTCGGCGCGGATCCGTAGTGCGGGAGATCGCGGAGGCCGCGAGAACCCGTCTGATATACTCAAAACCAAGTGTAACCGCAGCGTGACCATGCAAGAAACCAAGCCACAAGCCGTTTCCCGAGCGACCGACGAAGAATTGCTGGCGCTCGGCCGCGATGTCCTGACGATTGAAGCCGAGGCTGTCGTCGCGCTGGCCGGCAGGCTGGACGGCAGCTTTGTCGCCGCGACCCGGATGATCCTCGGCGCCACCGGCCGGGTGATCGTGACAGGGGTCGGCAAGTCCGGCCACATCGGGCGCAAGCTAGCGGCAACCTTTGCCTCGACCGGCACGCCGGCGTATTTCGTTCACGCCGCCGAAGCTGCCCACGGCGACCTTGGCATGATCACCGCCGCAGACGTGGTGATCGCGCTGTCGAACTCCGGCACGACCGCCGAAGTGCTGACGATCGCGCCGCTGATCAAGCGGCACGGCGCCCGTCTCATCGCGATTACCGGCAACCCGTCGTCCGCCCTGGCCAAACTGGCCGACGTACACCTCGACGCCACGATCGAGCGCGAAGCCTGCCCGCTGAATCTCGCGCCCACCGCGAGTACTACGGCGGCGCTGGCGCTCGGCGACGCACTCGCAGTCGCGCTCCTTGATGCGCGTGGCTTCGGCCCGGACGATTTCGCCCGCTCTCATCCGGGCGGCGCGCTCGGCCGCAGGCTCCTGACGCGGGTATCGGACGTGATGCGCACCGGGGAACGCATCCCGCGTGTGGCCGAATCCGCCAGCTTCGCCGAAGCTTTGCTGGAGGTGACGCGTGGCGGCATGGGCATGACCGCGATCGTGACCCCCGACAACCATGCGATCGGCATCTTCACCGACGGCGACCTGCGCCGCCTGCTCGGCGCCCAGACCGATTTCCGAGGGCTGGCGGTCGCCGAAGTCATGCACCGCAATCCGCGCAGCATCGCCCCGGATGCGCTCGCTGCAGAAGCGGCCGCGACCATGGAGCGCGCACGCATCAATCAGATCCTGGTCGTCGACGAGAGCGGGTTGCTGGTTGGCGCGCTCAACACGCACGACTTGATGGACGCCAAGGTGATCTGATGGAACGCGCGATCGAACGAGCTGCACGGCTGAAATTGATGGCCTTCGATGTGGACGGCGTGCTGACCGACGGCACGATCTGGTTCACCGCGGAGGGCGATGTCATGAAGGGGTTCTCAACCCTGGACGGACATGGCTTGAAGATGCTGCAGCAGTCGGGCATCGAACTGGCGATCATTACCGGCCGCCGCTCGCGTGCGCTCGAGCAACGCTGCGAAAATCTGCAGATCAAGCGCCTGTACCAGGGCGTCGAGGACAAACGCGCGGTGCTGCACGAGCTGCTGCGCGAGCTTGGGCTCGATGCGGATGAGGCCGGCTACATGGGGGACGACGTCGTCGACCTGCCCATCCTGCGTGCCTGCGGCTTCTCCGCGACAACCGCGGATGGACACACGCTGGTTCGCGCCCACGTCGACATGGTTGCCAGCCGCCCCGGTGGGCGAGGCGCTGCGCGCGAAGTGTGCGACTTCATTCTCGCCGCGCAGAACAAACTCGACGCGCTGCACGCACGCTATCTCGCGGACTGATGAAACGCACCTGGTCCGCACTGTTTCCGGTGTTGCTCGCGGCGATGCTCGCCGGCATGGCATTCTGGCTGGAGCAGTACGTCCGCTCCCAGGCAAGCCATCCGGACGGACGTTTTCGCCACGACCCCGACATGATCGCCACGCATTCGGTGCAGGAGCGCTTCGACGCAACCGGCAAGCGGTTGTACGTGCTCGAAGCCGCGGTCGCCAAACACTATCCGGATGACGATTCAACGCATGTCGACGACGCGCGCCTTCAACACTTCGGCAAGCCGCAGACGCTTCACGTCACCGCACGCAATGCCGTGGTCAGCGGCCCCGGCGACGAGGTTCGCCTGATTGGCGATGTGAGAGGCGTACGTGATGCGGCGGAAGACATCCCGGAAACCACGTTCGAAACCAGCGAAATCCTGATCCGCCCGAATGAAGAGAAGGCAACGACAGACAAGCCGGTGCACATGACACGCGGCCGCTCTGTGATCGACGGCGTCGGCCTCGATATCGACCAGATCAACGGCGTCGCTGTCATCGGTCAGGTGCGCGCGACGCTGTACCGCAACACACAAGGGATCGGGAAATGAGACTCGCAAGCAAGGCACGGCAGCTCTTCGCGCTCGGCGCCGTGGCACTCACTGCCTTCACGGCCCCCGCCTTCGCGGAGCGCTCGGACCGCGACAAGCCAGTGAACGTCGAAGCAGACCGCGTCACCGTTGACGACAAGAACAAGGTTCAAATCTTCGAAGGCCGGGTCAAACTCACACAGGGCACGCTGACCATCGTCGCCGACAAACTTGTCGTAACCCAGGACATCGAGGGCTTCCAGAAGGGCGTCGCGACCGGCGGGCAGGACGGTCTCGCCCGTTTCAAGCAGAAGCGGGAGCTCAAGGACGAGTGGGTGAATGGCGAGGCGGAACGGATCGAGTACGACGCGAAGACCGATCTGGTACAGCTGTTCAATCGCGCCAAGGTCGTCAGCGGCAAGGACGAGGTCGTCGGCCAATACATCAACTACGACGGCTACAACGAAACCTACCTCGTCACCAACGGGCCGAACGCGACCGTCGTACCGAACACCGATGCACGTGTGAAGGTCACGATCCAGCCGAAAAAGCAGGAAGCGAAAGCCGCGCCGGCCGGTGGCGCGGCGCGCTGATCAGCCATACATGACGCCCTTGCTTGTGGAGGCCCGGGCGTAGGAGGGGGACGCGCATGGAATACCAGACCATTCTGGTCGAACAGCGGGAACGCGTCGGCCTGATTACGCTCAACCGCCCCAAGGCGCTCAACGCCTTGAACGACGCCCTGATTGATGAACTCGGCGCAGCGCTCGACAGCTTCGAAGCGGACGATGGCATCGGCGCCATCGTGATCACTGGCTCTGAGAAGGCCTTCGCCGCCGGCGCTGACATCAGCGCGATGGCAGGCTGGGACTACGTCGACGTCTACAAGTCCGACTTCATCACCCGCAACTGGGAACGCGTGCGCCGCGCGCGCAAACCGATCATTGCCGCCGTCGCCGGTTTCGCCCTGGGCGGTGGCTGTGAGTTGGCGATGATGTGCGACATCATCATCGCGGCCGACACGGCGAAATTCGGTCAGCCGGAAGTCAAGCTCGGCATTCTGCCCGGCGCCGGCGGTACACAGCGGCTGCCGCGCGCAGTGGGCAAGGCCAAGGCGATGGACCTGTGCCTCACCGCCCGCTTCATGGACGCCACCGAGGCCGAGAAGGCCGGACTCGTGTCGCGGGTGGTTCCGGCCGAACGCGTGCTTGAGGAAGCACTGGGCGCCGCGCAAGCGATCGCCAGCTATTCGCTGCCGATCGTCATGATGATCAAGGAATCCATCAACCGCGCCTACGAAAGCCCCCTCTCTGAGGGCTTGCTATTTGAGCGGCGCGTCTTCCACGCCGCGTTCTCGCTTGCCGACAAGCGCGAAGGCATGGCCGCCTTCCTCGAAAAGCGCGCAGCAAAGTTCAGCCACCGCTGAGCTACCGACGCACGCCCGGCGTCATCCCCACGTCATGATGCAAAGCGCAAACTTGTGGCCAGCAGGCCGCAGGCTGAGGCGCATTTGAAGTCAGGAAATCCGTTTTCCATAAAGACTTGGCGACTCCCTGCGGCGTGCCTGTCACAGCAGATATTGCAGCGCAACAAAAAGAGCTTGACGACGTGAAAGTCGTCTCTATAATCGAAATTGTTGCGGTGCAAAATCTTTTTGCCCTGAGTTCATCTAAAGGAGATTCACCATGTTCGCTACCCCGGAACAGTTCGCTGCAGTCAACAAAACCCAAGTCGAGTCGCTGCTGAGCATCGCCAACACCGCGTTTGCCAGCGCAGAACGCCTTGCCAACCTCAATCTGTCGGCCGCCCGCGCGCTGCTCGAAGACGGCCTGGCCAATGCCAAGACCGTGCTCTCCGCCAAGGACGTGCAAGAGCTGCTGACCCTGCAGACTTCGCTGGCCCAGCCGCTGGTCGAAAAGAGCGTTGCCTACTCGCGCAGCGTGTATGAAATCGGCGCGCAAGCTCAGGAAGAAATCTCGAAGCTGGTCGAAGCGCAGCTTTCCGAGCTGAACAAGAACGTGTCCGCCTCGCTGGACAAGGCCGCCAAGTCGGCCCCGGCTGGTTCCGACGTCGCGATTGCTGCCGTGAAGTCGGCCATCGCCGCCGCAAACTCGGCCTACGACAGCCTGACCAAGGCCACCAAGCAAGTTGCTGAAATCGCTGAAGCCAACGTGACCGCCGCCACCGACGCGACCGTCAAGGCAGTCAGCGGCGCCGCCCCGGCGAAGGCATCGAAGAAGGCCGCCTAAGGCTTTCTTGGGGGCTCGCTCTCGCCGAGCCCCCGCATCTGCCCTCCATCGGGCGTCGCGTTCAGGCGCGATACGTGACGTTCGACTTAAGGCCGCGGCGCAACCCTGCGGCTTTTTTCTTTGGGGCGCGTGAAGTCACCCGGTGATCGCAGCCGTCTCGAAGCCCATTGACGCCAGCGATTCACGCAGCGTCACCATGGCCGCCGCAACCGCGCCCGGTGTCCCCTTCGCACCCAGTTCGATCTGTCGCCGCGCGCCAGGAACATGCGTGTTCGGCAGGCTGAATACCGTCACCCCAAACCGCGTCTGAACATCGCGCATCAAGGGCGTGATCTGGCTCTCCTGCGCATCGAAGACCCACATCGAATCCTCAAGATAGGGCTCAGCGTGGTGGAGTGCGCGCAGTTCGCCGTCCAGCACCCACTCCATCATCGGCCATGCCATCACAGGGAAACCCGGCATGAAGTAACCGCGGCCAAGGACAAAGCCGGGAATCCGGTTGTAGGGGTTGGGAATGATGCGGGCGCCGGCCCCATAAGTGCCCATTTCGAGACGGTTGGGCGTGGTCTCTTCGCCGAACCGGGCGCGGATCTCGGCTTCAGCCTCCGGATGCAGGGCGAGCGGCACGCCAAGGGCCTCAGCCGCTGCCTGCCGGGTCAAATCGTCAGGAGTAGCCCCGATACCGCCGAAGGAAAAGAAGATGTCGTTGCTCGCAAAGCAGTCGCGCAAGGTGGCTACTAGACGCGGCAATTCATCGCCACAGTATCGCGCCCATGACAGGCGCAAGCCGCGAGCATTCAGGAGCTCGATCGACTTCGCGAGATGCTTGTCCTGGCGGCGTCCGGACAGAATCTCATCGCCAATGATCAGCACGCCAACGGCCATCTCGCGCATCCTTCCGAGTAAGAGGGCGCGATCATACCCCCACGCGGCGGACCAGCGAGGCCTCAGGCAGTCACAGTGAAATCGAATACGCGCCGAACTGCCCCACTTGCAAGATAGACACGCACGGGATCGGCAGCGGCGAACTGGCAACCAAACCCGCCTTCACCGCCCTGCTCCACTCGCATGAAGGGATCGACCCTGAGGACGAGATCGTGGTCTGTCACCAGCGTCGCCTCAAATACCAAGCCGAGCGGATCAGTCCGCGCGTGGAGGGCATTCCGAAACGTCTGCTCGCAGTAAACGCGGTGGCGCTCCGCACGAGGGGTGGCAAAGCGCATCAATTCCGCAGATCCGGCATCCCGGACACTCCCGATGCTGCTACGCACGCCCTGAAGCATGACCGACAGAAACGCAGATAGCGCATCGCCCACGGTCTCGGTGGGCGACGGCGTGGTCAGCCGCGCCAGCGCGGTCGACGTCAGCACGCCAAGGTAGCTGCGCCCGCGCCCGAGCACGGCGCGCCCATCGCGGAACGTCACCCCCGGCAGCGCGGTCGGTCCGGCGTCCAGAAACTGGGCAAACGGCAGGTCGAACAAGACGCTCATGGATGTCCCTCAGCTCACCTTGTACGTAAAGGCGCCCTTCTTGCTGACGCCCACCTTGATCTTGTTGATTGCCTCGCCTTCGGCCATGCGCGCCAAAACGCTCTCGGAGACTTCCGGCAACAGGCTGCCGCTCAGGATGTTGTCAACGTTCCTCGCGCCCGAATCCGCCTCGACGCAGCGCGCCAGCACCGCTTCGACCAAGGCCTCATCATGGCTGAACACCGCCTTGTGGTTCTCCGCGACGCGGCGCGCAATGCGGTCGAGCTTGAGCCGGATGATGCGCGCAAGGACATCATCGGAAATCGGATAGAACGGCACCACGGTGAGCCGACCGAGGAAGGCCGGCTTGAACGCCTTGTACAGTTGGGGACGAATTGCATCGAGCAGCGCGTCGGGCGAGGGCATCTCTTCTGCAGCCTTGTTGATGCAGGCGGACATCAGCGTGGCCGACGCGACGTTGGAAGTCAGGATGATGATGGTGTTGCGGAAATCGACTTCGCGCCCTTCCGCATCATCCATCACGCCCTTGTCAAAGACCTGGAAGAAGAGCTCCAGAACATCCGGATGCGCTTTTTCCACTTCATCGAGAAGCACCACGCTGTAGGGTTGTCGCCGCACCGCCTCGGTCAGCACGCCGCCCTCGCCGTAGCCGACGTAGCCCGGTGGCGAGCCCTTGAGGCCCGATACCGAGTGCGCCTCCTGGTATTCGCTCATGTTGATCGTGACCAGGCTGCGCGCACCGCCATAGAGGATTTCGGCCAGCGCGTGCGCACTCTCCGTCTTGCCGACGCCCGACGGACCCACGAAAAGGAACACACCCTTCGGCTTGTTCGGGTCTTCCAGGTTGGCGCGGGCCGTGCGGACGCGCTGCGCAATCGCTTCCAGCGCATGATCCTGACCGATCACGCGCTCTGCCATCGCATCGCGCAAGCCCAGCACGGCGCGGATCTCGTCCTTCACCATGCGGCCGAGCGGAATGCCGGTCCATGCGGCAATCACTTCAGCCGCGACGCGTCCATCGACCTGCAAGGGAACCAGGGGTGATTCGCCCTGCGCGCGTGCCAGTTCATCCGTCAGCGACGCGAGTTCGGCGTGCCGCGGATCATTGCTGGATGCAGCGTCAGCCAGATCGGCGCGCAAGGCGTGGATGCGCGCAACCAGTTCGACTTCGTGTCGCCACTGCGCTTCGAGCGCCGACAACTCGGCAACGCGCGAATCGCGGGTTTTCGCCAATTCGTCGCGCCGCGAAGCGTGCAACAAACCGAGCGCGCCCTCCCTTACGAGGCCGTGGATCTCCGCGTCAAGACGTTCGATCTCTTTGCGCAAATCATCAATCGGCCCCGGGGTCGCGTTCTGCGCCAACGCGACGCGTGCGCACGCGGTGTCGAGCACGCCGATCGCCTTGTCCGGCAACTGTCTGCCAGAGATGTAACGCGCCGACAGCATCACCGCCTCGGTGATCGCCTCATCCAACACGCGCACACCAAAATGCCGCTCCATCAAGGGCGCCATGCCGCGCAACATGGCACACGCGAGTTCTGGGGTGGGCTCTTCGACCTTGACCACCTGGAAGCGCCGCGCCAGCGCTGCATCCTTTTCAAAGTACTTCTTGTACTCGCTCCAGGTCGTCGCTGCGATGGTGCGCAACTCGCCACGCGCGAGTGCCGGCTTGAGCAGGTTCGCCGCGTCGTTCTGCCCGGCGGTGCCGCCGGCGCCGATCATCGTGTGCGCTTCGTCGATGAACAGGATGATCGGCCGCGGACTTTTCTTGACCTCGTCGATCACGCATTTGAGCCGGTTCTCGAACTCACCCTTGACACTCGCGCCTGCCTGCAGCAGCCCCAGGTCCAGCGCGTGCAGCGCGACATCTACCAGTGGCGGCGGCACGTCGCCCTGCGCAATGCGCAGCGCAAGCCCTTCGACCACTGCAGTCTTGCCCACGCCCGCTTCGCCGGTGAGGATCGGGTTGTTCTGCCGGCGGCGCAGCAAGATGTCCATCGCCTGGCGGATCTCGGCATCGCGACCGATCACCGGGTCAATCTTGCCTTCAGCCGCGCGTGCAGTGAGGTTGGTGGTGTACTGGTCGAGCGCCGGGGTCCGGGACGGGTTCGCAGGCGCGGGCGCCATGCCCTCGCCTTCATCAGGAATCGTGACTTCACGTGTCGCCGCCGCCTGGGGTGCCTCGACGGAGCCCGCGGTCAGGCGAGCGAGTTCATGCTTCAGACCATCGACCTGGAAACGCGCAAACAGCTTGGACGCACGGTAGGCCATCTGCGCAAGCTTGTGGTCCGCCAGCAGGGCGTGCAGAAGATGCGCGCTGCGAATGCGGGCCTGCGCATCGTCGATCGATGCGATCAGCCAGGCCGCCTCCAGCAGCTGCGGAATGCGCTCCGAGAAGACCGGCGTGCGGGTATTGCCCGACGGCAATCGCGCCAGCTCGGCCTCAAGATCCTGCAGCAGCGCCTGCAGACTCAGCCCGGCGCGATGCGCAATCACGGCAAAGTCGCTGTCAACCTGCTCCCCAAGCGCGACGAACAGGTGTTCGATATCGACTTCGTAATGGCCGCGGCTCATGCAAAGCGCCGCAGCGCGTTCGGCCGCCTGGCGGCAGGTGACGTTAAGCTTGCCGATCAGGACTTTCAGATGCGTACTCATGTTGAACTCATGGAAGGTTGCGTGTGCCCGCGCATGAAGCCGGGCATGAAACGGTAGGTTGCGTCGCCGGGGTCGGTTGCCTGCACGTCGGTGGCTAGCCAGCTATCCCAGCCCAGTCGACCACTGCCGCTGAGACCAACCTTGACCGGATGGACCTCGCGACGATCGAGCAGCACCCGCACCTCGACCTCGAAGGTCGGACCGAGCACCATGCCGAGCAGCCGGTCGAGCGCCCGCGCAGAAGTGCCGCCGGGCATGAACGCGAGGAAATCCGCGCGCGGCAGTGGACCAACCTCGATGCGGATGCGCGAGTCACGTTGGTAGATCCGCTCGCCACAGATCGCGTCCCCGCCCAGACAGACATTGGACATGCCGAGCCGGGCATGGCTCTCGTCCGGCAGTCGGAACCATTGCCCGACAAACGGCACCAGCCGAATCGCCGCACCGAAGTAGTCAGACAGTACGCCGGCGGTTGCCTGTGCCGAGCGCGGCGCGGTGCGCAGCAAGCCCGCGTAGTAGGCAAGCGTTTCGTCGTGGAGCGACGCCGTGGTCTGGTCAGCCAGACGTTCGCGCAAGGCGGGGGCGCCGGTACCCGCCAGCGCCAGCACCAGCGGCAGGTAACGCGAACGCCCCTCAGCCTCGAACTGGAAGTGCGGACGATATTTCTCCCACGCGCCGAAGAACTGGACTGAGCTGCGGTTCGCAAAGATGTCGAGAAAGGCACGCGCGCCGCGATCACGATGCAGCACCTCGCGATCGAGCAGGCGCTCGGTGTAGTGCTGCGGCAGTACGCCCTGATTGCCGGTCAAGCCGATGAATGCCGGCGTCAGCTTGACCTTGGACAGATCACCTGCCGCAGTGGTCTCGACCTCGATCCGCTCGATTTCGCTGGCGGGAAACGACAGTTCCAGCGAGTTGCCGAAACGCACGTCATCACCCAGCGCGCCCGCACCCTTCCCGCGTCGTGTCCCAAGATGACGCCGCAGCATGCGCACCGCCTGAAAGAACTCGAAACGCTGTGGCGCGGCCAAGAGCCTGGCGATTGCGCTAGCGGGTTTGCGCTTCACACCAGCACCACATCGCCGCTGCGTGGTTTGCAACTCACAAGGACTTCGCCGCTGCGGGTCGAACGCACCCGCAAACGGGTGAAACTGTTCAGGTGAACGTAGAGCGAGAAGAAATGCTCCAGCACCGCGACGAAGAGCGACAGGCCTACGCCGACGAAGGCCTGCTCATCAACGCCGATTTCAATGTCGATGCCGCGCACGAACGCGGGAAACGGATCCCCCGGAAGCATCGCGCTCGACGGACGATGATCGACCGATTTCAGACCGTCTATCACTCGCTGATTGCTGGCTGCACGATTCGCGTTGTAAAGACCGAACGTCTCCTTCAGGGCATCGACCCCACTCTCGGCAAGTGAGAGTCGGTTGAGCGCAAGGTGGGATATGAGGCGCCACAGGCCTTCTTCTTCGGTACGGAACCGATGGGTCGGCGTCGGGCGACGAAGAAATGAAATGCGCCGCGCGATCGACCCGCCTTCGATGAACAGATCGCCCTCGGGCAGACCATAGGGCAACTGCGAGGGCAGATCACGATTGGTCGCCGTGACCTGGATACTGAGCGTCTCGGTCCGCACGTCGGCCAGATCCTCACCGGCGTCGACCAGTGCAATCTCGTATTCATGGCCCGGCGACAAGCTGGCCACTCGCGGGTCCCGCCGCAGGTGCCAGTAACGCCCTTCCTTCTCGGGCGACTCAGCATGGCGCAAACCATAGAACGGGCGGAACTCCGAGACGCGCTCGCCGAGACTGCTCTTTTCGACACGCGCGACGCGATTGACCGAGTAGAGTTCGAAGGCCTGCGCACGACGGGCATCGACGACGAGCGGATAGTGGCTGCGCGAATGATCAATGCGGATCGGCTCGGCATTGCGCTCGAACAGGTTCACGACTGGCGCGCATCCTGTTGCAAAGTTCGCTGCCGACACGCGCTCGAGCAAGGCGGGATCGAGCTCTGTTGCTCCGGCACCCAGGAAGAACTTGATCTGCACACTGCGTACGTCGGACGGCATCGCCGCGCGCAGCGTCGCAAGATCCAGATCGAAGAAGTCAAACTTTGCCGGGAACAGGAAGAACTCGGTCAGCAGACGATAGGCCAACTGGGATCTTGCGTCGTAGTCGAGCAGCCCCTCGTCGACGCCGAATCCGACGGGTTGCACGACCTTGCCCTCGAAAAGCTGCCAGGAGCCGCCGTCCGGCGAACCGACCGCTACCCCACGCAATGATGAGAACAAGGCCTCGCGCAGTTGGCAGACCAGCGAGGGTTCGCCGTCAAGAAAGAGCCGCAGGCGGTCAAGTGCGAGACTGCGCAGCGCCGATGACTCGGAGCTCGTTTCGATCGTCAGCGTCAGCGCACACCGCGTCTCTGCAGGGACACGCAGGTTGCGCCCGGACACCACCGGCTGCTCGAAGCGTGCATCCGCAATTCGAATCGGTGCCAGCGAGACGTCATATGCGGTGCGAAAACGGCACGCGATGCCACCGACCGGGCGTGTCGAGAGCTCCGTACCACGCGGCAAGGTCACGGGTGACGAGAGCTGAGCCTCGGCCCCGCCCATATCGAAACGGGCGATTGAACACGAGGGAAGCGGCTTCAGGTAATGCGGTGCAACGACGCCCAACAGGCTCTCGGTGAGCTCAGGAAAATCATCGTCGAGCTTCTTGTGCACCCGCGCGGACAGCAAGGCAAACGACTCGAGCATGCGTTCGACGTGCGGATCCTCGCAAGACTCGCCGGAAAGCAGCAGGCGCGAAGCAATCTTCGGAAAGCGTTCCGCAAATTCGCGCGAGTGCCGACGCAGAAAAGTCAGCTCGCGTTCGTAGTAAGGCAGAAGATCGTTCATGCAACGGCCTGTAGCGTGCGACGACTGCTCGCCACGGAATACTGCTGCGTGCATGGCTGAAGCACGGCATCGAAACCGACCGGCTCGGCCGTCGGCGGTACATGCAGCACTGCCTGAATGGTGAAGTTCAGGCGCCCGACGCTTCGCTCATCGCCACGCAGCCCGACGAGCACCCGTTTGAGTCTGGGTTCGTGCTGCAGGATCGTACGTTCCAGCGTTGCGCAGATGCGGGCGCGGTCCGCCGGATTGGCAAGACTGAGTCCGACGAAATCGGTCATGCCAAAGCTCGCGATCGACTTCGCAGCTTCCGGGTAGGCGGACAACAGGGATTCCCGCACGCCGCATCGACTGTTGAGCAGCGACTCGAGATCACGCGCAACACTGTCCTTGAGTTCTTCGATCGACCAGCGGCGCAGAGGCGCTGGGTCGTCGGCGCGGTGCGGCGCTTCGTCGAACATGCGTTCGAACAGGGTGGGGGAAAAGCCCTTCATGAGATGCTCTTGTGCTGCGCGACGCAGCGCCGGCGCGTCGCCGGACGCCGCGTCGCATTGGGCGACTTAGATGTCGTAGCTCGCGGTGTTCTTCGCAAGGCTCCACTTGGCAACCTTGTTGCCCTTGGTACCGCCCTTGATGTCCTGCGCGGTGTAGGTCCACTGCACCGCCGCGTAGGCCAGCGTGAAGGTCTCAGTCGGGATGCCTTCGCCGGCGACGGACGGCGTCACCGACGCCAGCAGCACATGCTTGAGCTTGATCTCGAGATACTTGACGCGCTTGTCGCCGTCGGCACGCATGAAGTCGATCGTGACTTCGTCGAAGGTGTGACCGGCCGAACACGCTTCCCAGATGCGGGGCGAGGTCAGGTCCAGGTCCTTCACGAAGATCATTTCGCCATGCTCGCAACGCTCGGCGGTGTGACCACCGGACGTCGACGCAGTCGCCGATTTCGGCTGACGAATCAGATGGCTCCACGAGCTGACTTCGAGCCATTCCTTGTGCTCGGAGTCGCGCGATTCACCCTTGATGTCGTACTTGCCTTTGAATTGAACGTAAATGTCCTTCACGTCTTGGCTCCTAATTTACTTGGGGTAGAGAGTTATGCGCCTGCGGATTGAGGCAGCTCGGCCACCAGGCGCAGTGAAACCGTGAGCTCGTCCAGCTGGAAGTGCGGGCGCAGGAACGCGACTGCACGATAGACACCCGGTTTGCCCGGGACCTCGGACACCTGGACCGATGCTTCACGCAGCGGGAACTCGGCCTTTGCTTCTTGCGACGCGCCGTCGTCCAGCAACACGTAGCGAGACACCCAGCCATTCAGGTAGGACTCGACGTTGCCGGCCGACGCGAAGCTGCCGATCTTGTCGCGCATCATCGCCTTGAGGTAATGAGAGATCCGGCAGACCGCGAAGATGTACTGAAGCTGGGCGGACAGCACAGCGTTCGCATTCGCCGCATCGGTGTTGTACTTCTTCGATTTCTGCACCGACTGCGCACCGAAGAACGCGGCGTAGTCGGTTCCCTTGCAATGCACGAGCGGGATGAATCCGAGGTCCGAGAGTTCCTTCTCGCGGCGATCGGTAATCGCAACCTCGGTCGGGCATTTCAGCGCGACTTCTCCCTCGTCGGTCTTGAACGTGTGCGTCGGCAGGTCTTCGACCAGGCCGCCGCCCTCGACTCCGCGAATCGCGGCGCACCAGCCGTACTTGTCGAATGCATCGGTGATGCGCGACGTGAATGCGTAGGCGGCATTCACCCACAGGTACTTGCTGTGATCGGTACCATCGACCTCTTCGACGAAACTGAAGCCCTCGACCGTCGTGCCGTCCTTCGGGTTGTATGGCAGGCGGCCAAGGAAGTGCGGCAGCGTCAGCCCGACATAGCGCGAGTCCTCCGACTCTCGGAAGGATTTCCACTTGGCGTATTCGACGGTGTCGAACACCTTCGACAGATCGCGCGGCTTGCCCAGATCGGTGAAGCCTTCGAGCCCGAACAGTTCAGGCGATGCCGCCGAGATGAACGGGGCGTGCGCAGCCGCAGCGACATGCGACATCTGCTCGATGAAGTACATGTCCTCAGGCTGACGCGTGATGTCGAAGTCACCGAGCAGCGAACCGAACGGCGCGCCACCGAAGGTGCCGAACTCTTCTTCGTAGACTTTCTTGAACAGCGTGCTCTGATCGAATTCGATCGCGCCGCGGAAATCCTTGATCAGTTCGCGCTTGGTGGCATTGAGCACCTTGATCTTGAGCATCTGGCCGGTCGCGCTCTGCTTGCACAGATACTCCAGGCCGCGCCAGGAGGATTCGAGTTTCTGGAACTCCGGCGCATGCATCACCGCCGACAACTGGTCGGAGAGCATCTCGTCGAGTTCGGCAATGCGTGCATCAAGGGTTGCCGCAAGGTTCTCGGAGACAACGACAGTGCCTTCCATCACCTGCTGCACGAGTTCAGCGATCAGGTCGCGCGCGCGGTTGTGTTCGACGGTAGAACGTGCGACACGGCTTTCCGACACGATCTGATCGAGCAGACTGTATTCGGTCTCAGGGGCCTGGGTGGCAAGGGCGGCGTACGGTGCATTCATGACTTACTCCTCGACCTTGGCCTCGGCGCCCAGCGCCGCCAGCTTTTCGGTATTGCTCAGAACGTCCTGCAGCAAGTCTTCGAGCTTGTCGTTACCTGCCAGCTTGTTGCGCAGATCGGCCAGCTTGCTGCGCGCCTCAAGCAGCTTGCGCAGCGGATCCACCTGCTGCACGACGGACTCGGGACGGAAGTCATCGATGGAACGGAAATTCAGGTCGACCGCGAATTCGCCACCTTCTGCAGAAAGACGGTTCTCGACGCGGTAGGCCGCGCGCGGCGAGAGACCTTCCATGACGTCATCGAAGTTGTCTCCGTCGATGTTCACGAAACGACGGTCACGCAAGCGCGGCTGCTCGACTTCCGATTGCCCTGCGAAATCGCCGATGACGCCGACAACAAAGGGCAATTCCTTTTGCTCGACTGCGTCGCCGCGCTCAACCTCGTAGGTCAGCTGTACGCGGGGCGCGCGGACACGAGACAGCTTCTGCTGCACACTTTCTTTCTTGGCCATGATGGATTCCTGTTTGGTTCGTGTGGTTCGGGGGCGGTTACTTGAGTGCACCGAAAGGGTCTGCGGACGCCTTTGAAGCGGGAGCGGCTGGCTTGCTGGCAGGAGCAGTCGCGGACTTTGCTGGCGCGGGCATCGGCGCGGCAGGAGCAGCCGGCGCCGCTGCAACAGCCGCCACAGGTGCCGCAGCAGAGCCGGCCGGCGCCGCGGGGGCAGCTTTGGCGGTGACGCGTTGCTGTGACTTCGCTTTCTTGGGTTCTTGCGCAGGCCCAACCGGAACCAGCACGTCTTCCTTGATCGTCTCGCGCAGCGTGCGCGCCAGACGCTCAGCCTCGCCACGTGCGTCACCACCCAGGGCAACACCACCGCGCAACTCCTGAATATTCCGCACTGCGATGCGCAGACTCGCAACCAGTGCAATGCCCTTGGCCTGGACGTTCGCGGGGTCGCGCTGGACCGCCTCGTCGGCAGCCGAAATGGCGCCCGAATAGTTGCCGCGATCAAACTGCAACTGGGCCATGCGCACCCACGGCGCCGGATCGGTCGGGTGCGCCTTGGCCGTGCCCTCCAGCATCGCCTGGGCCTTCTGCACATCGCCGGCGGCGACCAGGTCGTCGACACGCTGCTGCACTGTTGCAACGTCCTTGAATTGGTCCAGCTCGGCCATCGGCGGCGTGCTGGCGCATGCCGCCAGCAACAATGCCGACAGCATCGGAATCAGGTTCACGTCGCAAAACCGGCGACGTTTTTGATGTGTCATTTCGTGGCTCCTGTTCGTGATTTTCGGTAGCGACTGCGACTCCATGCCGCACTTCACACCACAAATGCATATTCCATTGGCGTATGCAACATGGGTGGTAATCTACGAACAAGCAAGTACGGTTTCAATGACAATGCCATACGCACTGTGCAGTTCTACCGCATCCGCCAACGGCGCAAGACAAAGCGCGGCAGCGCTCGCGCTCCTGTGTTGCCTGCTGCCCGCGTGCAGCTCCATGGACGGCAATGCAGTGATCGGATCGGCCGCAGACAGCGCACTGGGTGTCGTGGGTCTCAAGCGCGCAAACGCCGACACAACGACCGGCTTCGACGAGATTCCGTTACGGATTCACGCCGCACGAAACCTGAATGCCGGAGCAGATGACAAGGGCACCGCGCTGGTGGTGCGCATCTACAAGCTGCGCGGGATCGATGCGTTCCTGTCGATGCCACCGGAAGCGGCGATGCTGCCGGTGAAAGAAAAGGAAGCATTGGGCGCGGATCTGATCGAGGTCCGCGAAATAGTCCTGACGCCCAACCAGCAGCTAGAGGTGAAGGAGAAGGTCTCGCGCGAGGCTGGCTTCATCGCGATGGCAGGGCAGTTCCGTAATCCGGCGGCGTCGCGTTGGCGTGTCGCGTTTGACCGGGGTGCCGCGGCAAAGAGCGGTGTCTTGGTTGCGGCACATGCGTGTGCGTTCAGCGTTGGCGCCGGTGCGCCGATCGGCTGGAAGGAAGCACAAGCAACAAGACTTGCGGCGGCGCGGTGCGGCGCACCGGACGACGACACGAAATAGCAGAATCAGGAGAAGCAGCTTGAAGGCAGCAGCAAAGGTGTTATGGGGTGAAGGGCTGTTCTTGCGGCCGCAACACTTTCAGCGACAGGATCTCTACCACGAGTCTCGTGTTACTGAACTCGGCAGGACGCTGCACCCGTATGCGTGGGGATTCCGCCAGATCGAACTGGACCGCGACGCGCTGGCGTCCGGCGTGCTCCGCATCGACCAGGTCCGCGCCAGCTTCCCCGACGGCGAGTTCTATGCGGCGCCGGACGCCGACGAGCTACCTGATCCGATCAACTTGTCGCAGCTCGACTTTGCGCGCGACACGATCACCTTCCACCTGGCGCTCGCTCATCTGCGAAGCTCGGGGGGCAATCACGCCCAGCCCGGCGACGCCCGCACCAACGCCCGCTATCGCCCCGCCACCGAACCCGCCGCGGATCTCTACACGCGTGCCGCAGAGGCCGATGTCATGCTGCTCCGCAAGCAGCCGCGACTGCTTTCGGAATTCGACGCCATCGAACAATTCGTGACCCTGCCGGCCGTGCGCATCCGCAAGACCTCGACCGGCGGATTCGAGATTGATCCGACGTTCATGGCGCCCGCGGCATCTATCGACGCCCTGCCACCGCTGGTCCTGATGCTGCGCCGCATGCTCGACGTGTTGCAGGCCAAATGCGCCGCGCTTTACGGCTTCCACCGCGAACCAAGCAAGAACATCGTCGAGGTACGATCAGGCGATATCGCGTCGTTCTGGCTGCTGCATACGGCAAGCAGTGCTTTCGCCCGCCTCAGCCACCTCTACCGCCATCCGCGTCTTCACCCTGAGCGCCTGTTCGAAGGTCTGCTGGAGGTCGCGGGCGCGCTGATGACCTTCTCGAAGAGCTACACGCTCGACGACCTGCCGACGTATGACCACGCGGATCCGTCACCCGGATTCTTCCGCCTGGATCGGATCGTGCGCGAGTTGCTGGAAACCGTGATCTCGACGCGCTGCGCCACGATCGCGCTGAATGAAGCAAAGCCCTCATTTTTCGTCGGGCGGCTGGACTCCGAAAAACTCGGCAACGGCAGCGCGTTCTACCTCTCGGTTGCGGCCGACATGCCGCCGCCCGAGCTTGTCGACGCGGTGCCGCTGCGCTTCAAACTGGGTGCCCCCGACGACGTCGACAAACTCGTCCTCTCCGCCATGCCGGGGGTAAAACTTACCGCCGCGCCCCAGGTTCCCGCCGCCGTGCCGGTACGGCCAGGCAACTACTATTTTTCGATCGAACCCCACGGCCCACTTTTCGAACGGATGCTGCAGGCGCAATCGGTGGCGCTTTACGTGCCGTCAGGCTTCCGTGAACTGCGGGTCGAACTCTTCGCACTGGTGCAATGATGAGCCAAGTCCAAGCCCCATCCCTCTTTGGCGATATCGAACCGCGACGCCGCCCGCCTGCCGAGGCACCGCGGCAGGCCAAGACGCTGGCGGACATGATGTACGACGGTTTCTACCTGATGTTCCTGATCCGCAATCGCAACGCGCCAGTCGATGCAGAGAGCTTCCGCAATCGCCTGCGCGAATTTCTCGACGACTTCGAGCGCAACGCCAAGCGGGCCAACATCCCCGCCGATGACATCTTCGCGGCGAAATACGCATTCTGTGCCGCGATGGACGAGCACATCCTCTCATCGCGCTTCAGCATCCGCGACGCCTGGGAACGCCAACCGCTGCAGCTCGCATTCTTTGGCGATCAACTGGCGGGCGAACGCTTCTTCGAGCGCCTCGAAGGACTTCGTGCCGAGGGCGCAGCGCGCCTGCAATCGCTGGAGGTCTATCACCTCTGCCTGCTGCTCGGCTTCCGCGGGAAATACCTTCTCGAATCGCCGGAGAAACTCGGTTACCTCGTCGGCCGCCTGGGCGACGAGATCGCCCACTACAAAGGCAACCGGGCCGCATTTGCACCGGACTGGGCCGCACCGGATGCAGTCAAGCACGCCCTGCGCAGCAACGTCCCCCTGTGGGGCGTGCTCAGCGCATACGCGTTGGTCGCACTCGGGTTGTTTGTCGGGCTTCAAACCTGGCTTGGCAAAGACACCGACAAGGTCTTGGCCGCCTTCCACGACATCGTGAAGGTCGCGCCGCGTCAGGCACATGTGACGATCAGCCTGCCTTGAACGCCCGACCCTCTTATCGCGATTGAGACGCCGGACTGTCTTTGCCTTGCCTTTTGTGTGGCCGATCCGATAACGTCAGCTGAAGGGTGATCGGCCCCTGAATGAAAGCATTGCGGATTGAAGTGGCGCCGATGACCCTATCGACGCCATTCGACCCCAGCTTCAGCGTCCTTTAGCACGCGCGCCGGAAATGGCCCGCCTTCAAAGAAGGCCTTGACGGATTCTGTGCATGCCAGCACAGCACCCGCCACAACGCTTCGAGTCCGCCGAAGAAGACTTCCTTGCGCTTGTCCGGATGCAGCGGGGCGCCGCGCGGCAAGCGCCCCGCCTTCGCCTCGCACAGCGCGATCACCAATTGGCGCCGAAGCCGCAGGGGACCGCGTCGCCGCTCAACAACGTCTCGCGTCACGAGCTGATCTTCGCGCGGTGACCGGAAAAGCCCGTTCGACAACGACGCCTGGGTCACGCGCTGAGTTGTTCCGCCGTGTATGTACGACAGCGAACAGACCGGTAGCCCCGCCGTGCCCAAGATGCCCTTGTTAGAACCATATGGCGACGGCTGCCCTGCGTGACACCGGCGCCCCGGCCGAGGGGCTCTTCCTCACTGCAAGGAGCATGTGTCATGTCCAAACGCGACGAATACATCGATACGATGAAGCACCAGCTCGACGAAATGAATGCCAACATGGATGTGCTCGAAGCAAAGGCACAAGCGGCCCGCGACGATGCCCGCGACAAGTACAAGGCGGAATTGGCCAAACTGCGCCAACAGTCAAAGCTGGCGCTCGCCAAGCTCGATGAACTGAAGACGGCGGGCGAGGAATCGTGGGACAAGATCACCGACGAGATGGAGAAGGTCCGCGACGCCTTCATTCACTCCTTCCGCTATTTCAGGTCCCAGCTCTGAAAGGTTGCGCCCCCGCGAACGGTTGCGGGGGCGTCATTGCGAACACGGCCGGCGGGAACTCAGGTTCTCGTCCGGCCGCATTTCTTTGTCGCTGCGCTGCCGCCTCAGCCCGCGACTTGCGTTTGCGGCGTCCGCAGTGCGTCGGCGAAATCGTGGTTCACGTCGCGGTGGCCCGCTTCGTCTTGCCGCACCACCAGGATCACGTCGCGCAAGCGCGCGGTCGCCGGCAGCTTCCAGTAATCGATCGCGATCTGCGGCGCCGGCACGTTCTCGTAACGGCCACTCTCCACTCCCGCCAGGTACTCGGTGTAGCTGAACACGGCCTCTTCTTCGAAATAGCCCACCATGCGGTGCGCCGTCTTCGGTGACAACAGGTAGAGCACGAAGAAGAAGTTGTAGAACACGCCCTGCGCCAGCAGGATCAGGAAGCGTTCGAAGCCCGAGGGCTGTGCGATCTGGATGAAGGTCATCAAATGCATGCGCTCGTTCTCGGCTTCGTCGAGCAGGGTACGGATCCAGCCGTGGTCGTCCGACATATGTCGCAGCGCACGCAGGTGCTGCAGCGTGCCACCCACCATGCCCGGCACGGCAGCCACGGTTTCGAGCACCACCGCGCGGTGGCCGTAGCGATTGGCGAAAAACAGGTCGGCGAAGAATCGCAGGAACTTGCAGATGCCGTAGGCAATGCGGTCTTGCAGGCCCGCGGGGGTGCGGTGGGTGACAGTGGGTTCTGACGCTTGCATGGTGATGCTCCTGATGGGGAAATCACGGAGCCGGCCTTGTGCGCCCGCCCCCAGCCAACGCCCTTGCCGCGGTTGACGGCGACGGCGTGCCACACGACGCGAGGATCGAGGCTCGGCCCGCTGGCGTGTTTGGCTACTGTCAGATAGACGGGCGCGAGGCGTTTAGGTTCCGCGCCGGGCCAAGGTTTGCACGATCTTCTGAAAGCCGCCCGCAAGCCAGAGCGGTGCCGGCGCGTTCAGCCCGCTGCCGCGCGTTTCAAGAGTCGGTCGTAAAGCACCACGTTGACCGTCGCGCCGAGATTCATGCAGCCGTGGGTTGGCACGTAAACGATGTCGCGACACCACGCGGTGACGTTGCCCTTGAGGCTCCCGTCCTCCGGCCCGAAGATGTAGAACGCCCGCTCGGGGTGCTGGTATTGCGTCAGCGGCTGCGCGTCGGGGTGGAGTTCGACCGCAACCGGCACGCAGCCCAGCGGCACCACGCCGCACAGATCCTCCACGCCGATCAGCGGAATCTGCAGATACGCCTGCTTGGTGTCGGTACTGAATTCGCGCGCGGTCTCGTAGCGCTTGCCGGTGTAGAACACCGAATGGGCGCCGTAACAACCTGCCGCACGCATCACTTCGCCGACGTTCTTCGGGCTTTTCGGATTGACCAGGCCGATACAGGCGTAACCGTCGTAGTCACGTACAGCTTGCTTGCGGGTGAGGGTTTCGATCTTGGACATGGGCGGTGACCCGGAGGCGGACGTCCATTCTAGCGTCACCCCCACCGCACAACGCCCGCCGGGCGCTTGCCGGGCGGGCGTTGCACATAGCCTGCGTTGATCAGGCCGGCGCGCTGGTGCGGATCAGGTGGTCAAACGCACCCAAACTCGCCTTGGCCCCCTCACCCATCGCGATGATGATCTGCTTGTACGGCACCGTCGTCGCATCGCCGGCTGCGAACACGCCTGGCACCGAGGTCTCGCCGCGGGCGTCGACTTCGATCTCGCCGCGCGGCGAGAGCTTGACGACGTCCTTGAGGAAGTCGGTGTTCGGCAGCAGGCCGATCTGCACGAAGATGCCTTCGAGTTCGATGTGGTGCGCCGCGCCGCTGACGCGGTCCTTGTACGAGAGGCCGTTGACCTTGCTGCCGTCGCCGGTCACTTCGGTGGTCTGCGCCGAGGTGATGACCTTGACGTTGGGCAGGCTGTGCAGCTTCTTCTGCAGCACCGCGTCGGCACGCAGGGTGTCGGCGAATTCAAGCAGGGTGACATGGGCGACGATGCCGGCGAGGTCAATCGCCGCCTCGACGCCGGAGTTGCCGCCACCGATCACCGCGACGCGCTTGCCCTTGAAGAGCGGGCCGTCGCAGTGCGGGCAGAAGGCCACACCCTTGGTCTTGTACTGCTGCTCACCCGGCACACCCATCTCGCGCCAGCGCGCCCCGGTCGAGAGGATCACGCTGCGGCTCTGCAAGGTGGCGCCGGAGGCGAGCTTCACCGTGTGCAGGCCACCCGGCGTGGCGGCAGGCTCCAGCCCGACAGCCCGCTGCAGGTTCATCACATCGACGTCGTAGTCGCGCACATGCTGCTCCAGGCCGGCCGCGAGCTTGGGGCCGTCGGTGGCTTTGACCGAGATGAAGTTCTCGATCGCCATCGTGTCCATCACCTGGCCGCCGAAACGTTCGGCCACCACGCCGGTGCGGATGCCCTTGCGGGCTGCGTAGATCGCCGCCGATGCGCCGGCCGGGCCACCGCCCACCACCAGCACATCGAACACGCCCTTCTGGTTGAGCTTCTCGGCTTCGCGCGCCGCGGCGCCGGTATCGACCTTGGCAAGGATCTCCTCGACGCCCATGCGGCCCTGGCCGAACAGCTCGCCGTTGAGGTAGATCGAGGGCACACCCATGATCTGGCGCGCATCGACCTCGGCCTGGAACAGCGCGCCGTCGATCATCACCGCTTCAAAGTTGGGGTTCAGCACTGCCATCGTGTTGAGCGCCTGCACCACGTCCGGGCAGTTGTGGCACGACAGCGAGATGAAGGTCTCGAAGCTGAACTTGCCTTCGATCGCCTTGATCTGCGCAATCACGCCCTCTTCCAGCTTCGGCGCATAGCCGCTCACTTGCAGCAATGCGAGCACCAGCGAAGTGAACTCGTGGCCCATCGGGATGCCGGCGAAATGCACGCGCGGCGTTTCGCCCTTGAGGCTGATGCCAAACGAGGGGCGGCGCGCGTTGCTGCCATCCACCCGCAGGGTGACTTTGTCCGACAAGGTGGCGACTTCTTCGAGCAGGCCGTGCAGCTCGCGCGACTTGGCGCCGTCGTCGAGCGAGGCGACCAGCTCTATCGGCTGCACGAGTCGTTCGAGATAAGCCTTCAACTGGGCCTTGATGTTCGCTTCAAGCATGGAGGCACTCCTTCTTTCGGGCCCTTGCGTCGGGCAAGGGCCGGGGGTTCTGTGGATCGCAGTGCAAAGCGCGCATTCCAACCCGCTTTGCACTGCGAGCCGCCGAGGCGGCTCTTGCGGCGCGACCAAAGTCGCGAGTGCGCCGTCGCGAGCGGGCCAAGGTCGGGGCGAGAAGCGCAGCCGTACGTGAGGTACGGCGAGCATCACAGCCCCGAGATTGGCCCGCGCAGCAGACGCAATCGCGGCTTTAGATCTTGCCGACGAGGTCGAGCGACGGCGCCAGCGTGGCTTCGCCTTCCTTCCACTTCGCCGGGCACACTTCACCCGGGTGGCTGGCGACGTACTGCGCGGCCTTGACCTTGCGCAGCAGCTCTTCGGCGTTGCGGCCGATGCCGCCGGCGTTCACTTCGATGATCTGGATCTTCCCCTGCGGGTCGATCACGAAGGTGCCACGCTCGGCGAGGCCGGCCTCTTCGATCAGCACGCCGAAGTTGCGCGACAGCAGGTGGGTCGGGTCACCGATCAGCGGGTACTTGATCTTGCCGATGGTCTCCGACGTGTCGTGCCAGGCCTTGTGCGTGAAGTGCGTGTCGGTCGACACGCCGTAGATCTCCACCCCCAGCTTCTGGAACTCGGCGTAGTTGTCGGCCAGGTCGCCCAGCTCGGTCGGGCACACGAAGGTGAAGTCGGCCGGGTAGAAGAAGAAGACCGACCACTTGGCCTTGGTATCGGCATCCGACACCTCGACGAACTTGCCGTTGTGGAAGGCGGTGGCCTTGAAGGGCTTGATTTCGGTGTTGATGAGGGAAGCGCTCATGGTGTTTCTCCTGTGCTGTTCGAGGTGAAGAGACAAAGTGTTGTGCGACGGAGTGCAGATTAAGGATTCGGACAAAATCAATCCAATTGATCGCACCGATAACATGCATAGCCACAACCTATCGATTACTCGTCAGCTTCCACCCACGCAGCCTGGGTCCAGGGCACCACGCACACCAGCGTCATCGTTCTGTCGCACACGGGCAACATCTCTGCAGCATGCTGCTCGCCTGGAGGATGTTTGATGCGCCTGCTGTTCGCCCTGATCACCCTTTCCGCGTCCGGCTGCGCGCTGGCGCAGGACCCGCTGCATTGCGCTTCGACGATCCGCGAACTGCGTCAGGTCGCGGGCGACCCGGCCTTCCCGCTGCGCTGGGAAGAAACCTCGATGGACGACGGCAAACCGATGATCGTCTCGATCCTCGAGCGCAACGGCCTGCTGATGCTCGAATTCATGAAGACCGGCGAGAGCCTGTGGGCCGAAGGCGCGGGCGTCATCTGCCGTAGCGGCACCGATCTCGAAGCGCGCCTCAGCAAGGACCAGTTCCGCCTGGGGCCCGCCGCCAACTGGCTGGCCCGCCTGGCGTTGTCCGACGGCGGCGCCTTCACCCTGCGCCGCCGCGTCAGCAACCAGCTGCACATCGCCACCCGCGGCTGGAGCGGACGCTTCGTGCCGACGGCAGTCGAGTAACCGAGCTGCGTTACCGGGGTTCAGATCGTGCGAAACGGCGGCGAACCGCCATCGGGCGTTGTGTCGGCGACGGTTTTGACTTGGGGTCCCGTCGAGAGCGCCGAGTGGCGCAGCGGGGTCGGGGGATCGGCGCGGAGCGCCGACGGCGAGGACTGTCTGAGGCCCAAAGGGCCGAGTTCCGCAGCCGTCCGACTTCTCGAGCACGCGAGGGTAGTCAGGTGCGCCGCACCTGACCGCGAACGGCGTAAGCGGGGGTTCGCGGAGCACTGCTCCGCGCCGCTGGAGCGGGCAGTGTGTGCAAACACTGCACGATTTCGGGTCGCCTTTTCTTGGTTACCTCTTTTGGCAAAGCAAAAGAAGTAACACGCCCGCCGGGTGCGGGAACCCGGCCAACGATCCTGCGCGATGGCGTTGCCGATGATAGTGACGTTGGGCTTCGCCGCGCTCAGCCCAACCTACGGCCCTGAATGCAATGAAGCTCAACCTACCGGGCTACGGACGGCACACAAGCGTTGTGTCGGCGATGGTTTTGACTTTGGGTCCCGTCGAGAGCGCCGAGTAGCGGAGCGCGACCGGGAAGAAGGCCGAGGACTGTCTGAGCACCGAGCGCAGCGAGGGCGAGTTCCGCAGGCCCCCGGTCGCGCGAGCAACGCAGGGAAGTCAGGTGCTCCGCACCTGACCGCGAACGCCGGGTCGTCTTTTCTTGGTTACTTCTTTTGACGAAGCAAAAGAAGTAACACGCCCGCCGGGTGCGGGAACCCGGCCAACGCACGGCTGCAAGAACCATACGATGTGGCTTTGGCAATTCGTTGGGCTTCGCAAAGCTCAGCCTAACCCACGGCCCTCACGCCGGTTTCACGCGAGGGCGCCTACTCACCTCGATCTTCGATAAGTCGAATGGAGATGGGAACACTGATACCGACGATTTCTTGTACAACGAAATTTCAAATTCGCGCCCACTTAGGTCTTTAGCAAGAAACTCAATCGATGAGTAGCTTCTGCTAACGCTGAACTTGGCGTCACAAATATCTACAACCAACATTTCATTGCGCTCAGTCCACGCTAATGCACACAACAGAATGTCATTTTTCATTTTTGTCGCACGCAATTCATTGACAAGAATGAAAGGAAGGACAGCCCAAAAAACTTCCGCAATCCAAATTGCACATTCTTTTAGGCTGGCCATGCGCCACCCCTCAAAAAACCCAGCGACAGCGAGAATGAGCCACGAAGTGTAAAGGTGCCGCACAGGTCATTTGCAATTCGCCGTATAAATGGAATTCGGGTCGTCATTTAGTGATTTCACTATTTTTGAGGCCACTGAAGCCGCTTCGCACGAATCGGCCCAAAGGTTCTTTGAGGGTTTAGAGTCAGTTCTCGCATAATTGCATCGCACTCTCTGACAACTCGCAACGCGGCCACGTGTCCCACCAGGTTGGTCCGAGCCTGAAAGCCCAATAGCCACGGTGCAGGTACGCCTTCAGCGGGGCGCTCATGACGCCCCGCCTTTCTTTTGCTGCCCTTGGCAGATCAGCCATCCCCCTTCGGCTTCGTCATCCCCTCCCGAATCAAATTCCCCAGCAGCACATCCACCAGCGTGCCGCCCTGCCCGCTGCCGCCGCCTGCAACGATATCGGGCACCAGCTTCACGCCGGCTTTCGCGAGCGCTTCGGCGACCTGCACCATCGCGTAGTTGCCGGATTCCATCGAGGCGATCTTGAGCTTGATGACTTCGGCTTCGGCGCCACCCACGGCCTGGGTCTTCGCGGCTTCGGCTTCGCCCACGGTGCGCAGCACGGTGGCGTCGGCTTCGGCGTTGATCTTCTTCGACTGGGCCTGGCCTTCGGCTGCCTTCACGGTGGCCTTGGCGTTGAAGTCCGCAATCGTGACCTGCCGCTCGGCGTCCACCACGCGGGCCTGCGTGGCGGCGAGTGCGGTGGCCTGCTCGAGTTCCTGCTTCACGACCTGCGCCTGGCGCTGGGTGTCGTAGGTGACGCGCTCCTGCTCGGCGATCTTGCGGTCGGTGAGCGTCTTCATCAGCTCGTCCGGCGGCACGATGTCGCCAATCAGCGTATCGACCGCGCCGACGTTGTATTCCTTCAGCGCCGCGGCGATTGCCTGACGCGCTTCGTCCTGCCGCTTCGAGCGGTTTTTCAGGAAGTCGATGATGTCCGAACCCTGCGCGGCGTTGCGGAAGTAGTTGCCGATCGTCGGTTCGAGCACCTGAGTAACCAGCGCCGCCATGCCGCCGAAGCGCGCGATGACCTTGGGCGCGTCGTTGCGCGGGATGTGGATGATCTGCGAGACGTCGAGGTTGAACTTGAAGCCGTCCGCCGAACGCACCGTGATCGTCGACAGGTTCGCGTCGAGCTTGTGCGCCTCGGTCTTGCCGGTCGCCCAGTTCAGCACCACGTTCGCGGTCGGCACGTTGCTGACCTTGTGGGTATAGGGGTTGATCGGGTACTTGCCGGGGTCCAGCGGGTCGACCCACACGCCCTTCTCGCCGCGGCTGACGAGGTTGCCGTGGCGGAAGGATTCGCCGGTGACGTCGTGGCCTTCGCGGCCGACATAGGCGATCACCACGCCCACATTGGCGATCGGCACCTCCACCATGTCGACCACTTCCACCGTCGCGAAGCGCGGGTTGATGAAGTAGCGGCCGGCGAGCAGCACTTGCTCCTGCAGGCCCTTGCTACCGCCGTTGTCGACGAAGGCCTGCGGGTTCTGGAACATGTTGTGGCCGGCGACTTCCGGGCCGGCGATTTCGCCGGTGACCAGCGGCTTGCCTTCCTTGGTCGTGATGATGCCGACCTTGTTTTCGGGGATGTCGACCACTTCGGCCAGATGCACCTCGAACAGCGCCGGGTTGATGCGGTACGTCCCCGGCGTAATGACCGACATCTGCGGGCCGCGCTCGCCACCGCCGGCCAGGAAGGCCGCGCCGTCCTGGAAGGAATCACAGACGACCTGCCGCGCAATCACGCGGCCACTGGGCAGCGGTGCGCCATCGAGCGCTTCGACAATACCCAGCTTGCCCTGCGGAATGCTCACCGCCGGCTTGAGGTCGACCTTGAACAGCAGCGTGTTGATCCGGTAGGTGCCAGGCGGAATCAGCGCCATCTGCGGGCCGCGCTCGCCGTTGTTCTGCAGGAAGGCACGCGCATCCTGGTAGGTGTCGCACTCGACCTGCTTGGCGATGATGCGGCCGCTGGGCAGCGGGTTGCCGTCGCAAGCTTCGACCACGCCGACTTCGCCCTGCGGCACGGTGAAGAACTTGACCAGCTCCACCGTGTATTGCCAGGGCCACAGCGCCACATGCAGGCCCGGTGCAAGCGTATCGGCCTGGTAACCGGCCTCGCCGTTGAGCGCGATGATGCGGCCGTCCGGCAGGTTGCGGTTGGCGCCGAACAGCACGAATTTCTTGGTGACCACGCCAAGGCTGTCGTCCGGCACGATGATCACGCCGAACAGCCACAGCACCCACTTGTAGCCGATCGCCACGACGATCAGGCCGATGAGGACGAACAGCCAGGTGGCATGCCCGACCAGGGATTCGAAAAAGTCCATGAGTTCCTGTCTCGCTTGAGTGAGGGGAAGGCAGGATCCTCGGACGATTTACACCCGCACGCCCTGCAGCAGATCAAGCCCGCAGCGAGCATAGGAGCGCCACGCGTTAAGGCATGCCAACAAGCGCACACTGCGCCGCCGGCCCGCGATCGTGCGTCACTCGTCGATGGGGCGATCGACCCGCTCGGCTGATTCCCACAACGACCACGCCACCGAGATACCGGCGGTGATGTTGTTGTGCTGCCGCACCAGCGGGCTGTCTTCAAAGGCAGCGCCGGCTACCGTGCTGCCGCGAACGAAGCTGCCGAACCAGGCCCGCCCCATGCGGCGCGACAGTGTCAGCGTGAGCTGGGCACCGCCGTAGCCGGACTTTGCCGCGTAGGCGGGGCGATCTGGCCGCGCGTATTCCGGGGCCACGTCATACACATAGGCATGGCTGGCGCGGTCGCCGAAGTAAGGCCCGCCGGAGACCGCAAAACGCCAGCCCGGCACCGGCTGATCGAAGATGTCGAAGGCCAGCGTCGGCGTGCTCGCCCAGCCGGCATCCTGTGCGGTGCCGATCGCAACCACCTTGCGGATCGGCAGCCGCGCCATCAGGCGATAGCCGTCTTCCCAACTGCCGGCAATCCGCCACACCAATTGCGGGCCGATCTCGATCGTCGGCTTGAGGTCGGGCATTCCGGCGCGGGCGGCGTTGTCGTTGCTGCGCACCGGCACGCCGGCCGAAAGGCTGATATCGAGTTCCAGCCGATCGGAATCGAACAGCTTGCCGCGCAGGCCATCGCGATCGGCACGCAGGCGATCGCCGCGATACACCACGAAGGGCACCGGCAGCAGATAGGCATGCTGCTCATCCGACCCGCGGTAATCAGGGAGCGTCATCGCGCCGACGCCGAGGCCAAGTTCCCACTTGGGCAGATCGGCGGCGCGTGCAGGCGCGCTCAGCGCCACGGCGAGCGACGCCAGCAAGGGGAAAAGCTTCATGCGCGGCGGCTCCACAAAGGGCGTGATTCTAGGGCCGGTTTGCCGCGCCACGCGCCCCGCTGTTCAGTCAAGCGCCAGCGCCGCCTCGTCGTGACCGAGCAACTGGGCCAGCCCGGCCACCACCAGTTCATGGTCCGCCCGTTGCGGCAGACCCGACACCGTAACGGTGCCGATCATCCCTGCGGCCGCCACGCGGATCGGGAAACAGCCGCCGTGCCAGGCGTAGTCACGCAGCGGCAGGCCCATCTTCTCGTCCAGCCCCTTGCCGTCGCGCCGGCATTCCAGCGATACCGCGTAGGAACTGCGCTGCATCAGCGTGACCACGTTGTGCTTGCGCCGCGCCCAGTCGGCATTGGCCGGCGTGGTGCCCGGCATGGCGTGCAGGAAGACGATGTCCTCCCCACGGCGGATCACGATCGTCACCGCCTGGCCTGCTGCCCTTGCACGTACACGCAGCGCTTCGCCCAACTGCCACGCAAGATCTTCGTCAAACGCGGGGAAGATCAGCGTCTCTTCCTGACGCGCGAGTTTTTCCAGTTCGTGTTCGAAGTCCATGTCTCACCTCAATCCAGACCAACGACAGGCGCGACACGCCCTTCGCGGAAGCTGGCGAGCCCGAGGTCGATGAGTTGCATCACTTTCAGCGCATCGCTGGCCGGCACCGGGTTCGACGCGCCCTGCAGGATCGCGTCGCGCACCGCGGCGTAGTAGCGGCTGTAGTCGCCCCGCTCACCGGCAAATTCGCGGGAAATCAACGCATCGCCTTCGCTGGTCGTGAGCGTGCCGGGGCGCGGGTCGACACCCCAGTCCGCAGCGCCGGGGCGACCACCCAGCTTCAGCGCATCTTCTTGCGGATCGAGGCCGAACTTGCTGAAGCTGCCGCGCGTGCCGTGCAGCGCAAAGCGTGGGCCAAGGTCGCCAACCAGCGCGCTGGCATGCAGGATCACCCGCAGGCCGTCGTAGCGCAGCACGGCGTGGAACCAGTCGTCCGCTGCGGCGCCGTCGCGCTGCTTGGCCAGATCCAGCGAAATGATCTGCGGCGTACCGAACAGTTGCAGCGCCTGATCCAGCAGGTGCGAACCGAGGTCGTACCAGAGGCCGCTGCCGGGTGCGCCGGATTCACGCCATCGCTGACGCACCAGCGGGCGGAAGCGATCAAAGTGCGACTCGAAGTGGGTCAGGCGGCCCAGTTCGCCGCTGGCGAGGATCTGCTTGACGGTCAGGAAGTCGGCGTCCCAGCGCCGGTTGTGGAACACCGATAGCACCCGCCCGGCGGCGTCGGCACGGGCGATCAGGTCACGGGCTTCGGCTGCGTCGAGTGTGAAGGGTTTGTCCACCACGACGTGCTTGCCCGCCGCGAGCGCTTTCACCGCGAGCGGATAGTGCGTCTCGTTCGGCGTCGGGATCACGACCAGATCGATGTCCGGCCGCGCGAAGAGCGCATCGGGCGATTCGCAGGTGTCGACCTGCGGCCACGCGGCCCGCACCTTGGCCGGATCGCTCGAGGATATCGCCGTAAGCGCCAAGCCCGGCACGGATGCGATCAGGGGCGCATGGAAGGTGGCGGTGGCAAAACCAAAACCGACCACGCCAACCTTGAGGGTGGAATTCATGTAGGCACTCCTGGCAAGAACCCGAGGCAAATGCGCACTGGCGGCCCGTGGCGTAAAAGCTCAAGCGGCCAATAACAGGCCATGGGCAAGCGGATCAAGCTGCTGCGACGCAACAATTTGATTTGCCTCTCTACTTTGGATCGAGCGTCGATCTTATACTCCCCATTGCGGTTTACCCTGAATTTTGCCAAGCACTCACCGCCCCTTCCCCCAAGGGCGTGCGCGGCGAAAAGGCCCCCCATGCACGCCCCGATGTACCTTCCCTGGCTGGCCCGCAAGGCCGGCATCAGCGACACCCAGGCGCTGGAGTACTGGCACGAAGCATTGCGCCACGCCACCGAAAGCACCGGCTGGGTCGGCGGATCCGACTACTGGGCGGCTGCCCACGATCGCCTGCTCGAACTGACCGACGCGGCGCGTCGACGCCATTCGACGCCGCACATCGTGCGCATGGTGCGCACCCAGCATCACCTCGCCCAGTTGCCGCTACAGGCGTTTGAAGACCTGCTCGGCGGCCTGCGCGCCAGCTTTCAGCGCCCGGCCTGAGTTCGCACGCCCGCCCGGCAAGCCAGGCCGGGCGTCGTTGTTCCGCACCGCAGCGCACGGGCGGTAGAATGCGTGTTTTCGCCTTTCTGCCGCGAGCGCACGCCCATGCTGGACAACAAGTACGACCACAAACAGGTCGAAAGCACCGCCCAAACCCATTGGGATACCACCCAGGCCTTCGAGGTCTCCCGGGACGATTCGCTCCCGAAGTACTACTGCCTGTCGATGTTCCCCTACCCCTCGGGCAAGCTGCACATGGGGCACGTGCGCAACTACACGATCGGCGATGTGCTGTCGCGCTCGCACAAGATGCGCGGCTACAACGTGCTGCAGCCGATGGGCTGGGACGCCTTCGGCCTGCCGGCCGAGAACGCGGCAATCAAGAACGGCGTGCCGCCGGCCAAGTGGACGCGCGAAAACATCGCCTACATGAAGATGCAGCTCAAGTCGCTCGGTTTCGCGATCGACTGGAGCCGCGAGCTCGCCACCTGCGACGCCAGCTACTACAAATGGAACCAGTGGCTGTTCCTGCGCATGCTCGAAAAGGGCATCGCCTACAAGAAGACCCAGGTCGTGAACTGGGACCCGGTCGACCAGACCGTGCTCGCCAACGAGCAGGTGATCGACGGCCGCGGCTGGCGCACCGGCGCGGTGGTCGAGAAACGCGAGATTCCCGGCTACTACCTCGGCATCACCCAGTACGCCGAAGAACTGCTGGGTGACCTCGATGAGCTGACCGGCTGGCCGGAACGCGTAAAGCTGATGCAGGCCAACTGGATCGGCAAGAGCATCGGCGTGCGCTTTGCATTTCCGCACGAGATTTCGGACGAGTCCGGCCTGATCGGCGACGGCAAGCTGTGGGTCTTCACCACCCGCGCCGACACGATCATGGGCGTGACCTTCTGCGCCGTGGCCGCCGAGCACCCGCTCGCCACCCACGCCGCGCAGAACAACCCCGAACTCGCCGCCTTCATCGACAAGTGCAAGCACGGCTCAGTGATGGAAGCCGACATGGCGACGATGGAGAAGGAAGGCCTGCCGACCGGACTCTTCGTCACCCACCCGCTGACCGGCAAGCAAGTCGAAGTCTGGGTCGGCAACTATGTGCTGATGAGCTACGGCGACGGCGCGGTGATGGGCGTGCCGGCCCACGACGAGCGCGACTTTGCCTTTGCGAAGAAGTACGGCATCGCGATCGAGCAGGTCGTACAGGTCGAGGGCGAACAGTTCTCGCTCGACGCCTGGAAACCCTGGTACGGCGACAAGGAACGCGGCGTCAATGTAAATTCCGGCGTGCTCGACGGGCTCGGCTACGAAGCGGCGGTGAACAAGGTCGCCGAGTTGCTGGAAGCCCGCGGCATCGGCGAGAAGAAGGTGCAGTGGCGACTGCGCGACTGGGGCATCTCGCGCCAGCGCTATTGGGGCTGCCCGATCCCGATCATCCACTGCGATGACTGCGGCTCGGTGCCGGTGCCGGATGATCAGTTGCCGGTCGTGCTGCCGGAAGACTGCGTGCCGGATGGCTCGGGCAATCCGCTCAACAAGCTCGAGAGCTTCCTCGCCTGCAACTGCCCGAAGTGCGGCAAGCCGGCGCGCCGCGAGACGGACACGATGGACACCTTCGTCGATTCGTCCTGGTACTACGCCCGCTATGGCAGCAGCTTCAGCGACACTGCGATGGTGGATGCCGAGACCAACTACTGGATGACCGTCGACCAGTACATCGGCGGCATCGAACACGCGATCCTGCACCTGCTGTATTCGCGTTTCTGGACCAAGGTGATGCGCGACTGCGGCCTGGTGAATTACCGCGAGCCTTTCTCGCGCCTGCTGACGCAAGGCATGGTGCTGAACACCGCGTTCTCCCACAAGCCGGAGAGCGGCGGCAAGAACTACTACTGGGAAGAGGAAGTCGACCTGGTGCGCAATGCGCACGGCCAGATCACCGGCGCCACGCTGAAGAAGGACGGCACGCCGCTGGATTTCGAGATGACCACGATGTCGAAGTCCAAGAGCAACGGCGTCGATCCGCAGGCCATCATCGACCAGTACGGCGCCGACACGGCGCGCTTCTTCATGATGTTCGCCGCGCCGCCCGAGCAAACGCTGGAATGGTCCGATGCCGGCGTTGAAGGCGCCTACCGCTTCCTGCGCCGCGTGTGGGGCTTCGGCCATGTCTTCGCGAGCGAGCTGAAGGCGCAGCTGCCGGCCGAGCGCACGCTCGCCGCGACCAAGCTGCCGGCCGATCTCGCGGCCGTGCGGCGCGAAATCCACCTGCTGCTCAAGCAAGCCAACTACGATTTGGGCAAACAGCAGTTCAACACCGTCGCCTCGGCCACGATGAAGATGCTCAATGCGATCGAGAAGGCCCCGCGTGACACGCCGCTGGCGGCCGAGGTGCTGGAAGAGTGCTTCGGCATCCTGCTGCGCGTACTTTCGCCGATTACCCCGCACGTCACCCACGCGCTGTGGCGCGAACTGGGATTCGGTGACGACATTCTCCACGCCGCCTGGCCGGAACCTCAGGACGAAGCGCTGATCCAGGACGAAATCGAACTGGTGCTGCAGGTGCTGGGCAAGACCCGCGGCAGCATCACGGTGCCCGCATCGGCCGACAAGGCGGCGATCGAGGCCGCTGCGGTCGCGTCGGAAGTCGCGCAGAAGTTCATGGAAGGCAAACCGGCGAAGAAGGTCATCGTCGTGCCGGGTCGCCTGGTGAACATTGTCTGCTGACGTGGGGGTTACGATCAGGATTCGCCGCGCGGAGCCGGGCGACGCCGCCGCGTTCGCCCGCGTGCTGGCGCCGGTCGAGGTCTTCGCCAACACGCTGCAGCAGCCCTACCCCTCGGTCGAACACTGGAAGGCCCGACTGGCAAGCAACGCACCAATCGAAGCGCCATTGATCGCCGAGGTCGACGGCGAGGTCGTCGGCTTCGCCGGCCTGCATCGCGAGACCGGTCCGCGACGTGCCCACGCGGCACACCTCGGCATTACTGTGGATCGCGACTGGCAGGGCAAGGGCATCGGCCGCGCGCTGATGCACGCCTTGCTCGATGTCGCCGATAACTGGCTGGGCTTGCAGCGGATCGAGCTGGGCGTGTTCTCCGACAACGCGCGCGCGATCAAACTCTACGAATCCTGCGGATTCGTGCGCGAAGCGGTGCTGCGCGGCGATGCGCTGCGCAACGGCCAGTTCGCCGACACCGTTGTGATGGCACGCCTGCATCCCAACCCGCCGCAGCTCCCGACCGAGGAAAACACGTGACGCGACTTCGCTCTGCCCTGCTGCTCGGCTGCATCGCACTGTTGAGCGCATGCGGTTTTCACCTGCGCGGTGCGCAACCGCTGCCCTTCAAATCGATTCACCTCGGCGTGTCGGCCTACAGCGAGGCGGGCGCAAACTTGCGCCGCCAGATCGCGGCCAACGGCGGCACACAGGTGATGGAAAAGGCCGATGACGCTGAGGTCAGCCTGATCATCGTCCAGGATGTGAAGGAGCGGATCATCCTGACGCTGAACACCGATGGCCGGGTGCGCGAGTACGAACTGCGCGACCGCATCGTGTTCAAGGTGGTCGACCGCAAGGGCCGCGAGGTAATCCCCGCAACCGAACTGACCGCCAGACGCGAGATCACCTTCAACGATTCGCTGGTGCTGGCCAAGGAACAGGAAGAAGCGCAGTACCACCGCGAAATGGAAAACGATCTGGTGCAGCGCATCCTGCGCCGCATGGCCAGCGCACCCTGGCCGCTGCCCGAAATCCCCGCCACGCAGTCCGCCCCGGCCCGCTGAGCATTTGATGGCGCTGCGTGCGGAACAACTGATCGCGCAACTCGACAAGGGTCTCGCGCCGCTCTACGTCGTGCATGGCGATGAGCCCCTGCTGGTGCTCGAGGCGACCGATGCCATCCGCAGTGCCGCACGCACGCGAGGCATCGACGAACGCGAAGTGCTGGTGGTCACCCATGGTTTCAAGTGGAACACGCTGGAGATGGCCGCGGGCAACTTGTCGCTGTTTGGCTCCAGCAAGCTGATCGACCTGCGCATCCCCACCGGCAAGCCGGGCCGCGAGGGCGGCGAGGCGCTGCAGCGCTATGTCAAGCACCTCGACCCTCAGGGCGTCATCACGCTGATCACCCTGCCGCAACTCGACTGGGCAGCGCGCAAGGCGGCGTGGTTCGTCGCGCTGCTCGAAGCGGCCGTCGAAGTCGAATGCAACGCACCGCCATTCGCCCAACTGCCCGACTGGCTGGCCGGGCGGCTGGCGCGACAGAAGCAGCGCGCACCACAAGAGGCGCTCGAATTCATCGCCCAGCATGTCGAAGGCAATCTGCTGGCGGCGCATCAGGAACTGCAGAAACTCGCGCTGCTGTTCGAGCCGGGCGAACTCACGCTGGCCCAGGTGCAGGATGCGGTGCTGAATGTCGCGCGCTACGACACCGAGAAATTGCGCCTCGCCCTGCTGGAGGGCGACCCCGCACGACTGACGCGGCTGATCGAAGGCCTGCAGGGCGAAGGCGCCGCACCGCCGCTGGTGCTGTGGGCGATGACGGCGGAAATCCGCTCGCTTGCGCTGTTGCGCGCCGGACAGGATAGCGGGCAGCCGCTCGCGGCGCTGTTCAAGCGCGAACGCGTCTTCGATCGTGATAAGCAGGCACTGATCCAGCGCGCATTGCCAAGGCTGTCGCTTGGTGCGCTGCGCGCCGCGCTGATGCACGCCGCCCGCGTCGACCGCATCATCAAGGGCGTCGGCGAAGGCGAGTTGTGGAACGAGTTCCTGCAACTCGCGCTGCGCCTGGCGAACACCCCGAAACGCCGCCGCGCCTGATCCACCCGTGAACCTGCAGGACAAAAAAATGGCGACCTGAGGTCGCCGAGCTTTTGTTATTCACTCCGCCACCGGGGCGGCTGGAGTGTCGATACGCGCAGTCCGTTGTTTGAGGCGAGCGGATCACTTGCTCGCCGTTGTGTGACAGGAACACCCCGGAAGGCCCGGCGGGCGTCATGACAGGGGGAGCAGCCATGCGCAACCCGGTGCGGGGAGGGAGGGATTTCACCGGAGGCCTATTGCGCTCCCGGGTGTCCGTCGGGGTTAACCCTAAGTCACCCCTCGAACAAAAGCAATACAACGCCCATTCAATCTTTTTATGACACCGTAAAGGAAACGCGGCGGCTCCGAAGAGCCGCCGCATCCCAGTCAGTCTCCCCCGAGACTTCCTTACTTTTTCTTCATCGGCGGCAGGTCGGTACAGGTGCCTTCGAAAACCTCTGCCGTCATGCCGATCGACTCACCCAGCGTCGGGTGCGGGTGGATGGTCTTGCCGATATCCACCGCGTCACAACCCATCTCGATCGCCAGCGCGATCTCGCCGATCATGTCGCCCGCGTTGGGGCCGACGATGCTGCCACCGACCACGCGATGTGTCTCTTCGTCGAAGATCAGCTTGGTGAAGCCGTAGTCACAGCCGTTCGCGATGGCGCGACCGGACGCTGCCCACGGGAATTTCGCCACGTTGATCTTGCGGCCGCTCGCCTTCGCTTCGATCTCGGTCACGCCCACCCAGGCCACTTCCGGCTCGGTGTAGGCCACCGACGGAATGATCGTCGCGTCGAAGAAGGACTTCTGGCCGGCTGCCACTTCCGCGGCGACGTGTGCTTCATGCACGCCCTTGTGCGCCAGCATCGGCTGGCCGACGATGTCGCCGATGCCGAAGATGTGCGGCACATTGGTGCGCTGCTGCTTGTCTACCGGGATGAAGCCGCGATCGGTGACATGCACGCCGGCCTTCTCGGCGCCAATCTTCTTGCCGTTCGGGCTGCGGCCCACGGCGGAGAGGATCAGGTCGTACTTCTGCTCGTCGGCCGGAGCGTTCTCGCCTTCGAACTTCACCAGGATGCCATCCGGCCGGCAGGTCACACCCACCGTGCGGGTCTTCAGCATGACCTTGTCGAAGCGGTGCAGGTTCTGTTTTTCCCAGACCTTGACCGCATCGCGGTCGGCACCGGTCATCAGGCCTTCCAGCGCTTCGACCACGTCGATGCGTGCGCCCAGCGCGGAATACACCGTCGCCATTTCAAGGCCGATGATGCCACCGCCGATCACCAGCATGCGCTTCGGAACCTGGCGCAGTTCCAGCGCGCCGGTGGAATCGACAATACGCGGATCGTCCGGCAGGAAGGGCAGCTTCACCGCCTGCGAGCCGGCGGCGATGATCGCCTTCTGGAAGCGGATGACCTTCTTCTCGCCGCTCAGCTCGGAGCCCGAGCCGGTGGTCAGCGCCACTTCAAGGTGGTAGGCGTCGAGGAACTGACCGTAGCCGCGAACGATATCGACCTTGCGCGCCTTGGCCATGCCGGCGAGGCCACCGGTCAGCTTGCCGATGACCTTTTCCTTGTGCGCACGCAGGCGGTTCAGATCCACCGTCGGCTTGTCGAAGGCGACGCCCACGTCGGCAAAGTGCGAGGCCTCCTCGATCACGTTTGCCACGTGCAGCAACGCCTTGGACGGGATACAGCCGACGTTCAGGCACACGCCGCCCAGTGTCGGGTAGCGTTCGACCATCACCGTCTTCATGCCGAGGTCGGCCGAGCGGAAGGCGGCGGAGTAGCCGCCGGGGCCTGCGCCCAGCACCAGCATTTCGCACTCGATATCGACTGCGCCGCTGTAGCTGCCGGCAGGCAGCGGGGCCGCCGGAGCTGCTGCAGGAGCCGGGGCGGCAGAGGGCGCTGCGGGCTTCGGCGCTTCGGCGGCAGCTTGGGAAACTGAGGCAGCAGCAGCCGCTTCCAGCGTCAGCACCACGGCACCTTCGCCTACGCGGTCGCCCACCTTGACCTTGAGCTCCTTGACGACGCCGGCGGCCGGGCTCGGCACATCCATCGTCGCCTTGTCGGATTCGAGCGTCAGCAGCGCGTCTTCGGCCTTGACGGTGTCACCCGGCTTGACCGCGATCTCGATGATCGGCACATCCTTGAAGTCGCCGATGTCCGGCACCTTCACTTCGATAATCTGGCTCATCCTTGAGGTCTCCGGCTCAGAGCAGCACGCGGCGGAAGTCCTGCAGCACGCCGGCGAAGTAAGCATTGAAACGGGCAGCCTCGGCACCGTCGATGACGCGGTGATCCCACGACAGCGACAGCGGCAGCATCAGACGCGGCACAAAGGCCGAGCCGTCCCACACCGGGCGGATCTGCGACTTGCAGACACCCATGATGGCGACTTCCGGCGCGTTGATGATCGGCGTGAAGTAGACGCCACCGATACCGCCCAGCGAGCTGATCGTGAAGCAACCGCCCTGCATCTGGTCCGGCTTGAGCTTGCCGTCGCGCGCGAGCTTCGCCAGTTCGCCCATTTCCTGCGCGATTGCGGAGACGCCCTTCTTGTCCGCATCACGAATCACCGGCACAACCAGGCCGTTCGGCGTGTCGGCAGCGAAACCGATGTGGTAGTACTGCTTGAGCACCAGGTTGTCGCCGTCGAGCGAGGCGTTGAAGGTCGGGAACTTCTTCAGCGCCGCAACCGCCGCCTTGATCATGAACGCGAGCATGGTCAGCTTGACGCCGCTCTTCTCGAGTTCCTTGTTCATCTGCACGCGGAAGGCTTCGAGGTCGGTGATGTCCGCGTCGTCATGGTTGGTGACGTGCGGGATCTGGACCCAGTTGCGGTGCAGGTTGGCGCCAGAGATCTTCTTGATGCGCGACAGCGGCTTGGCATCAACCGGGCCGAACTTGCTGAAGTCGACCTTGGGCCACGGCAGCAGGTTGAGTTCGCCACCACCGGTGACGCCACCGCCGGCAGCGCCCGCCGAACCGGCCGGTACGAGCGCGCCGGTCGAAATCTGGCTGAACACGCCCTTGATGAAGTTCTGCACGTCTTCGTGCAGGACGCGGCCCTTCGGACCGGTGCCCGGCACCTTGGCGATGTCGACGCCCAGTTCGCGTGCAAAGCGGCGCACCGACGGGCTGGCGTGCGCCTTGCCGGCCGGCGCGGTGACCGCGGGCGCAGCGGCCACCGGAGCGGCCACGGCAGGCGCCGGAGCAGCGGCCGGTGCAGGTGCTGCCGCTGCGGGCGCGGCGGCGGCCACCGGCGCCGGAGCGGCAACCGGAGCAGCGCCAGCGGCTTCCACAACCAGGATCAGCGCGCCCTGCGACACGCGGTCGCCGACCTTGACGCGCACTTCCTTGACCACGCCGGCAACCGGCGTCGGCACATCCATCGTCGCCTTGTCCGACTCCAGCGTGACCACGGCCGCATCGGCGGCGACCACATCGCCAACCTTGACGGCGATCTCGATCACCGGCACGTCGGCGAAGTCGCCGATGTCCGGCACGGTCACTTCAACCAGCTCACCACCCGCGGCGGGTGCGGCAGCCGGAGCCGGGGCCGCTGCCAACGGGGCAGGCGCCGGAGCGGCGGGTGCCGGTGCTGCTGCGGGTGCGGCCGGGGCTACTACGGTCGCGGCGGCTTCCAGCACCACGACCAGCGCGCCTTCGGCAACCTTGTCACCGACAGCAACCTTGATTTCCTTGACGACACCGGCGGCCGGGCTTGGCACGTCCATCGTCGCCTTGTCGGACTCCAGTGTGATCAGCGTGGCCTCGGCGGCGACGGTATCGCCGACCTTCACCGCGATCTCGATCACCGGCACGTCCTTGAAGTCACCGATATCGGGGACCTTCACTTCAATCAGTTGGCTCATGTGCGTTCCTCGTCGGGACGCGCTCCCCCACGGCGCTTGCGCGCCGTCGCGGCCGGCTGCAACCGGGCAGCGGCCGCGCGGGGGAGTCGCATCAGGCGGTGATGGGGTTCGGCTTGTTGATGTCGATGCCGTACTTGGCAATCGCTTCGGCAACCTTCTCGCGATCGATCGTGCCTTCGTCGGCCAGTGCCTTCAGCGCAGCAACCGTGACCCAGCGGCGATCCACCTCGAAGTGGTTGCGCAGCGCCTCGCGGGTGTCCGAGCGGCCGAAACCGTCGGTACCCAGCGTGACATAACGACCCGGCACGAAGGGGCGGATCTGCTCGGCGAACAGCTTCACATAGTCGGTCGCGGCGATCACCGGGCCACTGGTGTCTTTGAGCAGGCGCTCGACATGCGACACGCGCGGCGTCTCGATCGGATGCAGCAGGTTCCAGCGCGCCGCATCCTGGCCGTCGCGGGCCAGCAGGTTGAAGCTCGGGCAACCCCAGATGTCGGCTTCGACGCCCCAGTCGGACTTGAGCAGGTCGGCAGCGGCGATGACCTCGCGGAAGATCGTGCCGGAACCGAGCAATTGCACGCGCGGCTGCTTGCCCTTGGTAGCGCCGCCCTCGCGGAACTTGTACATCCCCTTGAGGATGTCGGCCGCGGCACCTTCCGGCATCGCCGGGTGCTCGTAGTTCTCGTTCATCACCGTGATGTAGTAATGAACATCTTCCTGCTCGACATACATGCGGCGCAGGCCGTCCTGCACGATGACCGCGACTTCGTAGGCGAAAGTCGGGTCGTACGAGAGGCAGTTCGGGACCAGGTTGGCGAGGATCAGCGAGTGGCCGTCCTCGTGCTGCAGGCCTTCACCGTTCAGCGTCGTGCGGCCGGCAGTGCCGCCCAGCAGGAAGCCGCGCGCACGCGAGTCGCCCGCCGCCCACACCAGGTCCATCACGCGCTGGTGACCGAACATCGAGTAGTAGATGTAGAACGGGATCATCGGCACGTTGTGCACCGAGTACGAGGTCGCCGCGGCGATCCACGAACTCATCGCTCCGGCTTCGTTGATGCCCTCCTGCAGGATCTGCCCTTCGCGGCTTTCCTTGTAGAACATCAGCTGGTCGTGATCCTGCGGCACGTACTTCTGGCCGAACTGGTTCCAGATGCCGAACTGGCGGAACATGCCCTCCATGCCGAAGGTACGCGACTCGTCGGGCACGATCGGCACGATGTGACGGCCGATGTTCTTGTCCTTGAGCAGGGTGTTCAGGATGCGCACGAAGGCCATCGTGGTCGAGAACTCGCGGCCTTCGCCGGAAGCCTTCAGCTGCGCCTCGAAGGCCTCCAGCCCCGGCGCCTGCAGCGTGTCGCCCTTGGTGCGGCGGCTGGGCAGGTAGCCACCCAGGTCCATGCGACGCTGGCGCATGTAGCTCAGTTCCGGCGAACCTTCTTCGAACTTCACCAGCGGCATTTCGTCGACCTTGTCGTCGGCGACCGGAATGTCGAAGCGATCGCGGAACCGCAACAGCGATTCGTGCGTCATCTTCTTCTGCTGGTGGGTGATGTTCTGCGCTTCGCCCGATGCGCCCATGCCGAAGCCCTTGATGGTCTTGGCGAGGATCAGCGTCGGCTGGCCCTTGTGCTCGGTCGCCGCCTTGTAGGCCGCGAAGACCTTGAAGAGATCGTGGCCGCCGCGGTTCAGGCGCCAGATGTCGTCATCGGTCCAGTCAGCGACCAGCGCCTTGAGTTCCGGCGTGTTGAAGAAGTATTCGCGAACGTAGGCACCGTCCTTCGACTTGAAGGTCTGGTACTCGCCGTCCACCGCCTCGAGCATGCGCTTCTTGAGGATGCCCTTGGTGTCACGCTGCAACAGCGTGTCCCAGTGCGTGCCCCAGATGACCTTGATGACGTTCCAGCCGGCGCCGCGGAACTCGGCTTCGAGTTCCTGGATGATCTTCGCGTTGCCGCGCACCGGACCGTCGAGGCGCTGCAGGTTGCAGTTCACGACGAAGACCAGGTTGTCGAGCTGTTCGCGGCCGGCCACGCCGATCGCGCCCATCGAATCGACCTCGTCCATCTCGCCATCGCCGAGGAAGGCCCAGACCTTGCGGCCTTCAGTCTTCGCCAGGCCGCGGTTGTCGAGGTACTTCATGAAGCGGGCCTGGTAGATGGCCTGCAGCGGCCCGAGGCCCATCGACACGGTCGGGAATTGCCAGAAATCCGGCATCAGCCAAGGGTGCGGGTAGGACGACACGCCCTTGCCGGCGGTTTCCTGGCGGAAGTTGTCGAGTTGCTCGTCGGTCAGTCGGCCGAGCATGTGCGCACGGGCATAGACGCCCGGCACCGAGTGGCCCTGGAAGAAGATCAGGTCGCCGCCATCGGGATTCGAGGGCGACTTCCAGAACCAGTTGAAGCCGACGTCGTACAACGTCGCGGCCGAGGCGTAGGACGCGATGTGGCCACCGACGTTGGTGTCCTTGTTCGCACGCACGACCATCGCCATCGCGTTCCAGCGCAGGAAGGCCTGGATGCGCTGCTCGATGTTCACGTCGCCGGGGTACTTGGGCTGCTGATCCGCCGGGATCGTGTTGATGTAGCCGGTATTGGCGCTGTACGGGATGTCGACACCCTCTTCACGGGCGCCTTCGATCAGGCGTTCGATCAGGTAGTGGGCCCGTTCCGGACCTTCCTGGGCGAGCACGCCGGCAAGCGCTTCCAGCCATTCCTGGGTCTCGAGCGCATCGGTATCGGACTGCAACAGCACGTTGGGCAGAGCGGCCATCAGTGCGTTCTCCTTCCTCGTTTGATTCGGACAACCAAAAAGCCCGCCGCCTCGTCGGGCGGCGGTTGCGAGTTCAGTCCTGAGGCGCAGCCCGGAGGCGCGCCAGCAGTCCTAGCTTAATCCGTGGCGAGAGCGGCAGCCAGCGGCAAAATTCAACGATTTTTCAAAAGATAAAACAGCTTCTCGCATTGTGCAATAGAAAATTGCTCAAACAGGGAAGTCGGGGTTTTCAAACGTTCGTTTGCAAGTCGTTGATGCGACGCAGCATTTTGCGCGCCGTACATCCAAACGGCGTCACGCACTCTCATCTGGTCGGCCGGCAGCGCCGCTCGGATCGCCTATCGACGCGTTACGCATGCCACCCGGCGAAACCCACAAGTCCGTTGTACCCCAAGACCCCCAAAATGCCGCGTCGCACTCGCGTTTCCGCGCGCTCCGACAGGCATTGCCGCAAATTCCCGATGCGCAGATGGCGTCAAGCGACGCCTCCTCCGCTATCCTTCGCCCATCACGGTCGCAGTAACGTGCCGATACGACGGCACGGCAACCGACCCGCCCCGAGCGCCGGCGTATACAACCCAAGATGGCCCTTCGATCCCGATCAGGACAGGACGGCTCAAGCCGCCTGGAACTGTTTTCCACCGCACCCTATGTGGCGGTGGTGGTGTTCGCGCTCGCAATGCTCGCCGTGGTGTGGATGCTGCAGACGCAGGAAGCGCTGGTCGAACGCAACGCGCTGGGCCGCGACGTCCAGTGGGCTGAGCGAACGATGCGCACGCATTTCGTGACCAACGAGGATTTCCTCAACGAATTGGCGCGTGACGTGGCGGCGGGCACCATCGACGGCGAAACCTTCCAGATGCGCACCAACCAGTACCTGGCGAACAACCCGGAACTGCTCAACGTCGTGTGGATCGACGCAGGCGGCAAGGTGCGCTGGTCGGCGCCTTTCGATACCTCCGACTGGTTGCCCGGCGACACCATGACACCGGCGCAGGGCCAGGTCGCCCGCCACGCGCGCGAACTCGGCCGCGCCGCGTATGGCCAGCCCTACCGCGGCGCCGGTGGGTCGGCGCTGGTCGAGATCTTCATTCCGGTTCAACGCGGGCGCTCGCCCTGGGGCATGGTCGCCGCCGTCTATTCGGTCGACGGCCTGCTGCATCACCTGGTGCCCTCGTGGTTTTCCGACAAGTACCGCCTCACGCTGACCGATGGCAATGGCGAGCCGCTCGCCTCGAACGCGACTTCAACCAATGCGACCGACGCAACCCTCTCATCCCTGATCGTCTTCGACCCGCCCGGCAACGGCCTCGCGCTGCGCGCAACAGCCTTCCGCGGCGATGCGGAATTGCCCTCGGCGCTGCCGGTTTCGCTGATCATCGGGCTCTCGGTGCTGGTGTTCTGGAGCCTGTGGGCACAGCGCGGCCACATGCTGCGCCGGATCAAGGTCGAGAAGGATCGCGACCGCATCTTCAACCTCTCGCTCGACGTGCTGTGCACGCTGACGCTGGACGGGCACTACCGGCGCCTCAACCCGGCCTTCGAGCGCATCCTCGGCTACCCGGCAGACGACATGATCGGCCGCAAGCTGGTCGATCTGGTGCACCCCGACGATCTCGAATCCGCGCGCGAGCAGATGCAACTGCTCGCAGAGGGCAAGCCCGCCACCTTCGAAGCGCGCATGGGCTGTTCGGACGGTCGCTACAAATGGCTGGTATGGAGCGCCAACCCGGTGCCCGAAGAGCGGCTGATCTACGCGGTCGCCCACAACGTCACCGATCGCAAGATCGCGGAAGATGCCTGGCGTGCCGAATCTGCCTTCCGGCGCGCGATGGAAGAGTCGGTGCTGACCGGATTGCGCGCCACCGACATGAAGGGCCGGATCATTTATGTGAACCGCGCCTTCTGCGAGCTGACCGGATTCTCGGAATCCGATCTGGTCGGCATCGACGCGCCCTTCCCTTACTGGCCGGAAGACGAAGTCGACCAGAACCAGCACAACCTCGCCCTGTCACTGGTTGGCGCAGCACCGGTCGATGGCTTCGAGCTGCGCATCCGCAAGAAAGACGGCAGTTTTGCACTGGTGCGCCTGATGGTCTCGCCGCTGATCGATGCCTCCGGCAAGCAGACCGGCTGGATGGCGGCGATGAGCGACATCACCGAAGCCAAGCGCATCCACGCCGAACTGGAAGCCGCGCACGAGCGCTTCGTCGCCGTGCTCGATGGCCTGGACACCGCCGTGTATGTGGCCGATGCGCAGAGCGACACGATCCTGTATGCCAACCGCGCGTTCCTGGCGACCTTCGGCGTCGATGCCGTCGGTCGCACGACCCATCGCCTGCCCTTGCCTCAGCCCGAACTCGGCGACTATCCGCTCGACCCGCGCCGGCTGTCGCCCGAGCAGCTTCCGCGCGAGCTCTTCGACGGCGAACTACAGCAACCGCTTTCGGCGCGCTGGTACCACGTGCGAGAACGTGCCGCCCGCTGGGTCGACGGCCGCGTGGTGCGCATGGCCGTGGCCACCGACATCACCGACCGCAAGACGGTCGAAGAACTCAACCGGCAACAGGAAGAGCGGCTGCAACGCACATCGCGCCTGATCACGATGGGCGAAATGGCCTCGACGCTGGCGCATGAACTCAACCAACCGCTCTCGGCGATCGCGAACTACAGTTCAGGTTGCGTGAACCGCCTGCAGAGCGGGCGCTACAAGCCCGACGAGTTGCTCGTCGCCATGCAGAAAGCCGCTCACCAGGCCGATCGCGCCGGCAAGATCATCCGCCGTGTGCGGGATTTCGTGCGCAAGAGCGAGCCGCGACGCGGCGCTGTGAGGCTGATCGACGTCGTTGAAGATGCCCTCGGCTTTGCGGAGATCGACGCACGCAAGCACGGCGCCCGCATCGACAACCGTATCAGCGCCGACCTGCCCGCGATCTACGCCGACCGCATCATGATCGAACAGGTGGTGCTGAACCTGGTGAAGAATGGCATCGAATCGATGAAGGACAGCGAAGAGGATCGCCGCACGCTGACCGTCACCGCGCGCATCGTCGAGAACATGGTCGAGGTCTCGGTGCATGACCACGGCCATGGCATCAGCGCCGAAGACCGCGAGAAACTCTTCAACGCTTTCTACACCACCAAGAGCGACGGCATGGGCATGGGCCTGAACATCTGCCGCTCGATCATCGAATTCCACAACGGGCGCCTGTGGGTGGACAGCAACCCCGAAGGCGGCTCGATCTTCCGATTCACACTCCCGATGGAGAAATCCCTTGAACACCTCGGCGAACCTGCCTGAACAGACCGTCCATATCGTCGACGATGACGAGGCCCTGCGCGATTCCCTGATCTGGTTGCTTGAATCGGAAGGCTATGCGGTTGCCACCTATGCCTCGGCGGAAGAGTTTCTCGCCGCCTGGAGCCCCGCGCTGGCCGGCTGCCTGCTGCTCGATGTCCGCATGCCCGGCATGAGCGGACTCGAGTTGTACGAAAAGCTGGCGGCCCAGCACTCGACGCTGCCGGTCATCTTCATCACCGGCCATGGCGACGTGCCGATGGCGGTGTCGGCGCTCAAGAAAGGCGCCGTCGACTTCATCGAGAAGCCCTTCAACGATCAGGACATGCTGCGCCTGATCGCGAACTGCCTCGAAGCGGAGCGCAGTGAGCGCACCCAGCGGCGGCAAGACGCCGAGACCGCGCGCCGCCTCGACCAGCTGACCACGCGCGAACGCGAGGTGCTCGACCTGATCGTCGCTGGCCGGCTCAACAAGCAGATCGCCGACGACCTGGGCATCAGCATCAAGACCGTTGAGGTGCACCGCGCCCGCGTGATGGAGAAAATGGACGTTTCCAGCCTCGCGGAACTGGTGCAGATGGTGATGAGCGCCGGAAAGTAGCCGCCCGTCACCCACGATGGTAGACTGCCCGGTTTTCCTGAATATTCCGGGACTTAGCCCATGACCGCCCGCATTCTCGATGGCAAGGCAATCGCCGAACAGGTCCGCGAAGACATCGCCCTGAAGGCAGCCCAACTCACCGCGCAAGGCACCCAGCCCTGCCTCGCCGTGATCCTCGTCGGCTCGGACCCCGCCTCGGCGGTGTACGTCCGCAACAAGGTCGCCGCCTGCGAGAAAGCGGGTTTCCGCTCGCTGAAGTTCGAATACGCGGCTGACGCCCAGCCCGAAACGGTGCTGGCCAAGATCGCCGAACTCAATGCCGACGCGAGCGTGCACGGCATCCTGGTGCAACTGCCCCTGCCCAAGCAATTCGATGAAGAGGCCGTGCTCGAAGCGATCGACCCAGCCAAGGATGTCGACGGCTTCCACGCCGAGAACTTCGGCATGCTGCTGCAGGGCCGCGAGAGCTTCTACCCCTGCACCCCGTGGGGCGTGATGAAGATGCTGGAAGTCGGCGGCGTTCAGGTACAGGGCGCCGACGCGGTCGTGATCGGCCGCAGCAACATCGTTGGCAAGCCGATGGCCGTGATGCTGCTCTCCGCCGGCGCCACGGTCACCGTGTGCCATTCCAAGACCAAGGATCTCGCCGGCCATGTGAAGCGCGCCGACATCGTCGTCGCCGCGGTGGGCCGCCCGAACTTCGTCACCGGCGACATGCTCAAGCCCGGCGCGGTGGTGATCGACGTCGGCATCAATCGCCTGCCCTCGGGCAAGCTTTGCGGCGACGTCGATTTCGAATCCGCCAGCCAGGTCGCCTCGCTGATCACGCCGGTGCCCGGCGGCGTCGGCCCGATGACGATCACGATGCTGCTCGGCAACACCCTGCTTGCCGCACAACGCGCGGCCGCCAAGGCCTGAACACCCGCCCCCGCGGACATGCGGATGAGGCGTGACCACGCACGCCCATCCGCGATCTTGCTTCTCTGGAAGAAAAAATGAACGAACAACCCGTTGTCGGCATCGTGATGGGCTCCAACTCGGACTGGCCGACGATGCAGGCCGCCGCCCGCATCCTCAAGGAATTCGGCGTGCCTTTCGAAGCGCGCGTCGTCTCCGCCCACCGCACGCCGGACCTGATGTTCGAATATGCCGAAGCGGCGCGCGACCGCGGCCTGCAGGTGATCATCGCGGGCGCTGGCGGTGCAGCCCATCTGCCGGGCATGCTGGCCGCCAAGACCACCGTGCCGGTGCTCGGCGTGCCGGTGCAAAGCAAGGCGCTCTCGGGCGTTGATTCGCTGCACTCGATCGTGCAGATGCCCAAGGGCATCCCGGTTGCCACCTTCGCGATCGGCGAAGCGGGTGCGGCCAACGCCGGCCTCTTCGCGGTTGCGATGCTGGCCAACGAGAACAGCCGCCTGCGGATCATGCTCGACGCCTTCCGCGCCAAGCAGACGCAGAGCGTGCTGGAAATGAAACTCGACGAAGTCTGAACTTCTCGCCGACGGACTGAGCAGATGAGCGCAATCCTCCCGCCCGCCACCCTGGGCATGCTTGGCGGTGGCCAGCTCGGCCGCTTCTTTGTGCTGGCCGCCCATGAAATGGGCTACAAGGTCTGGGTGCTCGACCCGGATCCCAACAGCCCGGCCGGCGTCGCCGCCGATCGCCACCTGAAAGCGGAGTTCGACGACTACGCCGCGCTGGATCAGCTGGCCGCCGGCTGCGCGGCAATCACCACCGAGTTCGAGAACGTGCCGGCCGGCACCCTCGACTACCTCGCCAAGTTCGTGCCGGTGCGCCCCTCGGCGGACGCCGTTGCGATCTGCCAGAACCGCGTTGCCGAGAAGACCTTTCTCGCGAACAACGGCATCCCGCACGCCCCCTTCGCGCCGATCAATACGGAAGCCGATGTGCGCAACGCGCCGTCCGTGCTCTTCCCCGGCATCCTGAAGGTCGCCCGCTTCGGCTACGACGGCAAGGGCCAGGCGCGCGTCGCGAATCACGACGAAGCGCTCGCCGCCTTCCAGGCCTTCAAGGGCGAAGCCTGCGTGCTGGAGCAGATGCTCAAGCTCGACTACGAAGTGTCGGTGGTGCTGGCGCGCGACGAGCACGGCAAGGTGAAGTGCTTCCCGACCGCTGAGAACGCGCACGCACGCGGCATCCTCGATGTATCGATCGCACCGGCGCGCGCCTCCGGCTGCCAGCGCGATACCGCTGAAGAGCTGGCCGAGCGCATCGCCGAGCAGCTCGACTACATCGGCACCATGGCGGTCGAGTTCTTCGTTTCGCGTGGCGAGCTGTATGTGAACGAGATGGCGCCGCGCCCGCACAACAGCGGCCACTACACGATCGACGCCTGTGTCACCGACCAGTTCGAACAGCAGGTGCGCGCCCTGGTCGGCCTGCCGCTGGGTGACGCTCGCGCGCACAGCGCCGCGGTGATGGTGAACCTGCTTGGCGACATCTGGTACGACCCGACCCAACCCGGCCCGGATTCGCACGGCCACTACCGCGAGCCGGACTGGTCGCAGCTGCTCGCGATCCCGAACCTGAAGCTGCACCTGTACGGCAAGCACCACGCCCGCCCCGGCCGCAAGATGGGCCACTTCACGGTGATCGACGCGGATCCGGCCAAGGCGGTCGCGACTGCCATGGCGGCGCGAACGGCCATCGGCATCCGCGACGAGTAAGCGGGACGCCCGAGCCATGCTGCCCCGCGCGCTCAGCCGGATACTCGCGTGCGCGCTGCTCGCACCGGCAGGCGCATCACTCGCTGCGATGCAACCGAAGGAGGTGAGCATCCCGGCAGGCGGCAATGCGCCGGCCCTGCGCGCCTTCCTGTTCGAGCCGACCGGCGCTGGCGCCCACCCGGCGGTGCTGATGCTGCACGGCTGCGGCGGCGCCTACGCACGGAATGGCGAGCTGAACGCTCGCCACCAGATGTGGGGCGAGGCGCTCGCCGCGCGAGGCTATGTCGCCCTGATGCTCGACAGCTTCAGTACCCGCGGACTGCGCGAAATCTGCACGCAGAAATTCGCCGAACGCAGCATCCACCAGGCAGACCGTGTGGACGATGCAGTCCGCGCGCTGCGCTGGCTGCACGCGCAGCCGGGCATTGGCGGGCACGATGTCGGGCTGATCGGCTGGTCCAACGGCGGCGGCACGGTGCTCGACACCATCACCGCACCGCTTCCGGGTGATACAGGCTTCACGGCAGCGGCCTCGTTCTATCCCGGATGCACGCCGCGCCTTGAACACGCCCACAGCTTCCATCCGACCGCACCGACGCTGCTGCTGATCGGCGAAGCCGATGACTGGACACCCGCCGCGCCTTGCGTGGAACTGGCGAGCCTTCTCAAAGCGCGGGGCGAGCCACTCGATCTCGTGACCTACCCGGACACCTTCCACGACTTCGACAACCCGGCGCTGAAGGCGCCGCATGTCCGCAGCGAAGTCCCCAACGGTGTTCATCCGGGCAAAGGCGTTACCGTGGCGCCCAATCCTGCCGCGCGAGAGGATGCGATGAAGCGCGTTTTCGACTTCTTCGCAATGCACCTGAAATGACCCGCATCCAGCAACCCACCGCCGTCACCATCACCCGTGCCGCAGCACTGCTGCGCGCGGGAGAACTCGTCGCACTGCCGACCGAGACGGTCTACGGCCTTGGCGCGGACGCCTCCAATCCCGACGCCGCGGCGCAGATCTTCGCCGCCAAGGGCCGCCCGGCGGACCATCCGCTGATCGTGCATCTGGCCGACGCGGCGTCACTGCCGGACTGGGCGCGCGACATTCCGAAAGAGGCCATCGCACTCACCCGCGCCTTCTGGCCCGGCCCGCTGACGCTGATCCTGAAAAAGGAAGTCGATGTGCCCGACGTGGTGACCGGCGGGCAGGACACCGTTGGCTTGCGCGTGCCGGACCACCCAGTTGCGCTCGCGCTGCTGCGCGCCTTCGGCGGCGGCATTGCCGCCCCCTCGGCAAACCGTTTCGGCCGCATCAGCCCCACCACTGCACAGCACGTCGATGATGAACTTGGCGAACGGGTGGCGATGATCCTCGACGGCGGCGCCTGCGATGTCGGCATCGAATCGACGATTCTCGATCTCTCGCGTCTCGACGAAGCGGGCGCCGTGATCCTGCGCCCCGGCACCATCGGCCCCGATGCGATCGCCGCGGTGATCGGCCGTCGCCCGACCATGCGCGCACCGGCCATGCCACATGCAGGGGATGCGCCACGCGTGTCCGGTTCGCTCGCCGCACACTATGCGCCGCGCACGCCGCTCTCGCTGGTTGCCGCGGAAGCGCTGGAAGCGGCGCTTGCCGCCACCGGCCCCGACACCGCCGTGATCGCCCGTCGCCAAGCAAGCACAACGCCTCACCGCTCCTGGATCGAGGCCCCGGAAAACGCCGCCGGCTACGCCCACGACCTGTATGCCAACCTGCGTGCGCTAGACGCCATCGGCGCCACGCAAATCCTCGTCGAAGCCCCACCTGCACAAGCCGGCTGGGAAGCCGTCATCGACCGCCTCGGTCGCGCCGCTGTCGGCTCCGGCGAAGACGACGAGACCTGAATCGCCGCGTGCCCGCAAGTACAGGTGCGCGGCACGCAGCCGACCGCCTACAATGCGGGACTTTCCATACTCCGCCGCATGGCCTGATGACCTGGGCCAGGCCATGATCGATGTGTGATGTTTCTGCGAACACGAACCACCCCGCCACCCTGGGCGACGGCGCCGCTCATCTGACACTTGAGCCGCAGCAATCAAGCGGCGTTTCTCGCCGCGGGGCCTGAGCGATGCGCATCCTGGTGCACTCCCATGTGGGTGAAGCCGCGCTCGCCAACAGTCTGGGCAAACCGGAATACAGCTACTTCTTCGTCTTGAAGCGCTTCCTGCCGGTGCTCGAAAGCCTCGGCGAAGTGGTGCGCATCGACGACCCGGAACGCGAAGTCGACGCACACTATCGTGCCGCGCGTGCGCAAGGCGAAGCGTGCATATTCCTGTCCTTCTCGCCGCCGAACAAGGCGCCAACCGGGTTGTCGTGCCCCACCCTGACGATATTCGCCTGGGAGTTCGACACGCTGCCCAACGAGGCGTGGGACGGCAACCCGAAAGAAGACTGGCGCACGGTGCTGCGTGACCACCGCCGCGCCATCGTGTTGTCGACCCAGACTCGTGACGTCGTGCGCCGCGAACTGGGCGACGATTTCGCGGTAGCGGCCATTCCTGTCCCGGTCTTCAACCGCTTCGAACGCGCGCCGCGGGGCGTGCCCGAAGGCGAGCGCACGCTGCGCATCCGCGGTCGGATCATCGATAGTCGCGACTACGAGATCACGCCCGAACACTTTGCCAGCCGCGCGCCGATGGAACGCTTCTGCACCGAAGCGTGGTCCGGCGAACGGATCGAGTTGCACTTCGCGCGCGGCCAGGACGCATGTGGCTTCCTCGGTGGCTTCTATGCGCCCGAGCCATGGGGCACCTGGTCACGCATCGCCGCGCCATGGATCATGCTGCCCTTTGCGCTGGAAGGCATCGTTCGCTTTTCGATCTGCGCCGGAGGGTATGGCTACAACGCAAACCGGAAGATCGGGCTGCATATCGGCAACCAGACACACGAACTCACCTTGGGCACCGATTTCACGCCGGTCGCCTTCGATTTCTTCCTCGATGCTCGTACGAACCTGATCCGTTTCAGTGATCTCGACACCCGATCGATCCCGGGTGCCGCGGATCCGCGCACCATGGGTCTGGGCCTGCGCTGGATCGGACTGGAGCGTCTGGATGGCCGCAACGATGCGCCGCCCAGCGGGCCGCCAACACTCGATACCACGCTCAACGGCGTGGTCTACACCTCGGTGTTGAATCCGGCTGACGGTCGCAAGAACTGGGGCGACATCGTCAAAGCCTTCTGCCTGGCGTTCCGCGAAGAACCGGACGCAACGCTGGTGCTGAAGATGACACATCACAGCATCGCGGCGTTCCTCGGACGCCTGCAGGATCTGCTGCACCGGGTGGGCCCTACGAAATGCCGCGTGCTCGCCTTGCACGGCTACCTCGACGACGCAGAGCTTGGGCAGTTGATGGATGCCACCACCTACTACGTGAATGCCTCGCACGGCGAGGGCCTGTGCATGCCGCTGATGGAATTCATGAGCGCAGGCGTGCCAGCCGTGGCGCCCTGCAATACCGCGATGGCCGACTACGTCACGCCGGCATCCACCTTCATCGTTCGATCCTCGCTCGAGCCAACGGTGTGGCCACACGATCCGCGCGATCTGTTCCGGACCTGTTACTACCGGATCGACCAAGAATCGCTGACGAATGCTTTTCTGGAAAGTTTCAAGGTCGCCCGCTCGCAACCACAGCGCTACCGTGCGATGAGCCAAGCCGCCTGCGACGCACAGCGCCGCTTCAGCGCAGACGAAGTGGTCCGCCAGGCGCTGCACACCTTCCTGCAAAGGGAGTGCGGTGAATGAGCGCCAGCAAGCTGGTATTCCTGGTACACGCACCACAGCGCGGCGCCACCATCGAAAACGAAATGGGGCGCGCCGACTACAGCTACTACTTCGTGATGCGGCATTTCGTTCCGCTGCTGGAGCGACTCGGACAGGTCGAGCAGATTGACGACCCGGCTACCCAGGCGGACCCGCGCCATGACCAGATCACGGCAAACGGGGGGCAGGCCGTTTTACTGCTGTTCATGCCGCCCCATCGCGTACCAACAGGTATCCGCTGCCCGACGCTGCCGGTTTTCGCCTGGGAGTACAGCACGATACCGAACGAATCGTGGGGGGCGGATCCGCGCCAGAACTGGGCGGAGGTGTTGCGCTCGCTGCGCGGCTCGATCACGCATTCGCAGTTTGCGCTGGCGGCCGTACGCGCAGCGTTGGGTCAGGAGCACGCGTCCTGCTCGCTGCCCGCACCGGTGTGGGATGCGTTTCTTGGGCGCGGAGCCCCCGGTTCGTTGCCGCGGCTCGACGAGTGGTATCTGGACGTGGACGGCGTGGTGCTTGATTCCCGGTCGCTGGCACTGGAGCGACAGGGCGACGCAGCGTCACCGTCTTTCACGAAGTCCCCCTGCCGTGTGAGCCTGAGCGGCGTCGTTTACACCTCGGTGTTCAATCCGAACGACCAGCGAAAGAACTGGCACGACCTGCTGACCGCGTTTGTGTGGGCGTTCCGCGACGAACCGCAGGCCACGCTCTTGCTGAAGCTGGTGCACCACGATGCGGCCTTCGCCTGCGGGATGGTGCTTCATGAAATGCGCAAGCTCGCCCCCTACCAATGCCGGGTTGTCGCGCTCCACGGTTTTCTGGATGACGGCAACTATGCCCGGATGGTCCGTGGCACCCATTTCGTCGTCAACAGTTCGCGGGGCGAAGGGCAATGCCTGCCGCTGATGGAGTTCATGTCAGCCGGCAAGCCGGCCGTCGCGCCCGCCCACACTGCAATGACGGAGTACGTGAGCCCAAGAAACAGCTTCGTCGTGCGTGCAACGCCGGAGTGGTCGCATTGGCCGCACGATCCGCGCATGGTCATGCGCTGTCATCGCTACCGGATTGATTGGGAATCGCTGCGTGACGCCTACCTGGCTAGCTGGCATCTCGCCCAGCAACAGCCTAGGCACTATGCCGCGATGTCAAGGAACGCGAGCAAGGCACTCGCACGCTATTGCGCCAGCGAGGTCGTGGTCGCCAACCTGCACGACTACCTGCGCGGCATCGGTTTTGCCCCCGCCGCGCTGCCGGTAGTCACCCGCATTCGCCACCGGATCGCTCGCATGCGCAACCTTGCAATGCGCGCCCTGCGCGGCCTGCGTTCCACATGAAGGCGCGCATCGACGACATCGAGGTCCTGCGTGGTATCGCGATCCTCTGCGTGCTGGTGCAACACATCCCGGATATTTTCCCGTGGTCCGTTTCCCCCTCTGACCCGCCGCGCCTGGGTTGGTGGGTCGGCGTCGACATCTTCTTTGCGGTGTCGGGCTACGTCATCGCTCGCCAGCTCTTGCCCGCACTGGCCGCTGCCGCAAACCCTGAGGCGCGCTGGTCGGTCATCCGCGCATTCTGGATCCGCCGCGCCTGGCGACTGCTCCCGGCAGCGTGGCTGTGGCTTGCGCTGATCCTCATGGCGGTCTGCCTTTTCAATGAAAGCGGCGTGTTCGGCGACTTGCAGACCAACCTGGAAGCCACTGCCGCCGGGGTGTTCCAGTATGCGAATGTGCGCCTCGACCGCGTTTTCGGCGTCAAGCCCTATGGCGTCAGCTTTCCCTACTGGAGCCTGTCGCTCGAAGAACAGTTCTACCTCGTTCTTCCCTTGCTGGTTCTGCTATGCGGGCGGCGCCTGCTGTGGTTGCTTCTGCTGATCGTGCTGGTGCGATTCGCCATTGGCAACCTTGGCTCAGCGTTCCGTGTCGAGGGGCTGGCGCTGGGCGTGCTGGTCGCGATCGCGCAGCAGCACAATCGCCTGGCGGTTCCTGACTGGTTCGGGCGCTTGCCGCCATGGGTCAGGCTGGCGCTCATCCCGGCAGTCCTGTGGCCGATGCTGCTTCTCGGGAAAGTCACAGGCAGCAGCCCGCCACCCACCCAAGGCATCATTGCGTTGTTCGCCACCGCGCTGCTGGTGATCGCGGCCCAGGATCGAGGCCTTTTGCGCTTGCCTCGCCCATTGCACGGCGTCGTCCTGTGGTTCGGCAGCCGTTCTTATTCGCTCTACCTCGCGCAGATCCCGATCTTCTGGGCGACGCGCGAGTTGTGGTTCCGCGCCGGGGTAACGTCACCCGGCAACGGCGACGCGCTGCGCTTTGGCATGACCGCATGCGTCTTGCTGATCGTGGCCGTGGAACTGAGCTGGCGCTTTGTCGAACAGCCGCTGCGGCGTTACGGCGCGGCGCTGGCCAGTCGGCACCTCGCTCCCTTCAAGGCCTGAGGCGGCACGGTGGCACGACTCAACGCGGACATCGAACGGCTGCGGGGCATTTCGATCCTGTTGGTCTTCGCGCAGCACCTGCCGCACCACCTCTTTGCCTGGAAGCCCTCTGCGCTGACGGTTGGCGGCTACGGGTTCTGGGTCGGCGTCGACATCTTCTTCGCCATTTCAGGCTTTGTCATCGCGCGCAGTCTGCTCCCGGATCTGGCGGGGTTCAAAGACCGGGCAAACCTTACCCGCACGCTGCTGGCGTTCTGGCTGCGCCGGGCGTGGCGCTTATGGCCCGCTGCCTGGCTATGGCTGCTTTTGCCATTGGCTGCTGCCGCGCTGTACAACCGCAGCGGCGTCTTCGGCAGCGTGACGGCCAATCTGAAAGCCACTGCCGCCGGCGTTCTGCAGATCGCCAATTTCCGCCTGGCCGACACTTTCTTGCGCAGCGAGTACGGCGTCACCGAGCACTACTGGAGCCTCTCACTGGAGGAGCAGTTCTACCTCGCGCTGCCGCTTGCGGCCTTGCTGTTTCGCAGCAAGCTCTGGCTCGCCCTTGCTGCGCTCTGCGCCGTCCGCGTCGCAGGTGGAGAATTGGCCTCGGTGTTCCGCATCGAAGGCATCGCGATCGGCGTACTCGTTGCCATCGCCATCGATCACCCCGTCGTTCGTCGCTTCAGGCTCAACGCACTTGGCCATCCCTGGCTGCGCTATCTGGTGCTCGGCTGCGTGCTCGGCGCGATGGTATTGCTTGGCGGCGTGGCAAGGCCGTATCTGGCGCAACCACAGCCCGTCATCACGCTGCTATGCGGGGCGCTCGTCTTCGTAGCCGCCTTCGACCAGAACTGCTGGCGCCTCCCGAACGTGGTCGATCGAATGACGCTGTGGGCGGGCAGTCGCTCCTACGCCCTCTATCTCGTCCATCTTCCGGTCTTCTACGCAGTACGCGAAACGCTGTTCCGGTTGGGCGTCAAACAGGATGCTTCGGCCCGCTACCTCCTCTCTGCGCTCGCCGCGGCAGCGACATGGTGCGCAGCAGAGGCAACCTGGCGATGGGTCGAACAGCCCGCACGCAGCCATGGCCGCCGCGTCGCGGCACGCATCGGGACAAAGCAGCGTAGGCCCGGGTAGCCCTGAGCAGTCAGTCCGAAGCGCGAATCCGCTCGATGTGCACTTCGGGCGCCAGCAACGCGACGCCAACGAAATCCGGATGCGCGCGATTCATCACATGAAACACCAGCGCGTGATCGCACCACTCGCAACTCTCGTCGAGATGTGAATCGCCGACAGTGAGCGCGGTGCTCAGCGAATAGCTGCCCTTTCCGAGGTTCATGTTCAAGCGGATCCTCACATCGAAGCGCTCGCCGGCATGCACGTCGGCAATGGCTTGCCCGAGGCGGAAGGTGTTGATGCCATACACCGCCTGACCAAGCCGGTCCTTGATCAGGAATCCCAGCACGAGTTGCTCGAAGTCGCGGCGGGCCTCCACCGAAATCAGCAGCTCGACAGGCGCCCCGGTTTCGACGCCCTCGGTGGGCCGGCCCTCAGCATCGAGCAAGCGGATATCGACGACCTCGGCATCGCCCGAACCAGACCGCGTACGGACATGACCACTCTCGAGCTTTTCCTGCTTGATCAGCGCGTGGTCGATATCGGTCAGCAGCGCATGGTAGAAATCCAGCACCTCTTGCGGCGTACCGAACAGGGCCTGACGCCCTGCGTGGAGTAGCAATGCACGGTCACAGATGGTCTGGATCGCATAGCGGTCGTGCGACACCACAAGGAGCGTTGTCCCCTGTTCGCGGAACTCCCGGATGCGCGAAAAGCTCTTGTGCTGGAAGTAGCTATCGCCCACCGAGAGCGCCTCATCGACGATCAGGATGTCGGGCCTTCGTGCAGTCGCTACGCTGAACGCCAGGCGCATCTGCATACCGCTGGAATAGATGCGAAAGGGCTGGTCGATGTAGTCGCCGATCTCTGCGAAGGCCTCGATCTGCGGCATCAGCGCGTTGATTTCGTCGACCGTAAGGCCCATCAACTGTCCGGCCATGACGACGTTCTGCCGACCGGTGAAATCGTTGTGGAAGCCCATGCCCAGTTCGAGCAAGGCAGCCACCCGCCCACCGACTTCGACGCCTCCCGCGGTGGCGTGAGTGAGACCGGATATCAGCTTCAGCAGCGTGCTCTTGCCGGCACCGTTGAGCCCGACGATGCCAAGCGATTCTCCCGCCTGGATCTCGAAGTTGATGTCCTGCAATACCCAGCGCAGATCGTGCAGCTTCCCGCTCGCTGGCAACACCCACTCAGCGAGACGACTCCAGCGGGTGCGGTATTGCTTGTAGGCCTTGCCGAGGCCGCGGACCCGAACGTGTCCCATCAGAGTTCATCCACCATTTCACCGACGCGCTTGCGAAAGATCATCAGCGCAATGCCGCACAACACGAGGGCTGCGATCAGCACCGGTGCAAGCCCAAGCCAGTCGGGCGAATCGCCGACCACCAGCACCCCTTGGCATGCGCCGATCAGCCAGGTCATCGGATTGAGCAGAACCCACTTGCGCGCCCAGTCCGGAAGGATCGCGAGCGGATAGACGATTGGCGTGAACCAGAACCAGAACTGAAGGAACACGCCGACAAACTGACCGACATCTCGAAAGAACACGTTTAGCACGCCGAACGTAACACCGAGGCCAGTGGCCAGCAGCACGATCGTCGCGAACACAGGGATCAGCGTGAAGAACACCCAGCCCGGGAAGTTTCCGGTCAGCAAGAGGAACGCGGTGAACAGCCCGAAAATGATGGCGAAGTTCAGGAGTGCGGTGCTCAGCACGATAGCGGGCAGACAGATGCGCGGGAAATTGAGTTTCTTGATCAGGTTTGCATGTTCAAGAAACACCGACGTGGCACGCGCAACAACTTCGGAAAACAGGCCCCAGGTCAGCACGCCAGCACACAGAAAGATGCTGTAGCCAAAACTGTTGGAGACGCCCGGCAGCCGCGACTGCATCACCTGCGAAAAGATCACCGTATAGACGATGATCATCGCGAGCGGGTTGAGCACCGCCCAGCCGGCGCCGAGCAGCGAGTTCAGATACTTCGCCTGGAACTCGCGTTTGACGCTGCCGAAGACGAAGCCACGATAGGCCCACAGGGTGCGCAGCAGGTTGCTCATGGTTTTCTCGCCACGATGAGTTGGCTCTTCGGCAACGCGTTGTCGAGTACAGCCTTGATCTGACCGCCCTGTTCGGTATCCAGCAACAAGCCCCAGGTGCGCGTCCAGCTTTCAAGCAGCGGATGCCAGGGTGGGGAAAGATCCTGCTTGCAGGTCCAGAAAAAGCACCACCACATCGTCCAGTAGAACCCGTACAGCTTGCGATGCTCGATGACCAAGCCGGCATCGACCACCAGTCGTTCGAAAGCCTCGCGCGAAAACACGCGGACATGGTTGGGCGGCTCGAAGTAGCTGGGCGCGGCGATCGTCTGCTGCAGCGCTTCGCTACTGGCATCCGGTACCGACAGCAGATACCGCGCGCCCGGCCGCCCGACCCGAACCAGCTCCGCCATGAACCGTGTCGGATCAGGGACATGCTCGAGCACTTCGGTTGCGACGACGCGCGTCACAGAGGCGGAATCCAGCGGCAACGGGTCGGTGTCAGTGACGATCGCCCGCACATTGCGCGCGCCCACCGCGCGCAGACGCGACTCGGCCTTCTCGACGTTCTCCGCCAGCAGATCCGCGACGATCATCGAGCCGGCACGATTCGCAAAGAACGATGACAGAGGCGTATCGCCGCACCCTACATCCAGCACGACATCGTCACCACTTGCATCATAGCCCGGCAGCAGTTCGCCGGTCTCATGGTTGAACCATCCGCTCAGCGCCCCATCGCGTGCAACGGTGCGTTCCGGCTCAAGCGGCCCTGTTGCCGTCGGCGGCTCTGCTGCGCCTTCCACGCTCGGCATTGGCGACTCGGATCGCGGGCTCAGGACTTGCAGCAGTTTGCGAAGCATCATTCCTCGGATCAGCGCACGGCGACGCCCCCAAACGGAGACGTACGGAAAAGCAGGGATTCTAATGTATCCTCCCGGCCAGCCCCCCGCGCTCGGCACTCACGCCGAGCAAGACGTCTTGTGACGTATCGCATTTACATCTGATCCGCATGAACCTGATCCGCCGCATCACGAATCGCGTGCTCCGTTCCGCCCGTTACCGCATCAAGCAGACGCCACGTCTGGAACGCCTCGCGCGCGCGATCCTGAACCGCGTCCGCGGTACGGTTGCGCCGGTGCGCGCGCCGGAGCCGACGCCTTGCATCGCCCCGCCGCCAGCCTCGCCGCTCGGGCCGGTTGCCGCTGGCGTGCTGGCCGATCTGGATGCCGCACGGAACGCGCACGCGAGGCCTGCGCCGTGAAGATCCTGCTCGATCTGCAAGGCTGCCAGTCAGCGAGCCGGATGCGCGGCATCGGGCGCTACTGCATGGCACTCGCTGAAGGCATCATCCGAAATGCCGGCCCCCATGAGGTATGGCTGCTGCTGGGCGACATGATCCCTGAGACGGTGATGCCGCTGCGCGCGCATTTCTCCGCGCTGCTTCCCGCCGATCGCATCGTCGTCTTTCCGGCCCCCACGCCGGTGGCCGAGGGCGACCCGGCCAATCACGCGCGTGCGCGTGCGGCGGAATTGATCCGCGAGTACGCGATCGCCGCGATCGCCCCAGACGTGGTGCATGTCGGGAGTCTCTTCGAGGGCTTCGGGGACGACGTCGTGAGTTCGATCGGCACCCTCGCCTGCACGGTGCCCACTGCAGTCACCCTCTACGATCTGATTCCGCTGCGAAATCCGGATGCTTACCTGAACGATCCGGTGTACCGGGCCCATTACCTTCGCAAGATCGAGTCGCTGAAGCGTGCCGACGCGCTGCTCGCGATTTCCGCGTCAGCCGCGGCCGAGACGATCGAATCGCTCGATCTGCCGGCCAGCAAGGTGACGAATATTTCTGCGGCAATCGATCCGCGCTTCCGTCGCGGCGAAACATTGCCACAAGCATTCGACGCGCTGCGCAGTCGCATCGGGCTGACTCGCCCATTCGTCATGCACATCGGCGTGATCGAGCCACGCAAGAACTTCGAAGGCCTGATCCGCGCCTGGGCGCAGCTTCCGAAAGCGCTGCGGCTGACCCACCAGTTGCTCTTGCTCGCGCAGGGGCCCGACAGTGAGCGGCTGCGCTTGCGCGAACTGGCCTCACGAGCAGGGCTGGCCACCGACGAACTGGTGCTGACCGGCCATGTCAACGACGACGACCTGCTGGCGCTCTACCGGAACTGCCGACTCCTCGCCTTCCCGTCGCTGCATGAGGGCTTCGGCCTGCCGGTGCTGGAGGCGATGGCGTGCGGGGCCGTGGTGGTGACCTCCAGCACCAGCAGCCTGCCCGAGGTCATCGACTTTGCCGATGCCTTGTTCGACCCCAAGAGCGATGCGGATATCGCACGCGCGCTCGAGCGGGGCCTCACCGACACAGATTTCCGCGAGGCGTTCTCGAAGCACGCATTGCAGCAGTGCGCACGCTTTTCGTGGGACGAGACGGCGCTTCGCGCCATTGCCGCTTTCGAGCGGATTGCTGCCCGCGCTTCGCACACAACGGCAAGCAGCGCATATCCGCAATTGATCGAAGCCCTCGCCGCACTGCCGCTGGCTGAGCGTCAATGGCCGACCATCGCCCAAGCCATTGCCGACAACCTTCCCCCGCCGCCCACCCGCCGTCTGCTGGTCGATATCTCAGAGCTCGCCGAGCGTGATGCCGGCACAGGCATCCAGCGCGTGGTACGGGCGGTACTCCTGCACCTGCTTGAAACGCCACCACCTGAGTACGACGTCGAGCCGGTGCGTTTTGACCGCAGCTGCGGCCGTTACCGACTGGCCCGACGCTATCTGGCGCGGCTGCGTCGCGTGCCCGGCGCATCGATCGTCGAAGACCCTCTGCTCGAAACATGGCGTGGGGACGTATTCCTTGGCCTCGACCTGATTGCCGACCGCCTGCCGCAAGCGATGCCATGGCTTGCCCGCCAGCGCAGACGCGGCATGCAGCTAGCCTTTGTCGCCTACGACACCTTGCCGCTGCGACATCCGGAGTGGTGGCCGCAGGGCACCGGCGCGATGTTCGAACGCTGGGCAGAATTGCTCGGGCGCGAGGCCGATGTCGTGCTTGGCATCTCTCGCGCGGTGCGGGACGACTTTGCCGCTTGGCTCGCAGAGCACGGCATCGATCGCACGCCCAGGCTGGGCTGGTTCCATCTTGGCGCCGACGTGCGCAGTTCGGCGCCCAGCGGCGGCATGCCAGACGATGCTGCGGCGACGCTCGCCGCGATCGCTCGCGCGCCGGCCTTCCTGATGGTCGGCACACTGGAGCCGCGCAAAGGACACCGTCAGGCGCTTGAAGCCTTTGAACAACTGTGGCGCGACGGCGTCTGCGCGAACCTGGTCATCGTCGGCAAGGCAGGGTGGATGGTCGATGACTTGATCGCACGCTTGCGCCAGCACCCCGACCGCGGCACGCGCTTGTTCTGGATGGAAGGCGCCAGCGACGAGTATCTCGAGGCCCTGTACCGGGCATCAACCGTGCTGCTCGCCCCGTCGGAAGGTGAAGGTTTCGGCCTGCCGCTGATCGAAGGTGCGCTGCACGGCTTGCCCATCATCGCCCGCGACCTGCCGGTCTTCCGGGAAATCGCCGGCGGACATGCCAGCTATTTCTCGGGCGACGACGCGCACTCGCTGGCCATGTCGATTCGCGACTGGCTGCAACAGGGCCCCGCAGCACCAAGGTCCCACGGTATCCAATGCCTGACCTGGGCGCAAAGCACCGCGCAACTTGTTGCGGCGCTGCTGCCGCCCGCCCCCAGTGCACACTCTCAAGGCCACACCATGCTCAAGCAGAACGGCGACAGTCCGGCGTCGGCAGCGCCGTCGGCACAATCACTCCCAGCAGGGACTGCCACCACTTCGCTCCCGGCGCAGGTCGACCCCCGCATGGTCGGGCTGGTCGATGCCGTACGGGCTGGCTGGTACCGGCAAGACACCCACGAATTGCTGGAGGGGTTCCCGATCTCCGCGGACGACACCGTGCTCGATGTCGGCTGTGGCGCGGGCATGGCGACGATCTTCGCTGCCCAGCGTGGCGCATCGGTGATCTTCGCCGACGTCGACCAGGCTGCCATCTCTGCGCTTGAAGCGCGGATGCCGGCGTCTGGCGCGCGTGCTTGGCGCGGCATCGCAACTGACTCGAATCCGCTACCGCTGGATGACGGCATCGCGACGCGCGTCATCGCCATGGAGATGCTGGAGCATGTGGCCGACCCGAAGATCGTGATGCGCGAATTCGCGCGGGTGGCGGCGCCGGGCGCGCTGCTGCTGTTCGCGGTACCGGACGCAGCGAGCGAAGCCCTGCAGCGCACGGTCGCGCCTGACGCCTACTTCCGGTTTCCCAACCACATCCGCGTGCTTTCCGAGGGCGACTTCGAAAGCCTGGTAACCGAAGCCGGGCTCATCATCGAACGGCGCCACAGCTACAGCTTCTACTGGAACATGGCGATGGCGCTGTTCTGGCTGTCAGGCAAGGGTTCGTCGTTCCCGGATGGCGCACCGTCGATGGGTTTTCTGGAACCGCCCTTCCCGCCCATCGTCGAAACGTGGGCACGCTTATGGGAAATGGTGCTTGCTCACCCGGAAGGCGAAGCGCTTCGCGCACGGCTTGATCAGGTCATGCCGAAAACCCGGATCCTGATTGCACGCAAACCCCGGCAATAGGGGGCGGGGTGGAAGGCCGGCGAAGAGTGCCTCAGCGCACTGAAACCGGCACGCCCGCCTTTGCGGCCTGATGCACGACTTGCCTGTAGATCTGCATGTATCGGCTGGTCATGTTCTCCGAAGTAAATAGGCGCTCGAACCGCGCCGCGGCGCTCTGCCCCATGGTGCGCGCGCGCTCCGGCTTTTGCCACAGGTCCAGCATCGCAGCGCGGAAGGCGTCCGGGTCGCTTGGCGGCACGACATGCCCAGTCTCGCCGTTGATATTGATGTAGCTGGTTCCGGTCCCGATCTCGCTCGAAATGAGCGGCTTGCCATACATCGCGCCTTCAAGCAGCGAAATGCCGAAAGCCTCGGAACGCAAATGCGACGGGAAGACCATCGCATAACACAGGCGGATCAGCGCCACCTTGTCCACCTCGGAAACCGGCCCGAGAAAGTGAACGTTGCTCAACCCGAGTTGCGCTACCTGCGCGCGCAGTTCGGCCTCTACCGGGCCTGCACCGACGATCACCACCGGCAGATCCGTCCCCTTCGCGGCCTCGATCAGAATGTGCAGGCCCTTGTAGTAGCGCAACACCCCGACGAAAAGGAAGAAGCGCCGCCCAACGCGGGCCTCCCATTCGGCCATCTGTTCGGATGTCGGATCGGGATAGGCGGCACGGTCGAGGCCATAGGGCACGACGTCGATCTTGTCTTGCGGCAGGCGCGCGAGAACCTCGCTGGTTCGCAGGTAGTTCGGCGAAGCGACCACGATGCGGCTGACGCTGCCGAGGAATCGCCGCATGAGGGGGCTGTAGAGCTTGAGCCAGTGCTTCTGGCGAATGATGTCGGAGTGGTAGCTGACGACCGTCGGTTTATCCACGCGCGTGAGGAAATGCGCCAGGTCCATGAACGGCCACGGGAAGTGGTAATGGATGACGTCCGCGTGTCTTGCGAGCTCTGCGAGGCGTCGAAGCGCCGACGCGGAGAACCCTGTAGATGCGATTTCGAAATCCAGCCGTGCGCGATGCACGCGATGCCCGTCGTAGTCCACATCCTCGCCATGGCGACTGAGGGTCAGCACCTCGCTCTGTATGCCGTGACGTTTGCTCGACGTGCACAACTGCCACATCACCTGCTCGATGCCGCCCCAGGATTCACTGCGATAGGTCTTGTAGAAATGCAGCACCTTCATGCCCGCGCCCCCCGGCTTGTGGCGACATGCTGCAAGCATGCCAGTGTCTGGTCCACGGTTCGATCCCAGGTAAACCCGGTTGCCTGCCGCAATCCTGCCTCCCGCATCTGCATGCGTTGGTGCGCATTCTCAAGCAGTTCGGCAATCGCGCCCCGCCAGCCCGCAACATCGTCCGGATCGAGCAGTCGTGCGGCACCTTGCGTCACCTCAGGCAGCGAAGACGTGTTGGCGGCAATCACAGGAACACCACTCGCCATGGCTTCAATCACCGGCAAACCGAATCCTTCATAGCGCGAGGGGTAAACGAAGAGACGGGCTGCAGCAGTGAGGGCCGGCATCATGGCTTCATCCACATAGCCCAGGTAACGCGCCCATCCTTCGCTCGCCGCACGTGCGATGCGGGCATGGACCGCTTCGCTGTGCCAACCCTCATAGCCGGCAAAGACAAGTGGAAAACGTCGGCGCAGCGTCGGAGCGAGTCCATCATAGGCGTCGAGCAACACCTCAAGGTTCTTCCGTGGTTCGATCGTCCCGATGTACAGCACGAAGGCATCGACCTCCAGATTCAGCGATGCGAGATAGGCGTGCGCCTGCCGACGCTGCCCAGGTCGGTAATGACCACTCGCACCGAGCGGAATCGTCGCTACCTGCGTGGGCGACCAGGCGAATCGGTCGATCAGATCGCGCCGCACGTGCTCCGAATCGGTAATCAGGAACTGCGCATGGCGCAGCGCATTCTCGATCCCCCGATTCACATGGCGCACGCGCTCTGGCGGGTGATATTCGGGATACAGGTAGGTCGACAGATCGTGGATCGTCGCAACCGAAACACCGGCGAACGGCGGCACGACATAGGCGGGTCCATGGAAAACATGGTCCTCGAATCCCCGCAGGCGCATTCGCGCCACCAGAGGTAGCGCGCGTCGGTAGGCGCTACCTGCGAGCCGCAAGGCCGCGACGCGCCGACGCAACGCCGGGCCCGCCATCGACCCTTGAAGCCGGCGCTCGAGATCGCGCACCCAGCGCCCGGCTGCGTAGAGCTTCAAGCGATTGGACGGAAGCCGGGCCGCATAGCCTTGTGCAAGCTCCCACGCATAGCGTCCAACCCCGGTAAGCGGCGGTCGCACCGCGTCGACATCGAATATCAGCTTCAAAGGCGTCACCCGCCGGATAGCCCCGGCCCCGGCGCGCTGCAAGTCGGAACGCCGGGGCGCTCCGCACCTGCCTGCGCGGAATTTCATCGAGCCGCCGGGGGGAGCGGCACTGCTGGTATTGAGATCCGGCTTACTGTTCGCGGCCGACACGTCGCAGATCGGCCTCGACCATCATGCCGATCAACTCGACGAGGCTAGTCCTGGGTTTCCAGCCTAGCACGCGCTCGGCCTTTGCAGGATTGCCAAGCAGGATATCAACCTCGGCAGGGCGGAAGAATGCGGGATCGACAACGACGTGATCCTGGTAATTGAGACCCACCGCTTCGAACGCGATCTTGCACATGTCGCGCACTGTTGTCGTGACGCCGGTCGCGACGACATAGTCAGCCGGTTTCGCCTGCTGCAGCATCAGCCACATCGCTTCGACGTAGTCGCCGGCAAAGCCCCAGTCACGCTTGGCGTCGATGTTCCCGAGGCGCAGTTCGCGTTGCTTGCCGAGCTTGATGCGGGCCACGGCGTCGGTCACCTTGCGGGTGACGAATTCGATCCCACGCAGCGGCGACTCGTGGTTGAAAAGAATGCCGCTGGACGCGTGCAGGCCGAAACTTTCGCGGTAGTTCACCGTGATCCAGTGTCCGTAGAGCTTGGCGACACCGTAGGGGCTGCGCGGATAGAACGGGGTGTTTTCATCCTGGCGCTCGGCCTGGATCAAACCGAACATCTCGCTGGTGGAGGCCTGGTAGAAACGCGCATCGGGTTTGAATTGGCGAATCGCTTCCAGGAGCCCGGTGACGCCCAGCGCATCGACCGTACCAGTCAGAAGCGGCTGATCCCAGGAACTGGCGACAAAGCTCTGCGCCCCCAGGTTGTAGACCTCGTCGGCCTGCGACTTGACCAGCGCTCGCTGCAGCGAAGCCGCATCGGCGAGATCTCCTTCGATGAAGCGGATGTCCCCGTCGATGCCCAGCTCGCGCAGCCGCCACTTCGTGTCGGTACTGCGGCGTGCAAGCAATCCGTGGACTTCGTAGCCCTTGCCAAGCAGCAGCTGCGCAAGGTAGGCGCCATCCTGCCCGGTCACTCCGGTGACCAAAGCCCGTTTCGTCATTTCAGCTGGCTCTCCCAATAATCGAGGATGTCCTCAAGGGTGCGGTCGAACTCGATCGCTGCCCGCCATCCCGTGTCGTTCTGCAGCCGGCTGCAATCAGCCTGCACCCGACGTTGTTCTGCCCGCCGCAGGCGGGCGCTCTCCTGGACGATGTCGGCGCGCACGCCGGCGAGCGACAGCAGCCGCTCGATCACGCTGCGAACTGTGCGCTCGACCCCCGAACATACGTTGTAGATTTCGCCGCGCCGCCCCTTTTCGAGCAAGGCGAAATAGGCCGACACGATGTCGCGCACATCACAGAAATCACGCGTCACGTCGATGTCGCCGACGTGCAGCACCGGCTCGCGCTTGCCTTGCCTGATTTCGATGATCTGGCGGGCGAAGTCGGCGACCACGAAACGCTCGCTCTGGCCTGGCCCGATGTGGTTGAAGGGGCGCGCGATGACGACATCGAGCCCCTCGGTGATGTTCCACTGCCAGCAAAGCAGCTCTGCCGCGACCTTGCTCACCGCATAGGGGTTACGGGGGCGTGCCGGGCGGGATTCGCGCACCGGAAGCTCGGTCGGATCCAGCAGACCATAGACATCGCCGCTGCTGACGAAGAGCAGACGCCCCTCAAAGCCGGCGTCGCGACATGCCTGCAGCACCGACAGCGTGCCCATCAGATTGGTATCGAGGGTGTCGCGCGGGTCGGCAAACGAGGCCGGCACGTGACTCTGAGCCGCCAGATGAACAATGGCGTCTGGCCGCGCCGCCTGCAGGAACGTCGCCACCGCATCGCGATCCCGCACGTCCAGATCGCTGGACAGCACCTTGATGCCGCCGCGCGCCTGTGCGTGCGCAGCAATGTGCGGCGCAACAAAGCCCCCTCGCCCGGTCACCCAAACGCCTTGCATCCAGCATATCCCTTCGGCTCGAAACGCCGCGATGCTAACACCAAACGGGGGGGGTGCCGGCATACGGATACGTATGGAAAAAACCACCGGAATCGTATCTGCCTCGGCAGTTTTCTTGCCCGCACCTGCGCACCGCGCGCGTCACGGCATGTCGGCGACCAGGCCGTTTGCGCTCTGCGGCAAGGCAGGCGCCGCGCAAATCCTTGCTACGGCAGCGGCGCCTTGCAAGGTGTGGCCTATCCCTTGAGCGTTCCCGCCATCGCCTCGAAGCGTCCATCGCGAAACTCTGCCAAGGTGGCTTCGATTTCGTCACGCGTATTCATGACGAAGGGGCCGTATTGCACGATCGGCTCGCCGAGTGGCCTTCCGGCCACCAGGATCAGTCGCGCATCGCGGCACGCCTGCACGACCACGCCATCGCTATCGGGCTCGTTGGTCAGGATCGCCATGCGCCGTTCCGCAATGCCTTCCTGTTGCGCCCCCAGCGCAACTTCGCCGCGATAGACGTACGCAAATGCGTTGTGCCCCGGCGGCAACGCCTGTTCGAAACGGGCACCAGCCGGCAGCTGGACATCCAGATAAAGCGGCTCGGTATCAGGCCGCTGCATCGCACCGGCAACACCATGACTCGCCCCCGCGATCACCCGCACCCGAGCCCCGCTGTCGGTGACGAACTCCGGTACGTCGGCTGCCGGGATATCGCGATACCAGGGCGCCGCCATCTTCGTCGCCGCGGGCAAGTTCAGCCAGAGCTGGAAGCCTTCCATACGCCCCGCTTCCTGCTCCGGCATTTCGGAGTGGATGACGCCGCGGGCCGCGCTCATCCACTGCACGCCACCGTCCTCGATCAGCCCTTCGTTGCCGGCGCTATCGCGGTGTCGCATACGACCTGCGAGCATGTAGGTCACCGTCTCGAACCCCCGGTGCGGATGCGGCGGAAAACCTGCGATGTAGTCGGATGCCGAATCGCTACCGAAGGCGTCGAGCATCAGGAAGGGATCGAGCCGGCGCTGCAGCGGCTGGGTAAGCACGCGGGTGAGTTTGACGCCGGCGCCGTCGGAGGTCGCCATGCCGGCGACCTGCCGCTCTACCTTGCGTGATCGGGTGACTTGCCAGGTGGATTCCATTTCATGCCCTTTCGGTTACTGCGAGCGTCTTCACGTTCCGGCGATCAGACGAGCGCCGCGATTTCACCTTCCGCCTGTTCGAATGCGTTCGCGATGGCTTCGGCACCCATCGCCAAGCCTTCAGCGTAGACGGTTCGGACATCGGTCATGCCGAGAAAGCCCAACACCGTGCGCAGGTAAGGCACAAGCGTATCCATCGGCGTATCGCGGTAGCGGCCGCCGCGCGTGAGCGCGAGATACACCGTCTTGCCGGTCAGCAGCCCTTGCGGCCCGTTTTCGGTGTAGCGGAAGGTGACGCGGGCGCGCGAAATCGCGTCGATCCAGTTCTTCAGCTGGGCCGGAACACCGAGGTTGTACATCGGCACACCGAGTACCAGCACATCCGCCGCCAGCACTTCGGCAATCAGCGCATCATCGATCGCAACGCGAGCCGCCTGGGCCGGAGTGCGCGCCGCCTCGGGCGTAAAGAGCGCGCCGAGCGCCGCCTCATCCAGCGTTTGAAGCGGCTGCAGCGCGAGGTCGCGGACCACGCGATTCGCGTCTGGGCGTTGCGCGAGCAGGCGCTCGGCGATCAGATTGGCAAGTCGGGTCGATTCGGACCCTTGGGTCTTGGCGCTGGAATTGATCTGCAGGATGTTCATGGTGTTCTCCGTCGGTAAGGCCGCGCGATGCGGCATTCGATGGATGAAGTCTATTTGCGCGCCAGAAGCACCAGAAGCCATCATTTCTCACAACACTATTCCACCAATGCAACAATTGGCGGATGATTCCACGCATGGACGCAAGCCAGCCCCAAGCGACTCAAGCCTTTCACGCAGCGCGCCGATACTCAGTCACGGACGCCGCCTCCGGGCAACTCACAGTAGCCCGGACGGCGATGCGTCGCCCGAACACCCTCAAGCCGCTCGGAGAACGAATCGATGAAAACACGTCTTGCACTCTTGGCCGCAGCATCCCTGTGGTCGTTTGCCGCTCAGGCCGACACGCTTGTCGTTGGTGTCGAGGACATCAATTACTACCCGTTCTACAAAACCGAAAACGGCAACTACGCCGGTTTTGCGCGCGAATTGCTTGATGCCTTTGCCGCCAAGTACAAGCACACGATCACCTACAAGCCGATGGATATTCCGAGCCTGTTCAACGCCCTGCTGGACGGCAAGGACATTGACGCCAAGTTCCCCGACAACGCCCACTGGAACAAGGAAAAGCGCACCGGCAAGACCATCACCTATAGCGCTCCGGTGGTGAACGTCACCGAAGGCCTCATGGTTCCGCCTGATGCCGTCGGCAAGGGGATGGATGCGGTCAAGAAAGTCGGCACGGTACGTGGCTTCACCCCCTGGCCGCTGCAGGACGCGATCAAGAGCAAGGCGATTACGATGACCGAGGCCAACTCCTTTTCGACCCTGGTGAAGATGGGCACGATCAAGCAGGTCGACGCGATCTACATCAGCCCGACAATCGGCAATTACCAACTGACGGAAGTCTTCAAGTCGCCCGGCCTTCTGAAGTACGACAAATCGCTGCCCAACACCCAGTCCGGGTATTCGCTCTCATCGACCAAGAACCCTGCGCTGGTGGCGCAATTCGACGAGTTCCTGAAGCAGGAAAAAGACCTCGTCGCCAAGCTGCGGGCCAAGTACGCGATCACCGAGTAGCACCGCCCAACGCGGTCTGCCCACGCGCAGCATGACCCGCAGCGGCAGACCGCTCCGCAGTTGTCGCGAAGCCGGCATGTACGTCGTGGCTGCGTGCCACAGGCTGCGGCGATTGATCCACGCGAAAACAGGTGTCCGACACCGAGAAAACAGGCTTGATGCTCCCAGACGCCAATGACCTCCTGCTGTTCGCGCGCGTCGCCGAATGTGGCAGTTTCAGCCGTGCCGCCGAACGCGTCGGCTTGCCGAAATCAACGGTGTCGCGGCGGATTTCAGCGCTCGAAACGCTGCTCGGCGAACGCGTGCTGACGCGCACGACGCGCCGCCTCGCTCTGACCGATTTCGGCATGGACTTGCTCGACCATGCACGCCGTCTAGCCGAGGAAGTCGACGCGGCCGGCGCCATGGCGGAGCATCGACAGAGCGAGCCGAGCGGGCGACTGCGAGTATCGATGCCGGCCGATTTCGCCGCCCTGCTGCTCGACGAAACGCTGGTTGCGTTCGCGGCGCGCTTTCCGGCCATCGCGCTGGATCTTGATCTTTCACCCCGGCGGGTTGATCTGATCGGCGAGAACTTCGACCTCGCGATCCGTATGGGCGACTTGCCGAGCGACGCAACGCTGGTGGCGCGCCGCGTCATCGATGTTCGGCCGGCACTCTTCGCGGCCCCGGCCTACATCGCACGCATGGGCACCCCGGATAATCCGTCAGCCCTCGCGCAGCATCAGGCCGTCCGCCTGTTGATGCAGAGCGGCGACGCCGCCCGTTGGACGCTGGAGCGCGGCGCCGAGCGCTGGGAGGGCGAGCCGCCCGGCCAGATCGCCGCCAACTCGATGGGGCTGCTGATCGGTCTGGCCGTCAAGGGCGCCGGCATTGCGTTGCTCTCCCAGCAATTCGTTGCCGGTCATGTGGCGCGGGGCGAGTTGGTACGCGTACTCCCCGAATGGGCGCCGCCGCCGATCACCGCCTGGACGGTGATGCCAAGCAGGCGCCTGACACCCGCAAAGACCCGCGCCTTCCTTCAAGCTATCGATGACACCCTTGCGCGCTTGCCGCCTTGCGAGCCGGGTGCTTCATCGCGCTGTCTTTAGCGCGTCCGGCAAAGCAAACGCCCTGCCGAAGCAGGGCGCTTGCACCGGGGTTCGGCCGCACGGGCCGAGAGCGAAGATGACTACTTGATCGCCTTGAGCACGAGCACCTGCTGCGTGCCCATGTGCAACTCCAGCCCCGGCTTTTCGCCTTTCTTGACCTTCTTCGGCTGCACGTCGAGCTTGCCGTCGAGCGGGAAAAGCGGCTGCCATTGCTCCGGCTTGAAATCGGCCGGCAGATCCAGCTTGCCTTCCCGGTAGGCGTAATTCATCAGCACCAGCAACTTGGTGCCTTCGTACTCGCGCTCGAAAGCGAAGATCTGCTCATCCTGCCCCGAGATCGGCTTGAAGCTGCCGATCGAGAGCGCCGGCTCGCTGTTGCGCAGGCCGATCATCGCGCGATACCAGTTCAGCAGCGAATTCGGATCCTTCTGCTCGGCAGCGACGTTGTTGGTCTTCCAGTTCTGCACAACCGCGCGGAAGGCCGAATCCGAATCGGTGAAGCCGCCCAGCGGCTTGTCGCCATCCCAGGCCATCGGGCCGCGGATCTTCTGGTCGTCGTGGTAGCTCTGCTCCGAGAGACCCAGCCCGATTTCTTCGCCATAGTAGATGAAGGGCATGCCAGGCAAGGTCAGTAGCGTCGCCGCCGCCATCTTGTAGCTCTTGACGTCGCCATTGAACTGGCGCCACGGCCGCGCGCCGGCAAACCAGTCGTGGTTGGACAGGATCGTTCCCATGCGCGCGACCGGGAAGGTCTGCAGCGTGTAGAGCAGATCCGGCATCACGCGGCCCATCTTCACGCTATGCACGATGTGCTTCTGCAGGCCGAAAGCGAACGCGCTGCCGCAGGATGTCGCTTGCGCGAAGGGCACCGGATCGCTGGGCGCCTCGCACACCATGTAGCGCTTGCCGTACTGGTCGAGCAGCTTGCGCACATCGTTCATCAGCACATGATTTTCCGGCTGGTTGTCCCAGGCAATGGAACTGTTCTCGAACAGCACGCCGACCGCATCGAAGCGGAAGCCATCCACCCCGCGATTAAGCCAGAAGCGCAGGTTGTTCATGTGGAAGTCGACGACGTCAGGCTTGCGCAGGTTGAAGTCCGGCATGCCGGCGTCGAAGGCGGCGTAATACCAGGAATCGCCCATCTCGCGCCACGGATCGCCGGAGAAGGTGGTCCAACCTTCCGGATGCTTGTCGGCCCACACATACCAGTCGCGATACGGCGACTTGCGCTTGCCGGCGCTGTCGAAGAGCTTGTGGTCTGCGGAGCTGTGGTTCATCACATAGTCGACGATGATGCCGATGCCACGTTTATGTGCTTCGGCGATCAGCTCGTCGAAGTCGGCCAGGGTGCCGTAGTCAGGCTCGATCTGGCGGTAGTTCTCGACCGCGTAACCGTGGTCGTGGTCGCTGCTCTGGAACACCGGCATCAGCCAGATGCCATGAATGCCAAGCGATTGCAGGTAATCGAGGCGTTGCGTGAGGCCCTTGATGTCGCCGATGCCGTCTCCGTTGCTGTCCTGGTAGGCGCGCACCAGGATCTCGGTGAAGACACCGCGCTTGTACCAGTCCGGGGCCAGGCCACTGTCGACCGGCGCAAACGGCACCGGCCCGACATCCGAGAAACCTGGGACGGTCGGCGGCACCGGGATGCCGGTCGCGGGCTTCGCCGCTGCCGGCGCGGGCGCTGGCGCAGCTGGAGCTGGGGTGACCGGGGCTGCGGCGGCCGGCGCATTCTTGGCCTTTTGCTTCGCCAACTGCTCTTCGAGCGCCTTGAGTTCCGGCGTGGTCTGCGCAAACGCGGGCCACGCGGCAAAGCCGCTGAGCGCGAGGCAGGAAACCAGAATCCGACGCTTGAGCTCACTTCTCATGCTTGATCACCCCTCATAAAAGACGTTTTGGCGCCCATAAGGCGCACCATCAGATTCTAGGATGGGAAGGGCCGGAGCCACCCGACCGATTTTGCTGTTTGTCTCAAATCCAGCCGAGCTTTCGACACTTCTCAGGCTCGGGCAGAATGGCGAGCTTTGCACACATTCCGCTGGTCGCACGCATGGAACTGGACATACTGATCGTTGGCGCCGGCCTCGCCGGGGGCAGCCTCGCCTGCGCACTCGCCGCCAGTCCGCTGCGCATCGGCATGCTCGAAACCCGCGCGCCGCGACGCCCGGAGGGCTGGGATGCCCGCGTTTATGCGGTCAGCCCGACCAACGTCGAATTCCTCAACCGCATCCGTGCCTGGCCCCATCTGGACCACGACCGGATCGGTCGTGTCGAGCAGATGCAGGTGTTTGGCGATGACGGCGGCGAACTGGGTTTCTCGGCCTACGACGCCGGCCTGGACGCGCTGGCGTGGATCCTCGAAGCCTCCCCGCTCGCCTGCGAGTTGTGGGAGACCCTGCGTCGCCAGCCGAACCTGACCCTGCTGTGCCCGGCCCGGCCGGCCGCGCTGAGTATCGAAGCAGATGCCGCAACCGTGACGCTCGAAGACGGCAGGCAGATCCGCGCACGACTCATCGTCGCCGCCGATGGCGCCGATTCCTGGGTGCGCGCGGCGGCACAGCTTGCGGTGCACACGACGGCCTATGGCGAACTCGGGGTGGTGGCGAACTTCGGCTGCGAGTTGCCGCACCGCGATACGGCATTCCAATGGTTTCGGGACGATGGAATCCTCGCGTGGCTGCCGCTGCCCGAGAACCGAATTTCGATCGTGTGGTCAACGCCGGAGGCGCACGCGCGCGATCTTCTTGCGATGCCCGGCGAAGCGTTCTGCGAAAAGGTGGCTGCTGCCGGCAAGCACCGCCTCGGCAAGCTGACCCTGCTGACACCGCCCGCAGGATTCCCGCTCAGGCTGATGCAAGTGCCGCAGGTGGTGGCGCCGCGGGTCGCGCTGATCGGCGACGCGGCGCACGCCATTCACCCGCTTTCGGGCCATGGCATCAACCTGGGTTTCCAGGATGCGCGCGTGCTTGCCGACCTGCTGTGTGCGCTGCCCTCGCATCGCGATTGCGGAGAGCTTGTAACGCTGCGTCGCTATGCCCGGGCGCGAAACGAGGAAGTCCGACTGATGCAGGGTGTGACGCACGCATTGAACCGGCTCTTCCGCCCCCGTAACCCCTTGCTCGTTGCCTTGCGCAATCGAGGCATGCAACTGACCGATCACATCCCCTTGGTACGCAGCGCACTGGTGCGCTATGCCGCAGGCCTGATCTAACCACTGGAGTCTTTGATGAAGTTTGCCCTCTCGGCCGTGGCCCTCGCCGCCGCCTTCTGCTCGACCGCGTACGCGGGCGAAGCTGAGATCCGCAAGGCGGTCGCCGAATTCGTTGGACAGGAGGCGGTGCTGTCGATCACCCGCACCAATTACGGCGGCCTTTACGAGGTGGTCATGGATTCCGGCGAGCTGGTCTACACCGACGATCAGGGCTCGTTCATCCTCGACGGCCAGTTGATTGACCTGAAACGCAAGGTGAACGTCACATCCGAACGCCAGGCCGCGCTCAACAAGGTCAACATCGGCGATCTGCCGCTCGACCAGGCGATCAAGACGGTGCGCGGTAACGGCAAGCGCACGCTGGTGACGTTTGAAGATCCGAACTGCGGCTACTGCAAGAAATTCGTCAGCGAAGCCCAGCAGCTCAAGGATGTGACGATCTACACCTTCCTCTACCCCATCCTCTCGCCGGACTCGACCGAAAAATCGAAGGCGATCTGGTGTGCCAAGGATCGCGCAGTGACCTGGCGCGACTGGATGATCGACGGAAAACTCGCCAAAGGCGCGGAGTGTTCGACGCCGATCGACAAGAATGTTGCGCTGGGCCGCAAGCTCCGCATCAACGGTACGCCAACGATGTTCCTCGCGGACGGCTCGCGCGTCGGCGGCTTCCTGCCGCTCCCGAAGCTGGAAGAAGCCATCGCTCAGGCCGAGAAGAACAAGCCGGCGCGTTCGAAATAATCGCCACGACGCGGCGCGCTTGATTTGCGCGCCTCAAGAATCCGCCCGCGCGACCGTAGTCAGGGAACACACTGCCTCAAAGCCAGCTTGTTCCCTGATCAGGATTCCCGATGGGTGTATCCCCGGAAGATCCCTCGTCTCGCCAACACACAGCACCTCGCCGGGTGCGCTGGTGGCGCTCGTCGGGTGTGCGGCTGACGCTGGCTTGCCTTGGAATCCTGCTGGCCTTCGCGACCGCACTGGCGGTCAACTCCACACGGCTGATCCAGGCAGCACTCGATCGCGACTTGCGCCAGCAAACCGCGCAGATGTCACGCCTGATCAACCTGACCATCGCTCCCTACGCGGGCGAAGGCCGCCTCGACCTGCTGCAGGACTATTTGCGGGAGCTCCTCGCAGAAGGCGACGAGGGGGCGGGACTCACCTACCTTGTGGTGCTTGGCCCAAGCGGCGATCGCATCATTGGCGCAGGCAATACGCCGCCCGGCGCGCTACCGGAAGCATCGGGCGACGTGCGTCGCGCGGTCAAACTAGGGATCCTGCATGTCCGTCAGCCGCTGTTGCTGCCGGCGAACGAAATCGGGACATTGCAATACGGACTCAGCCTCGGCGGCTTCAGGCGCCTGGTTAACGGATTGCTGCATGACGGCGCCCTGATTCTTGCCATCAGCTTCCTCCTCGCGTCGGTTTTTTTCTGGCTCACCGGTTTCCGGCTCTCACGCCGGCTTGGCAGCCTCGTGCGCGCCGCGCAAGGGATTGCTGATGGTCACTTCGAACGTCGAGTCGGCGTCCGCGGCCACGATGAATACGCGGAACTTGCCGCCGCCTTCAACACGATGGCCACCGCAGTGGGCGACCGCATCACGGCGCTCGAGGCGTCACAGCGCGAAGTCCGCGAACTGAACGAGACCCTGGAACAACGCGTCGAGCGGCGCACACAAGAACTCGCCGAACGCAACAGCCTGCTGCAGGAAACCGTGGAAACGCTGAATCACACGCGCCAGCGACTGATCCGCACCGAGAAACTCGCCGGGCTAGGCAAGGTGGTCGTCGGCGTTGCCCACGAACTCAACACCCCTATCGGCAACGCCACGGTGATTGCGTCTGCGCTGGAAGACCGCACCGTGCGCCTGCGCAGCGGACTCGAGCACGGCATCAAACGCTCGCAACTCGCCGAATACCTGGACACCGCGGCGCAAAGCGCACGGCAACTGGTCGGGAACCTCGAGCGCGCGGCCAATCTCGTGGTGCGATTCCGTGACACCGCGGCAGACCGTCAGCAGGCGGAGCGTCGCAGCTTCGACGCAGAGGATTTGCTGCGGGATGTCGCGGTGCTGGCGCGAATCCGCGCAGAGCGGAATGACGTTCACACCGAGGTTCGCGCAGCCGGCCCGATCATCGTGGACAGTTATCCCGCGCTGTGGGAGAAGATGTTGCTGCACTGCCTTGCAAACTGCTACCAGCATGCATTCGCGCAAGACAGGCCCGGCACCATCCAGATAAACGCGGATGCAGACGCACTCCGCCTGACAATCCAGATTCGCGACGACGGCGTCGGCATTTCGGAAGAAAACCTCGAACGCGTCTTCGATCCGTTCTTCACCACCGCACTCGGACAAGGCGGCAGCGGCCTCGGCCTGCACGCGGTCTACAACATCGTAACTGGCGCGCTGGGCGGCGATATCGCCCTTGCCAGCGATCCGGGCAAGGGCACCTGCATCACGATCGAATTGCCCCGGGTCACGCCCGAGTAACTGCTACTCGATCAAGCGTAGCCAGTCGCGTCAAACGCTTCGTCAGCGTCAGCAAAATCGCGCCGACTCTGCAGAACGACGGTTTCCGGCTCCGAGTCCGTCCAGGCTTCAGAAGAAAAAGCGGGCGCCTGATCAGCGGGACGTTCATCCGTACGATGAACCATTTGACGATAGAAGAAAGCAGCTGCACCAAAGGGCATGATTGACCACCAGAAACAACATTAGAAATCACTGCATTGGTGCGCAGTCTATGACCCGATTCCTTTGCCGCTCATGACGATGATCAACTGGCCCCTGTCTGGTGCATCTTCATGCACCAGACAAGGACGCTGGAATTTCCATTCGTATAGCGTCCCGCCCTCTTGGTTTTCGTCTTTTGCACCTTCATTGGCACGGTTGCGCCTTTGGTAGGGCACGCCGACATTGGTTTGTTCCAATAAAGGCAAGGCGCAAACAGTCCCAGAGCATCCGTGCGGGCTTCCGCGCCATAGCTCTATCTGGCCGATCGGGTTGCGCCGCCCGATTGAACCCGCTTGCGCCTCGCCTCGGCCATTACCTGTCGTTGAGGGCTTTGCCGAATTGATCCGCCTTGGTTCGTGCAAGATGGCCGGTTTGTGGCGACCAACTTCGATCTTTGAGGACCTCCACCGAGGAGCGAACCTGTATCAGAGAGCAGCAGGTCTGCACCAGCGCAGCCCGATAGCGTTTCGAGATTCGGATTCGCCCGGAGCGCTTGCTTTGCCCGGCTAGCAATCTCCATGGCACGCCTCGGGCTTCACAGAGCAACTACGCATCCGCGTCCATCGCGCCCTTGGCGGTTCTTTAGCGGATGGCTACGCACGTCGGCGACTGGGCTTGAGCCGTCAAACGTGACGGGGTGGTCGCGTCGATCGTGATCGTCCGCCACGCCCATTCGCCCGAGACACGCAAACCGCGTCAAGCGCTCGCCGGAACGCCCTCAAAGAGCAACCCGCCGGGGATCGTGCACACCACGCTGGCCACCTCGCCCCGCCGCCAGAAGATGCTCTGGGATGCTTCGCGAGAAAGGGAGTCTCCCGCCATGCGCACCCGTGCTCCCGATGCTTCGACGACGGTGATCTCGACCGGGCCTGCGGATGGGGTGCCAAGGCGGAACACGAACGGCACCTGCGCAAGCGTGAACGCGAGTTCCCCAGCAGCGAGGGGCAGGTTCTGCTGGCAACCACGCACGTCGAGGTAACTGAAGCTGCGCTCTGTCGCGTTGAACTCCGCCGCCATCAGCAGTCGCGGAACGATTCTGATCTGCCCCTCGCGAACCAGCACACCCAGTTCGCCGAAACGCGCGATGACCTCCTCCTTGACTTGCCCGGTCATCCCCGGCTGTTGCGCGCCGCTATGCCCCGGCGTGTGCGAGTAAGGGTCGCACGGGAAGGCGCCGTATTCCGCCGGCGTCTTGTTGAACCCGAGTCCTTCACGAACACGGTAGTAGTGCTCGCCAAGGCGTCGGATGACGGCACCTGCCTCGCCGCGCTCGACCGCAGCGAAGAAGCATTCCTGCACGCCCAGCAGGAGCTTGGAGACCATGTGCCAGTAAATGCAGCCCAAGCCCTCGAAGCCGAACATGGTTCCGGAGCGCCCGGTGAAGCGGTGATGCTGGAATACCTCTTCATACAGGGCGAGGGTCTGTGCATGCGTTTCGGGCGTGTATTCGCCATATTCCCGGCCACGCCGTTCAAGGACCGGGGCGAGCTCACCGGCATTGGCGAACGTGGCCGCGAAACGGAACGCGCCGGTGCGATCCGGCTCGATGATCGAGACGTCCCCCCTGGCCGCCATTGCTCGCAACAGCGCGATCTGGGCGACCCGCGCAGCCGGCACCTGGTTCTTGGCCAGAAAACCGGGGAGTTGTCTGTCCGGGTAGAGCATGAAGCTCCGCTGATCTTCGCGATAGATTGCAGACGCGAACAGCACATCGAGCAGGTCCGCTGACTCGCTAGCCGTCAGCGCACCGGACGAGAGCACGGCAACCTGCCCCTCCAGCATCGGATAGAGGTGATCTACCCGAACACCGTCCTGTCCGGAGATCATCAGGTTGTAGGCGTGGTACAGGCCATCGCCCTGCCGGTTCTGCGCAATCGAGCCGTCGAGTACCGGACATGCCGCCTTCAGGCTACGCAGAATGTCGGCGCCGGCCACCATGCGGAAGGCACCTGTCCGCGGCTGCGCATAGACCCGCTCGCGGTAGTGCGCGGCGGCACGACCAAGGGCCTCGAACAGGCGGGTGCGTCCGGCGTCGCCGCGCATACTGTCCGGCCCGAACTGCTCGAAGGCCGCACGTGTATCCCGCAGCCAATCCTCAAGTTCGGCGCTCAGCACGAAGGCGCCCGGTGTCGTCTCAAACAGGCGGATCAGGAAGTCGACATACCGCCGCGCGTGGTAGAGCGTGACCATCGACAGACCGGCGCCAACCAGGGCGTTGTTGGCGTCGTTCCATTCGGGGCGCTGGGTGTTGAGCCAGATGCCGCCGCCCGGCACCAGATTGCCGAGTTTCGCGAGCAGTGGCACCAGGAGTTTCTCCGCCAGCGTGACCAGACGGACCTCGCCGCTCTCGTCCAGTACGAGCCGCCCGTCGCTCCCAAGCGCACTGCACCGTTGCGAAATCAGCGCCTCGTCAGCGGTGGAGAAACTCACCGTGTGCTTCGGGTCGGCCAGCAGCGCATCGAAACCGGCAATCCGGTAGGGCACGTTGGCATAACTGAAGACCGGGTCGGTCAGCAAGGCCCGCAGCGCCGCGGGGTCGTGGCGATCGCACAGTTCGAGCAAGCGCAGCAGGTAAATGAGCTGGTGATCGCCCCAGTACCCGATATTGGCCCACGGGTCTTCCGGATCCTCGACCTCCCAGTCAACGCCGTCTTCCGAGATCCGGTAGGGGTTGTAGCCGTCCAGGGTTGAGGCATTGACGAACTTGGCGATAACGCCGGTGACAAAGCCGGGAAAGGACAGCAGGAGCGCCTCCCAGTTCTGGAAGATGTCGCGCCAGTTGCCCTGGTAGGCGCGGCTCAGGCGACCATCGGCATTGCGCCCACGAATGGTGAAGTGGTTCCACGGGCGGCTCGGATCCCCATGTCGCCGCCCGAAGACCAGTGGCAGATACTCCATCGCGAGACGGCGCAATTGCGGATCGCCACGCCCACCGATCGCTTGAGCCAGCTGCGGAAGCGTCATGCTCGCAGGCAGGGCGAGCATCCAGTCGGCGTGCCGCGCCCAGACCACGCGATTGCGCAAACGCAGGTTTTGGAGGTAATCGTCGCGATCGATCCGGTAGTGGTCGTCGAACACGCCGCCGCGCATCACATTGAACAAGGTGTTCGCGACATGGTGGCAAGCGATCCGCTCGTCGGCGACCGCCTGGAAGGCGTCGGATGAAGCCAGAAGCCGACGTAGCGCCGCTTCATCGGCCTCTTGTGCGGCGTCAAGCTTGGCGGCGAGAGCGACCGGCGCATGCAAGGCGGCGCAGCGTTCGACGACCTCACGCTGGGTCAGCGGTGAATCAAGAACAATGCGCCATTGCCGCGACGCATCCGCCGCCACCGTCAACCGGGTATGCAGCAGGAAGGCCCCAGCCACACCGCGGCGCAGCGGCACCGGCCCTTTGCTGGTCCGATTGCGCAGCGCATCGAAGTCGCTCGCGGCGAGGTAGATCGCGGCCCCTTCAAGACCCACCGCATATACAGCGGTGGCACGCAAGGATTCTGCCGGCTCGGCGCGATCGCTGATGCGTGCGTACAAGGAATACGTCGCGAGGCCGCTCGGGTCGCGCTCGCTCCACTTGTAGGCGTCGATCAGGTTGCTCGCGCGGCTTTGCAGCGCACGCGGGGTATCCGCCGGCAGCAGGTTCAGTACACCATCGACCAGTTCCAGATCTACGGCCTGCCCAAGCGATGACAGGTCGGATTCGCGCACGATGCCGAACGCCCCGGCGCTGGTCCAGGTGTAGCTGAAGCGCAGGCCCAGGTCGTGGTTGGTCTCGCAGAACATGATGCGCATGCCCAGCTCGTCCTTGAGCAGGCTGCGCTCCAGACGGTAGCGCCCGCGCTGCTCGAGGTTGAATGGCTCCCACTCACGGGCTGCATCGCCTTCACCGACACGAATCCAGGTGCGGCTGCCGGTGTGCAGGCCGCTGCGGTGCAGGACATCGGAGGTGTTGTAGGGGAACAGCGCCTGCTCTGGGGCGCTGCGCCCGGCTGTGAGGCCGCCATGCGACGAGATGAACAGCCACAGGTCGCTCGCCGACACCATGGTCATGAAGAAGGGCGGCATTTCGTCGTAGCCGCGAATTTCGTAGTAACGCCGACCGTTCAGGGTGACAAAACTGCCGCTTGAGGTACTCATGTTTGCTCTGATTGCCAGAAATGAAGTCGCGAGCCACACAAGCGTTGGCCACCAGCAGCCCTCGCGAGGAAAAGCTCGAAAATGAAAGCGCTTCCATCAGACCAGAGATTAAGCTCCTAGCAAATGATCCGTCTTGCTGAAACGGCGGCATCACACGCAAATCCAGTAATCCTTTGCCACAATGCCGTCAAAGAGTGGTCTGCAAGCGTCGGTGAGGCCCGATGATCGTGAGATGACGACCGACCGGAACGATGCCTACAATACGAAAGCGCTTTCATTTCTGTCTGCTCGCCCTCTGAGTGATGTCGGAAACACGCCCGGCATGATCGATCGGCACCCAACCGGCCAGCGATGCAGGCGCTAACCCCTACTCCTTTGAACAAACAAAGATGCCCCTGCCATCTGGTAACGCAAACCCAAGCATCCAGGCCGCCGACGAACCGTGCTGGCTCGTCGCTGATGATCTGGCCCTCGGCGTCGACATCGCAAAGGGCGGCCGGATCGTGTCGTTCTCCCGCAGCGGACAAGAAGTACTGACCCCTGCATCGGTGCATCCGGAGAATTACGGTTCCACCCTGTGGGACTCGCCTCAGACGACATGGAACTGGCCACCACGCGCGGCGCTCGACAACCAGCCGTATGCCGCCCGTACCGAAGGCGAGACCCTGCTGCTGGAGAGTGGCAACGACCCATGTGGTCTGCAGTTCATCAAACGTTTCCGGCCCAACCCGGCCGCCCGGCGGATCGAGATCGAATACCGCATCGTCAACCGGGGCAACACGCCCATGCACGTTGCCCCCTGGGAAGTCACACGCACACCCGGCGGGTTGAGTTTCTTCCCCTTCCAGTCTGCCCGCGGCCTGCCACCCAACGACCTGCATCCGGCGATCAAACAGGACGGCATCTGCTGGTACCCCTTCGCGCCAGCAGTGCTGGAAAAAGGTCGCAAGTTATTCGAGCTGGGCCGCGAAGGCTGGCTGGCCCATGTCGCCAGCCAATCGCGCATGCTGTTCGTCAAGACCTTTCCCGTGACGCCCTTCGCTTCGCTGGCACCCGGGCAGGGAGCCGTCGAGCTTTGGGGTCATGACGAAGCGCTGTACATCGAGCTGGAGAACCACGGGCCGTATGTAGAACTGGACGTCGGACAAAGCCTGTCGTACCCCGTCTGCTGGTACCTCGAGCCGCTCCCGCCCGGCCTGCGACTGGGCGTAGGCGAACCCGGACTGGTGGCGTTGGCGCGCGCAATCGCGTCACGCTGAAGTAGCCGCGGACGGCGCGCATCGCCATCCCGGCTCAACAACGTGTGCGGAATGGCCAGGCGCTCAAACAGCGAAGCCCTGCCTCTTCAGATAACCGATGCTGCGGCGCGCAGACTCGATCGGGTCGGCCGCCATGTCGTGCTCGACGAAGGCATGGAGAGCGCCCGCCGCTCGGCACAACGGAACCAGCGTCGGCCAACTGATGAGGCCGGCGCCAACGTCTGCAACATCAACGTGAAAAGCCTCGCTTGCCTGGTTGGCAGGCATCGGCAGGTCCCACTGGGGCAGGCGGGTCAGATCCTTCAGGTGTACCGAAGAAATCCGGCCCGCATAGCGCCGCAGAAAACCCCCCGGGGCGGCGCCCGCGGCGACACACCAGCCCACATCCAGCTGCATGCTCACCAGAGCAGGATCAGTCATCGACAACAGGATGTCGCAGGGCCGCTGACGTGTTCCCGGGATACGCCCGAACTCCGCAAGATGGTTGTGAAAGGCGAACGACAAACCCGCCGCCCTGCACACTTCGCCCGCGCGATTCAGGCGCTGCGCGACTTCTTCCCAGTAGCGCCGCTCAAGCGCCCTCCGGGTGTCGATACGAGCGACCACCAGTTGCTGCACACCAAGCCTGTGAGCCTCCTCGACGGTGTCGGCCCATCGCCTGTCCAGCGCATCGAAAGGTACGTGCGCCGACACCGCAGAGAGCCCCGTGTCGCGCAACACTGATTGTATTTGCAGCGCGGAATGACCATGGAACCCTGCGAACTCGACGGCGCGATAGCCCATCCCGGCAACCGTTTCGAGCGTTCGCTCGAAATCGCTCGCCAACTGCGCGCGCAGTGTCCACAGTTGCAGACCGATGATCGGCGAGGGCGCGCTCATCGCCGGATCGGGCGAGCGCACCATCGCCTTGGCCCATCCGCAGCGGCGATGGCTCCGGCGGGGCGAATCAGCACGCGGCCCACTGCGCAGATGCTTGCGCGAACTTGCACGCGGCGCCGCAACGGTAATTACCGCACGAGAACGAAACGACCGACCGACTGCTCAAGCGCCCGCGCCAGCTCGGCCAGCCCTCTTGCCTGGTCAGCGGTCGAAACCACCGTCTGCTCGTTCTGCTCGGCAACCGCGGCGATCTGCGCGACATCCGCACCCACCGCGGCAGAGGAGACATGCTGCGCTTCGGTCGCAGCACGAATGCCGGAAACACCGCTCGCGGCCGCCTCTACCGATGCGGTCGCATCGAAAAGCACCTCCCGAACACCATTCACATACGCGTGACTGCTCGACAGGGCAGCGAGCCCCCGTGCAACCGAGGCATCCACGACGTCCGACTGCGCAGAGAGCGTTTCCGTCATCGCGTTGATCTCTGCGGCGGCCCGGCGTGACTTCTCAGCAAGCTTGCGGACTTCATCGGCGACCACGGCAAAACCACGCCCCTGTTCGCCAGCTCGCGCTGCCTCGATCGCGGCATTGAGCGCAAGCAGGTTGGTCTGTTCGGCAAGCTCACGCACGGTCACCGTCGTCTGGCTGATGGCGTGGGTACTCTCGACGAAAGTCCGGACCGAGTCCGCAATGGCATTCATCGCGGCGTCCGCTGCGGTCACCTCACCCACGAGCGCATCAACCTGACCATTGCCTTCGCGTGTCTTGAGCAACGCCTGGTCCGAAATCTCGCTTACCGATTCCGACGACGCCAGCATCCCTTGCAGCGAGAAGAGCATCTGCGAAACGCGCTCACTTGTGGCCGTCGCAATGCAGTTCTGCGCAGACGATGCCCTCGCGACACTCTCGGTGGAAACCGAAAGCGCGCGTGCCGCCACCGCGACCTGCTCAGCACTGTCTCGCACACAGGACACCGTGCCCGAGAGATTGCCGCGCATGCGTTCCAGCGCGGCCAAGAGGTCACCGGTTTCATCGGTGCCTTTCGTTGCGATCGGGGTGTCCAGCTGGCCGCCGGCAATCCGTTCCGCATGCTGTATGGCATTCCGCAGTGGGGTAACAATCCGGCTCGCCAGCAACGCGGCGCATGCCAACCCCGTCGCGGCGGTCAGCAGGCCCACCACGCCCATCAACAGCCCCGCTCGTCGCGAGACACGGTCAGCTTCCAGGGTCGCGGCAGAAGCGCCCTGCTCGCCCAGCGTGGCGAAACGTGCCAGTGCGGCAGCCGCCAGATCGTAGCGTCGCTGTGCCTCGCCCTTCAGAAGATCTCGGGCCGTTTCCGGGTCGTTCTGCTCGACAAGGACCATGGCCTTTTCATGTTCCGCGACAAACGCCACCCAGTGACCCGCAAAATCATCGAGCGCCTTGCGTTGTTCATCGGTGCGCGCAAATGCACGCGCAGCCTCCTGTCGAAGCGCCATACGCCGGGTAGTGTCGCGCAGGCTCGCCGCAAGGCGCTTGCGCTCCGGTGCGTCGTCCGCGAGCACGTACTGCAGTTCGGCCGCGCGGAACTGGGCCGCGTCGCCTCCCAGCGCGCCGAGTTGCTTCACGCCCGGCAACCAGACGTTTGCGAGTTCCGCGGTGGCCGCATTGACCGTCGCGATCTGTCTGCTTGCAAACACGCCGAGCACAACGAAGCCGACAACCATCATGGCAATCGCGGCCATGATCTTTCCTCTCAGCCTGATGTGCTCGAACCTTGCCAAGCCGACCCCTGGTGAACGCCCCGCAAACACGTGTTCTCTCCTCTCGCGCCGAATGTCGGCATGGTTATCGCCTCCCCCATTCGCATGAAAGGGAGCCTTGCCCTGTATACGGCTTCAGGCACCGCGCGGCACATGATCGAGATTGCTGACTTGCGTGCCGATGATCTTGCGCCGTCGGCCTTCAGGGACATGCCAGCGCATACTCTTTTCTGGGGCGGTGCAGCCGCGCGGACGAAGAGACCAAATGCGAGCAGCCGGTGCGGTTACAACCGCACCGTGCGGCGCAGGCCTTCACCTCGAAACGCGTAGTGCCGAACGTCTGAGCGAACCGACAACAGAGCACCCTGGTGACCAGGTGCAAGTTGAAGCACCCTCCACGCCTATACTTCTGCGCGATTCGGTATGCGCCCCAAACCGGTTGCTTGCATCGGACACAATTGCAGAGAAACAAGGTGAATCGCTCACTGCGCAAACCCCGCATCGGGATATTGATCAACGAGATCGACGGTTTCTTCAATGTCCCGGTGATCGCCGGGTTTCGTGCCAAGGCGGAAGAGCACGGCCTCAAGCTCCTGTTCTTGCCCGTGCGAATCATCGATGCGGAATCCGCCTTCGAGCGCCAGTACAACCAGCTTCTGAACTTCGCCGATACCCCGCACATCGACGGTCTGGTGTCGGTCACATCGTCCTTCATGTCGGCAGGCAGCCATGACGCAACCCTCGCGGCGCTGGCGCGGTGTGCGCATATCCCGATGGTCAGCATCGGGTTGCGATTACCTTGGGCGCCGACGATCGTGCCCGATAACGCTACCGGCTTCCGCGCGCTCATCAACCATCTGATAGCAGACCACGGCTACAACCGGATCGCGTTCATGCGGGGGCGAGAGAGCAACCCGGACGCCATCGCGCGATTTGAGGTATTCCAGGAATGCATGCACGCGGCAGGCTTGGCGATTGACGAGAGCCTCGTTGTCGACGGGCAGTTCGATCACTACCACGGACGCATCGCAATGGAGACCCTGCTTGAGCGCCGCATCCCCTTCGATGCCCTGGTGGCGGCCAACGACGAAATGGCGCTTGCCTCCATGTCCGTGGCCGCAGAACGCGGCTTGCGCATCCCAGAAGACTTGGCCGTCGTCGGGTTTGACGACCTGCTCTCACTTCACCACAGCGGCCCGCCCTTGAGCACCGTGCGCCAGCCGATGCAGGAGCAGGCGGAACTGGCGATAGAGGTTCTGCTGGCCCGTCTGCGAGGCGAAACGGTGAGTGAAACCTACACGGTTCCGACGCGCTTGGTTCTTCGCCAGACATGCGGCTGCCTTGGCGAGCGCAGCGCCCCGGCCGGAACATCGACCCTGGCGGTGTCGCGCGATGGCGAGACTGTCCCGATCGCCGACCTGTTGAACGCAGCCGCAGTGCAGGACGAACAACGATCGGCCTATCGCAACCACCTCGCCCGCCTGAACGCGACGCTCTTTGAAGACGACGCCAAAGCCTTCGAAGATTGCGTCAGTGAAGTCGCGGCGAACTGTCTGACGCAGTACGGCGATTTGAGCCCGTTGCAAGCGCTGCTGTTCGTGATGCACCGACGCCTGTTTGAGGAAGGCACGCTGTCGCGGCAGGAACTGCAACGCTTCGGGGAACGCCTGCAACACGGGCAGATACTGATTTCCAATGCCTATGCGCTCGATCAGGTGCGGATCACCTTCGCCTCGAAATTCTCGGACACCCAGTTCATCGGCCAGTTGCGCGCGCGCGTATCCAGCTTTGAACTCGAACAAACGCTGAATCTGATTGAAGGTGCGATTGCGCGTCTGGGATTGCGCAGTTGCCATGTCGGCCTGTATGACTCGCCAGTGTCATTCGGAGATATCCGCCATAGCGAACCGCCCGCGAGTGCCCACCTGATCTTCTCGGTCGTGGATGGTGCCCGCCAGAACTCGGGCAGCGCCCCATCGTTCCCGGCTACACACCTGGTGCCGGGCGAGTTGTTTCACGGCAGCGATTTCGAGGTGATGGGCCTGTTTCCGGTGTGTCAGCTCAATCACCACTTCGGTTATCTAGCCTTGGACATCACTTCGCCTCCGACCACACGGCTGGAGACCATCATTGAAGAGATATCCGCGACCTTGTGCGGTGCCTTGGTCGCAGCTGAGCTGGCGCGCGCGCGGGACCTGCTGCGCAACGATCTGGAAAACGCCTCGTTGAACAACAGGCGGCTCGCCGATCTTGCCGAACGCGACGAACTGACCGGGCTTTACAATCGCCGCGGTTTCTTCAACCAAGCCCGGTCCGTCATGACTTCAGACGAGGGGCGACCACTCATTGTCTTCTTCGCCGACCTCGACCGATTGAAGTACATCAACGACACCTTCGGCCACAAGGAAGGTGATTTCGCGATCCGCATGGCGGCACAGATTCTGGCCAAGGCATTTCGAACGGGCGACATCGTCAGCCGAATGGGCGGCGACGAGTTCGTCATCCTCGGGGTTGAGTGCCCGACGTTTGCAATGGAAAGAATCCGCAACCGCATCTACAAGATGTTCGACACCTTCAACGCATGCAGTGGCAAGCCCTATCCATTGGGATGCAGCATCGGTTTCTACGAAATACCCGAGAACGCGGCGACGCTGCTGGAAACCGTCATCAGCCAGGCCGACGCTTACCTCTACGAGGAAAAGGCTCGCCGCAAGGCGCTACGGGGCGCCGAAGCAGGCGAAACGCGCACGACAGATCGACGACACCCGCCGCACAGGTGAGTCCAGCGCCACACAAGCCTTCACCCCTGCCGGGCGTCAGCTGCACGAGCCGTGTTTGACCGGGAAGCGAATCTCGAATGCGGTGCCACCACCGGGGTTAGGGAGGCACTCGACGATGCCACCCAAACCCTCGGCGACCAGATTGCTGACGATGGATAAGCCCAAGCCTACATTCCCCGTCATCCGCCGCGTCGTAAAGAACGGGTCGAATACCCGTCCGCGCATATCGGCCGAAATCCCGGCGCCATTGTCTGCAACCCGAATCCGTGCCGTCGACGCGCCGTCCAACAGCTCTGCCGAGATGACGATGCGCGGCTCGGTCTGCATGCCCGGCGGAAAGGCGTGATCCAGCGCGTTCTGAACAAGGTCGGTAACGATTTCCTGAACGACGGAAACGTGTGCGCGCATCCACATGGGACGTACCGCTTCGATCCTGGCGTGGATGAATCTGGCATCCAGTTCGACCTTGAAGAACTGCAGTACCGCAGCAAGTTCCCCCACCAGATCGAATTCAACCCTTTGATCACCATACTGGGTAATGGACACCTTCTTGAAGGTCTCCACCAGTTTCGCGACGCGGTTCAGATTGCGATCAAGATGCTCAAGCGCCTCCTTGCTCGTCGAAAGGAAGTCCAGGACAGCTCTCCGCGTCAATTGACTTGTCTGGTATTTGTCTTCCAAGCCGAGCAGTTCCGAACGTAATACCGAAGCAACGGTCACGCTGACACCGAGCGGTGTGTTGATCTCGTGGGCGACCCCGCGGACCAGCGTGGCAATGGTGCGGGATCGCTCCGCCACGGCGGTTGTGCGACCCCACTCGGCGAGATGCTTGCGGACAGCGCGACCAAGCTCACTCTCCCGCTCGCAAACCAAAGCAAGCGCGGCCTGCAATTGCACCAGCATGCCCTCCTGCCCGGGGTGCAACTCGATGGCCAACAGCCCATGCCAGGTAGAGCGGGACGCTACCGGCAAAACGAGCAATGTCGATTCTTCGAGTAAGTCAAACCATGCATCGGGTGCAATCAACGCGGCATCGAAGGGCGTGGGATCGACACCGGACGCCCTTTGTGGGTACATGGCCGCCGGCGCAAACTGCGTATCGGAGTTCACGCCACCCTCGATCCCCAAGGCGGCCTCGCTCACATCAATCTGCGAGAAACCCGCGTGGCCGGCCTGTGCAGCCAGCCCGACAAGGTTCGGGAACACGGACAGGCAATACTTGCCGACTCCCAACGAAGGAAGATGCTTCGCCATGAATCCGGGCAGCGAAGACAGGCTTGACACTCGCAGCGCATCCAGCACTGCGGACCAATCCGATCCGGGGTGCACCGGCGCAGCCCGATGCGGCGACTTCGATTCGCTGACCGTGCGGTAGAACAGTTCACTGCGTACCGCGTGCAGTTGCTCTGGACGCAAACGCGCAAGCGAACCCATCTGGTCCCCAGCGTCGGCTTCCATTGCGGACCAGATGTCAAAAGCACGGTCCGCCGCATCCTCGCCCGAGCCGATGAGTTCGCTCACCGCATTGGCAAACGACTCGGGCTTGTTCGCCGCGTCAATCAAGCTGCTGCGCAAGGCCGGATCGACTGACCAGGATGTCCGACAGCAGCCGCACGAAGCGCGTATCTGCATCGTGCTCGGCAGCGTCGTCACAGGTGCCGGCTTGCCCCCCCGCCACATGTCTGCAAGCAGGTCAATTGCCGTCTCGGCTTGGGCACGAATGGGCTGCAGGACGGAACTCAGCGGCGGATCGGCGTACCGGTTGCCCGGATCACCGTCGAAGCCGACCACGGCCACATCCTCCGGCACGCGAATGCCCGCCGCACCCAGTACAGCCACGATCTGGGTTGCCATCAAGTCGCTGGCGGCGACCACCGCGTCGAACTTACGCCCTGTCCGCCAAGCCTCCACCAGATGATGCGGCTCATGAACCGAAACGAAGTTCCCGGCGAGCACCAGTTCCGGGTCAGGCTCGATGCCGTGAGCACGCAGGGTCTGTAGCCAGGCTGCATATCGGATCGAACCGTCTTCGGAATTGGATGGACCGCAGATGAACGCCTGGCGGCGATGACCGTGATGAAGGATGAGATGCTCGACCAACTCTCGCATTCCGGTCGCATTGTCCACAAGCACCGACGGCACCCCAGGGAGCGTTTCCGCGATCGACACCATGGGGATCCGGCCAAAGTCTCGCGGGTGCTCAGAGAAGGCGTGGCCGCCATTGAAGTACTTGAGGCCCGGGTTGAGCACCAAGCCGTCGATACGGCGCTCGTCGATCAGGCGAAAAAGCGCGGACTGCACCCTTACAGAAACATAATCACTAACGTCTTGCGGGCCGGTGAATACCATCAGATCGAAGCCCCGGCGTCGGCAGTGCGCAACTGCACAGCGCCAGAGGCGGTTCGTATAGTGGCCTTCCCAACCGAGATGATTGATGAGAAAACCAATGCGCTTGCGTCCAGCCATTTCTTGCCCCACTACAAACCACGCTGATTCAAACTGCGCGCGGGTCGTGCCGGCCGATTCCAGCCCACACGCTTGCCTAGCATCAGCGGCGAAACATCCCCAGGGCATCAGCCAGATGGCGATTTGCGCGTACGAGGCGCATCAGCCGCAACGTTCCTTGGTCGCAAACCAACGCACACATGCGCGCGTAGGCCATGCGCTCAAGCAAATGCGCGTAACGCAAAAGCGCCATTCACGGCAAACCGCATGGCACGCCAAAGCGTTCGGGGTAGAGCCGTTCCGTCCGGATTGCCGGCCCGGCCTGCTGCACCCCTCTCATGCCCCGAAGGAAATGAGCCACCCGCCATGCATGCAAAGCGCACATTGACGGGTGGCTACCAACTGCTCAGATCAATTGAACGAAATCGGGCCGATGTTCAGGCCGTTCGGGTAGTTACCGCTTCCGTCACCACCGGCGGTGTACTGCAGGTTGCTGCCGAGCACCTGGATGTGCACCTCGGCAACGCCAGCGGCCAGCGCCTGTGCAGCGGTGGTGTACGTACATGCCGTCTTCAAGGTGAAACCGCTCAACGGCAAGGTGTAGCTCTGCACACCAATCGCAGAAGGCGCAATCGCGCCCTCGAGCTCAGGCGTACATCCGTTGGCTGCGCCGCCTTTGAGAATCACGGTGAAGGTCGGGTGAGCATTGATGAGTTGGTCGTTGCCCCAGACGGCGACCTTCAGATTGGCGTAGCTCGCCACGTTCGCCACGCCGTTACCGGGCGCCTTGACGAAGGCCCCGAACCCCCAGGGTTTGGCCGCTACGTTGACGCCATAGCCGAAGTAGAAGCTGGGTGTCGCGTCACCGGCAGCCAGGCCGCTCCACCAGTCTTGCGTTGTGACCCCGGTATCGATGTAACGCCCCGCATCGCCGCCTTCGACTGATTTCCATGGTGTCGGTTTGTCGGTGTAGTTGCTCGCATAGACGCCGTTGGCCAGCGTGACCAGGCCGCTGCCGGAACCGCCGCCCGAACCGCCGCCACCCGCTGCGGCGGCGGGATAGTTCAGCTCGTCGAAGTAATACGCCTTGTCTGCGCTCACCGACGCCATGAACGCCGGGAAGATGCTGATCGTGTTGTACGTCTTCGTGAAGTCATACGGCACACCATTGGTGGGCGTGGTGTAGTCGAACGTGAGCGTCTCCCAGGCATTGACCTTGGTCGTCTTGGCCTGGGCCTCCATGCCTCCCGCGCCCGGCCCGGTTTCCACCTTGAGCATGATCGTGTCGCCCGCTGCCGGGGAGTAGACCCGCAAGGTAACCGTCTTGTTCGTCGCGCTGAAGCCGATCGGCGCTACCGACTTGGTGGCTGCATCGGTATAGACCGTTGCCCCCGCCCAGGGTTGTCCCGCTGCGACCTTGACCAGCTTTGCCACCTTGTTGGTGGCATCGACCGGGTCATTTTCCACCGTCGCGGAACCGAGCCCCTCGAATGCGTTGAGACCGACGTTGGCGCCCTCGAAACCAACACAGGGCGCAGCGGTGCACTTGCCGGTGTTGCCGCTTTCCACGGCAACCGGAATGCTGAAATCCTGCGAGACCGCGGCAGCTGCGGTGTTCGCGTTGCTGGCCAGGTCGACGAACTTGCCGGCGGCTACGCCGACGTTGATCGTGCCGGCAGAAGCACTCGCCGGCGTAACGACCAGGGTGGCGGACGTGCCGCTCACGCGGGTGAAGGCGCCGACAGATCCACCGGTGACCACGATATCGTCAGCGGTGAAGCTCGTCCCCACATCTTCGCTGAAGGTGAATGTGAAGGTAACGTCCCCCTTCGCCACCTGTCCCGATGCGCTGCTGCTGATCGTCACCGAAGGTGGGGTCGTATCCTTTGCCGCTGTCGTCACGGCGGGACTATCGCTGCCGCCGCATCCGGTGAGTATCGCTGACAGGGCAAGGCTCAGCGCAGAAAGCGCAAATCGCTTGTGATTCAGGTTCATCGCTTGTCTCCAAACACGCAGTGATGTGGTCTAGTTGTTTTCCGGGTGGTGGTGTCCGGCGACCGCAGGTTTCGCTGCGATCTGTCGGCACCTGAGCGTTTGATTGCCCGGCGGCCATACTAGGTTGGCGACAACATGCGGCTCCATGACCCGGATTGCGCATTTCCGGCAGCGAGTCCGTCGATGCGAGGCGCCCTGCCAGGCAGCCTGCCGTCACCCATACCGCCGCTCGACACCGCGACGCCGCGATGTTGCGAACCACCGGCCGTTCCGCCTGCCCGCGGGACCGCCACAACAGGCCCGCCGATTAGCAATCCGGGTCATGGCTTGCGCCCACCGGCGCCCCTAACCTCAAGCTCAAGTCGCAAATCAATGTGCGGCCACGGCGCAATTGCGCGAGATTGAAGCGAGAAGGAGACAAAGGTGTTTGCGTTCGACCACAAAAGAAGAAGTTTGATTGGCATGCTCGCCGTGACGGCCAGCATGCTGCTGACGGCATGCGGCGGAAACGGCTGGACCGAGACCCCGAGACCACCCGCGCCATGCTGCGCATCGCAACTGCGTCCGCTGAGTGCTGAATTCAGCACGCGCAAGGCGGTGTCGTACTCGGGCTATCGCGGCGCCGACCGTTCGACCGTGCCGAGTTCGGCCGACATCCTGCAAGACCTGCAACTGCTGGTGCAGGGCAATTTCCGCCTGATCCGGCTGTTCGACAGTTCGGACGAGCACGCACTCAAGACCTTGCAGGTCATCAAGGACAACAACCTCGACATCAAGGTGCAGCTGGGCATCTGGATCAGTGGCCCGAAGGCGACGCAGGACGCCGCCAACCAGGCCGAAATCGAGCGCGGCGTTGCGCTTGCCAACACGTACAAGGACATCGTGCTGGGCGTGAGCGTCGGCAACGAGACGATGGTCGACTGGTCAGGCCTGCAGGTGCCGCCCGCCGACATGGCCGCCTACATCTCGGCGGTGCGTGCGCGCATCACACAGCCGGTGACGACCGACGACAACTGGGCTTTCTTCGCCAATGACCAGAAGAAGTACGACACCGACAAGGTGCTGAGCGTCGTCGACTATGTCTCGATGCACACCTATCCGCTCGCCGACACGCCGTGGGGCCTGTGGGACTGGCAACAGGCCAGCGTGCCCGCAGATCAGCGCGCAGCAGCGATGATGGATGCGGCGCTGGCGAAGGCAAAGAAGGACTATGACGCCGTCGCGACCTATGTGGCGAGCAAACAGCCCAGCATGCCGATCGTGATCGGCGAAACCGGCTGGAAGAGTGCAACGACCGGAAACGAAACGCAGCGCGCCCATCCGGTAAACCAGAAGATGTACTTCGACCGCATGGCGACCTGGACAAATGGCCCGAAGGCGATCTTCACCTTCGAGGCGTTCGATGAACCCTGGAAGGGCGGCGACGACGGCTGGGGCTTGTTCGACGTGAATCGCCTCGCCAAGTATGTGATCTACGACCTGTATCCGGCGAACCAGCGCGAGACCGCCAGCTACACCCTGGCAGATGCGGTGCACTTCATCGCGGCCGCTTCCAACCCGCGCATCACGGCAAACACCTACACGCTGTTTGCCGACACGGTGCCCAACGGTGCAGCCGTCCCGGCCGGCCCCAATACACCGCTCACCGTCTGGCAGGCCTGGGACAACCCGGCCACCGCAGTGGGCGCGCTGGTCTCCGCCGGTGCAGCAGAGGGCAGCACCGCGCTTGAGATCACGCCGGTACCGAAGAGCTGGGGCTGGGGCTTCTTCCTGCAACTCTCCAACCCGGACGATCTGACCAACTTCAACTCGGCGACCGGCACGCTCAACTTCAGCATCAAGACGACCTACGCCGGCAAGCTGGAAGTCGGTTTCTTCACTGGCAGCACCACCGCCAACACCGGCGTCGACGTCTATCTCGCGATCGCACCGGGTCAGTACGGCTACGTGAATGATGGCGCCTGGCACACGGTATCGGTGCCGGTCAGCGCTATCGCGGCGAAGGCTGCACCGGCATTTGGCCAGCCGACCAGCGCAACGCTCGACATGACCAAGGTGTCCAATGGCTTCGTGATTGCGGACCGTTACGCGGTGACCGGCAACGCCGGCGGGTCGACCACCAAGGTGCAGGTCGACAACATCTACTGGTCGAAGTAAGCCAACGCAATGTCGCGCAGCGCCTATGCGCGCCGCAGAGTCCCCCGCACCGCACCAGCGGGCGGGGGATTTTCAATCGCTCAGGGGCATGCAAAGCTCGACCGCGACCGAGTCCGCATTCGGCACAACGTGTGGAGCATAGACCTCGACGAAGGGCTCTTCACTCAAACAGTGACCACTGTTCGGCAACCACTCGCCAAGCATCGACAACCAGGCAGCGCCAATACCCGAGGGCGCACCAGAATAGGCAAGGCACGCGTACAGCCCGCCTTCGATACGCTTGCGCGAGACGCGCTCGCCGCGCGGCTCCCAGCCTTCCGGCAGCAGTACGCAGGCATCGTAGCGGCAGCGCGAGGGCGGCGTGATCTGCGGATCATCCAGCGCCATGCCGAAGCGCGCCTGCGTCTCGAGCTTGTGCTCGGTCACCCACGCCAGACATTGCTTCCACGCCGCTTCTGCCGTCTCGCGGTAGTCGCCGACTACACGGAAGTAGGCCACCGTGCGGGCCGGTTCGCAGCGCATGCGCACGTCCAGTCCGGCGCACGGTCGATCTCCGCGCGCACGCCCCTGCACCGGATCCCAATGGCGATAGCCGCCCGCCCGCCAGGCACTCGGGTTCATGCCGAAGTGCTGGGAAAAGGCGCGGGAGAATGCCTCGGCCGACGTAAATCCGCAGTGCTGCGCCACCGTTTGAATCGTCGTGGTGGGGTTGTGAACCAGTTGCCCCCCCGCCTTTTCAAGCCGGCGATGGCGAATGAAGTCCTGCAAGGTCTCGCCCGTCCATGCGCGAAAGATGCGGTGAAAATGGAAAGGCGAAAACGCCGCCACCGACGCCAGCGCTTCGAGGCGCAAGGGCTCGGTTTCGGGCAGGTGGGTGTCGATGAAATCGAGCACGCGGTTCATGCGCTGCGCGAAAGCAGCGGCCTTGTCGCTGCGTTTGTCCTCAATCCTGACCATCGCTGCTCACCCGCATGCCGTCGGGCCACCGGCCCGGTCAGCACCCTTGCGCGAGAAGGCACACTGTGGCCCGCGCGGGCGACTCCCGCTAGACATGTCCATACCATCCTCCTGTAGCGGGGCCGTCGTGCGACCCCTTATTTTTTGGGCGTCTGTGCGCCGATACCTGCTTCTATCTTAGACGACGCGTACTGTCCCGAATGACCAGCTCGAGCGGCCGCACAGCGACCCCCTCGCGCGCAGTTTCCCCGACGAGTTCGATCATGTCGACCGCCGCCGCGCGCCCCAATTCGTAGACCGGCTGGCGAATCGTCGTCAGCCGCGGCTCTTTCGCCACGACATCAACGGCGTCATCAAACCCGACCAGCGAAATGTCGTCAGGCACACGAATGCCGTAACGCTGAAGGGCGATACGCGCGCCCCAGGCGGAAAGATCGTTGCCCGCGAACACGGCGGTGAACGCGGCTGCGCGTTCGAGCAGGGCGTGCATCGCCGCAAGCCCCCCGCCTTTGAGGAAGCCGCCCTGCACCACCAGGTTCGGATCGAAACGCAGACCGGCCTCTTCGAGCGCCACCCGGTAGCCGGCGAGCCGCTCCCGCGCGTCCCACTGATCGGGCGGCCCGGCGATGTGCGCGATGCGCCGGTGCCCCAGCGACAACAGATGATTCACAGCGAGTCGTGCACCGCCAAGGTTGTCCACGCATCGCGACCGCACCCGCTCGCCGCACAGCATGCGCCCGGTCAGCACGATGGGCAGGTGCGCGGAGAGGCGCAGCAGCTGTGCGTCATCCATCATCGAACCGAGCAGTATCACGCCGTCGGCGCGCCTCGCCGCGAGCTGAAGAACCTGTTCCGCTTCCTGACGCGCCGACCACTCGCCGCTGATGCGCAGCGCCGTGTAGCCATGCGCCGCAAGCGCGTCGGCAATACCTGCGGTGAGCGTGCTGCAATAGCTGCTCTCACTCAACTCGGTCAGCACGCCGATGGTCTTCGCTGCGCAAATGCCGGGCGCGCCTTCGCTGGCGGTCGACTCGGCCGAGAGCAACTCACCCGCCTCGCGCACCGCGCGCCTGCGTTCAGCATCATTGCTGCCCGACGCACTGAGCACGCGGGCAACCGTGCCGACCGGCACCCCGGTGCGCGCTGCGATCTCCGCAACGCTTGCGCCGCGAGGTGCCTTGCCCGCGCTGCTCATGGGGCTGGCTGATAGACCCGCACGTATTCGACTTCCATCTGGACCGGGAAGATCTTGTCGTCGACCGGCCCACCTAGCATGCCGCCGATCGCGAGGTTCAGCAGCAGGTACTGGGGCTTGTCGAAGGGCCAGCCGCCATAGCCGCTGCCCGGGTTGGAGAACTGGAAATAGTTCACGTTATCGACGCCGATCACGATGCGATCTTTTGTCCAGTTGAGCTGGTAATTGTGAAACGCCGTGCACGCGTCTGGCACCTGCGTGTTATCGCCACGCTGGGTGCCGTTCATGTGGTTGAACAACTTGGTGTGAATCGTGCCAAGCACCGTCGACGGCGCGCTGCCGACCTGCTCCATGATGTCGATCTCGCCATCGTCGGGCCAGACGCCCCCCGTGCCCAGCATCCAGATCGCCGGCCAGGTACCCAGCCCACAGGGCAGCTTCGCGCGGATCTCGAAGAAGCCGTAGGTCCAGCTCGCCTTGCCGCGTGTAACCAGTCGCGCCGAGGTGTAGTTCTGGCCACCCCAGTCCGAGGCGCTCTTGAGTTGCTCTTTGCGCGCCGCAATGACGAGCTTGCCGTTGCGAACCACTGCGTTCTCGGCGCGGTCGCGGGCGTAATACTGGAGTTCGTTGTTGTACCAGCCGGCCTGGTTGCGATCGGTGTCGTAGTCCCAGCGCGATGCATCCGGGAGTCCGTCGGTATCGAACTCGTCCGCCCATACCAGTTTCCAGCCTTCCGGCACACCGCCGGCAGGCATCGCGGTGTTGCCACGATCGGCGCGCGGCGCCGCCGCGTCACTGCCGCCGCACGCCGCCAGGCCGTAGGCCATTGCCACAATGCAGGCGTAGGTACGCGTGGTGTGATTCATCGTCATGGTTTCTTTCCTGATGTAACGGCCGCCGAACGTGGCGGCACGACAAGTCGCGTGCCATCGCCGAAATTCACCGTACGTGCGCGCGGGCCAGTGTTGTAAGCGAGATAGGTGCGGGTGCCGTCTGCGCGGCGAAACACCGAGTAAAGCGGCGCGTCGGCACCGACACCCAGATCCGGGCGACCATAGGCAGCCAGGCTGCTCATCCAGTGCCAGGTGTGGCTGCGGGTCTCGCCGTCTTCGACTGCGCCGGACGGGTTCCACCGGGCGATCGCGGCATCGGCGTCGCGCAACGCGTGGTAGCCGAGCAGGATGTCCTGCCAGATGTCGCGCGGCGCCTTGCCTCCGCGGGCAAGGAAGCGCGCGAATTCGGCATCCATCGCCTCCAGATTGCGCTGGATGTAGTCCGGATCGGTGCCGAGGTAGAGCGAAGCAGTCGTGAGCGGCAGCAGGTTGATGCCGTGCACCTCGCGCGGATCTTCCGTCCACCAGGTCGTGTGGATGTACTTGTCACCCCACACCATCGCTGCATCGAGATTGCTGTATTCGGGTGCGAACACCTTGTGATGCAGGTCGAACCAGTAATGCTTGAGGGCCTCGACTTCGGTGGTGTAGAGGTAGATGCCGGTGTCGCGGATACGCTTGTTTCCGGTCGCCTCGCCCCACAGGATCATGCCCGCCCAGGCATTGATCGCCTCTGAGGATGACTCCTGATTGTTGCCATCGTAGAACGGCGCACCGCCCGACGCCCAGGAGTGGCCTTCGTAGGGGTCGAAATGGCGCAGCCGCGGGAACATGCGGTTGGCCGGGTCGGTATTGGCGATGTCGGCGATCATCAGCTCGACCATGCCGCCCCACTTTTCTCGCTTGGCCCAATCCGGGTCGCGCAGCGCGATCTGCGCGGCCGCGAAGATCCAGTAGCCGTAGTGGAAGTGGTGGTCGTTGAGCTGGTCGGCTGAACCGTATTCGTCCGGGTAGCCGATCAGTGAGCCAACGCGGGCGTTGTAATGGAAGTAGCGATCGACCTCCTCGCCCGGCGCGAACCAGCGCTGCATGCGCGCCTTGGTCGCGGCCAGGATCGCATCGCGATCGCGGGTACGCCCCATCGCCTCGACAATGCCCATCACCTGCACCGCACGATTGAGACCCTTGCCTTCCCAGTAGGTGCCGCGGCTGCCAAGAAGCTGATCGGGCCCGAACTGCAGATCCTCCGCGAGGAAGGCGTCGAGCTTCGTGCGCGAGGGGCCGTCGGGCAACGCTGGCCAGGCTGGCACGAAGCCGCGATAGCGGTAGCGCGTCTTGAAACTGTTGCCGCTGACGACCTTGAGTTCACCGCGGATCGACGGATAGCTCAAGGGCAACACGGCGGGCAGCAGCGGATTGTCGTGCCACTGGTGCGGGTAGAGCGCGAATACGCTGCCCTTCTCGGTGCCCTCACGCAGAAGTGTGGTGGCTGTGTAGGTGGTCGTCAGCTCACTGCGCTTTTCGTCGTACTGCCAACTCACCTGGGTATCGGTGATGAAGGCAAAGGCATACCGCCGCAGCAGGTTCACCTGCGCCGCGTCGGCCGCCTGCAGCGCCGCAACGCTGAAATAGCCCTTGCCCGGGGGCAGCACCAGTTCGAGCGTTTGCGCATCCACTTCCTGCCACTGCCCGCCGGCCGGCGCATAGAGTGCGAAGGCCCGGTCACCCACTGCCAGGCCAAGCGCGCGACCGTCTTCGGATCGGGAGAACACGCGGTAAGGTTCGCTCGACTTGAAGCGCGCATTGCCCTGTGTGAGTTCGTAGAAGCTATAGGGCGAACCGTGTGCGATGGTGGCGGTGAATCGATCCTTGCCGCTGGCCATCACCACATCGACGGCCCAGTCCGAGAAGCGACCGATACGGGCGTCTGCCGGAACGAATGCAGTGGGCGCGATGCTCAGCGTCGCCTTGTGCGCCGCGACGATATCGTTCTCTTCACGCGATCCGTTGAAGACCGCCGCAGGTCTGGGCACGTCGACCTGGAAACCCGCCGCTACCGGCCGATAGGAAGCCGGCTGCGCGTACAAGGGCTGCGCCCATTTGTCGAACAGCAGCGACGAATACCACTTGTTGGTCGGTGCCGGCCCACCTTCGTAACGCACGGCAGGGAGTTCCCGTTCGCCGCCCGGTGCGAGCGTCGTGCTGTACTGCCCGAGCCCGACCCTGACGGGCTCCGCCGACGCCGCGATGGCCCACACCGCGAGGGCGGTGACGGCGGCCAGTTTGATGCAATTCATTGTTTTGGTCCGCAAAGAGACAGGGCCTGATGGCGCCTTCAGGCGAGCATCAGGCCCCTTGCTTCATGCAATCTAAAGCGTCAGCCGCCGCACTTCATCATGACGTCCGCATCTTTGCCCGCGCCCGGCACGTAACGCACGTTGGCGAAGGACATCGAGAGCGCCTTGTTGGTAAAGACCACCCACGGCGTGTTGACCACCGCGAACTTGGTGCCGGCCTTCTCGAAGCAGGCAAGCGGGATCTTGACCGTGGTCGGCTTCTCGAGCGGCATCTTCTTGAGGTAATCGGTCACGTCCACCACACCCATGCACGGGTAGCGGCAGTCGACGCGCATCGTGACCTGGTCTTCCGGCGCCTGGTGCAGGACGGTGTCGAACACCAGCGCGGCATTCGCGTCGATGTAGTCGTACTGGTCGTGCGAGATCTTCGACTGCGAATAGATCTGCCCGGTACCACCGGTCCAGGTCACCTTCACACCGTTGATGCCACCGATTTTTGTCGGCTCCGCCTTCACCGAGCCCGCATCCATCGCGCCAAGGCCGTTCTTCGGCACAACGAAGGCCCAGTTCGCCGGCGTCCCGAGGTACAGGATGTTCGGGTCGACATTGCCCTCATTGCCATAGACCACCAGTGGCGGGAGTTTGCCCGCATCGGCAGGCGCCGCTGGCGCCGCGGCGGCCGGCGCAGCGCCGGGCGTCGACGCGCAACCGGTCACGAGCGACAGTGAAAGCGCAGTCATTGCAAGCATGGCGCTGGCAGACAGCTTAGAGATCTCCTTGATCACGACATCCTCCTTGATGGACTTGGGTTCGCAGCACATTGATCGGGGCCCGGCTTTTTGGATTGGATTCGGGCCAGTCGAAAGCGTATTGAAAGCGCTTTCATTTTGCAAGACAGCGGTCGCAAACAGCAGGATGAGTCAGGAACCCTACAGGAGCCGCCGCAGTCTCGAAGACTGCTCGGCCGGCACCTGCATGCGCAGGCTGCCGGCGGAGCGATGAATTACAGGTTTTTGAGTGCCTCGGCGCGCTTGGCCTGGTACTCGGCCTCGGTGATCAGACCTTGATCAAGCATGCGCTTGAGCAACACCAGGCGGCTTTCCTGCTGGCTGAAGTGGCGCTGGACCGCGGGGTCCACCGTCGTCGCGGGGGCGGCAGACGCCGGTGCCGCGACGGCGGGTGCGACAACCGCCGCGGGTGCCGGTTGCGGTGCGGCCAGAGGTGCTGCGGCAGGCGCCGCCTGTGCCGCCAACGACATCGCGATCCAGTCTTTGCGCACCAGGCGCGCGTCGGACCGCGCAGGTGCTGCGATTTGCACGCCCTCTGCGGCCTTGCCCCGCTTGCCGGGGTCCAGCGCACGCGTCGGCCTCGCGCCCGGGCGCAAGCCCAGCAGCGCATCGGATAACTGCACGCCAACGATCAGTTGCAGGGCACCTTCGGCGTAGAACACCCGCCCCGTGCTGGTGAGCTTCGCCCCGTAGGCGCCCAGTTCCTTGTGACGACCGGTCGTGACGAAGGTCAGATCCTGCTCCGGCGTCGCCTTGGCCAGGCTTCCTGCAATCGCGCGGGACAACCTGGACAGCTCCCCCGCCTCGAACAGTGCAACCGTGTCCTTGCCCAATACGACCTGGACTGACGCCAGCGCCGCCGCAACCGAATCTGCGTTGAGCTGCACCGGGTGCTGGTTCGGCGCCCCCTGCTCGGCCGCCGGGCGCTGTTGCAACTCGATGTAGTCCCATGGACTCAGGTTCAGCCGATCCGCCGGATTCGCAATCCACACCGTCAGCCGGCTCTCGCTGTCGCTGAAAAGATCGGTCAAGCCATCCAGCGGCCCGGCATGGGCCGGCACGCCGGCGAAGGCCGCCGCCATGGTGAGCGCCAGACAAATGCGGCGCACTGTATGGGAAGACTTGCTCATGCTTTTCTCCTGATTCGGCCCGGGCAACGCGCCGTCGCGCCCCCCCAAGCCGGGTTATTGTTCAGAACGCGGTGCGGCCGCTCCAGGGTCTTGTCCAAGCATCACCGTCAGCCGTTCGATTGCGCCGTCGCGCAGGGCCTGCGCATGGGGCGCCGGGAGTTCGCACCCCGGCACCACGTGCCGGGTGCCATCGTTGTAGTGGAGCCGATAGCCCAGCACCCGTGCGCCCGCCTCGCCCCAGGTATCCAGTCGCTGCGGGTTTTCCAGCACGAGCAGGCAATCACCCAGAATGCTGAAGGCAACCGAACCCGCCGGCAGCGTCGCCTCGCGCGCCACCTCGTGGCCGCGCTGCCCGGTTGCAAGGATGCCACTTGCGCTGGTGCGCCGCACATGCTGCGCACCCACGGTGAACAAACTTCCGGGCAAGGCGGGGCGTGCAACGAAGCTGAGCGTGCCGTCGGCGCCTTGCCGGAATGGCCGCTCGCCGAGCATAGCCAGCAGCAGGATGTTGTAGAACTCGCTGGTGCTGCCCGACAGGCGCGCCGAAAAACCATTGCCATGCAGGCGCGCATCGGGGTTCGCGCTGGTGACGAGGAAGGACACGTTCTCGAAGATCGAGCGTCCGTACTGCGCCGGGTCGCGCCATGCCACCAGCCCCGTCCACGCGGCTTGCCAGAACGCGTCATAAAGGCCGGCGCGCAGCAACTCGAGCAGGTACTTGTAGGCCATGTGCAGGAAGATCGACTCGTTCTCCAGCCAACCCGGCGTAAAGGCCTGCAGGCGGCCGATTTCCAGCGGCATGCGTCGCGTCGCCCCGCTGACCTTGTACATCCCCAGCGGCACGTCGTAGAGCTCGGAGGCACGTACACCGGCGGCGATGCGCGCCGCCTGGGCCGGATCGGTCGCCAGTCGCAAGGCATGCACGCTGCCTTCGATGAACGGCGCCACCGGGATCGCCTCGAAGCGGAACGCACGGCAGGTCTGCAGCTGCCTGCCATGCAGCTCGCGTGTCGCGGCCAGCGGCAGGTACTCCGCCAGCTCGAACATCCAGTACGTCGTGCAGATGCCGCGTCGGTGATCGAAGGCGCGTTCAATACCGGCGCTCAGCAGCGCGTCCGCCTCGGCGAGCCAGCCTGACAGTTCTGCCAGGGGCCAACCGCGTTCGTGGCCCGACAGATCCTGCAGCAGCTTCGCCCGGTAGGCTTCGCGGGCGTCGGACGCCTGCGACCAATAGTCGAAGGCTTCGATGGCGCCGGAAACCCGCTGCGCCACCAGCCCGCGGATCTGGTCGAACAGGCTCGCAGCCTCCTCCGGCAGCGTCACGATGGCGCCTTGCAGGGCGTAATCCTCGGCCCAGCGACGGATCAGCCGCACCAGGCGCAGCAATTCCTGGCTCTCGTTGATGGACGAACCGAAAAGGCCCGGCAGTCCGTTGATCGAATCGTTCCAGTTCGGCTTGTCGGCCTCCATCTCGATGCCCATGCCGGCGGGGTCGAGCGTGGACAACTTGACGGTCGCGAGCAGCACCAGCTTCGAGAGCAGGCTGGAACGGTATATGGCGCCGTCTTGCGTGCGGGCCTTGTCGGCCTCGCGTTCGCGCAGCGCGATCCGCGCCGCCTTGGCTTCGTCGAGGGCTACCGCTTCGTACTGACGCGGCCCGTTATCGGTGAGCACGTATTTCTGCGCACGCGGCAACACCCCCACCGCATTGTCGAAGTAGCTGAAACGCCGCGCATCGGTCAGCAGCGCCGCCATGCGATCCGGGAACAGCCCTTCATAGCTCTCGATCAGGTCGAGGTTGTAGAACCAGTGGTCGGTCCAGAAGCCTTCGCCGTGTTCGGCATCTTCGAGCTTGCGGCTCGCCAGCACCAAGGCGGAGACGAGATCGAAGAGCGACCCGCACAACGCGGACTCATGCGCTTGCGCCCAGCGGATGACCGTATCCGGGATCCACGGCTCGGCGAGCGCAGCAAGCAAGCTCTCGTGCAGGCGATGCGGGACCAGGCGCGCGAGCACCGGCATCGCAGCGGACGCGTCGAGCTGGTAGCGCACGCCTTTCACCACCTGTGGGTTGTAGCCGTCGAGCTGGATCAGGTTGATGAAGTATTCGATGTTGGCACTGCCGACATCCGGGTTGAACCACACGTCGTTACGACGATTCTGGTTAACGTCGCGGTAGGCGCCATTCCCCTGCGAGAAGTAGGTCGGCGAGAGGCGGAACTGGTTGTAGTCACGCTCGGTGTCGCCATGACGACGCGAAAACAGGTACATCACATCGCGTCGCTCGCCATCGCTGATCGACAACGGGAAGCCGCCGCGCAACAGGTTGTCGAGGAAGTTCTGGCCCGCGTACGCGTTGAGGCGCGCATCCTCGGTGACGAGAAAGCAGCGATCCATCAACGCCCGCACCAGTTGCTCGTTCTCGTCCGCCTTGGCGGCGAAGAAGGCCGGCGTGGCGTACTGCGGCAGGCGCGCGTTCCACTCGGCCAAGCTATCGACCTTGCCGTACAAGGCTTGTACGGTCACCGATTCGCCCGCTGCCAGCGTGACGCTGGCGTGCGTGAGCGCACTCGGCGTGCGGTTGCCGGATTGCTGTTCGGCGCACCATTCGAAATAGCCGTCAACGAAGAGCTCGGGGAAATCGAAGTCGGTGATGCGCCCGAACACCTCTTGCGGATCGATGACCGGGTCGAGCAGGCGGCTGGCGCCACCCTGCGTCAGGATCGCGAAGAACGCATGCCCCTTCTCGATAGGCTTCACTTCTGCCGTATCGGCAAAGGTGACCTTCAAGCGCGAATAGGGCGCACGGTTTTCAAGGTTGTCGACGGTGTACCAGGCCTCGATCGTGCGCGACATGTTCTTCATCGCCCAGTCGTTGAGGCCGTAGGGCATGAATTGCGGCAGACCGTCGATGAGTTGCAGCGTGACCGGCTCGGCCGCGGTGTTGGTGATCAACACTTCACGTGCCAGCGCTGCAATCGGTTCGTTCGGGATCGTGAAATAGCGAACCTGGAAACGCAGCCCCAGCGCGGAATCATGCTCTTCCAGGTGCAGGTCCCAGGGGCTGATGCTCAGATGGCGCGCCGGCTCGGCGGAACGCGACGAAAGCGAATCGCGGAACGCTTCTGCATAGCCGCTGCGCGCCCCGCGCGTCCAGTGAATGAAGGTGCGAAAGCCGGTACTTGCGGTGAGGCGATAGGCCTTGTTCGCAGGCTGGAACTCGACAATCGCGCCGTCCTTGTCCTGCAAGCCGAAGCTGCTGACTGCCTGTCCGCGATTCACATAGAACGCCCACAGCGGTACGCCCATCACCCCGGCGATGCCAGGAAAGAAGCTGGCAAAGGGCTTTGCACGGTGATAGCCATCAATGCGGAAACGCAACGGGTCCGCGGGATCTACCCGATAGACCGGTTCAAAACTGGATTTCATCAAGGCACCAGTAAGAGTGAGATGCACCGCTTCGGCCGCGTCGCGAACCGATACGGATTGGGGGGAGTCGGCCCGCGCCGCCTGCGAGCAGCGAGGGATTCCGATTTGAAATGCTTGCTTTGGATTGTTTGGAGGGAACAAAATGCTGAAAGCGCTTTCCTGGCAGCACCTGCGCGCTTAGCGGCCGCTTGGCCGGCTTTTCGACGGCGGGTGTCACGCCCTTTGTGGCGGAACTGTCACGCCAGGAGCGCGGCATTGCGAGCAGGCGATGGCCCTGCAATGCGCAACCCTGACGGTCCGGAACCACGAATCGAACACAGCACTTCCCCCCTTCGACATGACGTCCGAACACACCAAGAAAACTGATCTGCCCGAGAACATCACGCTCGAAATGGTGGCGCGCACAGCAGGCGTATCGCCGGCAACCGTGTCGCGCATCCTCAACGGTTCGGCACGTGTCAGCGACAAGAAGCGCGCCGCGGTCGCCGCCGTGATCAAGCAGCTCAACTACCGCCCGAACGCCCTGGCGCGCGGGCTGGCACAAGGTCGCACCAACAGCATTGGCGTGCTCACGCAGGACATCGCTTCGCCCTTCTACGGTGAAGCGCTGCGGGGTATTGAAGATGCGCTCAAGGACACCGGCGCCATTCCGCTGATCGTCAGCGGCCACTGGATCCTGCGCGACGAGGTCGAGCGCCTTGAGCATCTGCTCTCGCGCCGGGTCGATGGCCTGATCGTGCTGACTGGCAGTCTGCCCGACGACGAACTCATCCGTTACGCGGGCGAGGTGCCGCTGGTGGTGACCGGCCGCGATCTCGAAGCGGACAACCTCACCAGCCTGCGCTTTGATGACTACGCCGGCGCCCGCATCGCAACCGAGCATCTGATCGACCTGGGGCACCGACGCATCGCGCATGTCGCAGGCCCGCTGGATCATTTCGACTCGCTCGAGCGCCTGCGCGGCTATCGCGAAGCGCTCATCGACGCGGGTATCGCGTTCGACGATGATCTGGTCGTACACGCCGACTTCCATGAACCCGGCGGCCTGCTCGCAATCAACCAACTGATCGCGGCGCGCACCCCCTTCACGGCGGTGTTCGCCGCCAACGATCAATCGGCGTTCGGCGCACGACTCGCGCTGCACACGCACGGCATCCGGGTGCCGGAGGACATCTCGATCGTCGGCTTCGACGACTTGCCCGTCTCCAACTATGTCGTGCCCCCGCTGACAACCGTGAAGCAACCGGCCTACGAGATGGGCGAGATCGCCGCGCGCGCGCTGGTCAGCATGATCCACGGCGAACCCAAACTCGGGCAGCTGCCGCGACCCGAACTTGTCGTCCGGGCCTCCTCCCGCCCGCTTCGCCGTTAGGGTGGCTGGTCGCAACACGATCAGGGGCGCTGCGGCGTGCCCGCGGCGATGCGTTTGCCAACAATGATGGCGCTCACTTCGTCCTTGTGGGCGTACGCGATCCGCTCGCCCTGGATCTCGCCGATGCCGACCATGTCGGCCGAGATGGCCTCATGGTTCTCGCGCGAGAACGGCGCCTGATAGGTGGTGATGACACCGAACACACCACCCTTGAGCGCTTCCAGCGCGGCACGCACCGCATTGCGCTCGGCACTCTGCGCTTGGCGGCTCGCCGCCGCCAGCAACAGCATCGCGTCGTAACCCTGGGCCGCGGCAGGCAACACCGCGAGCGCCTCGGCGCCCCCCTGTCGTTTCAGTGCGAGCAGGAATTCCTGCCGGCGCGAATTGATCGGGTCTGCCACCATCGTGGTCGGCATGCGCACCGCTTGCCCCGCTTTGCCGGCGCCCTTCACGAACGCGGCGCTGGCAAGATCACTGCCCCCGACGATCGGCACCGACCAGCCCATGCGGGCACGGGTGCGGGCGATTGCCGCGGTTTCGGCGGTCTGGCCCCACACCACCAGCGCGTCCACCTGCGCGGCGCGGGCCTGGTTGAGCAAGCCGGCCATGTCGGTCTGCCCGCTCTGGAACTGGGCGACGAAGGGGGCCTGCATCGCGCCTTCGGCATCGCGCACCCAGCCGCGCACATCGTCGGCCTTGCCGTTGAAGGGCGGCGCGTAGAGGCGGCGGCGCAGGCGTTCGCGCACCATGTCGCGCCCTGCATTGCCGTAGGGCGAGGACTCGACGAGGATGCCGAGCCGCTTGTAGTGCTGGCGGTCGATGGTCTCGCGCACGATCAGGTCGGCCTGGGCAAGGTCGTTCGCCGCGACGCGGAAGACGTAGTTGAGCTTGTGCATCGGCGGCTCGAACAGCCGCGTCAGGGATGAGTCCGAAGCACCCGCGATCAGCACCGGCACGCCGGCTTCCTGCAGGGGTTGCAGCGCGCGCATGGCAACTGCGCTGTTGCTCAGACCGACGACGTAATCGACCCCGCCGCGGGCGGCCAGCCGCTTGGCTTCCTCTTCGCCACGGTCCGGGTCATTCTGGTCGTCGACTTCGACCAGCACGATCTTCCGGTCGGCGAGCCCGCCCTTCCAGTTGAGTTCCTCGACAGCCAGGCGCACACCCTGGCGCATGGACTGCCCGGCCTCCGCCGTCGGGCCGCTGAAAGTCCCGAGTACGCCGATGCGCACTGGCGCCGAATCCTGCGCGAGCGCATGCGGTGCGAGGCATGCGAGCCCCACCGCCAGCGCGAGCGCGAAAAGCCTGCTCATGGCCTTCTCCTCCAAACGTGTCTTCATATGCGCCCGCCTTTATTGACGGCGGGTCGTCGGCCACGCGGCTTGCGACGGCATGTCACCGTCGCAAGCCGGGCAGCGCCCGCCTACCCGGCACAAGGCCGGTTGGCGGGACCTGCTTGCAGCGATCAGAAGTGCATCAGCCAGCCAGCCTCGAACTTCGTCGCGCGGGTGTCCGCCTCGAAAGTCGCGATATCCGGCGTGGTGTACTTCTTGCTGATCGTGTTGATGCGGAAGTACGGCTGCGCGCCGATGCCGAGGTTGTAGAGCGCCCAGAAATCGAGGTTCACGCGCTCGGTCTTCAGCCGGTTGAAGGTCTGGCCGGCGCCGACGCCTTCAACGATCGTGTACTTCGCGCCCCACGAGGCCGGGGTGTTCCACTTCATCGTTTCGAAACTGGCGTAACCCTGCAGGCTCCATCCGGCGATGTCGTAGGTTGCCTTGAAGGTCAGGTCACCCTCGTCGATGAAGTTCTTGCTGCCGTACTGCTGCTCGAAGTCCTTCGGACGGTTGTAGCCGTAGTGGTAGGTCGCCGCGAGGTTGACCGGACCGAGGCGGGTCTTGCCGGTGAGGCCGTACGACATGTGGTTGACCTTGGCGGCACTGGCGGTGACGTACTTGTCGCCGAAATCGCCATCCGAATACAGCAGGCCAGCACCGAGCAGGCTGCCGTTGCCGAAGTCATAGGTCACCACGCCGGTGTAGGCGTAGCCATTGCTCTTGTTGTCACCCGACGCGTTGGCGTTGCTTTCGGTCTGGAACTGCAGCTCGACGCCGACCGGGCCGAAGCTGTTGCCGTAGCGCAGTGCGTTGCCGCGGATGTCGGACATCGCGTAGTAGCCGCGCTGGTCGCCCCACACCGGATCAACGGTGGTCAGGTCGTACAGCAGGCGCATCGGGTTCATGATGTTGCCGACCTGCAGACGGCCATAAGGCGTGACCAGCGTGCCGTAGACCTCGTCGTTACACATCGGGCCCTTGCTGTCGCCGTTCACGTCGCCATACGACGAGAAACCGCCGTGGCCGTTCTGCGCGTAGTTGTCCTGGCCGGCGAAGAAGGCGTCCCAGTTGTGTTGAACCGGCAATGCGTTCTTCTGCCACGCCGCATTGGCACCGCTCACCGTGGTCGCCACGGTGTTGCAGTTGAAGCCGATGTTGTAGCCGTTCTTCAGATCCTTGGTGCCGGACAGGAAGAGGGCAAAGAGGCCGTCAACCGAGGTCTTCGTGGTGTCATAGCCGGCGGCGAAATCGCCGCTGCGGGTCAGCGTGCCGACGCGCGCCTGCACGTCGCCGCTGACCGAGATGTCGGCATGGGCGGTGGTGGCAGCCAAACCGGCCAGCGCCATGGCAACCGCACAAACAATCTGACGGCGGCCGGTCGTTAGAGTGGTCCTCATTATTGCTCTCCTCACTTTTTGTAAATGCCCCGCTGGGGCGTTCAGGTGCCAAGCGCGCAAGGCTTGTGCGAACTACACGGCGAATGCGCTTTCACTACTGCAATCGCACGAAAACTCCCAAGACTCTGTTTCTTTGACGTTTTCAACTTCACGCCCACATCCAAAACCCAGATCAAATGACAGCGCTTTCATTTGATCCGCAAAAAACCCGAACGCTGTTGGCGCACGCCCCCACTCCTCAAAAAAGGCAGGCAGACCTCCGGTGACGGGAGGCCTGCCGCGAACTGGCCACAGGAGTAGCCGGAGGTGGTCGGTTCATCGGCTAGCGCCCTCGCAGAGCGCGATGCCGGATCGATGCGGTGTGCGGGCGCAAACATCGCTTACTGCCGCGTAAGGCTGCGGCCATCGGCCGCAAACAGGTGAAAAGCGCCGGCGCGGGGCGACAAGCCGATGCGCGCACCGACGCGAACCTCGTCGGGAAAATCGGTCGCCTTGAGCGTGAGCGGCGCGCCCGAGACGGCATCGGTCGCGTAGACGATCGTCGCGTCGCCCAGGTGTTCGACCAGTTCGACCCGCGCCGGCAGGCCAATGCTCGCGCCAACCACCTGCAGGTCTTCCGGGCGCACGCCAAGGTGCAAGGTGTCACCCTTGGCTGCGGCAATCGGGCCCGCCACCTGGACGCGCCGCACGACGTCGCCGAAGTGCAGTTCCATCATGTCGCCAAGCTGGTCGCCGGAGCGGCATTCGATGAAATTCATCTGCGGGCTGCCGAGGAAGGCGCCGACGAACTGATTGACCGGTTGCTTGTAGAGGTCGAGCGGCCGGCCGACCTGTTCGACCTTGCCACCGTTGAACACCGCGATGCGGTCGCCGAGCGTCATCGCTTCGACCTGGTCATGGGTGACGTAGATCATCGTGGTCTTGAGCTCGTCATGCAGCTTTGCCAGCTCGATCCGCATCTGCACACGCAGCGCCGCGTCGAGGTTGGAGAGCGGCTCATCGAACAGGAAGACCTTGGGCTTGCGAACGATGGAACGCCCGATCGCCACGCGCTGACGCTGTCCGCCGGACAAGGCCTTGGGTCTGCGATCCAGGAGGTGAGAGATCTGCAGGATCTCGGCCGCGCGGCCCACCGCAGCCTTCACCTCTTCCTTCGGTTTACCGTCGAGCTTGAGCGCGAAGCCCATGTTCTCGCCCACCGTCATGTGCGGATACAGGGCGTAGCTCTGGAACACCATGGCGATGCCGCGCTTGGAGGGCTGCACGTCATTGGCACGCTGGCCATCGATCAGCAGTTCGCCCTCGGTAATGTCTTCCAGCCCGGCAATCATGCGGAGCATGGTCGATTTGCCGCAGCCGGACGGGCCGACGAACACCATGAATTCGCCGTCGGCGACGTCCAGATTGAGGCCCTTGATGACTTCCGTACCGCCGTCATAGGACTTGCGGATGTTGCGAAGATGCAGTGTTGCCATTTACGACTCCCTAACCGATGCAGCACGACGCTGCCCCACGATCCAGTCGTGGTACCAAAGTGCACTGTCCTTGAGCGTGCGCTGCTGCGTCGGGTAGTCGACGAACACCAGCCCGAAACGCTTTGCATAGCCGGAGTCCCACTCGAAGTTGTCGAGCAGGCTCCAGGCGAAATAGCCCCGCACGTCCGCCCCCTGCGCCATCGCTGAACGAAGGGCCGCGATGTGCGACGCGAGAAACCGGATACGCTGCGGGTCGTGCACCGCCCCCGCTTCGGGCACATCGACACACGCTGCGCCGTTTTCGGTGATGTAGATCGGCGGCGGGTTGTAGTCGCGCGCGATCCGCACCAGGTGCTCGGTGAGGCCCTGCGGATAGATTTCCCAGCCCATGTCGGTGACACCCAGCGCGCACGGCGCCGGCTGTCCGGCGGGCGCCCCCGCCCAGATGCGGCTGTAGTAATTGATGCCGAGGAAGTCGAGCGGCGCGCCAATGAGGGCCATGTCACCCGGCAGCACCACCGGCGCGTCGGCGCCCAGATGCGCAAGCAAGTCCGCTGGATAGGCACCGCGGAACAGCGGATCCATGAAGAGCCGATTGCACATCGCATCGGCAAGACGGGCCGCAATGCGGGCGTCTTCGGTGGGCGCGGCGGGATACGCGGGCGACTGGTTCAGCACGATGCCCAGAGCGGCGCGCGCCCCGGCCGCACGCATCGCCTGCATCGCGAGGCCATGCGACAGCAGCAGATGATGCGCAACCTGGTAAGCCGCCTTGCGGTCTTTCAGCCCCGGCGCGAAGCGCCCTTCCTCATGGCCGATCATCGCGGTGCACAGCGGCTCGTTGTGGGTGGCGATCGTCTTTACCCGCTCACCGAAGCGGCGCACGAATTCGGCGGCATAGTCGGCGAAACGTGCCGCGGTATCGCGGTTACGCCAGCCGCCCTTGTCCTCAAGCGCCTGCGGCAGATCCCAGTGATACAGCGTGGCATGCGCGGCGATGCCCGCGTCGTCGAGCGCATCGAGCAGGCGACCATAGAAGGCCCAGCCCTCCTCGTTCCAGGCGCCTGCGCCATCGGGTTGCACACGCGGCCAGGCAATCGAGAAGCGATAGGCGTCGACGCCGAGCGACTGCATCAGCGCTACGTCTTCGCGATAGCGATGGTAGTGGTCGCAAGCATGCTCGCCGGTGTCGCCGCCGGCAACCTTGCCCGGCGTGGCGGCGAACACATCCCAGATCGACGGACCACGCCCCCCTTCATGGGCTGCACCTTCGATCTGGTAGGCGCTGGTGGCAACACCCCAGATGAAGTCAGCCGGAAAGGGCGCGCTCGCAGCGGCGTCGGGAAGTGCGGAGGCAAGGGTTTTCATTACGCGCAAACCGTCATTTTTGTTTTGGTACTCAGCCCTTGATCGCGCCCGAGGTCAGCCCGGCGATCAGGCGTCGCGACGAGATGACGAAGAGCACCAGCAATGGCAGCACTGCAATCGCAGAACCGGCAGAGATCGCCCCCCACGGCACCATGCCGGTCCCTTGCAATGCGCGCAGGGCGAGCGGCACGGTGAACATCTCCATATCGCGGATCACGATCAGCGGACCGGCGAAATTGTTCCAGGTGCCGATGAAGGTGACGAGGCCGAGCGTGCCGAGCGCGGGTGAAATCAGCGGCAGCACGATGCGCCAGTAGATGCCGAACTCGCTGCAGCCATCGATGCGGGCCGCTTCGGCCAGTTCGCGCGGAATCGCGGTGGTGATGTACTGCCGCATCATGAAGATGCCGAAGGCGCTGCAGGCAGACGGCACGATCAGCGCCTTGGGTTGGTTCATCCAGCCCAGCCAGCTCATCACCAGCGCAGTCGGGATCATGCCGACAAAGGCCGGCAGCATCACCGTGGCCATGATCACCGCGAACAGCCGTTCCTTGAAGCGGAAGTGGTACATCGCGAAGGCATAACCCGCGAGCGAGCAGAAGAACAGGTTGAGCGCCGTGACCGCAATCGCGATGTAGAAGCTCCAGCCCAGGTTGTGCCAGAAGTAGGGCAGCTTCTGCAGCAGCAGTGCGACGTTGTCGAGGAACGCGCTGCCGAACCACAGCGGGGGCGGCACCGACAGGATCTCGGTGTTGGTGTGCGTGGCGAACACGAACATGAACCAGAACGGCGCCAGCATGATCACCGAACCCGCTACGACGACGAAGTACGCAAACCAGCGGGATGGGCTGACGCGCTTTTGAACGATGGCCATGGCGTCAGTCCTTATGCGCAAAGAGCTTGTTGTTCACCGTGGTCAGCACGGCAATGAGCACGAACAGGATCCAGGCGACCGCGCTGGCGGTGCCGAAATCGCTATCGACGAAGGCGGTGTTGTACATGTGCATGGCCGCGGTCTTGCCCGCCTGGTCCAGCCCACCGGTACCGCCGGTGATGATGAAGGGCTCCTCGAACAGCTGCAGGTTGCCGATGATCGTCAGCGTGACCGCGAAGAACATCATCGGCTTGAGCAAGGGCAGCGTGATGTACCAGAACTGCTGCCGGCGCGACGCACCGTCGATCGTCGCAGCCTCATAGAGGTCATGCGGGATCGTCTGCAGGGCCGAGAGGTACAGCACCGTGTTCCAGCCGACGTAACGCCAGAACACCAGGAAAGCGATCATCGATTTCGTGTACTGCGGCTGACCCCAGTCGATGTTCGTGGTCGGGAAAAGCCAGGCAAACGGATGAACACCTGCCACGTCGAAATTGCCGATCGTGGTCAGGGCCAGATTGACGACGCCGAAATCACGCGAGAACAGCGAATTGAAGACCAGCGCGATCGCGACGCTCGACGTGATGAAGGGCAGAAAGTAGATGCCGACGACCGTATTGCGCCACTTGGCAAGATAGGTATGCGCAAAGAACGCGAGCGGAATCGCCACGAGGTGTTGCGGCAATCCGGACGCCAGTGCCAGCCAGAAGGTGTTGTAGAGCGACTTCTGGAACCACTCGTCGCCCAGCACGAAGGTGTAGTTCTCGATGCCAACCCAGTGCATCCCCCCCAGACCGGTTGCCGCGTCCCAGGTGTGAAACGACAGCCAGACAGAGAACAGCAGCGGGAAGAGCCCGAAACACAGGAACAGGATGAAGAACGGGCTGATGAACACATAGGGTGCCCATTCCCATGGCTGTAGCCTGCGACGGCTTTTCGCGGGTGCAGCAGCACCCGACCGAGTGATAGACATCGGCGCTTCCATTACTGACTCCGGTTGAAAGGGTGGCCGGGGCAAATCCCGGGGGGGTGTGGGAGAAGACATCCGCCCCGGCCGGGGGAACTTAACGACGGCGTGCGCGCCGCTCGATCAAGGCCTTTGCGTCAGCCAGTGCCTTCGGAATGTCCTTGTTCTGCTCCAGGACCTTCTCGAGCTCGGCATTGACGATTTCCTGCGCGATCGAGTCGTACTTGTCGACATCGATCGCCGGGATCTTCTCGGCAGCGACCTTCCACAGCTGGCGTGCCTTCTGGCCGCCGAGGAAATCGATCGGCTGATCGATGAAGGGATCGTTCTGCGCTTCGATCAGCGCCGGGAAGGCGTCAAGCTTGCGGAACGCCTCGATCTGCATGTTCTTGTCGAGCGTCAGGAACTTGATGAACTCCCAAGCCTCGGGCTTGTGGGCCGCCTTGCTCGGAATCGCGTAGAACGAACCACCCCAGGACGCAAAGGCGCCGTTCGGCAGTTGCGCCGCACGCCACGCGCCCTTGGTGTTCGGCGCCAGCCAGGTCGACAGGTGGCCAGCCAGCCAGGCGCCCATCATCTGCGTGCCGATCTGGCCGCGCTTGAAGCCTTCCGACCATTCATTGGTCCAGGCGCCGATCTTGCCGTCGACGCCAGCCACATGGGCCGCCTTGGCCAGTTCGAAGGCCTTCACGAAGCGTGGCGAATCGACCACGCTCTTGCCTGCCTTGTCGAAGTAGATTCCTTCGCCATCCTTCAGGCCCGAGCGGATGTAGATGTCCTTGATGTCGGCCGCGCTGGCCACCAGATAGGCGCCGGTCGCGGCCTTGAGCTTCTTGCCGGACTCGATGTATGACTCCCAGCTCTTGGTCAGATCCGCCTCGGTGATGCCGGCCTTGTCCATCAGATCCTTGCGGTACAGCAGCGTGCCCGGGCCGATATCGGTCGGAATCGCGGCGAGCCCACCGCTGGCGCTCGTCGCCTGCGGCTCGGTGAAGCGCGCGAACTTGTCCTTGTACTGACCCGCGTTGTACGGCGGCTTGTTCAGATCTTCGAGGCCGCCCGACTCCGAGAACTTGCCGATGAAGCCGACTTCAATCGCCATCACGTCGGGCAAGTTCGCACCGGTGGCCAGCGAAGTCGTCATCGCCACATGGTGGTCACCGTAAGCGAGGCTCACCAGCTTGATCTCGACGTCGGGATGCGTCTTCTTGTAGAGCGGGATCGCCGCCTTCACCGCCGCGTCAAGCGCCGGAAAAGCTGCCACCGTAATGGTTGTGGCGGCACTGGCCGACGCCCCGAACAAACCCGCCACGACAGCCACCGCGATCGCGCGGCGCTGGATCATTACACGCATGCCTATCTCCTCTGGATTTGGACAACCTGAAAGGCTGTTGTAGGTTTTGAAAGCGCTTTCAGTACAGCGCCAGTGTACCGCTCCCCGGGCTAGGCCCGTCAAGCCTCCAAGGCGCAATGGCACAAGCGGCGTTACCCGCCCCCCCGCATCTTGCTTTCTGTTGCGACGCAACCGTTGCACATCGCCCCGGTGTTGAGGTGCACCAGGTTGTTTCCTCTGACGCAGGAGGTTGAAGGCTTGTGCGCTTAAGCCCAAAGAGGTCTACAGACGTTGAAACTAGCTTGAAAACCGGACAAGGAGGCGGTTCGCGCATCGCTACGCATGCCGCTTCAGGCCGCGCGGTAATCACCGCAAGAGCACTTTCTTGCATGACTGCTTCGTAGAAGCAGAATTTGAAACTTCGCGCTGTAGCCATGCAACCGCCTTAGCGCGAACCCGACGGAGGCTTTGGACCGCCCCCCTCCCCCCCGCCGTTCGCACTTCGCTGAAGAACATCCGCAAGCAACCTCAGCCGCCTTTGCCCCTCATGCGCATTGCGCCCGCAGGTGCGCAGGGTGCAAGAATTCAGCAGGTCTGGTCGCATACGGCGCGCCGGGCGCAGCCAGACTCGTTTGCGCCTTTATTAAGACGCACCAGCAACTGGTTTGTCCTAATAAAGGCGCAAACAGTCCCCGAGCAACCGTGCGGGCTTCCGCGCCCTGGCTCCCTCTCCACCGTCGGTTGAAGGTGCAAACGAACGACGATCTCGCAGCATTCTTGCGACTTGCGTGCAATATAGGTGCAAACGTCGAATACGGCGCCATGCGGGCGCCAGCGGATAACGCAGCACTCTTGCTTCAGGATGTGCTTGCCACGCCTCTCGCCAGAGGCAACAGAATCAAGACTGACATCGCGCGTCGGGACACGATCGCAGTTTGGCGGTCCCGTACGCCAGTGCGGATCACCGACATACCGCTGAATCGCAAACTCCATCTGCCGCGTACAGATATTTGGCCAAGTCCGACCGCTCTCGGCCTTAGCCGACACCCAGGCAATCGTGTTCCGTCAGCACGCGAACGTCAGCTTTGAAATCCCATGGTCGCAAGAACCACCCTAAAGCTGACGTTCAAACCTGTCACGGTAATCGCGGCTCTGCAGCGGCAGCGGCTTTTCGATCTCGACCACAGTTTGCGCGATCTCGGCCAACGAGCAGAAATTCGACTTTTGCAGATGGCACCGGGGTCAATAGTCGATCACGCCCGCGATGCCGACGTTCGACCCCGATGGATTGAGTGCTTCCACAGAGCTCTCGCAACCATGACCTTGGTGCGTGCTGCCCCAACCAAGAACAAGCGTTACTCCCTGCCCAAAGCGCGGGCAGCCGCTGAAGCTGCCGCCGTTCGGGTCTCCACCCCTAGCTTTTCGAAGATGTGTTCAAGATGCTTGTTCACGGTGCGGGGGCTCATCCCAAGAATTTCGCCGATATCGCGATTGGTCTTGCCGCGCGCTACCCACAGCAGCACTTCGCTCTCCCGCGCAGTCAGCTCGGCAGCGGCACGCTTGCTCGAGCCCGTGCCCGCGGCGGTGAGCGTGAAGACCGTGATGGCCTGTGCCGACTCGCTCACGCGCCGCGCTTGCAGGGCGCCATTTAAAAGCGAAAGCGACGTGCTGGTCTGCTCGCCCAGCCCAGTCAGGAGCCCCGCCAGATGAGGCGGCATTCTGAGCCCTTCGTTGAGGTTCAAGCCCGGCTCCAGCGCGCTGAGCAGCTGCCGCGCAGCGTCGTTGCACCACAGAAGTTGCGAGGTTTCGTCCACCGCCAGCATGGCATTGCTGCTGGCGTTCACCGCCTCGCGCGTGGCGCGCACCAGGCGCGCGGTGCGGGTGTGGGCCTGCAGCCGCGCGATCACTTCGGGCGGCGACACCGGCTTGGTGACGTAATCATTACCGCCCACCGCAAAGCCCCGCACGATGTGTTCGGTCTCGCCCAGGCCAGTCATGAAGATCACCGGAACGTCTTCGCTCTGATCGCGAATCCGCTCGCAGGTTTCAAAGCCATCCATGCCGGGCATCTGCACGTCGAGCAGAATCGCTCCCGGAAGGTGTTTGGCCAGGTATGCAAGCGCTAGCTCCCCGCTGGCGGCAGTGTGCACCTGAAGGCCAACGGCCCCCAGTTCAAGAGACAGCAGTGCCAACGCATCAGCGCTGTCATCGACAAGCAGTACGTCACAGGCTTCTTCAACTGAATGCATGGTCTTGCAAGGTCTGGCTGAGGGTTGCGGTAAGCGCGGCATCATCAGTGCCGATCAGCGCCAGGGAGCGCGCGGCCCAGGGTGCGAGGTCAGGGCTGTCGTCGCCCAATTCTTCAAGCCGCGCCCGCAACGCTCGCGGGTATCCGCCAGCGGCCAGCGCCAGCAGTTCTCGCAGCACGTCGGGGCCGGGCGGGACGATGCGTGGCGCTGCCGCCGGCGCGGCGTGCAACCACTCGATGCCCAGCGCACTGCGTACCTGTTCAAGCAGATCCGCCTCGGCCACCGGTTTGGTGACAAAGCCATTGCAACCGCTCTGCGCCCGCGCCTGCTCGGTGTTGTCATGCGCGTTGGCGGACACCATCACGATCGCGAGTGTGCTGTGCCCGGCTTCGCGCAGTTGGCGGCAGATCACCCATCCGGTCGTGTCGCGCAGGCTGATGTCGAGCAGCAGAAGATCCGGCGTGCGCTCGGCCAGCACCGCCAGGCAGGCGGCACCGCTATCGACTTCTTCGATGAGGAAGCCGAGCGGCTGCAGCATCGCGCGCAGCACGCCACGATGCGCGGCTTCGTCGTCCACGATCAGCACCTGCTGACGCCGCCCGAGGTAACCGCTGACCGGCGCCGCCAGCGCGCTGACTTCGACGCTCGGCAAGGTCGGCAGGTAGAGCCGCACGACGAAACGGCTCCCTTCGCCCCGCCTGCTGTAGAGCTGAATGTCACCGCCCATCAATTCAACGAGCAGACGCGTGATGGTGAGCCCGAGCCCGGTGCCCTCCGCCCCCACCCGGCCGGCGCCACGTTCGAAGGGCTGGAAGATGCGCTCATGCTCGGCCGCATCGATGCCGACCCCGGTGTCGATCACCTCGATGTGCGCAATCTCGCGGCGGTAGCGCACACGCAGGCAAACCTGGCCGTGCTCGGTGAATTTGACCGCGTTGCCTAGCAGGTTGATGAGGATCTGGCGCAAGCGCTTGGGGTCGGCATGCACGCGCTGCGGCAAGTGGCCGCGCGCCTCGTAGTGAAAGCTGAGGCCGGAGCTTTCTGCCAGCGGGCGGAACATCTTGACGATTTCGGTAAAGAATTCCTCCAGGTACAGCCCTTCCTGCTCCAACCGCAGCTTGCCCGCCTCGATGCGCGACAGATCGAGCAAGCCATCGACCAGGCTGGCGAGGTGTTCGCCGCTGCGGTGGATGGTGCTGACCGCATCACGCAAGCCGCCCGCCAGCGCCTGCTGGCGCAAGAGCACCTGCGAATAGCCGAGGATGCTGTTGAGCGGCGCGCGCATCTCGTGGCTCATACCGGTAACGAAGCGGCTCTTGGCAAGGTTGCCGCTTTCGGCGACCTCTTTCGCCTTCTGCAGCGCGGCGTCGGTCTGGCGGTGGGCATCGATCTCGCGCTGCAAGAGCTGGTTCTGCCGATCCGATTCCTCCTGCGCGACCACCCTGCTCTCGTTCGCCAGCACCAGCCACCAAGCCGCCACCGCGGTAAGCAGGAAGATCCCGGCGAACACCTTCCAGAACAGCGGCGCGAGGTCGGCCGACACCGGGCCGCCGGGATGCAGCAACTCCTGTGCATACAAGAGCCAGAGCATGGCGCCGAACACGCAGACCATGCCGCCAAGCACGAGCGCGAACTGCCCGACGCGACGCGCCATCGGCAGCGACACGCGATGCGGTAGCCAACCGGCCAACAGATCGGCGAGTTGTTCGTGCACCCGCGCGCCGGTCTTGCAGCGGTCGCCGCAACGCGCGTCCAGCGTGCAGCATAGCGAACAGATCGAGCCACCGTAGGCCGGACAGTGCGCCATGTCGTCCGATTCGAACTTGTTGCGGCATATCGCGCAGCGCATCACGCGGTGCCGCGGCCCGAAGTCCACCGGCGTGCGCGCAATCGTGTAACGCTGCCGCGTGAGCAGCGAAATCAGCGGCGCGGCGAGCAGCGACACCAGCAAGGCGATACCTGTGGAGGCCGGGCGCAGGCCCTCGCCGAACAGCCCCACGTAGACCGCCACAGACAGCACCGACGCAATCACCATAGCGCCGAAACCGGAGGGGTTGATGTCGTACAGGTAGGCGCGGCGGAATTCGATGGTTCTGGGCGAGAGGCCCAGCGGTTTGCTGATCACCAGATCGGCCACCACCGCGCCGACCCAGGCCACTGCAAGGTGTGCGTAGAGGCCCAGCACCTGCTCGATCGCTTCGAACACGCCCATCACCATCAGCAGCACAGCGATCAGCACGTTGAAGGCCAGCCACACCACACGCCCCGGATGGCTGTGCGTCAGCCGCGCGAAGAAGTTGGACCAGGCGAGCGACCCGGCGTAGGCGTTGGTGATGTTGATCTTCAGCTGCGACACGATGACGAACACGCCGGCAAGGAAGATTGCCCCCCCGTGATCGCCGACCACCTCCCGGAAGCCGATCAGGTACATCTGCATCGGTTCGAGCGCACGCGACAGTGGCATTTCGTGCTGCAAGACAAGGAAGGCCAGGAAGGCGCCACCGACCATCTTGGCCGCGCCCATCAGGATCCAGCCCGGCCCGGCCACGATCACCGCCAGCCACCAGCGCAGCTTGCGGCCGGGCGTGGGCTCTGGCATGAAACGCAGGAAGTCCACCTGCTCGCCAATCTGCGCGATCAGCGATGCCGCCACCGTGGCTGCCGCACCGAACGCAGCCCATGAGAATTCATCGCTGCCGGCGCTGCTGCCGTTGAGCGAACTGAAGGCGACGAAGGCCTCCGGATTCTTGATTGCCACCGCGATGAAAGGCAGGACCAGCAGCAGCAGCCACACCGGCTGGGTCCATATCTGCAGACGGCTGATCAGGGTGACGCCGTGGGTCACCAGCGGCACCACGATCAGTGCACTGAGCAGGTAGCCCACGCCGCGTGGCATGCCGAACCAGAGCTCGAAGGCCTGCGCCATGATCGCCGCTTCGATGGCAAAGAAGATGAAGGTGAAGCTGGCGTAGATCAGCGAGGTGATCGTGGAGCCGAGATAGCCAAAGCCCGCACCACGCGCCAGCAGATCCATGTCGAGCCCGTGGCGCGCAGCGCGATACGCAATCGGCAGACCGGTGAGGAAGATCACCAGGCTGACCACGGCGATCGCCCACATTGCGTTGGTGAAGCCGTAGCTCAGGGTGATGGCTGCACCAATCGCCTCCAGTGCAAGGAAGGACACTGCACCAAAAGCGGTATTCGCGACCCGGAACTCGCTCCATTTTCGGAAACTGCGCGGCGTGAATCGCAGCGCGTAGTCCTCCAGCGTTTCGTCCGACACCCAGCGGTTGTAGTCCCGCCGCACCTTCATGATGCGCTGTACCGGCTGCGCTTTGGCGACTTCCTGGTCCACCCGTAATCCCTCTGAAACGCGCGCGTCGACGCCAATGTTCACGCCGGACGCACGCAAGCGGCGTGCCCGATTGCGTGCAGTGTGTGGCGCCGATTCTGGTGTGCGCAGTGCGTATGCGCAGTACGTCAAATGACTTATTTCGCGTCTCCGCCCCTGATCCCAAAGTGCGTTCCAACAACGCAGCACATCACGACCGCCGCGGCGGCCAGTGCGGAACAAGAAACCCGGCTGCGTTGCTTTGAAGCCCGCGTTCATCAGGAGAGACCATCATGCGTGACCACGCTTCGCCCAAGCCCCGATCCACCCTTCGTCGCCATCTCATGCAGGGCATCGTCGCCCTGCCGCTGATTGGTCTGTCTGCCGTAGGCCAAGCCGCGCCGCCGGCCACCGCAGTGGTGAACACGACCAAGCTGGCCGTAACCGATACCGAAGTCACCGTCGGCCAGCTTCACTCGGCCACCGGCACCATGGCGATCTCGGAGACCGGCTCTATCCAGGCCGAACAACTGGCGATCGACCAGATCAACGCGATGGGCGGCGTGCTCGGCCGCAAGATCAAAGTGATCAAGGAAGACGGCGCCTCTGACTGGCCGACCTTCGCCGAAAAGTCAAAGAAGCTGCTGATCAACGACCGCGTCGCAGCAGTGTTCGGCTGCTGGACATCGGCCTCGCGCAAGGCGGTGCTGCCGATCTTCGAGAAGGAAAACGGGATGCTCTACTACCCCACCTTCTACGAGGGCCTCGAGCAATCCAAGAACGTGATCTACACCGGCCAGGAAGCGACCCAGCAGATTCTCTGGGGCCTCGACTGGGTGTCGAAGGAGAAGAAGGCCAAGACCTACTTCCTCGTCGGCTCTGATTACATCTGGCCGCGCACCTCGATGAAGATCGCGCGCAAGCACATCGAGGGCCACCTCGCCGGCAGCAAGGTCGTGGGTGAGGAGTACTACCCGCTCGGTCACACCCAGTTCAACTCGCTGATCAACAAGATCAAGGCGGCCAAGCCGGATGTCATCTTCATCGCGGTGGTGGGTGGCTCGAACGTGTCCTTCTACAAGCAGCTCAAGGCTGCCGGTGTGACGGCCGCGAAGCAGACGCTGCTGACGATCTCGGTCACCGAAGACGAAGTGCTGGGTATCGGTGGCGAGAACATGGCCGGCTTCTACGCCTCGATGAAGTACTTCCAGTCGCTCGACAACGCCAACAACAAGGCCTTCGTGCAGGCCTTCAAGGCCAAGTACGGCGCCAAGGCGGTGATTGGCGATGTGACGCAGGCGGCCTACCTGGGCCCGTGGTTGTGGAAGGCAACCGTCGAGAAAGCGGGCAGCTTCGATGTCGACAAGGTCGCGGCAGCGTCGAAGGACATCGAGTTCAAGGGCGCGCCTGAAGGCTACGTGAAGATCCACGCCAACCATCACCTGTGGAGCAAGACACGTATCGGCCAGGCCCAGGCTGACGGCCAGTTCAAGGTGGTCGCCGAGTCGCCGGACCTGATCGAGCCGAATCCTTTCCCCAAGGGTTACCAGTAACAGCCTGACCCGTCACCCCGGCCCACGCGGCTCGGGGTGACGGCCGCCTCGCGGTAACGCAAACGCACTTCACTCTGTACTTGGGAGGTAAGCACCATGGCATTCGCCGACATGCTCAACATCGGAATGATGCAAGGCTTCGCAGGGCTTAGCCTGTTCGCGGTGCTACTGCTGATGGGCCTTGGCCTGGCGATCATCTTCGGCCAGATGGGGGTGATCAACATGGCGCATGGCGAGTTCATGACGCTGGGCGCCTACACCATCTTCCTGTTCTCCTCGCTCTCCGAGAGCTTCTTCCCCCAATTCACACAAACGTATTTTCTGGTCGCCATCGTCGCGGCCTTCTTTGTCACTTTCCTGGCGGGCTGGTTCGTCGAATGGGCCTTGATCCGTCACCTTTACAAGCGCCCGCTCGATACGCTGCTGGCCACCTGGGGCGTCTCGCTCGGCATGCAGCAGTGCTTCCGCAGCTTCATCGGCCCCAAGGAAGTGAGTCCTACCCTGCCCGACTGGCTGATGGGTTCCTGGTCGCCGCATGAAGGGCTCGACATCCCGATCAACGGCCTCTTCGTGATGGCCCTGACGCTTGTCGTCACCAGCGGCATATTGCTGGCCCTCTACAAATCCCGCTGGGGCCTGCGCGTACGGGCCACGGTTGCCAACCGCGCGATGGCCAACGCGATCGGCATCAATACCAAGAAGACCGACCGCCTGACCTATGCCATCGGCTGCGGCATCGCAGGCGTTGCGGGTGCAGCCTTCACCACGATCGGTTCGACCGGCCCCACCAGTGGATCGCTCTACATCGTCGATGCCTTCCTCGTGGTCACCTTCGGGGGTGCTGCCAGTCTGCTTGGCACGGTGGCCTCGGCCTTCGGCATCGCGCAGATGCAATCGATCAGCGAATTCTTCATGACCGGCTCGATGGCCAAGGTGCTCACGCTGATGACCATCGTGGTGATCCTGATGATGCGGCCGCAGGGGCTGTTCGCCTCAAAGATCCGCCGCTAGTCATCGCCCCATGTACCCGCCCGGCGCCCGACCTGCAAAGCACTATCGGAGAAGCACATCATGAACAAGATCAAGGCATTCATCGATCAACGTGGCCTCGGCAGTTTCCTCATACTCGCCGCACTGATTCTGGTGGTGTTCCCGCTTGCGATGGACATCTTCCGGCTCAATCTCGTCGGCAAATACCTCACCTACGGCTTCGTCGCCATCGGCCTTGTGATGTGCTGGGGGTACGGCGGCGTGCTGAGCCTCGGGCAGGGGGTGTTCTTTGGCCTCGGGGGCTACGCGATGGCGATGTTCCTCAAGCTCGAAGCCTCTGACCCGATCAGCACGAAGATCCAGTCCACACCGGGCATCCCCGACTTCATGGACTGGAACCAGCTGACAGCGCTGCCGCTGTGGTGGGCACCGTTCAAGTACCTGCCGTTTGCGCTGATCGCGGTGCTGCTGGTGCCCACGCTACTCGCCTTCGTGATCAGCTTTGCGATGTTCAAGCGCCGCGTCGGCGGCGTGTACTTCGCCATCATCACGCAGGCGGTGGCATTGATCCTCTCGGTGCTGATCATCGGCCAGCAGGGTTACACCGGCGGGGTAAACGGCATCACCGATCTGAAGACCCTGCTCGGCTGGGACATCCGCACCAACAGCGCCAAGTACATCCTCTACTTCGCCAACGCCGCGTTGCTGCTCGGCTGCATCTACCTTTGCCTGTGGGTGCAGAAAAGCAAACTCGGCACGCTGTTGCTCGCGATGCGCGACAAAGAAGACCGGGTTCGTTTCTCCGGTTACGACGTGTCGATGTTCAAGGTGTTCGCCTTCTGCCTCGCCGCGATGCTCTCGGCGATTGGCGGCGCGATGTTCACGCTGCAGGTCGGCTTCATGTCACCGAGCTTCGTCGGCATCGTCCCGAGCATCGAGATGGTGATCTTCGCCGCAGTGGGTGGGCGCATGTCACTGATCGGCGCGGTGTACGGCGCCTTGCTGGTGAACTTCGGCAAGACGTATTTCTCCGAGAGCTTCCCCGACCTCTGGCTCTTCCTCATGGCAAGCCTCTTCATCGGCGTCGTGATGGCCTTCCCGAACGGACTGGCCGGTGTCTACACCAGCCACGTCAAGCCCTGGCTCGCGCGCCGCAAGGCCACTCAAATCAGATCACAGGCCCTTGCGGTGCCGCCGGCAGACAGCGCGCCGCAAACCGAAGAGGCCGAAATCCCCGGCCTGATCCGCGCCACCTGATCGCATACCTGCTCGTTGAAGGGAGCCTCACATGAGCAATACCGACTTCGTACTCGCGGTGGAAGATCTGACCGTGTCCTTCGATGGTTTCAAGGCGATCGACGCGCTGAACCTGTATGTCGACAAGGGTGAGCTGCGCGTGATCATCGGCCCCAACGGCGCCGGCAAGACCACGCTGCTCGACCTGATCTGCGGCCGCACCGCGGCCAGCGCCGGCAGCATCAAGTTCAAGAACGTGGAGATGACGCGGCTGGCCGAATACAAGCGGGTGCGTTCAGGCATCGGCCGCAAGTTCCAGACGCCTTCGATCTACGAAAACCTCAGCGTGTTCCAGAACCTTGAGGTGTCCTTCCCGCGTGGCCGCGGGGTGTTTGGCGCACTCGCCTTCAAGTGCGATCAGGAAGTGCGCGACCAGGTGCAGAGCGTGGCCAACGAGATCGGCCTGGGCGACCTGCTCGACATGGAGGCCGGCCTGCTCTCGCACGGCCAGAAGCAGTGGCTGGAGATCGGCATGTTGCTGATGCAGGACCCGGAGCTGCTGATGCTCGACGAGCCGATCGCCGGCATGAGCGCGCGCGAGCGCGAACTGACCGCGGACCTGCTCAAACGTATCTGCAAGAACCGCTCGATGATCGTGATCGAGCACGACATGGCCTTCGTTGCGCAGATCGCCCACAAGGTCACCGTGATGCACCAGGGAAAGATCCTCGCCGAGGGCTCGATGGAGAAAGTCCAGCAAGACCCCAAGGTCATCGACGTCTATCTGGGCCACTGAGAAAGGAACCCCAGCATGCTCAACGTATCCGATCTCGTCGTGTGTTACGGCCAGAGCGAAGCCCTGCACGGCATCTCGTTCGAGGCGAACAAGAACGAAACCGTGGCGATCATGGGCCGCAACGGCATGGGCAAGACCACGCTGTTCAAATCGCTGATGGGCGTGCTGCCCACCCGCAGCGGCTCGATCCAGGTGGCGGGGAAGGAAGTCTCGAAAGACGAGAGCTTCCGCCGCGTCGCCAAGGGCATCGCCTATGTGCCGCAAGGCCGGATGATCTTCCCCACCCTGTCGGTCGAAGAAAACATCCAGACCGGGCTGGAGAACGCCGCCGTGAAGAAGGTGCCGGACGAGATCTATGCGCTCTTCCCGGTGTTGTGGGAGATGCGCCGTCGCAAGGGCGGCAACCTTTCCGGCGGCCAGCAGCAACAGCTGGCGATCGCACGCGCGCTGGTCACCGATCCGAAGGTGCTGCTGCTCGATGAACCGACCGAGGGGATCCAGCCTTCGATCATCAAGGACATCGCCAAGGCGCTCAACGAGATCCGCAAGATGCGCGAAATCACGATCGTCGTCTCGGAGCAGGTACTGAGCTTTGCGATGGACGTGGCCGACCGCCTCTTCGTCATCGAAGGCGGGCGCCTGGTTCACGAGAGCCCGCGTGCCAGCACCGACGTCGGCCACATCAAGCAGTTCCTGTCCGTCTAGCCAGCAGGGCTGCGCAGTCAATCAAGCGTTTTCATCGGGAGTTCCCGGGGGCGGCCCGAGTGCCGCGCCCGCTTATCAAGGAGGTGTGCCATGCCTGAAACACTCATCAAAGTCGACCTGAAGCAGTCGCCCTACGAGAACGAGAACATCCACAACCGCTGGCATCCGGATATCCCGATGGCCTGCTGGGTCAAGCCCGGAGACGACTTCGTGCTGGAAACCTACGACTGGACCGGCGGCTACATCCAGAACAACGACAGCGCAGACGACGTGCGCGACGTGGATCTTTCCACGGTGCACTTCCTCTCCGGCCCGGTCGGGGTGCACGGCGCCGAGCCGGGCGATCTGCTGGTGGTCGAGCTGCTCGACATCGGCGCCAAGCAGGACAGCCTGTGGGGCTTCAACGGCTTCTTCTCGAAGAACAACGGCGGCGGCTTCCTTGTCGATCACTTTCCGCAGGCGCAGAAATCGATCTGGGACATCGAGGGCATGTTCACCAAGAGCCGCCATGTGCCCGGCGTGCGCTACGCGGGCCTGATCCACCCCGGCCTGATCGGCTGCCTGCCCGACCCGAAGATGCTGGAAACCTGGAACACGCGCGAAGTGGACTTCATCGCCACCCAGCCCGATCGCGTGCCGCCGCTCGCCAACCCGCCGTTCGCCAAGACCGCGCACGCGGGCAAGGCCAAGGGCGAGGTGGCCGCGAAGATTGCCGCCGAAGGCGCGCGCACCGTGCCGCCACGCGAACACGGCGGCAACTGCGACATCAAGGATCTGTCGCGTGGCTCGAAGATCTTCTTCCCGGTCTACGTCGAAGGCGCGGGCCTCTCGGTCGGCGACCTGCACTTCTCGCAGGGCGATGGCGAGATCAGTTTCTGCGGCGCGATCGAAATGGCCGGTTGGGTGCACATGAAGGTCTCGCTGATCAAGGGTGGCATGGCCAAGTACGGCATCAAGAACCCGATCTTCAAGCCCAGCCCGATCACGCCCAAGTACGACGATTACCTGATCTTCGAAGGCATCTCGGTCGACGAGCAAGGCAAGCAGCACTACCTCGATGTGCATGTTGCCTACCGCCAGGCCTGCCTCAACGCGATCGAGTACCTGAAGAAGTTCGGCTACTCCGGCGCGCAGGCGTACTCGATCCTCGGCACCGCGCCCTGCCAGGGCCACATCAGCGGCGTCGTCGATATCCCCAATGCCTGCGCCACGCTGTGGCTGCCGACCGACATCTTCGAGTTCGACATCAACCCGAGCGCTGCCGGGCCGGTGAAGTACCTCGACGGTTCGATCGACATGCCGATCTCGCCCGACCTTTAAGCGCATGAGGCCCTCTCCGCGCCGCGGAGAGGGCAAGTCCCACGGATCAGGAGTTGTGCCATGCCTCTCTACGACTACGAGTGCCCGGACTGCGGCGGCTTCGAGACCCTGCGCAGCATCGCCAGCCGCGACGCGCCCACCTTCTGCCCGCGCTGCGGTACACGCGCCTCACGGGTGCAGACCCTGTCGGCGCTATCGCTGATGGACGGCAACACCCGCAGCGCCCACGCCACCAACGAGCGCGCGCGCCACGAACCCAAGCGATCCAGTACGCACGTTCACGGGCCCGGCTGCGGCTGTGGTAGCGGCATAAGCAAGAGCACAGCAAGAGCCCCCGACGGCAGCAAGTCATTCCCTGGAAAACGGCCTTGGATGATCAGCCACTAGACGTATCCGCGAAGCAATTCCAAACGGTCGCGTGATTTGGTCACAACTGAATCATCACAATGTCCGGACCACTGGGAGCTACACCGACGATCAAGGAGGCTTCGGCACCGTCCGGCGACGCGCGCGGCCTCACCCGTCGCGGGCATTTCATTCTCGATGCATGTGAAGCAAGGTAACGTCCCAAGGTGGGCTCGCGGCGAATCCTGAACTGATGCTGTGTGACGATTGCTGGCGCGACGGGTTCTGTTGCGCCCGCTCCACATAGCGCCATCTGCCGAAGCCCCAGAAGCCGACCCACCGGATGCTCCACTTGGATGGTCGGCAAAACAGTGAGCTATCGCCGCCTCACGGAATCCCTGCTTTCCTGACCGCCCTCTGGTGCTGAAATCCAAGTGAATGTCGTGCCAGTCCTGCCAGCAACGTCCGCAGGGGAACGGTTGTGCAGTTTCCCGGGACGCGGGGGCGGTCAATCAGCGCCCTTCATCGAGCAAAAGCGATTGAACGACTGATTTGGGTCGTACCCCTGACTGTGACGGACGATGGACCGCTGTCCGCTTACAGCCTTTAGCCGCAATCGCCCCCCAACACAGATTGCGCCCACTGCGGTTCGCTGGGCGCATCCGTTCCGCGAGTCTCGTCGCTCGCTCAACGAGCCAGACGCCGACGGGTTCGTGGCACCTCTAATTCCGTTGGATATCCGTAACGCTATTCGTTGGCATTCATGGATTTGTCATTTCCATAGACGCCCCAAGAATCGCCGCGAACCGCACCAATACTGGGGCGCTGTTTGCAACTATTTTGCCCGCAGGGTTTTCGCCGTTTGTACCTTTATTGGCACGTTTGCACCTTTAATAGGACGTACCAGCAACGAATCTATTTGACGGGCGCATCAGCGACGTCTAAATTACTGACCAGTTAGTCAGTTTTGCTGTCCGCAAGCGGAACGAGGGTGGGGCCCTATCCATGAAGGCGTTATCAAAAGCGGCGGAGCCGTTGAGGCAGCGGCGGAAGCAGGCGCGCCCGAGCGAACTCTCGGCGGCGGCGCTTGAGCTGTTTGTCGAGAAAGGTTTCGCGGCTACCCGGCTCGACGAAATCGCGGGACGGGCGGGGGTGTCGAAGGGCACGCTGTATCTTTACTTCGATAGCAAGGAAGCGCTGTTCACCGCGGTGATCCGTGACGGGATTCTGCCGCTGATCGAGGCCGCCGAAGCGCAGTTGTCCGGCATGCTCGATGATCCAGAGGGCATGCTGCGTGCCATCCTGTTTGCGTGGTGGGACAACGTCGGCGCAACCGCACTGGGTGGCATCCCCAAGGTGATGATTGCCGAAGCGATGAACTTCCCGGATGTGGCGCGCTTCTACCACGAGAATGTGATCCAGCGCGGCCGGCGACTGGTCGAAACGGCGCTGAAGACAGGTATCGATCAGGGGCGATTCCGGCCGATCAACATCGAACAAACCGCCTCGCTTTTCTTTGTTCCGGCCATGCATGTCGCCGTCTGGCGCAATTCGCTGGCGTTCTGCGAGGTCTGCCAACAGGACCCGCGGGAGTTTCTAGAGAACTTCCTCGAAATTTTCTTGCGCGGCCTTCGCGCCACCGAGAAAGGAATCCCCGAATGAAATCGCGCACGATACTGGCGCTGTGCGGCGTCGCCTGCCTGTCGCTGGCCGGCTGCTCCCGCGAAACGCCGCCACAGGATAACGTCCGCCCCGCAGTGGTCAGGACGGTGAGCCTTGCCGACACCTCGCAGCTCTCGGTTTACGCCGGCGAAGTCCGCGCCCGGCACGAAGCGGACCTTGCCTTCCGGGTTGGGGGCAAAGTGGTCGAACGGGTGGTCACGCTTGGCGCTCGGGTCAAGAAGGGCGACCTGATCGCGCGTATCGATCCGCAAGATGTCGAACTGAATGCGGAGGCGGCCAAACAGCAAGTGATCGCGGCTTCTGCTGATCTTGCGCTCGCAAAAGCAGAATTCGATCGCACCAAGTCGCTTGCCGACCAGCACTTCGTCAGCGGTTCGGTACTCGACCAGCGTCGTGCCAGCCTGCTCGCGGCGCAGGCACGCTTGCAACAAGCGCGCGCCCAGGCCGACGTGGCGAGCAACCAGTCTGGCTACTCGCGGCTGCTCGCCGATCGCGATGGTGCGATCACCGCGACGCCGGTCGACGCCGGCCAGGTGGTATCGGCCGGGCAAGCGGTAGTGCGCATCGCAGCTTCGAACGAACGCGAAATCCTGATCTACGTGCCCGAACAGCGCATCAACACCGTGGTTGCCGGCACGGCGGTTGCGGTGCGGCCCTGGGCCGCGCAAGACCAGGTCTTCAACGGGGTAGTCCGGGAAGTGGCTGCGTCAGCGGATACCGCCACCCGCACCTATTCGGTACGCATCTCGGTACCCAAGGCTGACGACAAGCTGGCGCTTGGCGCCACCGCCGCGGTGGTGTTCCCGACGACGCAGAAGTCCCGCGTGATCCTCCCGCATGGCGCGCTCGTCCAACAAGGCGGTGCGTCGAGCGTATGGGTTGTGGGCAGTGACAACGTGGCAAGGGCGCGGCCGGTCGCGGTGGGCGCCTGGCGGGAAGACGGCGCGTTGATCGAAGGCGGCCTCGCGAACGGCGATCGCGTGATCGTCGTCGGTGCGCACCGCATTACGGCTGGCGACAAGGTCAAACCGGTACCGGAAGCGACTCCGGTCGCGCTGGACGGCAAGCGATGAAGCGCTTCAACCTTTCCGATTGGGGCCTGCGCCATCAGGCGCTGGTGCTCTACCTGATGGTCGTGCTGACCGTCGTGGGCCTGGCGTCCTACACCCACCTCGGCCAGTCCGAAGACCCGCCCTTCACCTTCAAGGTCATGGTGATCCGCACCAACTGGCCGGGCGCCAGCGCGACCGAGGTGGAAGAGCAGGTCACCGACAAGATCGAGAAGAAGGTTCAGGAACTCGGCGCGACCGACTTCATCCGCAGCTACTCCAAGCCCGGTGAGTCGCAGGTCTTCCTGATCTTCAAGGACTCGACCAACTCCAGCAAGATGCCGGAGCTGTTCTATCAGGTCCGCAAACGCATCGGCGACATCCGCTACATGCTGCCAAGCGGCGTGCAGGGGCCCTACTTCAATGACGAGTTCGGCGACACCTTCGGCAATATCTTCGCGCTCGTCGGTGACGGCCTGCCCTATGCCGAACTCAAGCGCTACGCCGAAACGATTCGCGGCGAACTGCTCAAGGTCCCCGACGTTGCCAAGGTCGATTTCTTCGGCGAGCAGGAACAGCGCGTCTATATCGAGTTCTCGAACCCGAAACTGGCCACGCTGGGGCTCGACATCCGCACGGTGATCGACGCGATCGTCGGCCAGAACGCCAAGACCCCCGCGGGCTATTACGAGCTGGTCGATGAGCGCATTTTCCTGCGCCCCACAGGCCAGTTCGAAAACCTCGACACGATCCGCGAACTGCCGATCCGCGCCGGCGGCCGCAGCTTCCGCCTCGGCGACGTCGCCGAGATCAAGCGCGGCTACATCGACCCGCCCAGCAACAAGATGCGCTTCATGGGGCACGAAGCCTTCGGGATCGGCATCGTCATGCGCGCCGGCGGCGACATCATCTCGCTTGGCCATCACCTCGATCAGGCGGTCGAACGCATCGACAAACAGCTCCCGGTCGGCGTAAGGCTGGAGCGGGTCGCGGACCAGCCGCATGCGGTCTCGCGCGGGGTGGCTGAATTCGTCCGCTCGCTCGCCGAAGCGGTCATCATCGTGCTCGCCGTGAGCCTGCTGTCGCTTGGCCTGCGCACCGGGATAGTCGTTGCGATTTCGATTCCGGTGGTGCTCGCAATCACCTTCCTGTTCATGTTCCAGTTCGAGATCGGCCTGCACAAGATTTCGCTCGGCGCACTGATACTGGCGCTGGGCCTGCTGGTCGACGACGCGATCATTGCGGTCGAAATGATGGCAACGAAGATGGAACAAGGCTGGGATCGCGCCAAGGCGGCGAGTTTCGCCTACACCTCGACCGCAATGCCGATGCTGTCCGGCACGCTGGTCACCGCCGCCGGCTTCCTGCCGATCGCGACCGCACAATCAAGCACGGGCGAATACACGCGCTCGATCTTCCAGGTGACGGTGATCGCTCTGCTGATTTCCTGGGTCGCGGCAGTGCTTTTCGTGCCCTACATCGGCTACCACCTGCTCCCGGATTTTGCCGCGGCCAATGGCAAGCCCAGTGTGTTCAACCGTCTGCTCGCGCGCTTTGCACCCGACCTGGCCGCGCGCCTGCATGCTCGCGCCTTGCAACACCAGGGCATCCATGGCGAAGAGGCGATTTACCACTCCGGCTTCTACCGGCGTTTCAGGGTGGCGGTGGAATGGTGTGTGCGTTTCCGCTGGGTGACGATTGCCGCAACGCTGGGCGCGTTCGTGCTCGCGATCTGGGCTTTCAAGTTCGTGCCGCAGCAGTTCTTCCCCGACTCGACCCGGCCGGAGCTTCTGATCGACCTGCGTCTCGCTCAGGGGGCGTCGTATCAGGCGGCGGAACGTGCAGTGAAGCGGGTCGAGTCCATCCTCGCCAAGGAACCCGGCATCGAGAACTACGTCGCCTACGTCGGCACCGGCAGCCCACGCTTCTACCTGCCACTCGATCAACAGTTACCGCAGGCCAACTTCGCCCAGTTCGTCGTGCTGACCAAAGGCATCGCCGAACGCGAAGCACTGCGCGGCAAGATGATCAAACTGTTCGAGAACGACTTCGGCGAATTGCGCGCCTCGCTCAATCGCCTGGAGAACGGCCCGCCGGTAGGGTTCCCGGTGCAGTTCCGCGTCAGCGGTCCGGACCATGCGACGGCTCACAAGATCGCCGACCAGGTCGCACAGATCATGCGCAAGAACCCTGACCTCGCCAACGTCCAGAAAGACTGGGACGAAGCCTCGAAAGTGGTGAAAGTGCATGTGGATGCCGAGAAGGCGCGGCTACTCGGCCTTTCGGCGCAGGACGTGGCGAACTTCCTGAACACCTCGGTCAACGGGCAGAACATCAGCGAACTGCGCGAAGGCACCGAGACTATCCAGATCACGGTGCGCGGTGCGCCGATCGAACGTGAGCACCTCTCGCTGCTGTCCGAGTTGATGCTGCCGACCGGCAGCGGACGTGGTGTGCCGCTGACCCAGGTTGCAACGATGGAGTACAGCTTCGAGCCGGGCATCGTATGGCGCCGCGACCGCGTCCCGACAGTATCGGTGCGCGGCAATCTCTACGGCACCGTGCAGCCGGCCACTGTCACCGCGCAACTCGAACCGGAAATCAACAAGCTGCGCGCCAGTCTGCCGCTGGGTTATCACATCGACATTGGCGGTTCGGTCGAAGAAAGCGCCAAGGGCGGCAAGTCGGTTGCCGCTGGCATGCCGCTCTTCCTGCTGGTGGTGCTGACGGTGCTGATGGTGCAGTTGCAGAGCTTCTCGCGCGTGGCAATGGTGGTGCTGACCGCACCGCTGGGCATGATCGGGGTCACCGTTTCGCTGCTGGCATTCAACAAGCCCTTCGGCTTCGTGGCGATGCTCGGCACGATCGCGCTGTCGGGCATGATCATGCGTAACTCGGTGATCCTCGTCGATCAGATCAGGCAGGATCTGCAAGGTGGCCGCACGGCGTGGGAGGCGATCATCGAATCCACCGTAAGGCGCTTCCGCCCGATCATGCTGACGGCAGCCGCTGCGATCCTCGCGATGATCCCGCTCACCCGCAGCGCGTTCTTCGGGCCGATGGCGGTGGCGATCATGGGCGGCCTGGCAGTCGCGACAGTGCTCACGTTGCTCTTCCTGCCAGCGCTCTACGCCGCGTGGTATCGCATCCCCGCGCCGGCGCGCAAGGGATGAACGCCGTGTGTATCAAAGCGCTCCGATCGCTACCAAACGTTACATTGGCCGGGTTTGCCCGCCATGGCTGGGCTAGAATTGGCCACCGCACGCATTGAATTCAAGGCATTGTCGAGGAGCAAGAAATGGATTTCGAGCAGGCACGCTTCAACATGGTCGAACAGCAGATCCGGCCTTGGGACGTACTGGACATGGAGGTGCTCGACACCCTGATGGCCGTCAAACGCGAGTACTTTGTGCCTGAGGCCTACCGCAAACTCGCCTTCTCCGACGTCGCGATCCCCTTGCCCGGCGGCGCCTCGATGCTGGAACCGAAGATCGAAGCCAAGGTGCTGCAGGCTGTCGCCCTCAAGAAGACCGACAAGGTGCTTGAGATCGGCACCGGCTCTGGACACATGGCAGCACTGCTGGCGGCACGTGCCGACTGGGTCCGCTCGATCGAGATCGACCCCGCACTTGCCAGCCTGGCTGCTGCAAACCTCGCACGCGCCGGCATCGAGAACGTCATCGTCGAAGAAGGTGACGGCGCTTCGGGCTGGGCGGAACGCGGCCCGTACGACGTGATCGTCCTCTCCGGCGGCGTGAAGGAAGTGCCGCAGTCCATCCTGGCGCAACTCAAGCCCAACGGTCGCCTGCTGGCATTCGTCGGCGAAGCACCTGTCATGTCGGCCGTGCTGACGGTCGCAACCGCAGATGGGCAGTACCGGAGCGAAAAGCTCTTCGAGACCCTGGTACCGCCGCTGCGCGTACCGGCCAAATCGACTTTTGCGTTCTGATGAACCAGATTTCACCGCGCGAGCTGGCGGCGTGGCTGGCCGACGAGTCACGCCCGGCGCCGTTTCTGCTCGATGTGCGCGAGCCATGGGAATTCGAGCGCTGTCACATCGAGAACGCACACTTGATGCCGATGGCCAGCGTGCCGATGCGGGCGGAGGAGCTCGATCCGGACGCCCCCACAGTTGTCATCTGTCACCACGGCGGTCGCAGCATGCAGGTCGCCCTTTTTCTTGAACGGCACGGGCTCAGCCACGTGTTCAACCTTGCCGGCGGCGTCGCCGGCTGGGCTGACCAGGTCGACCCGGCCATGCCCCGATATTGACGGAGTGATCCATTCATGAAGCGAGTGCTCAGCATTGCGATCGCGAGCCTTTTTGCCGGCGCGGCCCATTCGGCCGATCTGATGCAGGTGTATCGCGATGCGCTCGAAAACGACGCTCAGTTCGCTTCGGCCCGTGCCAGCGCGGAAGCCGGGCGCGAGCGCAAGGCACAAGGCCTCTCGGGACTGCTGCCGCAGGTAGGTGCCTCTGCGGGGACCCAGTACAACGATACCAATCGCGACCTGCCCGCGCCGCCCATCTCCGGTCGCTACAACAGCAACAACTGGGGCGTGAAACTCACCCAGCCGGTCTTCCGCCTGCAAAACTGGTACCAGTACCGTGAAGGCGAGCTTGCCGCAGCCGTGTCGGAATTGCAGGCGAAAAGCGCCCAGCAGGATCTGATCGTGCGCGTTGCCAGTGCGTATTTCGATCTGCTCAATTCCCAGGAAACCCTGGCCAGCATCGAAGCGCAGAAGGCCGCCAACCTGCAGCAGCTGGAACTGGCGCGCAAGAGCTTCGAGGTCGGTACCACGACGATCACCGATGTGCACGAGGCCCAGTCACGCTTCGACCTCACCGTCGCGCGCGAAGCGGCCGCCCGCGCAGACGTGATCGTCAAGACCCAATCGCTGCGCCAGATCACCGGCAAGGATCAGGGTGCGCTCGCCCCGCTGCGCGAAGGCGTGCGCTTCGAGCAGCCGCAACCCAACGACATGAGCCAGTGGGCGAACAATGCCGCTGACGGCAACCTCGCCGCCCAGCAGGCGCAACTCGCGTCCGAGATCGCCGACCGAGAAGTGTCCAGCGCCCGCTCGGGCCACCTGCCCACTGCGGACGTCGTCGCCCAGTATGGTCACACCTACACCGGCGCCATCGGCAACATCATTGCATCCGAGGCGAAGGTGAATTCGGGCTCGATCGGCGTGCAGATCAGCGTGCCGATTTTCGCCGGCGGCTACACCCAGTCAAAAGTACGCGAGGCGGTATCGCTGCGCGAAAAGGCGCGCGCCGACCTCGAGAACGCACGGCGCAGCGCGACACTCGGCGCGCAGCAGGCTTACCTTGGCGTCACCAGCGGCATCGCACAGGTCGCCGGTTACGAAGCCGCGCTGGTGTCGTCGAAGAGCGCCGTCGAGTCCAACAAGCTCGGCTACCAGGTCGGCGTGCGGATCAACATCGACGTCCTCAACGCCGAGACCCAGTACTACGAAACCTTCCGCCAGCTCGCCCGCGCGCGTTACGACACTGCGCTGGCCCAGCTCAAGCTCAAGAGCGCCGCAGGCACGCTGAGCGAAGAAGACGTCAAGACCATCAACGCTTTGCTCGACCCGGCCGCCGCGGGGCGCCCGATCGTCGTTCCGGATACGACGCCGCAGCCGATCGGCAAGGACGCCGCTGCGAGCGAGACGAAGAAGGAAACCACGACTGAGCCGGTCGCGAAAAAGCGCGGCACACCCGCGCCGACGAAGAAGGCGACCGAGAAACCTGCAAAGGCAAACTGATCGGTTCGACGTCCGTCGATACTCAAGGGGCCCTGTCTGACAGGGCCCCTTTCATTTGGGCGGCAAGGATTCGATCAACGCGAGGGTGGCTTCGAGCGCACCGCGGTGATGGGCACTGAAAGCGCGCCCGGCCGCGCCGATCTGCGCGCGACGGGGCGCGTCGTCGAGAAGGCTCATGGCCGTGCGCATCGCCTCGTCGAGGTCACCGCAACGGATCGCGGCGCCCGCGGCAATCGCATCCACCGTCGCTTGCGCGAAGTTGAACGTGTGCGGCCCGACCAGGGCAGGCACCCCGACCGCACAGGCCTCGATCAGGTTGTGGCCACCCAGCGGCGCCCAGCTGCCACCGACAATCGCCACGTCACTGGCTGCGTAGTAGGCGAACATTTCTCCCATGCTGTCGCCGAGCCAGACGCGGGTATCGGCGGACACGACGGTCGTCACGCTGCGTCGCTCGCAAGTGAGACCGCGCTGCGCGATCAATTGGGCCACTTCGTCAAAGCGTTGCGGGTGTCGCGGTACCAGCACCAGCAGAACGCCGGGCCGCGCATGACGCAGAAAAGCATCCAGCAAGGGCGCCTCTTCGCCAGCCCGGGTGTTGCTGGCCACCAGGACCGGGCGCCGGCCGAAACTGCCGCGAAAGGCCGCTGCAAGCGCGAGCTGCGCCTGCGGTGGATCGATCTCGAACTTCAGGTTGCCGGTGATCGCCACACGACTCGCGCCCATCGCAAACAGCCGCTGGGCATCCGCATCGGTCTGCGCGCCGCAAGCGGCAAGATCAGAAAAGACGCTGCGCCCAAAACCACCCAAGCGACGATAGCCACGCGCGGAGCGCTCGGACAGCCGGGCGTTGGCGAGCAGCACCGGCACACCCGCACGCCGCGCACCGCGCAACAGATTCGGCCATACCTCGGTTTCCATCAGCACTCCGAATGCCGGACGAAAGTGCGCGAGGAAACGCCGCACGCATCCCGGCGTGTCGTAGGGCAGGTAGGCGATCCGCACCCGCGCTTCGCCGCCGAACAGTTCCACCGCGGTCGCGCGCCCGGTCGGCGTCATTTGCGTCAACAGCAGGTGATGCGTCGGGTAGTGGTCGAGCAAGGCGCGCACCAGCGGCTGGGCCGCGCGTGTTTCGCCGACGGACACCGCATGCACCCACATCAGGGGCGCCACCACCGGGGCAGCGTGATAGCCGAGGCGTTCGCCAAGATTGCGCAGATACTCGGGCTGGCGCCGCGCGCGCCAGAGCAGGCGGACCAGAATCAATGGCGCACCAAGGTACCAGGTGAGCGTGTAGAGCGCGCGCCCGATCATGCGACCCACGGCGCGAGCGATTGAAGGACCTGCGCGACGCCGGGGCATTGCCCCTTGCCGCCGAGGTTGATCGCGTTGCGTCCGCCTGCGACCCCGTTCGCCCCCGGCTCGGTTGCGATGTAGATCGCGACCACCGGCACCTTCAAGGCCGCGGCCAGGTGTGAAAGCCCCGTATCCACGCCGACCACGCACTGGGCGCGTTCGAGCAGCGTCGCCAAGGCATCGAGCGGCATCCGTGGTGCGACCGTGGCATGCGGCAACGCGGCCGCGATGCGCGTCGCGCGTGTGCGCTCGGCGTCGCTGCCCGCCGGTAACACGCAGTGCAGGCCGCGCCGGTTCAGCGCGCGCCCCAGTTCGATCCAGTTCGGTTCAGGCCAGAGCTTTTCGTCGCGACTTGTCGCCGTGAGCAACACCGAGTAGGGCTCTTCCGGCCGCCAGGCGTCTTCCGCCGGATCCGGCGCGCGGATGCCGTAGTCGAGCGGCAGGTCGAGGCGATAGTCGAACACCGCCGCGGTGAGTCGCCGGTTGCGTTCGACGGCATGCATCTGCCAGGAAACACGATACTTGTTGGCATAGAAACGCGTCGCAAACGGCTCGCGCGCGCTATCCGGCATGTAACCGGCGACCGGTGCGCCGGCCATGCGCGCCAATAGCGCGCTCTTGAGCAAGCCCTGTGCGTCGATCACCTTTTCGTAACGCGCAAGCTTGAGCGTATCGCGAAAGGTGCCGAACTCGCGCCAGGTCGACAGCGACAACAAGCGTTTGCGCCAGCTGCGCAGCGCGACCGGGATCACACGCCGCACACCGGGGTGCAGTCGCGCGAGCGGCGCGAACGGTGCCTCCACCACCCAGTCGACCGCAAGATCCGGCACGCGCGCGTGCAGATCGGTCACCGCCGGCAGGTACTGGATGACGTCGCCCATTGACGACGTCTTGACGATCAGGATTTCGCGCATGCCCGCGATTATTCAGGCACGCGGCGCCGGCGGCAAATCGCAAGCCACGGGGCGCCGCCTATAATGGCGCGCATGAGCGAACGCCAAGCCCTCTCGGCCGTCCTGATCACCCGCGATTGCGCGCCCACGCTGGGCGCAACACTCGCTTCGCTGGCCTTCTGCGACGAGATTGTCGTGGTCGATTCCGGCAGTTCCGACAACACCTGCGACCTCGCCCGGCGCGCTGGCGCAAGGGTGATCCATCAGGACTGGCTCGGCTTCGGGCCGCAGAAGCAGTTTGCGGTCGAACAGTCGAGCCACGACTGGGTGTTGTGCGTGGATGGCGACGAGATCATCACGCCCGCCCTGCAGCAGGAAATCACGCAGGAACTCGCCGCCCCCTCGCACCGCGCTTTCGAGTTCCCGCGCTGCAACCGCTTCCTTGGGCGCTACCTGCGCCACGGCGAGGGTTATCCGGATCTGTCGCTGCGCCTGTTCGACCGGCGCCATGCGCGCTGGTCCGACGACCAGGTGCATGAAAAGGTGATCACGTTGGGCGATGTCGGGCGGCTCAAGAACGACATGCTGCATCACTCGGAAGAGAGCCTTGAGTCTTACCTCGCCAAACAGAATCGCTACACCACGCTGGCGGCCGAGGCGCTGGTGACCGAAGGTTTCGAGCCGAGCGCCGCCAAGCTGTGGGTCAGCCCGATCTTCCGCTTTCTCAAGTTCTACATCGTTCGCCGCGGTTTTCTGGATGGCGGCGCCGGACTGGTGCACATCGGGATCGGGTGCTTCAACAGTTTCATCAAGTACGCCAAGGTGATCGAGATTCGCTCGACCGGGCGGGACTCGCGGCGCCCATGATGGCGAAAGGACATCCGCAATCATGAGGTTGGCCATCGGCGACCTGCAGGGTCAGATCGCACCGCTTGAGCGTCTGCTCGACGCCGCTGCCTTCGATGCGGCAAGCGACCAGTTGTGGCTGACCGGCGATCTGGTCAACCGCGGCCAGGACAACGCCGCGGTACTGCGCCGGGTGCGCGATTTGGGCGACAGTGCGGTCACCGTGCTGGGAAATCATGATTTCTATCTGCTCGCAGTCGCGAGCGGTGCCATGCGCCGCGGCGCCGATGACACGCTGGACGACATCCTCAATGCGCCCGACCGCGAAGCCCTGCTCGACTGGCTACGCTTCCGGCCCTTGATGCATGTTGCCGACGGATTCGCGATGGTGCACGCGGGCTTGCTGCCCGGATGGAGCATTTCACAGGCACGTCTGCTCGCCCACGAAGTGGAAGGCGCGCTGCAGGGGCCGCACTGGAAGATCTTTCTGCAGAACCTATGGGGCAGCCAGCCCTTGGCGTGGGACGAAAAGCTGGAAGGCTGGGATCGCCTGCGCGTGATCGTGAACGCCATGTGCCGCATGCGCATGTGCAGTATCGACGGCGAGATGGCGCTCAAGCACAAGGGGCCGATCGATGCGGCCCCGGCCGGTGTGCTGCCGTGGTTCGCCGTGCCAAAACGCCGCAGCAAGACGCACACCGTGGTCTGTGGCCACTGGTCGGCGCTGGGCTATTACGCCGACGACGGCATCCTGGCGCTCGACACCGGTTGCGTGTGGGGCGGCTGCCTTACCGGCGTGTGGCTCGAAAGCGGAGCACGTGTTGAAGTGAAGTGCGATCAGACCGCCGCGCCGTCCGGCTGGGACTAGCCGTCCAGATTCGCCCGGCACGCCCGCAGCGACGCGGTTGATGACAGCACGGCACGCAACGCCTGCGGTGCGAAGCACAAAACAAAAGGGCCCCGCGGGGCCCTTTTTGCTGCAACAACAACCGGCAGATTACTTGACGCGGTTCTTGTATTCGTCGGTACGGGTGTCGATTTCGATCTTGTCACCGATTTCAACGAAGGCCGGCACCGGCAGCTCGAAACCGGTCGAGATCTTGGCCGGCTTCATGACCTTGCCCGAGGTGTCGCCCTTGACGGCCGGCTCGGTGTAGATCACTTCACGTACCACGCTGTTCGGCAGTTCAACCGAGATCGCCTTGCCTTCGTAGAACACCACTTCCAGCGGCATGCCGTCGACCAGGTACTTGAGCGCTTCGGTCATGTTCTCGGCTTCGACTTCGTACTGGTTGTACTCGGCGTCCATGAACACATACATCGGGTCAGCGAAGTACGAGTAGGTCACTTCCTTGCGATCCAGCGTCACGACATCGAACTTGTCGTCAGCGCGGTACACGGTTTCCGAACCCGAGCCGGTCAGCAGGTTCTTGAATTTCATCTTCACGACGGACGCGTTGCGGCCGGACTTGCTGTATTCGGCTTTCTGGACGACGAGCGGCTCGGAGCCGACCATCACGACATTGCCGGCACGGAGTTCTTGGGCGGTTTTCATCGGGGCACCTGATATAACGGAAAAAGGCGCCAACCGGCGCCATCAACATGGATAACTTACTATTTTAACTTGGTTTTTGTGAACTGCGCCAGCACGCTGGCAAGATCAGGCGCGGCGGCCTGCTGCGCGCACCAGGCGTCTGCGTGCGCGTTCAAGCTCGGCAGCGCCGCCCCAAAATCTGCCCACGCCTGCGTCATGTCCGCCCCCGCATTCCAGGCGTGTTGGATCCGCCGCACCGCCGCCGCATCGGGCTGCGCCAGCCCTTCGACGTAGCGGTCGAGAAAGGCATCCAGCTTGACCAGGTGCGCCGCGTCATCCTGCGGGTAGATGTGCCAGATGAACGGCCGGCCGGCCCATTGGGCGCGCACGAACGAATCTTCGCCGCGCACGAAGTTCAGATCGCAGGACCACAGCAGGCGGTCATAAGCGGGCTGATCCACGAAGGCCAGCGGTGCGAGCGTCAGATTGCCGCGACGCACCGCCCCGCCGGTTTCGAGGGGCTGCCCGAGCCACTGCGCCACCGATTGCCAGATACGCCCTTCCGGCACACCGCACCAGACCGCGCGGCCGCCTTCCGCCCATGTCGCCAGCAAGGACGCAACGGCGGGGTTCTCGTAAGCGAACAGCGAGACGCGCAATGCCTCGGGCGCCGGCGCGTCGGTACCGAGCAACGCCCAGTTTTCCGCCTGCGCCGCCGCATCAGCGCGGAAGCGCTCGCGCGCCTCGATCAAGCCGGCTTCGCGCAGCAGTCCGCCGGTCTTAGCGGTGAACCCGGGGTAAAAGAAGAATTCGGTCAACGCCAAGCGCGGATGCGGAGACGGCAAAAGGTGGCAACCCTCAACCCAGTCCTCCGCAGACAGGTATTCGAGCGTAATCCACACCGGCGGGCGGGCACGGGCCGCCATTGCGGCCAGGTAGGCCTCAGGCAGCCGGCAAGTGAAGCCCGCGACGACCACATCGGCCAACGCTTCGGGGACCGAGCCAGGGCGCCAGTGGCATACGACAACCCCGGGCTGCGGCGTACCGCCATCGTCAGCGCACATGCCGAGCAAACGGCGGCAACTCGCCAGATCATCGACCCACAGCCGCACCTCGGCGCGATGCTCGCTGGCCAATTGCCGCGCCAGACGCCAGCAGACGCCGATGTCACCGTAGTTGTCGATGACCGTGCAGAAGATGTCCCAACGCCACTCAGTCATGGTGCGGATTGTCGCATCCGCGGCGCCGGCCCGCAGGAACGGGATCGACGCCGCGGATGACCGTGCTTCAAGCGTGGTTCGCCGCCACCGCCGGCGCCGTCCAGGGCTTGATGCCCCGCAGTCTGGCCATGCGGTAGACGTCGACCAGCACGCCGTGGCGCAGAGCAAAGCCGCGCGAGCAGCCCTCGGTATCAAAACCGTGGCGGCGGTACAGCGCAATTGCCGCCACGTTATCAACGAACACCTCGAGCTCGATCCGCGCGACGCCCAGCCAGTTGTCGCTCAGATCCATCGCCGCCGCCATCAACTGCTTGCCGACGCCGCGGCGCTGCCAGTCGTCGCGCACCGCAATGACCAGCCGCGCGCAGTGTGCACGGCGTGCCGGCGCCTGCGGCATGACGATCACGGCACCGACTGGTTCACCGTCGACGCAGCCGAGCAGCCAGTGATCGCCGCCGGGCTCCGCGAGCTGACGTCGGTAACGTTCGACGCCGTTGTAGGGGGTATTGAAGGTCCCTGCAGCCGCAGCCGGCGTCGTCATGATCGCGTGCACCGCACGCCAGTCCTCGGGCTCTGCCGCCCGGACCTGGATGACTTTCTCTTTTTTCATTTCATCACTCCTTGTTCGGACAACTCATAAATCGCTTCCGGCTCCACCCGGGTCGCCGGCATCCAGCGGGCGGCGCCCAACGCCAGCAGCGAACCGAGCACGGCGACGCCGAAAAGCGTGCCATGCAGACCCACCGCATCGCCCATGCGCCCCGCCACTGCCGAGCCAATCGGTGCGGCCGAGACGCTCAGAAAGCGCATGGTCGCCGTCATGCGGCCGAGCATCGCGTCGGGCGTGACCTGCTGGCGCAGGCTGATGTAGGTGATCGAATACATCGTTGCGCCAAAGTCGATCACCAGCATCGCCAGCCCGGCGCCGAGCGCGGTGAACAGCCAGCCCGGCTGCATCGCGGCATAGGCGCCATACCCCAGACCGCAGAGCAGATAGCCCAGGATCAGCGTTGGTCGTGCGCCGCGCGTGCGCTCAAGCCGATGCGCGCCTGCGGCGCCAAGCAGCGCGCCCAGCGCCCCGAGCGTGTTGATCAACGCCAGATCCTTCGCGCTCAGGTGCAGCTCGCGCGTCGCGAACAGCACGTACAGCGCACGAAAGCTGTCGAAGAGCATGATCCACACCGCCGCCGCAACGGCCAACGAGCGCAGCAGCGGGTTGCGCCACACCATGCGCAGGCCCTCCGCGACTTCCGGCCACATCGGGCGAGGCTCGGTCACCACCGGCGGGTCGTCACGCCGTATCGACAGCACCAGCACGCCCGAGAGCAGGAAGCCGCAAGCATCCAACGTGATCGCCAGCGGCGCGCCCACCGCATCCACCACGATCGCGGCCAATGCCGGGCCGACAATACCGGCGATCGAACCGGCGCCGGACAGCTTGCTGTTGGCTTCAACCAGGCGATCCCGCCCGACCAGCTGGGTAATGAACACCTGCATCGCGGTGCCACCGATCGCAAACGTGCAGCCAATGATGAAGCCCGCCACATACAGCACAGGCAACGACAACACGCCCAGCAAATAGGCCACCGGAACCAGCGCCAAGGCGGCCGCCCCGAGGAAATCGAACGTGGCCGACAAGCGCTTCTTGCGCGACCTATCGACCCACACCCCGGCCGGCAAGCTGAACAACGCAAACGGGAGCAACTCGCAGGCGGCGAGGATGCCCATCTGTGTCGCGCTGGCGTTGAGCAACTGCACTGCCGTCAGCGGCAATGCCATTTGTGAAACCGTGGCCCCGAGCGTCGCGAGCGTGCTGGCGAGAAACAGCCGCATGTAATCGCGATGCCGCCAGAGGCTGCCCTCGGGGGCGAGGGCGCGCATCCAGTACGCAAACATTCTTATTCTCCTGGCGACCGGATCACGGCACGCCGTCGAGATTCGCGCAACGCGGATAGCGTCACGCGCACATCACACAGTGCGGGAGGGAATTGAGACTTTTGGCCAGTGCCTGCTGTCGTTCCCGCCCACTTGGAGTGGCGGGAACGAAGCCCGCCGCTAGCTAGTCAGGGACAGATGGGTGCACGGTGCGTAGCCAATACCGGCCACGTTCACAGCACAACCCATAAAGCCGGATCGGAGGGCGAGCATGCGCACGCCGCCGGCGTTGGGGCCGGTTTTTTTGGCGATGTCGTTGAACTTGCGCATAGGTCGCTCCTTGGGGAACGGGATTGAACAAAAAGTGCTTTGCATTCTGTCGGTGACGATATGCATGCGTCAACCCGGCGTGTATCGGAGTGTTGCATTCCGCACGCAGGCCCTTACGCCACACATTTGTTGCGAATCGGCGCATCGCCCGCGCACCGGGGAGTCGAAGGCTAGAATGCTTGTTTGCTTTCGCAGCTGATCACGTCATGGATATCAAGAGCTACATGCAGACCGTGGGCCGCCAGGCTCGCAGCGCTTCGCGCGCAATGGCGGCGGCGTCCACCGCCGCGAAAAACGGCGCTCTGAACGAGATCGCACGCCTCATCCGCGACCGCGCTGAATCCCTGCTCGCCGCGAATGCACGCGACCTTGAACAGGCCCGTGCCGACGGCTTGGAGCCGGCCATGATCGACCGCCTGACGCTCACACCAAAAACCGTCGAATCGATGGCTACGGGCCTGGAGCAGATCGCCGCCCTGCCCGACCCGGTCGGCGAAATCACCGACATGAAACGCCGCCCGACCGGCATCCAGGTCGGCAAGATGCGCGTACCGCTGGGTGTCGTCGGCATCATTTACGAAGCACGCCCGAACGTGACCGCCGACGCTGCCGGCCTGTGCCTCAAAAGCGGCAATGCGGCAATCCTGCGCGGCGGCAAGGAAGCGCTGCATTGCAATCAAGCGATCGCGGCATGCGTGCGCGACGGCCTTGCCCATGCTGGCCTGCCGGAAAATGCGGTGCAAGTGATCGACACCACGGACAGAGCGGCGGTGGGCGAACTGATCACGATGCCGGAGTTTGTAGACGTCATCGTGCCGCGTGGCGGCAAAGGGTTGATCGAACGCATTTCGCGCGATGCGCGCGTGCCCGTGATCAAACACTTGGACGGCAATTGCCATGTCTACGTGGATACTGACGCCGACATGGACAAGGCGCTTCGGATCGCGGACAACGCGAAAACCCACCGCTACGGCACCTGCAACACCGCCGAGTCGTTACTGGTCGCGCAGTCTGTCGCGGCCGAGTTTCTGCCGCGCATTGGCCGCATTTACGCCGAGAAAGGCGTCGAGATGCGCTGCTGCCCGGAATCCCGTGCAATTTTGGAATCGGCAGGGCTATCCGGCATCAAGGACGCAACCGAAGAGGATTTCCGCACCGAATTCCTCGCGCCGATCATTGCGATCTGCACCGTGCCCGGTGTGGACGAAGCGATCACGCATATCAACGCCTACTCGTCCCAGCACACCGAGGCCATCGTCACCGAGAACTACACACGCGCCATGCGCTTCATTCGTGAGGTGGATTCGAGTTCGGTGATGATCAATGCGTCGACACGATTTGCGGATGGCTTTGAATACGGCCTCGGCGCGGAGATTGGCATTTCGACCGACAAGATCCACGCGCGCGGCCCGGTCGGGCTCGAAGGGCTCACAAGCCAGAAGTGGGTGGTATTCGGCAACGGCGAAGTGCGCAGCTGAAGCCGTGCCCGCGCGGGATGGCCTGAACGCTTCAAACCCTCCCGCGCGGAGGGTTTGTTTTTGGTACGCCATGCCGTACGCTTCGGTACGGCAAACATCGCCGGCCGGCTGCGGCCGCGTCATTAAATCAACAAGAGGAGACAACTTATGCTGAAGCGAATTCTGGCCACGCTGGCGCTTTCAATGGCCTTGGCCACACCGACACTGGCCGCCGTCGATGTTTCCGGCGTCAAATTCGAGGACAAGGTCAGCGCCAGCGGCACGGAACTGGTCCTGAACGGCGCCGGGCTGCGCAAGAAAGTCTTTTTCAAGGTCTACGCCATCGGGCTTTACCTGCCCGCCAAGGCGGACAACGCCAGCGCGGTTCTCGGCGCCAAGGGCGTCAAGCGCATCCATATCGTAACGCTGCGTGACCTTTCCGCCGAACAACTCTCCGAAGCGCTGGAAAAAGGCGTCGAAGACAACACCTCGGCCGCCGATATGGCCAAGATCAAGCCGCGCCTCGAAGAGTTTCGCGCCAACCTTCTCGCAATGGGCAAGGTGCCCGAGAAGAGCGACATCAAGATCGAGTGGACCGGCAGCGCCACACGCGTTCTGATGAATGATGCCGCCAAGGGCAAAGACATCCAGGGCGACGACTTCTACACCGCGCTGCTCCGGATCTGGTTTGGCGACAAACCGGTCCAGGCCGACCTCAAAGACGCATTGATCGGGAAGAAGTAAGTTCGCGATCTGGGTGTTTTTCACATTTATCTACCCAAGAATGCAGACATGCTGCTATATTCCGCGCAAATAACAGTTTCATCGCTCTTGGGGTAGAGAGCATAGGCCGGCGGTGCGCAAGCACCACCGGCTTTTTCTTGTGCCAAACGACGCGCGGCCGCACATTGCCCGAACCGCAACCCTCGATGGACGCCACCCGCTCTTTCGCTGCGATCCTGGAGATGCCGACCTGCAAGCTCGGTGTAGCGACATCCTGCGCGCGGATCTCCGGTCTCGTATTCCTGCCGCCCGACACCGCCCTGAGCGCCCCTGCGGATGCTGCCGCATCGCAGTTCAAGGCCGCATTCGACGCCTACCTTTCTTGCGACAGCGACCTCACCGGCATCGCGATCAGCATTGCAGGCACTGCATTCCAACAGCGAGTCTGGGCGGCCATATCGGCGATCCCGCGCGGACAAATCCGCCGCTATGGCGAACTCGCAACACAATTGAGCAGCGCAGCGCGTGCCGTCGGGCAGGCATGTGGCGCCAATCCCCTTCCGCTCATCATTCCATGTCATCGCGTGTTGGGACGAAATGGGATCGGCGGATTCGCCAATCATTCGGACGGCTGGCTGATCGAAACAAAACGCTGGCTGCTTTGGCGCGAAGGCGTTCTCGCGTGAGTAATCCATCGGAAGGTGCCGACGTCGAAATCGACGCATTCTGTGAAACGCTGTGGCTGCAAGACGGGCTCGCGCAAAACACGCTCAGCGCCTACAGAAGCGATTTGAAGGCATGCGCGAACTGGCTCGCGGCAAAAGGCCAGCAGCTCCCGGACGCCACGGGCGCGGACTTGCAAGCCTATTTCCAGAGCGTTGCAGCTAACATCAAGCCGTCAAGCCAGCGACGCATGCTTGCAACGCTGCGGCGGTTTTTCCGGCACCTGCTCGCGGAAGGCAGGATCCGGATTGACCCGACGCTCGACCTGGCTTCACCCGCAAAAGCACAGCGCATTCCCAAGACACTTTCGGAACGGCAAGTCGAAGACTTGCTCGGCGCGCCAGACATCGACACACCGCTCGGTCTGCGTGACCGCGCCATGCTCGAGACACTGTATGCCACCGGATTGCGCGTGTCCGAACTGGTGGCCATTCGAATGACGGAACTTGACTTGCGCGCCGGTCTGGTGCGCCTGTTCGGAAAGGGCTCGAAGGAGCGTATCGTGCCGGTGGGGGAAATTGCGCTGGAATGGATCCAGCGCTACACGCTCAATTCTCGCCCTGTGCTGCTTGGCGCTCGCACAGCGTCGGAATTGTTCGTCACGCAGCGCGCCGAGGCAATGACCCGCCAGCGTTTCTGGAACATCGTGAAACACCACGCCGTCACTGCGAGCATTGCGCAGGATCGCATTTCGCCGCATGTACTGCGCCACGCCTTTGCCACCCATCTGCTCAATCACGGGGCCGATTTACGCGTGGTTCAAATGCTGCTCGGCCACGCCGACATTTCGACCACTCAGGTCTATACACATGTGGCGAGAGAGCGCCTCAAGCGTCTGCATGCCGATCACCACCCCAGAGGCTGATGCCTTCCGCGTTTCGACGAAGGAAACGCAATCCAATTCCCCCAATTGAGATTGCTTTATCTGCGGAATTGCAGTATCAATTGCATATTCCGATCCGAAATCGGCCGGAGTATCAATAACGAAAAGCTCAGAGGGGAACAATGGAACTTACCAAGCAAAGCCTCACAGAACTCAAGAGACTGCTCAAGCGCGTCGAAGCCGAAATCGAGCGTCGCGCCAATAGTGCCAAGAAAGATGTGCTGAAGAAGGTCAATAAACTGGTCAGCGAAGCCGGACTTTCCCTGGGCGACCTGATCGGTGACGACAAGAAACCTGCCCGCAAGGCTGCAAAGCCGCGCACCGGGGCGGCCAAACCCGGCCGCAAGGCTGCGGTGCGCAAAACGGTCGGCACGCCGAAGTACCGCAATCCTGCCAACACTGCACAAACGTGGACCGGCCATGGGCGCAAGCCGGGCTGGGTTGCCGAATGGCTGGCAAGCGGCAAGGCGCTCGCCGAACTGGAAATTCGCTGAAACAGAAAACGGGCCCTCAAGGCCCGTTCAGCTTTTCAGTGCTGGAAATCCGGGCGCGGCGGCGCAGGCTCGTCGCGCCCGCGTTCGATGAAGACGCCCACCCTGCGTACGCCGCGCAGCACACCCATTTTCGCAATCGAAACCCGCACCCAGGGCGCAGCGAATTCCGAGAAGAGCATATCGACAATGAACTCGCCAAGCGTTTCGAGCAGATTGAAATGGCGATGCGCGAGCACCGCCCGGATTCGCTCGACCACTACGTCATAATTGATCGTATCGTTGATGTCGTCGTGCGCAGCCGCCGCGTCCGGCACGCCAAACGTCAGGTTGATCTCGAGCATCTGGGTGGCTCGCTTTTCGCGCTCGTAGATGCCCACAGACGCCTCGACCTGAAGCCCTTCGACAAAAATAAAGTCCATTCACGCTCCAACTTGCGAATCAGCCATTAATCGATGCAAACAGCCCTCGTCGCCCTCGTGGCCTACTTTCTCGGCTCCGTTCCGTTTGCCGTCCTTGTCAGCCGAGCCATGGGACTTGAAGACCCTCGCCAATACGGATCCGGCAACCCGGGCGCCACAAATGTCCTGCGCAGCGGAAACAAGAAAGCCGCAATCCTGACCCTTGTCGGGGACGCACTCAAAGGCGCCGTTGCGGTGATAGCAGCACGCATGCTTGCCGAAGCCTTCGGCTTGAGCGAGTTCGATGCGGCAGCCGCCGGCCTGTTTGCATTCCTTGGCCACGTATTCTCCGCTTTCTTGCGCTTTCAGGGCGGGAAAGGCGTCGCGACGGCAGCCGGGGTGCTCATGGCGATGAGCCCGGTAGTGGGCGGACTGACCTTGCTGTGCTGGCTGACCGTGGCGATTTCAACTCGATATTCGTCCGCCGCAGCACTCGCCGCAGCCCTCACCGCACCCGCACTGACGTATTGGCGAACCCCCGAACTGGCGTGGACTGTTTCTGTGGCCGCGATGTCGCTAATACTGATCTGGCGTCACAAGGAAAACATCTCGCGACTGATCACCGGGCAGGAAAGCCGCATTGGCAACAAGAAACGCTAGGCAATATCGGCCGGCGGCCGGAGTTCGTTGAGGGGCCATCTCGGGCGAACCGCAAATCGCCCCTCGCGACTTCCCTTTGCCCCCTGCTCGAATCTCAACGCGGCGGCAAGCGCAATCATCGCACCGTTGTCCGAACAGAATTCGAGCTCCGGATAGTGCACGCGGAATTTCCGCCGCGCAGCGCTTTCATTCAATCGCTGACGCAGCCGCCGATTGGCGCCGACACCACCCGCCACGACCAGTGTATTGACGCCTGCACTCTTCATCGCCGCGATGGATTTTGCGACCAGCACCTCGGTAACAGCCTCCTGAAACTCGGCAGCCAGGTCAGCACGGCGCTCCGCCTGCCATTCAGGAGCCCGAGTTGCCGTGAGTACCGCCGTCTTGAGACCGCTGAAACTGAAATTCAAATCGCCTGAATGCAACATCGGCCGCGGCAGCTTGAAACGCCCCGCCGTACCCTCTGCGGCCAGCGCCGCAAGCGCGGGTCCGCCCGGGTAATCAAGACCGAGCAGCTTTGCGGTTTTGTCGAAGGCTTCACCCGCTGCATCATCGACGGTTTCGCCAAGCAATTCGTAAGCGCCGACGCCGGTGACCCGCATCAGTTGGGTGTGCCCGCCTGAAACCAGCAGCGCGATGAACGGGAATCTAGGCGGGTCCCTGGACAACAACGGCGACAGCAGGTGTCCTTCAAGATGGTGGACGGGTAGCGCCGGGATTCCGAGACCAAACGCGAAAGCCTCTGCAAAAGCGGCGCCGACAAGCAGCGCGCCCGCCAGTCCTGGCCCGGCGGTGTAACCAACGCCATGCAGATCGGCCGCTTCGTGGCCGGATGCCGCGAGTGCCTCGCGCACCAGAGGCACGATTCGGCGCACATGATCGCGGGACGCAAGCTCAGGCACGACGCCACCGTACTCGGCGTGCAGTGCTATCTGGGAGTGAACGCGATGCGCCAGAAGGCCGCGCCCGGTGTCGTAGACGCCAACGCCGGTCTCATCGCACGAGGATTCGATGCCGAGTATCAACATGGGCCGCGAGTGTAGCGCGAAGGCCCAGGCGATGGCACTTGACAGTGGACTTGGAAATCCGGACGAGTTTGGTTAAACTAGCGAGCTTCGCTCAACGGGCGCGCTCGACCTTGCTTCGAACTCGCCCAGACTACTGATCAATTCGAGGTTTTGAGAATGCCGGGTATCCGCCTCAAGGAAAACGAACCGTTTGAAGTTGCGATCCGTCGCTTCAAGCGCACCATCGAGAAGGCCGGTGTCATCACCGAGCTGCGTTCGCGCGAGTTCTACGAAAAGCCGACCGCCGAGCGCAAGCGCAAGAAAGCTGCTGCAGTGAAGCGCCTGCACAAGCGCCTGCGCAGCCAGCAGCTGCCGCCGAAGCTGTACTAAGCCGAACCGGCTGGCAGCTACGCTGCCAATAGTCCGCACGAATTCGCGCAGCGGAACGCGCCTTCCAAGGTCGCGTTCCGCTGCGCTTTTGCGCCTTCAAGTCAGCCATGGAGTCCCGAATGCCGCTCAAGCTACAGATCAATGAGGACATGAAGAACGCAATGCGCGCGAAAGACGCCGCCCGCCTGGGTGCGTTGCGGCTTTTGCTCGCGGCGATCAAGCAAAAGGAAGTCGACGAGCGCGTCGAACTTGATGACGCTGCCGTGCTCGCTGTTGTGGAGAAGCAGATCAAGCAGCGGCGGGATTCAGTCACCCAGTACGAGGCCGCCAAACGTGAAGATCTCGCCTCGGCCGAGCGCTTCGAGATTGAAGTGCTCTCTGCGTACATGCCGGCCCAATTGTCCGAGTCCGAAATCGATGCCGAAATCGACACTGCCATTGCCGAGACGGGCGCCAGCGGCCCGGCCGGCATGGGCAAGCTGATGGGCACGCTGAAGAGCCGGCTTGCCGGACGTGCGGACATGACCATCGTATCGGCACGCGTCAAGGCCAAGCTTGCCGGCTGACCGTAGCGGGCGGCGGACGCCCGTGCGTCTCCTATACTGATGAAGGTCGGCGATTGGCGCCGACCCGCATCAGCAGAACAATGATCCCCCAGTCCTTCATCCAGGACCTGATAGCTCGCACTGACATCGTCGACCTGATCCAGCGTTACGTACCGCTGAAAAAGGCCGGCGCGAACTACGCTGCCTGCTGCCCGTTCCACAACGAGAAGTCGCCGAGCTTCACCGTCAGCCCGACAAAGCAGTTCTACCACTGCTTCGGCTGCGGCGCGCACGGCACCGCCATCGGCTTTCTGATGGAGTATTCCGGACTCGGCTTTGTCGATGCGGTCAAGGATCTGGCACAGCAACTCGGCCTTGAAGTGCCGGACGACGGCCCGGCCTTTTCCGGCGGGGAACGCGAACAACATCGCTCGCTGGTCGAGGTCATGTCGACCGCCGCACGTTTCTACCGGGAACAACTCAAGGCATCGCCGCGCGCGGTCGACTATCTGAAACGTCGCGGCCTCACCGGCGAAGTGGCGGCGAAGTTCGGGATTGGCTATGCACCGGACGGATGGCAGGCGCTCGACAAGGCCTTCCCGAAATATGACGAACCCGCACTGGCGGAAGCCGGCCTGGTGATCGACAACGAGGCCGGGCGGCGCTACGACCGCTTCCGCGACCGCATCATGTTTCCGATCCAGGATGCGCGTGGAAACGTCATTGCCTTTGGCGGACGGATTCTCGATGCGGGCGAGCCAAAGTATCTGAACTCACCGGAAACACCACTGTTCGAAAAAGGTCGCGAGCTTTACGGGCTGCCGCAGGCGCGGATCGGGATCCGCGAGACCGGAACGGTCATCGTCGTCGAAGGCTATATGGACGTCGTCGCGCTCGCGCAGTTCGGCGTCTGCAACGCAGTCGCCACACTGGGCACGGCGACCACGCCCACGCACATCCAGAAACTGCTGCGTCAGGCCGATCGACTCGTGTTCTGCTTCGACGGCGACAAGGCCGGACGCAAGGCCGCACGCCGCGGCCTCGAGGCGTCATTGCCGCACTTGGCGGATGACAAGGCGGTCAGCTTCCTGTTCCTGCCGCCCGAGCACGATCCGGATTCCTTCGTGCGCGCACACGGCGCCGATGCCTTCCAGTCAGCAGCCCGCGACGCCACTCCGCTCGGGCGCTTCCTGATCGACACCCTGGCCGAAGGCTGTGACCTGGCGACCGCCGAAGGTCGCGCCCACCTCGTCCATAACGCAAAGGAGTTCATCCCGAAGATCGGGGCGCCCATCCTGAAGATGCAGTTGGTGCGCGATCTCGCCCAATCCGCGCAACTCGGTCCGGACGAGACGGCAGCAGCCTTGGGGCTGGAGGTGCCACGCCCCCGCCAGGCGCGCTACGAGGGCAACACGGGCAACTATGGCAAGGGCGGGTTCGGCAAAAAAGCCCTTCCACCACCAGAACCCCGTGTCGGCGTCGTGCCGCTGGAGCGCCAGCTACTTCGGGTGCTGCTGGCGCAACCGCGCCTTGGCGACAAGGTGCCGCTCGCGCTGCTCGACCATCTGCCGGATTCGGATGAACGCGCCGCTGTAATGGCCATCATCGACGCCGGCGAGGACGGCACCCTTCTCGAAGCCCCCCTTGGCGCCTGGATCGAACACTTCCGCGACTCGACGCATGAAACCGCGGTAACGCGTGCGATGCAGTCGATCGAAGAGGGTTATGTCAATGAGAGCAGCCTTGAACACACGCTCCGCGATCTGCTCAACCGACTCGAGCTCCAGACCGTCGAACAAGAGCTGAAGTTGCTGCAGAACCAGATCGCTACCGGCCGCGCCAACGCTGACGCGGCCACACGCCTGGGTTCGCTTCTTGCGAAAAAACAGAAACTTAGGTCTGGTCAGCCGGCCTGAGATTACGCTATAATTATCGGTTTTCGCGACCTTTTCCCGAGGATTTCATGGCCGCCACGGATAAATCAAAAGACCCCCGCAAGGATACGTCCAAGCCAAAGTCAGCCAAGGCAAAAACCAAGGAGAAGGAACTCGCGCTGGCTCAGGCGGCGACACTCCAGCCCGCCGACGCCGAAGCCCGCCGCACTCGTCTGAAGTCGCTGATCGCGCTCGGCAAGGAGCGCGGCTACCTGACCTACGCGGAAATCAACGACCACCTGCCCGACGACATGGTGGACGCCGAGCAGATCGAATCGATCATCTCGACCTTCGGCGACATGGGCATCCAGGTCTACGACGAGGCCCCCGCCGCCGAAGAGCTGCTGATCTCGGACAACGTGCCGCAGGTCGTCGACGATGAAGCCGCACAGGAAGAAGCCGAGCAGGCTCTGTCCGCCGCCGATTCCGAATTCGGCCGCACGACCGACCCGGTTCGCATGTACATGCGCGAGATGGGCACGGTCGAGCTGCTCACCCGCGAAGGCGAAATCGAGATCGCCAAACGCATCGAAGACGGCCTCAAGCACATGGTGCTGGCCATCTCCGCCTGCCCGACCACCGTCGCAGACATCCTTGAAGTGGCAGACAAGGTCGCCAAGGACGAGATGCGCATCGACGAGCTCGTCGACGGCCTGATCGACCCCAATGCGCCGGAAGAAGTACCGGCCGAAGAGGTCGAAATCGACGAAGACGAAGAGGAAGACGCCGACGACGAAGACGGCGACGGGTCCGCCAAGATCAGCGCTTCGCTACTCCAGTTGAAGACCGACGCACTGCAACGCTTCGATGTGATTCGCGGCCTTTACGGCAAGATGATCGCGGCGCTGGGCAAGAAGGGTTCGGACGACAAGAACTACCTGAAAATCCACGGACAGATCAGCGCCGAGCTGATGAACATCCGCTTCACCGCCAAGTCGATCGAAAAGCTGTGCGACTCCGTGCGCCACATGGTCGAAAACGTCCGCAAGCACGAACGCAAGATCCTCGACCTGTGCGTCGAGCGCGCCGGCATGTCGCGTCAGCATTTCATCAAGGTCTTCCCGGGCAATGAAACGAACCGTGACTGGCTGAAGAGCGAGATCAGCAGCAATGCCAGTTACGCCGCCGCGCTGATGCGCATGCAGCCGGCGATCCTGGAAGAGCAGCAGAAGCTGATCGACCTGCAGGAACGCATCGGCATTCCGCTCAAGGAGCTCAAGGACATCAACAAGCAGATGTCCACCGGCGAAGCGAAGATGCGCCGCGCCAAGCGCGAGATGACCGAGGCCAACCTGCGCCTGGTGATCTCGATCGCGAAGAAGTACACCAACCGCGGCCTGCAGTTCCTCGACCTCATCCAGGAAGGCAACATCGGCCTGATGAAGGCGGTGGACAAGTTCGAATACCGCCGCGGCTACAAGTTCTCGACCTACGCGACCTGGTGGATCCGTCAGGCCATCACGCGTTCGATCGCCGACCAGGCGCGCACGATCCGCATCCCGGTCCACATGATCGAAACGATCAACAAGATGAACCGCATCTCGCGCCAGATCCTGCAGGAAACCGGCCTCGAGCCCGATCCGGCAACGCTGGCGGTGAAGATGGAGATGCCCGAGGACAAGATCCGCAAGATCATGAAGATCTCCAAGGAGCCCATCTCCATGGAGACGCCGATCGGCGACGACGACGACTCGCACCTCGGCGACTTCATCGAAGACACCGCCACCGTGGCACCGGCCGATGCGGCCGAGTACTCCGGCCTGCGCGACGCGACCAAGGAAGTGCTCGACAGCCTCACGCCGCGCGAAGCCAAGGTGCTGCGCATGCGTTTCGGTATCGAAATGAACACCGACCACACGCTGGAAGAAGTCGGCAAACAATTCGACGTCACCCGCGAGCGCATCCGCCAGATCGAAGCCAAGGCGTTGCGCAAGCTGCGCCACCCGTCGCGTTCGGACAAGCTGCGTAGCTTCCTCGACGGCGAAGGCTAAGCCTGTTTGATGCGAGCCGCCACGCGGCTCGCATGGGCCTCTAGCTCATGCCTGGTTAGAGCAGCGGACTCATAATCCGTTGGTGCCGAGTTCGACTCTCGGGGGGCCCACCAGACACAAAAGGGGCACGGTCTTGACCGTGCCCCTTTTTGTTTGAATGCTCGCTGACTTCAGGCTTTTGCTGCGCAGTAGTTGGCGATACGCACGAAATCGGCGAGCGATAGCGTTTCACCGCGTTTGCCCGGATCGACTCCAAGGGCGTCGAAGCCCCCATCGTCGAGGATGCCCTTCAAGGTATTGCGCAAGGTCTTGCGGCGCTGCCCGAATGCCGCCGTGACGACCTTGGCAAGCAGCGCGTCGTCATCGCAGTCCAGCTCGCCCGCTGCCTTCGGCACCAAACGTACGATGGCCGAAGTGACTTTGGGTGCCGGGTGGAAGGCGCCGGGCGGCACGTCGAACAGCTTCGCCATGTGGAAGCGGTACTGCAGCATCACGCCGAGCCGCCCGTAGGCCTCTTCGTCAGGGTCCGCAACCATACGATCCACAACCTCCCGCTGCAGCATGAAGGTCATTTCCTTCACCCCGGTTGCAAACTCGGCCAGATGGAACAGCAAGGGCGTTGAGATGTTGTAGGGCAGGTTACCCACCACCTTCAACTTCCCTTCCGAACCGGCCGCCAGCGCGCCAAAGTCAAACTTCAGCGCGTCGCCCTCGTGGATCGTGATCTGCTCGGGTGTGTAGGTTTCCTTGAGTCGCGCAATCAGGTCGCGGTCGATCTCCACCACATGCAGATGCCCTGCCGCGGCGATCAGCGGCGCCGTCAGCGCGCCCAGCCCGGGTCCGATCTCGACAATCGGCTCACCCGGTTTCACCGCGATCGCCGAGACGATCTTGCGGATGATGTTCTGGTCAACGAGAAAGTTCTGGCCGAAGCGCTTGCGCGCAAGGTGACCGTCGAGTGGCCGGATCATCGCTTGTCCCACGCAAGAAGCTTTTCGCGAATCCGTGGGATCGCCCCGAAACCGGCACGCTCGCCTTCCAGGATCGCTTCATGGCGCTGCTGGAAATTGCCCGCGGGCAAACCCTTGATGTTCGGGTTCACCACCACGTCGGCATCACGCAATTCGTAGTCCGCGATCTTGTTACCCATGATTGCAATGGTATCGAGCAGCACGTCGACACTGCCGCCGCCCTTCTTGCCGGAGGGGCGCTGCGAGATGTCGACGGCGATCACGATGTCGGCCCCCATGGTGCGGGCGGTGCGCGCCGGCACCGGGCTGACCAGCCCGCCATCCACGTATTCCCGACCGCGGATCACGACCGGCGAGAACACGCCGGGGACCGAAGCCGACGCGCGTACCGCCTGCCCCACGTTGCCGACCGAAAACGCCGTCGGTTCGCCGCTCTGCAGGTCGGTCGCCACCGCCGCGAAACGCCGCTTGAGTCCCTCGATCGGCTTGTTCGCGACCTGTTTGTTGATGAAGGCTTCCAGCGCCTCGCCCTTGAGCAAACCGCGGTCGAACAGTGCCCAGTCCTTGAACGAGCTCTCCTCGAGCTGGAAAGCCATCTTCTGTAGATCAAAGGCGCCGAAGCCCGCGGCGTAGAGCGCACCCACCACGCTGCCGGCGCTGGTGCCGACGACGATATCCGGCGAAATGCCGTTGGTTTCGAGCGCCTTGATCACGCCGATGTGCGCAAAGCCGCGCGCAGCCCCACCGCCCAGCGCCAAGCCGATCTTCGCCTTGGGTCGCGGGGTCGGCGCTGCCGGGACTTGCGCTTGCACCGGTTTCACGGGTTCCGGGTCGGGTTTCGGCTGGGTCGTCTGGCATGCGGCCAGAAAGAGGCTTGCACCCCCGACGACCAGGAATTCGCGACGCTTCATGCCCCCATCCTTCGCTGTGCCGCCACCATGTCGACCGCACACCCAATCGCGGCGTACAGGCTGCCCGGATCGGCGCGGCCGCTGCCGGCAAGGTCCAGCGCGGTGCCGTGGTCGACCGAGGTGCGGATGATCGGAAGGCCCAGCGTGATATTCACGCCACCGCCGAAACTTGCGTACTTCAACACCGGTAGCCCCTGGTCGTGATACATCGCCAGCACCGCGTCGCCGCGTTCAAGCTGGTGTGGCGTGAATAGTGTGTCGGCCGGCAGCGGCCCGATCAGCGCCATGCCCTCGGCGCGCAGCGCGTCGAGCACCGGGGTGATGACGTCGATCTCTTCACGCCCCATGTGGCCGGATTCACCGGCATGCGGATTGAGCCCCGCGACAAGGATGCGTGGCGCTGCCAACCCGAAGCGCGTGTGCAAATCGCAGTGCAGGATACGAATCGTCGTGGCGAGGGACTCCGCCGTCAGGGCCGTCGGCACATCCTTCAGCGCCAGATGCGTGGTCGCCAGCGCGACCCGCAGGCCGCCGCCTGCCAGCATCATCACCACCTGCGGTGTGCCGGTGCGCTCGGCGAGGTACTCGGTATGTCCGGTGAAGGGCACACCGGCGTCATTGATCACGCCCTTGTGCAAGGGCGCGGTGACGATGGCGTCGAAGCGCCCTTGCATACAACCGTCGATCGCTGAATCCAGGATTGCCAGCACATGCGTGGCGTTCGCCACATCCAGTTTGCCGGCTGTCGAGGCACGCGCAAGCGGCACATGCAGCACGTCGAGCACGCCCGATGCGCGCGGCGCACCGGGAACCCAGTCGCGGACGCCTATCGCATGGCCGCAGGCCTCGGCGCGCGCCAGAATCAGTTCACGGTCGCCAATCGCCACCGGATGCGCGGCCACGCTGTGGTGCGCCAGCGTCGCCACCAGTTCGGGGCCGACCCCTGCCGGCTCTCCGCAGGTGATCGCCAGCGTCGGTAGCGGCGTGCTCATCACAGCGGCGTGTTGTAGGGCGGCCGCAATTCAACGAATGCGCGATCGCGCAACTGCCGCACGAAATCATCGAAGGCCTCGTCGGACTTGCGTTCGCGCAGCGCGGCGCGCGCCTGGTTGCGACGACGTTCGCCCGATACATCTTCGGTCTTGCGCTCGGTTACCTGGATCAGGTGCCAGCCGAACGGCGATTGCACCGGTTGGCTGATCTCGTCGATCGGCAACGCGTTCATCGCGCGTTCGAACTCCGGCACGGTATCGCCGGGGTTGATCCAGCCCAGATCGCCGCCCTTCGGCGCACTGCCGTCATTGGAGTAACGCTTCGCCAGTTCGGCAAAGTTGCCCCCCTGAACGAGCCGATCCCGCAACTGTTCCAGGCGTTGGCGAGCCTCGGCATCGCTGACCTTGTCGGACGTCTTGATCAGGATGTGCCGCACATGGGTACGCTGCACCGTCGCGGTTTCGTTGTCGCTGCCGCCGCGGGAATCGATCAGCTTGACGATGTGCAGACCTGCCGGGCTGCGCAACACCTGCGTCAGCGCACCGGGCTTGAGCAGGCGGATCGCGTCGGCATACAGCGTCGGCAAGCGATCGATGCGACGCCAGCCCAGATTGCCGCCCGACAACGCATCCGGGGCATCGGAGTTGCCTGCCGCCAGTTTCGTGAAGTCCTCGCCCGCCTGCGCGCGCGCGAGCAGGCTTTCGGCGCGGGCCTGCAGCTTGCTCCACTGCTGCGGCGTGGCCGAGTCAGGCGCACGCAACAGAATGTGGGCCACCATCACTTCCTGCGACGAGGTCGCCGTTTGCGCGGCAAGGAAGGCGTCCACTTCGGCGTCGGTGACGATGACCCGCGTTTCGACCTCACGCTCGCGCAGGCGCCCGAGGGTCATTTCATTGCGGATGTCCTCGCGAAAGCCGGTCCACGACATCCCGTCCTTCTCGAGAGCAGCGCGGAACTGGGTGATGTTCATCTTGTTGTTTTCGGCGATCCGCTGCGTGGCGCGCTCCAGCGTCGCATCGTCCACGCGCACCGAGGTCTCGCGGGCAAATTGCAATTGCACCCGTTCATAGATCATCCGCTCCAGCATCTGGCGGGCGAACACATCGGCCGGCGGCAACTGCGTGCCCTGTTTCTGCAACTGCCGGGATGCCTGTTGCACCCGCGCCTCAAGCTCGCGCGCGGTAATCACCTCGTCGTTGACCACCGCCGCGATGCCGTCGATCTGCTGCGGCGCGGCGACGGCCCCGACGCAAAGCAGCAAGGCGAGCGAGCCAAACAAGGTACGGAACATACTTTTCATGCGTGCTTCCTCATGGCCGCCAATACGGCCGGATCAGATGTCATTGCGTGCCGAAGACCGGATCAGCCACTGGCTGGCTGATGCGCCCATAACCGACCACGTTGCTCTCTAGCAGTGAAACCGGACTGTTGCCGACGCTTACCACGCCACCGAACTCGAACTGGAGGTAGTAGGCATTCGTGTACTTGCCGGTGCTGTTCAACAAAGAATGCGCGGCAAGTCGCAACACCCAGCAGCCACCGTTGTATTCGACACCGGCAATCGCCTGCGTCAGGGTGTTGGTGCGCACGTCGCCACTGGCGCGGCCAACCACATAGAAGTTCCGCACGACCGGCCACTGGAGGGCCACGTCGACGTCGCCATACACATCACGCTGATAGCGGTAGGCCACCGAAGCCACTTTCGCGAAGCCGGGCTGGTAGCGCAGGCCGGCCGTCGCGCGTTCCATCCGCGTATCGCGCGGGTTGTACTGCGCGAACAGATCCAGCGTCGTGTTCGCCAGCACCTTACCGGAAAATGCGCCGAGCAGATCCGCCCACTGCGAAGTGCGACCGGTCTCGCCCGGCAAGGTCACGCGCTGATTCTCGAAATAGATGCGCGCACCGAAGGCCGTGCGCAGCAGTTCTTCGCCCGTCTCGGCGCTCAGCAGACGGGAGGTCACGCCGCCGGTGAGCTGGCTGGCGTTGGCAATGCGGTCCTGGCCCGAATAGACGTTCTCGGAATAGATCTGCGCGAAGCCGAAGTCAGCCGGTGCGGTATCAAAGACCGGCAACTGATCCTGATTCCGGTACGGCACGCGCAGGTAATACAGTCTCGGCTCGAGCGTCTGAACCATCGCGCGCTCGCCAAAACGGCTGTCGCGCTCGAAGAACAGACCGGCGTCGAGGCTGGCGATCGGGAGCACGCGCTGGGCGGACAGAGGGCCTGCACTCACCCGCTGATCGAGTTGATAAGTGGTGGCATGCAGACCGAGCTTTGGCGCGATGTAGCCCTGCGGACGCACGAAGTTGTAGGCCACTTGCGGGTAGGCATAGGCCCGCCAACCGGTATCCGAATCGGCGCGACTGAAGTCTGCCGCCTCGAGCGGCATCTTCAGCGAGAAACCCGAAAGCTCCGGCACATAGGCCTGAGCCATGAGCACCGGCAGGCGGTTGTACTGCGGTGAGCCTTTCAGGGTCTGAAAGCGCTGCGCGAGAACCGATGCGGTGAGCCAGGAACCAGCGTTGTAGCCGAGCGACGCTTCGCGCAGCAGAACGTCGGTCGAGGTTTGCGCCACGCGGGAGCTCAGATCAGCGAAGTAATCCTTGTCGCTGACCGCGTTGTAGTTGATCCGCCCCGCAAAGCCGTAGCCCAGGTTCTGCTCGTGCAGAAAGCCGATCGCGCTCCGGCTCTCGCCATACACCGCGTCGTTGGGCAGGTATTCGGTCTGCAGGCTGCCGTGGAATGAGGGATTGAGATAGCGGAATTCGTTGCTGACCTGAATGCCGCGACGCCCCAGGTAGCGCGGCACGATCGTGTCGTCGTAGTTGGGCGCGAGGTTCAGGTAATACGGCAGCGTGACATCGAGACCGGTGACGTTCGATGTACCGATCGTCGGCGCGAGCAGACCGGATCTCCGTTCGCCGTTGAGCGGAAACGGCGCCACCGGCGCATACATGATCGGCACACCACCGAAGTGAAAGGTACCGTTGTACGCGTCTCCCTGGTTGCGATCGAAATCCAGATCCAGTTCTTTCGCCTTGACGTACCACGCCGGATCGTTCGCCTCGCAGGTGGTGAATGTCGCGTTCTTCAGGTGGTAACGGTTCTCGCCTTCGAGTTCGATCGAATCCGCATGGCCACGGCCATGCACCGTCACATCGGCGGGCCGGGCGATGCCGGTGCTGGCCACCTGCGCACTGACGCGCGCAGCACGGTTGCGCTGGATCTCGTAGTCCGGCTTTTCGAACTCGCCCACCTGCTCTTCAACGCGATAACGCAGACGCGGTCCACGAATCGTGTCGGTGCCGCGCTTCAAGACCACGTTGCCGGTCGCGACGGCTTCGTCGCCAAGAATGTCGTAATCCACCCGGTCGGCGTCCAGCCGCGCGGTGTCGCGTTCGAGCACCACCCGCCCCGCGGCATCGACACGCACGTCCTGCTGACCTTCGATCCGGTCCGCCGTCACCGTGGTAACGCCGGGCGCGCTTGACACAGGCGCAGCAGCGGCGGCGACTTGCCCGAGTGCGGCCCGGAAAGCACCGATTGAAAACCCGGCCGCTTGCGCCCCATGGGCCGGCACAGCAACGAGGCTGCATGCCAGCAAGGGCAACGCGAGGCGCAAAGGGAAGCGGGTCGGTTTCGTCACGCGTTGGGGCCGGGCGCGAAGCCCGTTTGCTAAAATGCGCGATTTTACATCAAGCACTTGGCCGCGCCTTCGCCGGAGACGCGATCAGGTCTGGAGCACTGGCTTGGATCGACTCGAACTCCTTCGCGCCTGGGTAGCCGCACAGCACCCCGGTCGCACCTTCAACCTCAGCCCCGCTTCGGCCGACGCGAGTTTCCGCCGCTACTTCCGCGCGCGCTTCGATGACGAGACGACCCGCATCGTCATGGATGCGCCGCCATCGCACGAAGACTGCAAGCCCTTCGTCAAGGTCGCCCGCCTGTTCGGCGCGAGCGGCGCCCATGTGCCAGAGGTGCTGGCCGAGAACCATGAGGACGGTTTCCTGCTGCTGTCCGATCTGGGCAACACCACCTACCTGCAGGCCCTCACCGCCGACAACGCCGCACACCTCTACGCTGACGCACTCGGCGCGCTGGCGAGCATCCAGGCCGCCAGCCAGCCCGGCGTGCTGCCGGACTATTCGCGCGAGCTGCTGCTGCGAGAGCTCGAACTCTTCCCGGTCTGGTACGTCGCCCGGCACAAGGGCATCACGCTGGGCGATGCGGACACCGCCGACCTCTACGACGTGTTTGACCACATCCTCGACGTCAACCTCGCCGAGCCCAAGGTCTTCGTTCATCGCGACTTCCACTCGCGCAACCTGATGCACCTGCCGGCCGGCAACCCCGGCGTGCTCGACTTCCAGGACGCGGTCTACGGCCCGACCACCTACGATCTGGTCTCGCTGTTCAAGGACGCCTACATCGAGTGGGACGAAGAGCTCACGATCGACTGGCTGGTGCGCTACTGGCAGGTGGCGCGCAAGCTCGGCCTGCCGGTGCGCGAGGATTTCGCCGATTTCCACCGCGACTACGAATGGATGGGCGCGCAGCGTCACATCAAGGTGCTCGGCATCTTCGCGCGCCTCTACCACCGCGACGGCAAGGACGGCTACTTGCAGAACATGCCGCTGGTGATGCGCTACCTGCGCAAGACCGCCGAACGCTACCGCGAACTCAAACCGCTGGCGAAACTGCTCGACCGCATCGAACCGGTCGAAAAGGTCGAAGGGCTCACCTTCTGATGAAGGCGATGATCCTGGCCGCCGGCCGCGGTGAACGCATGCGCCCGCTCACCGACCACACGCCCAAACCCTTGCTGCCGGTCGGCGGCAAGCCGCTGATCGTGTGGCACATCGAAGCCCTCGCCCGCGCAGGCATTCGCGACATCGTCATCAACCACGCCTGGCTCGGCGAGGTGCTCGAAGCAGCGCTCGGCGACGGCGCGCGCTGGGGCGTTTCGATCGCTTGGTCGCGCGAGGGCGAGCCGCTCGAAACCGCAGGCGGTATTGCCACTGCCCTGCCCCTGCTGGGCAGCGAACCTTTTGTCGCAATCAACGGCGACATTCATGCGGACTTCCCGCTCGAACGCCTGATCGCCGCCGCAAAGGGGCTGGACGCCGATCGCCAGGCGCATCTGGTCCTGATTCCGTATCCGGGTCACAAGGCCGGCGCGGCCCTCGCTCTCGACGACGAGGCCAGGGTCAGGGTCGCGCTCGGTGCGCCCTACACGTTCTCCGGCCTCGCCGCGTACCATCCCGCGCTGTTCAAGGGCGTGCCGCCGCACCAGAAACATCCGCTGCTGCCGGTGTTCGCGTCGGCCGGTGCCGCCGGGCGCATTCGTGGCGAGGTGCATGCCGGCGCATGGACTGATGTCGGCACCCCGGAACGACTCGCCGAACTCGATCGTCAACTGGCAAGCACTGGCCAGACCTCGACCCAGCATTGATAGCAACAAGGACCCGGATGAGCTTCGACCCTAGCCCCTTCGCCGCACGCCGCCTGCGCCTGGCCGACCAGATGCGCGCCGCAGGCGGAGGCGTCGCCTACATCCCCACCGCGCGCGAGGCGCTGCGCAACGGCGACTCCGAATACGCCTACCGCTTCGGAAGCAACTTCTACTACCTCACCGGCTTTGTCGAACCGGAAGCGAGCCTGCTGGTGATCGCCGATGCCACACACACCCGCTGTGTGCTGTTCTGCCGCGAGAAGAACTTCGAACGCGAGATCTGGGACGGCTTCCGCTACGGGCCGGCCGCTGCCGCCGGGACCTTCGGCCTCGACGAAGCGTGGCCGATCACCGAGCTTGAAACCCGCCTGCCGGATTACCTCGCCGACCAGGCTGCGGTCTTCCACACGATCGGCGCCGACAATGCCGAGGACAGCCGCATCGTGCGTGCACTCGACGCGCTGCGCGCCCGCGCCCGCACAGGCGTCACGCCGCCCGCGAGCGTGCGCGACCTGCGCCTGCTGATCGACGAAATGCGCCTGCACAAGGACCCCGACGAACTGGCCGCGATGCGCCGCGCCGCTGCCATCAGCAGCGACGCCCATGCGCGCGCGATGCGCTTCGCCCGGCCCAGCCGTTTCGAATACCAGGTTGCGGCCGAACTGATGCACGAATTCCTCAGCCGGGGCGCGCAGGCACCGGCCTATACGCCTATCGTCGCCAGCGGCGCCAACGCCTGCGTGCTGCACTACGTCGGCAACCGCGCGCAACTCGCCGACGGCGACCTGCTGCTGATCGACGCCGGCTGCGAAGTCGATGGCTATGCTGCCGATATCACCCGCACTTTCCCTGTGAACGGCCGCTTTACTGGCCCGCAGCGCGACATCTACGAGCTGGTGCTGGCGGCTGAACTCGCCGCGATCGACAAGGTGCGTGCCGGCCAGCCGTACAACGCCTACCACGACGCCGCCGTCGCAGTGCTGACACAAGGCCTGCTCGATCTGGGCCTGCTCGCCGGCGACCGCGACGGTCTGATCGAAAGCAAGGCCTACAACCGCTTCTACATGCACAGCACCGGCCATTGGCTAGGGCTGGACGTCCACGACGCGGGCCGCTACAAGATTGACGGCGGATGGCGGCCGCTGGCCGAGAATCAGGTGCTGACCGTCGAGCCGGGCCTCTACATCCGCCCGGCCGACGATGTGCCCGCGCATTTCTGGAACATCGGCGTGCGGATCGAGGATGATGTGCGGATCACCGACGGCGCGCCGGAAGTACTCAGCGCGGGCGCACCGAAAACCGTCGCCGACATTGAAGCCCTGATGCGCGATCGCGCCTGAGTCACCCTGAACGCACCATGACGCCCCACGATCAGTCGAACACACGCAACACCGAGGTGCTGATCGTTGGCGCAGGCCCGGTCGGCCTTGCGCTGGCGCTCGCGCTGCACCGCCGGGGACGCAGCGTGCGGCTGGCCGACGCCCGCCCGGCTGGCGCCGGCGCACGCGACGCACGGGTTCTAGCGCTCTCGCACGGCACCCGGCAAACGCTTGAACGCCTGAACGCCTGGCCCGCGATCGGCCCGACGCCGATCGAGACGATCCATGTTTCGCAACGCGGCGCGCTGGGTCGCACCCGGATGCAGGCGAGCGAATACGGCGTGCCGGCGCTGGGCTACGTCACGCCCGCGTCGCTTTTGTACGCGCAACTCAAGGCGGCGGTAGACGCGCGCGGCATCGAGGTGCGGCACGACGCAAACGTCACCGCCCTTGAAGCCACCGGCGATTGCATCGAGGCGCAGCTCTCCGATGGCAGCAGCCTCGCCGCACAGTTGGTCGCCTGCTGCGAAGGCGTAATCCAGGGCAGCGCCGAAAGCGACATCCGCAGCCGCGACTATGGGCAGCACGCGATCATTCTGCGCGCTCGGCTGGCGGCGCCACATGGCGGTGTGGCCTACGAACGCTTCACGCCGGAGGGCCCGCTGGCCCTGCTGCCACTCGGTGAAGACTATTCGGTGGTGTGGACGATGCCCGCCGCGGCTGCCGACGCGCGGATGGATTTGCCGGAACCGGCATTTCGCGGCGCACTGCAGGCTGCCTTCGGCGACCGCGTACGCTTTGTCGAAACCCTGGAACGCGTCCGCTTTCCGCTCGGCCTGCGGGTCCGCAACAACCCGGTCGGGCCGCGCACGGTCTGGCTCGGCAATGCCGCCCAGACACTGCACCCGGTCGCCGGCCAAGGGTTCAACCTGGCGCTGCGCGATGTTTGGGCGCTCACCGAAACGCTCACCGACGTAGCCGATCCGGGCGACGGCGCGGCGCTGGCGCGCTACACGCGGGCCCGATTGCTCGACCGGCGCAGCACGATCGGCTTCACCGATTCATTGGTACGCCTCTTCTCGAACGACGACCCGCTGCTTTCTCACGCCCGCGGTGCCGGCCTGCTGGCGCTGGATCTGCTGCCGCCGTTGCGGCATTTCGTGGCGAAGCGGATGCTCTTCGGCGCCCGCGCCTGGCCCTGAACACGCCCAGATCGGCGTCATCCTGCCGCTGACACAAAAATTCGAAATTCACCACGCGACATTCCGTCGGAATATTCCTCTAGAATAATTTCGGGATTTGTTGATTTTTGGGGTGGACTTTCATGCGGATTCGTAATGTTGGCGCAACGCTCATGCTGTGCTTGCTGGTCGCCTGCGGTGGTGGTGGTGGTGGTGGCGGCGGGGGTGCCGGCGGGACCACCGGCGGCGGCGGGACCGGCAGCGGCGGTGGCGGCACAACGACACCGGCCGTCCCGCCAACGCCGCCCGAGGCGGCGCGTTTCCTCGAACAAGCCAGCTTCGGGCCGACCCAGGCGAGCATCGATGCGCTCGCAGCAAGCAACTATTCGGCCTGGCTCGACGCCCAGTTCGCGAAACCCCAGACCCTGCACCAGACCACCGTCGAGCAACTTCAGACGACGCTGGCGGCCGGAAAGTCCCTCGATCAGACGCATTTCTTCGAGAGCTTCTGGAAACAGGCGGTCACTGGTGACGATGAATTGCGCCAGCGGGTCGCCTTCGCGCTGTCGGAAATCTTTGTCGTTTCGTTCGACGGCAACCTGTCGCAGAACATCCGCGGCATGGCCTCGTACTACGACATGCTCGGCCGCGATGCCTTCGGCTCCTATCGCCAGTTGATCGAAGACGTGGCGATGCACCCGATGATGGGCATCTACCTGACCCATCTGCACAACCAGAAGGAAGATCAGAGCAAAGGGCGCTCCGCCGACGAGAACTTTGCACGGGAAGTGATGCAGCTGTTCTCGATCGGCCTGTACGAACTCAATGCCGACGGCACGCAGAAACTCGACGCCAACGGCAAGCCGATCGAGACCTACACCAATGACGACGTGACCGGGCTGGCCAAAGTCTTCACCGGCTGGAGCTGGGCCGGCGCCGATACCGGCGACGCCCGCTTCTGGGGCTACGGGGCGGACAAGGACCCGGATCGCGAAGTCAAGCCGATGCAGGGCTACACGCAGTTCCACTCGATCTCGGAAAAGAAGTTCCTCGGCGTGACCATCGCGCCGCAAACCAAGGCCGACCCGGCGGCCAGCCTGAAAGTCGCGCTCGACAAGCTCGCGAGCCATCCGAACGTGGGCCCCTTCATCGGCAAGCAGCTGATCCAGCGTCTGGTCACCAGCAACCCGAGCCCGGCTTACGTCTCACGGGTAGCAGCAGCCTTCGCCGACAATGGCAAAGGCGTACGCGGCGACATGAAGGCGGTGATCCGTGCCGTGCTGCTTGATACCGAAGCGCGAAGCGCAACGACGGCGGCCGCGAGCGACTCCGGCAAGCTGCGCGAGCCGATCGTCCGCTTTGCGCATCTGCTGCGCGCCACCAAGGCGACATCCGCCTCCGGTCGCTACCTCGTCGGCTACACCGATTCATCGAGCTTCGGCCTGAGCCAGAGCCCATTGCGCTCCCCCTCGGTCTTCAACTTCTTCCGCCCCGGCTACGTGCCGCCCGGCACCAGCCTGTCGGACGCCGGCAAGGCGGCGCCGGAGTTCCAGATCACCAACGAAACCTCGGTCGCCGGCTACCTCAACTTCCTGCAGAGCACGATCTCCGCCGGGGTTGGCACCAGCACCAACGGCATACGCGATGTTCAGCCCAGCTTCGCTGCCGAAGTCGCGTTGGCTGAAAAGCCGGATGATCTGATGGCACGTCTCGATCTGATCTACACCCACGGTGCGATGAGCGCGACGACCAAACAGACGATTCGCGACGCAGTCAATGCCATCGCAATTCCCGCCGATGCAGCCAAGGCGGACGCCGCGCGGCTCAACCGCGCAAAGCTGGCGGTTTTCCTGACCCTGGCGTCGAACGACTACCTCGTGCAGAAGTAAGGGAGACAAACATGAGCCACAACAACGCCTCCCGCCGCGACTTTCTCAAGCGTGCCGCTGCCCTCTCTGCCCTGGGTGGGGCTGCGCCTTTCGCACTGAACCTGGCGGGCGTCGGCGCCGCCGCGGCCGCCACCGACCCCGGCTACAAGGCGCTTGTCTGCCTGTTCTTCTTCGGCGGCAACGACCAGACGAATACGGTGATCCCTTACGACAGCGCGTCCTACAACGACTATTACACCGCGCGCGACACCATCGCCCGCCTGCAGACCGCCCTGCTGCCGCTGAATCCGCTGACCAGCCTTGGCGGCCGCCAACTGGCACTGCCGACGGAAATGAGTGCGCTCAAGGCGCTGTTCGACGGCGGCAAAGCTGCCATTCTCGCCAACGTCGGCCCGCTGGTCGCACCGATCAAGGACGCCACCGAATACAAGAGCGGCAAGGTGCCGGTGCCGGCCAAACTCTTTTCGCACAACGACCAGACCTCGACCTGGCAGGCCTTCACGCCGGAAGGTTCCAAGCTGGGCTGGGGCGGCCGCTTCGGCGACCTGCTCGGATCGATGAACACCAACTCGGTGTTCACAGCCATCTCGGCCGCCGGCAACACTGTCTTCCTGACTGGCCAGAACACTTTCCAGTACCAGATCAGTTCGGGCGGCGCGGTCGGCATCAACAACATCGCGGCAAGCAGCCTGTTCGGATCGACTGCGGGCGCGGCGGCACTCAAGGCGGTCACCACCGGCAATTCGGCTCAGTTGTTCGAGAAGGAGCACGGGCGCGTGGTGCAGCGTTCGATCGACGCCCAGGCGGCGGTATCGGCTGCGCTCACCACGCTGCCGACGACGGATACGCGTGTCGCCCTGCCCACCGCGCAAGCCAACAACAACCTCGCCAAACAGCTGCAGATCGTGGCGCGCCTCGCCGGCGTGTCGGCCGCGCTCGGCGTCAAGCGCCAGGTCTTCTTCGTCAGCATTGGCGGCTTCGACACGCACGACAATCAGCTCACGACGCAGCCGGGTCTGCATGCTTCGATTTCCGGCGCCGTCGATTACTTCTACAACGCCACCGTGCAGCTGGGCATCGCCAACAACGTAACGCTGTTCACCGCATCGGACTTCGGCCGCACGCTGACCAGCAACGGCGATGGCTCGGACCACGGCTGGGGCTCGCACCACTTCATCGTGGGCGGCGCGGTCAAGGGCAACGATATCTATGGCACCTTCCCGACCATCAAACTCGGCACGCCGGAAGACGTCGGTTCTGGCCGCCTGCTGCCGACGACCTCGGTCGACCAATACGCGGCGACCTTGGGGCGCTGGTTTGGCGTCTCTGACAGCGACCTGAGCACGATCCTGCCGAACATCGGGCGTTTCTCCACCCGCTACCTCAACTTCATCTGAGTCTCGCCCCGCAGACCCGCGCCAGCCGAGGGTCTGCGGCTTTCCCTTCGTGGACCTCGTCGACTCGGGTAGAATCACGCGCTTTTTCCGCGCTTTCAGACCCCCATTTCCTGAGCGATGCAGTTCGCCGGCTTCCAGCTTCGCAACAATCTGTTTGTCGCACCCATGGCCGGTGTGACCGACCGCCCTTTCCGCCAGCTTTGCAAACGGATGGGCGCGGGTCTGGCCGTCTCGGAAATGGTGACTTCGAATGCGCTGCTGTACGCCACGAACAAGACGCGCCGCCGCACCGACCACGCAGGCGAGGTCGAGCCGATCTCGGTGCAGATCGCCGGTGCCGATCCGGCGATGATGGCGCAAGCCGCCCGCTTCAATGCCGACAATGGCGCGCAGATCATCGACATCAACATGGGTTGCCCGGCAAAGAAGGTGTGCAACCTCGCCGCCGGCTCGGCCTTGATGCGCGACGAAGCGCTGGTGGGCCGCATCCTCGAAGCGGTGGTCAAGGCAGTCCCCGATGTCCCGGTAACGCTCAAATTCCGCACCGGCTGGGATCGCGCCAACCGTAACGCGCCGCGCATTGCGCAGATCGCCGAAGCGTCAGGCATTCGCGCGATCGCGATCCACGGCCGCACCCGCGCCGACCTGTACATGGGCGAAGCCGAATACGACACCATCGCAGCGGTCAAGCAGCAGGTCAGGATTCCGGTGATCGCGAACGGCGACATCGATTCGCCGCGAAAGGCGCGCCATGTGCTCGCCCACACCGGCGCCGACGGGTTGATGATCGGACGCGCCGCCCAGGGCCGCCCGTGGATCTTCCGCGAAATCGAACACTTCCTCGCGACCGGCAGCGAACTGCCCTCGCCCGAAGTCAGCGAAATCCACCGGGTGTGCCGCGCGCACCTCGCCGACCTGTACGACTTCTACGGCGAAGAGGCCGGCGTGCGCATCGCACGCAAGCACATCGGCTGGTACACCAAGGGCATCGCCGGTGCCCACGCATTCAGGCAGCTGATGAACCAGCAGCCGGACGTCGCGAGCCAGCTCGCGGTCGTCGACGCATTCTTCGGCAAGCTTGGCGAGCACGGCGACCGGCTGTGCGACGTTGAAGTTGCCGACCACGCAGATTCACAAACTTTGCAGGAGCTCGCGGCATGAGCCGCTCTGAAGACATCGCCGAATGCGTCCGCCGCGCGCTGGAACGCTACTTCAAGGACCTCGACGGCGAAATGCCGACCGGGGTGTACGACATGGTGTTGCGCAACGTCGAGCGTCCGATGCTCGAAATCGTGCTGAAACACGCGGGCGGTAACCAGACGGTGGCCGCCGAGATGCTGGGCATCAACCGCAACACTTTGCGACGCAAACTGACCGACCACGACCTTCTCTGAGTCCCATACCCGCCATGAACGTCACCCAAGCCCTTCTCAGCGTTTCCGACAAGCGCGGCATCGTCGAATTTGCCCGCGAACTTCACGCCCTCGGCGTGAGCCTGCTGTCCACCGGCGGCACCTCCAAGGCGCTGCGCGATGCAGGCCTGCCGGTCACCGACGTGGGTGACTACACCGGATTCCCGGAAATGCTCGACGGCCGCGTCAAGACGCTGCATCCGAAAGTGCATGGCGGCATCCTCGCGCGCCGCGATCTGCCCGAGCACCTCGATACGCTCGCCGCGCACCAGATCCCGCGCATCGACCTGGTGGTCGTGAACCTGTATCCGTTCCAGGCGACGGTGGCCAAGGAAGGCTGCACGCTGGAAGACGCGATCGAGAACATCGACATCGGTGGCCCGACCATGGTCCGCGCAGCGGCGAAGAACCACGGCACCGAAGCCGGCGGCGTCGGCATCGTGACCGACCCGGATGACTACGCCGCAATCGTCGCCGAGCTGAAATCCAACGCCGGCGCGCTGTCGTACAAGACCCGCTTCGAACTGGCCCGCAAGGCCTACACCCACACCGCCCGCTACGACAGCGCGATCGCCAACTGGCTGACCGCGGTCGATGCCGACAAGCTGGTGCCGGCCGAAGCCCCGGTACGCGCCGAATACCCGAGCCGCATCCAGTTCGCCTTCGACAAGGTGCAGGAGATGCGCTACGGCGAGAACCCGCACCAAAGCGCCGCCTTCTACCGCGACCCGAACGGCGCGGTGGGCGGCATCGCTGGTTACACCCAGCTGCAGGGCAAGGAACTCTCGTACAACAACATCGCCGACGCGGACGCTGCGTGGGAATGCGTGAAAGCGTTTGACGCTTCTGCCAACGTTGCTGCCTGCGTCATCATCAAGCACGCCAACCCGTGCGGCGTGGCGCTCGGCGTGAGCGCCGAAGAAGCCTACCGCAAGGCCTTCCAGACCGACCCGACCTCGGCCTTCGGCGGCATCATCGCCTTCAACGTTGAAGTGGATGAAGCCACCGCCAAGGCGGTCGCAGGGCAGTTCATGGAAGTGCTGATCGCGCCGTCCTACACCGCCGGCGCGCTGGCCGTGCTGGCCGCCAAGCAGAACGTGCGCGTGCTGACATGCGCGCTGGGCCCGGTCTCGCAACTCGACTTCAAGCGTGTCGGCGGCGGCCTGCTGGTGCAGACCTACGACGACGCACGCATCACCGCAGCCGATCTGAAGGTGGTGACCAAGCGTGCGCCGACCGACAAGGAGCTCGCCGACCTGCTGTTCGCCTGGCGTGTCGCGAAGTATGTGAAGTCCAACGCCATCGTCTACTGCCGCGACGGCATGACGGTCGGCGTCGGCGCGGGCCAGATGAGCCGCGTCGATTCGGCGCGTATCGCCAAGATCAAGGCTGAGAACGCGGGCCTCGCGATCCCGGGTTGCGCCGTGGCATCGGATGCCTTCTTCCCGTTCCGCGATGGCCTCGATGTGCTGGCGCAAGCCGGTGCGACGGCGGTGATCCAGCCGGGCGGCTCGGTGCGCGACGCGGAAGTGATCGCCGCCGCCGACGAACAGAACATCGCGATGGTGCTGACAGGCATCCGCCACTTCCGCCACTGATCGGGGGGGCCATGCTGCAGAAGATGAAGCAGGCCATCGGCGGCCTGCTGCTGGTCGCCGCTGCGCTGGCAGGTGCCCCGGCAGCCGCTGAGGGCGGCAGCGATGAAGCACCGTTCTACGAACGCTGGTGGCACACCGCGGTTGCCGAGACGACCGACATCACGAGGAACGGTGACTGGAACGTCTACCTGCCAGCCAAGATCTACCACTTGCCGATCGCCTACACGGCCGAACAGCGCGACCGCTACAACGAAACACCGATGCCGGGGTTCGGCATCGGGCGCGGCAAGTACATCGAAGATGGCAACTGGCACGGTCTCTACGCGATGGAGTTCCGCGACTCGAACGACAAGCCCTCGTGGCTGGCAGGTTATGCGCGCAGCTGGTTGTGGGACATGCCTCGCCTCAATGGCGGGTTCTACGGACTCGGCTTCACCGCCTTCATCATGGGGCGGCAGGACTACGGCAACTACGCGCCCTTTCCGGCGATTCTTCCGAGCTTCACCCTTGGCTTCAAACAGGTCGAACTCGAAGCCGTCTTCGTGCCGGGCGGCAAGGGCAACGGCAACGTCTTCTTCATCTGGTTCAAGCTGAACGAAAAGGAAAGGCCGCATTCATGAAAGTGCTCGTCATCGGATCCGGCGGTCGCGAGCATGCGCTCGCCTGGAAACTCGCGCAGTCCCCGCGCCTGCAGAAGGTCTTCGTTGCGCCCGGCAATGCCGGCACCGCACGCGAGCCCGGCCTGGAAAACGTCGCCATCACTGCGATCGACGAACTGATCGCCTTCGTGCGTGCCGAGCAGATCGGCCTCACCGTGGTCGGCCCCGAAGCGCCGCTCGCCGCCGGTGTCGTCGACGCCTTCCGTGCCGCCGGCCTGCCGATCTTCGGCCCGACCAAGGCCGCCGCGCAGCTCGAAGCCTCGAAGGATTTCGCCAAGCAATTCCTGGTCCGCCACAAGATCCCGACCGCGAAGTACCGCACCTTCTCCGACGCCACGCAGGCCCATGCCTACATCGACGCCGAAGGCGCCCCGATCGTGATCAAGGCCGACGGCCTCGCGGCCGGCAAGGGCGTCGTCGTCGCGATGAGCCTCGACGAGGCCCACGCCGCGATCGACATGATGCTGGTCGGCAACAAGATGGGCGACGCCGGTGCGCGCGTCGTAATCGAAGAATTCATGCAGGGCGAGGAAGCCAGCTTCATCGTCATGGCCGACGGCAAGCATGCGCTGGCACTCGCCACCTCGCAGGACCACAAGCGCCTGAAGGACGGCGACGAAGGCCCCAACACCGGTGGCATGGGCGCCTACTCGCCCGCCCCGGTCGTCACGCCCGAGGTGCATGCCCGCGTGATGCGCGAAGTCATCAACCCGACGCTGGCCGGCATGGCCACCGATGGCCTGCCCTACACGGGCTTCCTCTACGCCGGCCTGATGATCGACGGCGAGGGCAAGCCGCGCGTGGTCGAATTCAACTGCCGCATGGGCGACCCGGAGACCCAGCCGATCATGGCGCGCCTGAAAACCGACCTGGTCGATCTGGTGGAAGCGGCGCTCGAAGGCCGGCTGCACGAAGTCGAAACCGAGTGGGATCGCCGCGTCGCGCTGGGCGTCGTGCTCGCGGCCGGCGGCTACCCGGACGACCCGAAGAAGGGTGACGTCATCAACGGGCTGGACCACAAGAGCGACGACGTGCACGTCTTCCACGCTGGCACCACCGACAAGGACGGCCAGGTCGTCACCGCCGGAGGCCGCGTGCTGTGTGTCACCGCGCTCGGCGACTCGGTACGCGAAGCCCAGAACCGCGCCTACGAGGCCATCAACAAACTCCACTTCGACGGCATGCAGTACCGCCGCGACATCGGTCACCGCGCGATCGGCCGCAAGGGGTGATCGTCTCGCGATGATTCAAACCCCGCAGACAGCCCGGAGTCAGCAGCAATGGTTCTTCGGTTCGCACTAATTGCAGCCTACAGTGCCCTTGTGCTGTTATCGAATGCAGCATGGGCCGAGACTCGTACTCAGAAGTACGCGGTGATCTCTCTGGTAGGCGATGCGCTAACGCTGGTCACGCATCAACCGGTTACAGGATCGAGGATTGACCGCAATATCAAGCACGCCATGCCCGACCCTGAAAGAAGCATGGATCGATTTGTGCTCAGGGAAGTCAACCAGATCCTGACTGAATCGAATCGCGGCGTTGAAACGGTTCTGCTCACCATTCCGGGAGCCGACGCAATTGCGCTTGGGGAAAAGGTTTGCGAATTGCCTGCATTGCAGGATGCAATCCGTGCTGAGTCCGTCACAAAGATAGTGTTGGTTACCAAATTCCGGGGACTTGCCCGGATGCGCTTCGGAAACGGATCAGAAGGTGACGGGACCATCGAAGGCATCGGGTTCTACCTTGACAAAACCATGCCTACGCAAAACGAATCAGGCAAGGTCTCGAAAGGATTCTTGGCTCCCTTTGCTTACATCAAGCTCACGCTTCTCGACGGCAATACCTTCGCCGAACTCGCGTCAGCCGCGGTAACCGAGTCGTTATCGATTTCAACACCAGGTTCAGACGAACAGTCGCCATGGGAGGCACTGCAACCCGAAGAGAAAGTGGCGGCTCTGCAGCACGTGGTTCGAAAGAGCTTGCGTGGTGAAATGCCCAAGCTGACCGAGCTGCCATTGAACCTCAACGCTGCGACTACCCCCGGCAAGTAACGATGTCACCCAATCGACCTCGGACTGCGGAGAGCTTTGCGAAAGCCCGGATCGTAGAGACATACATCGCTGCTGAACGGCTCGCAGGGGCTGCGCATGGTTAGGGCCGCGCTAGGCTCTGACGCCGCGACGATCGCCGGTCTTTATCACCAACTCACAGGCAACCCGGATGTCTGTGTCAGCGCGACCCGCATCGCAGATGTAAACGCGAGGGGGGACACTCGACTGTTCGTCGTCGAGCAGGCGGGTCATATCTGTGGCACTTTGCTGGTCAGTCTGTGTCATGACGTAATGTTTGGCTCCCAACCTTTTGGCGTGGTGGAGAATGTGGTCATTGCTGCCCCGTATCAAGGGCAAGGCCTCGGTACACAGCTGATGGCGGCCGCAGAAGCCTTCTGTCATGCGGCTGACTGCTCGAAGTTGATGCTAATGAGTTCGGTTCGTCGCCCCGAAGCGCATGCGTTCTTCAAACGATGTGGATTCGCGGGTGACGCGAAACGCGCCTTCGTCAAATACCGCCCGCAGTTCCAAACCGCCTGAGCGCACCATCGGAGCCGCCGCCGCAATGCAAGCCGACCCAACCCTTACCAAAGCCTATTTCACCAAGCTCCAGACCGGCATCGTCGCGGCACTCGAAACGCTGGACGGTGCCGCTTTCCGCACCGACTCATGGGAACGCCCAGCCGGCGGTGGCGGGCTGACGCGGCTGGTCGAGGAAGGCAATCTCTTCGAACGCGGTGGCTGCAATTTCTCGCATGTGATGGGCGGAGGCATGCCTGCTTCGGCCACCGCGCATCGGCCGGAGCTCGCCGGCGCGCGTTTCGAGGCGATGGGCGTGTCCCTGGTGCTGCATCCACGTAATCCCTACGTACCGACGGTGCACATGAACGTGCGCTGCTTCATTGCCTTCCCGGAAGGGCGCGAGCCGATCTGGTGGTTCGGCGGCGGTATGGACCTGACGCCCTACTACGGCTTCGACGAAGACGCGGTGCATTTTCACCGTGCCTGCCACGACGCACTGGCGCCCTTCGGTGGCGACTTCCACCCGCGCTTCAAGGACTGGTGCGACCGCTACTTCTTCCTCAAGCACCGCAACGAGCCGCGCGGTGTCGGCGGCATCTTCTTCGACGACTTGGGTGCGAATGGCGAGATCGACTTCGACACCGCTTTCGCGCTGACCCGCTCGGTGGGCGACGCTTTCCTGGGTGCCTACACACCGATCGTCGAGCGCCGTCGGAATCTGCCTTTCGGCGAGCGCGAGCGCGACTTCCAGGCTTACCGCCGCGGCCGTTACGTCGAATTCAACCTGGTCTTCGACCGCGGCACCTTGTTCGGCCTGCAGTCGGGCGGCCGCACCGAATCGATCCTGATGTCGATGCCACCGATCGTGAAGTGGCGCTACGACTGGCATCCGGAAGCCGGCTCGCCGGAGGCGCGGCTCTACGATCACTTCCTGACCGGCCGCGACTGGCTCGCCGACGCTTGACACCGCCACGCGCTGCACCGCAACATCCGCCGACCATGCAGATGCCCTGCTCCATCCTCCGACGTCGCACCACCGCTCGTCGCGCCTCGCGCGATGTGCCCGCGTTCGCGCGCCGGAACGGAGCCCGCAGCTAGTCGCCACGACTCGCCACCCGAATTCCCCCCAAGGCCGCGGACAACCTCCGCGGCCTTTTTCATTGCCCTTACCAGGAGACGTCTCGATGAATGCACCCGCCCCTAGTCACGCCCTGATGAACATTGCCGCCCGCCCCGATGCCGTGATGGTGCGCGGCGAAGGTTCCTGGCTGGAAGATGCCGCGGGGCGACGTTATCTCGACTTCGTGCAAGGCTGGGCAGTCAATGGCCTCGGGCACGCCCATCCGGCGATCACCCGCGCGCTGGCCACGCAGGCCGCGACGCTGGTGAACCCCGGTCCGGCCTACTTCAATGCGCCGGCACTCGAGTTCGCCGCGCGCCTCGCGCAACTCTCCGGCCTCGACCGCGTGTTTCCCTGCAATACCGGCGCCGAAGCCAATGAAGGCGCGATCAAGCTGGCGCGCAAGTGGGGGCAGCTGCATCGAAAGGGGGCATTCGAAATCATCACCTTCCACGACGGGTTCCACGGCCGCACGCTGGCCACCATGTCAGCCTCGGGCAAGCCGGGCTGGGACACGCTCTTCGCGCCGCAAGTGGCAGGCTTTCCGAAAGCCACCCTGAACGACCTCGCATCGGTCGAGGCGTTGATCGGCCCGGACACCGTCGCGGTCATGCTCGAACCGATCCAGGGCGAGGCTGGCGTGCGGCCGGCGACGCTCGAATTCCTGCGCGCGCTGCGTGCGCTGTGCGACCGCGAAGGCCTGTTGCTGATCCTCGACGAAGTGCAGACCGGTATCGGCCGCACCGGCACATTGTTCCGCTACGAAGCAGCCGGCATCCGCCCGGACATCCTCACGCTCGCCAAAGGAATCGGAGGCGGCGTTCCCCTCGCCGCCTTGCTGGCGACCGAGGCAGCGAGCTGCTTTGTGCCCGGCGACCAGGGTGGTACTTACTGCGGCAATCCGTTGATGGCCGCGGTCGGCAATGCCGTGCTGGAAATCGTCGCACAGCCGGATTTTCTCGCGAGCGTGCGTCAGCGCGGCGCGAAGTTGGCGGAAGGGCTGCGCGCGCTCGCGGCGCGTCATCGGCTCGGGGAGGTGCGCGGCGCAGGTCTGCTGCTGGCGCTTGAGCTCGGTCCTGATCGCGATGCGCCGACCCTGGTGGCGTGCGCCCGCGAAGCCGGCCTGCTGCTCAATGCACCGCGGCCGCATTGCCTTCGTCTGATGCCGGCACTCACCGTCTGCGATGCGGAGATCGATCAGATGCTGACGATGCTCGACGCCCTGCTCGCAGATTGATCCGGGCAGCCCCCACGCGCGCAATGCGGCGCGTGAGGGGCTTGGGCGCAAGTGGCGCTTCAGCCTGCCGTCAGTTCCGCTGCGCTGCGGAAGTGCTTGAGGGCCGCTTCGTTGCGCCCGAGCTGTTCAGCCAGCCGCGCCAGTTCGAGATGTGCCGCACGCGTCTGGGCGATCGACAGCGAGGCCTCGAAGTAACTCTGCGCCTTACCCCACAGCTGTTGCTGCAGACACAGCCGGCCCAGGCTCAGCAACAGACGCTCGTCGCGCGGTTGTGTGCGCAGCCAGCGCTCGGCGTGGCCGATGCGTTCGATCAGCTCGCCACCCTCGATGCGACCGTAAAGCTCGGCCAGTGCCGAGTCCCATCCCGCATCGAGCGCCTCAGAAATCGCCTCCGCCGCGACAGCCCCCTGGCCCGAAGCGTTGAGCAACAAGGCCGCGTCCCGTACGAGACCGCGATCGCTGCGTTCGGGTCGGGGGATCTGGCGCCAGTAGCGCGCCAGCGCTTCCGGGTTGCCCTCGTATTCGCGCATCGATTCGAGATGGGCGCGGCGGATCAGCGGTGCTGCCTGCTCGGCGGTAAAGGCGCGATGGCTGGCCAGCTGCCGCGCCAGCCGCAGCACCTCGCCCCACATGCCGCGTGCCGCCGCGGTTTGCACCGACAGGCGCAACGCCGCGATGTGGCGATGGCCACCCTCGCGCAGCGCGTCCAAGCGCTCGGCGGCGGCATCGAAACGGCGATCGGCCACCGCAAACTCGGCCTCGGTCATCAAGCGTGCAACCCGCACTTCGCGATCGTGCTCGGCGGCGCGACGCAGCCACTCGTCGCAGCGCGCATGTTCGCGCATGGCATGGCTGGCCCGCGCCGCGATCAAGGCCGCGAGGCCCGGCGATTCATGCGCGCGGTAAGCGGCATCGGCCTGTGCGTGCGCGCGCCCATAGCGACCTTCGACGAGGAAGCGCTGGGCGTCCCGCAGCGCCTGGATCGCGTGGTTCTTGCGCTGCTGCGCGCGATACGCCGCGACCGCGCCGGGCAAAGCAAGGGCGCGAGCCACCAACCTTGTCGCGGCGTAGGCGAGCGAGAACGCCACCACGAACAGGATCGCCAGCAGGTTGAGCGAGATGTGCAGGCGCCAGGGCGGCCACACGAACAAGGCGTAGGCATCGTTGTAGCGCGCAACGATGGCCAGCCCGGCCGCCAGCGCGAACATCGCGATCAGCCACAACAAGGCACGCATCATGGCGATTGCCTCAGCGTGCGCCGGTCACGCGCGCAGTGCGCAGCGAACCGAGCGTTTCGTTCAGGTTGGGCAGTTCGACCGACAGCTTGGCGCCTTGTGCTTTGCGCAGTTCCGACAAGCGCATCGCGACATCACGGTCGTCGACGTCGAAATAGCGCTCCATCCATGCCACGGCCTGTTTGATGTCTTCGCGAAACACGCGCCCGTCACGCTGCAGCAGCGCGAGGCGTGCAGACAACAGACGAAGGCGCAGGTTCTCGCGCAGGAAGGTCGTCTGCGCCGGGGACAACAGCGCCGGGTCCGGGCGATCCAGGCGTTCGATGCGGATCAGGCCGCGCAGCTCAAGCCAGAAATCGTTCGCAAGCCGCGCGTACCAGCTTGGTTCATCCACCACGGGCGCGGACTGCTCGACCGGCTTGGCGCCTTTCACCGGCTTGCTCTTCGCCTTTTCGACCTGGGGCGGCGAATGTTCGAATGCCAGTGGCAGGGTGTCGATGCGATCGATGAGGTTTTCAAGTGACAAGCCCATCGCGGAAATGTCGGCCATCGGCAGCGCCTTGAGGCGTTCGATGTCGCGTGCAATCGATTTGCGCAGCGGCAGCAGCTGCGGACGCTCGAAACCGGCAAGGCGTGCCTCGGCGCTCTGCAGCGCGATCAGCGCGGCCTGCACATTGCCTGCAAGTTGAAGCTGCTGTTGCGCAATGTTCAGCGCCTGCTCCACTTCCGCCAGCACCCACTCGTCGCGTGAGCGTGAGAGGTCCTGATAGAGCGCCTCGAGCGCGGCCTGCTGGCCCTGCGATTCGGCCATGCGGGCTTCCTGCACCGCCAGCCGGTTGCCGAGTGCCTGCAAGGCATCCTGGATTTCCTTGGCACGCCCCTTCACTTCGCGCGTCGCCGCATCAGATTCGCCCAGGCGCTGCGCCACCTGCTGCTGCAGCAGATCGAGCCGGGTGCGGGTCTCGATCCATTGCCAGGCCAGAAGCGCCAGCACGACGGCACCGGCGATCACGAACGGGTGGCCCAGGCTGCGCCAGCGACGGCGCTGTGGCGCAGGCGGCGGGGCAAGGGGCGGGGTGGGGTTGTCGCGGGTCTCGTCCATGCGCGGATGATAACCGAGGCCTCGCTCAGGCGGCCCCTTCGAAGTAGGCACAGAGCCCTGCGACCAAGCCGGCATCCGCGGCCGGGGTCAGGGTCACCGCGCGGAATCCTTCGTCGCGCGCGCATTCGGCGACACGCGGGTGCGGTGCGAACACCGGAGTGTCGAACAGCGTGCCGCCGCCCTGCGCGCGCAGGCAGCCCGCGAGGTGACGAACCGCCTCGCTGCTGCTCAGGGTCAGTGCGTGCAGTCGCCCTGCACGCCGCGCGGCAAGCAACGCCGCGACGTCGACGGGGGGCAGCACACGGCGGTAGCAAGTAAAACAGAGGGGCCGTGCGCCGCGTGCGGCAAGCGCATCAGCGAGCAGTTCGCGGCCACCGTCACCACGCAGGATCAACACGCGCCGACCAGCAACCACGTCGGCGGCGAACGCCGGCAGCGCGAGCACCCCCTCGCTGTCATAGCGTTCCTGCGGCACGATCACCTGATCGAACCCTGCCGCGCGCAGCGCCGACGCGCTGCCCGGCCCGACCGTTGCGACCGGGGGTCCAGGTGGCCACGCACGATGACGCCGCAGGCCGGCGAGCCCGTGTTCAACGGCGTTGGCGCTGACAAAGAACACCAACGCAAAGTCATCCAGCTGCGCCGCAATCGCAGCGAATCCGGCCTCATCGCGGATCGGTTCGATGCCGATCAGCGGCAGGGCGAACGGCGTGCCGCCGGCCACGCGTATTGCTTCGTTCAGCGCCGCTGCCTGCGCCACCGGTCGCGTCACCGCGATCGTGCGACCCGCCAGTGCGCCCATCGCCGTGCTCAGTGGCTGAGCTGCGCGAGAATTTCTGCCGCGCCCTGCGCGCGCAGGGCCTCGGCCAGCTCAAGGCCGAGCGCTCTCGCATCGGACGGGGCGCCGTGCAACTCCGCGCGGGCGAAGCGGCTGCCGTCGGGCAGCGCGACGAAGCCACGCAGGAACAAGCCCGTCGCCTGCATCTGCGCAAAGACTCCGATCGGCACTTCACAACCGCCGCCGAGCGCGTGCGTCACCGTGCGTTCGGCCGTCACGCATGCTGTCGTTTCGGCATCGACCAGCGGCGCCAGCCAGTCGCGCACTTCGGTACGTGCGGCGATCGCCTCGATCGCCAGGGCCCCCTGCCCTGCAGCCGGAAGCGAAACTTCCGCCGGCAGGGTGGCGCGGATGCGCTCGCCGAGGCCCAGCCGCTTGAGCCCGGCAGCCGCCAGCACGATTGCGTCGTACTGCCCTTCATCGAGCTTGCGCAGGCGGGTGTCGAGGTTGCCTCGCAGCGGCGTTACGCCGAGGTAGGGATACTGGGCGTGGATCTGTGCCTCGCGTCGCAGGCTCGAAGTGCCGACCACCGCGCCCGGCGGCATTTCGTCGAGCGACGCGTATTTATTGGACACGAAGGCGTCGAGCGGCGTTTCGCGCTGCAGGATCGCGGCGATGCAGAACGGGTCGGTGAGTTCGGCCGGCACATCCTTCATCGAATGCACCGCAATGTCGGCACGCCCATCGAGCAGGGCAGTCTCGAGTTCCTTCACGAAGAGCCCCTTGCCGCCGACCTTCGACAGCGCGCGGTCGAGGATCTGGTCGCCGCGCGTAGTCATTCCGAGCAACTCGACACGGGTCTGCGGGTACAGCTTTTCCAGCAAGGCTTTCACGTGTTCGGCCTGCCACAAGGCTAGGCGGCTTTCGCGGGTGGCGATGACAATGCGTTCGGGTGCGGGATGGCTCACGACAGAAAGGCCCCAAGGCTGGTTTCGATAAGGATGGGGATGGTAACACTGCACAATTTTTGATCGGTCGCCGCGGCCAAAGGCCTGATAAACTTCAAAATATTGCAGCGCAATGTCGAAATTGCGACGTTTTTGCCAGTGACCGGCGTGATGCGAACCGCCCGGCACGGCGCTACCGATTCCCCCACCCCCAATCGACGACCGACCATGAGCGATCTGGCTAAGCAGGAAGCAGCAAAAGACCTCCCCCTCAAAGAAGACATCCGCCTTCTGGGTCGGATTCTCGGCGACACGGTGCGCGCACAGGAAGGCGAAGCGGTGTTCGATCTGATCGAACGCGTTCGCCAGACTTCGATCCGCTTCCGCCGCGACGACGACATTGCGGCACGGCGCGAACTAGAAGCGATGCTCGATTCGCTGTCACGTGACCAGACGATCCAGGTGGTGCGGGCGTTCAGCTATTTCTCGCACCTCTCCAACATTGCCGAAGACCAGCATCACATCCGCCGCTCGCGCGCGCATGCGATCGCTGGTTCGGCGCCGCGCGAAGGCACCATGGCGCGCGCCATCGAAGCCGCTTTCGAAGCCGGCGTCACTAACGAGCAGATTGTTGATTTCTTCAACGACGCCTTCGTCGGCCCGGTGCTGACCGCGCACCCGACCGAGGTCTCGCGCAAATCGATTCTGAACTGCCAGTTGAAGATCGCCCAGTTCCTGGATGCGCGCGACCGCATCCAGATGACGCCGGACGAGAGCGAAGAGAACGACGCGGCAATGCGACGCGCAGTGCTGACGATGTGGCAGACGCGCATGCTTCGCCCGACCAAGCTGTCGGTGCTGGACGAAGTCGACAACGGCCTTTCTTACTACAGCTACACCTTCCTGCGCGAGCTGCCGAAGCTTTATGTCGCGCTGGAAAACCTGCTCGCCAAGCACGGCGACACGTGGAAGACGATGGAGCTGCCCTCCTTCCTGCGCATGGGCAGCTGGATCGGCGGCGACCGCGACGGCAACCCGTTCGTGACCGCCGACGTGCTGCGCGAGGCGATGCGCATGCAAGCGACGGTGGCGCTCGAGTTCTACCTGCACGAACTGCACATCCTCGGCAGCGAGCTGTCACTGGCGCAGTTGCTGGTCAGCGCCTCGGACCAGCTGCTCGAACTCGCCGAGCGCTCGCCGGACAAGTCTCCGCATCGCGGTGACGAGCCCTACCGCCGCGCGGTGGCAGGCATTTACGCGCGCATGTATGCCACGGCGGAGCACCTGCTCGGCCATCGCGTCGGCCGCCCGCCTGTCGGTCGTGCCGAACCTTACGCCTATGCCGAGGCCTTGCACGACGACCTCGACATCGTGCATCGCTCGCTGCTCGCCAATGGCTCCGGCGCGCTCGCCATGGGCCGCCTGCGCCGCCTGCGTCACGCGGTGAAGGTCTTCGGCTTCCACCTCGCCGCGATCGACCTGCGTCAGAACTCCGACGTCCATGAACGCACCGTCGCCGAACTGCTTGCCGCCGTTCGCCCGGGCTTCGATTACCTCGCACTGGATGAAGAGGGGCGCATCGCGGCCCTGCTGGAAGAGCTGGCCACGCCGCGCCCGCTGGCCTCGCCCTTCGTGAACTATTCGGACGAGACGGTCGGCGAGCTGGAGATCTTCCGCGCGGCCGCCGAATCCCATCGCCTGTATGGCCGCGACTGCATCCACAACGTCATCATCTCGAAGACCGATGGCGTGTCGGACATGCTGGAACTGGCGCTGCTGCTCAAGGAAGTCGGCCTGCTGCGGCCGCACGAGCGCGCCATCGACGTGAACATCGTGCCGCTGTTCGAGACCATCGGCGACCTTCAGGCCGCCAGCGCGACGATGGATCGCCTGTTCTCGATCCCCGCCTACCGCGAGCTGCTCGCGACACGCGGCGAGATGCACGAGGTCATGCTCGGCTATTCGGACTCCAACAAGGACGGCGGCTTCATGACCTCCGGCTGGGAGCTCTACAAGGCCGAGATCCAGCTGATCGAGGTGTTCAAGCGCCACGGCGTGAAGATGCGCCTGTTCCACGGTCGCGGCGGCTCGGTCGGCCGTGGCGGCGGCCCCAGCTACCAGGCGATCCTCGCGCAGCCGGGCGGCGCAGTGCAGGGCAAGATCCGCCTGACCGAACAGGGCGAGGTGATCTCGTCGAAGTACGCAAACCCGGAAGTCGGCCAGCGCAACCTCGAAGTGCTCGCCGCTGCGACCTTCGAGGCCACCCTGCTGGCGCACCCGGAAGCGGCGCCGCGCCCTGAGTATCTCGAAGTGATGGATCGTCTCTCGGAGCACGCGTTCAAGGCCTACCGCGGACTGGTCTACGAAACGGAAGGTTTCGAGAAGTACTTCTGGGAGTCGACGGTGATCTCGGAGATCGCGAACCTGAACATCGGCTCGCGCCCGGCTTCACGCAAGAAGACCACCGCGATCGAAGACCTGCGCGCGATCCCCTGGGTGTTCTCTTGGGCCCAGTGCCGCCTGATGCTGCCGGGCTGGTTCGGTTTCGGTGCCGCGGTGCGGGCCTTCCTCGCCGAGCGCCCGGACGGCATGCAGATCCTGCAGTCGATGTGCAAGGAGTGGTCCTTCTTCGCGACGATGCTGTCGAACATGGACATGGTGCTGGCCAAGAGCGACATCGCAATCGCCTCGCGCTATGCCGCGCTGGTGCGCGATGAAGAGCTGCGCAACGCGATCTTCCCGCGCATCCGCGCCGAGCATCAGGCGACGATCGACGCGCTGCTCGCGATCACCGGCCAGCAGGAACTGCTGGACGGCAACCCGCTGCTCAAGCGCTCGATCCGCAATCGCTTCCCCTACCTCGACCCGCTCAACCATGTGCAGGTCGAACTGCTGCATCGCTATCGCGACGGCAACGCGGAAGAGCGCATCAAGCGCGGCATCCACCTGTCGATCAACGGCATCGCGGCAGGTCTGCGCAACTCCGGCTGAACCGCCGGGTTCGCATCAAACGGCGCCCTTGCGGCGCCGTTTTTCTTCGTACAGCACGGTGTCGGCACGCGCGAGCATTTCTTCGATCGAAATCGCATCGCCCGGCGGGGCGACGACGTAGCCAAGGCTGCCGGCGAGCGTGAATGGCAGATCCTGACTCGCACGCTCGAACAGGCGGTAGATGCGGTCGCGCATCGCGGCGAGGGCGTCCGGATCGGCGTTGGCGGTGAAGATCACGAACTCGTCGCCACCGATGCGGCCAATCAGGTCGGCGGCGCGGAAACCCCGGCGCAGCACGTCCGCCGCCTGGCGGATCGCGACGTCGCCGGCGGCGTGGCCGTGACGATCATTGATCTGCTTGAGGCCGTCGAGGTCAGCAAAAATCACCGCAGCGGCAAGGCCGTCCGCATGCAGCCGGTCGGCCCGCAAGCGCGCTTCGGCGAGGAAGCCGCGGCGATTCAGCAAGCCGGTCAGTTCATCGCGGTGCGCGATGTCCGCCAGTTCGCGCTGCCCTTCGCGCGCCTGCGCCAGGTCGCTGCGCAAGGCATCGCGCGCAGCCGCGAGCTCCGACACCAGCAACGATGCCTTGAGGGCCGACGACACCTCGTCGCGAATCGTCTCCCACGGGCCACCGACAACCGGATCAACGCTGAACACGATGAAACCAAAGTGTTCGGCGCCGTGGAAGACCGGATACACGATCAGCGCGCTGCTTTGCGCGGCCAGCTCCCACGCGCGTGCCGGCAGCACGTCATGGGTGCGGAAACGCTCGCCGTGGAGGTCCGGCTGTTCGCGACCACCGATGAAGGCGTACAGCATGCGCGCCTGTGTCGGCAGGTCGAAATCATCGAGGCTGTCGATGCGCGCCTCGCCGCTGTAAAGCGCAATGCAACAGGTGTCGAGCCGCAAATCGGCAAGTGCTTCCGAGAGATGCTCGAGCAGTTTGCGCAGATCGAAAGTCGCGATACGCGTCTTGAGCAATTCGCGAAACGCCATCGCCTGCTCGCTGTGCAGGCGGTGGCGCTCCTGCAGCGCGACATCCTGCAGACCGGCGAGCGCGATCTGTGCCTGCTGCAGCCAGCGCGCAGCGGCCGCCCAGGCTTCGGGCGTCAGTTGCCGCGGCTCGATCAGCCAGCGCTGTGCAGCCACCAGCAAGGCCTGCACACCGAACACATGCCCTTCGGCTGCGAGTGCATCGCGTGCCACCGCGTGCACCGCGGCGAGCAGGGGCTGGAAGTCCGCTTCGACCAATGCGCGTGACAAGCCCTGTTCGACCAGCTGTATGGCCTCGCGGTAGTGCGGTTCGCGCTCGGGCGCGACCGCCAGTTCCTCCAGCATGCCGGCCATGCGCTCGGGCAGCTTGGCCGCAAGCGCACCAGGCTGCGCGTAGAACCCGCCGCAACCGCAGGACTGCCGCCGCACCAACCGGGTCGGCACCCGCGTCAGCCCCGGTGCCGGCTCGCCGGCGATCGCCGCGAGCAGGTGCGACACGCCTACCGACCCGAGTTCGTAGTGCGACTGATTCACTGTCGTCAGGCCGACGCCAAGTCGACCGGCCGCGAGAATGTCGTCGAAGCCGCCAAAGCGCACTTCCTGCGGTACATGCAGGCCGCGTTCGACCGCGCAGGCCATCGCGCCCAACGCCATTTCGTCGTTCGCGGCGACCACTGCGTCGATCGCGATGCCGCGTTCGATCAGGCTCAGCATGGCGGCATGGCCACTGGCGCGGCTGAAGCTGCCCTGCAGCACCAACTCTGGCGCCGGCGGCAGGCCGGCGTCGGCACAGGCGTCGCGCCACCCGGCCAGGCGTTCATCGGCCTCGCCCTGGCCGGCGGGTCCGGCGATCATCGCGATGCGTTGGCAGCCGTGCTGCCGGATCAGGTGATCGACGACTTCGCGGAAGCCGCCGTAGTTGTCGTTGACGACGCTCGGCACGATCTTCGAGGCGAAGCCGACACACAAGGTCGGCACCTGCGGCAGGGTCGAGAGAAAGGCCTCGAGCGCCTTGGGCGGCAAGTGATACTGCAAGGTCGTGCCGATCACGATCAGCCCGTCGAATGCGGTGGCGTCAGGCAAACGGAATACGAGATTGAACTGGCGATCGAATTCCGACGCGCCGGAAGGGGGATGCCCCGGCAGGAAAACGGTGCGCGCCCCCAGCGCGCTTGCTCGATCGATAATGCCGGCGACCAGACGCAGCGCAAACGCCGTGTCGATATCGGCCGCGAGAATGCCGAGCGTCAGCGGGCGCTTCGGTGTGGCGCTCTCAACCTGTGTCACGGTGCTCAAGGTGCGTCGCTGCCAAGCAGGGCGGCACGCACGGTCGGCCACTGCCGACGGCTCACCGGCAATTTTTCTTCCAGCCCGTTGATCTTCACCAGCCAGTGTTCGGCGACCTCATCCCGTTCGAACCCCGCCACCGCGGCACGCGCGATGAGGCAATTGCGATGGATGCGCACGAAGCGTTCGGGGAATTCCTGTTCCAGTTGCACCAATGATTCATCCAGCAGGTATTCGCGCTCGACCGTTCGAGCGGTGACGTATTTGAGCTCGGCCTTGAGGAACAACACATCGGTCACCGGGATCAGTGCGATCCGTCCGCGTTCGCTGACCGAGAAATGCCGCCGCGGCTCGGCGATCCGGTCGAGTGCTTCGCGGCCCAGCGGAATGCTCGCGCGCACCTTGGCCAGTGCCGCCTCCAACCGTTGGGCGCGCACCGGCTTGAGCAGGTAGTCGATCGCGTTGAGATCGAACGCACTCACCGCATACTGGTCGTAGGCGGTGACGAAAACTACGCGCGGCGCGTTGTCGAGCTTGGCCAGATGCTGCGCCAGTTCAATGCCATCCATGCCAGGCATGCGGATGTCGACCAAGGCCAGATCGACCGGTTGCGCCTGCACCAGCCGCAGCGCCTCCAGTCCGTTGGCCGCCATGCCGACAATGGCGGTGGGTTGCGTGGCGGCGATATCCCCCAGGAGATCACGCAAACGCTCGCGCGCCGGTGCTTCGTCATCGACGATCACGACATTGAGCGGAAGGCTTGGCGTCGTCACAAGCCCCCCTGGCGACGCACGGGCATGCGGATGCGCACGACGTATTGCCCGTCTTGCGGCCCGCTCTCCATTTGCGCCTCGATATCGAAAAACAGCATCAGTCGCTCCCTGATGTTGGCCTGCGCCATGCGATTGCCCTGCTGGCTGCGCGCCTCGTTGCGCAGCGGGTTCGAGACTTCCAGATGCAACTCCCGCCCGCGCTGGGCGATGCGGATGTGGATCTCGCCCGGTTGCGACGAGGGCTCTATGCCGTGGTATACGGCATTTTCGATCAAAGGCTGCAGCATCAATGGCGGCACTCGCGCCGTCATCGGGCAGTGGCGGATATCCCACTCAACCTTGAGCCGGTCACCGAGACGTAGCCGCTCCAGATCCAGGTAGCGGTTGGCCAGTTCGATCTCGTCACCAATCGTGACAAGTTCGCGATTGTCCTTCATCAGATTGCGGAAGAGATCCGCCAGCGATTCGAGCGCATGCTCCGCGCGACGCGGGTCAGAGCGGATCACGCCGAGCACGCCATTGAGACTGTTGAAGAAGAAATGCGGGCGGATCCTTGCATTGAGCGCCAGTACGCGCGCCTCGGACAAGGCGGGCGTGGCCATCGCCGAGCGCCAGTGAAAATAGGCCATCAGCACCATGCAAGCGCCTGCGGCCCACAGGCACCAACGCATCGCGCTGGCGCGATCGGCCAGCGCCGACAGCAAGGGGAAGGTCAGCGCCACCGAAAGCACCCCCACCGCCATCACGATCACGGTGGCGCGGCGATAGGTCTGGCGTGCAATCTGCGGCGCCAGAAGATACGCAAGCAACAGCCCGAGCATCAGCGGCAGTTCAAGCACGCCCGCAACGGCCACCGCCTCGCGCGCGAAGGCCTCGCCCGGATCGACCCGCACCGCGACCGTCACCAAGGCCAACAGATTGATGCCCAGCAGGCTGCGCAACATCACCCCGAGGTTGCGGAAATCGGGCGGTGCAAGGGCATTGCCCTGTGCCGCGGGGCCGGGCTGAGGAGGCTTTTGCCGTATACTCGCCATGGTTTCCTGCGGCTCACGGCCGCATTTTTTCTCCGCTCGTGCCGCGCGACGAGCTTGTCGCGCGCGTTCCTGGATTTTCGCGATTATGACAGAGCAATCAAACGCCGAAAGCGGCGATGCCAAGGCCTGGTCGGGCCGCTTCAATGAACCCGTATCGGATCTGGTAAAGCGGTTCACGGCCTCGGTGTTCTTCGATTGCCGCATGGCCGAGCAGGACATCCGTGGGTCGCTCGCGCACGCAAAGATGCTCGCCAAGCAGAACATCATCGGCGCGCAGGATCTCGCCGACATCGAGCGCGGCATGGCGCAGATCCTCGAAGAGATCGCCGCCGGCAAGTTCGAATGGAGTCTCGACCTCGAAGACGTCCACCTGAATATCGAAAAGCGCCTCACCACGCTGGTGGGCGACGCCGGCAAGCGCCTGCACACCGGCCGCTCGCGCAACGATCAGGTCGCCACCGACATCCGCCTGTGGCTGCGTGACGCGGTCGACCAGGCGATCGAACTGCTCGGCAGCTTCCAGCGCGCGCTGTGCGATCTGGCCGAGCAGCACGCCGACACGCCGATGCCCGGCTTCACGCACCTGCAGGTCGCGCAGCCGGTGACCTTTGGCCACCACCTGATGGCCTACGTCGAGATGGCCCGGCGCGACGCCGAACGCCTGGTAGACGCCCGCCGCCGCATCAACCGTCTGCCGCTGGGCGCCTCGGCGCTGGCCGGCACCAGCTACCCGATCGACCGCGAATTTGTCGCGCAAGAACTCGGCTTCGAGGCCGTCTGCGAGAACTCGCTCGACGCCGTGTCCGACCGCGACTTCGCGATCGAATTCACCGCCGCGGCCGCACTGGTGATGACCCACCTGTCGCGCCTGTCGGAAGAATTGATCCTGTGGATGAGCCCGCGCGTCGGCTTCATCGATCTGGCCGACCGCTTCTGCACCGGCAGTTCGATCATGCCGCAGAAGAAGAACCCGGATGTGCCTGAGCTGGTGCGCGGCAAGACCGGCCGTGTGAATGGCCACCTCGTCGGCCTGCTGACCCTGATGAAAGGCCAGCCGCTGGCCTACAACAAGGACAACCAGGAAGACAAGGAGCCGTTGTTCGACACCGCCGACACGCTGATCGACAGCCTGCGCATCTTCACCGACATGGTCTCCGGCATCCGCGTGAAGGCCGACGCGATGCGCGACGCACTCAAGCAGGGCTTTGCCACCGCCACCGAGCTGGCCGACTACCTCGTCAAGCGCGGCCTGCCCTTCCGCGACGCGCACGAAGCCGTCGCTCGCGCCGTGCGCGAAGCCGAGACGCGCGGCTGCGACCTGCCAGACCTGCCCCTTGAAATGCTACGCAGCTTCTCGGAACTGGTCGCCGAGGACGTGTATCAGGTGCTGACCGTCGAGGGCGCGCTGGCCGGACGCAACCACATCGGCGGCACCGCGCCAGCCCAAGTCCGCGCCGCCATCGCTCGAGCACGGGCTCGGCTGGCCTAGCGGCGCGATGGAGCTGGCGCTTGCCGTCGCCATTGAAGCTGCGATCCGGGCCAGCACCGGATCGCGCTTCCGGATTTCGGCCCACCAGACAGTCTCCGGCGGGAGCGCGCACCAGCACTGGTCGCTGCGCGGAAGCGGCGCACAATACTTCGTCAAGACCGGACCGACGGCTAGCCACGCGGCCTTCGCGGCGGAAATCGACGGCCTGAATGCGCTCGCATCCAGCGGCGTGGTCAGAACACCCGCGGTCATCGCCGCTGGCGAAACGCCAGACGCCGCATTCCTGATCCTCGAACACCTGGACTTGCGCCCGATGCGTCGCGAAGACGGCGCACGTTGCGCCACGGCCCTTGCCGCACTGCATGCAATCCAGGGCACGCAATACGGTTGGCCGCGCGACAACTACATCGGCGCATCACCCCAGAGCAACACCCCACACGACGATTGGCCGACCTTCTTCGCTCAGCGTCGTCTCGCGCCACAACTCGCAGCCGCGGCCCGGCACGGGCATCGGGGCGAACTCCAGACGCACGGAGCGCGGGTAATCGAAAAGATCAGCGCCTTCTTCCTCGATCACCGGGCGCCGCCATCCTTGCTCCACGGAGACCTGTGGAGTGGCAACTTCGCGGTACTCGACAGCGGCGAGCCGGTGCTCTTCGATCCCGCAGTCCACTACGGCGACCGCGAAGCGGACTTCGCGATGTCCGAACTCTTTGGCGGACTGCCCGAGTCCTTCTACGCCGGCTATCGCGCAGCTGCGCCGTTGGCCGACGGCTACGCGCAGCGCCGCACGCTCTACAATTTCTACCATGTGCTCAATCACCTGAATCTATTCGGCCCAAGCTACTGGCGGCAGGCAGAACGCATGGCTCGGGATCTGTCCGAGTACCTGCGTCGATGAAGCCGAATCAAGTCGGCAGTTTTGACAGCCTTCAGCCGACCTCCGCACCCTGCCGCCCATCGGCGGTGCATCCCGCTGTTTTTACAGGGCTTTTTTTGCCAGCCATAGCAAGCACGTTTCTTGCATGTACGCTACTGAACGTTTGCAGTCCTCAGTCGCACCGTGACCGATTTGCATGAATCGGAAACAAGTGACTGACAGAATGCCAAAAGACCCTCAGGATCGAGACCATGTCGAATCAGGAAAACACTTCGCGCCCTGACACGCCCGATGCTTCTGCCGAGAACACCACACAAGGTGTATCGGAATCGCGTCGGCGTCTGCTTGTTCGTGGCGGCATGGCGGCCGGCCCGGTCATCCTGACCTTGACGAGCGGCCCGGTGCTGGGCGGGCTTAACCCCGGCGAGTGCATCTCGCCGTCTCAAACGCTGTCTGGTGCGCTGAGCCATCGCGGCACAAAGGTTGGCAAGTGCAACGGACGGTCGCCGGGCTACTGGAAGACGTGCTCAGCCAGCAACTGGCCGATTCCGCAAACCACCCCGTTTCACTCGATCTTTGCGGTTGGTACGCTCGAAGGGACCCGGTTTTTCAACGGCGACGGATCGATGATGACGATGATCCAAGTGTTGACCGTACTTGGATATGTCGACCCCTACCGCGTCGCTTTTCACTGCATCGGCGCCTACCTGAACATCCTCAAGGGCGGCATGATCGACCCGATAGCGCTCACGGCAGAGGCTCTGATCGCGATGTGGCGCGAATACGCACTGACCGGCAAGTACACGCCGTACGCCGGCGCCACCCCATGGGATGGACCACAGATCGTCAATTACCTGACAAGCAATTACATCGCACCGTAAACACGGCAGACGTGCCGTGACCGATGCGCGCTGGATCTGCCGCGAATGGCCGGATGGCTCGGTCTACTATGACCGCCTGACCGGCACCACCCACGGGCTGTCGGCGCTTGCCGCGGAAGTTCTCGCCTTGCCGCTTGGCTCGCGCTACGATCCGGACAGCGCGAGCGACGCGATTGCAGCCCGCCTTTCGCTTGCGCTGACGCCCGAGATTACCGCCGCGGTAGGTCAGGCGCTTGACCAACTCAAACGCATTGAACTGATTTGACACCCACTCTCCGCGTTGCCGATCTGAGCGAATCGGATCTGCATTCGCGCTTGTCGCGTGAAGGGCTCTGGCTTAAGAGCGGCCCCTTCTCTTTGCACATTCAAAGCCGCGAGCGTGCAGTCTCCCACGCGATTGCCTGCCTGTATCGCGACCACGCACTAAGTGCGTCGGATTTTGCGGATTTCCATGTTGAAATCGCGCGCGCCGCTGGCGTGCGGCGCTGGCTGAAACCACAGATCCAGTTTCACTTGGACGGACGCACACCCTTCAAGCCCCTGCCTCATGCGCAGAGCTTCGCGATGCTCGAATGGGGCCTGAACTGGTGTATCGCGACCTACTGTCAGCAATTTCTCGTCATCCATGCCGCAGTTGTAGAGCGCAACGGCATGGCGGCGATTCTTCCGGCTCCACCTGGGTCCGGAAAGAGCACGCTCACGGCCGCACTGATCCAGCGCGGCTGGAGGTTGTGTTCAGACGAACTGACCCTGATCGATCCGGGGACCGGTAAGGTTGTCGCTCTGGCGCGGCCGGTGAATCTCAAGAACGATTCGATCGACATCATTCGGGCGTTCGAACCGACTGCGGTCTTTGGGCCGGAATACCCGGACACCCACAAAGGCCGCGTCGCCCATTTGCGACCACCGCGCCAAAGTGTTGAACGCGCCAGCGAAGCTGCGAAACCTCGCTGGGTGGTCTTTCCGCAATGGGCTGCAGGTGAGCCTCTGAACCTGACTGCCTTGCAGCGATCTGCCGCCTTCATCCAACTCGCCGAGAATGCCTTCAACTACAACATGCTCGGTGAAACAGGCTTTCGCACCCTGGCGGACACGATCGACCGCTGCGACTGCCTGGCCCTGCGCTACAGCCGGCTGGACGATGCCATTCGCGCCTTTGACGGCCTTGCGGACGAGGCGATGGCATGATTCGAGACGCCGTCCTGCCACTGCTGCGTGACCCAACGCTTGCCGCATCCATGCGGCTGTCCGAGTGGGATGTGGTGATCCGACAGGCGCGCAACGCCAATCTCACTGCCCGCATCGCCGCTGACCTGGAGTTGCGCGGCATTCTCGATCGTGTGCCCCACGCCCCGCGGCAGCATCTGATTGCCGCACGTGCGGTGGGTGCGCGCCAGAAGATTGCGACGCTCGCCGAAATCGAGCGCGTGCGCCGGGCACTCAGCGAGTTCGGACTGCGACTCGTTTTGCTCAAGGGGGCCGCGTATGTCGCTGCCGGGCTGCCGGTGGCGCGCGGCCGGGTGTTTGGCGACATCGACCTGCTCGTCGACCGCAACCGACTGCCCGATGCCGAGTCTGCACTGATGATGCACGGCTGGATCAGTACGCACCTCGACGAGTACGACCAGCGCTATTACCGGCAGTGGATGCACGAACTGCCGCCGCTGCGGCACATGAATCGCGGCAGTGCGCTGGACGTTCACCACAACATCCTGCCGCTCACCGCGCGTCATCCGCCGGACGCGAAACTGCTGCTCGACGCAGCGATTCCTGCTGCGGAATCGCCGGGCACCTGGGTGCTGGCACCGCCCGACATGGTCTTGCACAGCGCCTGCCATCTGTTCCACGAAGGCGAACTCGACAATGGCCTGCGGGACCTCGTTGACCTCGATGGCCTGCTTCGCTACTTCGCGTCGCAAGAGGGTTTCTGGAGCACACTCGAAGCGCGCGCAGCAGCGCTGCATCTCGAACGGCCGATGCGCTACGCACTGCGCATGTGTTCGCTGATGCTGGAGACGCCAGTCCCCGCCTCGACGCTCGCATTCGGCGGCGGCTGGCCGGCAGACCTTCGCGAGCGCCTGCTGGAGCAGTTGTACTTGCGCGGCCTCAGGCCGAACGATCCCACCGCGGGTGACGCCTGGACACCACTCGCCCGCCACCTTCTGTACCTACGGGGCCACTGGCTGCGCATGCCACCTCACTTATTGGTGGCGCACCTCTCCCGCAAAGCGTGGCGTAGTTGGAGCGGTCGCGACGATCGCGACGATGTGCCGGCGCCGGAGGCGATCAAGCCGGACAAGCAAGTCTGATTGGCTGCAATGAAAAACGGCGACCCGCGGGTCGCCGTTTTTCTTGCCGAGACGGCACCCGTCAAGCCGAAACGATGCCCGCTTCCTGCAGCATCTGTTTCAGTTCGCCAGACTGGTACATCTCTTTCATGATGTCGCAGCCACCAACGAATTCACCCTTGATGTAGAGCTGCGGAATCGTCGGCCAGTTCGCGTATTCCTTGATCCCGTTGCGAATGTCCGGATCCTCCAGCACATTTACCGACGCGTATTGCGCCACGCCGAGCAGCTTCAGGATTTGCGCCGCGGTGGCCGAGAACCCGCACTGCGGGAACTGCGGCGTGCCTTTCATGTACAGCACGACCGGATTTTCGGTCACGGTCTGGTGGATGATGTCTTGGACGCTCATGATGATTCCTTGGGGCTGGAGCCAGAATACCTGACTAAATCAATTGGGTATGAAGTCTAAGAAAAACCGGCATTCTGGTCAATTCGCCCCGCTCGCTCAGGGCAAGCGCCCGAAGCTCACCCGGTCGAGGCCCGCAAGATCCTGTGCAGTAGCGACCTCAACAAAACCCGCGGAAATCAGGATCGCGCGCGCGGCGTCGCCTTGATCGTATCCATGCTCCAGCAACAGCCAGCCTCCGGCATTCAAAGCGTCGGGGGCGGCGCCGGCAATCGCGCGGATGTCGTCAAGCCCCTCCGGCCCCGATGCCAGCGCGCCACGCGGCTCGAAGCGCACATCCCCCGCCAAAAGGTGCGGGTCCTCGCTTGCGACGTAAGGTGGATTCGAGACCACCAGGTCGAAGCGTTCCCCCGCCACACCGCTGAACCAGCTTCCCTCCCGCCAGCGCACCTGGCCGCCAAGCTGCTCAGCATTGCTGCGCGCGACGGCCAGTGCGGCGGGCGAAATATCGACCGCGGTGACCCGCGCCTGCGGCGCCTCGAGGGCCAGCGTAATCGCAATTGCGCCGCTACCGGTGCCTAGATCCAGCACGTCGGCCGTCCCGTCGGGGATACGCGCGAGCGCCTGTTCCACCAGCAGCTCCGTCTCAGGCCGCGGAATCAGCACATCCGGCGAAACGGCGAAGCGCCGGCCGTAGAACTCCCGTTCACCGAGGATGTACGCCACCGGCTCGCCCGCTGCACGCCGCGCGATCCAGGCCGTAAAGCGCGCCGCGGCGTCGGGGGCGAGCGCACGCTCCGGGAAGCCCACGATCGCCGCCGCACTGGCACCGCTCGCCTCACGCAACAGCAAACGCGCTTCAGATGCCGGAACCTGCCCGCGAGCCAGCGCGAGCGCGTCGCCAAACGTACGCGGCAGGCTCATGCCACCTCGGTCAGCGCCGCGAGCAACTCGGCCTGATGCTCGCGGGTCAGCGCATCGACCAGTTCATCGAGCTCACCCTCGACGACCATATCCAGCTTGTGCAGCGTCAGGTTGATGCGGTGATCAGTGACGCGCCCCTGCGGATAGTTGTAGGTGCGGATACGCTCGGAGCGATCGCCGCTGCCGATTAGGCTCTTGCGATGGGCCGCCTGCTTGCTGGCCTGCTCGCGCACCTGCACGTCCTTGATCCGCGCCGCCAGCACCGACATCGCCTGCGCCTTGTTGCGATGCTGCGAACGGTCGTCCTGGCATTCGACGACGATGCCGGTCGGCAGGTGGGTGATGCGCACCGCCGAGTCGGTCTTGTTGATGTGCTGTCCGCCCGCACCCGATGCGCGGAAGGTATCGATGCGCAGGTCGGACGGATTGATCTCGACATCGCCCACCTCGTCGGCCTCCGGCAGCACCGCAACGGTACAGGCCGAGGTGTGGATGCGCCCCTGCGTCTCAGTCACCGGCACCCGCTGCACGCGATGGCCGCCGGACTCAAACTTGAGCTTCGAGTAGGCGCCATCGCCAATGATGCGGGCAATCGCTTCCTTGTAGCCGCCAAGGTCCGACTCATTCACCGACACCAGTTCGACGCGCCAGCCCTGGCGTTCGGCGTACCGGGTGTACATGCGCAGCAGCACGCCGGCGAACAGCGCCGCCTCTTCTCCTCCGGTACCGGCACGGACTTCGAGGAACAGGTTGCGCGCGTCATTCGGATCCTTGGGAAGCAGTGCCAGCTGCAGGGCCTCGTCGAGGCGCGCGATATTCGCCTTGGCCGCTTCGATCTCTTCCTGCGCAAAGGCCTTCATGTCGGGATCGGACAGCAAATCCTGCGCCTCGCGCAGATCGCCCTCCGCCCGCAGGTAATCCCGCCACAGCGTCACCACTGGCGTCAGCTCCGCGTGCTCGCGATTGAGCCGGCGGTAGCGATCCATGTCTTGCGTCACGTCCTCGCTCGCGAGCATCTGGTCGAGCTCTTCGAGGCGGCGAACGAGTTGTTCGAGTTTGTCCCGGATACTGGATTTCATGGTGTCTGCGGGCTCGGCGCAAGGCCGGCGCCGCTAGGAACGATCGAGATTGAACAGGCGGCGCACAAGGTCGGAGACTTCCCCGACATGTTCGCCCTCGGCCCGGTTGAGATACTGCGTCGGCGCGTGCATCAGCTTGTTGGTGAGGCCCTGCGACAGCGCCTCGATCACCGCGCGCGGATCTTCGCCTTTGGCAAGGCGTGCCAATGCGCGCTCCAACTCCGCCTGCCTCAACTCGTCGGCGCGATTGCGCAGCGCGCGTATCGCCGGCACCGCGTCGCGCGCCTCAACCCAATGCAGGAACTGGGACACCTGATCCGCGATGATCGCTTCGGCGTCGATTACGGCCTGCTGGCGCGATTCGATCCCCGCCTCGACCACCTGGGCGAGATCATCGACGGTGTACAGGAACACGTCGTCGAGCTTGGCGATCTCGGCTTCGATGTCGCGCGGCACGGCAAGGTCGACCATCACCATCGGACGATGGCGTCGCGACTTGAGCGCGCGCTCGACCATGCCCAGTCCGATGATCGGCAAGGGGCTCGCTGTGCAGCTCACCACCACGTCGTAACGACCGAGCTGTTCTGGCAGCGCGTCCAGCGTGATCGCGTCGCCCGAAAACCGTGCAGCAAGCGCTTCGGCGCGCTCGAGCGTGCGATTGGCGATCGTCAGCTGGCGCGGCCCACACCCGGCGAAATGCGCCGCGCACAGCTCGACCATCTCGCCCGCGCCAACAAACAGCACGCGCTGCTCGCCGATGCTGGCGAAGATGCGTTCGGAGAGCCGCACCGCCGCCGCCGCCATCGACACCACATTGGCGCCGATCGCGGTTGTCGAACGAACTTCCTTGGCGACCGAAAAGGTGCGCTGGAACAGCTTGTGCAGCAGCGTGCCAAGGGTGCCGGCCTCTTCAGCGAGACGCGCGGCCTGCTTCATCTGTCCAAGGATCTGCGGCTCGCCAAGCACCATCGAATCGAGGCCGGACGCAACGCGGAACATGTGGCGCACAGCCGCATCGCGCGGCAGCATGAACAGGTGCGGGGAAATCTGGGCGAGCTCGACACGATGGTAGTCGGCGAGCCAGTCTGCGACCACGGCCGGTGATTCGGTCGCGCAGTAAAGCTCGGTGCGATTACAGGTCGACAGGATCGCAGCCTCCCGCACCGGGCGCTGACGCACCAGCTGCGACAACGCGTCCGCGAGCCCATCCTGCTGGAAAGCCACACGCTCGCGCAGCGTTACCGGCGCGGAGTGATGGTTCAAGCCAAGGGCGAACAGATGCATGAGTCAGACCGAATCCGAAACCGCGTTATTACAACATCGGCGCGACGCTGAAAAGCCCGAACTTTCCACAACGCGCCCCAGCCCCGCCAAAGACAGGCCGTGAACAAATGAAAACGGGCCGCACAAGGCGGCCCGCTGGAATCTGGTGGCCAGAGGCGGAATCGAACCACCGACACGCGGATTTTCAATCCGCTGCTCTACCAACTGAGCTATCTGGCCAAAGAGCTAGGCATTATAGCTGCAATTCCAGAAGTGTCAAACCGCGCGTTTGCCAAAGGGCTAACGACGCGGAATGACCGTCCCCGCCATCCCGAAAAAAAGCCCCTCAAAGCGAGGGGCAAGGATGGAGTGACACAAGCTCCGGATCAGTGCGCCGTTGCCTTCGCCGCGAGGATTCCGGTGTTCTGGCGCACGTAGAGCTCGTCCCACATGTCTTCGGCACGCTTGTCGCGATACAGCAGCGAACCAAGGATCACCGCGAGGAAGCCGAGCGGGATCGAGATCAGGCCCGGGTTCTTGAGCTCGAACAGCGGCTTCTCGAGGCCGACGATGGAAGTCTCTTGCCCTTCGACCTTCTTGAAGTCGTCATTGGCCTTCTTGACCGCCTTGTCGAGCGCGGCGGTCTGCTTGGCCGCCTTGGCGGTGGATGCCTCGTCGCCGGCAGCGACGAGCTTGGCGATCGCCTCGCGCTTGGCGGGCTCGGCATCGAGCACCTTCTGGGCGGCAGCACGCACGGCCTTCGGGTAGGTCATGTTGGGCGAGATCATCACCAGGCTGATTGCGGTAACGGTGCCGACAATCATGCCGGCCACGATGCCGCCGGTGTTGCAGCGCTTCCAGTAGAGCGTCATCAGCACGCACGGGAAGTTGGCCGACGCCGCCACGGCGAAAGCCAGCGCGACAAGGTGCGCGACGTTCTGGCCCTTGGCCGCGATACCGATCGTGATTGCGAGCGCGCCGACAAACACCGTCGCAATCCGCGCCGCACGCACCTGCTCGGCCTGGCTGGCCTGACCGCCCTTGACGACGCCGACGTAGAGGTCATGCGCCACCGCAGAGGCTGCCGCGAGCACCAGCCCCGCCACCACGGCCACGATCGTCGCGAACGCAACGGCCGCCACGAAGGCCAGCATGAAGTTGCCGAGGAAAGTGTTGCCACCACCACCGACGAACTGTGCAAGCAGCGGGGCTGCCATGTTGCCGCCGGCATCGACCGCCTTGATGCCTTCCGGGCCAACCTTGATCGCGGAGCCCATGCCGAGGAAGATCGTCAGCACATAGAAGCCGCCGATGATCGCCATCGCCCAGATCACCGACTTGCGTGCCTCTTTCGCCGTCGGCACGGTGAAGAAGCGCATCAGGATGTGTGGCAGGCCGGCGGTGCCGAAGACCAGCGCAATACCGAGCGAGATCTGATCGATCGGCGCCTTGAAGTAGAGACCAGGCTCAAGGAAGCGTTGGCCCAGTTCGGCGGGCGACATGTTCTTCGCCGGGTCGCCGAGCAGCGCAGCAACCTGCGCCTGCACCTTCGGATCCGCCACGACCGCATCAAGGAAGCCCGGCAGGCTGAAGCCGTAAGGCGCCCACACGAAGGCCACCAGCACCAGCGAAGCGCACACCAGCAGCACCGCCTTGATGATCTGCACGTAGGTGGTCGCGACCATGCCGCCGAACAGCACGTAAGCGAGCATCAGCACACCGACGGTGATCACCGAGACTTCGTAGTCGATGCCGATCAGCGTCTTCACCAGCACACCGCCGCCGACCATCTGCGCGGTCAGGTAGAAGGTAGACACGGTGATGACCGAGATCGCGCCGACGACGCGCGTCTTCTTCGGATCATTGCGGTAGGCGAGGATGTCAGCGAGCGTGTACTTGCCGATGTTGCGGCACGGCTCTGCAATCACCAGCAGCACGGTGATGTAGGCCACCAGCCAGCCTACCGAGTACATGAAGCCATCGTAGCCATAAAGGCTGATGAGGCCCGCGATGCCGAGGAAGGATGCGGCAGACAGATAGTCACCGGCGATCGCCCAACCGTTCTGCAGGCCCGAAACGCCACCGCCGGCGGTGTAGAAATCGGACGCCGAATGCACGCGCTTGGAGGCGACGTAGGTCACGAACATCGTCAGCGCGATGATCGCTGCAAAGACGATGAAGGTCAGCCAGCGCCACTCGGGTGCCACGGCGCCCTGCGCGAGCGCAGGCCCGGCGGCGAGTACGGCAGCCAGGCCAAGTGCGCCAGGAAGAAGTTTGCTGCGCAAATCCATGGTTCAGCCCCCGATCCGTTCTGCTTCACGCACAAGTTCGGCCGCCATTTCGTCGAACTCGGTGTTGGCCTTCTTCGAGTAGTAGAAGGCAATGCTCCAGGCGACGATGAATTCCGACAGCGCGAACAGCAGGCCGACGTTCACCGGCCCGAAGACCTTGATCTTGTAGATATCCTGGAAATACGCCGCCCCGATCGGCAGCAGGAAGTAATACACCACCGAGAAGATCATCAGCCCCATCAGGAATGATGTCTTCTTGGCGTGCAGTCGCTGGAACCTCGGGTCGGCATCGATCGCCGCCCAATTGATTGCTTTGCTGGCCATTGTCCCTCCTCGTTTTTGTCCGCGCCTTTGACAGCGTGAGGCCGAAGCCTAGCGAGCGACGCTGACTCTGCGCTGACGGCGCGCTGACGGTTCGCTTACAGCGCGCTCAGGCGCGCGGACGCACGATCGTCACGCTGCAAGGCGCGTCGGTCACGACCCTGTCGGCAACCGGAGGAAGGATGTTGCGGCCGACCATGTTGGGCGGCGAGGCACCGATCACGATGTGATCGACGCGATTGCTGCGCGCGTATTCGAGCAGGCCTTCTGCAGGGTCGCCCGCTTCCAGCACATGGAATGTCACCCGCGCCGGCGGCAGCCCGATCGGCTCTGCCCAGTGGCGTAACTGCACCAGTTGCTGCAGATGCACCCGCGGCGCGCTGCCCGCTTCGTCGGATGTGCCCATCACCGGCGCGGGCTTGGTCACCGTCACACAGGCCACCCGCGCCGCGGGCATCGCCAGCGCGAAGCGCTGCACCGCGTTGCGTATCGCCTGCTGGTGCGTGTCGCTGGTATAGGCCGTCGCCACGGCAACCATGATGATCGGCGCATCGGCAGCGCGTGTTGTGGGCGCCACCGTGAGCGGCGGTTCATAGCCCAGTCCGAACAGCCACTTGCGCAGCCGCTGCAGGCCGCCTTGCCGGCGCGACCAGCGCCCCTTCTCGCTGATCGCCACCTGATCCGGATGCTGCAGCTCGAACGCGAGCTGCTTCGCACTTGGCAGGCGTTGCTCGACTTTGACTTCAAGGCATCGATAGATCGTCTCCTGAAACGCCTCGGAGAGCGTCGGCACCAAGGCGCGCGGCGGAACGGGACTCGAGCGCAAGCGCTTGCGCATGCCGCCGGGCGTCGTCGGCGAACCGAACGGGTAGTGGCCGGTTGCGCATTCGTACAGCATCACCCCAAGCGCGAAGACGTCGCTGCGCGCCTCGCTGCGAACGCCCAGCACCTGCTCGGGCGCGATGTAGGGCGCTGACCCCATCGGGCGGCGGAACTCTTCGGCCAGCAGGTCCGGCAAGTGGGCATGGCGCGCCAGACCGAGATCGATCAGCACGGCGCTGCCATCGGCGCGCAGGATGATGTTCGATGGTTTGAGGTCGAGATGGATCACCTCGCGCTCGTGCAGTTGCTGCACCGCTTGAGCGACGGCCGCGACGATCCGGCAGACATCAAGCTCCGGCAAGGGGCCTTGGCTCAGCAGGTCAGCCAGCGTACGCCCCTCGACGAGCTCCATCACCAGATAGGGATTGCGCTCGATGTCGCCCACCGCGAAAAGGCGCGGCACCGGGCCGCCGTCGAGCACTTCGAGCACCATCTGCTCGACTTCGAAACTGACCACCGTCGCGCCGGTTTCGCCGTGTCCCAGGCGCGGCACCTTCATCACCGCCGGGGCCGGCAGATCGTCGCGCGAAACGCGGTAGATCACCGCCATGCCGCCTGAGTGCAGACGAGCTTCGATGCGGTAGCCGTCGAGCTCTGCGCCGGGCGACAGCTCGGTGGCGAGCATCAGCAAATGCCTTCGATCTGCTGCGCGAAACGGTCCGGCAGGCCCGCACGGCGGATCTTCGCCGCGGCGGCCGCGCTGTCGTACGGAACGCGGTGATAGCTCAGGCGCGATCGGTCACGATCGAAGAGCGCATACCAGGCCCCGGTCTTGCCGTCGCGCGGTTGCCCGCAGGAACCAACGATCCCGAGCCAGCTGCGATGGCGCCCGACCGGGATCGCGACATCAGGCGTAGGAAGGAAGGGGGTCAGGCGCCCGTCGGCGCCGACGTAGTAGAGCGTCGGGTCGTGCACATGCCCGCTGAACACATAGCGAGTGCCGGCCGCGTTCAGGCTGGCGCGTGCCTCGGCCGCGCTGGCGACATAGTTGAACGCCTCCGGCTGATCCGCGCTGGCGTGCACCCAGGTCGCATCGCCATCGACCTGCACCAGCGGCAGTTGCGCAAGATAGCTGCGTTGCGCGGGAGTCAGGCGGGGGATAGTCCAGATGATCGCCGCGTGCGCTTCGTCGTTCATCGGCTCGTCACCACGGCCAACGACGGCGGCATCATGGTTGCCGAGCACCGCAGCCTGCACGGCGTCACCGAGCCCGATCACGCGGTCTATCACCGCGCCGGGGTCGGCGCCATAGCCGACGAGATCGCCCAGCAGCACATAGCCCTCGACGCCTTGCGCCTGTGCATGCGCGAGGCAGGCATCGAGCGCCTCGATGTTGCTGTGGATGTCGGCGAGCAGGGCAAGTTTCAATTGCGGCCTCTCAAGGCCTTGATATCGAGACCGCAGCACTCGATGCGTTTCTCAAGGCACCGCCCGGCGGTCGCCGGGCGGTCGTGCGTGGCGAAGCGCAAGCCCCGCCGCTGCAACGCATCAGGTGTGGTGAATATCGCGGTCCTTGGTTTCGGGCATGAACAAGGTGCCGATCACTGCGGTCATCAGCGCGATCACGATCGGATACCACAGACCGTAATAGATATCGCCGGTGGCCGCCACCATCGCGAACGCCACGGTCGGCAGGAAGCCACCGAACCAGCCGTTACCGATGTGGTACGGCAGCGACATCGAGGTGTAGCGGATCTTCGCCGGGAATAGCTCCACCAGCCATGCTGCGATCGGGCCGTAGACCATCGTCACGTAGATCACCAGGATCGTCAGCAGCGCCAGCACCATCGGGATATTGGTCTTGGCCGGGTCGGCCTTGTCCGGGTAGCCCGCAGCCTTGAGCGCCGCACCAAGCTCCTTGTCGAAGGCATCCTTCTTGGCCTTGGCATCCTCCTTCGAGAGGCCGGTACCTTCGTAGCTGCTGATCACGGTGCTGCCGATCTTGATCTGCGCAACCGCACCCGGCGCCGCCGCCTGGTTGGCGTAGGGAATGTACTTCTTGGCCAGCCCGCCCTTGGCGATATCGCAGGAGCTCGTGAACTTGGCCTTGCCGACCGGGTCGAACTGGAAGGAGCACTGGGCTTCGTCCGCGACCACCACCACCGGGCTGCTCGCCTGCGCGGCGAAGATGTCCGGATTGCCGTACTCGGTCAGCGCCTTGAAGATCGGGAAGTAGGTCAGCGCGGCAAGCACGCAGCCGATCATGATGATCGGCTTGCGCCCGATCTTGTCGGACAGCGCGCCGAACACGATGAAGAACGGCGTGCCGATGGCGAGCGAACCGGCAATCAGCAGGTTGGCGGTCATCGGGTCGATCTTCAGCGTCTGCAGCAGGAAGAACAGCGCATAGAACTGGCCGGTGTACCAGACGACGGCCTGGCCGGCGGTGCCGCCGAAGAGCGAGAAGATGACGATCTTGAGGTTGTCCCAGCGCGCGAAGGATTCGGTAAGCGGCGCCTTGGAGGCCTTGCCCTCTTCCTTCATCTTCTTGAACACCGGCGACTCGTTGAGCTGCAGGCGGATGTACACCGACACGATCAGCAGCAGCACCGAGATCAGGAAGGGAATCCGCCAGCCCCAGGCTTCGAACTCATCCTTGCCCAGCGCGGTACGACAGCCGAGGATCACCAGCAGCGACAGGAACAGGCCCATCGTCGCGGTGGTCTGGATGAAGGACGTGAACAGGCCGCGCTTGCCCTTAGGCGCATGTTCGGCCACATAGGTGGCCGCACCGCCGTACTCGCCGCCCAGCGCCAGACCCTGCAGCAGGCGCAGCGAGATCAGGATCACCGGGGCCGCCACGCCGATCGACGCATAGGTGGGCAGCATGCCGACCACGGCGGTGGACATCCCCATGATGAGGATCGTCACCAGGAAGGTGTACTTGCGGCCGATCATGTCGCCGAGGCGGCCGAACACGATCGCGCCGAAGGGACGCACTGCGAAGCCGGCGGCGAACGCGAGCAGCGCGAAGATGAACGAAGTAGTCTCGTTGACGCCGGCGAAGAAGTGCTTGGCGATGATCGCGGCGAGCGAGCCGTAGAGATAGAAGTCGTACCACTCGAATACGGTGCCCAGGGATGACGCAAAAATGACCTTGCGTTCCTCGGCGGTGATGCTTCGAGCCTGCGGCTCGATGGCCATGCTCCCGGCCTGTGCCATGTCTCTCTCCTCCGTTGTGGTTGGCTTTTTATGGTCGCCCCGCTATTCCATGCGGATAGGCGACCGGCGGAGGCTAGAAGCGCTGTCTTACGCCCGGCTTACGCTGCGGCGCACCAACACGCGGCTGTCGTATCGGCGAGCATCGCGAGCCTCACTCGCGAGCGCCCGGATGCGGCCCGACAGGTTCCCCGGCGCGCGGAAACTCGATAATGAACCGGGTGCCACGTCCTTCCGGCCCCCCCTCGACACTGATCACCGCGGCGTGCAGATCGGCGATCTCGCGCACGATAGGCAGGCCAAGTCCGCTGCCCTCGACGCCGCTGCCGAGCACCCGGTAGAAACGTTCGAACACGCGTTCGCGATCTTCCGGCGGGATGCCGACGCCATCATCCTGCACGCCCAGCAAGGCCACCAGCGGGCGCTCGGCGTCGTAGCCGGTGAACACGGTGACATGGCCGCCGCGCGGGGTGTATTTGATCGCGTTGTCGACCAGGTTCTTCAGCATCTCGCGCAGCAGGACAGGGATGCCGTCCACGGTCAGGGGCCAACCGGTCGTGTCGATGCCCAGATCGACCCCCTTGTGCATGGCGCGTGGCACGAATTCAGTTGCCACCTCGCGCACCAGCTTTTCAAGGTCGATCCGCTCAAGCCCGCTGGTACCGTGCGAACTCGCCTCCGCGCGCGCCAGCGCGAGCAGCTGGTTGATCAGGTGCGCGGCTCGTTCGGCACTGGTGTGGATGCGTTCAAGCGACGCACGCAGGACTTCCGGATCATGCTCGGACAAGGCCAGCTCGGTCTGCATCTTCAGCCCCGCCAGCGGCGTGCGCATCTGGTGCGCGGCATCGGCCACGAAGCGCTGCTGGGCCTGCAGGTTTTCATCGAGGCGCTGCATCATGTCGTTGAAGGCCACGATCAGCGGACGCACCTCTTCCGGCACGCTGGCCGGTTCCACCGGTGACAGGTCGGCCGGCCGACGGCGGCGGATCAATGCTTGCAAGCGACTCAGCGGCGCGATGCCGCGCGTCAGCCCGAGCCACACCAGCACCACGGTCGCAGGAATGACGAGGAACTGCGGCAGCAGCACACCGGTGACGATGCGCGAGGCCAGCGCTTCGCGTTTATTGCGGGTTTCAGCCACCTGCACGATCGCCTCACCGTGGCCGCCCGGCAGCGCGAAGCGCCGGCTGGCGATGCGCACGTCTTCGCCGCCGACCTCCAGATCCGCGAAATGCACCGGATGGGCCGCACGGCCGTCTTCGACCAGCGGCTCGGGCGCCGGTTTGGGCAGTTCGGCATCGCCGACGATCAGGTCACCCTGCGGACCGATGACCTGGTAGTAGATGGCATCCTCTTCGTCAGCGCGCAGCAGCGCGCGCGCCGACGCCGGGAAGTTGACGCTCACACGCCCCTTCGCGTCGACCTGGATCAGGCGCGCGATTGCGGCGACGTCCGCCTCAAGGGCGCGGTCATAGGGCTTGTCGGCGATGCCCTGCGCGACGTGGTAGGTCGCAATGATGGAGATCGGCCACAGGAACAGCAGCGGCGCGAGCATCCAGTCGAGGATCTCGCCAAAGAGCGAATAGGGCGTCCGGCGCCCGCCCGCGCCGCCCTTGGACGACGCGGAACCCGGCCATCTAGGTAGCCGCATCCGGCTTTTCGAGGCAGTAACCGAGGCCGCGCACGGTAGCGATCTTCAGCCCGGACGGTTCGAGCTTCTTGCGCAGGCGGTGCACATACACCTCGATGGCGTTGTGAGACACCTCCTCACCCCAGCCGCACAGGTGATCGACCAGTTGCTCCTTGCTGACGAGTCGTCCCGCGCGCAGCAGCAGGGTTTCGAGCACGCCGATCTCGCGCGCGGAAAGCTCCACCACCTGGCCACCGACCATCACGACGCGATCAGCCTGGTCGTAAGACAGCGCCCCCATCGTGATGCAGCGTCCCTGGCCGGTGCCGCGCCGGGTCAGCGCGCGGGCGCGCGCCTCGAGTTCGGGCAGCGCGAAGGGCTTGGTCATGTAATCATCGGCGCCCGCGTCGAGGCCGCGCACGCGTTCCTCGATTGCATCCTGCGCAGTCAGGATCAGTACTGGCGTGGTGGACTTGCGTGCGCGCAGGCGCTTGAGCACCTCGATGCCCGGCAAGCGGGGCAAACCCAGATCGAGCACCACCAGGTCGTAGGTCTGGCTGGCGAGCGCGGCGTCGGCTTCGGTGCCGGTCGGCACATGATCTACTGCGAAGCCGCCGCGCTTGAGCGCCCGCACCAGCGCGTCGGCGATGATCTCGTCGTCTTCGGCCAAGAGGATTCGCATTTAACGCCCCGAAAGCCGCGCAGGCAGGGCACCCGCGCCTCGCCGGCGGAGTGTAGCACTCGCCCTTCGGAGCGGCGCCTACAGCGACCACGGCATTCGCCGGGCGAAAAAAAGCCCCGCACGATCCGCACGGGGCTTCAAGAATGTTTGGCCACGTGAGGGCAGCCACGTTCGATATTACTGTTGCGTGACCGCAAATCAAGCGGCAATTCGATCCGGGCCCAGACGCAACACCACGACCCGACCACCCCATCACGTCAAAAGCCTTGCGGTGCAGGCCATACCGCCGACGCGACTTGCCAACCGCATATTCCTTATGGATTATTCCTCCATACGGCACTGTACTGTGCTGTTGTCTTTTTCCAACACACCCAAGCCGGAACCCCGCCCGGCGGCCCTGTTTCGGAAGGTGCCGGCGGCGGTGCCTCGCCGGCAAGTTATGTAACACTGCGAAGCGCCAGCGCAGCACAAAGCGCCGGACAACAGAGAGGCATGCCAGACCGGACATGCCCGAGGAGGCTGACAACATGAGAGAAACGATCTACTTCAAGACGCCGGCCGGCGTGCATGAAATCCAGGCGCGCCAGATCCGCCTGCATCCGCGCTTGCGTTCCCTGCTGGTGCTGGTGGACGGCAAGCACAGTGCCGGCGATCTGCTGGATACCCTGCAGGCGATCGGCGTCAGCGCAGCGCACCTCACCGAACTGGCCGACCTTGGCCTGATCGCACCGGCGGGCGGCAGCGTCAGCCCGGACACGATTGCCGACAGCGAAGCGAGCGCCACCGCCGAGGCTGAGACTGAGGCGGGTTTCGACGCAGAAATCGCGGAGGCCACGGAGGACGTGGTAACCGCATCTGGCGAAGTGCCGGACGCGGCCCAGCAGTTGCGCCAGCTCTACAGCTATTTCAACGAGCACATTCGCGAGACCCTCGGGCTGCGCGGATTCATGCTGCAGCTTCAGGTCGAGAAGGCGGAAACGCTGGCCGACTATGTGGCGATCCGCGACGAGTTTGTCGCCGCCGCGCGCAAGGCAAAAGGCGAAGGCACCGCGGCGCGACTCGAAGGCGAACTCGACCGCTTGCTTCAACTGCCGGCTTGATAGCGCGGGCCGCGGCGTGGGCGGCGAGGAGCCGTCGGCCGCGCCGCACGCTTCACCCGGCCCTGCTCACTCGTGCCGCAGCGCCTCGATCGGGTCGAGTTGCGCCGCGCGACGCGCCGGCATGAAACCGAAGATCACGCCGACCGCCGCCGCAAAACCGAAGGCGAGCAGGTTGATTCGCAGGTCGAAAGTGAAAGGCACGTTCATCGCCCCCGCCATGACGGTCGATGCGAGCAAGGCGAGCAGCACACCGATCAGCCCGCCGAGCGATGACAGCGTCACCGCCTCGACCAGGAACTGCAGCAGCACCTCGCGCGGCAGCGCGCCGATCGCGAGGCGGATGCCGATTTCGCGCGTGCGCTCGGTCACCGACACCAGCATGATGTTCATGATGCCGATGCCGCCGACCAACAAGCTCACGCCAGCAACCGCACCGAGCAGTGATGTCATGACGCGGGTGGTGGAGCTGAGCGCCTGCGCGATCTGGCGCGTATCCATCACCGAGAAGTCGTCCGACTCGTTCGGCGCGATGTTGCGCAACTCGCGCATCACCGCGCTGATCTGCGCGACCAGCACGTCGCCATCGACGCCATCCTTGCCCGACACGAAGATCTGCCCCACCTGCTGGGTGCCCTGACGCCCTGCGAGGCGCCGCTGCAAGGTCGTGATCGGCAGCAGGATGGTGTCGTCCTGATCGGCGCCGAAAGAAGACTGCCCCTTCACCGCAAGGGTGCCGATCACCTCACAGGACATCGTATTCACGCGGATCTTCGCGCCGATCGGATCGTCGTTGGCGAACAGCTCCTTGCGCACGGTATTGCCGATCACGCACACCGCGCGCCCGCTGCGCAGATCCGCCGCGCTGAAGGCGCGGCCGCTCAGCACTTCGCGATTCGCGATCTGGAAGTATTCCGGCGTCGAACCGACCACGCTGGTGGTCCAGTTCTTCTGCTGGTACACAATGCTGACCGAGCGGTTCGTCACCGGTGCCACTGCCTCGATGCCCGATACGCGGTCGACCAACGCCGGCGCATCGCTCATCTTGAAGCGTGCGACACCGCCTTGCGGCATGCCGATCGCCGCGCCAGGCCGCACGATGATCAGGTTGCTGCCAAGGCTCGCGACCTGGGCAGTGACCGCATCGGTGGCGCCCTGCCCCAGCGTCACCATGGTGATCACCGCTGCCACGCCGATCACGATGCCCAGCACGGTAAGGAAGGCGCGCATCAGATTGCGACGGATCTCGCGCAGGGCCAGCAGCAATGCGTTCAGCAGCATGGCGCGGCCTCCATCGGCAGCGAATCGGTATCGATCAGGCCATCCTTCACCCGCACGATGCGCTGCGCATGCGCCGCGACGTCGGCTTCGTGCGTGACCATCAGCACTGTGATGCCGCGCTCCACATTGAGCCGGGTGATCAGGGCCATCACATCCTGGCTGGTGCGGGTATCGAGGTTGCCGGTCGGCTCGTCGGCGAACAGCACCAGCGGACGGGTCACGATGGCCCGCGCGATCGCGACGCGCTGCTGTTGCCCGCCGGAAAGTTCGGCCGGCGTATTGCGGAACTTTCCGTCCAGCCCGACCGAGACGAGCGCTTCGCGCGCCAGCGCCTCGCGCTCGCGGCGCGGCAGCCCGCGGTACAACAAGGGCAGTTCAACGTTCTCAAGCGCCGAGGTGCGCGCGAGCAGGTTGAAGCCCTGGAAGATGAAGCCATGATGGTGACGGCGCAGCAGCGAGCGCTGAATACTGTCGAAGCGCTCGACATGCTGACCGTCGAACACATACTCGCCGGCAGTAGGCGTGTCGAGGCAGCCGAGGATGTTCATCAGCGTAGATTTGCCGGACCCGCTCGGCCCCATCACCGCGACGAACTGGCCGCGCGGAATCGCGAGGTCGATGCCGCGCAACGCGTCGAAGCGGGCTTCGCCACGCCCGTAGGACTTGGTGATGCCGGAGAGCTGGAACAGCGGTGGCTCAGGCGACACCGACGGATCAGTCGCAACCGACGCGCTCATTTCTTGCGCGTCTCCACGACCTGCTCGGTGATCACATCGTCGCCCTCGCGCAAGGCAGGGCTGAGGATCTCGGTCATGCGGCCATCGCTGAGCCCGGCCTTGACCTTGACCGGCTCGGGGCCGCTCTCCCGCAGCACCCATACGGTCTGTTCGCTGCCCTCGACGATCGCCCGTGCCCGCGCGCTCGGGTTGCTCACCGGGCGCTGCGGGCGCGGCGGTTTCGGGATCAGGCTGGAGAGCAGCCCACCACTCTCGGGCGCCTTCGTCTCGGTCTTCGGGGTGAAGCGCAACGCGGCGGTGGGCACCATCAGCACGCCCTTGCGCTCGGCGACGCGAATGTCGGCCGTCGCGGTCATGCCCGGGCGTAGCGTGAGGTCTGCATTGCTGACTTCGAGTTCGGTCTTGTAGCTGACCACGTTCTCGACCAGGGTCGAGCCGTACTGCACCTTGGTCACCTTGGCGGCATAGTTGCGGTCCGGCCAGGCGTCGACGGTGAAACTCGCGGACTGGCCATCGCGCACCTTGCCGACATCCGCTTCCGCGACATCGACCTTGAGGCGCATCTGCGACAGATCCTCGGCGAGGATGAACAACTCCGGCGCGGTGAAAGACGCCGCCACCGTCTGGCCACGGTCGATCTTGCGGGTCAGCACCACACCGTCGATCGGCGAGCGGATCTCTGCCTTGCCCAGATCGGTTTCGTTGGTGCGCAGCGCCGCCGCGGTCTCCGCCACACTGCCCTGCGCCGAGGCCACGTCGGCGCGTGCGCGCGCGGCCGTGGCCCGGGCGGTGTCGAGTTCTGCCTTCGACGGCACCTTGCCACCCGACAAACGCGCCACTTCTTCCTGACGCGCCAAGGCCGCTTCGGCCTCGACGAGCGTCGCTTGCGCCTGCGCAAGACGAGCTTGGGCCGAGGCCAGCACCGCACGCGCCTTTTCGGTCTGGTCGCGCAACTTGGTGATGTCGAGCACCGCCAGGGTCTGCCCCTTGCGGACATGGTCGTTGGTATCGACCAGCACCTGCGCGACGGTGCCGGACAATTCCGAGCCAACGGTGAGTTGCGTGGTCGGCTCGAGCTTGCCGGTCGCGGTCACCGTTACCACCAGGTCGCCGCGCTTGACGTCGGCCGTGGTGTAGCGGGGCGGCGCGGCGCCGCCGAAGGTCTTGCCGAGCAGCAGCGCAAGCAGTGCCAGCAGCACCAGGCTGGAGATCAGGATCACCCAGCCGCGCTTGCCGCGCGCGGTGGTCGCGATGGCCGCCAGCGAAAGGGCCTTGTGAGGGTCAGTCATTGCGAGTGTCTCCGACAGCAGGCTGCGCGCCCGCGGCATCCGGCGACCATCCGCCGCCCAGTGCCTTGTAAAGATTGACCAGTGCTGTGGCGCGGTCGCCCTGGGCCGAGGTCTGTTGATCCTGCAGCGAGAGCAGGGTGCGCTGCGTGTCGAGCAGCACCGAGAGATCGATCAGCCCGGCGGCGTAACGCTGGCTGGCGAGTTGTTCGGCCTGCACCGCCGCGGTCACCGCCACGCCAAGGCTCGCAAACCGTTCGTTCGACGTGCGCCATGCGACGAGGGCGTTCTCGACTTCGTGCATGGCGCGCAGCACCGTCGCCTGCCAGTTGATCAGCGCCTGCTGCTGTTGCGCATCCTGGATCGCGATCGACTGCGTGATGCGGCCGGCGTCGAAGATCGGTGCGGCAATGCCGCCGGCAAGACTGGCGAGCACCGCCTCGGGCCGGAACAGATCGGAAGCACTGAGCGCATCGACGCCGATCGAGCCGCTGAGCGTGAGCTTGGGATAGCGCTGCGCCTGCGCTTCGCCGACCCGTGCCGTGGCCGCGGCGAGCTGGCGTTCCGCGACGCGCACGTCCGGGCGCTGCTGCAAGGTATCGGCCGGAATGCCCAGCGCCAGCGAGAAGCTCAGTTCAGGCAGCGCGCGCTTCGCACCGATCATGGCGTCGACCGCGCCGGGGGTTTTGCCGAGCAGCAGGGCGATCTGGTTGCGCGCTTCGCTGAGGCTGCGTTCAACCGCAGGCAGCGCCGCACGGGCCTGCTCCAGGCTGCTGCGCGACTGTGCGACATCGAGCGTCGAGGCGAGCCCCGCCTGCTCACGCCAGCGGGTGATCTGATCGGTTTCGCCGCGACTGTCGAGTGTCGCTTGCAGCACCGCAAGGCGGTTCTCGGCCGTACGAAGATCCACATAGGCATTGGCGACCGCCGCGATCAGGCTCACCCGCACCGCGTACAGGTTGGCCTGTGCGGCGGCGAGGTCTGCCTCGGCGGCTTCCAGCGCACGCCTCTTGCCGCCGAAGAGATCGAGTTCCCAGCTGAGCGACAGGTTGGCGTCATAGCTGCGGGTGGTGACGGTAGTCTCGGCGGGGCGTGCCGCCTGGGTGCGTGCGCTGGCGCTGGCATCGAGCTCGGGCATCTGCTGCGCACGGGCAAGGCCACGGCGGGCGCGCACTTCGTCGAGGCGCGCCAGCGCAGTCTTCAGATCGGTATTGCCGGCGAGTGCCGCATCGATCAGCGCATCCAGCGTCGGGTCGTGGAACTGCGTCCACCACAGCGCGAGTGCGCGTGCGTCGGCGGGCGTTGCGTGCGTTGAAGCGACGGCATTGTGCCAGGCGGGGTAGTCAGGGCCATCAGGCGGGCGGTAGTCGGGTCCGACGCTGGCGCAGCCGGCCAGCACGACGAGGCTGGCGAGCGCGAGCAGCGGATGCCGCAAGTGCCGGCGATCTTGCTTGGCGCGCGAGGCGGCGCCGGAAAGCTCGGTAAACATGGGTGCAGCATAGCGCGCGGCGGATGCGCTTCTGCTTCAGGCACGTATCGGCCGGCGCGGCGATATGCCAAGGTGTGACCCCGGCCTGCCGCGGACACATCTTGAAACAGCAGCGGATCGGCTGCGGGCAGGAAGCACCGCTTCGCGCGGAGACGGTGACGCGCAGATTCCTGGCGCCGAAAAGAAGAAACCCCGCCGAAGCGGGGTTTCCTTGTACAGCGCGTCGGCTGAACCGGGGCTATTACATGCCCATGTCCATGCCGCCCATGCCGCCCATGCCACCCGGCATGCCGCCAGCCGGCTTGTCTTCCGGCAGTTCGGCGACCATTGCGTCGGTGGTCAGGATCAGCGAAGCGACCGATGCGGCGTTCTGCAGCGCGGTGCGGGTGACCTTGGCCGGATCCAGCACGCCCAGCTCGACCAGGTCACCGTAGGTGCCGTTCGAAGCGTTGTAGCCGTAGTTGCCCGAACCTTCCAGCACCTTGGCGATCACGACCGACGGCTCGTCGCCGGCGTTCGCAACGATCTGGCGCAGCGGCTCTTCGATCGCGCGCAGCACGATCTTGATACCGGCTTCCTGGTCGGCGTTGTCGCCCTTGATGGCGCCAACGGCAGCACGGGCACGCAGCAGGGCCACGCCACCACCGGCAACCACGCCTTCTTCAACGGCGGCACGGGTTGCGTGCAGCGCGTCTTCAACGCGGGCCTTCTTTTCCTTCATTTCGACTTCGGTCGCAGCGCCGACCTTGATCACCGCAACACCGCCGGCCAGCTTGGCCTTGCGCTCTTGCAGCTTTTCCTTGTCGTAGTCGCTGGTCGCGGTTTCGATCAGGGCGTCGATCTGGGCCACGCGGGCCTGGATCGATTCAGCCTTGCCATGGCCGTCGATGATGGTGGTGTTTTCCTTCTCGACTTCGATGCGCTTGGCTTGGCCCAGGTCGGCCAGGGTGGCCTTCTCGAGCGTCAGGCCGACTTCCTCGGCGATCACGGTGCCGCCGGTCAGGATGGCGATGTCTTCGAGCATGGCCTTGCGACGGTCGCCGAAGCCCGGGGCCTTGACGGCAACGGTCTTCAGGATGCCGCGGATGTTGTTCACCACCAGGGTCGCGAGGGCTTCGCCTTCGACGTCTTCAGCGATGATCAGCAGCGGACGGCCAGCCTTCGCCACTTGCTCCAGCACCGGCAGCAGGTCGCGGATGTTCGAGATCTTCTTGTCGAACAGCAGCACGAAGGGGTTGTCCAGAGCGGCGATCTGACGCTCCTGGTTGTTGATGAAGTACGGCGACAGGTAGCCGCGGTCGAACTGCATGCCTTCAACGACATCCAGCTCGTTGTCGAGCGACTTGCCGTCTTCGACGGTGATCACGCCGGCCTTGCCGACCTTGTCCATCGCGCTGGCGATGATGTCGCCGATCGAGCTGTCGGAGTTGGCCGAGATCGAACCGACCTGGGCGATTTCCTTCGAGGTGGTGGTCGGCTTGGCAGCCTTCTTCACTTCGGCGACCAGGGCGGTGACAGCCTTGTCGATACCGCGCTTCAGGTCCATCGGGTTGTGGCCCGACACGACCAGCTTCATGCCTTCGCGAACGATGGCCTGGGCCAGCACGGTCGCGGTGGTGGTGCCGTCACCGGCGTTGTCCGAGGTCTTGGAAGCAACTTCCTTGACCATCTGCGCGCCCATGTTCTCGAACTTGTCCTTCAGCTCGATTTCCTTGGCGACCGAGACGCCGTCCTTGGTCACGGTCGGGGCGCCGAACGAGCGCTCCAGCACCACGTTGCGACCCTTCGGGCCGAGGGTGACCTTGACCGCGTTGGCCAGGATGTTGACGCCATTGACGATCTTGACGCGTGCGTCGTCGCCGAACAGAACTTGCTTAGCGGGCATTGTGTAGCTCCTGAATGTTCTTGGATTTCAGACCGGGGAACGGGAGGCTCAGGCCTCGACCACGCCCAGGATGTCTTCTTCACGCATGACCAGGACTTCTTGGCCATCGACCTTGACGGTCTGGCCGGCGTACTTGCCGAACAGCACGCGGTCGCCAACCTTCAGATCAACGCGGCGCACTTCGCCGTTGTCCAGGAACTTGCCCGGGCCAACCGCGATGACTTCGCCCTGGTCCGGCTTCTCGCCTGCGGAATCAGGGATCACGATGCCGGATGCAGTGGTGCGCTCGGCTTCGATGCGCTTGACGATCACACGGTCGTGCAAAGGACGGATCTTCATCAGGTCACTCCTCGTACGTAGTACGTTTTCAATGAGTCGGGCCGGTCAGCCGGCCCGAAATTACGGAATCCGAGGGATGAAGCGAGCGCGAAGCTGTTAGCACTCACCCCTTTCGAGTGCTAATAATAGGTGCGACCCCGCCCGCTTTCAAGTCCGCCCCATCGCCACGCGACGATTTATTGTTCGTTCGAGGCCGACCAGGCACCAGCGCAGCCCGTCGCAGAAGGCCTGAAGCAACCGCCCTGGATCCGGTCCGTCCGCTGCGAGCGCGCCCGCCGGAAATGGGGTGCCGCGCCGTGCGCGGGACAGCGCCCGCCGGTTTCGCAGCTGGACGAGGACGACCTCAGCGGCGTGGATTGTCCGGCCGTGTGCCGCTGGCGGCGTGACCAAGCCCCAGCGCCACATGACGGTAGGTCAGGCCCAGCAATACCGTCACGAACGCGCCGCACAGCAGGGTCGGGCGGGTACCCCATGCATGGGCGAGCGCGCCGACAGCCAGGCTGCCCAGCGGCGACACGCCAAGAAATGCCATCGAATAGAGTCCGACGACCCGGCCTCGGTAGGCCTCATCCACCTCGCTCTGGATCACCGTGTTGCTGCCGGCCACGGTCACGATCACGCAAAACCCGAGCGCCATCAGTTCGACGAACGCAAGCCCCAGCCAGGGCGTGAGGGCGAACAAGGCAAGGCAGAAGCCGATGCCGGGCGCCGCCCATGCAATCAGATTGCCCACCGGTTTTGCCGGGTCGCGCGCCGCCAGCACCAGGCTCGCGATCAGCGACCCTACCCCGGCGCTGCCGACGAGCAGGCCGTAAGTGCGCGCGCCGCCGCCGAAGACCTCGCGGGCAAAGATGGGCAGCATTGCGGAGTAAGAAGTCGCGAAGAAGCTGACCCCTGCGACCAGCAACAGCAAGAGGCGGATCGTCGGGTGCTGCAGCGCATAGCGGTAGCCCCCATGAAAGGCCGCCAGTGCCGACCCGCGGGATTTCGGCACGGCACTCAGACGGATGCCCGCGAGTGCAGCGAGCACAGCCAGATAGGACAGGGCGTTGAGCACGAAACAGGCGGTCTCGCCGGCTTCGGCGACGACCACACCGGCCAGCGCCGGCCCCACGAAGCGCGCGCCGTTCATCAGCAGCGCATTGAGCGCAATCGCGTTGGGCAGATCGTCCGGGTTGTCGACCAGTTGCACCGCCACGGCCTGGCGCGCCGGCACATCCAGTGCGTTGAGACAACCCAGCGCGAATGCCAGCACCATCAACAGGGTCGGGGTGGCAAGGGCCTGCCAGCTGACAATCGCCAGAACCCCGGCCTGCATCATGGCGAGGAACTGCGTCGCCAACAGCAGCTTGCGGCGATCGACCCGGTCGACCCACACGCCACCCACTGACGCAAACAACAGGATCGGGATCTGCCCGAAGAAGCTGATCATGCCGAGCACCAGCGCCGAGTGAGTGAGGCGATAGGCCAGCCAGCTCATCGCGATTTGCTGCATCCAGGTACCGGCAAGTGAAATCAGCTGGCCGATGAAGTAACGGCGATAATTGAGCGAACGCAGCGCGCGGGCAAATTGGGGCAGAGCGGTCGGAGCCATAAGTCTGGATCGTAATCCAGCCGCGCGGGCTTGAATGCAGGCGGACTTGCGCAGGGTCGCCACGCAAGCGGCCCGCCACTGTGGGTGGGGCCGCGCAAAGATGTGATGCGCCGGCCGCCTTCAGACGATCACGGCGCGATCCGGCAACTTCGCGCCTGCCGTCACACGCTCGAATTACTCAAGTCTGGTCGCGCGGAGCCGTCACTTACACAGATGAACGCAACGAATATGGCGCATGTGTCCAAGTTTGCTCCCTCACCGCGGCAAGTACGCCTGAACCCTTCCCCCTTTTCGTCGCGCCTTGCGGTGGCGGCCCGATGATCACGCTGCGCAGGGCAGCTTCGATTCTGCTGCTTGCTTACGGCGCGCTCGCTTTGCTGACTGCGGCGGGATCCCTCGTCGTACCCTTCATGCCCACCGCCACGCTGCACCCCACGGCAGGTTGCCTGGCCATTGCAGCCGCGATCGCAATGACCTGGGGCCAACGCCGCACCGCACCGGGCCGAATCGCTGCAGCTGGCGTCGTTGTCATTGCGGTGCTGCCATTGCTGCCACTGTGGCCCCACCACGACGAGAGCACGACCCGTGATTTGTGGCCGGCGGATGTGTCGGCCCTGCCCGCCAGTCTCTTGTTGCTCTGGGCCGCGGCCTACCTGGCACAGGGCATTCGCACGGCACCGCGAGTTCGGGCCGCCGTCCAGATTGTCGCGAGCGCGCTTGGCATCCTCGCGCTGGCCGGCGTGCTGCTCGGTGCGCTGTCTTTGCCGCTGATCTACGGCTGGCACTACTTGCCAGCGCCGCCGGTGCCGGTATCGCTCGCGCTTCTGCTGCTGGCCATCGAACTGTTTGTGGAATGCTATCGGCTCAATGACCGTTCGCGCGGCGAGGAAGTCCGCGTGACCCGTATCGGGATCGGATTCCTGATCGCGGTCACGCTTGCCAGCACGGTCATCACACTGGTCGCACTGCAGACGCAGATCGAACGCTCGCTGTACCAGCAGCAACGAATGGTCGCCCGTAACCGGGAACAGGTTTTCTTCTTTGCCGCCGAACGGCTCTATGCCGACGCAGCGGCGTTGCTGAAGGACGCCGAGATCGCCCGTCTGGCAGCCCAGGCGCAGCGCAGCAACGACGAGGCGCTGCGACGCAAGCTGTTCCAGCGCATCCAGGAACAACTGCCCTTCCGTGTCGTACGCGCATTCCGGGTGGAAGGCCGCGACGGCCAGCTCCTGACGGACCGCGGCACGCTTTCAAAGGCAGCCACCATCTGGGCCGATACCCGCGGCAAGGTCCAGCTGGAACTCAAATGGGAAGAAGGCATCCCCTTCGTGCTCTTGCGACTGCAACTGGACACCCCGGCGGAAGGGCAGACCGGCGAGTTGCAGATCGAACAATCAGTGCCCGCCTGGGAACAACTGGTCAGCGACACCTATGACCTTGGGCGAACCGGCGTCATGGCGGTCTGCGGGGAAAATGCGCAACACATCCGCTGCTTCCTCTCCGGTGCGGGCGAAACCCTGCGCGCACCGCCAGCAGGCTCGCCGCTGATGTCCCATGTCGAAGCGGCACTTGCCGGGCGCACCAGCCCGGACTGGGACCCGCTGATCAGCGCCGACGAGCGCGGCCGCCCGATGACGCTGGTATTCGGCCCCATCGGCCGTGTCGGCATGGCGATGGGCATTGCCGGAAACGGCCTCGGGATGCTGGTGTCGCAGGATGCGGTGGAGTTCTACGAGCCGGTGCGCAAGCAATGGCACCGCATCCTGCCGGTTGTGCTGGCGATCATTCTGGTGGCGGGATGGGCGCTGCGCAGGATCGTGCGACCGCTGATCAGCGCGCTGCGAGACAAGGAGGCGCGGTTCCGAGAGCTCACAGAATTGTCGTCCGACTGCTACTGGCAGATCGACGCCGACCTGCGCTTTACCGAAATCGTCGGCAAGGATCTGCCAGGCTCCGGCATCGAAACACCGACCTGGCTGTCGCACCGGCTTACCGAACTCCCCCTGAAGCCCGACGACGTGATCAAGGCACGCGAACTCGAAGCAAAGATGGGGCGCCGCGAACTGTTCTCGGAAGAGACGCTGCGCATCACCGCGGGCACCGGCACGCACTATTACCTGGTGTTGTCGGGGGCACCACAGTACGACGCACGCGGCCGTTTCATCGGCTACCGCGGGGTCGGGCGCAACATCACGCGCCAACGTCAGGCAGAGGAGCGCCTGCGACACACCCAGAAAGACCTGCTGCGCGCAGAACGGCTGGCCTCGCTCGGCAGCCTCGTGGCCGGCGTCGCGCATGAACTCAATACGCCGATCGGCAACTGCGTCACCGCCGCCAGCGCGCTGACCGAAGAGGTCGATCGCTTTGACATGGCCGTCGCCGAAGGCCGCGTCCGGCGAGTCGACCTCAGCGATTTCAATGCCTATGTGCGCGAAGCCACCCACTTGCTCAAGCGCGGCCTCGACCGCGCCGCCGGCACCATCACCAAATTCAAGGAAGTCGCGGTAGATCAGTCGAGTGACCGGCGCCGCAGCTTCGACCTGCAGACCAAGCTCAATGACATCGTCGGCCTGCTCAACCCGACGCTGGTGCGTCGTGGCGTTCGTCTCGATGCCAGCGTACCGGGCGGCATCGAGATGGACAGCTTCCCGGGGGCAATCGCCCAGGCGATCGACAACCTGGTGCTCAACGCGCTGACCCACGCCTTTGAGGGGCGCGAGCGGGGCGACATCCATCTGATGGTCACCGTCCAGCCTGACGACCGCATCCGCATGACCCTGCGCGACAACGGCCAGGGCATGACGGCCGAGGTCAGGGAACGGATCTTCGAGCCCTTCTTCACCACCCGCCTCGGCACCGGCGGCAGCGGGCTGGGCCTCTACATCGTGCGCAACATCGTGCAGGAGGTATTGGCCGGGACCATCGAGGTGGAAAGCAGCCCGGGCGAAGGCACGACCTTCACGCTTGAATTCCCGCGCGTCACCCCGAATACCGGCGCGCCGCCGCCCGAGGCATTGCGCTGAGCGCCGCTCGAAGAAGGCGACGGGGACGCCGCGCGCGCGGCGCCGAACCCCGGCGTACACTGCAGCAAACCCTATCGGCCCGTGCCATTTTCGGGTTCAATGCCGGCTGTGGCGCGCTTGGCAGAAACGCACCCTCCCGCGCCCGCGATACCGCATCCTTGAACCCGGCCGGCACGCAAGCGCGTGACACGGCCTCCAGCCAGAGGCGATGACGCAAGCATGCAGACAAGTTTTTCGGACTGGGTTTCCGGCAGCGACGAACTGAGCGCGAATTCCGCTCAGCGCCAATTGCTCGCCATCCGTACCTCGGCGCGCAGCCGCTGCTACGCAGGGCAAAGGCTGCAGCGCCAGGGCCGCTTCTGGCTCGCCACCCTGGTGGCCCTCGCGCTCGGGCTGATCCTGATCCCGCTGCTGCAGAACGCCGGCGTCCGCCTGGCCCTCGCCCCCAACGTGCTCAACCTGGTGCAGATCTTCCTCGGCGTCTCGGTGCTGGTTTGCGTCGTGCTGGTCGCTTCGGCCAACCACGCGCTGCGTGCCCGCGCGCTGCTCGAATGCGGCGATCGTCTGCGCGAACTGGCGCGTGAATTCGAGAAGGTGTGTGAAGACGTCGGCCCCGGCGCGATCTCGTCGCACATCCTCGACGAATTCCGCCTGCGCCACGCCGACACCCTGCGCAACCTCGAATCGCCGTCGCGCAACGACCAGCGCCTCGCCTTGCTGGACATGCCCGGCGAGCACCGCATGGGCCGTGGCGAACGTTTCCAGCTCTCGCTGCAGGCGCGGCTGACGCAGCTTTCCGGGCTCGCGATGCCGATCTTGATCATGCTGCTGGAAGCGATCTTCGTGGCCAACGCGCTGGGCGTGCCGACCGCGCTGCACGACCCGCTGGCCGCTGCCGCATTGCCCGACCCCGGCGGCGCAGAACCTTCGCTCCGTATCAGCCGCTGAGCGCGACGCCCCGCCGATGGCGGGGCACACCTTTCAGTTCCACATGCCGCGCAGCCGTGCGGCAATATCGATGACCGCCTGCGGCGGTGCCGTGACCGCGCCCGCCGCCGCGCCGCCTCCCGCCACCGGCCACACCGCCTGCTCGAAGCTGTCGAGCATCGCGGCGGGAATGAAGCGAGTACGCTGCGCATAGACATGGCGGTCGCCGCCGCCCGCCTGCTGGGTCACGTAGAAACGCTGCGGCGTGATCAGGTGCAGCGCGTCCTTGGCGCGCGTCATCGCGACATACAGCAGGCGCCGCTCCTCTTCGATCTCGGCGCTGCTGCCGGTCGCAAGATCGGACGGAATGCAGCCATCCACCGTGTTGAGCAGGTACACCGAGTCCCATTCCTGCCCTTTGGCTGAATGGATCGTCGACAAGATCAGGTAGTCCTCGTCGAGCAGCGGCACGCCGGATTCGTCGCTGGTCGCATCCGGCGGATCGAGCGTCAGTTCGGTCAGGAAGCGCTCTCGGTTCGGGTAGCTCGCGGCGATACGTTCCATCTGCAGCAGATCGGCCTCGCGGATCGCGGCGTCCTCGTACTTGCGATCGAGATGGGGCGCATACCAGCGCCGCGCGCGCTCGATGTCGGCCGGCCAGGCCGAGCGGGTACGCAATTCGCCGAGCAGCTGCGGCAGCGTCGCCCACGCCTCCCCCGCGCTCGACGGCGGCTGAAAATCGGCCAGCGCCACCACCGGATCGTTCGCCGCCTCCACCAGATCGACGATGCGCGCTGCGCTCTTCGGCCCGATGCCCGGCATCAACTGCACCGCACGAAAGCCGGCCACACGGTCGCGCGGATTCTCGGCCCAGCGCAGCACCGCGAGCAGATCCTTGACATGGGCCGCCTCAAGAAACTTGAGCCCGCCAAACTTGACGAAGGGCACATTGCGACGCGTGAGCTCGAGCTCCAGCGGGGCGCTGTGGTGCGCGGCGCGGAACAGCACCGCCTGCTTCTTCAGCCGCACGCCCTCTTCACGGCGCGCCAGCACCTGACCGACGATGTAACGCGCCTGATCCGCCTCGTCGTGCACGGTCACGAGCTGCGGGCGCTGGGTCGCCGCGCGCTCGCTCCACAGGTTTTTCGTGAAACGTTCGGCGGCAAGCCCGATGACGGCATTCGATGCCGCCAGGATCGGCTGGGTCGAGCGGTAGTTGCGCTCGAGTGTCACCACCTGCGCCGGCTGCGGGAACTGCTGCGGGAAGTCGAGGATGTTGCGCACCGTCGCGCCACGGAAGGCGTAGATCGACTGTGCGTCGTCGCCGACCACGGTGAGTCCCTGCCCTTCCGGTTTCAGCGCCTTGAGGATGGAGGCCTGCAGGCGGTTGGTGTCCTGATACTCATCGACCAGCACATGCGCGAAGCGTGCGCCGAGTTCAGCCGCCAGCGTCGGTTCGCTGACCATGTGCGCCCAGTACAGCAGCAGGTCGTCGTAGTCGAGCACGCCTTGCCGCTGCTTGGCGGTGACGTAGGCCCCGAAAAGTGCCTTCAGGTCGTCTTCCCACATTGCACACCAAGGGAAGGTTTCCTTCAGCACGTCGGCGAGCGGCGCCTCGGTGTTCACCACCCGGGAATAGATCGCGAGGCAGGTCTGCTTGGTCGGGAAGCGCTTTTCCTTGGCCGAGAAGCCCAACTCATGGCGGACCAGATTCATCAGGTCGGCCGAATCCTCGCGGTCGTGGATGGTGAAGTTCTGCCCCAGGCCGATCCGTTCGGCGTACTCGCGCAGCAGTCGCGCGCCAATGCCGTGAAAGGTGCCGGCCCAGGCCAGCGCGGCACGCGCCAGCGTCGGGTCGTCCGACGCCGCGCCGAGGATGCGCTCGACCCGGCGCGTCATTTCGACCGCCGCGCGGCGCGAGAACGTCAGCAGCAGGATCGCTGCCGGGTCCGCCCCACCCAGCACAAGGTGCGCGACGCGGTGCGCAAGGGTGTTGGTCTTGCCCGATCCGGCACCCGCGATCACCAGCAATGGCGCGGCGCCGGCGTACTCCACCGCGGCGCGCTGCTCCGGGTTCAGGTGATCGCGTGGGCTCGTTGAAGCGGCTGGATTCGCAGGTGGCGGCATGGTCGTTGATCGGTCAAAACCATGTATGAATATACACCCTCGCCGTATTCGCCGGCAGCGGTAGTGACATTCCGCACCCCGCTCGGCAATCCCTCTGGCGCATCGGCCTCGCTGAACCATACTGCAAACAGGCACATGCGGCGGGAGAGCACGATGAACACGGTTGCCTTTGAACAGATCGGTCGCGACGAAGCGCGCGAGGCCTTCGACGCTGCATTCCCGCAGCGCGGCAAGGCAGCGGACACCAACACGTACCAGCACGGCGCCACGGCCGACGAGCCGCTCACCCCGGGCGCCCGTGAATGGCTACGCAGTCTGCCGCACCAAGCACGCGCCGAGCACCTCTCGGCACGCCATCCGCACATCGCCAATGCCATCGCGGCGCGCTGGCAGCGTCCAGTGGAAGCACTGAACTACCTGAACGAATTGCTGGTCGATCACCGTGGCTCGCGCAAGGGCTTTTCCGAGCCGGTGGTGATCGAACTGCTGCATCTGCACGACCTGTGCACCGACGCACTGCCGCGCCGCAATCACTTGCTGCCCAACGACCCTTGGCTGGCCGGCAACGACCCCTCCGATCGCAACGCCGAGTACCGTTGAAGGAAACGCCCCGCGCGGGGTCACCGTGATGGCATTCATCTGGCCTTGCCGGCGTGACACATCGTGCGTGCCGCACGCCTCCGATCAGCGTATCGCGTGCCGCCACTCATCCTCGAAAATGCGTACCAGATTCTGGCTGTTGAGGTGGTTCGGTTCGGCGTCGACGCGCGCCATGTCGCCCGGAAAGTCGAACAGCGTCGCAAGCGACGCGTTGGTCAGGAAGCGTGTCTCGACCGGCAGCACTTGCGGCCGTGCGTACAGCGTCCTGCCCGCAAGGATATAGCCCCACTCACCGAACGAAGGCACCAGCGTGTGGTAGGGCGCGGTCAGCAGACCGGCTTCTTCGAGCGTGGCAACCACCGTCCAGAACGCCTTGCGAGCGTAGAAGGGACTGGTCGCCTGCACGACGATGCGCCCCTCGGGTACGACATGGCGGGCCAGCAAGCGATAGAACGCGGTGGTGTAGAGCTTGCCGACCGCGAAGCTGGACGGGTCGGGGAAGTCGACAACGACGAAGTCAAAGGTCTCGGCATGGTCTTCCAGCCAGCGGCCGGCGTCCGTGTTGATGACCCGCACCTTCGGTGAGTGGAAGGCGTCGTGGTTGAGCGCACGCAGCGCCGGTGCGTCGCGGAACAGATCGGTCATGCCCGGGTCCAGATCGACCAGGGTGACTTGCTGGATCTGCGGGTACTTGAGGATCTCGCGCACCGCAAGGCCATCGCCGCCACCCAGCACCAGCACCCGCCTGGCCCACGGCAAAGCCGCCAGGCCGGGGTGGACCAGCGCTTCGTGGTAGCGGTATTCGTCGGCTGACGAGAACTGCAGGTTGTTGTTGAGGAACAGCCGCAGGTCGTCCTTCCAGCGGGTCAGTACGATGCGCTGGTAGGGTGTGGTGCGGGTGTAGAGGATCTGGTCCTGGTACATCTGCTGCTCGGCCCAGCCGGTGAAACGGCCAGATGCGGCCAAGCCGGCAAGCAGCACGATCAGCACCAGCGCGCACTGCGTCAGCACCAGGCGTGCGCGCGGCAACTGATCGCGGAACACTGCAACCGCCCACAGCGCGACGCTTGCGTTCAACAGCCCGAACATCAGCCCGGTACGCACCAGCCCGAGATGCGGCGCCAGCAACAGCGGGAAGGCGATCGACACCGCGAGCGCGCCCAGGTAATCCACGGTAAGCACTTGCGAGACCAGATCGCGCAGCGACAGGTCGCGCTTGAGAATGCGCATCACCAGCGGAATTTCGAGCCCGACCAGCACCCCGACGGTGAGCACCGCGCCGTACAGCATGACGCGGAAAGGCGCCGCTTCAAGCGCGAAGATGCCGAACAGCGCCGCCGGGGTGAAACCGCCGATCAGGCCGACCAGCAGTTCGAGATGGATGAAGCGCAGGACCAGATTGCGTTCGACATAGCGCGACAGCCACGAGCCGACGCCCATCGCGAACAGATAGGTGCCGATGACGGTCGAGAACTGCGTGACCGAATCGCCCAGCAGGTACGACGACAGCGCGCCGGCGACCAGCTCGTAGGCGAGGCCGCAGGACGCAACGATGAAGACGGAGACAAGCAGCGCATGGCGCTGCGAACGCAACGCGATCAACCGTGAATCGCCGCTGCAACGATGTTGGCGATGCCCAGACACATCGCCGCGACGATGATCGCAAGCGGGAGGTTGCGCTCCTTCACGATCTCGCGCCACAGGTCATAGGGCGTGATCTTGTCGACCACGATGAACGAGACCCAGAACACCACGACACCGAGAATCGAGTAGACGATGGAGCTGAGCAAGGGCTTCGCGTTGAAGAACTGTTCCATGAGTTTCGCTCCCGCTTACTTGTGATAGAGGCGCCCGCCGCTGCCACCGCTACCCGAGCGTGACAAGGACGACGAGCCATGTGGATCGAAAAACCCGTAGCCGCGCGAATCCATCCATCCGAGCGTGGATATCGCGATCAGCGCGGTGACGGTGAAGACCTTGATCATCAGTCATCGTCCTCCGAACTGGACACCAAGGGGTGATCGCTTTCGCGCCAGCGCGCCGCCTCGAAACTGTGGCTGCGCAGGAAGGCAAACACTGGAAAGAGCAGCAGCAGTATCCAGCAGAGGACCAGGTTCGAGAATGGCGGCGGCGACACCTTCAAGGTCACCTGGTCCGACAAGCCCTGTGGCGCTTCAGGCGGTAGCTCGCCATGCACGACCAGGTGATACTCGCCGGCCGGTACGCCGTAGAACACCGAACTGCTCGTCTGCTGCCCCTCCGACCACGAACCATCCTCATCGTAGCCGCTGTAATACGAAACTTCGCTGGCCGAGGTAAATGCCTCGCCGCTGTCGCGGTTGACAAGTTCCACCTCGAACCCGGCCCAGGTGTTGGATACCGGCGTGAAGTGATCGACCTCGACCCGCTTCTGGGCCGTCGCAATGCGGAAGGGTTCGGAGGTGAGCGCCGATTCAGTGCCCGGTTGCATCTCGAGCGTCGTGCGGTGAAATACGGATGACGTGCCGCTCGAAAACCAGCCATGCACCATCAGGGCCAGCACCGAGAACACCACGAACAGCCCCAGCACCTTCCAGCGCGCCCCCTTGTGCGGATTCGGCTGACAGGCGTTGACGCCAGCCGCGCGAATCAAGGGACGCTTCAAACCGAATGCGGCACCGACCTCGTCCGGCGACAGGTAGTAACCCTCCGACCAGGTGACTTCGTCGTCGGTGATCTCGCACGACAGCACCCGCGGCGGCGACACGAAATCGCGCACCTTCACCGTGTCGCCGATGCGCACCCGCCAGGTGAATTCGCCCAGCACCGCGATGACTTCTGCCGCATAGTCGGCGAAGTGCGTATAGCGCGTGCTGCCGAGCGAATACTCGGGGCGTGAGCCGGTGGCGCGCGACGTCGGCAGCTTGTCGCTCTGCCGCACGAAGTTCCAGTGCCCGCGTTCGCTGACCAACCACGCAAAGCCGCCCTTGCCATCGTAGAGCAGGTACTCGTCCCAGGTGCCGACCACATTCGGCACGCCCTTGCGCATGAAGCCGATGGCTTCCCACTCGACGCCTTCGAACTTCCCCTTGCTGCCCAGCGGCAGGGGTGGCACCACCACAGAGCCGGCACGCGCCGCCTCGCGCACCTTCGCGACCTTGCCATCGATGTCCGACAGCGCGCCGCAACTGGTGCAGGCCATCGCGAGCACGCTCTGGTCATGCAGTGACCAGGGCGCGCCGCACACCGGGCAACTGATCGCCTCGGCCTTGCGCGTGGGCGCGGCGATCAGCGCCTCGCTCTCGCGATCGCGGGTATTGGAGAGCTTGAGCGACTCGCGCGCGACCGATTCGCCGACGTACACCGTCGCCGGGTCCGACGAGTAGTCGATCGATGCGAACGCTGCGTCCGGCCCGCGCAGGTCGATCACCGGCGCGATATAGCCGGCGCCGACGACAAACGGCAGTTCGCCCTCGCCAGAAAGGCAGACAGCCTCTTCCTTGTTGCTGACTTCGAAGACCTTGCCGGCGATCTGCACCCGCGCACCGGGTCGGATCGCCGCGAAGGGCGGGAACTCCGGGCGCGACGGGTGCGGCAGCGTGACGGTCCACATGCCGCCCGACTCGGACATCCAGCCAAAGCGCCCATCGTCGAAGAGGATGTGCCACTCGTTCCAGAAGCCGGCGTCGTAACGCAACTGCAGGCGCCCGACCACGCCGAACGCGGTGCCTTGCCAGCGGCCCTGTGTGCCGATCTGTACCGGGCTGTCGTCCGGCACCAGCTCGGCCATGCGGCCGAGGTTCTTCAGCGTATCGCCGTCGCGGGCAAGGGTCGCGCGGCAATAGCTGCACACCGCCAGCGCGGACGCCGCCGACTGGTAGCGCACCGTGGCGCCACACGAAGGGCACATTACGCTAACGGGCACCTAGGTCCAACCTCACCCTGTTTGACGAGATCCGGCGTGACACCACCGCCACGCCGCCGCACTCAATGCGGAAATGTCAGGACAGCTTGCCGAGCAACTCGGCCTTCTTCGCCGCAAATTCCTCGGCCGTCAGAATGCCCTTTTCCATCAGCCCATGAAGCTTTTCCAGCAGGGCAACGACATCCTCCGCGGATTGTGCGGGCGCGGCCGCCGCAGCCGCCGCGGCTGGCGCCGCTGCCTGGGTCGCCTGCGCGAAGGCGCCGGCCATCGCCTGGCCGATCCCGAGCCCTGCGCCGAGACCGACGCCCGCACCAGCGATGCCACCTTCGTTGCCGGCCGCAATCGGAATCGCGTTGGCGGTCTGGTACTGCGTGAACTTGTTGAGGTCGCCGACCATGTTCATGCCGATGCGCTGGTCGAGCACCTTCTGCAGCTCTTCGGGCAACGACACGCTCTCGACCACGAAATTGTCGAGCGCCAAACCAAGCTTCGCGAAGGCCGGTTCCATGCGCGCCTTGAGCTGCGCACCGAATTCGGACAGGTTGGCCGCCATGTCGAGGAAAGCCACGCCGGATTCGCCAAACAGCTCGCTCATGCACGACACCATCGTGCCCCGCAGTTGGCCGTCCAGATCGTCCACCGTGTAGTGCTCGCGGGTACCGCTGACTTCGGTGTGGAACAGCTTCGGATCTGCGATGCGGTAGCCGTACAGGCCGAAGGCACGCAGGCGGACGATGCCGAAATCCTTGTCGCGGATCGTCACCGGCTGCGGCGTGCCCCACTTGCGATTGAGCTTGAGGCGGGTGCTGAAGAAGTAGACGTCGCTCTTGAACGGCGACTGGAACAGCTTGTCCCAGTTCTGCAGGTTGGTGAGGATCGGCAGCGTCTGCGTCTTGAGGGTGTACAGCCCGGGCGTAAAGGCATCCGCCGCGCGCCCCTCGTTGACGAACAGCGCGGCCTGCGATTCCCGCACCGTGAGCTGGGCCCCGTACTGGATCTCCATATCCTGCATCGGATAGCGCGACACCAGCACGCTGTCGTCGTCTTCCGTCCAGTGGATGACGTCGATGAACTGTTTCTTGATGAAATCCATCAGTGCCATGGCGAAACCCTCCTCATTGAGTGCGCCAGCATCGTACTCCAGCCACCCGTGCGCTTGTGTGACCTCGCTGTCGGTTTGATCTGCAGCTCAGGCGCCTTCACGCGCCACGCACAGCAGCCCTTCCAGCACGAGATTGGGAAAGTCGATGCGCGGCGGCGCAATCAGCGGCGCCAGCGCGGCGGCCGAACCGCCCGACAGCACCACCGGCGTGTGCGCCGGCATCTCCTGCCGGAAGCGCTCAACCGCACCGGACTGGGCATAGCGGATACCGGTCTCGATCGCGTCGTGGGTGTTCTTGGGAAAGGCCACGCACTCGCCTTCGGCCAGCGGCAGCGCAGCGGTACCTCCGGCCAGCGCGCGCAGCATCAGGCCGTGGCCGGGCAGGATCAGCCCGCCGAGAAAGTTGCCACCGGCATCGATCGCATCCACCGTGGTGGCCGTACCCGCCGACACCACAACACAGGCACCACGCACCCGATGCCATGCGCCAATCGCCGCAGCCCAGCGGTCGGGGCCGAGCCGCTGCGGATCGCGATAGCGGTTGGTGACCCCGCATCGGGTAAGTCCGGCGTGCAGCCATTCGGCCTTCTCCGCCCACGCGCCGAGTTGCTCCAGGATCAGCGCCCGGATGGCATCGGAGGCGACATGCGCAATCAGCACCCGCGCAGGTTCGCCGAATCGGCCGAAGTCGCAGGTCGCCAGCGCATCGTGCGCGATGTCTTCGCGGCACAGCCATCGGGTACCGTCGTGGAAGCCCCATTTGACGCGGGTGTTCCCTGCATCGATCAGCAAGAACATCAGGCCTGCCTCCTCAGGGAAACATCTCCGCCCAGCACACGCACCATCACGCCGTCGCGTTCGAGCATCAGCGCGCCGTCTTCGTCCACGCCACGGCAGATTCCTTCCGCCTCGCCGGAATCGTCGATCAGCCGCACTGCTTGATCCTGCAAAGCATGGCGTGCTTGCCATGCATCGCGCATCGCGGCGAAGCCGTGCGCCTCGAAGTGGTCGAGCACGTCAGCCAAGGATGCAAGCAGCGCTGCCAGTACGGTGACCGCATCGGTCGAGCGCGCGCCGGATGCGGACAGACCGGCAACAGGCTGGTCGGTCACCGCGCCGTCTGCGGGTGGCAGCAGATTCAAGCCGACGCCGATGACGCTGGCCGTGCGCGCGCCGCTCTGCTGCAACTCGATCAACACGCCGCCGAGCTTGCGACCGTCGAGCCAGATGTCGTTGGGCCACTTGAGCGCGACGCCTTGGGCGCCGAGGCGCTCGAGCGCTTGCGCCACGGCAAGCCCGACCGCCAGGCTCAGGCCGGCGAGCCGCGTACCCGGCGCAAACCGCCACAGCAGCGAAAAGGTCAGGCTGGCGCCGCTGCGCGCAACCCAGGCACGGCCACGACGGCCGCGCCCGGCGGTCTGCTCGAGCGCCCAGACAACGCTGCCCGATGGGGCGCCTGCCGCCGCGCGCTCAAGCAGCAGCGAACTGGTGGACGGGCAGGATTCGAGGAGATCCGCGTCGAAACGGGGGGCGACGGGGCCGAGCTGTGCCCTGAGGCGCGAGAGCTCGTGGTCGGTGCGGTCAGACACTGCGCGTGATCCGGCTTGGAAAACGCGCAGTGTAACGGCTGCACCGCGCTGAAGCATGCGGTGCAGCCCCTGGTTACATCAAGGCGGCGGCAGGTTTTCGCCCGCGCCGTTGCGGTGCAGGCGCGCAGGTCGGGCGATTACTCGCCGTCCATGCCGAGTTCCTGGATCTTTCGTGTGATGGTGTTGCGACCAATGCCAAGGATCTGCGCAGCCTCCACCCGCCGCCCACCGGTGGCGTTGAGGGCCCGGCGGATCAGGTTCTTCTCGAACTCGCGGGTGAGCAGGTCGAACACCTCGCCCGGCTTGCTGGCAAGCAGGCGATCGGCCTCGACCGACAGCGCGTCGATCCAGGACTCCGACGCCACCCGCGCCGGCTGCTCGCGCAGTTCGCTCGGCAGGTCGCCCACATCCACCGTCTGGCCAGGCGCCATGACGGTGAGCCAGTGACAGAGGTTTTCCAGCTGGCGGACGTTGCCGGCGAACTCCAGGGTCTGCAGGTACTTCAGCGCCCCTTCGGACAAGCGCTTCGGTTCGACCCCGAGTTCCTGCGCCGAACGCGCAAGGAAGTGGCGTGCCAGCAGCGGAACGTCTTCCTTGCGTTCGCGCAGCGGCGGCAGGCGCAGCCGGATCACGTTGAGGCGGTGGAACAGGTCTTCGCGGAACAGGCCGTCGCGCACGCGCTGCTCGAGGTTCTGGTGCGTCGCCGCGATCACCCGGACGTTGGCCTTGATCGGCTGATGGCCGCCGACGCGGTAGAAGTGATTGTCCGAGAGCACACGCAGCAGGCGCGTCTGCAACTCAGACGGCATGTCCCCGATTTCGTCGAGGAAGAGCGTGCCGCCTTCGGCCTGCTCGAAACGACCGCGGCGCTGCGCGGTGGCGCCCGTAAAGGCGCCACGCTCGTGGCCGAAGAGCTCGGACTCGAGCAGATCTTTCGGAATCGCCGCGGTGTTGATCGCGATGAAGGGCTGATCCTTGCGCGGGCTGTGGCGGTGCAGCGCGCGGGCGACGAGCTCCTTGCCGGAGCCGGATTCGCCGTTGATCATCACCGTGGCATGTGACTGCGCGAGGCGGCCGATGGCACGGAAGACTTCCTGCATCGCAGGCGCCTGGCCGAGGATTTCCGGCAGTGCGGTGCTTTCCTCGGCGACCGGGCCACGGTGGCGGCTCTCTTCGATCGCACGCCGCACCAGCTCAACCGCCTGGTCGACGTCGAAAGGCTTCGGCAGGTATTCGAAGGCGCCGCCCTGGAAGGCAGAAACCGCGCTGTCCAGATCGGAGTAGGCGGTCATGATGATGACCGGCAGGCTGGGGTAACGCGCCTTGACCTTTTCGAGCAATACGAGGCCCGAATCACCCGGCATGCGGATGTCGCTCATCATCACCTGCGGCGGCGCGGCACCGCCATCAAGTTCGTTGAGCGCCTCGGTGGCAGAACCGAAACTGCGGTGCGCAATGTTCTCGCGGGTGAGTGCCTTTTCGAGGACCCAGCGGATGGAGCGGTCGTCGTCAACAATCCAGATCGGATTCATGGTGTGCACTTTGGTAAGGGGTAAGGACTGCAGGCCGTGCTCACGACCCGCACGCCTTAACACTCACTCTTCGCTGCGAATGGGCAGCACGATCGTGAAGCAGGTACGGCCGGGTGCGCTCTCGACATCGATCATGCCTTGATGCTGTTCGACGAAGCTCTGCGCGATCGAGAGGCCCAAGCCACTGCCGCTGTCGCGCCCGGAAACCAGGGGGTAGAAGATGCGATCGCGAATTGCCTCCGGAATGCCGGGGCCACTATCGATGACGCGCAGCTCCAGCGCCAGCTTGTGGCGCTTTTTCGCCAGCGTCACTTGCCGCAGCGCGCGCGTCCGCAGCTGGATCTCGCCTTCACCGTGCATCGCCTGCGCCGCGTTGCGCGCGATGTTGAGCACCACCTGGATCAGCTGTTCGCGGTCTCCGGTGAGCTCGGGCAGGCTGGTGTCGTAGTCGCGCCGCATCGAAACGCCAGGGAACTCGGCGCGCACAAGACGCAGCACGCGTTCGAGCACGTCGTGAATATTGACCGGACCCGGTTGCATGGCGCGATGCGCGTTCAGCAAGCGATGCATCAGATCCTGCAGGCGATCGACCTCGGCGATGATCACCTCGGTGTATTCCTTCAGCTGCACGTCGGTCAGTTCGCGCGCCAGCAATTGCGCGGAACCGCGAATGCCGCCGAGCGGATTCTTGATTTCGTGGGCGAGGTTGCGGATCAGCTCGCGGTTCGCCTGCTGCTGCTCGATCAGGCGCTCTTCGCGGGCAACCTTGAGCTGCGCATCGATCGGGCGAAACTCCATGAGCAGGCGGGCGCCGTGCACATCGACCGGCGTCGCCGTGCAATCGACATGCAGGGTGTCGCGCCCATTGCGTGCGAGCACCAGATTCTGGCCGGTGTAGCTCCAGTTGTTCGCAAGCGCATTGTCGAGCGCGGCATCCAGCCCCGGCGGATCGCCCAGCAGTGCCGCGAGCGCGCGTCCCGTCGACTGCCGTGCGCTGACCTCAAAGAGGTTCTCGGCAGCCGGATTGATGTAGCGAACGATACGCGCTTCGTCTACCAGCACGACGGCGGAGGCCAGCAGGTCGAGACCCGCGACTTGTGCGTCTGGCGTCAGGTAAGGATGAACCGGTGGTTTCGGGGCGGCTTGACTCATGCCCAAGCTTGCTTGCAAGAAGCGCGCCAGCCGACAGCCAAGCCCGCCTCGGCCTTCACTGGCTGCGCCGCATCCCTCTCGCTCGCCAGACTTTTCGTTCTATCGCAGCTTTGCAATCTCTGCCCGGATCGCCTCGACATTGCGTTCATGCAATTCGACCTGATCCTGGAAGGGCTTGACCCGCTCCTGAACCCGGGAGAAGTTCCTTTCGCCACCGCTGCGCATGGACTCCTGCTCCGCAAGCTCCTTCTTCGCCGACTCGAGCGCGCGCTCTTCGCTGGCCAGCTCGGTTTCGAGAATCTTGCGCCTATCGTTATCCCGTGCCCGCTGGGTGGAGTTGTCGACCTTGGGGAAGTCCGTCGGCGATGCTGCCGGCTTCTTGGCGCCGTTGGCCGGCACTGCGGACACGTTCTGATCTTTCGAGAGCAGGGTGCAACCCTTCTCGCCAATCTTGGTATTGGTGTACGTGACCTTGCCGGATATCGGGTCGGTGCACTTGAAGATGTCGGCGCTCGCGGGCAGGGCGCACGCGAGCAGCAGGGCTGCGGCAAGGCTACGAATCAGAGTCATGCAATCGTCACAAGGTTTGACGGGTGTTCGAGTGTAGGCGCCGACGCCGGCTCTTGCCAAGCACTGACACGAATCGACGCAAATTCGTGCGGGCAAAAAAAAGGACGGGCAAGCCCGTCCTCTTCATGCACAGATCGAGAGATCGATCAGATGCTGTAGTACATGTCGAATTCGACCGGGTGCGTGGTCATGCGGATCTTGGTCACGTCGTCCATCTTCAGCGCGATGTACGCATCGATGAAGTCGTTCGAGAACACGCCGCCACGGGTCAGGAACTCGCGATCCTTGTCCAGCGCTTCCAGCGCCTGATCCAGCGAGGAGCAGACGGTCGGGATCAGCGCGTCTTCTTCCGGCGGCAGGTCGTACAGGTTCTTGTCGGCTGCGTCGCCCGGGTGGATCTTGTTCTGCACGCCATCCAGACCGGCCATCATCAGCGCGGCAAAGCACAGGTACGGGTTCGCGCCCGGATCCGGGAAGCGGGTCTCGATACGGCGCGCCTTGTCGCTGTTAACGAACGGGATACGGATCGAAGCCGAACGGTTCTTCGCCGAGTAGGCCAGCTTGACCGGTGCTTCGTAGTGCGGCACGAGGCGCTTGTACGAGTTGGTCAGCGGGTTGGTGATCGCGTTCAGCGCACGGGCGTGTTTGATGATGCCGCCGATGTAGTACAGCGCGAACTCGGACATGCCGGCGTAGCCGTTGCCCGCGAACAGGTTCTTGCCGTCCTTCCAGATCGACTGGTGAACGTGCATGCCCGAACCGTTGTCGCCCACGATCGGTTTCGGCATGAAGGTGGCGGTCTTGCCGTACTGGTGCGCAACGTTGTGCACCACATACTTGAGCATCTGGGTCCAGTCAGCGCGCTTGGTCAGCGTGTTGAACTTGGTGCCGATTTCGTTCTGGCCGGCGGTTGCCACTTCGTGGTGGTGCACTTCGACCGGGATACCGATCTGCTCGAGCGCCAGCACCATCGCGGCACGGATGTCGTTGTGGCTATCGACCGGCGGAACCGGGAAGTAGCCGCCCTTGACGCCCGGACGGTGGCCGGTGTTGCCGCCTTCGAACTTCTCGCCCGAAGCCCAGGCACCTTCTTCCGAGTTGATCTTGACCGAGCAGCCCGACATGTCGACGTTCCACTCGACGCTGTCGAAAATGAAGAACTCGGGTTCCGGGCCAAAGTAGGCCGTGTCGCCCAGGCCGGAAGCCTTCAGGTAGGCTTCAGCGCGCTTGGCGATACCGCGGGGGCAGCGGTCGTAGGGCTTGAAGTCGGTGGGATCAAGAACGTCGCACGAGAGGACCAGCGTGGTCTCGTCCATGAAGGGGTCGATGAACGCGGACGAAGGATCCGGCATCAGCAGCATGTCCGAAGCCTGAATGCCTTTCCAGCCGGCGATCGACGAACCATCGAAAGCATGGCCGTGCTCGAACTTGTCTTCGTCGAATGCCGAAACCGGCACGCCGACGTGCTGCTCTTTACCCTTGGTGTCGGTGAAACGGAAGTCGACAAACTTGACTTCGTTTTCCTTGACCATCTTCAAGACGTCTTGCGGGGACATATTCACTCCTAACGTGTGGAAGCCAACTGACGTTCTGCGGTTCTGGATACCGCGATCCGGATTCAAAAAGCACGTTATGTGCCATCGACCAGCTCGATTGCCCGGGTTTCCAAGCCGCGAGCGCTTTGATCGAACCAGCGCGTTACGATCTGCCGAGCGCGGTATTGTGCCACAGCGCAATTGCCCATCCAGGCGCACAGCAATGCACCACATAGGTGCGGCCGCACCACAAAATGCACCAAGACTGGGATCGTGCGCCACTTTGGCGCAGGCTTGCATCTGAGCCCGAACTTGCGGGCGATCCGGCGCGCGCGCATACTCCCCGCCCCTGTGTTATGGCGAAGAGGCTGCGGCTCAGAATGGGACAACTCAGCGACATTCTCGGACTGGCCCGCGACCGCGGCGAGAAACTGGGGCTTGGCTATTCAGGCGCGCTGACGCCGGCCGAGGCCTTCACCGTCTGGCGCAACGCGCCGGGTTCGATTTTGGTTGATGTGCGCACGCGCGCCGAATGGGAGTGGGTCGGCCGCGTGCCCAACGCCGTCGAGATCGAATGGAACAGTTGGCCGGGTGGCGAACGCAATCCGCACTTTCTGGCCCAGCTCACGCATCAGGTAGATCGCGAAGCGCTGGTGCTGTTCCTCTGCCGCAGCGGTGCCCGATCGCACAACGCCGCAATCCTTGCCCAGCAGAACGGCTACACGGCGTGCTACAACATTCTCGAAGGCTTCGAGGGCGACCGCGACGCAAACGGCCAGCGCGGTCACATCGGCGGATGGCGCCACGCCGGCCTGCCCTGGGTTCAAGGCTGAAGCAGGAACGCTTTACCGCCATTCGGGTCATTACCACTCACGCGCGGGGTATGCCGCGCCCCATTCGAGCACAAGCATGCAAGTTGCCCCCATCAGTTTTGACCGTTTCAACGCCCTGCGCGATGCCGAAGCGCAGGAACGCATCCGTGCCGCGCGGGCACGCCTGGGTAAAAAGGCAGTCCTGCTGGTGCATCACTACCAGCGCGCCGACGTCTACGAACACGCCGACCTGACCGGCGACTCGCTGCGCCTGTCACATCTGGCGAGCCAGTCGGATGCCGATTACATCGTGTTCTGCGGCGTGCACTTCATGGCCGAAGTCGCCGACATCCTGTCCAAACCGCATCAGATCTCGATCCTGCCCGACCTGGCCGCTGGCTGCTCGATGGCCGACATGGCGAACCTCGCCAAAGTGGAGCGCTGCTGGCGCGAACTGACCGAGATCCTGGGCGAGTCGCCCGACAACCAGTTTACGCCCGTCACCTACATCAACTCTGCCGCCGACCTGAAGGCATTCTGCGGCGACCACGGCGGCATCGTGTGCACCTCGTCCAACGCTCGCACGATCCTCGACTGGAGCTTCGCGCAGCGCCCGAAGATCCTGTTCTTCCCGGATCAGCATCTGGGCCGCTGGACCGGTCACCAGATGGGCATCCCGCTCGAAGAGATGGTGGTATGGGATCCCGATCTGGAGTACGGCGGCCTCACGCCGGAGCAGATCCGCGGCGCCAAGATGCTGCTGTGGAAAGGTCACTGCGCGGTGCATCAGATGTTCCAGCCGGCGCACATCCTGCGTTGGCGCAATGCGCACCCGGACGGCATCGTGATCTCGCACCCCGAGAGCCCGTTTGAAGTCTGCCGTCAGTCCGATCATGTCGGCTCGACCGAGCACATCATCAAGACCGTGAAGGCCGCGCCTTCCGGCACGCGCTGGCTGGTGGGCACCGAGCTCAATCTGGTCAACCGGCTGGCGGAGGAAGTGAAGGGCGACGGCAAGATCGTCGAATTCATGTCGCCCACCGTCTGCATGTGCTCCACGATGCAGCGCATCGACCCGCAGCACCTTGCGTGGACGCTCGAAAACCTCGCCGACGGCAACATCGTCAACCGCATCAGCGTGCCGGACCATGAGGCGAAACTCGCCAAACTGTCCCTGGACAGGATGCTTGCCGTCTCCTGATCGCCGCTCCGGCAGCATCCACGCTCCGGCAGCCTCCAAAGAAAACGCCCCGGCGCAACATGCGGCGGGGCGTTTTGCGTGGTGCCGGCGTTCGCTCAGTTCGGAATGCCCAGCAAGCCATTGCGTGTGTTGGCGCGCACCTTCGGTCCCATCCACACCTTCATGATGATCGGATAGAACCCGTCGCCCTGGATCGGCTGCGTCGCGAGTTCATTGTTGATCCGGATCTCGGTGGTCTTGGGCGTCGGCAGCCAATCCAGCGTCACGACGTCGCCCTTGACGAGCTTTGAACGGCTGTTGAACGCCGCCCCGAGCGCCGCCAGTTGCAGGATGTTGTTTTCGACCTCTTCGCGCGTCGCGTTCTGCTTGATGCGATCGAGCAGCACGGTTGCAAGGTCCTTCGCAGAGATTTCCTTCAGCGCCACCATCCGAAGACGCTTGGCCCCCTTCGCTGCAAACGCCGCCTCGGGCGTGTTCGCCTTCTGCGCCATGTATAGGCCGACCACAGTTGCCTTCGACGACAGGATCTGCGACGGCGCCGCACCGTTCAGCACCAGCTTCTGGCCTGCGACCGTGTCGCCGTCGTCGAAGGTAAAACCATCGACTTCAATCGCAGCCGTCGCCGCACCCGCCCAAAGGGCTGCCGCGACCAACAAACCGCGACACAACATTTTTGATTCAATACGCAAGCGCATGGTGTTTCCCCTCTAATTATTTCTGTTGCCTTATGTGACAATCCGCGCCTCACGCGAAAACGCCGATACGCCGATACGCCAAACGATTCGCGCCGTCAAGGCAGGATCGTCAAAGGTCGGGGATTCTCTCAGAAATGCCCGCCAGAAGAATCACCTCGCAAGGAAAATTCATGCAAATTCATTCTCGCCACCGCCTGATTGCCGCTGCATTGGCAGCTATCTCGTGCGCCACACCCGCCCTCGCCACCGAGCGTGGCCAACTGCGCGCGCTGCTCGGCCTGCCCGGCCAAGACCTGACCTCACCCGCGCTGCCGGGCTTCTACACGCAAGCCAATTACCAGCATTACTACGCCGGCGAATTCAAGGACAACGACGGCAACACGCCGGTGCTCAGCCGCGATGCCGGCGCACTCGGTGTGCTGTCGGCGCAGCAGAACAGCCAGGTTCGCGCCGACGTGCTCGCCCTGCGCGGCAGCTGGATTTCCGAATACCAGCTGTGGGACGGCCGCGTCGGCTTTTCCGCCACGCTGCCGTTGATCAAGACGGCCCTGACCACCAATCTGGTACGCACGTCGCCGGTACCCCCGGCGATTGCGCCGATCGTCGACGGCGTCATCGCGGGCCTGTCGCAGGCCAACTCCGGCACCGAATCCGGCATCGGCGACATGGAGTTCGCCCCGTTCGTCGACTGGCAGACCGACACCTACCGCGTCATCTTTGCCCCGGCTTTCGTCGCCCCCACCGGCGACTATGACAAGGATCGCGCGGTCAATCCGGGCGCCGGCAAGTTCTGGACCTTCCGTCCAGTGGTGACGCTGGCCTACGTTACCGAGAACGGCTGGGAGTTCGGCGCTCGCACGACCTACTCGTTCAACGGCAAGAACAGCGACACCGAGTACAAGTCGGGCCAGTACCTGCACTCCGACGGCGCAGTGCTCTACCAGATCCGCGACGGCGTGCGGATCGGCGCGACCGGCTACCTGATCTACCAGACCACCAAGGACAGCGGCACCGGCGCGCCGGAAAACGGCAACAAGGCGCGCGTGTTTGCGATCGGCCCGTCGGCTGGCTGGCAGAGCGAAAGCGGCTCGCTTGGCCTTGAATTCAAGGTGATGCAGGAATTCGGCGCACGCAATCGCCCGGAAGGCACCATCGGCTGGCTGCGCATGATCTATCGCGTCAACTGATGCCGCCACGCCCCTGAGCAAACGGCCCCGCACAGCGGGGCCGTTTTGTTTTCGGCACGGCACCACAGAACAGCATGCCAAGTCAGTCACACCACGCAGCACGCCAACATGACATCGGTATTTGCCAATGTCATCATCCGGCATCCCTGTTCTGGCCCTGCCTTCGCAATGTCGGTCGCTTCCGTGCTGTCCGCAGCCCTGTCACCCGCGCTGTTCACGTCCGAATCCCGGCTCTATGGATTTGCCCTTGAGGGCGACACCACGCCCTGGCTGGTCGAGCGCTTCCGCGCACGCGAGGCGCTCTCGTCGCTCTCCCACTGGCAGATCGACCTGCTCGCCACCGACGCCCACATCGCACCGGCAAGCCTCATCCACAAACCGGCCGCACTGCGCATCACGCTTGCCGACGGCAGCCGGGTGCAACGTTCTGGCTATGTACATGCGGCAGCGCTGCTCGATTCAAACGGGGGCCTCGCGCGCTATCGCCTGACTCTCGCACCCTGGCTGTGGTTTGCCACGCAAACATCCCGCAGCCGCGTGTTCAACGAGAAGTCGCTCAGCGACATCATCGAGGCGGTGCTGGCGCCCTATGCCAGCATCGCTCAGTGGCGCTTCGCGGACGAAGTGCCCGCCTTCCTCGCCGACCTGCCTGTGCGCTCACTGTGCGTGCAGTACCGCGAGACCGATTTCGATTTCCTGTGCCGGCTGCTGTGCGAAGAGGGCCTCGGCTTCACCTTCAGGGAACTGAACGAGGATGGCGGCGCCGAGCTCACACTCGGCCAGCAGGCGCTGCACGAACTGCTGATCTTTGCCGACAGCGCCGCGCTGCCGCAGGACCGCTGCGCCGCTTCGGCTGCCGGCGGCGCCGGACTGCGTTTTCACCGCGCGGCCGCGCCGGAAACACAGGACAGCATCTTCGCTTTCGGCTACCAACGTGCTTTTCGCGCGTCGCGCACCACCTTGCTCTCTACTGATTACAAGGCCGACGCAGCGATCAGTGCCGAACTGCCGAGCGCCGCGGCGATCGGCGGCCCCAACGCGCCGGCGCTCGAAGACTACGACTTCGTCGGCAGCTACGCCTTTGCCAACGCCGCATTGGCCGAACGGTACACGCGCCTCGCACGCGAGACGGTGGAAGCGCGCGTCGAAACCTGGCTCGGCCAAGCCTCGGTGCGCAGCCTGCGCCCCGGCACCTGGTTCGATCTGAAAGCGGGGCTCGCCGATCAACTCGCCAATCTGCTGCCCGGTTATCAGGCCGGCAGCACAGGCAACCGTTTCCTCACAAACGCAGTCGAGAGTGCCGGCAAGAACAACTTGCCCGTAGGCGTCACTGAAGCGGTGGCGGCCTTGCTGGGCGATCAATCCGAAGACGCTTTGGGCGCGCTGGCTGGCAAGGGCGATACCCCGCCGGCCCCTTGCTCCGGCACACTCCTCGCCGCCGCAGAAGCGCACGGCTTCGCGTGCCAGTTCCATGCCCAGCGCATCGCAACGCCGTGGCGCCCACAGCTGTCTGACGACACCGGCGCGCGCCTCAACCCGCGGCCTACGGTATCTGGCCTGCAGCACGCGGTGGTGATCGGCGCCAACGGCGACGAGGTACCGTCCGGCCATCAGGAAGTGCATACCGATGCACTCGGCCGCATCCGCATCCGCTTTCTGTGGCAATCGCCCGACGATCCTGACAGCTGCTGGGTGCGGGTGGTGACGCGACATACCGGCGCAAGCGCGGGCACCCGTTTCATCCCGCGCATCGGTCAGGAAGTGCTGATCAGTTTCATGCACGGCGACATCGACCGCCCGGTCTGTGTCGGCGTGGTGTTCAACGGGCGCGGCGAGAATGGCGTTACGCCCACGCCAGGTGGCAAGGCCGCCAAGCCCGATCCGAACGCCTTCACCTACGCCAACGACGGCGCCGCCAGCGCGCAAGCCAACCTCACCGGCGGACACGCGCCGCTGTGGCACGCAGCGGGCGCGGGCGAAGCGAACCACCGCAACGCCGGGGCGCTGTCGGGGTTTCGCAGCCGCGCCTGGGGCGGGGGTGGATGGACCGAGCTGGTCTTCGACGACTCCGACAATCAGCTTCGCACGCAGCTCACCACCACTCAGCAAACGACAGCCCTCACGCTGGGGCACTTGATCCACACCCGCGACAACTACCGTGGCAGCTTCCGAGGCAATGGCTTCGAGCTGCGCACCGATGCGTTCGGCGCGATCAATGGCGGGCGGGGCGTTCTGCTCAGCACCTACGGCATCCAGCGCAGTGAGCCGGCCGGCGACAACGCGGCAGGTGTGGCGCTCGCGCGCCAGGCGCAGAAACTCGCCGAAGCGATGAATAGCGCGGCGAAGACGCATCAGACGGTGCCCTACGCGAGCCATGTCGGCGGCAGCAAGGCCAACGCCTGCACACTGACGCCGCAAAAACCACTCGCTGCCGCGATCACCGAAGCACTCTCCGGCTGTGTCGCCGCCGAAAACCTCGATGCCGCCTTCGGCGACGCCGCGCTACCGGCAAAGAAACAGGGCGTGCCGCACAGCGCCGCCGCCTTGCTCGCCGTATCCGCCAAAGCGGGCCTCGCACTCACCGCCGCCGACAGCATCACGCTTGCCGCCAGCGAAACCACCCTGCTCGCCACAGGTGCCAATCAGGAACTTGTGACGCAAGGCAGCACGCGGCTGCACACCGGCCAGACGCTCGGCATCCTCGCCGGCGCTGAAAAAGCAGGGGAAGGCGGCATGGGCCTGTCGATGATCGCAGGCAGCGGTCCGCTTCGGCTCGAAGCCCACAGCGACACCCTGCAGATCGCCGCAAAAGAGGATCTCAAGATCCTCTCCGCCAACGCCTCAGCCGACTTCGCCGCCGCCAAGAAGATCCGCCTCGCCACCGCAGGGGGCGCAGCAATCACGATCGAAGGCGGCAACATCACGGTGCAGTGCCCGGGCACGCTGACGGTGCATGCGAGTCAGAAGAGTTTCACCGGGCCGGGGAATGTAAGTTCATCGCTGCCGAAATGGCAGCAGGCCGACTTCCAGCGGAAATCCCGTTTCTCGTTCTCCGGCTGAAGCCCCATCCCACGAGCTACGCGCATGCTGATCAGCCCTCCATTCCTCCCTGCCCGCAACGCAAACCAAACCGACGCCCAATGGCTGGAGACCGCCATGAGCGGCGCCACGCCCGGCTACATACCCAGGCGCGGCGACAACACGATCGCTGGCAACTACCCAGTCAGCATGGAAATGGGGTGGCACGGCGGCTTGCACCTCGTTGCTCCGAATGGCGCCGACGGCCATGCGTTGACCGTGCGCGCCATCGCCGACGGAACAGTCGTCTTCGTGCGACAACCTACACAAGCAAACGACAACCACGACGACCCGCTCAATTACGGAGCACCGGAGGGCTCGCGATGCTGGACAAGCGATGGCATCGTCGTCATTCGCCATGACACTGAGATTGGTGCCGACGCGCAGGATCAACCGGTTACGGTCACGTTCTACTCGGTCTATATGCATCTGGACGCGATTCGCGGCACGGTTGGCCCGCGCAGACAGATCTATCGCAAAGATGAGATTGGTGAAGCAGGGTTCATCTACGGCCAACCCCACAGCATCCATTTCGAGATCTTCTGCGACGACGCCAACCTGCAAAGGCTCGTGGGTCGGACCACCGGGGATCTGCCGCTCGACCGGGACGGCCGCAGCGATGTGGTGTTCGGCGAGTTGTATTTCCATTTGCCGGCCGGCACTCCGGTGTTCGGTGAACAACCGCTCCCAAACAATTCGGTTGCGCACCGCCAGCCCCCGGCGCCGCGTCGGGGCTCACCGCTGCCACCCGCCACGCCACTGCAGGCTGCCCACACGACGACAGAAGCAGTCGTGATCGGCCTTCGCTATGCCCACGGCGAGGGCACTGACGGGCACCGTGGCGATGCGGCGGTGACTACCTATCGTCTCGATGGTTCAACAGAAGGCGCCGCACTCACCGAAGCCGACGCCGAATACAACCTCTACCGCGACGCCACAGCCATCGCCAACGCCTATCCGGCCAACGGACGCCCTGCGCCCAGCGCGGTCTTTGAGCTCTTGCGCTTCGGTCGCGTCATCAACACTGCACACGAGACACTCACGCCCAACAACGTGCCGCACTGGCGGCAGATTCGCTACCCGGGCGGGACCGGTTGGGTAAATCTCAATGCGGCCAACATCCATAAGTTCAGCGACGCCGATTTCCCGCACTGGAAGCAGTGGCGGCTGATTGATGACAGCACGGACAAAGATAGCCGCTGCGATTCACCGACCGTCCTCGCGTGGTTCGACGGCAACCAGAACGGGCATATCGACGCCACTGAAGCGACCGCTGGATTCGCCTGCGCCAGCGTGCGCGAAAAACTCGAACACGCGATCTGCAAGTTCCCCACGGAATGGTCGGCCGCGACCCTCGACGCCCGTTGGGGCTGGCTCAAGACCAGCACAGAAGAAAACCCGACACCGCTGACCGAGGAGGACTTTGCAAAATTCAAGGCGCATGCCAGTGCGTTGTGTTTCTGGGATGGCGTGGCTGGGCTGCCAGCGGCGCCGTGGCGGTTTCACCCGCGGTGCTTTGTGCAGGTGTTCAGGCGGTGTGGGTGGTTGAGCCGTCGGGAACTGACTCAGCTGATTCCAAGGGCGGGCCTCAAAGATTTTGCGCGAAACTGGGCTGAAGCTGAGCGTCGCATCAATGGGGTGGGCCACGTCCATCTCAATCGCGCCTTCCGCAAATATGGATTCGCAAACGCACAGCGGCAAACCGCTTTCCTCGCACAGGTTTACATTGAAACCGGATGTCTGACTCTGCTAGATGAAGTCGGTCATGCAAAACAGCAAAAACGCCGAAATGGCACCCTCTATTGGCCTCAACCCATGATGGAGTACTACGCTGCATTCTTCGGCCGCGGTCTCATGCAACTTACATGGGCCGGCACCTATGCCGACTACGGAACGTATCGCGCGTTTCGCAACCATCAAGGGACGTACGTAGACGAGCGAATCACAGCGACCTCAACTCATGACTGGGCGGCACCCGTGCGCGACGCGCACCAGAACCTTGTGCGAAATCAGCGCCGTTGGTCGCCACGCTTTGACCCGGATGTCGTCGCGAGCGATCTCTACAACGCCAGTGACAGCGGGGCCTTTTTCTGGGTGCAGAAGCACTTCACGGGCACAACCAACATCCACCGAGTCGCAGACGCGGGCATCGACACCACCCATGTTGGTCGCATGTCGATTCTTGTGAATGGCGGTGGTAATGGATACAACGAACGGCTGCAATATGCAGCTTTCATTGATCGCTACCGGGGCGACGGAATTGAAAACGCTGTGGCCGGGACCATTACCGCGACCCGCCAGAGGATTGCTCACGGGCAATGGACATCCGGTGAAGCGATCACTCTAAACATCAACTACACGGCACAAAGGTCGACCTGAAGGGGACGATGAATGAAGCGGAATTGGATTGAAGTCGCTTTCTTGGTCGGATTTTTCGCGACTACGTGGCAAGCCCACGCGCAGGACGGGGCGTCACCCCCAACGCCCGACACGATCGCCGGCGAGTGTCAGGTTTCGATCGTCGAGACGCCGCATATGACCATCGAGAAATTCTTTAGAAATAACGAGGTTCCAGCTTCCTGCGACATCGAATTCAAAGACCAATGGCGCATCTCCGCAGGGAGAAGCGGAATAGGGCTACTGATATACCCACGGAATTTGGAGAGCGATGAGAACTACGTTGGTTTTTCGCGCTTGCATGAAAAGGCAGATCAGTGGCGTTTCGATGGCACCGCAGATCTTTTGTTGGCAAGCAGAATTGTCAAACACACCTTCAGCCAGCAGCATGATGGAGAAGGCACGCTACTTGTTGGGCATCAACTGTTGCGCGGCAAGATGCCGAATGGAGGTATCACGGAGTTGCCCGGCATTCGCATCCTGCGCCTGACACCCAAATTCGTAATCAGCGTTGAGATGAACTTCGAGCCACTGACGAGCGAACTGTCCGACAAGGCATATCGCCAGCGATACGATGCCATTAGTCGCGAACTCGTCGAAGTTGTGAAGAGCGTTAGCCCGACACCCGGCGTATCCGGACCAACGATTCGTCGGCCTTGAACGAGGGTTCTAAGACCGGCATCGCACCGCACCTTCACGATCAACGCTCGGCAACAGCTACCTGCGGGCCAGAGGAACCAAGTGGTCACCCCTGCCGCATTTGGGGCACACTGACGGAACTCACGAACCTCGCTACGACAATGTCCCGCCTCCGGATCTGCTCGTACAACATCCACAAGGGTTTCTCGCAGTTCAACCGCCGCATGGTGATCCATGACTTGCGCGAGCGGCTGCGCGGGCTGGATTCGGATCTGGTGTTCCTGCAGGAGGTGCAGGGCCTGCACATGGGGCACGAGGCGCGGCACGAGGATTGGCCGGCAATGCCGCAGCACGAGTTTCTGGCGCAGGACAATTGGCATCAGACGGCCTACGGCGGCAATGCGGTGTATCGCAACGGGCATCACGGCAATGCACTGATTTCGAAACTGCCGATCCTGACTGCCGACAATCAGGATGTGTCGCTGACGCGTTTTGAGCGGCGCGGGCTGTTGCACTGCGTGGTGGGACTGAACAACGGTGTGCCGCTACACGCGATCTGCGTGCATGTGTCGCTGACCGAGGCGCAGCGGCGGCGCCAGCTGTCGAGCCTGATCGAACGCGTGGCAGAGGAAATTCCGCCCGATGCACCGGTGATCATCGCCGGCGATTTCAACGACTGGCGCAGCAAGGCCAACGACTGGCTGGCGCGCCAATTGGGCATGCAGGAAGTCTTCACCCAGCTCACCGGTCGCCCCGCGCGCAGCTTCCCGAGCAAGCTGCCCCTGCTGACGCTGGACCGCATCTACGTGCGTCACCTGCGCCCGGTGCAGGCCGAGGTGCTGCGCGGCCACGGTTGGGCGAATGTGTCCGACCACGCGCCGCTGACCGCGGAACTCGCCTACACCGGCTGATGGCGGCGGCACTGCTTCCCGGCAATCAGGTGACGCTGCTTGAATGCGGCGTGCAGTACTTTCCCGCGCTGATCGCCGCCATCGATGCCGCGCAGCGGGAAGTGCATCTGGAAACCTACATCTATGCGCTTGACCCCACCGGCGAGGCGGTGACACTTGCGCTGACGCGCGCCGCAGCGCGCGGCTGCGCGGTGCGGGTGCTGGTCGATGGCTTCGGCGGGCGCGACTTCGCGGACCATACCGCCCCGCGTTTGCGCGCCGCTGGCGTCGAAGTGCTGATCTACCGGCAGGAACTGCGCGCCTTGCGCATCCGTCGACACCGGCTGCGCCGCCTGCATCGCAAGCTGGCGGTGATCGATGCACGTGTCGCCTTCGTGGGTGGCATCAACGTCATCGACGACTACGACACGCCGGGCCAGACACCACCACGATTCGACTACGCGGTGAGGATTGAAGGCCCGCTGCTCGGCCCGATCCACACTTCGGTCCGCCGCGTGTGGTGGCTGGTGAGCTGGGCCGGGCTGCGCGAACGACCCGCGTGGCACAGCGATGTCGCACCACGGCCCGAACCGGCCGGGGCTGTGCGCGCGGCCTTCGTCATCCGCAATAACCTGCGCAACCGCCGCGACATCGAGAATGCCTACCTCGAGGCCATCGGGCAGGCGCGGCGTGAGATCGTCATCGCCAACGCCTACTTTTTGCCGGGCCGGCGTTTCCGCCAGGCGCTGATCGAAGCCTCGCGCCGCGGCTGCAACGTCGTGCTCTTGCTGCAAGGGCGTGTCGAATACCTGCTGATGCACTATGCAACCCGCGCGCTGTACCCGCATCTGCTGGCCGGCGGGGTGCGCATCTTCGAGTACCACCGCAGTTTCCTTCACGCCAAGGTCGCGGTGTGCGACGGCCACTGGGCCACGGTCGGTTCGTCGAACATCGACCCCTTCAGCCTGATGCTCGCGCGCGAAGCCAACGTGGTGGTGCGCGACGTGGGCTTCGCCCGCGAACTGCGCGACAGCCTTGAGCACGCAATGCAGCACGGCGCCCGCGAACTGCGCCTGGAAGACCACCGCCGCGCGCCGTGGTACCGGCGCTTTGCAAGCTGGGGCGCCTACATGCTGGTGCGCGCAATGATGGGCATCGTCGGCGTACGCCGGCTTGAACCACCGCATCAACGCTGACGCTGCCGCCGCGACTCACGCGGCCCCGTTGCAACTGGGCGCGCCCGGCCGTCGATTCGTCGCGCCGGGCTGTGCGCTCGAATGGCGCAGCGCGAGGATTGCATCGTCCCAGGCAATCGAGATCCCCAAGATGACGACCCACTCGCTCAGCGCCACCCAAGCCCGCCCTGCTGTCATCAACGCCGCGCCGTGGTTGATCACCTCGACGCTTACCGCAGTGCTTTGCGCAGCGAGCGGCATCACGCTTGGCGGCGACGTCGGGCGCGGTTTGTTGGGCCAACCGATACCGATCCTGATCCACCTGTGCGCAGCCGCTCTGGCGCTTGGCCTGCTACCGATCATGCTGCTGCGGCGCAAGGGCGACGCAGCACACCGCGCGATCGGCCGCGTCTGGCTGCATGCCATGGTGGTGCTCGCCATCAGCGCGATCTGGATCCAGACCAAAGGCAGTTTCAGTGGCATCCACCTGTTGGTACCGGCGACGCTGTGGGGTGTCAGCGGCGGGCTGCGCGACGCTGCGACGCTCGACCGGCGCGGCCATGGGCGCGCCATGCTCACGCTGAGCCTCGCGCTTGTGATTGCCGGGGCCTTCGCCTTCTCGTCCGGGCGACTGCTCAATCTGTGGTTTTTCGGGGCATGATTCAATGATGACCATGTTCCTGCCAGAGCCCTGCACAGCCCCGCAGCCGATCTTCACGCTGCGCCGTTACCTGCTTGCCGTGCCCCTAAATGCGGTATTCGCAGCGGCGTGGACCGCGATCAGCGGCCATTCCTACGGGCACAGCTTCGTCTTCAGCCAGTGCATCGGCCTGCTCGTGCTCACCGCGTCGCTGCTGTGCGGCTTTGTGCCGTACCGGCTGCCCCGCTACCTGCTGCGCATCACCAGCATCGCGGCCGGAGTGGTTGGCGGCATGTGTATGGCCGCGCTGATCCTCGGCCTTCCCGTCGCCGCGGTGTTGTCCATGCCACCTGCGGGGTGGCGCCTGGTTGGCGGGTTCAGCATCGCGGCGAGTCTGCTGAGCTTCGCGATCATCTGGTGGCGCGAACGCGAAGAACGCCAGGCCGCAGAGCTACGCGAACAGGCCGCCAATGCCGAGGCGCGGCGCCTCGCTGCAGAACGGGCGAGCGCAGCGGCCCAACTCACCGCGCTGCAAGCGCAGATCGAGCCGCATTTCCTGTTCAACACACTGGCCAACCTGCGCAGCCTGATCGGGCGCGATCCGGAGCTCGCACGCCAGTTGCTCGACCGCCTGATCGAATGGCTGCGCGCCACGCTCAAGGCGTCACGGCAGGGCGAAACGACGCTCGGTCAGGAGTTCGACCTGCTCGCCGCCTACCTCGACATCCAGCGCATCCGCATGGGCGGGCGGCTCGAAGTCGACGTCGCCATCGACCCCGCGCTGCGCGACATGCACCTGCCGCCCCTGCTGCTGCAACCGCTGGTGGAAAACGCCATCACCCACGGCGTCGAGCCCAAGGCCGGCACGGTACGCGTCGCGCTGAAGGGCGAAACGGCGGAAGACGGCGTGGTGCTCAGCGTCACCGATACCGGTGCGGGCTTTGGGGCCACGCCATCGCAAGGCACCGGCGTCGGCCTGGAAAACGTTCACGCCAGGCTTGCCACGCTGTACGGCAGCGCCGCGCGGCTGTCGATCGAGAGCCCTGTCGAAGGCGGCGTGCGCGCGGTGATCCGGATACCGCGCACTTCACTTGCAGGAGGACACGCATGACCCGACCAGCCCGCGCCATCGTTGCCGACGACGAACCGCTGCTGCGCGCAGAGCTGGTCGACGAACTGCGGCGCCTTTGGCCCGAACTGCAGATCGTCGCCGAAGCGGCCGATGGCGACGCCGCCCTTGCGGCCTGCCAGACACATCAGCCCGACATCGCCTTTCTCGACATCCGCATGCCCGGGCAGTCCGGCATGGCCGTCGCGCAAGCGCTGGTCGCTGCGGGCAAGGCGCCGTTGTTCGTGTTCGTCACCGCCTACGACAACTTCGCGATCGAAGCCTTTGAACGCGAGGCGGTGGATTACCTGCTCAAACCCCTCAACGTCGAGCGGCTCGCGCAGACCCTCGGCAAACTGCAGAAACGCCTGTCCGCGCCCGCACCGGCGCAGGATCTGTCGGCGCTCATCGCCGCCGTGCAACGGCAGATCGCACCGCAGCCCGCGGCCCACCTGAACTGGGTGCGCGCAGCGGTCGGCGAGACGGTCAAGCTGATTCCGATTGCCGACGTCATTTACTTTGCCGCCACCGACAAGTACGTCGCGGTCTTCACCCAGGAAGGTGAATCACTGATCCGCACACCGCTCAAGGACCTGATCGACCAGCTCAATCCGGCCGACTTCCAGCAGGTGCACCGCGGCATGATCGTGAACCTGCGCCATGTGCAGAGCGCGCGACCGGACGGCAACGGCCGCGTCTTGCTCAAGCTGGCCGGCCGACCCGAAACCCTGACCGTGTCGCGCAGCTATGTGCACCTGTTCCGGCAGATGTAACGCGCCGGAGAGGGAAGGTCAGAGGTTCTCTTCCTTGTGGGTGTAATCGTGGCGGCTGTCGCGGGTGTTCTTCTGTACCGCCACCGCCGCGAACAGGCTCAGCGCGAAGGCCATGCCGTAGAAGCCCTTTTCGCTCGGTGCGAGCGTCGCGTTCCACAGCCCGACCGCGAGCAGCAGGATCGACAGCGCCACCGACACCCAGGCCAGGCCGTAATAGATGCCGGTGACCGGGATGCCTTCAAGCCGGTCTCGAACGCACTTCTGCAGCGACACCGCCGAGAACAGGCCGTACATGATCACGGTGAAGTAGTAGCCCTTTTCGTTGAGTTGCATCTGCGCATTCCACAAGCCTGCGACAAAGGCGCCCACGCCGAGGAAGAGCGCGGCCCAGGAAGCGCCGACGAATGCTGCGGTGGGTTTCTGGTATTCGGTGGTCATGTACTTTCTCGCTGGACTCTCAAGGTAATCGCTCTATCGCGCGAAGCGTAACGCTGGCGGATTGTCGCCGGGCGCTGCGTCGCTGGCGAGGCAAAAATGCTGGCCTCGGCGCGAGAATCGGCCCGCGCGCCATGAAGCACAAGCAGGGCCCTGCCCGGTATCGGATTCCGCGCCTCATCAGCGCATCTGGCATGCCGCCGCATCAAAACATGAGACCAACGTCGAGCGCCGCGTCGACGCTGCGATCGCCCAGTTCAAGCGTGACCCCGCCGGCGCTCGCGTACCAGCCCGGCCCCGCAGTGCCCGCCACTTTCGCCGCCAACACCTGGCCGCCCACCCTGACCTCGCGGACAGCAGCGTTGGCGAGCAGGAACTCCAGCGTCATACGGCGCGTTGCGGTGGCGCCGCTGCGGTTATCGGGCGTCAGCGTGAAGCGCACAGCGGTGTCGGACCGGCTCGCGACCAGGGTCGTGCGCGCGGAGCGACCGCCCTCGTAGGCACGCGTGATGCCATCGTCCTCGACCAGTACGAAGCGGCTTTCCGCTGCCGCCGGCACGACCCGGATCAGCAGATCGTTGAACCAGTGGATGTCGCGGCCGCGCGGGTCACCCAGGTGGGCGGGCGCCTCGCGCAGCATCGGCACGATCGCCCCCTCACGCAAGAAAATCGGTGCGCGCAGCAGGTTCGCCACCAGCAGGTTCTCCTGGCTGAATGCGCCTTTCGAATCGACACGTCGGTCCGGTGCATTGAAGTCGGTCCAGGTTCCAGTGGGCAGATAGACACCCATCGTCGCGTCGGGCCCACTCGGTGCGCCGAACAGCAGCCAGGGGCCGACCATCTTGGTGGTGACGACGCTGCGTGCCTGTTTGTCTTGCTGGAAGTGATAGGCAAGCGGCGGGAACACCGCGTCGCCGTTGTCGTGTGCGGCATGGGCCAGACCGTAGAGATAGGGCACCAGCCGGTAGCGAAGCTGGAGCGCAGCGAGGTTGCTGGCGGCATCGCCGATGCGGTCCGGTGCGGTCTCGGTGCAATTGCAGAGGTTCTCCACATGCGGGCGCAGCGGCACATCGAGCAGCGCACTGGTGGCGAACCAGCGGGTGTAGAGCTTCGAGAGCGGCGCGCCGCTCATGCCGGCACGATCGAAACCGCCAACATCGGAGCCGTAGTAGTCGAAGCCCGAGAGGCTCATGTTCGTCTGCGCGGTCATCTGTGCGCCAAGTGCAGCGAACGAGGACTGCACATCGCCGGACCACATCGCCACGCCGAAACGTTGGCTGCCGGCCGCACCAGAGCGGCTGAGTATCCACGGCCGGCGCTGCGGATGGGTGCGTGCCGTGTCGCTCGCAATGCTGCGGCTCCAGAAGAAGTTGAGCAGGTTATGCACATCGGCATGGCGTGTGGGATGCGCGCCGTACCAGTCGATGCCGAAGTACTGCGACGCAGCGCTGAACATTTCCGGCTCGCCCAGGTCGGTCCAGTGCCCCATCACGCCATCATTGATCAGTGCCACGCGCTTGGCGTCGTGCCACCAGGTGCCGGCGCCGGGATTGGACCAGTCGATCATGCCGCCAATGCCCCACCACGGGTTGCTGGAATAGACCGTGGCGTCGGTGCAAGGCGGCGCACAATCCATTGCCAGGTAGCGTTGGTCGGCCAGTTTGCGGAACTCCGGCAGCGCACCTCCGATGTAGCTTTCCTCGATCAGGATCGTGCCGACGCCGCTCGCCGCGTAGCCCGCGAGCTTGCCGGCGGGGTTCGGGAACTTGGCGGTATCCCAGCTCAGCTTGCCCATCGAGGTCGTCTGCGAGCCGCTGTTGATGCCGCCGAACCACTGCAGGTCAAGCACCGCGCCATCGACCGGATAACCCTTGCCGCGCAACGTGGTCAGCTTGTCGTCGAGCTCCGCCCAGTTGTCGTAGCCGTACTCCGATATCCAGAGGCCGAAGGCCTTCAGGGGCGGCACCGGGGGCGTGCCGGTCAGCGACAGGTAATCGCGCCGCAGATCGGGCAGATCGGCGCCGGTGAATACGAACATCCCGAGCGAAGGCGACGGGCTTTGCAACGTCCACGTCGCGGCGCGGAAGTCGAAGCGCAGCGGATACGCCGAGTCGACGAAGAAGCCCCAGTTGCGCTGCCCCTCGCCCAGCACATAGGCCACCGGTACCTGCATGTCGCCCGAGGCCGAGATGTCGGAATAGGTCATCGCGTTGCCGTACTGGCTCGCCGGTACACGCGTCGAACCCAGCCAGGAGGGCGCCTTGCGGCCGCCGTTGGCGAGTTGTTCGCCGAGCCCCAGCACATCGGTCGCGCCCTCGCCCGACATCGTCAGCGTGAGCCCGCTCGCCTGCCAGTCGCCCACGCAAAGCCTGGTCAGCACGCGCGTTTCGGGCTGCCTGGCTGAAACGCGCCAACAGCCCTGGTCGAGTTCGACAACAAGCTCGGTCGTGGTGAGGCGCTTGGCGTCCGGATCCCAGGTATAGCTGGCCGGCCCGCTGAAACTGCGCGGCGCCACCATCGGAGACATGAAGGGCGTGCCCGGCTCAATCTGTGCGCTGTAGGCAACATGCAGCATGTCGTCACGCAGCAGCGTCAGCATCACCTGGCGGCCGTTCTGGCTCAGACGAAGCTGAGGCGTCGCCGACGGGAAGTAGCTCGCTTCCGCTGGCGCCGGCGGCGTCGGCGCAGCAGCGCTTGCCCCGCCACCACCGCAGCCTGCAAGCAATACGCAGCACGCGCTGGTGAGCGCCGCCCAGCGGCGCGCTTGAATGGTCTTACCGTGCATCAGCACTAGCCCTCACTTCGATCAGTTACAGCTTTCGGTCGCGCCGTCGCGCACCAGATCCGCCAACATCAGCATCGGCGTGACAAAACACTTCACCGTGCCGGCGCTGTCCCGCTTCGCGCGCATCATCCACTCCGCCATGAAGCGGTCGTCGCCAATCGGCAGAAAGCTCATTGGCAGACGGCCGTCGGAGAACCCAAGCATCAGTCGGTCACCGGCCATGCTCATCGTCACCGTCAGGTTGTTCGCAGCACGATAGGTGCCGACGTAGTCCGCCGCATTGATCGGCGTCGTCTCCTCGCTGGCGTCCGGGCGCGATTGCGCGATCATCCAGCCAATCGGCTCCGCTTGCAGCGCTTCCACTTGCGTATCGCCGTGCCCCTTGTTGGTCTCGTGATAGTCGGGCGTGCCGCCCGCTGCGCGCAGGATCGCGACCGGATTGCGCGCCCAGGCGATCGGCACGTTCGCGTCAGGAACGCCTGCATACACGCGCATTGGCGTTGCAACGATGCGTGCAAAGCTACCGCCCCAGTCCGCTTCGGTCGTGATCGGCAAGTGACGATCGTAGGAGTCCGTATCGTTCGACAGCCCCCCCACCACGGGCATCACTGCCGCAAAGCGCTTGGGGTAAGCGAGCACCATGCTCCATGAACCGAAACCGCCCAGACTGCCGCCGGTGATACTGACGCGGGTCTTGTCCACCGCGAAGCGCTGCTCCACGTCGCGGATCACCCTGTCGATGAAAGCCGGATCGTGCCAATCCACCTTGTGCCCGTGGGTGTTCACATCCTGCTGGGGTTGCACGACGATCGCGGGCAAACCTTTGTGGTTGTCCTTCATGTAACCCATGATGCCCTGCTGACTCAGGCTGCTGAGCACGAGGCCAGAAAACGGCTGCGAGCCGTGCAGATAGATGATCAGCGGCCATTTCGCCGGGGCGTCATCGCCATAGCCTTTGGGCAGATAGAGCAGGTAGTTCGATGCGCCGTCGACCGGGGTGGCCAGCTTCTCCTGCGTCACGGTGATCGTATCGCCCGCAATCGGCGGGGTAACGGTACCGGCGCCATCTCCGCCGCCACCACATGCAGCGAGCAACAACAGCGCCAGCAGGCTGGCCGAACGCAACACTCTCAAACGCATGGTTTCTCCTGTTCGCAAATGGCGGTGCCGGGCCGGCCGCTCACGCGGCGCGTGTGAGGCACCGCGGCGGGGCGAGATCCGGACGTAATCCGAGTCGCCTTCGGTGCTTTGATCCGGAGGCGAGGTTCATTTGCGCAGGCGTTTGAGGCCACGCCAACCGGCGGCGCGGGCGCGGCGGACGAGCCACCACGCACAGGACCTGCAGCACATCGAGGCACCGCGTAGCCTGTCTGGCCCGTAGTCTAGTCTCAGGGCGACGGCGCTGTCGGCAGCGATGACGAACGAATCGCGGACTTTTGACACGGCGCAGACCAGCGCTCGCCACTTTCACCTGCGGCCCACCCCCGCTACCCTTGCGAACTTACCCACCGCATTGCCGGGTGAACGGCAGATCTAGGGCGCCATGCGTATCGCGTTTGTGTCAGACATCCACGGCAACCTGCCCGCACTGGAGGCGGTCGTCGCCGACATCCATCGGCGCGGCGCAGACATGATCGTGAATCTTGGGGACAGCCTGTCCGGCCCCTTGCTGCCGCGCGAAACCGCGCACTATCTGATCGCCGCCGGCTGGCCCACGCTCGCCGGCAACCACGAGCGCCAATTGCTGACCGAGGCGCCGGCGCACCAAGGCGCGTCCGACGCCCACGCATACGCCCGACTCGGCGAAGCCGAGTTCGCGTGGATGCGCAGCCAGCCCGGCAGCCTGCAACTGCAGCCAGAGGTGTTCGTCTGCCACGGCACACCAGCGAGCGACCTGGAATACTTCTTCGAGACGCTCACGCCCGCTGGCGCGCGCATCGCCACCGCCGAAGAGATCCACGCACGACTTGGCGCGCAGCGCTCACCCCTGGTCGCCTGCGGGCATTCGCACATGCCGCGCATTCTCCGGATCGGCCGGCAGTGGCTGCTCAACCCCGGCAGCGTCGGGTTGCAGGCGTTTCGCGGCGAATACCCACACCCGCACAAGATCGAGACCGGCTCGCCCGATGCCCGCTATGCCATTGCCGCACTAAGGGACGGCGCATGGCATCTGTCGCTGCACGCCGTGCCCTACGACTTTGAACCGATGGCGCGGCTCGCCGAAGCCAATGGCCGGCCCGAATGGGCATACGCGCTACGCACCGGCTACGTCAGCTGACTGAATGGCCGCCGAACAGAGCCACCGCCACATGACACCAACACACATCACGCACTACCACCTCGCGGATCGCCGCCCCTTCCTGAACCTGTCGGACCTGGCGGACGATGCGCTGCAGCAGGTATTGGATGAACTCAACGCACGACGCAGCGCCGATGCGGGCTACCAGCGCTTCTTCGGACGGCGGTACATGCAGCTACGTCGGCTCACCGAGGCGCGGATGCACGAGTTGTTTGTCGCCGCCGGCGGGCGGCCTGAACGGCAGTCACCGCACTACTTCGTACTCGGATCCAGCGAGTGGTTTCGCAGACTCGCGGCAGATACCCGCGCCATCTCGCTCGCGCTCAACGCGTTGCCAGCCGATCAACTCAGCTTCACCTATCCGGACAGCTTCACCGCGATGGGCTTCGGGCCGCAATTCGGGCTACCACACGTGGCACGCCCCTACCACGGCCAGGTGTTCCGGCTCGAAGCGCTGGAGGAAGTCGTGGCGCAATATGGATTGCCGGCCGACGAGCCGGATGCGGGCCACGCTGACTACCACCTGAAACCCTTCGAGAAGTACATCGAAGTTCAACTGTGGTCGGACGCACCGATTGCGTCCCTGCTCCAACAGGTCGATACGTTAGCCCGCGTTCAAGTCTGACGTGGCCGCTGCGCGAGCAAACGATCCAGCGCCGCACCGAACGCCCGCGTATCTGCCGCCGAGAAGCCTGAAGGCCCACCGGTTTCCACGCCCGAATCGCGCAGCCCTTGCATGAAGTCGCGCATCGACAGGCGCTCGCGGATGTTCTCCTTCGTCAATCGTTCGCCGCGCGGATCCAGCACCAGGCCGCCCCGCTCGATCACCTGCGAGGCAAGCGGGATGTCTGCGGTGATCACGAGATCGCCGGGCGACACGCGCTGCGCGATCTCGTCATCCGCCACGTCGAAGCCCTTGGGCACCTGCAGTGACCGGATGTGCGGCGATGGCGGCACGCTGATCATCTGGTTGGCGATCAACGTTACCGGTATCGCAGTGCGGGTAGCGGCGCGGAACAGGATGTCGCGGATCACGCGCGGGCAGGCGTCGGCATCGACCCAGATCTGCATGGAAGAGAACTCGCGTTGTCGGGCACAGCAGAATACGCCTTCACTCTGCGCTTGGCGTTGCCGGAATCATTTGCGCCGGCACGCACCGTGCAACGGCCAACGAAGTCCGATTTGCGTGTATCAGCACTTCGCTGCGGCAAGCAATCATTCCTCGCGCCGCCATGAAAGTCGTCGACTCCTGGCACCAGGCTCGCCATCGTGTACCGCGAACGATGTCATCCGCAGCCTTCCCCCAAGTGACGATTTTTGACAGTTGCTGTGGCATGCACGTGGAAAAGTGCGCGGGGTGCCGCGGCACCGGACGACTATGCTGTGGGCCATCCCCCAAACGCATGCAGCCCCACAAGACATGGTATCCGACGCAGTCCCGTCCTTTGCCGACACCACCACCCTGCAATTCCGTATCGACGAAATCGAGCGTGCCTTCGAAGACACATGGAGCAATGCGGTGACCTTCAGCTCGCTGCGCTCAACCCCCGCCAAGCAGCGGCTCAATGGCTGGTGGCTCGACCACCTGCCGGGCCAGGAATCCACCACCGGCATCATCGGCGCGATCGTGCGCACTGCCGCCGGCCGGACCAGCACGGTTGTCGATATCGACGCCGAATCCCGCCGCATCCGCACCCGCAGCGGATCGGTCTACGAACTGGGCATCCCTGAGACCACTTTCGCCCGCAACAACACACGGCTGCTGCGCGAACTCGGACTCATTTGAGACCTGTCGCTGAACAAGGCGCCTGCCGCGTCGGGCGGCGCACCAACAACCCGGCACCTTAGGCCCAACGAGCACGCGAACTTCCGCAACCCACTGGCGGCCCGTACACTGCGGTTACACCCGCAAATTCACGAGTCCGCCACATGCCCGTCGCCATCAATCATCTCGGCCAACCCGTGGGGGACGAAGTCCCCGGCTGGGCACCCCCATCACAACCGGGCAGCGTAACCCTGCAGGGCCGTTTCTGCCGCGTCGAACCACTTGAGCCCGAACGACATGCTGCGCAGCTGTTCGCGGCCGATGCGCTGGATGCGGATGGCCGTAGCTGGACCTACCTGCCGTACGGGCCGTTCGCAACCCTCACCGAATACCGCGCCTGGCTCGAATCCGTCGCCGCCGGCACCGACCCCTGCTTCTACGCGATCATTGATCTGACGACCGAATGCGCCGTCGGCGTCTGCAGCTACCTGCGCATTGACCCCGCGGCAGGCTCGATCGAGGTGGGCCATCTGCACTTCTCGCCCCTGCTGCAAGGCAAGCCCGCAGCCACTGAGGCGATGTTCCTGATGATGCAGCATGCCTTCACGTTGGGTTACCGACGCTATGAGTGGAAGTGCAACGCGCTCAACGAACCCTCGCGCCGCGCGGCACAGCGGCTCGGTTTCTCGTACGAAGGCTGTTTCCGCCAGGCGCGCATCGATCGCGGCAGGAACCGCGACACCACCTGGTATTCGGTGATCGATGGCGAATGGCCTGCACTGAAAGCCGTGTTCGAGCAATGGCTCGCACCTGCAAACTTCGATGAACATGGGCGCCAGCACCTTGCCTTATCGTTGCTCACCAAACCATTGCTGGCAGCCGTGGGCTGAGTAGCCAACGGACTTGTGCGCATCGCCCACCTGATCGCGCCTTGCGGACCCACGCCATCCGTATCCCGCTCGTGTCGGCGCGGGTGTGCCTGGTCGCGCGTTGGCGATCCAGGCCGCGCATCCGACCGCGGTTTTGTCATCGACCGTTACGCGTGGCGGTGTGCGGTGCTGAAAGACCATCCACGCATCAGTGTCAAAGCCATCAATGAGGCCATCTCACGCCTGGTCAAGTCGAAGGAGATCCAGCAGATCATCGCTGCGAGCAACCGGCAGCCCAAGTAAAGGCGTGATTCGCACCGTCTTCCATCCGGCATTCACCTGTGTGAACCTGAATCCAAGCGTGTCTGCTAAATCGGACACCACACTCCATCGCTCAAGCGTTCTGTCACGAGCTTTCCGTCTCGAATCGCAAAGCGCCCCACGGCGATCTGGGCTCGGATCGCAGGGGCAACTGCCTTCAGTAGCGTTTGCTGCATCGCCACTTTGTCGGGCAGCGCGAGCTGCAGCGTCTGCCTGAGGTACTCGGCGACCCGGATCAGGTAGGGGTCCTGCAAGACGTTGAGATGGGCTGCGCAGGTTTCGGCAAGCGCCGTGTGATCCGGGAGCACAAGGCGCAGGAAGACCCAATGCAGGCACAGCGCGAATCCACTGCCTTTGGACGCATCGACAAGCGTCGCATAGTCCCGCGCCCAGTGCACCGGCGCTTCGGGGTGAGCCGCCATTTCCTGCGGCACCACGAACAGGTGCTCCAATGCGTTTTCGAGCAGGTAGATCGCCTGAATGTCGGTATTGCTTGCCGATGCCACCGGAAAGAATTTCGGTACCGATTCGATGACGTTTCTTTTCAGATGAATCAGTTCATGGGAAATGATTCGCGGGCTCAAATCCGCCCGCGACACACGCAGTGTGATCGATTGCTGGCGGTGGTCGATATCCAGAACAGCAGAGGCGGTCGCGAAAGAAGGGTTGCGCCGTGCAAACGCTGTGTCGATCTCCTGCACACGCACCGCGATGCCGGTTTTCGCGCGAATGTGTTCGGGGACCGCACGCAGGGCGGGTGGAATTGCGTCTAGAAATGCGGGGGCAAAGAAGTCCTGCATGGCAGAGGGCGGGCAGACCGGCGGAGAAGAGGGGCGGCATTGCACGAGCCCGATCGCGGTGCAATTCACTTACAGTGGCATCGCCACGAACGACAGCGAGTATACCCGCACCGTGTCCGGGGCCCGCGCAACCGATCAGGACCAGACGAGCGCCATGGCTGCCGCCGGATATCGGCCCAATCTGCGCAAGCGGGGCAGCCTGCATGCCGTGTTTGATGGTCGCAACATGCTCACCCGCTATTCCTCGCCGATTGAGCGCCACCGCCTCGCGATTGTCGGCGATCGTTTGGCGCGCGACGATGTCGAGCGGTTTGACCTTGAAAGCGCCCCGCAAGAGACACACAACCTGGGGTTGGACCGCGCCAAGCATGCTTCGGTGCCTGAATCGATGCGCGAAAACTCCAACAGCAGATCTTGCGCGAGATTGACATCGATGACGGGTGTGAGATGCCGGATTTCGAAGGCATCAATTGGCAGATCGATCGCCTCGACGCTTGACATCAAAGCAACGCAGCATCCACTCGGAAGCCCCGCCACATAGCGCAGTGACGGGAACACGACTGCGCCCTTCAATCAAGCAACTAGCGTCTTCACTGGATAGACACGCAGAAGTCCGCTGCCGCCAGCGCCCACGACCGTACACTTCAAACCCGATGGCCAGACTACCCTCACGCCTTTGACGCACGGAATGGCACCCGCTGACGCCCGCCTTTCTCTTGCCATCACCTGGAACGGCCCCACCGCGACAGAGAGCCTTTATCAGCACTACCCTGCGCCATTGATTCAGGGGGCGCAGGATCATTTGACACGTCCCACCTCCCTCCGTATCGCTTCTTGGCGGCAGACGAGATTTGATCCGGAGCAATTGCGGCAAAAATGCGCTGACCACTAGCGTCCTGCGGCAGGAATTAACACCGAGCCGCTCGGCACAACGGGTACATTTCCCGCATCTACGACCTAGGACGCCGCTGCGGCTTACCCTCTTCCCTGGCCGCTCCCATGCGAGAGCCCGGCCGCCCCCCCTGGAGCAAGCAAAGTGACCACCATCGACGGCACGCCCGGCGCAGACCTCCTCACAGGAGGCAGCACCGCCGACTCTCTCAACGGCGGATCTGGCAACGATACCCTGGTTGGGCTTGCCGGCAACGACACATTGCGCGGCGGCGATGACAACGACTCCCTGCTGGGCGGCGACGGCAACGACTGGTTGTTTGGCGATGCCGGCTCGGACACCCTGGACGGCGGCGCCGGAGAAGATGTGGCGTTCTTCCTGTGGGGCACCAACGGCGCGCAGGTCAATCTTGCGACCGGCATGGTCGCCGACGACGGCTTCGGCAACGCCGAAACCATCCGTAACGTGGAAGCCGTCCAAGGCACCCAGTTCGCAGACCAGATCACGCTGGGCAACCTCGGCACCTATGCCTTCGGCCGAGCCGGAGACGACACCATCATCGGGGGGGACGGCACCAACCTGCTGGTCGGCGGCAGCGGCGCAGACAGCCTCGTCGGTGGCGCGGGGGTCGATCGGGCGAGCTATGACGACGATGGCTACGACGCCCAAGGGGGGATCACCCAGGGCATCCAGGCGGATCTTGCTGCCGGCCTGGTCACCGACGGATGGGGCAACGTGGACACGCTCTCCGGTATCGAAGCGATCACCGGCTCCTCGCTGGACGACCAGATTGCGGGCGACGCGGCGAACAACATCCTCGACGGCGGCGACGGCGCGGACACGCTGACGGGCAACGCCGGTAATGACACGCTCAACGGCGGCAACGGCAGCGATGTTCTGGATGGCGGGGATGGAAACGATTCGCTGACCGGCGGCGATGGCGATTTCAACCAGCTGTCCGGCGGCAACGGCAACGACACGCTCATTGGCGGCTCCGGCGATGATGACCTGACCGGCGGCGCCGGCAACGATTACATCGACGGCGGCAGCGGCAGCAACTGGGTCGACTACTCCGGATTCTCGAAGGGCATCGTGCTGAACCTGTCGCTCACCACGGCGCAGTACCTCGGCGACGCAGGCACAGACACGATCCTGCGCGTCGATCACGCGCGAGGCACCTCCGGCAACGACCGCATCATCGGCAACGCCCATGCCAACTGGTTCTCGGGCGCCGGTGGCAATGACACGCTGGAAGGCGGCGACACCATCAAGGGCAACGATGGCGTCGGCTACGCCGAAGCGGTTGCCGCAGTGCGGATCGATCTCGCCACCGGCACTGCGACCTCCGGCAGCGAAACGGACAAGCTCATCGACATCGACGGCGCCAATGGCAGTGCTTTCGACGACCAGATACTGGGCAATGCGAACAACAACTGGCTGTCCGGAGGCGTGCGCCAGATCCAGAGACCGAATGGCTATGTGCAGATCCTTCTGGAGCACACCGGCAACGACACCATCGATGGTCGTGGCGGCGATGACCAGATCGCAGGTTTTGACGGTGATGACTCGCTGATCGGCGGCACCGGCAATGACACCCTGTGGGGTGGCGCAGGAAACGACACGCTGGTCGGTGACGCCGGGAACGACCTCATGGTCGGCGACGAAGACTGGACGGTGGACACCGATCCGGCCCACGGCTGGAACTACGCGTGGAACAGTGGCTTCGACCTTGCCGACTATTCGCGCACGACGGGCGGCGTGACGGTTCGGCTTGGTAGCGGCAGCGCATCCGGCGCCGAGATCGGCAACGACACGCTGTGGAGCATCGAAGCGGTATTGGGAGGCAGCGGCAACGACTTGCTCACGGCTGGCGTCGGGAGCGCGTCACTCGCAGGTGGCGGAGGCAACGACAGCGTCTACGGTGACGCCGGCAATGACACCCTCTCCGGAGGCGACGGCAACGACTGGCTCAACGGCGGAAGCGGGTCCAACCTCATCGATGGCGGAGCGGGGGACGACGTCGTCTTCTACCTGTACGGCAACCAGGGCGCCGACATCAACCTCGACACCGGCGTGGTCTCAAACGACGGCTTCGGCACCAGCGACACGCTGACGGGTATCGAGAATGCGCATGGCACCCAGTTCGGCGACACGGTCACGCTGGGCAGTACCGGCGGCTATGTCTTTGGCCGCGGCGGCAATGACACCCTGATCGGCAGCGCGGGCGACAACGGCTTCTTCGGCGGCAGCGGTGCAGACCTGATCACCGGCAACGGCGGCAACGACCGGGCCAGCTACGACGATGACGGCTACGACGCTGCCGGCCTGATCCGGCAGGGCATCATCGCCAATCTTTCCACCGGTCTCGTGATCGACGGCTGGGGTGACATCGACACGCTCGCCGGTATCGAGAACCTCACGGCTTCAGCGCTGGCGGACAGCATCGCCGGAGACGGCGCCGCCAACGACCTGGTGGGCGGGCGCGGTGCAGACACGATCGACGGCCAGGGTGGCGCGGACACGCTGGAAGGTGGCGATGGCGATGATCTCTACCTTGTTGGTGCTGACCCGGTCACGCTGATCGAGACTGCAGCCGGCGGCATCGATCGCGTCGAATCGAGCGGCATCCGCTTCACGCTGCAGGACAACATCGAACAGCTCCGCTACACGGGCAACGGCCTCGCCCATGCTGCAGCCGGCAGCACGCTCGCCGGCTGGGAAGGCTTTGATGCTGGCGCACCTTCGGTGCTGGCAGAGTTCGTCGGCATCGGCAATGGACTGGCCAACCTGCTCACGGGCGGTGACGGCAACGACGTGCTCGACGGAGGCGCCGGCAACGACACGCTCGCCGGGGGTCTGGGCGACGACTATTACTTTATCGACTCGCTCGCAGACGTCGTGCAGGAGGCATCCGGGGCGGCCGGCGGCAACGACACCATCTTCACCCGCCTCGGCAGCTACTCGCTGGCCGGCGCGCCGGACGTCGAGAACCTGCAACTCGCCTATGGCGCGTCGACGGCATTCCGCGGTACGGGAAACGATCGCGACAACTACGTCAGCGGCCGGTACGGCAATGACACGCTGGACGGCGGCGCCGGTAACGACACGCTGTTCGGCGGTGCGGGTGGCGCGGACTCGCTCCGTGGCGGCCTTGGAGACGACACACTGGCGCCAGGCGCCTACCGGGCCAGCGATCTCCTCGCTCACAACCAGGACGTGCTCGATGGCGGGCAAGGCAGCGACACCGCCATCCTCTACGGCCAGCAGAGCGACTACACGATCACCGGTTTCGTCGGCGCGGACCTTGTGCTGTCCTACAAGGGGCAGGCCAGCGTCAAACTCGGCGGCATCGAGTTCGTGCGCTTCGACGCCGACGGCGATCCGGCGGATGACACCAGCCCGACCGGCGATGCGCTGGCGCTGGCGTCACTGTTCCAGACGCGCCAGACCGGCACAGCTGGCAACGACCTGCTGGCCAGCGGAGCAGACGGCGACACCCTGGCCGGGCTCGGCGGCAACGACACCTACATCGTCCGCCATGGCGGAGTAAAGGTGAACGAACTGCTCGGCGCGGGGCTGGACGAGATCCGCACCACGCTCAGCGAGTACAGCCTGCCCGCCAATGTGGAGAAGCTCTCCTTCATCGGCGACGCCGCGCAGACCGTCGTGCTCGACCTGGCCGCCCTGCCCAAGAGCAACGACGCCATCTGGACCGGACCACGGGCGGTCAGTTTCTTCGCGACCGGCAACGGACTCGCAAACAGCATCAGTGGCAGTGCCGGCAATGACGTACTGGTCGGCGGGGCGGGTCTCGACACGCTGGCCGGCGGAAGCGGCAACGACTGGTACTACGTCGACAGCGCCGCTGACAGCATCGTCGAACAGGCGCGCGAAGGCACCGACCGCATCTGCGTAAACGAGAGCATGACGAGCTACAGCCTGGCCCCGCTGACGCTCGCCAACATCGAGGAACTGAGCTACGCCGGCAGCAGGAACTTCACCGGCACCGGCAACGCCCTCGCCAACCTCATCGCAAGCGACGCCGGCAACGACTCGCTGAGCGGAGGCCTCGGCAACGACACGCTGATCGGTGGCCGCGGCAATGACCGTCTCGATGGCGGCGTCGGCAACGACACCCTGATCGATGACGACGGCAATGACACGCTGATCGGTGGCTCGGGCAGCGACTGGCTCCAGGTCGGGCTGCGATCCACGATCCTCGATTCTTCGGGCAACCCCTTGCCGACGAATCGCTATGACCTGGTGACTGTCGACGGTGGCACCGACCCAGCCACGCCCGGCGGACCTGACGCCAGTACCGACACGCTGTACCTGCATGGCCGTGTTTCGGACTACGCCTTCAGCCGCCCCGACGCCAATTCGATCCGGATCATCGATCGCAGCGGCAAGGGCGAGATCATCGCCACCGGCATCGAACGCCTCTACTTCGATGGCGACGGCGTCTTCGACAACTTCAACCAGGCCGACACCGCGACCGGCGCCCTGAACGACGACCTCTGGATCAAGCCCGCCGACCTAGCCGGAATCGCGATCAACATCGGCACAGCCGCAGCAGACACGTTGTCCAGCGCGGCGCTCAACGACGTCCTGGTCGGCGCCGGGGGCAACGACACCTACCTCGTCGCCCATGAGGGCGTGCGAGTCATCGAGAGCGCTTCCGGGGGTATCGATACCGTGCAGCTGGAAGGCGGGTTGTCCGAATACACCCTTGCGTCCGGCGTCGAACGACTGATTTACCACGGCCCCGCGGTCTTGGCCTCAACTCGCATGATTACGGTTCTCGGTCAGACCGTCGCGATCAACGCCGAATCGCTGCTGGTCGGCAATGACGATACCCTGCCGGGCACGGGCAATTATCTGGAGGGCGGCATCGGAAGCGACCTGCTGGACGGCCACGCCGGCGCAGACACAATGCGGGGCGGCGCAGACTCAGACTCCTACATCGTGGATAACTCGGCAGACGTCGTCCTCGAAGATATCAAGGGCGGTGACCACGACCGGGTCTATTCGGTACTCGCCTCCACGACCCTGGCCGCCAACGTTGAAGACCTGGTGCTGCTGACCGGATGGCGCGGCGCGCAAGCCAGCGGGAACGCCCTGGACAACAGCGTTATGGGCGCGCCTGGCGACGACACACTGTACGGGTTGGCTGGCAAGGACACACTCTTAGGCATGGTCGGGTCAGACTACCTGAGCGGCGGCGATGGCAATGACTATTTGGATGGGGGAAGTGACGCCGACACCCTGGTCGGAGGCGCCGGCAACGATGCACTCTGGAGCGGCGGCGGCAACGACAGCATCAGCGGCGGCACGGGCTCCGATTTCATCCGCACCGACGCAGGCGTGATCCGTGTCGACGGCGGGAACGACTCGACGGTTTACGGCGCGGCGGACACCGCCGTCGACTTGCTGTGGGTCCTCGGTACGCAGGCGGATTACCAGTTCACCCGCCTGAACCCGACCACGACGCGCATGGTCAGCACGAGCACCGGCGAAGACATCACTTTCGGCAATATCGAAGCGGTCTCTTTCGCGGGCCGCCAGGTTGTTTTCTCCGACACCCTGCTGCGATCGATCGGTTACGCCGGCAACGACACGCTGGTGGGGTTGTCCCTCGCCGACACGATGGACGGCGCAGCTGGCAACGATTCGATCCGCGGGGGCGAGGGCGATGACCTGATCTTCGGACGGGTCGGGAACGACACACTGCTCGGCGAGAGCGGCACGGACTCGCTGCTGGGCAACGACGGCGCGGACTCACTGCTGGGCGGCGACGGCAACGACTCGCTCGATGGCGGCGACGGTAACAACACGCTGATCGGGGGCGCCGGCGACGACCAGCTGGTCAGCGGCTCCGGCAACGACGTCTATCGCTGGGCCATTGGCGACGGCTTCGACCGCATCACCGACGCAGGGGGCGCCACAGACCGGCTGGAAGTCAGCGCGCCGGGCAGCGCGATCAGCTTCTCCCACTTCAATGGAAACGGCCTGATGGTGCTGGTGGATGGCAAGGACGCCATCGCGATCAACGGACAGGATGCAGCCGGACGGATCGAGTCGATCCTATTCAACGGCGCGCTGCAAACGGTGGCGTACACAGAGCCGGCGGTCTGGTTCGGAACGGAATACACGGACTCTCTCGTCGGGTCCGCGGAGAATGACCGGATGCTCGGTTTCAACGGTTCTGACACCATCCGGGGTGGGGACGGCAACGACTGGCTCGACGGCGGTAGCGGCTGGGATGAACTATTCGGTGGCGCCGGTAACGACACACTGGTCGCAAGCGGGGGGGGCTTCACCGACAGCGACAGGATCCAGCCCGGGGACGGCGAGGACCTGATCTTTATCACCGGCGGTGGCGACCAGTCGGACGTGGGCGTCGTTCTGTCTCCGGACGGCACGAACGATGTCATCAGCCTCGACAACGCAACGCACGGGGTACAGTGGGCATACCTCGACCTCGGGCAATTCCTCCAGAATTCCTCGCTCTGGTTCAATCGCAGCAGCGATGACCTGATCGTGACCAACCTCGAAGACAAGGGCGACACGCTCACGGTTCGAAACTGGTTTGCCGGTGCCGATCATCAGCTCGACCGCTTCGAGCTTTTCTACTACAGCCTCCGCAGTGGCGATGTGCAGGCCTTGGTCGACGCCATGGCCGGCTACGCGATTCCGGCGGGCAGCAGCATCCCCACGGACGGTAGCTATGCGGACGTACTGAATTCCGTAAATACGCTTTGGCACTGAACCTCAGGATAGGCCTGTCGTCATTCTGAGCCACCAACGGCGCGATCACCTGCCGCAGTTGAATCGGGTGACGGCTGCGGAGGCAAAGGTGGCGGCAGCGCTCGCTTGAGCGCTTTTCCTCCGACCCCAGTTCCCGCCGCGCCCTGCACCTCGAGGTGCCAGACGTTGCCGTATGGGCGGGCGCTCGGGGCGCATTGAAGAACTACCGAAGGCAGCAGCGCCTCGACCTGAGGTCGCTTCATTGCACGGTCATGACGGTTCAGATCCCGCCCACCAAGCGGTAGCTTTCGCCCGGGTGCCACAGGGTGGCGACCGAGACGACTCCTGCAGCACCGCGTGTGCTCCGGCGCATCACCAAGCAAGGCATGCGGGCCTCGATACCCAGCATGATCGCGACCTCGCGCGGTGCCAGCCTTGCCTCGACCGTGAATCGCGCCCCAGCAAGCGGCGCTACACGGCTGAGGTAGGCGTTCGGGGTTTCGGCGCTGAAGTCCAGTTGCAGGTAGTCCGGCGCCATGCGGGCGTTGACCCAGCGGTCCTCGACCTGGATCGGCCGGCCGTTCTCACGATGTACCAGCACCGAATGAAACAGCGGCGCGCCCGGGGGCAACTCGAAAGCCTCGGCGAGCGCGGCATCCGCCTCTCCGCGCGCGAGGCTGAAGAGTTCCGCAGTGTGGGTGTGGCCGCGCGCGGCAATGTCCTCAGCAATGTTGCGGATTTCCAGCAGCGGCGCATCGACCCGTGGTGGCGCAACGAAGGTGCCGGCGCCGCGGGTACGGGTCAGCACGCCGGCCTCGGTCAGTTCGCGCAACGCGCGGTTCACCGTCATCCGCGCCACGCCGAAGTCGCGCGCCAGCCCTTCCTCGGGCGGGATCGCCTCGCCCACCTGCCATTCGCCGGCGCGGATGCGGGCAAGCAGCTCGTCCTTGATCTGCTGGTAGCGGGGCGGGGTACGCGGTGTCGTCATCGATCGGATTCCGGAGGGAGCGCCGCCGTCCGGGCCCGGATCGGTCCGTCGGTGGCGCGCTTTAATTGTATAGACAACTCTTGCGCAAAGCACCTTCCTGCGCTACAAATGTATAGACAACTTTTGCAGTCGCGGAGTACCTCATGCCCATCGCCCACCCCGAACAGGATCCCCGTCTGGCCCCCGGCCGCGTCGTGCGCGCACCGCGCGGCACTGAGCGCAGCTGCCGCAGCTGGCTCACCGAGGCGGCGTTCCGGATGATCCAGAACAACCTCGACCCGGAGGTCGCCGAGAATCCGGAGGCGCTGGTGGTGTACGGCGGCATCGGCCGTGCCGCGCGCGACTGGACCTGCTTCGACACGATCCTCAAGTCGCTGCAGACACTCGCCGACGACGAGACGCTGCTGGTGCAATCGGGCAAGCCGGTGGGCGTGTTCCGCACCCACGCCGATGCGCCGCGCGTGCTGCTGGCCAACTCCAATCTGGTGCCCAAGTGGGCGACCTGGGAGCACTTCCACGAGCTCGACCGCAAGGGCCTGATGATGTACGGCCAGATGACGGCCGGCAGCTGGATCTACATCGGCACGCAGGGCATCGTGCAGGGCACCTACGAGACCTTCGCCGAGGCCGGGCGACAGCATTACGGCGCTTCAGGCGAGACCAACCCCTGGCGCGGCCGCTGGATCCTCTCTGCCGGGCTGGGCGGCATGGGCGGCGCGCAACCGCTGGCGGCGAGCTTCGCCGGCGCCACTTCGCTGATGATCGAGTGTCAGCAGTCGCGCATCGACTTCCGCCTGCGCACCCGCTACCTCGATGTGCAGGCGCGCGATCTCGACCACGCGCTGGATCTGATCGCGCAGCACACCTCGCGCGGCGAGGCAGTGTCCATCGGCCTGCTGGGCAACGCCGCCGAAGTGCTGCCGGAGCTGGTGCGCCGCGGTGTGAAACCGGATCTCGTGACCGACCAGACCTCGGCGCACGACCTGATCAACGGCTACCTGCCGATCGGCTGGAGCCTCGAACAGTGGCGCGCCGCGCAGCGCGACCCCGGCATGCACGAAGCGCTGCGCCGCGCCGCCGCAAAGAGCTGCGCGGTGCACGTGCAGGCAATGCTGGACTTCCAGGCGATGGGCGTGCCAGTCGTCGACTACGGCAACAACATCCGCCAGGTCGCCAAGGACGAAGGCGTGGCGAACGCCTTCGACTTCCCCGGCTTCGTGCCGGCCTACATCCGCCCGCTGTTCTGCGAAGGCAAGGGGCCATTCCGCTGGGTGGCGCTGTCGGGCGACCCGGAAGACATCCGCAAGACCGACGCCAAGATCAAGGAGTTGTTCCCCGACAACCACCATGTGCATCGCTGGCTCGACATGGCCGGCGAGCGCATCGCCTTCCAGGGCCTGCCGGCGCGCATCTGCTGGCTGGGTCTGGGCGAACGGCACATCGCCGGGCTCGCCTTCAACGAGATGGTCGCCCGCGGTGAGCTGAAGGCGCCGATCGTGATCGGCCGCGACCACCTCGACACCGGCTCGGTCGCCAGCCCGAACCGCGAGACCGAAGCGATGCGCGACGGCAGCGACGCGGTATCCGACTGGCCGCTCCTCAACGCCCTGCTCAACACCGCCGGCGGCGCGACCTGGGTGTCGCTGCACCACGGCGGCGGCGTCGGCATGGGCTACTCGCAGCACTCGGGCGTCGTGATCGTCGCCGACGGCACCGAGGCCGCCGCGCGCCGCCTCGAACGCGTGCTGTGGAACGACCCCGCCAGCGGCGTGATGCGCCATGCCGACGCCGGCTACGACATCGCCCGCGACTGCGCCCGCGAGCGCGGCCTGAACCTGCCGATGCTGGGCTGACCTGCATCCCTCACTGGATTCCGACATGACCAAGACCATCACCCTCGTCCCCGGCCAGATCACGATGCCGCAACTGCGCGCGGTGTGGGACGGCAGCGCCCGTCTCGCGCTGGACCCCGCCGCCTGGGGCCCGGTGCGCGCCTCGGCCGCCGCGGTGCGCACCATCGTGGAAGCCGGCAAGCCCGCCTACGGCATCAACACCGGCTTCGGCAAGCTCGCCAACACGCACATCGCGGAAGATCAGCTCGAAGCGCTGCAGACCAACCTGATCCGCTCGCATTCGGTGGGCGTCGGCCCGCTGATGGACGACGGCGTTGTGCGCCTGATCCTCGCGATGAAGATCGCGAGCCTCGCACGCGGCTTCTCGGGCATCCGCCCGCTGGTGCTGGAGACGATGATCGAGGCCTACAACGCCGGCATCCTGCCCTGCATCCCGAGCAAGGGTTCGGTCGGCGCCTCGGGCGACCTCGCGCCGCTCTCGCACATGACACTGGCGCTGATGGGCGAAGGCCGCGTGCGGGTCGATGGCGTCGAGCGCAACGCGGCCGACGCGCTGGGCGAAGCCGGCATCACGCCGATCCAGCTCGCGGCGAAGGAAGGCCTCGCGCTGATCAACGGCACGCAGGCCTCGACCGCGTTGACGTTGCAGGGCCTGTTCCTCGCCGAGCGTGTATTCGCCGCGGCGATTGCAGCCGGCGCGATGTCGGTGGACGCCGCGCGCGGCTCCGACGCACCCTTCGACGCCCGCATCCACGAGGTCCGCGGCCAGCCGGGGCAGATCGCCGTCGCCGCGCGCTACCGCGAGCTGCTCGCCGGCTCCGAGATCCGCCAGTCGCATCTGACCAACGACGACCGCGTGCAGGACCCGTACTCGCTGCGCTGCCAGCCGCAGGTGATGGGCGCATGTCTGGATCTGCTGCGCGGCGCGGTGACCACACTGACGATCGAAGCCAATGCGGTCTCCGACAACCCGCTGATCTTCGAGCACGAAGGCCACTGGTCGGTGCTGTCGGGCGGCAACTTCCATGCGGAGCCGGTGGCCTTTGCGGCAGACACGCTCGCGCTGGCGATCGCCGAGATCGGCGCGCTGTCCGAACGCCGCATCGCGCTGCTGATCGACGCCTCGCTCTCCGGCCTGCCGGCCTTCCTGATCCCGAACCCCGGCCTGCACTCGGGCTTCATGATCGCGCACGTCACCGCCGCGGCATTGGCGTCGGAGAACAAGTCGCTTGCTCACCCGGCCAGCGTCGACAGCCTGCCCACCTCGGCGAACCAGGAAGACCACGTCTCGATGGCCACCTTCGCCGGCCGGCGCCTGACCGACATGGCGAAGAACACCGCGCACATCGTCGGCATCGAGTTGCTCGCCGCCGCGCAGGGCATCGACTTCCACCGCGCGATGAAGACCTCGGTGCCGCTGGAAAAGGTGCATGCGCAACTGCGCGCCGAGGTGCCCTTCCATTCGGACGACCGCTACCTCGCACCCGATCTGGAAGCCGCGCAGCGCATGGTGCTCTCCGGCATCTTCGATCACGCGGCGCACGATCTCCTGCCATCCATCGAGGGCTGAACCATGAGCACCGAGGGCGTACGGCATACCGGCTTCGACACGGCCATCTGGCAGGGCCGCGAAGACTCGCACGAAGCGCACTTCAGCCAGCGCTGGCATGAGGCGGTGCAGCCGCTGGGCGATGCCACGCAGTGCCATGGTGTCGCGCTGCTCGGTTTCGCCTGCGACGCCGGCGTGCGCCGCAACCTCGGCCGCCCGGGTGCTGCCGCCGGCCCCACCGCCCTGCGCCGTGCGCTGGCCAACGTCGCGCTCGCCGAGGCCTCGGTGCTCTACGACGCCGGCGACGTGCATTGCGATGGCGACGCGCTCGAAGCAGCGCAGGCCCACTACGCGGGCGAAATCGCGAAACTGATCGAGCGCGGCCACCTGCCGATCGGGCTCGGCGGCGGTCACGAGATCGCCTTCGGCAGCTTCATGGGGCTGGCCACCGCGCTGAAGAAGCGCAGCAGCGAAACGCCGCGCATCGGCATCCTGAACTTCGACGCGCACTTCGACCTGCGCGCCGCGGATCGCGCCAGTTCCGGCACCCCGTTCCGTCAGATCGCCGAAACCTGCGCGGCGCAAACCTGGCCCTTCCACTACACCGTCTTCGGCATCTCGCGCTTCGCCAACACCGCGGCGCTGTTCGAGCGCGCGAAGCAACTGGGCGTGCGCTGGATGCTGGATGAAGAACTGGGCGCTGCGAAGCTGCACGCCGCGCTCGCTGCGCTGCATGCCTTCCTCGCGCAAGTCGACCACCTGTACCTGACCATCTGCCTCGACGTGCTGCCGCCCGGCCTCGCCCCCGGCGTGTCGGCGCCCTCGGCGCATGGCGTCGCCATGGAAGTCATCGAACCCCTGATCGACGCGGCGCTCGCCAGCGGCAAGCTGCGCCTCGCCGACATCGCGGAGATGAACCCCGCGCAGGACATCGACACCCACACCGCGCGGGTCGCGGCGCGGCTGGTTGCCCGCATCGCCGCGGGGGCGCATCCGTGAGCGACGCGCCGGTTCGGGACGGACTGCTGCGCAACGTCCATCTCGCGAGCTTCGTCGGCGAGGGCTACGGCACTGTCCGCAACGCCGCACTTGCGTGGCGCGACGGCACCATCGCCTGGCTCGGGCCGGAATCGGATCTGCCTCGTGAATTCAACGCCCTGCCAACGCACGACGGCACCGGCGGCTGGCTGACGCCGGGGCTGATCGATTGCCACACTCACCTCGTCTACGCCGGCAACCGCGCCAACGAATTCGAGGTCCGGCTCAACGGCGCGAGCTACGAAGACATCGCCCGCGCCGGTGGCGGCATCCTCTCCACGGTGCGTGCGACACGTGCGGCCGACGAAGACGCGCTGCTCGCCGCCAGCCTGCCGCGTGTCGATGCGCTGCTCGCCGAAGGTGTCACCACGCTGGAGATCAAATCCGGCTACGGGCTGGACCTGCCCAGCGAACGCAAGATGCTGCGCGTCGCGCGTCGCATCGGCGAGTTGCGTGGCATCACCGTGCGCACCACCTTCCTCGGCGCCCACGCGCTGCCACCGGAGTTCACCGGCGAGGCCGACGCCTACGTCGACCACCTCTGCACCGGGATGCTGCCCGCGCTCGCCAGCGAAGGCCTGGTCGACGCGGTCGACGCCTTCTGCGAGCGCATCGCCTTCACGCCCGACCAGACCGCCCGCGTGTTCAACGCCGCCGCGAAGCTCGGCCTGCCGGTGAAGCTGCACGCCGAACAGCTCTCGGATCAGGGGGGCGCCACACTGGTCGCACGCTACCGCGGCCTCTCCGCGGATCATCTCGAATGGCTCTCGGACGACGGCATCGCCGCGATGAAAAGGGCCGGCACCATCGCGGTACTGCTGCCCGGCGCCTTCTACTGCCTGCGCGAAACCAGGCTGCCGCCGATCGCCGCGCTGCGCGACGCTGGCGTGCCGATGGCCGTCGCCACCGACGCCAACCCCGGCACCTCGCCACTGACCTCACTGCTGCTCGCGGCGAACATGGCCTGCACGCTGTTCCGCCTGACCCCGCAGGAAGCCCTCGCCGGCATCACGCGCGAAGCCGCGCGTGCAATGGGCCTCGCGGACCGCAGCACACTTGCGATTGGCCAGCGCGCAGATTTCGCGCTATGGCGCATCGGAGAGCCGGCGGAGTTGGCCTACGCACTGGGCGCGCAGCCCTTGGCCGCAAGCTGGGTTGCCGGTCGCTTGCGCGCTTCCGGAACGTTCAACAGCGACCATGCGACCGTTTAGGCCGGCTGGGCCGAGTGCCTGAAACGGCGGCGCGCCTTACACGCCGATCGGCGCTTGTATGACCCGAGCCCCAGGCAAGCGGTCACGCCGCCACGCGCCACAAGCCCAATCAAGCAGCGCGGCCACCGGCGCACCATCAAGATCGCGCGGCGGGGCGTGCCCGAGGAAAGCGAGCGCAGCACCCAGCGCAGCAGCAGTTGGCTGCCCGGCCACCGCGCGCGCAAGGGTCTGCTTCGAGAGCTTTTCGCCGGCCAAGTTGGTCGCAACGGGCAGATGCAGGTAGCGCGGTTGCGGGTAGCCGAGCAGGCGCTGCAGGTAGATCTGGCGTGGCGTCGAGTCGAGGAGGTCCGCTCCGCGCACGATGTCGCTGATGCCCTGCTCCGCATCATCGACCACCACCGCGAGCTGGTAGGCCCAGACGCCATCGGCGCGCAGCAGCACGAAGTCACCCACCTCGGCTTCAATGTCTTCGCTTTGCTCACCCTGCAGACCATCGTCGAACCGCACTTGACCCGGCATCGTGCGCACCCGCCACGCACGCGCGACGCGGCCCGCGGCAAGGCCGTCGCGACAGGTGCCGGGGTAGCGCAGGCCCCCATCTCGCGCCCGCGTCAGGCTGGAATCTGCAATCTCCTTGCGCGAGCAGGCACAGCCATACACCAGCCCCGCAGCGCGCAGCCGCTCCAGCGCATCGGCATAGCGATCGAAGCGCTGGCTCTGCCAGACGACCTCGCCATCCCATTCGAGTCCGAAGCGGACGAGGTCGTCCATGATCGCGCGGTCGGCGCCCGGGACGATACGTGGCGTGTCCACATCCTCGATGCGCAGTAGCCAGCGCCCGCCCGCCGAACGGGCATCAAGCCAGCTGCCAACGGCCGCCACCAGCGAACCGAAGTGCAGCGGCCCGGTCGGCGAAGGGGCGAATCTGCCAACGGTCGTGATCGCTGGCGCAGGCGGATACGAAGCAGACATGTGCGAGTGGGGCCAAGGACGGCATACTTCCGGCCCAGACTCTACCACCGCAACAATGCCCACCAGCCCCGTCCAGACCGACACCCCCCTCGCCCAGCGGCTGCTGGTCGAGCGCGTCGTGCTGCTCGGCGAGAGTTGCCGTCTGGCAAGTGTGGCCGGCGCACTCGCTGTGATCATGATGGCGGCGACGCTGTGGGGCATGGCCGATCGCACGGCGATTCTCGCCTGGGCGGGCGTGATGCTGGTGCTGGTACTGTCGAACGCGGCTTTCGCCCGCGCAATGTGCAAGCCGGGCATGGATGCGCCGGCCGCCGAACGCCTGGAGCATCTCTACCAGGCACGCAACGCACTGACCGGCATCGGCTGGGGCCTCACGGTCTTCTTTGCAACAAACCCTTCGGTGCTGGCGCATATCGGGCCAATCGTGCTGATCGTCATGACGATCGCGCTCGCCAGCACCGGTACGCAAGCCATCAGCCGGCTGAGTTTCTTCACCATTGTCTTGCCGAGCCTCGCACCGCCGGTAGCCTTGCTGCTGATCCAGCCGCCCGCGAGCCTGCCGCTGGCAGGCTGGGGGCTGCTGGGTTACCTGCTGATGCTGTTCGGCCTGCACACCGCGTTCAACCAGATGCTGACCGGGACACTGCAGCGGCGTCTCGAAAGCGAGGCCCTCGCACGCGAACAGCAGGTGATCTTCGACACGGCAGCCGAGGCGATCGTGCTGGTGAAGGGGCCGCACATCGTCAAGTGCAACAAACGCTTCCTCGACCAGATGGGCTGCCCGGAGTCAGACGTCATCGGCAGTCCGATGTGGGTCTGGCACCAGGATGCGGACGACTGGGCGCGCCACAGCGAAGCAGCCCTGCGCAGCGCGACGCCCTTGCGCGCATACACCTACGTCGCGCCCATGCGGCGACGCGACGGCACCACCTTCCCGTGCGAGATGACGGGCATGCCGGTGGACCCTGCGCATCCCGACGCCGGCATGGTCTGGATGGGTTCGGACATCAGCGAGCGGCTGGAGACTGAACGTGCGCTACGCGTCAGCGAAGAGCGCTTCCGCCGACTCATCTCGATGTCTTCCGACCTTTACTGGGAGCAGGATGCCGACCTGCGCTTCACGCAACTCTCGGGCGCGGGCATGGACCGGATCGGCGCCGCCTTGCAGGACTGCATCGGCAAGCGGCGCTGGGAAGTGACAAAGATCGAAGGCGTCACGCCGGAAGCATGGCAGGAGCACAAGGCACAACTCGCCGCGCACTTGCCCTTTCGCGATCTTGTCTTCTACGTCTCCCGCCCGGACGGCAGCCGCGTTTGGTTCTCGACCAGCGGCAACCCGGTATTCGATGAAGACGGCCAGTTCGCCGGCTACCACGGCATCGCAAGCGACATCACCGACCGCATGCGCAACGCGGAACGCTATCGTCACCTTGCCTACCACGACCCGCTCACCGGCCTGCCCAATCGCCGCCTGCTCTCGGACCGGCTTGAACAAGCCATCGCGCGGTCGAAACGACAGGGCGGTCTGGTCGGATTGATGCTGCTGGATCTGGACGACTTCAAGATCATCAACGATTCCGACGGCCACGCGGTGGGCGATGCGGTGCTGGCCACGATCGCGCATCGCCTGCGCCTTGCGGTGCGCGACACGGATACCGTCGCGCGCGTGGGCGGCGACGAATTCGTGGTGCTGCTGCCCGACATCGATAGCGCGCAATCGGCCGAAGCGATCGCCGCGAAGGTGCTCGCGACGGTGCGCGAACCCGTGACATCCGACCAGCGCGACTACCTGCTCGGCGTGTCGATCGGCATCGCCCTCTTCCCGGAACACGCCAGTGCAGGTGAAGCCCTGATGCAGCGCGCCGACGCCGCCATGTACCGCGCCAAGGCCCTCGGCGGCCGCAGCGCGGTGTTCGCCACTCGCGCGAAGACGGACTGAAGCGTCACGGCGTTACACCGCGACTGCCACGCTCGGCCTCACGCGAAGCCGCCGGCTAACGCAATTCACCGGCCGCGCGGACGGCACTCCCGCTCACGATCACTCGCTTGGCAAGCCGGCCATACGCCTCGCGTCGCAACCAAAGTATCGAATCGGGATACGCTCTCCCTTTTGCACCTCAGGAGGCACGCCGTGCCGCAACTACCGAGTGGTCGCCGTATCGGCCTTTCCGCCGACAGCGTTTTTGAACGCGTTCTGGCCGCAGACCCCGAAACCCTTGCCGAGATCCAGACAAGCGTTCATGAGCCGATGGATTTGTTGCCGCTGATCGAACTGATCGAGTTCATTCCGACCGTGGGTGCAAAAGAGCCGGGCGTCCCGAATGCGACCGGCCTGCTTGTGGCCGACCTCGGTAGCGAACGATGCACCTGGTCGGGGGAGGATCAGGATGCCCTGCGCCAGTGGCTCACGTCCGCCGCAGCGGAAGAATGGCTGGAAGACCGGTTCGACGAACTTGAAGCGGCGCTTGAAGATTACGAAACCTGAAACCGCCGGCGGCTCGCGAGAACCACCGCGTCCGTTTCCGGCCCGCGCCGCACTGGCGTGAGCGCGCCCAAGCACGGGCAATGAAAAGCCCCGCAAGCGAGACGCCATGCGGGGCTTTTTGTGCGATCCGCCTTGTTTTGGCGAATCGTGGCGGGACTAGACGTTAAACGTTGAACAGGAAGTTCAAGACGTCGCCATCCTTGACCACGTATTCCTTGCCTTCCGAGCGCATCTTGCCGGCTTCCTTGGCACCCGCTTCGCCCTTGCAGGCGATGAAGTCGTCGAAGGCAATCGTCTGCGCGCGGATGAATCCACGCTCGAAGTCGGTGTGGATGACGCCGGCCGCCTGCGGCGCGGTGTCGCCCTTGTGGATCGTCCACGCGCGCACTTCCTTCACACCCGCGGTGAAGTAGGTCTGCAGACCAAGCAGGTCGTAGCCGACGCGGATCAGGCGATTGAGGCCCGGCTCGTCGTAGCCGAGGTCGGCGAGGAAGGCCATCTTGTCCTCGTCTTCCAATTCGGCGAGTTCCTGCTCGATCTTCGCGCACAGCGCGACAACGGGTGCGCCTTCCTTGGCGGCGTGCTCGCGCAAGCGGTCGAGGTAAGCGTTGTGCTCAGCGCCGTCTTCGAGCACGTTGCCGACGTACATCGCCGGCTTGATCGTCAGCAGGCACAGCGGCTTGATCAGGGCCTTCTCGTCATCCGAGAGGTCCAGCGTGCGCGCCGGCTTGCCTTCGTTCAGGTGCGGCTGGAGCTTTTCAAGTACCGCGATCAGCTTCTGCGCATCCTTGTCGCCGGAACGGGCCTTCTTGTTCTCGCGATGGATCGCTTTCTCGACCGAAGACAGATCCGCCAGCGCAAGTTCGGTGACGATCGTCTCGATATCGGCGATCGGGTCGACCTTGCCGTTCACATGCACCACATTCTCGTCATCGAAACAACGGACGACGTTCACGATCGCATCGGTCTCGCGGATGTTGGCGAGGAACTGGTTGCCAAGCCCCTCGCCCTTCGAGGCGCCCGCAACCAGCCCCGCGATGTCGACAAACTCGACGATCGCCGGCTGGATCTTTTGCGGCTTGACGATTTCAGAGAGCTGCGCAAGACGCGGATCCGGCACTTCGACGATGCCGACGTTCGGCTCGATTGTGCAGAACGGATAGTTCTCGGCCGCGATGCCCGCCTTGGTCAGCGCGTTGAAGAGGGTGGACTTGCCGACGTTGGGCAGGCCGACGATGCCGCATTTCAGGCTCATGGTTTCGACTCTTTCATAAGCGGCCCGCAAATCCTGCGGGTCGTAACGCGAATTTCGTGGAAGCACCGGGCTGGGTGCGTCCGCGAAATGCGCGGCTAGGCTTTGGGTTTCGGTTTGGTATTCACTGCGGCGGTTGCGCGCTCCCACTCGCCGGCCAGCATCTTCGGCCAGGCATCAAGCGCGCGGCCGATCGACTCGTCGATCAGGGTTTGCTCGTCGCGCGGCGGGCGATGCAGCACGAAGTTCGCGACCTGGTTGCGATCTCCCGGGTGGCCGATGCCGATGCGCAGGCGCCAGAAGTCCGGCGTGCCCAGATGCGCCTGAATGTCCTTGAGGCCGTTGTGACCGCCATTACCGCCGCCGCATTTGAGCTTCAACTGTCCGGGAAGGATGTCGAGCTCGTCATGCACGACGAGGATTTCATTCGGCTGGATCCGGTAAAAACGCGCCAGGGCGCCTACGGATTGGCCGGAGCGGTTCATGAAGGTCTGCGGCAGCAGAATCCACACGCCCGCGGAACGCGCATTACCGGCCAGACCATGGAAGCGCGACTCGTGCGACAGGGTGACACCCAGCTCTCGCGCCAGCAGCTCACAAAACCAAAACCCGGCGTTGTGCCGGGTTTCGACATACTCCGGCCCCGGATTGCCGAGGCCGACGACCAGTTTGGGCGCGACTTGCGTCATGCGTCTCCGGTCTCCGGCCGCGTGCTCCGGGGCAGCGTCGCTCAGGCTCAGGCCTGGGCTTCGCCTTCGGCGGCTTCGGTGGCGCCCTTGCCCTTGACGATCGAGGCCACGACGGTCTCGCCAGCCAGGGTCGGCTTCACGCCAGCCGGGTAGGTGAGTTCCGAAACATGGATCGACGCGCCAGCAACCAGTGCCTTCAGGTCGACTTCGATGAAGGCCGGCAGGTCGCCCGGCAGGCACTCGACGTCCAGTTCGGTGATCGCGTGCGACACCAGGCCGCCTTCGAGCTTGACGCCCGGGGCGATGTCGGCATTCACGAAGTGCAGCGGCACCTTGGTGTGCATCTTGTGGGTGGCGTCGACGCGCTGGAAATCGATGTGCAGGATCTGCTGCTTGTAGGCGTGCCACTGGGTGTCACGCAGCACCGCGGTTTCCTTGGTGCCATCGACATCGATGGTCAGCACGGAAGCGTGGAAGGCTTCCTTGCGCATCGCGTGGAACAGGTCGTTGTGGTCCAGGGTGATTTGAACCGGGGCCTTGTCGCCACCGTAGATGATGCCGACTGCCTTGCCAGCACGACGCAGGCGGCGGCTCGCACCCGTACCTTGTTCGACGCGCTTCTCGGCTTTGATGATGAATTGCATGGTGTTACTCCACTGATCCCGTCCGCGACCAGACGGGTGGCTGGTTAAAGGCAATGGCGCGGTAACCCGCGCCATTGCCAGAGAAACTGCTTATTCGTCGGTAAACAGCGAACTGACCGACTGCTGGTTGTTGATCCGCATGATCGTATCGGCAAGCAGGGCGCCGATCGAAATCTGGCGGATGCGCTTGCAGCCGCGCGCATCTTCACGCAGCGGGATCGTATCGGTGACGACGAGTTCGTCGAGGTCCGACTCGGAAATCCGGCTCACCGCAGCGCCCGACAACACCGGGTGCGTGATGTAGGCGAGCACCTTGTTCGCGCCGTTTTCCTTGAGCGCCTGCGCCGCCTTGCACAGCGTGCCGGCGGTATCGACGATGTCGTCGACGATCACGCAGGTACGGCCCTTGACGTCGCCGATGATGTTCATCACTTCGGACACGTTGGCCTTCGGTCGACGCTTGTCGATGATCGCCAGATCGCATTCGAGCTTTTTCGCATAGGCGCGCGCGCGCACCACGCCGCCGACGTCCGGCGACACAACCATCAGGTCGTCGCCACGGTGGCGCGCGAGGTCGTCGAGCAGCACCGGGGTCGAGTAGATGTTGTCGACCGGGATATCGAAGAAGCCCTGAATCTGGTCGGCATGCAGATCGACCGTCAGCACGCGCTGCACACCCGAAGCCTGCAGCATGTTGGCGATCACCTTGGCGGTAATCGGCACACGCGCGCTGCGCGGGCGGCGATCCTGACGTGCATAGCCAAAGTAAGGAATCGCGGCGGTGATGCGACCGGCCGATGCGCGCTTGAGCGCGTCGGTCATCACCAGAAGCTCCATCAGGTTGTCGTTGGTCGGGTAGCAGGTCGACTGCAGCATGAAGACGTCCTTGCCGCGGACGTTTTCCAGCAGTTCGACGTTGACCTCGCCATCGGAAAAACGACCCACGGTCGCCGCACCGATCGACATGCCAAGCCGCTTGACCACATCAGACGCCAGCTTCGGATTGGCGTTACCCGTAAAGACCATCAGGCTGCCGAAAGCCATGATCGACCCCTATGCGTTGGAGAATTCAGTAATCGTGACGCGCCATGCGCCGCGTATCAACCGCTCTCCGCCGGTTACGAAAACCGACAGAAAAACAGCGGGCAGGCCTAGGCCTGCCCGCTGCGTTTGGCTGGGGAAGAAGGATTCGAACCTTCGAATGCCGGAATCAAAATCCGGTGCCTTGACCAACTTGGCGACTCCCCAAGAAACCTTTACCGCTTCACTTACCGCCCTGGCCCAGCCCAATCATGCAGCGGGTGCCAGTCCAACCCTCGCGCCACCCAGGCTTTCGTGCCTTCGGGCAATTTTGCGAGTACCGCCTGAGCCTCGGACTCGCTTTCACAAGCCAGAAAAACACAGGCGCCAGAACCACTCATCCGAGCTTCACCTAACGCATCGAGCATTTCAACCGCATCGGCTACCGCAGGGTAGCGACGACATACAACTGGCTGAAGATCGTTCCGCGTAGACGATCCCGGAAAGCTCGCAAGTATGATGGGTTCGGTATTTCTTGTCAAATCCCCGTCACTAAAAATCTCTGCCGTCGGCACCGAGACGCCGGGCTCGACGACCACGTACCACGCCGGTTCGAGCTCCATCGGCTGGATCCGTTCGCCGATGCCCTCGACAAAGGCGCTGCGGCCGAACACGAAGAACGGCACGTCTGCGCCTAGCTCAAGCGCCCAGTCCTGCAGTGTCGCGCGCTCGGCATTGACGCCCCAGAGTACGTTGAGCGCGAGCAGTACCGCAGCCGCATCGGAACTGCCGCCGCCCAGCCCGCCCCCCATCGGGAGCACCTTCTCGACGTCAATGTCGGCACCGACGCGCACGCCGGCCTTCTTTTGCAGCAGGCGCGCGGCACGCACGACGAGATCCTGCTCGGGCGGCACGCCTTCCAGCGTCGAGGTGCGCCGGATCTCGCCGTCTTCCCGCAGCGACAAGGTGATCCAGTCGCAACGGTCGATCAGTCGGAAGGCGCTTTGCAGCAAGTGGTAACCATCCGGGCGACGGCCCACGACGTGCAGGAACAGGTTGAGCTTGCCCGGCGCCGGCACGCGGGCGACGCGCCCTTTTACCGCAATCCCGTTCATTCGTCGCTCCCGCGCGACCAGGTTTCGATTTTCACCCGTACCACGACGTCCTCTTTTCTGGCTTCGATTAGTGACGGCCCCGGCACCGCTTCCAGCGCGCCGTAGCCCGAATAGTTGAGTTGCCACCCCGCCTCGCCCATCGCGCTCACACGCCCGGCGTCGTCGTACAGCACACCGGTCGCCCCTGCGCCCGGTTCGGCACGCAACCATCCGGCGAAGCGCCGCAAGGGCACCGGCACGCCAACGACCTCGCGCGCCAGCGAAGCATCGTCGGCCGCCTCGAATTCCCGGCCGTCCCCCAGGCGCACATGCGCACGCTGCGGGGTGAGCGAGATTTCCGCGACAGTCTGCCCAAGGGATGTTTCGAGTCTTACCGTGTCGGCTGGGCCGAGATGCGCCCAGTTGATCCGCAGCACGTCAGCACGGTCGGACTGCCGGATCAGCACCCGGCCGGTCATCGCGAAGTCGCCTGCACGAAGTGTTGGCGCCTGGGTAGGCGCTGTAGCGCAAGCAGCCAGGAACAGCGCAGAGAGCGCGCAGCAGAAACGTGACAGACGGCTCATTCAGAGAAACGCTTGATGACCTTGACCAGTTCCTCATTCTGCGGATGGCTGTTCAGTGAGTCCTGCCAGGTCTTGCGGGCTTCATCGCGGCGCCCCATCTGCCACAGCACTTCGCCGATGTGCGCGGCGATCTCGGGATCGGGCCTCAAATCGAACGCGCGCTTAAGGCTCTCGTAGGCGGCGGTGAGATCGCCCTTGCGGAACAGCACCCAGCCCATGGAATCGAGGATGAAGGCATCATCCGGCGCCAGGTCGAGCGCCTTGCGGATCAGTTCCTGCGCCTCGACCAGACGGATGTTGCGGTCGGCGAGCGAGTAACCCAGCGCGTTGTAGGACTGCGCCTCGTCGGGCTTGAGCTTGATCAGGCGGCGCAGGTCGCGCTCCATCTCGTCGAACTTGCCCAGCCGTTCGGCCAGCAGTGCGCGGTCGTAGATCAGGTCGGTCTGGTCCGGCTGCTTGCGGATGGCCGCATCCAGCAGCGCATAGGCCTCGGCAGGGCGGTTGATTTCGCGCAGGATCTGCGCCTCGCCCAACAAAAAGGTATTTGCATCCTTCGGATAGGACTGGCGCAGATGCGCCAGCTCCGCGCGTGCGCCAGCGACGTCGCCGCCGCGTGCCTGCAAAAGCGCCGCGCGAATCCACGCGGTATTGCGCTGCGCACCGCCAGTGATCGCACGATAGGAAGTGATCGCTTCGGTCGTCCGCTTCTGCTCCTCCTGCAACTGCGCAATCTGCATCCGCACCGTATCGGGGTCCGGCTTGCCCAGCACGAGCAGGCGCTGGAATTCCGCTTCGGCCGCGGCCGGTTCGCCCGCCTGCAAAAGCAGCAATGCGTAGGTGTAGCCGACCTCACCGTTATCCGGTGCGAGCTTCACAAGTTTCTCGAACTCGCTGCGGGATGCTGCGTATTGCCGGTCCGACGCCAGCAGCCTGGCATAGGCCAGGTGCGCATCGAAGGACTTGGGATTCTTTGCCCGGTAAGCATCGAGGAACGCCAGGGCGTCCTTGACCCGCCCCTGCTGCTGCTGCAGTTGCGCCTTGAGCAGGGCGGCGGGCTCCCAGTCCGCCTTGCGTTCGAGCGCCTGCTCCAGCAAGCGCAAGGCGGTTTCGCTGTCCCCTGCGTTGAAGGCGGCATGCGCACGGGCGAAATACGCCTCAGGCAATTTGAGATAGGGCTCGGACAGCCGATCGATGCTGCGCTGCACTTCGACCTTGTCCGGGTAGCGCTGTAGCGTGGCGTTCAAGGCCATCAGCAGATTCGCCGGCCCCTCCGGGCTGCGCGACAGGATGCGTGCGAGTTGCGGCTCCAGTTCGTCGAGCCGGCCCATGCCACCCGCCAGCAGGCCTGCCAGCATCTGCACCGCCTGCATGTTTTCCGGCTCCAGCGCGCTCCACAGCCGCGCGGCCTCCAGCGCGTCGGGCACCCGACGGGCGTACAGCGCCACTTCAGCGGCGCGACGGGCGATACGCGGGTCGCGCGTCTTGCGAGCCAGGTCGAGGTAGCCTTGCGAAGCCAGTTCAAGATTGCCGCGCGCACCGGCGATCTCCGACAACAGGAACTGGTAGAGGATCTGCGGCGTCAGCGCACTGGGCAGATCCGCCGCCTTGGCCTCCGGCGCCGCGCTGTCCGCTTGCATTTCATCGGCGCGCGCGGCCGACACGCTGGTCGCCAGGCACAGGCCGAGCGCAAGGCGCGAAATGGAGACCAACAACGGGCGCGACGACATGGTGAAAACTCCGGTCCAGGAAATACGATTCTGACAAGGCGCATTAACATGCGTTCGTCCGATGTTATCAGCTTGCCTGCACCGGCAAGTTTCCCACCACGATGCCAGAACTGCCCGAAGTCGAAACCACCTGCCGCGGCATCGCGCCGCTGGTGGAAGGCCGCACCGTCACCGCGGTGATCGTCCGCGATGCGCGCATGCGGCGTCCGGTGCCCGACAGTCTTGCTGAGGAACTGCCTTCACAGCGCATCGATCAGGTACAGCGACGCGGCAAGTATTTGTTATTGCAGGCGCAGACCGGCGTGCTGCTGATCCATCTGGGCATGTCGGGCAGCCTGCGGGTGGTACCGCGCGATCTTCCGCCGCGCAAGCACGATCATGTGGACATCGTCTTTGGCGATTCCGCGCTGCGCTACCACGACCCGCGGCGCTTCGGCGTCGTCGACTGGTTCGTCGGCCCGGCGGAAGAACATTCGCTGATCGCGCCGCTGGGCATCGAGCCGCTCTCGGCCGACTTCTCGGGTACGTGGCTGCACCGCGCCAGTCGCGGAAGGCGGACGCCGATCAAGCTGTTCCTGATGGACGCCCACACGCTGGTCGGCGTCGGCAACATCTACGCCTCCGAGAGCCTTTTCCGCGCCGGCATCCGGCCGACGACGCCCGCCGGGCGCCTTGCGCTCGCGCGCTGCGATTCCCTCGCACAGGCCGTCAAGGCCACCCTGCTCGACGCCATCGCGGCGGGCGGCAGCACGCTGCGAGACTTCGTCGGCAGCGATGGCGCGCCGGGCTATTTCCAGCATGAAGCCTTCGTGTACGGCCGCGCCGGATCGCCCTGCCGCCATTGCGGCACACCCATCCGCCAGCGCACGCAGGGTCAGCGCAGCACCTTCTGGTGCCCGGCCTGCCAGACCTGAGACCGCGCCCCCAGCCGACCCTGCCGTTCGTCGGAGATGCCGCGCCGCGCGAACGGGAATTTCGCTATGCTTAAGGAATTCGCCAAAATCCAAACTGGACCGCATCCGGGGCCGACGCCACGGATCTCCACCCCCGGGAGCGGGCATGAACCTGACTGACAGCTTTTCCGAGTTCTCCGAGTGGCGCGACAGCGTCGGCCAGTCGATTGCGCAGCTCAAGACCTGGCTCGTGCGCAACGAAGTCGGCGATGCACAGACCGATCTGCGTCTGAACTACCTGCTCGAACGGCTGCGCGACGAGAAGCTCACCGTCGCCTTCGTCGCCGAATTTTCGCGCGGTAAGTCAGAACTGATCAATGCCGTGTTCTTCGCCGACTATGGCGACCGTATCCTGCCCTCTTCGGCCGGCCGCACCACAATGTGCCCGACCGAATTGCAGTGGGAGAACGGACAGACGCCGTCGATCCGGTTGCTGCCGATCGAAACCCGCGGCCGCGGTGCGAGCGTGCAGGAATTCAAGCGCCACGCCGAGGAATGGATCACCGTGCCGATCGACGTCTCGTCGACCGAAAGCATGCAGCGCGCGATGTCGCGCGTCGGTGAAACCAAACGCGTGCCGCCGGACGAGGCCGAGCGTCTCGGCTTCGCGGTCGACCCCAGCGGCAAGAAAGGCGCCCGGATCGAGGACGACGGCAAGGTCGAAATCGCGGCATGGCGCCATGCGCTGATCCAGTTCCCGCATCCGCTGCTCAAACAAGGCCTGGTCGTCGTCGACACCCCGGGCCTCAACGCGATCGGCTCGGAACCCGAGCTGACGCTGTCACTGCTGCCCAATGCGCATGCCGTGCTGTTCATTCTTGCGGTGGATACCGGCGTCACGCAGAGCGACCTGACCGTGTGGCAGGAACACATCGTCGCCGGCAAGGCCCAGCAGCGCGGTCGCGTGGTGGTGCTGAACAAGATCGACAGCCTGTGGGACGGCCTGCGTTCGGAACAGCAGATCAACAACGAGATCCGCGGCCAGGTGAGCAGCGTCGCGCATACGCTATCGGTGCCGGAAAACCAGGTCTTCCCGGTGTCGGCGCAGAAGGCGCTGCTGGCCAAGGTCACCCGCGACCCGGATCTGCTCGATCGCAGCCGCATCGAAGCCCTGGAAAGCGCGCTCACCAGCGAACTGCTGCCGACCCGGCAGGAAATCGTGCGCGACAACGCACGCGGCGAGACAGGCGAGATCATCCGCCGCACCCGCGAGCTGCTGAACGCCCGCCTGCGCGGCGTGCAGGAACAGGTGCGCGAGCTGTCGGAACTGCGCGGCAAGAACCGCAGCGTCATCGAATACATGATGCGCAAGGTGCGCGCCGAGAAGTCGGAGTTCGAACAGGGGCTGCAGAAGTATCACGCCACACGCAGCGTGTTCACCAGCCTGTCGAACAACCTGTACGCGCACCTGGGCCTGGATGCCCTGCGTCACGAAACCCGCCGCACCCGCGAAGCGATGCTGGATGCGAGTTTCTCGCGCGGTCTGCGCGAGGCGATGGAAAGTTTCTTCGACCAGTTGCGCAGCAACCTGCGCAAGTCATCGGACGAGGTCACCGAAATCCAGCGCATGCTCGACACGATGTACAAGAAGTTCGCGATCGAGCACGGGCTCAAGCTCGCCGCTCCGACCAGCTTCTCGACCCTGCGCTATGAGAAGGAAATCGAGCGCCTGCGCGCCGCCTTCAACCAGCAGCTCAACAACGTCGGCGCGATGGTGCTGCATCGCAAGGGCACGGTTACCCAACGCTTCTTCGACACGATCGCGCTCGAAGCCCGGCGTACCTTCGAACTGGCCAACCGCGACGTCGACCAGTGGTTGCGCGCGGTGATGAGCCCGCTGGAAACGCAGGTGCGCGAATACCAGATCCAGCTCAAGCGTCGCCTCGAAAGCGTCAAGCGCATCCACGAGGCGACCGGCACGCTGGAAGAGCGGATCGCCGAACTCGACCAGGCCGAACGCGTTGTGCTGCATCAGCTTTCTGATCTGTCGCGCCTGGAACAGGGCATCGCCGGTGCGATCGGCATCACCGGCGCACTGAGCGAATCCGAGGCACCTGCCCGCGCAGCCTGATTCCGGCAAAACCGCTGCCAGCAATGGAAAGGGCGACCATCAGGTCGCCCTTTTTGCTTTCGAACCCCGCGAGACTCAGGATTTCTGAGCGGTCAGCTTGAGGAACTTGTCCATCAACTGATCCTTCGACTCAACGCGGTCCGGGTTGAGCGGAATGCAATCGACCGGGCACACCTGCTGGCACTGCGGCTCGTCGTAATGGCCGACGCACTCGGTGCACTTGTTCGGATCGATCTCGTAAATCTCGGCACCTTGCGAAATCGCGTTGTTCGGGCACTCGGGCTCGCACACGTCGCAGTTGATGCATTCGTCAGTAATCATCAAAGCCATGGATCTTTACCTCTTCCTCACCCTCTCAGGGCACTAATCTTGTCTCGCAACCGCGCCTGCACGGCCGGTTGCACGAACTGGCTCACATCGCCGCCGAGCAGCGCGATCTCGCGCACCATCGTCGCCGACAGGAACATGAATTCATCAGCCGGCGTCAGGAACACGTATTCGACATCCGGATACAGCCGGCGGTTCATGCCCGCCATCTGGAACTCGTATTCGAAGTCCGACACCGCCCGCAGGCCGCGCAGCACGATGCGCGCATCCTGCTTCTTCAGGAAATCCAGCAGCAGGCCAGAGAAGCCGTCCACCTCGACGTTGGAATAGCCCGCCAGCACTTCACGCGCAAGCGCCACACGTTCGTCCAGTTCGAAGATCGGACGCTTGCCGCGGCTATCGGCCACCGCGACGATCACGCGTTCGAACATGCGCGAAGCGCGACGCACCAAGTCTTCATGGCCGCGCGTGAGCGGATCGAACGTTCCCGGATAGACCGCTACGCGTTCTCTCATGCGTCGCCTCGTTGAAGTAGTTGATAGTGAACCTGTCCGGCCTTGCGGGCCTTGACGGCACGCAAGCCCCCCAGCGTTTCGACCGGGTGTTCTGCCTCGACGTACACAAACCCGTCGTCGGCCAGAATCCGCTCCAGCGACGGTGCCAGGCGCTCCAGCCACTGCTGGCGGAAAGGCGGGTCCAGGAAGATCAGGTCAAAGCGGCGCGGTGTCGTCTCGACCAGCCGCAAGGCATCGCCACGCTGACATACCAGGGCGTCGCCACCGAGCAGCCGCGCATTCTGCTGCAACACAGCATACGCAGCCGCATCACGCTCAACAAGCAGCACCTCGGCCGCGCCGCGCGAGGCGGCCTCGAAGCCCAACGCGCCACTGCCGGCGAAGAGGTCCAGACACTTCCAGCCATCCAGATCCTGCCCCAACCAGTTGAACAGGGTTTCGCGCACGCGGTCGGGCGTGGGCCGCAGGCCGGGCACGTCCGCGACTTGCAGCCGGCGCGAGCGCCATTGACCACCCACGATGCGCAACTGGCTCATCGGGCAACTCCGGGCACCGCGACATCAGGATGGAAAGGGGGCATCTGCTAGACTTCTGGGTCGAATTTTCCTGCCGGCGCAGCCTCTGCAGGCTACAGCGGGCGCAGCATATTAGCGGCACACGGGCGCGCGCGCCACTCGCGCACCCGGCCTCCACGGAAGCTCCCATGTTCGATTTCTTCAAGAAGAAACCCGCCGACAGCGCCACGCCGCAGCCAGTCCCGGCCGCGGCGGAGGTGCCGGTCGCCCCTCCCGCGCCGGTTCCAGATCAACCACCTAGCGCCGCTGCCGCGCCCGCGCCCGACGCGCCGGTCGATCAACGCTCGTGGGCGGTGCGCCTGCGTGACGGCCTCTCGAAGACCCGCGCGAAGCTCAACGCCGCCGTCGGTCCGACGCTCGGCGCCGATGTCGGCGACGTGATGTCCGACCTCTTCTCGCGCCGCAAGATCGACGACGAGCTGCTCGACGAGATCGAGACCACGCTGCTCACCGCCGATTGCGGCGTCGACGCGACGCAGTATCTGATCGACGAAATGCGCAAGCGCTGGAAGCGCGACAAGCTGGAAACCGGCGACCAGCTCAAGGGCGTGCTGATGGAACTGCTCGAAGGCCTGCTCACGCCACTGCAGCAGACGCTCGACATCAACGCGCACAAGCCGACCATCATCATGCTCGCCGGCGTCAATGGCTCCGGCAAGACCACCTCGATCGGCAAGCTCGCCAAACACTTCCAGGCCCAGGGCAAGAGCGTGCTGCTTGCCGCCGGCGACACCTTCCGCGCGGCGGCGCGCGAGCAGTTGCAGGAATGGGGCCGGCGCAACGATGTGACGGTGATTTCGCAGGACGGCGGCGACCCGGCCGCGGTGGTGTTCGACGCGATCAGCGCGGCGCGCGCCCGCGGCATCGACATCGTGCTCGCCGACACCGCCGGCCGCCTGCCGACCCAGCTGCACCTGATGGAAGAAATCGCCAAGGTGCGCCGCGTGATCCAGAAGGCCGACCCCACCGGCCCGCACGAAGTGCTGCTGGTGCTCGATTCGAACATCGGGCAGAACGCGCTGGCGCAACTCGCCGCCTTTGACAAGGCGGTCGGCGTCACCGGCCTGGTCGTCACCAAACTCGACGGTACCGCCAAGGGCGGCGTGCTGGCCGCGATTGCGCGCACCAACCCGAAGCCGATCCGCTACATCGGCGTGGGCGAACGCATCGACGACCTGCAACCCTTCGTGGCACGCGAATTCGTCGAAGCGCTGTTCGACGTCGCACCCACCCGCTAAGCCGCACCAGGAGAGCGCCGCGTGATCCAGTTCGACAACGTTTCGAAACGCTACCCCGGCGGCTACGAAGCGCTGATCGGCGTGAGCCTGCAGATCGAGCGCGGCGAGCTGGTCGTGCTGCGCGGCCACTCCGGCGCCGGCAAGAGCACTCTGCTGAAGCTGCTGCCGGTGCTCGAACGCCCGACCAGCGGGCGCGTGCTGGTGAACGGGCAGGACGTCAGCCGCCTGCCGCAGGGCGCGATCCCCTACCTGCGGCGCAGCCTCGGGCTGGTCACGCAAGACAGCCGTCTGCTCTACGACCGCAACGTGCTCGACAACGTGATGCTGCCGCTCATTCTGGCCGACATGCCCGAACGCGACGCCAAGGCGCGGGTGCGTGCGGCGCTCGACCGTGTCGGCCTCGCCCAGCACGAACGCTCGATGCCGATCTCGCTGTCGGGCGGCGAACAGCAGCGCGTGGCGATCGCCCGCGCCATCGTCAATCGCCCGACCATGCTGATCGCCGACGAGCCGACCGCCAACCTCGACGCCGCGTATGCGCTGGATATCGCATCGCTGTTCCGCGACTACAACGAAGCCGGCGTGACGATGATCATCGCCACCCACGATGAGCGCCTGTTCGCCGACCGCGCGCCGCGCCGCATCGAACTTTCCAAGGGAAGGCTGGTGAGCGCATGACACGCTGGATCGCCCTCCACGGCATCGCCTTTACCCGCGCCGCCAAGCGGCTGGCCCACACCCCGCTCGGCACGCTGCTGTCGATACTCGTCGTCGCGATCGCGCTGGTGCTGCCGGCGCTCGGCTATGTACTGGCCGACAGCGTCGCACGACTGGCGCAAGGCCTTTCCGGCCAGCCCGAGATCAGCCTGTTCATGGAAGTCGGCGCCGACAAAGCCAGGGTCACCGCAGTCGAGCAGGCCTTGCGCACGAACAAGGGTGTAACCGGGCTTCGCTTCGTGTCGCGCGACGAAGCGCTCAAACAACTCGCCAACGGCAGCGGCCTGGGCGACGTGACACAGGCGCTCGGCGACAACCCGTTGCCCGATGCCTTCGTCGTCACGCCACACAGCGACTCACCCGCCGAGTTCAAGCGGCTGGCGGACGATTTCCGCAAGCTGCCGGGCGTGGCCCATGTGCAGCTCGACACCGAGTGGGTGCAGCGCCTGGCCGCGCTCGTCAGCCTCGCCCGTACCGCGGTCGGCGCGCTCGCCGGCCTGCTCGGTGCGGCGCTGGTGATCGTCACCTTCAACACCATCCGCCTGCAGATCCTCACGCAGCGGCACGAGATCGGCGTCAGCCTGCTGCTCGGCGCCACCACGCAGTGGGTGCGCCGGCCCTTCCTGTGGTTCGGCATCTTGCAGGGCGCGCTCGGCGGGCTTGCCGCCTGGGGCCTGCTGCTCGGCATCCTCGCACTGATGCGCGGGCCGGCCACGCAACTGGCCGATTCCTACGGCATCCCGCTCGAACTCGGTGGCCCGGACGCGCTCGGCGTGGCCGCGCTGGTGGGTTTCGCGGCGCTGCTGGGCTGGCTCGGCGCGGCGCTGTCGGTGCGTCGGCACCTGCATGCCGCGGGCGAACGCGGCGACGGCTGAACCCGATACACCACGCGAGACGCGCCGCCGGCGCTGCGATACCGCCCGAAACGACAAAGGCCGGATCGGGAGATCCGGCCTTCGCTTTTCTGCGAGCCTGAGTGCGCGCGCAGCGGCCTCAGAAGGGCTTTGCGCCGTAGGCCTTCTCGAAACGCGCCGCGATTTCCTCGCGCGACGGCGCATAGTTCTGCGGCCCGCGCGCCTCGATCTTGAAGGCCCCCATCACGCTGGCGAGCTGGCACGCCTTTTCCAGCGACCAGCCATTGACCAGCCCGTACAGCAGGCCGCCACGGTAAGCGTCACCGCAACCGGTCGGGTCTGCGATCGCCGAAATCGGCACCACCGGCACCTGCGTCTCGCGGCCCTCGGCGTAGATCACCGACCCTTCGGCGCCGCGCGTGACGACCAGGCCCTGCACCTTGGCCGCGATCTGCGGCAGCGTCAGCCCGGTGCGCTCGCACAGCAGGTGGGCTTCGTAGTCATTCACCGTGCACCAGGTCGCCCAGTCGAGGAACTGCAGGAAGTCCTCGCCCGAGAACAGCGGCATCGCCTGGCCCGGATCGAACACGAAGGGGATGCCCGCGGTGTCGAAGTCGCGCGCATGCTGCAGCATGCCGTCGCGCCCGTCCGGCCCGACGATGCCCAGCTTCACACCCGCTGCATCCGCCACATGGTTCTGGTGCGAGAAACTCATCGCGCCGGGGTGGAAGGCAGTGATCTGGTTATCGTCCAGGTCGGTGGTGATGAAGGCCTGCGCGGTATAACTGCCGGGGATTTCGCGGATGTGCGTATCCGGAATCCCCAGATCGGCAAGGCGCTTGCGGTAGGGCGCCGCATCCTCACCGGCGGTCGCCATGATCAGCGGCGAACCGCCGAGCAACTTCAGTGCATAGCCGATGTTGCCGGCACAGCCGCCGAACTCGCGCCGCATGTCCGGCACCAGGAAGGACACGTTCAGGATGTGGATCTGGTCCGGCAGGATGTGCTTCTTGAAGTGATCCTGGAAAACCATGATCGTGTCGTAGGCGATCGACCCGCAGATGAGGACGGACATGGGAACTCCGAAATGGGCAAAGGCAGGATTCTACGTGGGGATGCAAGCCACCGGCGCACGCCCCCTTGAACCCACCGCGCGAAGCGTCCAGACTTCCTACTCAACCTCCCCACCCGCTTGCCGTCTGCCCGAACGCCTTTTGTGACTTCGCCTGTCCGACGCCGGATTGCACTGATCGGAGCGCTGCTCTTGGGGCTCACCCCCTCGCTCGTTGCCGCCGCCTGCGGGCAAACGTATCCGATCGGGATCGCGGCGCTGGGCTACGTCGCGTTTCTCAACGAGCGGGGCGAGCCCGCCGGCTACGCGGTCGATCAGATCCGCGAACTCGAACGCCGAACCGGCTGCACGTTCGAGGTCGAGATCCTGCCTGGCGAGCGCTTGCGCAGGCTGGGCCAACTCCATCAATTGGCTGCCACGCCGTTTACCGGCAAACCGCCAAACGACGATGCCGGCCGAACGTGGATCGGGCTCAGCACCAACAGCATGGATCTCGTTGTGCGCGCCGATCTCGCCCCGAGCGAAGCGGACCTCCAGAAGATCCTGAACGATCCAGGGCTCGTGGTTGGCACCGTGCGCGGGCTCAACTATGGCCCGGCGGTGCAGGCCATGCTCGATCAGTTGCCCGCCTCGCGGCGCGACGTCTCGGACGACGAATCCGCGCTGGCGCGCAAGTTCGTCGCTGGGCGGATCAACGCCACACCCGGATTCGCGCTCGTCTATCGCCGATGGCTCGACCGCGAAGGTCTGGCAGACGCGACCGTGGCGGTCCCGATCGCATCGGCCGGCCGCATCCCAGGCGGATGGACGCTGTGGCGCCCTCCGCTGACCGACGCCGACCAGCAGCGCATTACCAGCGCCCTGCGGGCGATGCGCGACGATGGCACCGAAGAGCGCCTGCTTGCGCGCTACATCGGCCGCACCCAAGCCACCCTCGCACGCTTCAGGGACTAGCGCTGCGCCGACACGCCAGCGTGAAGTAGCCTCGCGCGGCGCATCGGCGATGCGGGGACAATGTGCGCTTGCGGGGGCCGACACCGTTCTGCGCCCGCGCCGATCGCCATGCAGGTTGTGGTGCGATCGGCGACCGGCCTGATCCGGGCTGCATGCTTTTTGGAGAATCGCGCAATGCCTGCGCTGAATGTGAAAACCCGCTGGGTGCTGGGCCTGCTGGCCGTGACGGCGCTGCTCGCCAAACCCGCCTACGACTACCACCTCGCCCGCCAGGCACGGGCTGCGGCGCAGGCACGGTATGCCGCGGACAAGGCGGAGTTTCAGCGTTTGTGCCGGGATGTCGCTGGCTACAAGTTCTATCGCAAGGCCGAGAACGTTGAGGGGGTTTTGCTCCTCAAGGTTCGCCACACGGGCGACTGGCAGGATCTTATGGCGCCGGGCGCGGCCTTTGCGCTGGAGGGTACTGATGAGGAGTACATCACATCATTTTTGGAATACCGCTATCCCTCCTCCGGAGTCAACGACGAAAGCTACTTTTCGAGCACTAAACGGAAGGAAGGCGCAATCCCCGGATTCAGCTATGTCGACGTCATCGATGAGAAGACTGGCAAGCGCTATCGCCGCACCGGATCAGAAAAGGCTGTGGGCAAGAAGGATACCTCGGCGCATGAGGTCAAGCGCCGGCTCGCAGAAGACCCGAACTACGACCTGAATGTTTATCAGTGGACGCTGGATTCCGTCATCGCCCCGGACCCGCCCCCCCGCTATGCAGTGACCTTCGAAGACCATGTCATCCCGGAGGAACGGGCACGCGGCTTGGCCAGCAGCACCGTCAAAGTGATCGATACACAGACCAACGAAGTGATGGCCGAGATGCTTCGCTACGCCTGGGGCGCGCGGCAAGCGTCCTCCGCGAACCCGTATCCTTGGCTCACTGCCTACAAATGTCCAGGCGTTGGGCATGGCGCGAGTGCAGCGACGCGTCAGTTTGTCGACCGGGTCCTCGTCCCGCCAGGTGCGACTGCGCCACCGTTTCCTCCGCCTCGGCACGAGAACCGGCGGTGACGTAGGTTGGGTTGAGCGTAGCGAAGTCCAAGGTTTGGCTTGCGCGCACGTTTCGGCGGCTGGCGATTCGCTTTGTCGCTTTGCAGGCGTTCGTTGGCCGGGGTCCCGCCCCCGGCGGGCGTGTTACTTCTTTTGCTTCGTCAAAAGAAGTAACCAAGAAAAGACGACCCGGCGTTCGCGGTCAGGTGCGGAGCACCTGACTTCCCTCGCGTGCTCGCGAAGTCGGGCGGCTGCGGAACTCGGCCCTGCGGGCCTCAGACAGTCCTCGCCGTCGGCGCTGCTCGCCGATCCCCCGACCCCGCTGCGCCACTCGGCGCTCTCGACGGGACCCGAAATCAAAACCCGCCGTTGCGGGACGCCTGCAAGTCATTCGTGGCCTGGATGCCGCGAAGCTGAATCCAAGGCCATCGCCAGACGATCAACTACGCTCCCGGCGCCGAGAAAGCTCCCCCGGTTAATCGTCGACGCTTTTCAATCCCCCTCTGAAACGCCGAGCAGCGCAGCGTTGCCGGGTTCCGACGTGCGCAGCACGGCGGGGCCGAGGACTGTCCGAGCACCGAGCGCAGCGAGGGCGAGTTCCGCAGGCCCCCGGCGACGCGAGCAGCGCAGGGCACCGCGCGCCTAGCGCGCGGCGTTGAAGCGGGGGCCGTTTCTTTGGTTCCTTTCTTGTCGGCACAAGAAAGGAACCCGCCCGCCGGGGCGGGACCCGGCTTCAGCGGGAAGGCCGGCGCACACCGGCAGCTCAAATCGCAAGCCAAACCCGTCGGGCTTCGCAAAGCCCAGCGCCAACCTACAAATCCACGACACCACAAAACAAAAGAGCCCGCACTCAGCGGGCTCCTTCCACAACGCACACGGCCGTCGCAACGGCCGCAACCAAAGCCTTACTTCAAGGCCGCCAGCGCCGCCTCATAGTTCGGCTCGTTCTTGATCTCGCTGACAAGCTCGCTGTGCAGCACCTTGTTGTCGGCATCGAGCACGACCACGGCACGGGCGGTGACGCCGGCGAGCGGGCCGCTGGCGATGTCCACACCGTAGGCCTGCTTGAAGGCCTCGCCACCGCGCATCGTCGACAGCGTCATCACGTTCTTCAGGCCTTCGACTTCGCAGAAGCGCTTGGCGGCGAAGGGCAGGTCGGCGGAGATGACCAGCACGACGGTGTTGTCGAGCGACGACGCGCTCTCGTTGAACTTGCGGGTCGACACGGCGCAGGTCGGCGTGTCGAGCGAGGGCACGATGTTCAGCACCTTGCGCTTGCCGGCGAACTCGGCGAGGCCATGGTTGGCGAGGTCGGCGCCGACCAGCGCGAACTCGGCGGCGGTGCTGCCGGGGGCCGGGAAGGTGCCGGCGACATCGATCGGATTTCCGCCCAGGGTGACTGTGCTCATGGAATTGCTCCTGTCAGGGTTGAGGGTGGTGTTGCGGGCGCCATCTGTCGGGCGCCTCCGGGTCTCTGTTTGTACGCGTTTCGCGTGACAAGTTCGCGAGCCTACACCGAATCGGCGATGGGGTTGCCCCCAGCACGCTCACCCGTCTGCAGGCGCCACAGCGCGGCGTACTGGCCGCCGAGCGCGAGCAGCGCGTCGTGCGTGCCCTGCTCGACGATGCGGCCCTGCTCCATCACGTAGATGGTGTCGGCGTGCCGCACGGTGGAGAGCCGGTGCGCAATGATCAGGCTGGTGCGGTTGCGGGTGACGCGTTCGAGCGAGCGCTGGATCGCGGCCTCGGTTTCGTTGTCGACCGCGCTGGTGGCTTCGTCCAGCACCAGGATCGGCGGGTTCTTCAGAATCGCGCGGGCCAGCGCGATGCGCTGCCGCTGGCCGCCGGAGAGCTTCTGCCCGCGCTCGCCGACCTGCGTGTCGTAGCCCTGCGGCATCTGGGCGATGAACTCGTGCGCTTCGGCCGCCACCGCAGCGGCGACAATGTCATCCCGCCCGGCCGTTGGCAGGCCGTAGGCGATGTTGTCGGCGACGGTCGCATCGGCGAGGAAGCTGTCTTGCGCGACATAGCCGATCGCGCGGCGCAGGTCTTGCAGGTTTGCCTCGCCGATGGCGGTGTCGTCGAGCAGGATGCGGCCACGCTGCGGTTCGATGAAGCGCAGCAGCAGCTTGACCAGCGTGCTCTTGCCGCTGCCGGTGGTGCCGACAAAGGCGACGGTGTGGCCGGCCGGCACCGTGAGCGAGATGCCCTGCAGGGTCGGCTGTTCGCCGTAGGCGAAGTGCACCGCGTCGAAGGTCAGCGCGCCCTTCACCGAACCGGCCGGCAGGTGACGGCCCTCGTAGGGAATCGCAAGCGGCGTGTCGATCAGGTTCATGACCCGTTCGATCGAGGCCATCGAGCGCTGGTACAGATCGGTCATGTCCGCCAGCCGGGTCAGCGGCCACAGCAGGCGCTGCGTCAGGTACACCAGCACCGAGTAGCTGCCGACACCCAGCTCGCCGTTCAGCGTCAGGAAGCCACCGTAGAGCAGCGTGACCGTGAAGCCGGCGAGGATCGCCATGCGGATCACCGGCGTAATTGCGGCGGAGAGGCGGATTGCCTCGGCATTGCGCACCCGGTAGGCGTCGGAGCCTTGGCGCACATGCTCGGCCTCGTAGGCTTCCGCCGTGTAGGCCTTGATCGTGGCGATGCCGAGCAGGTTGTTCGACAGTCGTGACGCGAGCGTGCCGGCCGCCTCGCGCACACCGGCATAGCGCGGCGCAAGCCGGCCCTGGAACCAGAAGGCGCCATAAAGGATGACCGGCACCGGAATCAGCGACAGGAAGGCGAGCTTGGCGGTGAGCGCGAAGAACACCGCGCCCACCATCAGCGACGAGCAGAACACCTGGATCAGGTCGTTCGCGCCGCCGTTGAGGAAGCGCTCCATCTGGTTGATGTCGTCGCCGAGGATGGACATCAGGTTGCCGGTGCGCTGGCGCTCGAAGAAGCCCATCTCCAGGCGCTGCACATGCTGGTAGGCCTGTTGCCGCAGGTCGTGCTGCAGGTTCTGCGCGAGGGTGCGCCACTTCACGTCGTAGAGGTACTGGAACAGCGATTCGCCGACCCAGATCAGCGCGGTGACCGCAGCCAGCAGCACGAGCTGGTCCTTCGGCTCATGCACGCCGACGCGGGCGAGGAAAGAGTCCTTGCGATTGACGACTACATCGACCGCGACACCGATCAGCACTTCCGGCAGCACATCGAAGAACTTGTTGAGCACCGAGTAGAGCGAGGCGAGCCAGACGTCGCGGCGATAGCGACGGGCGTGGCCGAACAGGCGCTTGAGCGGGTGGGGTGCGGACATCAATGCGTCTCCGGCGCGGCGGCCATGTCGTGTTGCGCCGGATCGGTGGCGGGCAGGAGGTGATCCGCGAGGGCGCCGGCAAGGTGCGACCACGCTTCGGCGTTGCGAGCGGTGGCGGCGATCGCCTGTTCCAGCGAGGGCAGTTCGTCCGGCTGCAGGCGCGCACGCGCGGCGAGCGAGATTTCCTCGGCCAGCGCGGTGTCACGTGCGCCGCGCAGCGGGCTGGTGAAGATGCCGCGGCGGCCCCAGTCCGAACTGCGCGCGAACAGCGCATCGAGATTGTCGCGTGTGAACGCCCACGCCTCGCGCGGATGGCCACTTGCGGCCACCATGCCCGGTATATCGCCCTGCAGGTGGCGCGGCGCGTCGTCGGAAAGACTCAGCGCAAGCACCTGGCGCACCCGCACCGGCGAAGCGGCCAGCGCGACTGCGCGCAGATAAGGCCAGGCGAGGCTGCCATCCTGATTGGCGCGGAAGCGCGCCAGCAACGCGGCGAATTCCTCGTCGTTGCCGCGCGGCCCGAGCACGGCAAGCAGGCCGGCATAGCGATCCGGCGAAACGCTTGGCTCGGGCATCGCGAACTGCTTGCGCGCGAGCGCCAGAACCGAAGCATCACCGGCGAGCCCGCGCAGGGATTCGACATCGCTTTCGAGCGTCGCGAAGGCCGGCGCCGCACGTTCGGCCGGCGACATCGCCGCAAGGCGCTCGGCCACCGGCGCGAGCCAGGCGAGGATGCGCGCGTCCCATTGCGGCGTCAGCGCACTGCCCAGCGTCAGGTCGCGCAGTTCGCGCATGACGCTTGTCGCAACGCCCCAGGCTTGCGGCGTGTCAGTCACCGGCAGGGCATCGATCATCGCGCTGACCTGCGCGAGCGGCGTCTGCCCGGTCTGCGCCAGTGCCCAGGCATCGCCCAGCAGGCGCCCACGCTGCTCCGATTCGAGCTGCGGAAACTGCGCCAGCAGGCGCTGCTGGGTGGCGTCGTCCCACACCAGCCGCCACAGGTCGAAGGGCGAGGGCTCGATGCTGCGCAGGCTGCGGCAGGAATCCGCCTCGACCGTGACCGGCGCATCCAGCAGATCGACACGTTGCCGCGCGCTGTGCTCGCGCCCCACCAGTTGCAGCGGCACCGGCCAGCGCGCGGCCTGCCCCGCCGCGGCACCGAAACCGTAGCGCGCCTGACGCAAGGTGATGCGTTCCTTGCCCGCCTCGCAGCTGCGCTCGGCAAAGACCACCGGGTGGCCGGGGGTGCGCGTCCACGCCTCGGCGAAGGCCTTGACCGGCTTGCCGGAGCGCCGCGCGAGCGCGTCCCAAAGCTCGGCGCCGGTCGCGTTGCTATAGGCATGCTGGGCGAGGTAGTCGCGCAGGCCGTCGCGCAGCATGTCTTCGCCCAGGTATTGCTCGATCAGCCCGATCACCATGTGGCCCTTGTTGTAGGTGGTCGCGTCGAAGGAATCGAATGCCGCCCGATCGCTGGTCACCGGGCGGGCGATCGGTTTGGCGGTGATGAGCGCGTCCTCGTCCATCGCTTCTTCGCGTTCATGGATCAGCGTGGCGCGGGCGCGCCAGTCGGGGTTCAGTTGCAGCGCCGCCTTGACGCCCATCCATTCGGCAAACGCTTCGTTGAGCCAGAGGTCGTCCCACCAGGCCATCGTGACCAGATTGCCGAACCACTGGTGCGCAATCTCGTGCGCGATCGTGGTGGTGGCGTTCTGCTTCTGGCGGACGCCAGCCTTGAGGGCGTCGACGACCAGCAGTTCCTCGCCGTAGGTGATCAGGCCCCAGTTTTCCATCGCGCCACGCATGCCGGGCACGGCGATCTGGTCGAGCTTGGGCAAGGGGTAGCGGGTGCCGAAGTAGGCGTAGTAGTAGTCGAGGATCTGGTGCGTCGCCGCGAGCGCAAAGCCGGCATCGCGCGTGCGGCCTTCGGTGGTCCAGATCGCAATGTCCACGCCTTCGTGGCGATCGCGCAGCGCCTCGAACTCGCCCACCGCGATCGCGAGCAGGTAGGACGCCATCCGCGGCGTCGCTGCGAAGCGGACTTGCTTGCGTCCGTCGGCGAGCGTTTTTTCGGCCGCGACCGGCATGTTGCCGAGTACGGTGAAGCGCGCCGGGGTGTTCACCGTGACATCGAACTTCGCGCGGAAGGCCGGCTCATCGAACAGCGGCAACATGCGGCGTGCGCCGATCGGCTCCATCTGCGTCACCAGCATGCGCTTCGCGGTGCCGTCGGGCGTGCGGTAGCGCGAGACGTAGAGCCCTTCCCCGTTCTCATCCAGTTCGCCACGCCACTGCAGGCTCAGGCTATGGCGCCCCGGCACCAGTGCGCGCGGCAACTGGATCGTCACCGTCTGGGCATCGGGATCGGCGGTAAGCGGATAGCGGCCGGCCTGGCCGTCGACGTCGGAGACCTGGACATCGAGTCGGTTTGCATGAAGCGTGATGTCACGGACCGGCTTGCGGACGTCGAACTGGATCGTTTCACGGCCGCTGAAGCGCTCGGCGTAGGGATCGGCATCGATCTCGACACGGTAGCTCTGCGGCACGACCGAGCGCGACAGCGCGCCCGGCGTCTGCTCCAGCTTGAATGCCAGAGATGGGCTCGCGAGCAAGGCGAGGGCTGCGCCGCACAGGGCGGCGCGCAGGCAGTGCGCGTACATCGGACTCTCCGTCAGGCTGCATCGGCGGCTTCGCATGTGCCGCGCTTTGCCCGAGTCTAACGGGAGGCGGACCCTCGCTGCGAGCGAGCAGCGCTCCGGATCGTTCGAGGAAGAGACATCGGGTGTGGCAAGCAGGGCCGCCGGCCACGCGGACGATAAAATTCGCGACTTTGACAAATTCGCAATCTGAGACAAGCGTCCAGGACAGCAAGCCCTCGATAATCGCCGCCTGGCCCCACATCACCCCTTCTTGAGGTTTCGATGGCTCGCATGACGCCCCTTCCCTGTGCTGCGCAATGCCGGCATTTCGCGCCGGAGAGCTCGCACTGCCGCCTTCACGGCAAGGGAATCGAGGCGCCGTTCGAGCAGCGCTGCGAGCGTCACGAAGTCATGGACGAATACGCGGTGCGCAGCGACATGTCGCTGCAATTGCGCATCGACTTCGATTTGAGCTGACCCGCAGCGCGGGCGCTATTCAGATTGCGTCCGGGTCGAAAGACATGCCGGCGCCGGGTTCCAGCACTTCCCACACGATGTTTTCCTCGAAGGCCACATGCGCGCTGAGAGCAGCCGCGAACGCGCGAACGCCATCGACAGACGGCGTTTCGAGCGCAGCGGCCAGCTCACGCAGACGGTCGTGATCCTTGCGCGTGCGCTCTGCGAGGTCGGCGCGACCGATGGTTTCGAGGCGCGGCAGGACATGGCGCTCTTCCTCGTCGAAATGCGCCATCAGCTCACGCTCGAAGGTGTCGCGGATCCGTTTTGCCACCGCCGGCAGTGCACTCGGGTCGTCCGGCGTGAGCGCCCGCACCGCCAACGCAAGCTTCAGCGCCGAAGCGTGTTCGTGGGAAAGATGGATCAAGCGTGGGCTACGTGTCATGTGCGATTCGGGCCAGGCGGAATTGAAAACGCGTCCCAGGGGACGGGAAAACGGCAGATTCGCATTTAACGGCAAAGATCTGCGACAAGGCTTGAGGCGGATCAAAGCGCGCCGATCACCGCCAAGGCAGGCATCCGGCTTGCAGCAAGCCCCTCGAACGCCTAACCTTGCCCGCTTTGTCTGGTACGGCAATCCCGCACACCCGCCGGAGCCCATTGCCGCAGCGCCGCCCGACCCGGCAGCGCAATACCCGATCGCGCCGACTCAGGAGCCCCGAAAACGATGCGCATGACCCAACGGCTTGCCCTGGCTGCCTGCCTTGTTGCGGGATCAGCCAAAGCGTTCGCCGCCGAGGTGCCCGCCGGCACCCCACTGCATCCGGTTCAGGAGATCGTGCGCGGCAACGGCACCGAGCCGGCCACGCTGGACCCCAACAAATCGGAAGGCCGCCCGGAATCGAACATGGCGGTCGAGCTGTTCGAAGGCTTGGTCAGCCTGTCACCAGACGGCAAGGTGATTCCGGGGGTCGCCGAAAAGTGGGAGAGCCGCGAAGGCGGCAAGGTCTGGCTGTTCACCCTGCGCAAAGCCGCGAAGTGGTCAGACGGCAGCCCAGTGACCGCACACGACTTCGAGTACTCGTTCAAGCGCATGGTCGATCCGAAAACCGCGTCGCAATACGCCTGGTACCTCGGCAAGGCGAGCAATGTGAAGAACGGGCGGGCGATCGTCGAAGGCAAGGTGCCGCCCTCCGAACTGGGCGTAAAAGCGCTGGGCGAGCACACGCTGCAGATCACGCTGGAAAAGCCGGTGTCCTACCTGATTGCCACGCTCGCGCACGGCAGCCTGATGCCGGTGCCGCGCAAGGCCATCGAGAAGTACGGCGACAAGTGGACCGAGCCGGGCAACATGATCTCCAACGGGGCCTACAAGCTGGCCGAGCGGGTCGTCAACGAGCGCATCGTGATGTTGCGTAACCCGCACTACTGGAACAACGCGAAGACGGTGATCGACAAGGTCACCTTCCTGCCGATCAACAACCAGTCTGCCGAATACCAGCGCTACCGCGCCAACGGCATCGACATGACCGCCGACGGCGGCGTGCCGCCCGAGCAGCTCAAGCAGATCCGTCGCGACATTCCGAATGAACTGGTGACCTGGCCGCAGCTGGGCACCTATTGCTACGTCTTCAACTTCCGCAAGAAACCTTTCGACGATGTGCGGGTGCGCAAGGCGCTGTCACTGGCGCTGCAGCGCGAAGTCATCGCGCAGAAACTGGTCGGCACCGGCGAGACGCCCGCCTACAGCTTCACGCCGGAAACTGCGGAAGGCTACACGCCGATCGAGCACGACTGGCAACGCTGGACCCAGGCCCAGCGCGAAGAAGAAGCCCGCCGCCTGCTCGCCGAGGCGGGCTACACCAAGGCGCGCCCGCTGCGTTTCGAACTGCTCTACAACACCAACGAAGGCCACAAGAAGATCGCGCTGGCCGCGGCCTGGATGTGGCGTCGCATCGGGCCGGTGGAAGTGGTGCTGGTGAACCAGGAATGGAAGACCTTCCTTGACTCGCGCAACCGCGGGCAGTTCGAAGTCTCGCGCTATGCCTGGATCGCCGACTACAACGAGCCCTCGACCATGCTCGACCTGTTCCACTCACAGCACGGCAACAACGACGGCAAGTACAACAACCCGCAGTACGACGCGATCATGGACCGCGCCAAGAGTGCGCTGGACGCCGCCGAGCGCACCCGGCTGTATCAGGACGCGGAGCGCATCCTTGCGCAGGACTTCCCGACCGCCAACGTCTACCACTACAGCAACCGCCACCTGATCAAGCCCTGGGTCAAGGGCTACGGCCACAACCCCGAAGGCCGCATCCTCACGCGCGACCTTTACATCGTTGCGCACTGAACACCGCTCATGCTCAAGTTCATCCTCCGCCGTCTGTTGCTAGAAGCGCTGCCGACCCTGCTGGTGCTGGTCACGGTGACCTTCTTCCTGATCCGCCTCGCGCCGGGCGGGCCGTTTTCGTCCGAAGCGAACATGCCGCCCGAAGTGGTTGCTGCCGTGGCGGCGAAGTACCGCCTCGACCAACCTGCCTGGCAGCAGTACCTGGGCTACCTCACCGACCTGGCGCGCGGGGATTTCGGCCCCTCGTTCAAGTACAAGGATTTCACCGTCAATGATCTGGTGTGGGCCGCGGCGCCGGTGAGCTTCCGGCTCGGCCTGATGGCCTTCATCGTCGCGGTGATCGTGGGCATCGCAGCCGGCGTCACCGCCGCCTTGCGGCAGAACAGCTGGGTCGATTACGCGGTGATGGGCGTCGCGATGATCGGCGTGGTGCTGCCGAACTTCGTGCTCGCGCCGGTGCTGGCGCTGGTCTTCGCAATCGGCCTCAAGTGGCTACCCGCCGGCGGTTGGGAAGGTGGCACGCTGATCTACGTGGTGCTGCCGGTAGCGGTGCTGTGCCAGCACTACATCTCGGTTATCGCCCGCATCACCCGCGGCAGCATGATCGAAGTACTCGGCAGCCCCTTCATCCGCACGGCGCGCGCCAAAGGCCTGCCGGCGGGCTACATCCTGCGCCGCCATGCGCTCAAACCCGCGCTGCTACCGGTGATCTCCTACCTCGGGCCGGCCTTCGTCGGCATCATCACCGGCTCGGTCGTGGTCGAGACCTTCTTCGGCATCCCCGGCATCGGGCAGCTCTTCGTTAACGGCGCTTTGAACCGGGACTACCCGATGGTGCTCGGGCTGACGATCCTGATCGGCACGCTGACGATCTTCTTCAACGCGGTGGTCGACATCCTGTACGGCTTCATCGACCCGCGCATCCGCATCCACTGAAGGGCCGACGATGCATTCGCCTTCCCACGCGCCGTCGGCGCCCACACTGGTCGAACGCCTCGCGCGCCCGCTGCCGCCGCTGCCCGGGCTCGATGACACCCTGTCGCAGAGCATCCGCGGTCGCAGCCTGTGGGCCGATGCCCGCCGGCGCTTCCTGCGCAACCGCGCAGCGCTCGCGAGCCTGGTGATCCTCACCGTGATCGTGCTGCTGTGTGCCTTTGGCGCCCTGCCGTCGCCGCACGCCTTTGACGAGCCGGATTTCGACAACATGCACGTCGCCCCCGCCACCGACACCGCACACTGGTTCGGCACCGACAACCTGGGGCGCGACCTGTATGTCCGCACGCTGCTCGGCGGCCGCATCTCGCTGATGGTGGGTGCGCTCGGCGCGCTCGTGGCGGTGCTGATCGGCACGCTCTACGGCGCCACCGCAGGTTTCCTGGGCGGCAAGACCGACAGCGTGATGATGCGCTTCCTCGAGATCCTCGCCAGCTTCCCGGTGATGTTTCTGGTGATCCTGCTGATGACCTTCTTCGGCCGCGAGCTGTGGCTGATCTTCCTCGCGATCGGCGCGGTCAGCTGGCTGGACATGGCGCGCATCGTGCGCGGCCAGACCCTGTCGCTCAAGCGCAAGGAATTCGTCGAGGCGGCGCGGGTCTGCGGCGTGTCGCGCTGGGGCATCATCACCCGGCACATCGTGCCCAACGTGCTGGGCATCGTAGCGGTGTACGCCACGCTGCTGGTGCCCTCGATGATCCTGTTCGAGAGCTTCCTCTCGTACCTCGGGCTCGGCGTGCAGGAGCCGATGACCTCATGGGGCGCACTGCTCGAACAGGGCGCCAAGTCGATCGAGGCCGCGCCCTGGGAGCTTGGATTCCCGGCCGCCTTCCTCGTCACCACGCTGTTCTGCTTCAACTTCATTGGCGACGGCCTGCGCGACGCGCTGGATCCGAAGGACCGCTGATATGGACCACCCCCACGCTCCGTCCCGTTCGCTGCCCCCCGAGGGGGCGCTCGGCGGCTTCGGGCGGCCGCGCGCCGCCGGTGCCCTGCTCGACGTCCGCAACCTGAACGTCCGCTTCGCCACGCCAGAAGGCGAGGTCGCCGCGGTTAATGACCTCTCGTTCTCGCTGCAGGAGGGCGAGTCGCTGGGGATCGTCGGCGAGTCCGGCTCCGGCAAAAGCCAGACTGCGTTTGCGCTGATGGGCCTGCTCGCGAGAAACGGGTGCGCCACCGGTGAAGTGCTCTACGGTGGCGCCAATCTGCTCGCGCTCTCGGAAGCCGAGCTGAACACCCGCCGCGGGGCCGAGATCGCAATGATCTACCAGGACCCGATGACCGCATTGAACCCCTACCTGACAGTCGGCGACCAACTCACCGAGGTACTGCGCTTCCACAAGGGGCTGGACCGCAAGGCCGCATTGGCGGAATCGGCGCGCATGCTGGATGCGGTGAAGATTGCAGAGTCGAAGAAGCGTCTGACCATGTACCCGCACGAGTTCTCTGGCGGCATGCGCCAGCGGGTCGTGATCGCGATGGCGCTGCTGTGCCGGCCGAAACTGCTGATCGCGGATGAACCGACCACCGCGCTCGACGTCACGGTGCAGGCGCAGATCCTGCGGCTGCTTCAGGATCTGCGGCGCGACTTCCGCACTGCAGTGATCATGATCACGCACGATCTGGGCGTGGTTGCCGGGGTCTGCGACCAGGTGCTGGTGATGTACGCCGGCCGCGTGATGGAACAGGGCCCGGCGGAAGCGCTGTTCGCGCATCCCAGTCACCCCTACACGATGGGTCTGCTGCATGCGGTACCGCGCATGGATCACCCACACGGCAGTGACCGTCTCGCGACCATCCCCGGCAACCCGCCCAACCTGCTTGCGCTGCCGCCCGGTTGCCCGTTTGCGCCACGCTGTGTTGAACGCGACACCGCCTGCCTCGCCCCTGCCCCCCTCACCGCCTTTGGTGAGGGCCGTCGTCGTGCCTGTCATCGGCCACTCGAACAGCTTCGCTACACCGATGCCACCGCAGCACCCGCAGCCGATAGCGCGCAAGCCAACGATCGGAGGATCGCACCGTGAGCGCGCCCCTGCTTGAAGTTCACGACCTGCAAGTCCAATTCCAAGTCGGGCGAGAGGGCTTGCTGCCTTGGTCAGCACCGCGGCTGCTGCGGGCGGTCAACGGCGTGAGCTTTACCCTGAACGCCGGGGAGACACTGGGCATCGTCGGTGAGTCCGGCTGCGGCAAGAGTTCGCTCGCACGGGCACTGATCGGCCTTAACCCGATCGCAGGCGGCAGCGTGAAGCTGGCCGGGCGCGAGCTCGCTGGGTTGCCCGAAGCCGACTGGCAGCCGCTGCGCGCCGACCTGCAGATGATCTTTCAGGACCCGCTGTCTTCGCTGAACCCGCGCATGACCATCGGCGACATCATCGGCGAGCCCCTGCGCACGCTGCGCCCGGGCATCGGTGCGCAGGCGGTGAAGGCCGAAGTGGAGCGCGTGATGACGCGCGTCGGCCTGCAACCCAACGTGATCAATCGCTACCCGCATGAATTCTCGGGCGGTCAGTGCCAGCGCGTCGGCATCGCGCGTGCGCTGATCGTCAAGCCGAAGCTGATCATCTGCGACGAACCGGTGTCGGCGCTGGATGTGTCGATCCAAGCCCAGGTCATCAACCTGCTGATGGATCTGCAGCAGGAAGACGGCCTCGCACTGGTCTTCATCGCCCACGACCTGGCGGTGGTGCGCCACATCTCAGACCGCGTGCTGGTGATGTACCTCGGCCGCGCGATGGAGATGGCCGATGCCGACGCGCTGTTCCGCGCCCCGGCCCATCCCTATACCCGCGCTCTGCTCTCCGCCGTACCGATCCCGGACCCGGCACGCGAGCGCAGCAAGGCAGTGCAGATCCTCGAGGGCGACCTGCCAAGCCCGATTGCGCCGCCCTCTGGCTGCGTGTTCCGCACCCGATGTCGGCACGCCGAGGCGAGCTGCCATGTCACGGTGCCACCACTGGACCCGCTCATCGACCCGACCCATCGCGTCGCCTGCCTGCGCATCGAACAGGCGCAAATCGCCTGAAACGAGACACCCGACCCCAGTCGCAGCAATTCCGATCAACTTTGCGCGGCCATCATGATTGACCGGCGCGCCGGCATGGTGCGGCGCGGTCATTTCAGCGCAGACGCCCCCCAATCCTTTTGCTGTCGCGGCTGCGATTCGGTCCGATCAACGCCAGATCGATGACAGCTTTGCCTCACACCGCGGACGCCCCCGACAAACCGCATGGCAATTCCTGAAAGCTCTTTTGCTGCAGAGCAAAAACGCGAGCGTCATTTTTGTAGCGTTTTGTCATTTTGAGGGCTTAGAATCGCCAAACATCATCAAGACGCTTGAATGCTATGGGCGAACAATCCGCATCAGAGACAAAACCCGATGGCGCTCACGACGCGCAATCGGCCAACAACAAGCGAGAGCAGAGCAAAGCCATGCAAACCCAATCACTGGAAGTTGGACACCGCGTCCGCATTGGTCATCTGGAAGCCAACGCAGCACGCCAGGCTTTCTTCAACGGCCGCACCGGCACGCTGGTACGCAAGAACCGCCTCGGCGGCAACGCCCGCGAAGCGATGTGGTACGTCCGCGTCGACCCGGACGAAGCCTGTGCCACGCTGGAAGCCCTGTTCTACGCCTCGGAACTCGAGCCGGTCGCCTGATCGATCCGATTGTGGAAAATCCCCTTTTGAAGGAACACCGATCGTGGTGTTCCTTTGAGCATTTGCACGCGCATCGCCCGCCCATCGGGAACCAATCCAGCCATTAGCACTCTCAGTCGTCGAGTGCTAACATTGCATCAAAGCTATCGCTGGAGGTTTTGCAGATGACCGCTTCCCTTTCGTTTCCCGTCCCGTCCGCACTGGGCAGCATCGATCAGTACGTTCAGGCGGCGAACCGCTTTCCGATCCTGACAGAAGCCCAGGAGCTGGCGCTCGCACGCCGCCTGCGCGACGAGCAGGATGTGGAAGCCGCGCGCCAACTGGTGCTCTCGCACCTGCGGCTGGTGGTCTCGATCGCGCGCAACTATCTCGGCTACGGCTTGCCGCACAGCGACCTGATCCAGGAAGGCAACGTCGGCCTGATGAAGGCGGTGAAACGCTACGACCCGGATCGCGGCGTGCGCTTGGTGAGCTTCGCGATCCACTGGATCAAGGCGGAGATCCACGAGTACATCCTGAAGAACTGGCGCCTGGTCAAGATTGCAACCACCAAGGCGCAGCGCAAGCTGTTCTTCAACCTGCGCAGCATGAAGCCGGACAACGGCACGCTGACCACCGGCGAAGTCGCCGAAATGGCGCGCGTGCTGGGCGTCAAGCCGGAAGAAGTGCGCGAGATGGAAACCCGCTTCTCGGGTGGCGATGTCGCGCTTGAACTCGGGCCAGAAGACGAGGACGACCACCGCGTCGCGCCGATCGCCTACCTGACCGATGCGAACGCCGAGCCGACCGCCGTGATCGAAGCGCGTGGCCGCGACCGCCTGCAGAGCGAAGGTCTGGAGACTGCACTGGAAGCACTGGACGAACGCAGCCGCGCAATCATCCGCCGCCGCTGGCTGGCCGACGACGAAAGCGCAACCCTGCAGGAACTGGCCGACGAATACGGTGTTTCGGCCGAGCGCATCCGCCAGATCGAAGCCAAGGCACTGCAAAAGATGAAGGGCGCGCTCGCCGCCTACGTCTGAGCCGCCCAGGCCGTGCCTGCTGCATGAGAAAGGCCCCGCAAGGGGCCTTTTCGTTTCCGGCTACTCGGCCTGCTTGCCGTTGTGGCCGCGGAGGTGATCCTCCGAGCGATCCTTGGTGTCGCGCTCGCGATGCGGCGCGCTCTCGGCCGGCCGGGCTGCCGGCGGAGCGGGCCTTTCGACCCGCACCTCGGGTGCGCGCTGCACCGGCGGCGCGACCGGCGCCGGCATCGCGCGCTCGACCCGCACTTCCGGTTGCCGCGGCGGCATCGGGATGACCGGCGCGCTGTTCGGTCGCGGGATCGCCGACGGCGCCGAGGGCTCGGACCGAATCTGCGGCGCGTGCGGATCGCGCCCGCCATCGAAGGTGCGCGAGCCGCTTTGGCGCTCCGGCGCCACATCCACCCGGCCACGCCAGTTCGGGGACGCCGGGCCGGCGTCGCGAACCGGATCTACCGGCGCTGCCACCGGCGCACTTGGTGTCGCAGGCCTGGCCTCGATGGGCCGCGCCGTCTGCGGCCGTACCTCGCGTTCGACCGGCATTGTCGGTGCAACGGGCGGCCTTGTCGGGCCGGGCACCGGCTGCACAGGCACCATGGGCCCGGGGCGCAGAGAACCATCAGGAGCCCGACGTGACGGATCCAGCGGCACCATCGCGGGTGTTGCCGTACGTGTATCGCTGCCAGCGTCGCTGCGAGCCGGACCGGGCGGTGGTTGAACCGGCGCGCTGCCGGGTCCGCCACGGTTCGGCCACATGTCGCCGTGCGGATCGCGTGCGCCGTTGCCTTGGGCCGGCAATGCCGGCCGCCCGGCAGGCGTCGGCGGCGCCGCGACCACTGGCAACTGGCGGATCATCGGGTCGGGCAGCGAGCCCTGGCTGCCGCGGATCGGGCGTGCGCCGGTGAAATCGTCGCGCGACACAAAGGTCGCCGCGTCGCGCTGCGTTGCATAGCGGTAGTTGTTCGGATAGATCGGCCGGTCGCCATTCGGGCCGCCCGGCGTGCGCGGCGTCGGCCCGTTGATGTTGGTGATGTTCACATTGGTGACGTTCACATGCGTGATGTTCACCCGGCGGTAATAGTCGTCGCTGCAGTGATGCGGCGGACGGTAGGGTTCCCACGGGCCGAGCGGGAACCAGCCCACCACCGGCCCGACCCGCACGCCGACGCCGACACCGATGCCAACATTGCCACCGTAGAACCCGACCAGCGCGGGCGCATACACCGGGCGCGCCACGTACGTGCCGGGGGCCCAGCCCCAGCGGCCATCAACCAGGACCCAGCGACCGTAATGGAAAGGGGCGAAGCCCCAGGGTGCATCGTCCACCCAGGTCCAGCCCCAGGGCGCGATCCAGGCCCAATGGCCGTAACGGTAGGGCGCCCAGCCCGGCGCCACCGCCACCGGGTACCACAGCGGCCCGTACTGCCTGTCCTCTTCCCAGCGCCCATGGCCGTCGAGCGCCTCGATGCCGGTCATTTCGGGGGATACGTAGCGCGACGACGCGAGGCGATCCTGCTCGCGGTCGCGCCGTTCGGACCAGTCGTCGAAACTGCTGCGCACCGCCTCACCCAAGGCCAGCATGCGCGAATCGACGAGATCCAGGTCCACGCGCTGTCCGGCAAGCAAGGTCAGCCTTTCTGCCACGCCATCGATGCGGGCGCGCCCGGCATACACCGTCACCGACACACGACGGGCACCCGGGTCGTGTTCGATCCGGTAGTCACCCGCACGTTGCGCCTCGACGCGCACTTGCGCGGCGCTGAGCACAAGGCGGTCGTCGTCGGGCAGCGTACGCAGGCGCACGCGCAGCACGCCGCGCGGCACTTCGATCGCGATACCCGCATCGTCGATCTGGTTGAAGTTGGCCTGGGAGTCGGCATCGAGGCGCACCGCCGTGCTCCCGACGCGCACTTCAGCGCGACCATTGGCCGAGGTCCACAGCCCGGTGCGGGAGGTGACCGGCGTGTTAAGGCCGATCGGCGCCCAGTCACCACGATCCTCCGTCCAGGCTTCGGTGCGGCCTTCCGCATAGCTGAGCCGACCGACGCGGCCGGGCGGATCCGGTTCCTGTGCCAAAGCGACCTGTGCCGACATCGCCAATGCGAGGACCAAGCCTCCGAAGGCGCGTGCCATCCGCTGCAAGCCCATCCGTGTTTCCTCGCCTTCCTGTGTGCGCTGCCTTCAAGCGGGCAGGTTCAATACCAAGAACGCGGCGCGGCCAGCGGCCGCTGACCGGCACTTTGTAACAGTTGGTGAGGGGCTTACTTGCCGGCCAGCAACTGGCGCAGGTCGTCGGCGATCCGCTGTGGCGTCTCGCCGTGGCGGATGTAGAGGCGCAGGCGGCCCTGGGGGTCGAACGCGTAGGTGCCGGCGGTATGGTCGACGGTGTAGTTACCGCTTTTCACATCGCCCTGCTTCTGCGCAAAGACGCGGAAATCCTTCATCGCGCGTTCGGTCGCGGCAATGTCGCCGCGCAGCCCGATGAACGAGGGGTGGAAGGCCGGCATGTACTCGGAGAGCAACTGCTGCGTGTCGCGCTCGGGGTCGACGGTCACGAACACCACCTGCAGTTTGTCGCCATCGGCACCGAGCAGCTTCACCACCTGTGCCATGGTCGTCAGGTTGGTCGGGCACACATCCGGGCACTGCGTATAGCCGAAGAAGACGGTGACCACCTTGCCCTTGAAGTCCGCCAGCGTGCGCGGCTTGCCATGCTGGTCAGTGAGCGCCAGCGTCTGGGCATAGTCGGCCCCGGTGATGTCGGTGGCGTGGAATTTGGGGGCGTCAGAAACGCCGCAGCCGCCCAGGAAGGCGGCTGCGAGCACCCCAGCGAGAATACGTCGCATCAAAGGTAGTGGTCGATCAGCAAGGCCGCAAAGAGAAGCGAAAGATACAGGATCGAGTAGCGGAAGGTACGACGCGCGAGGGCATCGGAATAGTCACGCCATAAGCGCCAGCCGAAGCGGACGAAGACCGCGCCAAGAATCACCGCCGAAGCGAGGTATAGACGCCCGCTCATCTGCGTCGCGAAGGGCATCAGCGTCACCGCGAAGAGGATCAGCGTGTACAGCAGTACCTGCAGCCGGGTGTACTCGGCGCCGTGCGTGACCGGCAGCATCGGCAAGCCGGCGCGGGCGTATTCCTGCGTGCGGTACAGCGCCAGTGCCCAGAAGTGCGGCGGCGTCCAGGCGAAGATGATCAGGAACAGCAGGCAGGCGTCCGCCGAGACATTGCCGGTGATCGCCGCCCAGCCCAGCACCGGCGGCATCGCACCGGATGCGCCACCGATCACGATGTTCTGCGGCGTGCAGGGTTTGAGCAGCACCGTGTAGACCACCGCGTAACCGACGAAGGTGGCGAGCGTGAGCCACATCGTCAGCGGATTGACAACGTGCCACAGCACGGTCAGGCCGAGTCCGCCGAGCAGGCCGGAGAAGGCCAGCGTCTCGGCCGGTGTGAGCACGCCACGCGGCAGCGGCCGCGCCCGGGTACGCGCCATCACCGCGTCGATCTTCTGCTCGATCAGGCAATTAACCGCCGCCGCCGCGCCAGCCACGCAGGCGATGCCCAGCGTCGCGGCCAGCACAGTCAGCATCGGCGGCAAGCCTTTGGGCACTGCGAGGAACATGCCGATCACCGCGCAGAAAACGATTAGCGCGTTGACGCGTGGCTTGGTCAGCGCGAGGAAAGCGCGGAAGCGGTCGGCCAGCGGCTGGGCGATCTCAAGCGACAGCGTTCTCATGGACTCTCCTCTCGACGACTGCGATCTGCGCCAGCGGGCGCAACACGTAATTGATCCGAAGCGTGAGCAGCAACAGACCCAGCGCACCGGCGTTATGTGCGACCGCCACCGGCAGGGGCAGGCTGAACAGGACGTTGGCAAGACCGAGCCCGATCTGCAGGGCGAGCACGATGCCCAGCGAAACACCGTAGCGGCGGGTCGTCGGTCGCCGCGACAAGACCGCGATCAGCGCCACCAGTACCAGCGTCACGATGATGGCGCCAAGGCGATGCGTCAGATGGATCGCGGTGAGCGCGGCGAGCGAGAGCAGTTCGCCACTCGCCGTCATGCCCAGCTCCCGCACCACATGGAAGGCGTTCGCGAAGTCTGTCTGCGGCCACCAGACACCCTGACAGGTTGGCAGCTCGCCACAGGCCAGCGCCGCATAGTTGGTGCTGGTCCACCCGCCGAGCAGGATCTGCATCGCGACCGCAATCAGGGCAACGCGCGCCAGCGCTACCGCCCCGCCCGGCAGCGCGATCTGCCTCACCCGGGTTTCGCGCATCAGCAGCCAGGCCAACAGCGAAGCGGTGGCAAGCCCGCCAATCAGGTGGCCGGTAACGATGGCGGGTTTGAGCAGCAGCGTGACCGTCCACTTTCCCAACAAGCCCTGGAAGATCACGGTGCCAACCAGCGCCAAGGGCAGCCACGGGATCTCGCCGTGGCGGCGATTTCGCCAGGCCAGCGTCGCAATGGCGAGGATCAGCAATCCCAGCGTCGCCGCGAGATAACGGTGCACCATCTCCTTCCAGGCTTTGGGCATCGACACCGGCCCCTGCGGCGCCTGAGCCGCGGCGGCGGCAATCGCGTCCGCCGCATGATGGGGGCTCAACTGGCCGTAGCAGCCGGGCCAGTCAGGGCAACCCAGGCCGGCGTCGGACAAGCGCACATAGGCGCCCAGCACGATGACGACGCAGGCAAGGATGAAGGCAAAGGTGGCGAGTCTGCGGGTCATCTGTCAGCCGATGCGTGAGTACTTCATGAGCCGCTGCAGATCCTTGATGATCCGCTTCGGTTCGGGTTGCGCCGGGTAGCGGAGCATGCGATTGCCCAGCGGGTCGACCAGTTCGATGCGCCCCTGCGGGGCGGATGCCGCGGCAACGTTGAGCACGCGCAGACCCGGGTGTTCCGACAGCAGCGCGGCGTCCGGCACGCCTGTATCGGTCAGCAGCCAGACGCGCTCGATGCGGTCCATATCCTTGCCCTGTGCAGTGCGTACCTGCCGCATCACCCACAGCGTCTGGCGGCAGGCTTCGTCGCAGCGCGACGGCGCAGCGAGCACCATGACCCAGCGTCCGCGCAGCCCGGAAGGGTCGACCGAGGCGCCCCCGGCATCGCGCAAGACGCCCGGTTGCCACACGGCGGGCTGCAACAGCTCGCCATAGTTGGCGCCGCCCGCTGGCTTCCAGAACCAGAACAAGGCATAGCCGGCGATCACCGGCGCGAGGCATACCGCTGCGATCAACAACAGGGTGCGTCGAGCATCAGGCTTCATCACGGCGTCGGCTCCTCCATGCCCAGTAGATCGTCAGTGCGGCGGCGATGGCTGCAAAGGAAAACCACTGCAGCGCATAGGCACGGTGGCGCTCCGGCCCCTGTGCAGGCGGCGCCCATGCCCGCACCAACCCGTCGTGCAGATCAGTCTCGAGCTCGAGGATGCGCGGATAGACTTTCTGGCCGCCAGCATGGCGCACCAGTTGCGCAAGATCGACATGACTCCACACCGCCTCGCGCGCGTCCCCGCCGGCGAGCGTGAAGCCGCCACCGTCGGCGCGCACCGCGACTCCTTGCAGCTCAACGACACCTGTGGCGAGCGGCGCCTGCGGCAAGCGGGCGCGATCGCCGCCAAGCGGCGCCCAGCCGCGATTGACATACAGCAGCTGGCCATCGGCGAGGCGCAGCGGCGTGAGCAACTGCATGCCGGCACGACCGTTGTAGGTGCGGTTATCGAGCCACGCGGTGCGATCGGCCAACCAGACGCCAGATACCGCAACACGCAGCGCCTCGCGCTGGGCGAGTTCGCCGGCCTGCGGCAGCGGCACGGCCTGCGCGGATTCGGCGGCACCGAAGCGCGCCAGCAAGGCGGCCTTGAACGCCGCACGGTTCAGCTGCCAGTTTCCGAGTGCGATGAACGCCGCGGTCGCGAGTACGCCCAACGCAATCGCGGCGGGGCGTCGCCATCCGTGCGATTGCGTGACAGGCGCGGCCACCTGTGCACTAAACTGCGTCGTCATCGAACCGGAGGAATCCATGCGCTTCGTGGTACTCGTGTTTCTGCTGCTGATTGCTGCCAGTCTGGCTTCTGCGTTTGGCTTCCTGCTCAAGGACCGCGGCGAAGGGCGGCGTACTGCGGTGGCGCTGTCGATTCGCGTCGGCCTGTCGATCACCCTGTTCCTGCTGCTGATGGCGAGCTACCGCTTCGGACTGATCGACGGCAGGCTCTGACGCGAACCGCCGCATCGTGTCAGATGCGGCGCGACGCCAGGCTCACAGCCAATACACCACGACGAACAGGAACAGCCACACGACGTCGACGAAGTGCCAGTACCAGGCCACCGCTTCGAAGGCAAAGTGCCTTTCGGCGGTGAAATGGCCCTTGAGGCAGCGCACCAGAATCACGGTGAGCATCGTCGCGCCGATCGTCACATGCATGCCGTGGAAGCCGGTGAGCATGAAGAAGGTCGAGCCGTAGATGCCGCTCGACAGCTTCAGGTTCATCTCGTGGTAGGCATGGCTGTATTCGTAGGCCTGCAGCCCGAGGAAGATCACCCCGAGCAATACCGTCAGGGCGAGGCCGTTGATGAGCTGGCCGCGCGCGCCCTTGAGCAGGCCCCAGTGCGCCCACGTCAGCGTGGCGCCCGACGTCAGCAGGATCAGCGTATTGATCGCGGGAATGCCCCACGCATGCATTGGCGAGAACGCTTCTTCCACCAGCGGGCCGCCGGACGGCCAGGCACGCTGAAAACCCTCCCACAGCATTGCTGATTTGCCTTCGGAGAGTTCCGGTATCGCCAGCACCCGGACGTAGAACAGCACGCCGAAGAATGCCGCGAAGAACATCACCTCCGAGAAGATGAACCAGCCCATGCTCCAGCGGAAGGACTTGTCCACCTGCTTGCCGTACTTGCCGCCTTCCGATTCGCGGATGACCTGCCCGAACCAGCCGAACAGCATGTAGATCAGCGTCGCGAAGCCCGCCGCGACCATCCATGAGCCCGGCGAGACGCGGTTGAGCCACATCGCTGCACCGCTGCCGATAAGCAGCAGCGCCGCCGACCCAAAGATCGGGAAGTGCGACGGTTCCGGGACGAAATACTTTTCGAACGTGGAGCTCATGCGTGTATCTCCCTGTCGATTCTGTTCAGTGCGGCGTTCAAGACGACGCCGTTACCCAATGCACCACGAATACCAAGCTCAATACGAAAATCACACCCGCTATCAGACCCGCCACAACGACCGCCACCGGGTTGAGCGTCGTCGAATCCTGCTGGTAGTCGCGCCGCTTGCGCACGCCGATGAAGGACCACAGCACGGCACGCAGCGTGGCGACGAAGCTCGCCCGGTCCGGCTCGCTCACCCACGGGCTCCATCTTCATTGGCGGCGCGGGTCGCCCCTTCGATCTCGAAGAACGTGTAGGAGAGCGTCACCGTCTTCACATCCGCAGGCAGCGACGGGTCGACCACGAATACCACGGGCATCACGCGACGTTCTCGCGGCGCCAGCTTCTGCTGCCGGAAACAGAAGCAATCGAGCTTCTTCACATACTGCGCGGCAAAACGCGGGCCGTAGCTGGGGACCGCCTGTCCGACGATCGCGCGATCGGTCGTGTTCTCAAGCACGTAGTTCACGCGCACCAAAGCCCCCGGGTGGATGTCGAGACTCGCGCGTTCCGGCGTGAAGCGCCACGGCACCGCGTGGGCGTTCGCGTCGAATTCCATCGCCACGAGACGTGTGACATCGACCTGCGTGTTGGCGGCCGGCGTGTCGGCGCTCAAGAGCCGATTGACGCCGCTGATTTCGCAGATCGTCTTGTAGAACGGCACCAGCAGGAAGCCGAAGCCGAACATCACGATCGCCGCAATGGTGAGTCTCACCAGCAGGCGGCGATTGTCGAGCGCTCGGGCGGCGACACTCATCCGTGCAGTACCAGCCATTGCTTCAGCAGGGCCGCCACGAAGAATGCGACGGCCACCGCACCGAGCGTCAGCGCGGTGCGCCGATTGTTGCGAAGGGCACTCTTGCGGTCCATGCGCGCAATCACCGGACGACCGGCGGCTCTTCAAACGTGTGGTACGGCGCCGGCGATGGCACGGTCCACTCCAGCCCCTCAGCCCCCTCCCACGGCTTGGCCGCTGCCTTCTCACCGCCGCGGACACACTTGATGACAACGTAGAGCAGGATCAGCTGCGAGAAGCCGAAGCCGAATGCGCCGATCGTCGCCATGGCGTTGAAGTCCGCAAACATCGGGTTGTAATCGGGAATGCGGCGCGGCATGCCTGCCAGCCCGAGGAAGTGCATCGGGAAGAAGGTGATGTTGAAGAAGATGATGGAGCACCAGAAATGCACTTTGCCGAGTCGCTCGTCGTACATGTGACCGGTCCACTTCGGCAGCCAGTAGTAAGCGCCGGAGAACAGCGCGAACAGCGAGCCCGCGACCAGCACATAGTGGAAGTGCGCGACGACGAAGTAGGTGTCCTGGTACTGGATGTCCGCCGGCGCGATGGCGCACATCAGGCCGGTGAAGCCGCCCATCGTGAACACGAACAGGAAGCCGACCGAGAACAGCATCGGCGTCTCGAAGGTCATCGAACCGCGCCACATCGTCGCGATCCAGTTGAACACCTTCACGCCCGTCGGCACGGCAATCAGCATCGTCGCGTACATGAAGAACAGCGTGCCGGTGACCGGCATGCCGGTCGTGAACATGTGGTGCGCCCACACGACAAAGGAAAGGATCGCGATCGAGGCGGTCGCGTACACCATCGACGCGTAGCCAAACAGGGGCTTGCGCGCAAAGGTCGGGATCACCTGCGAGACGATGCCGAAGGCCGGCAGGATCATGATGTAGACCTCGGGGTGCCCGAAGAACCAGAACACATGCTGGTAGAGCACCGGGTCGCCGCCACCGGCCGCGTTGAAGAAGCTGGTGCCGAAATGCCGGTCGGTGAGGATCATCGTGACTGCGCCGGCCAGCACCGGCATCACCGCAATCAGCAGGTAGGCGGTGATCAGCCAGGTCCAGCAGAACAGCGGCATCTTCATCAGCGTCATGCCGGGGGCGCGCATGTTCAGCACCGTCACGACGATGTTGATCGCGCCCATGATCGAGCTGATGCCCATGATGTGGACCGCGAAGATCGCCATGTCCATGCCCATGCCCATCTGGATCGAGAGCGGCGCGTAGAGCGTCCAGCCGGCTGCGGTAGCACCACCGGGCACGAAGAAGGAGCCCACCAGCAGCAGGGCAGCCGGTGGCAGCAGCCAGAAGCTCCAGTTGTTCATGCGCGCGAAGGCCATGTCACTCGCGCCGATCATCAGCGGAATCTGCCAGTTCGCGAAGCCGACGAAGGCCGGCATGATCGCGCCGAAAACCATCACCAGCCCGTGCATGGTGGTGAGCTGGTTGAAGAATTCCGGCTGCACCACCTGCAGGCCCGGCTGGAAGAGCTCGGCACGGATCGTCAGCGCCATCACGCCCCCGGAGAGGAACATGATGAAGCTGAAGATCAGGTACATCGTGCCGATGTCCTTGTGGTTCGTCGTCGTGATCCAGCGCATCAGGCCGCTCGGCTGATGGTGGTCATGTCCATGTTCAAGGCCGTGAGGGACCGCACTCATGCGCTAGCTCCTGTCTCGGAATCGGTGCGTTTCAACCGGCCGTTGCCGGATTGGCGGAGGCCTGCGGCGCAGCGGGTTGCGCCTGCTCGGCCATGCGTTTCTTCTGTGCCGCGACCCACTCGGCATACTTCTCTGCAGATACGACGTGCACTTCGATCGGCATGAAGCCATGCTCCTTGCCGCAAAGTTCGGCGCAATTGCCGCGATACACGCCTTCCTGCTCGGCGCGGAACCAGGTGTCACGGATGAAGCCGGGAATCGCGTCCTGCTTCACGCCGAAGGCCGGCACCCACCAGGAATGGATGACGTCATTCGCGGTGGTCAGGATGCGGATCTTCTTGCCGACCGGCACCACCACCGGGTTGTCGACTTCGAGCAGGTAGTTCGGGCCTTTTGCAGCCGCGCCTTCGATCTGCTCACGCGGCGTCGACATCATCGAAACGAAGCGAACACCCTCGCCCTCGCCCTTGAGGTAGTCGTAACCCCACATCCACTGGTAGCCAGTGGCCTTGATGGTGATGTCGGGGTTCGACGTATCCTTCATCGCGATCACGGTCTTGGTGGCCGGGTAGGCCATGCCGAGGAGAATCAGCACCGGCACCACCGTCCACGCAATCTCGACCGCAGTGTTCTCATGAAAGTGCGCTGCCACCGCGCCCTTCGACTTGCGGTGCTTGAAGACGGACCAGAACATCACGCCGAACACGGCGACAAAGATCACCAGGCAGATCAGCAGCATCAGCATATGCATGCCGTGGATCTGCTCGGCGATGCCGGTCACCGGCGTCTGGAGGTTGTAACGCGCGTCGCTGGCGGACGCGGTGAATGCGACAAAGGTGGTCGCAAAGGGAAGCGCTGCGCGAGTGGTATGCCTCATGGGTCTCCAAAACACCGGATGAGTGCTGCGTCTGACGACAGCGTTGCAGTCCTTGAGCACCCGACGCTGCGATGCCTCACACGACCGCTTGCCGCAACTCCAACTCCCGTGTGGGGGAACGACACCTTTTCCGGAGCGCCCGCCACGTACGGTTTTGATGGTGCCACAGCGTCGCCGCACTCAGCAAGAAATGTTGATGCATATCAATGTGTTGCGTCGCCGCTTATGATGCGTCGCAATATCTGATTGCCCGGGCAAGCACAGCCCTTGCAGCCAAACAAAAAGGGCGCCCGCAGGCGCCCTTCTCTCGTTACGCAGAAAGCGTTCAGCGCTGCGCCAACGCGTCCAGCAACTTCTGATGCACACCGCCGAAACCACCGTTACTCATGACGAGGATGTGATCGCCCGGCTCGGATTCCTGCACTGCCGCATGCACCAATGCGTCGAGTGATTCGTGCGTTTGCGCCTTGTTGCCAAGCGGCAGCAGCGCCTCCGCAGGGCTCCAGCCAAGCTTGTGGGCGTAGCAGAAGACGAAGTCGGCCAGCGCGAGACTGGGCGCGAGCCGGTCTTTCATGGTTCCGAGCTTCATCGTGTTCGAACGGGGTTCGAGCACCGCGAGGATGCGCCCTTGCGGTTGCCGGCGACGCAGACCTTCAATCGTGGTCTGGATCGCAGTCGGATGATGTGCAAAGTCGTCATAGACGGTCACGCCGTTGACCACACCACGCACTTCCATCCTGCGCTTGATGCCCTTGAAGGCGGGCAGCGCGGCGATGGCGTCCAGCGGCCGGACACCGACGTGGCGCGCCGCGGCGATCGCGGCCAACGCGTTGGCGCGGTTGTGGGCGCCGGCGATGGGCACCTCTGCGCTACCCAACTCGGCACCCGCCAGCGCAAAGCGGGCCTCGGCCGCCGAATCACCCTCGTCGGCTGCCCAGCCGGCCGCATCGTTGAACCATTCGATCTCGCTCCAGCAACCGCGCGCGATGACGCGCTTGAGGCTGTCTTCCGCAGCGTTGGCGACGATCCGGCCACCGCGCGGAATGGTCCGCACCAGATGATGAAACTGGGTTTCGATCGCCGCGAGGTCGGGGAAGATGTCGGCGTGGTCGTATTCGAGGTTGTTCAGGATCGCGGTACGCGGCCGGTAATGCACGAACTTCGAACGCTTGTCGCAGAAAGCGGTGTCGTACTCATCCGCCTCGATCACGAAGAACGACGAATCGGTCAGCCGCGCGGAAACGCCGAAATCCTCCGGCACACCACCAACCAGAAACCCGGGATTGAGCCCCGCGGTTTCGAGCAAGTACGTCAGCATCGACGTCGTCGTGGTCTTGCCATGCGTGCCGGCGACCGCCAGCACCCACTTGCCCGGCAGGATCTGTTCGGCGAGCCATTGCGGCCCCGAGGTGTAGGGCAGGCCGCGATCGAGGATCGCCTCCAGCAGCGGATTCCCCCGCGAGACCGCATTGCCGACCACATAGACATCCGCCCCCAGATCGAGCTGCGCGGGGTCGTAGCCTTCGATCAGGCCGATCCCCTGCGCTTCGAGCTGTGTACTCATCGGCGGGTATACATTGGCGTCGCAGCCAGTGACGCGATGGCCGGCGGCACGCGCGAGCAACGCGATACCTCCCATGAAGGTGCCGCAGATCCCGAGAATGTGAATGTGCATCAGAAGCGGCGCGCGGCCGATGGCGGCGCGCGGTGTGGTTAGAATAGGCGCTGATTGTAGCCGACACCTCAAGGCCCCACGTCCGATGCCGCTCCACGACGCCCCGCCTCCCCGCAGTTCGCTTCGCCAGAATGTCGCTGCACTCGCCGCCCGTCTGATGGCCGAGGACGGCATCTCCGACTACGGGCTCGCAAAACGCAAGGCCGCACGCCAGCTCGGGATCACCGATGGCGAAGCGATGCCGAACAATGCCGAGATCGACGCTGCACTGCGCGAGTATCAATCCCTTTACCCGGACGACGAGCACGACGAGCGACTGCAGACGATGCGCGAAACCGCCTGTGAAGTGATGCGCCTGCTCGCCCCATGGCGCCCTGCCTTGACCGGTGCGGTACTGGACGGCAGCGCCAATGGCTTTTCCGAGGTCGAGATCGACGTGTTTGCGGACAGCGCCAAGGAAGTCGAGATCTTCCTGCTGAACGAGGCACTCGAATACGAACACCGCGAGATCCGCCGCCCCGGGCCGGAATCGCCGGAAGCGATACTGGCCTTTGAATGGGACGAAGTGCCGGTCAAGCTCTGCGTATTCGGGCCGCTCGCCGAGCGGATACCGCGCCGCAATGGCTCGGACCGCGCACGCCTGCCCGCCGTCGAAGCACTCTGCGCTACGGATGCCTCACATGAACGCTGATCGCATGCGGCGAGCGGTTTCGGTCGCACTCATCGTGGTGGTCGCCGCGGTGGCGGCATACGCCGGCTGGCGCGCAGGCCAGCATCGCGACGACGCCACCGAGTCCCCAACTGTCGTCACAAATACCGCCGCCGTGGAGCAACTGCTCGCCGCCCACCTGCAGGATCCACAGGGGCAGAACCTTGCCATGAACCAGTGGCGTGGCAAGGTTCTGGTGGTCAACTTCTGGGCCACCTGGTGTCCGCCCTGCCGACGCGAGATGCCCTTGCTCGACGCCGCACAACGCAAATGGGCGGACAAAGGGCTTCAGGTGGTTGGCGTCGGCATCGACGAAGCGGCCGCCATTCGCGACTACGCGAAGGCCAACGCCTTCGCAATGCCCTTGCTGATCGGCGATCCGGCATTGATCTCACTCACCGAACAGTTCGGCAACACCCAGCAAGCCCTGCCGTTTTCGGTCATCATCGGGCGGGACGGCAGGGTCAAGCACACCAAACTCGGCGCGTTCAAGGACGACATGCTGGACCGCATGCTCACCCCCCTGCTCGCCGACTGACTCTCGGGCGGAAACGCCGGCAACAGGCTCGCCATCGCTTGGCCGGGCAAACTGCCCGCGACGCGAACCGAAGCGCCAATTCCTGCCAGGACGGTAGTCATCTTCGTCGAATTCCGGCAAACTTGTCGGATATGGCAACAGCTAAGCGCAAGACCAGTCAGAAGGCCGAAGCACCGCCACAGCGGCGGGTGCTGGTTTTGCACGGGCCCAATCTGAACCTGCTTGGCGCTCGGGAACCCGAGGTCTACGGGCGGACGACCCTGTCCGACATCCACGAGATGCTTTCGGCGCGCGCCCGCGCGGACGGTGTGTTGCTCGAATCCTTCCAGAGCAATCACGAAGGTGAGTTGATCGATCGGGTTCAAGCCGCGCAGAGCGAAGGCGTCGATTTCATCCTGATCAACCCGGCGGGCTACACCCACACCTCGGTCGCACTACGCGACGCGTTCGCCGCAGTGCAGATCCCGTTCATCGAAGTCCATCTTTCCAACATCCACGCCCGCGAGCCGTTCCGGCACCACTCGTATTTTTCGGGAATCGCGGTGGGCGTGATCTGCGGTCTTGGCGCGCAAGGCTACGCCTTGGCGCTCGAATACGCACTCAATCGCATCCGCGAAAACTGAGCCGTCACCGCCTCCCCATAAAACGGGCGGGCCGGCAACCACGTGAGGGAGCAACACATGGATCTGAGAAAACTCAAAAAACTGATCGACCTTGTCCAGGAATCCGGCATCTCGGAACTGGAAGTCACCGAAGGCGAAGAAAAGGTCCGCATCGCCAAACACCTCAACCCGCCAGCCGGGGCTCAGGCGCACTACTACGCCGCGCCACCCGCGCCGGCCAGCGCAGCGCCTGCCGCCCCCGTGGCGGCGGCGAGCGCCGCGGCGCCGGCCGAGGCCGCTCAGCCGGACGGCCATGTCGTCAAATCGCCGATGGTCGGTACGTTCTACCGTACCTCGGCGCCGGGCGCGAAGCCCTTCGTCGAGCTCGGCCAGTCGGTTGCAACAGGCGACACGCTGTGCATCATCGAAGCGATGAAACTGATGAACGAGATCGAATCCGACGCGAGCGGGACGATCAAGGCCATCCTGGTCGAAAACGGTCAACCCGTCGAGTACGGCCAGCCGCTGTTCGTGATCGGCTAAGGGACCGGGCCGTCCAGGCCTGCCCCCCACCCGACCCCTTTCACCTTTCACGGACGATGCCTCATGTTTGAAAAAGTCCTGATTGCCAACCGGGGTGAGATCGCGCTGCGTGTGCTGCGCGCTTGCCGCGAGCTTGGCATCCGCACCGTAGCGGTGCACTCCGAGGCCGATATCTCGGCCAAGTACGTCAAGCTCGCCGATGAGTCGGTCTGTATCGGCCCTGCGGCCTCTGCGCAGAGCTACCTCAACGTGCCTGCGATCATCGCGGCGGCCGAGGTCACCGACGCCGAGGCCATCCACCCCGGCTACGGGTTCCTGTCTGAAAACGCTGATTTCGCAGAGCGTGTCGAGAAATCCGGCTTCGTCTTCATCGGCCCGCGCCCCGACACCATCCGCCTGATGGGCGACAAGGTTTCGGCCAAGCAGGCGATGATCGAAGCGGGCGTGCCTTGCGTGCCCGGCTCCGGCGGCGCGCTGCCGGACGACCCGAAGGAAATCACCAAGATCGCCCGCGCGATCGGCTTCCCGGTCATCATCAAGGCGGCCGGTGGTGGCGGTGGCCGCGGCATGCGCGTGGTGCATACCGAAGGCGCGCTGATCCAGTCGGTGACGATGACCCGTACCGAAGCGCAGGCGGCCTTCAGCAACCCCACGGTCTACATGGAAAAGTATCTGGAAAATCCGCGCCATGTGGAAATCCAGATCCTCGCCGACCAGCACGGCAATGCGATCTACCTCGGCGAGCGCGATTGCTCGATGCAGCGCCGCCACCAGAAGGTGATCGAAGAGGCGCCTGCGCCCGGCATCGACCGCAAACTCATCGAAAAGGTCGGCAAGAGCTGCGTCGACGCGTGCAAGCGCATTGGCTACCGCGGCGCCGGCACCTTCGAGTTCCTGTTCGAAAACGGCGAGTTCTTCTTCATCGAGATGAACACCCGCGTGCAGGTTGAGCATCCGGTCACCGAGATGATCACCGGCATCGATATCGTGCAGGAACAAATTCGCGTCGCGTTTGGCGAGAAGCTGCGCTACACGCAAAAGGATGTGGTGCTGCGCGGTCACGCGATGGAGTGCCGCATCAACGCGGAAGACCCGTTCAAGTTCACGCCGTCTCCCGGCAAGATCACCAACTGGCACACGCCGGGCGGCCCGGGCATTCGCGTCGACTCGCATGTGTACAACGGCTACACGATCCCGCCGAACTACGATTCGATGATCGGCAAGGTGATTTCGTACGGCGACACACGCGAGCAGGCGATCCGCCGGCTGCGCATCGCGCTGTCCGAGATGCTGGTCGAAGGGATCAAGACCAACATTCCGCTGCACCAGGAATTGCTGCACGACGGCAACTTCGTGCGTGGCGGCACCAGCATTCACTATCTCGAAGCGAAGCTGGCGAAGAAGGACTGAGGAAGACGGGCATGTGGCTGCAGGTCGCAATACAGGCGGATGAGTCTCACGCGGAGGCGCTTTCCGAAGCGCTGATGGATGCCGGCGCGCTCTCGGTATCCATTGATGATGCCGACGCCGGCACGCCGGCAGAAGTCGCCCAGTTCGGCGAGCCGGGCCACCCCGCGCAGCCGCTGTGGCAGCACAGTCGCGTCGTGGCGCTGTTCGACCAGGACGCGGAAATTGCCGTCGCGCTCGCTGAAGCGGCGGCTCAGGCCGGGCTGGACGCAGTACCGCCCTTCACCGTCGAGGAAGTCGCCGAGCAGGACTGGGTGCGGCTGACGCAGAGCCAGTTCGACCCGATCGAGATCGATCCGCGCCTGTGGATCGTGCCATCGTGGCATGAGGCGCCGAATCCGGACGCGATCAACATCGAAATGGACCCGGGCCTGGCCTTCGGCACCGGCTCGCATCCGACCACCCGCCTTTGCCTGCAGTGGATTCTCGACAATGTCCCGCAAGGCTGCAGCGTGCTCGACTACGGCTGCGGCTCCGGCATCCTGGGTATTGCTGCGGCCAAGATGGGTGCTGGCAAGGTCGTCGGCATCGACATTGACGAGCGCGCCCTCGAAAGCACCCAGGAAAACGCCTCGCGCAACGGCGTGGAAATGGCCGTCGTGCATAGCGGCACGCCGATCACCGAACGCTTCGACCGGGTCATCGCCAACATCCTGACCAATCCGCTGTGCGTGCTCGCACCTGCCATCGCAGCCTGCGTCGCAGACGGCGGGCGGCTGGTGTTGTCCGGCATCCTCGAACCGCAGGCCGACCAGGTCATCGCGGCTTACGCCCCCTACATCGCGCTGAAAGTGGGTGACACTTTCGAAGGCTGGGTCCGGCTGGAGGGCCAACGCTGATGCTGACGACGCGCTGCCCGCACTGCGGCACCGCGTTCCGCGTCAAGCCGGAACAACTGCGCGCACGCGGCGGCCGGGTGCGCTGCGGCCATTGCCAGGCGCCCTTTTCGGCACTCGAATCGCTGATCGACGTCGTCCCGGAGGCGCCCGCACCGGATGCCACGGGTGGCAGCGACAGCGCACCGGTCTCCGCTCCAGCCAACGCCCTTGCGCACGCCAGCAGCGCAACGCCATCCGAGGCGCCGACACCCAGCGCTGCGGCCTCGGAACCCGCATCGGCCGCGTCGGCGCCAGTGAACGAACCGGTGCCGCAAGCGGTGCCGGCCGCCACACCGAAGCCCGATACGCTGCCCACGCAAGAAACAGTGGAGATTCGGCCCGCTCCGGTCGCGATCAGTTCGGTGCTGGCCTCGCACCGTGCAAGCACCTGGGGTGGCAGCGCTGGGCACGAACTCGCCCCGCCGATGCCGGAGCTCGATCCCTCGGCGCCCCATCGCCCCCAGTTCGATCTCGACTTCGACCTGGATTCGGACGAACTGCCGGTCAGCACGCCAGCCGTCACGCCTGCGCCTGCGCCGGTGACCAGCGACTTCGTGCGCCCGGTCCGTTCGGACGAGAAGACCACGTTGACCTTCGATTGGCGCGCCGGCAACGACATTCCTGGCGGCCTGGGCGGCCCTGCCGAGCCCCACGAGTCGGAAGTGGATCTCTCGGCACCGGATTGGCATCAGGACTTGCCGGAAAGTCGCGCTGACGGTGCTGTGACCGAAGTGCCCTTGGACGCTGACGACGCATCGCCAGAGCAGACGGACGACGAGCCAGTATTCGTCACCGCATTTGCGTCGCCGTCGGGGCAGTCGACAACGCCTGATTGGCAGGCGCTGACTGCGCCGGAAGCGGCCGAGGAGATCGGCGAGGACCGCTTTTCACCGCTGCCCGAGCCGACCTTCACCAGTAACGAAACGCATGTTGATGAGATCACCGAGGCGCCGAACGAGCCCGAGCTGATCGAGCACGAAGCCGATGAGCACGATGCCTATGAGCACGGTGCCACCGGCCCGAAGAGCGACTTCGTGCACAGCTTTGACTGGGACCGATCGCACGCCCGGCGCAGCGCAAGCTGGCCGTGGGCGCTGGGCGCGAGCGTGTTGCTGATCGCCACCGTCGCACAGGCGCTGCTGTGGGCGCGCCACGACATCGCGCGGGAATTCCCGACCACACGCCCCCTCTTTGAAACCGCCTGCGCCCGGATCGGCTGCGCAATGCCCTGGCCGCGCGTCGCGGGGCTTATCAGCATTGATGCCTCCGATCTGCATCCACGCCCAGACCGCAACGGCCAGCTTGAACTCAGCGGCACGCTGCACAACAAGGCCGCATTTGCGCAGGCCTACCCCTACCTCGAAGTCACGCTGACTGACGTCTTCAACCGGGCGCTTGTGCGACGCGCACTGCCGCCGGAAACCTGGCTACCGCCCTCGCTGAAGGCCACGCCCTCTTTCGCGCCCACCAGCGACGTGGCCTTCACGATCTACCTCGATGCCGAAGGACAGGCAGCGACCGGCTACAAGCTCTACGCGTTTTATCCGTAGAAGGGATTGCTGCATCGCAGCAAGTTTTTCTTATCGGGCAATCTGTAGCTTGAATTGGCAGTAATGTCCTCCTGGGATAGCCTTTGTGCTGCGCAGCAAAACAAGAACAGGCGCACGTAGCACATTTACCCCGGAGGTACCCAGCATGAGCAATCACGCATTGGAAGTATTTGAAGTATCCGATGGCTTCGTCCGTGTCTTTGCGGGCGTCTATGCCGAAAACGACGGCTTCTTTGCCGAGATCCACGAGCAGCGCGACGGCGCAATCCGGCGCCTCGACAAGTCCGACATCATGCCCTCGCGCGAAATCGCCGAGGCTTGGGTGCAGAGCCGATCCTGGTTCAAGAACAACGTCGCCTGATACCACAAAGGGTATCTTTCCCCTGCATGCGCAGGGCGACGCTGCATCCGAGCCTGACCGACAAAGGCCGCCGACCCAGGCGGCCTTTATGCTTTTTGTGTCCCGAATAGAAAAAACTATAGCGATATCAAAAGCTTGAATTTGTTAGCTGTCGAAGCAGCGCTTAGAATTCAAATCACAGAGAGATCTAAAAGAAAGGAAATGACCATGGCTCCGCTTCCCCTCGACGTGATGGATTCCGGCACTGGCCGCAACTGTGTTTTCGGCGGTGTATACGCTGCCAACGACGGCTTTTTTGCCGAGATCCACGAACAGAAAGACGGCCGTGTCCGTCTGATCGAAAAATCCAGCTCCCTGCCGACGCGCGAAGTCGCCGTGGCATGGATGCGCGCCCGCTGCCAAGGCGGCTGATGCTCCCCCTTCCGGGGCTGGCCGCAAGGCTCGCACCCGGACAAGCGCCGAAACAGGCGCACAAAAAACAAACTGGACCGCGAGGTCCAGTTTGTCTTTGTGCCGCCGCACTGCGTCCCCTGGTGCTGTGCCGGCCACGGATCAGCGGGATCGGCACCGCGGGCGCTAGTCGGCGTCCGCTGCCTGCCAGAGATACCAGCTCGCCACGCTGCGCCAGGGCGCCCAGGCAGCACCGATTTCACGCAGCTCACGCGACGTCGGCATGGCATCGAGGCCGTGCGCCCGTGCATAGCCGGCGCGGACGCCATAGTCGTCCACCGGCAGCACATCCAGTCGCCCCAGCGTGAAGATCAGGAACATTTCGACCGTCCAGCGCCCGACGCCACGCGCGGCCGTGAGGCGCGCGATGATCGCCTCGTCATCCAGGTGGTCGAGTTCGCCAGACGCGACCGGGATCAAGCCTTCATGCGCCTTTGCGGCGATGTCGCGAAGATAGCCCTGCTTCTGCCGCGACAGCCCGGCCGACCGCAGGTGTTCGTCGCTCGCAGCAAGAAGCTGCGCGGGAGATGGAAAGTCGTGACCCGGGAACAGCGCCAGGAAACGACGGTGGATAGTTTCAGCCGCCTTGCCCGCGAGTTGCTGATACATCACTGCGGTCACGAGCGCCGCATAGGGCGATCGATCCGGTTGCGGCACGATGCCGCAGTGCCCGTGACGGGCGATCAGCAACCCAAGCGCTGGGTCTGCGGCGGCAAGCCCACGCTCAGCCGCGCGCAGACGCCGCACGGTCGCCGTCGGGATCGCGCTCATGCGCGCAAGGGATTACGCAGGAAACTGGTGAGCGGGCCGGACTCGTCGCTGGCGCCCTGAGGGTCTACGGGTGTCGGTGCCTGCCAGCCCTCGATCCGGTTGCCACCAGCTTCGCGTGCCGCCGCCAGCGCCAGATCGGCGCGCCGCACGACGGCATGCGGGCGCTCGCCTTGCAGGCTGTCAGCAACGCCAATGCTCACGCTGACCGCAATCGCGCCATCGCCCAGGCGTACCGGCTCGCCGGTGATGGCACGCCGCACGCGTTCGGCGAAGCGCTGGGCATCAACGAGATTCGTTTCGGGCAGTAGGACGCAAAACTCGTCACCGCTGAAGCGCGCGCACATGTCGTCGGCGCGCGCCACGACCAGCAGGCGTTTCGAGATTTCGACCAGCACCCGATCGCCGGCCGAGGCACCGAAGCCCTCATCGATCGCGCCAAAGCGGTCGATGTTGAGCATTACCACGCCATAGAGCCGGCCGCTGCGTTGCGAACGGGCATGCTGCCGCACCAGCGCTTCGGTCAGCGACAATCGGTTCGCGAGCCCCGTCAGGTCATCGATGCGTGCCAGTCGCCCCAGTTGCGCAGCCACCCGCAGGTTCGCCCAAAGCAACCAGCCGAAGGTCAGCATCAACGACAGCACGCTGACGCCGACGTAACACAGCACACGATTCAGTTCGTCGTGTGCCAGCAGGCCGCCCGGCAGCCAGGTCGCCGCGATCCGCGCACAGAAAACCCCGCCCAGCCCGGTGGCCGCCAGCAACACCACCACGCGAGCAGGCTGTTCTTCCGGCGCACCCGGCTCCAGGACGCGCACCGCGATGGCGCCGTTCACGCTCACGAGCAGCAGCGAGACCAAGGTGACACGCAAGGCATCCAGCATTGGCGTACCACTCAGTCCGATGCTCACGACAAGGGCAAGGGTGGCTGCTGCAGGGATCAACGCGACGCGAGCAGGGGCGCCGTCGAACCGGCGCAGCCCTTCGAGAAAGGCCACGAAGCCGGACAGCACGCCGGCGTTGAAGATCGCGCGCCCGCCCGGAAGGGCGTAGATCATGTTCGCCACCAACGCGAGCACACCCAGGGCGACCAGCGCCATGCCCAGACTCAGCAGATCGCCCCCCGGCAATTCGCTGCGTCGTCGCACCGTCAGAACCAATACCAAGGCCAGCGCCGCGTGAATCGCGGCCGCCATGACAGCCATTGTGGGCTCGTGAAACAGCATGTTGGCGTCCCCTCTGCCGCGTCGCGTGGCACCGTCTGTGCATCGACACACGCCTTGCCGCCGAAGCGGCGAACAAGCACATCGTACGCGTGGGAAAGCATCCCGTCCGCGAAATCCGTCAGATTTTTCGACAAACTCCTCGCTGGGCTCAAGCGCGCGGGCGACGCACCAGGCCCGCCATCCTCGCCCCCAGCAGCAGGCCCAGCCCCATCGCGCCGACCACGAAACACGCCTTGAAGAAACAGGCAAATGTACCAGCCAGCAATGCAGGGTCGGCGTGGGCGCCTTCGCGTGCAACCTGCATGGCGCCAGCGATGCCCTGATAGATGAACACCCCGGGCATCATCGGCACCGCACCGGCAAAGGCCACCGCGGCAAAGGGCACGCGCAGGCGATCGACCGCCACGTTGGCCATGGCGCCAATGGCGAGGCACGCGGCGAGCGTCGCGATTTCCTGTGACACGCCGTTCTGCATGGCAAGGAAACGGATGCCGTGGCCCACCATGCCGCACAACACGGAGATCCAGAGCACCCGCCACGGTTCGTTATAGAACGCACCGAAGCCGCACGCGGCAAGCCCGGCCAGCAGGATGTCCGTCAGCAAGGTGAGGTGCGCGTCGGCCGAAGGCGTTGCAGCAACGGTGGTCATGCCGAGCGTGATCCAGCCACCAAGAAACACGCCCAGCGCGGCGGCGACAAGGATGCCGATCGCGAGTCCCAGGCGCGATATGCCGGTCTGCATGTGGTTTTCGAGCATGTCGTAGAGCCCGTTGATGAGGTGCGGGCCGGGCACCAGCATCAGGGCCGGCACCATCAGACAGAACCCCGGCGTGGCCGTCCACCCCGCCCGAATCACCAGCCCGCCCATCACCGATCCGATCAGCGCCGCGGTGAAGGGCATCGCAAACAGCACTACGTGGCGCTTGGCCAGTTCCTGGCGCGCCAGCAGGCCCAGCCCCGACGAAACGCCGCTCACCACCACCGCGCCCCAGTCGGCCTGCAGCAGGCGTGCCAGCGCCGCTGCCGCAATGCCGAAGATCGCCGCCAGCAGCCAGCGGTTATGGCGTTTCGAACGCTGCTCGATTGAATCGAGTTCGGCGATTGCGTCGCTCAGCGACATGCGGTCTTCGCACACCGCATCGACGATGCCATTGACCGCAGCGCTGACCGCCACGTTGATCCGCAACTCCGGCGCCTGGGCGTGATACTGGTGGCCACCGGGCGAAAACAGTGTGACCCCGCGATAGGTCACGAAGACCAGGACATCGACACCAAGATGGCGCGCCGCGCGCACCAACTTGCGATGCAACAGCTCGGACCGCATGTTGTATTCGAGCAAAAGGCGCGCAGTGCGATGCAGGAAGTTCATTGCTGCGTCGGGTTCTGCCGAAAATGCGTCGTGCGCGAGTTCGGGTTGGGCAGGATTCATTGTATGGCCTCTGCGACGAGCGTCCGGAAACGCCCGTGGTCTGCGGGTTTGCAGGTTCCGGATGCTAGCCGATCGGCGTATGGGGCACATCCGCGTGGGTCAACCCTGGTTCCGCTTGAACAAACTTGCAGCGCGACCTGGCGCTTTCTATGCTTCTCGCATTGACTCCAAACCGCCGGCGGGCGCCACAAGCACCACGCCGGTTTTCCAGCCCGACAGAGAAGGAGTGACTCATGGTGTTTCGCAAACGGCAGCTTGTGGTCTCCATCGCATTTGCGTTGTCCGGCATTAGCGCGGCTTCCGCCCAGGAAGCCCTGTCTGCGCCGGCTCGCCGTGCGCAAACGCATCTTCAGAATTTCAGCAGCTACGTCCAGGCGTCCGATGGCGATCAGTTCATCGCGCGCGGCACCATTGTTGATGCCGACGGTTCCGAACATGTGCGCTTCGATCGCACTTACAAGGGGCTGCGCGTGATTGGCGGCGACGTGGTCGTACACTCCAACGCCCGCGGTCAGGCGATGCGTTTCAGCCACACGATGACCACACGCCACCAGCTCGACACGCATCCGACGCTGGACGACACCGCTGCCATCGCGAGCGCCGAGTCCGCCTTCCGCGGGCAACGCGACGCTGCCTCGCGCGCAGAGCAGGTGATCTACGCGCGCGGTGCCCGGCCGGCCCTTGCGTACGAGGTCATCACCACCGGCACCGCGCCGGACGGCACGCCGAGCGTGATGCACACCTTCATCGATGCGCACGGCGGCCATGTGCTCGACAAGTGGGACGAGATCGAGACCGCCGCGACCGCCGGTACCGGCAAGAGCCTCTTCGATGGCGCCGTGCCACTCACCACCGATAGCCAGACCACCGGCGGCTACGCGCTGCGCGACCCGTCGCGCGGCAACCACTACACCACCAACATGAAGAACCGCACCAGCGGCGGCACCACCTTCACCGACGCCGACAACGTGTGGGGCAGCGGCACCACCGCCGACACCGCCACGGCGGCCGTTGACGCCACCTACGGCCAGAACATGACCTGGGACTACTACAAGAACGTCCATGGTCGTAATGGCATCGCCAACGACGGGCGCGGCGCGTATTCGCGGGTGCACTACAGCCGCAACTATGTGAACGCGTTCTGGAGCGACTCCTGCTTTTGCATGACCTACGGCGACGGCGACGGCACCAGCTACTACCCGCTGGTGTCACTCGATGTGGCCGGCCACGAGATGACCCACGGCGTCACCAGCCGCACCGCGAATCTCACCTACTCGGGCGAATCGGGCGGTCTCAACGAAGCCACTTCCGACATCTTCGGCACGCTGGTCGAGTTCTATGCCGGCAACGCCTCGGACCCGGGCGACTACCTGATCGGCGAGAAGATCTTCGTCTCGAACAAGGGCGTCGCCAACCCGACCAAGGCGCTGCGTTACATGTTCAAGCCCAGCCTCGATGGCTCGTCGCCGGACTGCTACACCAGCACGATCGGCTCGCTCGACGTGCACTACTCGTCCGGCGTTGCGAACCATGTCTTCTACCTCATGGCTGAAGGCGCCGTGGTGCCCACCGGCTTCAACCTGACGCCGTCGCAACTGGTGTGCAATGGCGACACCGCCCTCACCGCGCTCGGGCGTGATGTGGCGGGCAAGATCTGGTATCGCGCCCTCACGGTGTACATGACGTCCAACACCAACTACAAGGGTGCGCGCACCGCAACCCTGAACGCAGCAGCCGACCTTTACGGCACCAGCTCCGCGCAGTACGCGGCGGTGGGCCGTGCCTGGTCGGCCGTCAGCGTGAATTGATCCGCAGCGCCTGAAGGATGGCCCGGTCGTCGAAGTGACGTCCGGGCCATTTTCTTGTGGCACAGGGCTGGCGGAGTCCGTGAAGTTGCGGTACGAATAGCAGCAGACCGCAGGACCCCGACCATGCTGACAGCGCCGCCCCCCAAGCTCCAGCTCGAACCCCTCGCCGCGCACCATGCCGCGCCATTCTGGCCGCACGCCCAGGACGCGGCGCTGTACGCCTATGTGCCGATCGAACAGCCCGAATCGGAGGTCGCCGTCGCCGCCTGGTTCGCGCGGCTTGCCGCCGGCGCACCGGCCGCTTTGCAGGAAGAGTGGCTCAACTGGGCCGTCGTGCTGCCCACCGAAGACGCCGTCGCCGGCATCGTCCAGGCCACCGTGGTGCCGGATGGCGAAGCCGAGCTTGCCTATCTCATCGCGCCCGCCTTCTGGCAGCGCGGCATCGGTTACCACGCCGTGCGCATGATGATCGACTGGCTGTGGCGCGAACGCGCCGTCACGACGCTGCGCGCCGTCGCCGACACCCGCAACCTGCGCTCACAACAGCTGCTTGAACGCCTCGGTTTCGTGCTCGCCGGCGAGGTGCCTTCGTCGATCCGCGGCGAGCCGAGCATCGATCGCGTCTACGCCGGCCACGTGCGCGGGGTGCAGCGCGTGGCCTGATACCCGATCAGAGGTGGCGCGGCAGGATCTCGTGCACCTCGTGGCTCATCACCGCGAGGAAGGCGAGCAGGCCGATGTACCACACCGCATAGGTGAGCCGGGTTTCCGACGAAGCCGTGTAGTAGGCCTGGTTCTCGGGCGCAGACGGATCGAAGCGCCACGCACGCATCACCTGCGGCGCTGCCATGATCGCCATCAGGATCAGCATCGGGCTGGGCCGCAACATGAACAGCCCGACCAGCACCGGCACGCCGATCAGCCAGATGCGCGGCGACAGCACCGCGGTGATGCGCCCGCCGTCGAAAGGCGAGAGCGGAATCATGTTGAACAGGTTGAGGAAGAAACCGGAGTAAGACACCGCCAGCAGCAGGTCGCTGCCGCTGTTGCGTGCCAGGTAGTAACAGGCGAGCGCGCCGAGCGTGCCGGCCAGCGGCCCGACAAGCCCGACGTAGGCTTCCGTCTCGGCGTCGTGCGGCAGATCCTTCAACTCGACCCACGCGCCGACAAACGGGATGAAGGTCGGTGCGCCAACCGCCAACCCGCGCTGGCGCGCCGCGATGTAATGCCCCATTTCGTGGATCAGGATCATCGCGACGAAACCCACCGCGTAACGCCAGCCCCAGATGAAGGCATACGCGAACACCGACAGCAGCATCGTGCCGCCGGTGGTCAGCAACTTGCCGAACTTGAGCCCCGAGAACAGCAGGAACAGCAGCTTGCTCATGCCACGTCGTCGCTCTTGCTCTTGCCGCCAAAGAAGCGTTTGACACCTGCAATCAGCGCCACCGCGCCCAGCGCGATCAGCTTGAAGGACTTGGCTGCGAACGCAGCGATCACCGCGAAGAGGCCGAGCTTCTTCACCGCAAGACCGCCGACCAGCGCCGCCAGGCCGTACTCGGCCACCTTGTCGGTCGAAGCGTTGAAGTCGCGATACCGCTTGCCGTCGCCGTATTCGAGCGCAGCAAGCAGTTCGTGCGCGATCGGCTTGTCCTCGGCGATGTGGTCGTAGGCAGTGACCAGATTCATGCTGAAGTAGCCGTCGCGGCCCAAGGCATACGTGTTGTAGTTGATCGAACCCGGATCGCTTGCGGGCTGGCCCTTCTGCCGCGCATGGATCGACCACACCAGGCGATGCGCCGACGCGTCGTAGGTCGGCGCCTGCACCCAGCCGAGCACATCGAGCTCCGGGATGCCTCGCGAACGGCGATCCTCGTTGGAATGCTCGGTGCCCTTGCGGATGTTGTCGAGCAACTCGTCGGCCTTCCAGTCGCGCGCATCGTCGTCCTTGATGAAGCCGGCCTTCTCGAACTCCGCGACCACGATCCAGTCGCCCTCGCCGTCCGGCAGCACCACGCCGGCGAGACGGTCATCAGCTGAATTGCCCATCGCGCGCATCAGCTGGCCCGCCGCCGGCTGCGGCACCCAGATGCGGCCGGCCGGCAGTTTCAGCGTGGCCTGGTCGAACAGCTTGACGTCCGTCGGCCCGACCACCTTGGCGGCGTTCGCGGCCTGAATGGCCGCGCGCGCTTCCTGTTCCCGGGCGCTGGGTGGCGCCTCGTCGGCGCGAACGATGGAGGGGGCAGCAATGCACAGGCAGGAGAGCAGCGTCAGCGTGCGAGCAGTGCGCGAGAACAAGGTCGTCATCACGGATCCGATCGGGGGGAGAAAGATCCGGACACTGCCTGCCGAGGCCGTGGCTCGCAAGCGCACATCGCAAACATTTGTGCGCTCACGCACAGGGCCATCGAATCCTTGTGGTTTTGACGCAGACAGTCCAGATTACAGAGACGCCCCACGTACGGGGCCGCCAACAACGGAGACGATCGCGATGACTATTTCGGTTCGGCAGGTGCTTCAGGGCAAAGGCAGCAACGTACTCACCGTTTCTCCGGATCACAGCGTGCTCAGTGCGCTGGAACTGATGGCCAAGCATGACGTCGGATCGGTACTCGTCACCGAGGGCGAGCGCCTCGCCGGCATCTTCACCGAGCGCGATTACGCGCGGAAGGTGGTGCTCAAGGGCCGCACATCGGCCGCCGCCAAGATCGGCGAGTTGATGACCTGTAATGTGCTCACCGTATCCCCGACGCAGACCATCGACGACTGCATGGCAATCATGACCAACAACCGCATCCGCCACCTGCCGGTGGTCGAAAAGGGGCAACTGATCGGCATCGTGACCATCGGCGACGCGGTGAAGACGGTGATCGAGGAACAGCGCCAGACGATCAACCAGCTCTCCAGCTACATTTCCGGCGACCTCGCGACCTGAAGCCGCTTCAGCTTCCCGCGCGCGGCGCGCTGAAGCTGAAATCCACCACCGCATAACGGCCGCCGGCGTCCACCACGCTCAAGGTGTGCGCGCCGGCGCTCGCCACATCCACCACCTGACTCGCGCCTGCCGCCGCGGTGCGCAGCAGGCGGCCATCCAGCAACCACCACACCGTGCCACTGCCGCCAAGCAGCTGGAGTGACACCCTCGCATGCGTCTGCCCGGGCGCCGGGCGCAGCACGCTGCCGGGGGTGAGACCGTTGATGCGCAGCCCCCCGTCGGATTCATTGGCGGCCGCGCAACGCGGCGACCAGGGCGGGATGCCGATGCGTTGGCGCAGCGTCGGCCCAAGGAAGGGTTCCAGATGCGTCGGCCAGCGCGCAACCCGCCGCGCCACCGCATCGGCGCGACAGGCCGGCGTGGTGCGCAGCCCGCTGTCGGGCTCGACCCAGACGGTATCGAGTTGCCCGGTGGGCCGCACCCGGTCGGGCAAGGTCGGCGGCACCGCATCGTTGAGCGTCCACGCGGTATAGCGCTGATGGCAGTGCGCCGCTTCGGTATCTGCGGCGCGTCGGCCGAGCGGCCAGCAGATCTCGGCCACGCCAACGCCGGGCGGCGGCTTGCGCACCGCACCGGCTTGCGCGCCGGGCAGCGCGGCGACGATGTCCTTCAACAACGGCGCCGCAACGTTGGCGCCGAAGAATCCGGGGTTGGGCGTGCCGTCGGGCCGGCCGATCCACACGCCGATGGTGTAACGATCGGTCACGCCCACCGCCCAGGCATCGCGGAAGCCGAAACTGGTACCGGTCTTCCAGGCCACCCGCGCACCGCCCTCGACGAAGGGGCGGTCCGGGTGACCACCGGTTTCGAGGATGTCGCGCACGATGAAGGCGGCCCCTGCGCTCATGATGCGGTTCTCGATGCGCGCGGCATCGGGCGTGAGCCGCGGCTGCCCGGCGAGGCCACCGACCGCCAGCGCACGATAGGCGCCGACCAGTTCTTCGAGCGTGGTGCCGGCGCCGCCGAGGATCAGCGAGAGGTTGGGCGTCGCGCCCTTGGCCATGCGCAGGCGCAGCCCGCCGGCACGCAGCCGCGCCGCGAAACGCAGCGGCCCGACGCGGTCGAGCAGATCAACCGCCGGCACGTTGAGCGAACGCGTCAGCGCATCCGAAACGCTCACCGGCCCGGAAAACGCCGCCTGGAAATTGCCCGGTTCGTAGCCGGAAAAAGCCTGCGGCGCGTCGCTCATCAGACTCTCGGAATGGATCAGGCCTTCGTCCAGCGCGATCGCATACAGGAAGGGTTTGAGCGTGGAACCCGGCGAGCGCACGCCGCGCACCATGTCGACGTGAGCGAAGCGGCTGCGGTTGGAAAAATCCGCCGAACCCGCGTAGCCGAGGACTGCAAGGCTGGCGTTGTCCATCACCAGCGCGGCCATCGACACCTTGGGCGGCAGTTGGTCGACACGATCGAGCAGCATGCGTTCCAGCGTGCTCTGCACTTCCGGTTCCAGCGTTGACCGCACGATCTGCAGTTCCCCGGCTGCGCGGGTGCCAGCCGCCGGTGCCCGCACCGATCCACGCAGGCGCTCCGCCGCCAGCGGCGCGAGCCAGTGCGCCCGCAGCGGCTGCGCCGCAACGCGTTCGACCCGTGCATCGGCGACCTCGTCCGCACGCCATACGCCAAACGCCGCCATGCGCTCGAGCACCTTGTCGCGCGCGGCCTGCGCCTTGTCCGGGGCGCGATCAGGCCGCAAGCGGGACGGCGCCTGCGGCAGCGCCGCCAGCATCGCCGCTTCGGCCTGGCTGAGCACCCGCGAGGGTTTGCCGAGGTAGGCGCGGCTCGCCATTTCGACGCCCTCGACGATGCCGCCCATCGGCGCGTGGTTCAGGTACAGCGCGAGGATTTCGTCCTTCGAGCAATGCAGTTCCAGTTGCAACGCGCGCGCGACCTGCCGTAGCTTGCCACGCAGGGTATGCGGCACCGGATCGAGCATGCGCGCGACCTGCATCGTCAGCGTCGAGCCGCCCGACACGATGCGGCCGTTGCGCGCCCACTGCCAGGCCGCCCGCAGCAGCGCCACCGGATTCACGCCGGGGTGCCAGCGGAACCAGCGGTCTTCGTAGGTCAGCACCGCTTCGAGGTAACGTGGCGACACCTGCTCGGCGGTGACCGGGTAGCGCCACACCCCGTCGACCGAGGGCCAGGTACGCAGCGGCGTACCGTCCGCCGCGGCGACGATCAAGCCGGCTTCGCGCGGCGGCAGGCGCAACGGAAAGGCGCGGTCAAGGAGCAACAGCGCGAGCAGCAGGTACACCACGCCGATCGCAACGCGCGACAGCCTGCGCTGGGTCAGGCGCATGACTTCAACACGGCAGCGCAGCGGCGACGTGCGGGGCGACAGGGCTTGCTTCGGAAGGGCTGCGGAACGCGCTGCATGGGCCGGCTCGGCATTCATCAGGCAAAGGCCAGGCGCGATTGTGTCGCACTTGCGGCGACGCGTCAGAATCCGGTGCGCCCCTGCCCTTTCGGCGTGCAGAAAACAGAAGGGCGCACGCCGTTACGACGTGCGCCCTTCGCGCAGTCATCGCACCCCAGGCGCGTGCCCCGGGTGCGAATCTGCGGACATCTCAGCTGAGACGGCGGCGAGCCATGCCTGCAACCATGCCCAGACCGGCCAGCAGCATTGCATAGCTGGCCGGCTCGGGAACGGCAGGTACCGCGTTCGCGGACAGCGTCACGGCAGAGAGGCCGCTGCCCATACCGAAGTAACCGAAGGTGTACGTGCCCGCGGTAAGGCCGCTGAAGCTCGCGGCGCTCCCCAGCGTGTGCAGTCCGCCGATCATCGTCGCCCCGGAGAACAACGCATACCCGCCGGCGCCACCGTAGATCTTGGTGTCGGAATAGACCGTGCTGAGGCCTGTCAGGCTGAAACTGACCGAGTCAGCGAAGAACGGGGTGGCATACACGCCAAGGTAAGACTCCGTCGGCACCGACAGCTCGCCGAAGGTCGCGGCTTGCACACCGCTTGCAGCGCAGGCCAAAGCGGCTGCGACGCAGATTGATCTGATTTTCATAAGCGCTCTCCGTGGGGTTGGGGGTGGCTTGATGATGCGTCGCAACATTCATGCCAAGGCCATACGGCTCCGACAAGCATTACGGCACGAACACGCCAAGACCCTTTCTGAATGCGCCTTTCAGGAGGCCCCTCTTCCGAGCACAACGCCATGCCGGGAATCTCGCCCGATTGCCCAGGGCGCGCAAATCGCGCAGCAATGGTGCAGTCGCGGCCCACGCTTCGCCGATTTAGTGCGCTGACCTGACATATCCGCCCGGCCTGACCCGCTTCAGAAAGAGGCGCCCTGGCACCTGGCCCGTGCAAACAAGCGGCTTCGCGGGATTGCGGCGATCCGATATCGAGATTGCGCCGAGGCCACTTGCGCCCGCGCCTCGCCGTCGAGAAAAGCGCATCGGCGCGATCCAATGCGCCGGCACCCGGCAGGCACCTCACGCCGCCGCACGCACGTTCAGGTTTCAGCGCTCGACCGGTTTATCGGGACTCAGTTGCAGGGTCTCGACGCCAAACTGGCCAACCGGTGCGCGCGAGAGCAAGCGGCGGTACCAGATCGTCCACAGCATCAGCAGCGCAACCAGCCCGTAGCCGATGAAGGGCGCGACCGCGAGAAAGCGGGACGGCGTCCAGGTCCACGCCAGCCAGGTGCGAAGCGCCGCTTCGGCGGTGAGGCCGGCGCCCCACACCGCCGTCATCACCCATACCGCGCGGCGCGCACCGGGCGTAGCCCACCACTCCGCGATGACATCATGGGCATCGTCACGTTCGCGCGCCATCGTCGCCCGCGCGAGGTAGAAGATCAGCGGCTTTTCGAGGAACAGGGAAAGCAGGAAGACGACCCCGATTGCCCCGGACGCCAGCGACTCGCGCACCAGCAGGATCCGCCCATCGCCGCCCATCGCCAGCCCGACCAGCGACATCGCGATGCCGACCAGCACCAGCACGCTCAACGCATCCATGCGACGGTGCCGCAGCAATTCGCCCAGGCTCCACAGCAGCGGCGGAATCGCCGACGCAATTAAGCCGCCCAGTTCGCCCCAGCGCGGCTCGGCGAGGGTGTAGGCGAGCCACGGCAGGGCCAGATTGACGGCGAGTTCGGCGATGAGGTGTAGGTGTTTGCGGGTCATAGGGTAAGCATTCAAAAGTCGGGTGGGGCAGTCAAAGGCGTCTCCCTCCACCCAAGGACTCGCGAATCGACTACAGGCCATCGTATTTGGCTATCTCGCGTTACTTGCCTATCCGACTAAAGAGGTTTCCATTCCTGCGAATAGGGAAAGGTCAAAACTGATTTCCGCGTATACCAACGAGTCAGCTTGAATGTATTTGGATCACTCAGTTGCTCTGTAAGCCAAACAATTTCAATGTTTGCATCAACGAGTCGAAGGTCTCCGATGATTGGGGCTCGAGACTTCTGTTGGCCCGGAAACGTTGGTATTCGGACGTTCCATGTCCTCACAACCCGACCTGTATCGCTTCTCTGCTGCACGACCACGGTACTGACCTCAACTCCGGAACCGCCGTTCTCCAAGAGAGGGGCCTGTATGACGAGCCAACCATTCCCTGCACGCTTAAGGCCGTAGGCGCGGGTTAGACCGTCATCCCGGAGAACTTCACCACTCTCTCTTCTGCAGTTAAAAGCGTCTCGACCATTGGATCCCAAGATCGGAGTCCGCTCGCACGCCCACGCTGGTGGCGGCAGCCACCATGCTCCATCGCCATGGATAAGCAGAAAGTCATTGGCAATCTCGAATCGGCCTCGCTCAAGATCTCCAGCAAATCTGGCAATGGGGTATTCCGTCGGGGCCAAGGCAGATGGATCACTCACGGCGCGGAGGAGAGATCCTTCGAACACGAGAGCCCTGCGCGCGAAACGCTCGACTGCGACCTCTTGGTCCTCAGGAACGCAATTCAACAGACTGGTCCGCGCGGCAATGAGCCCCTGACGCCCAGTGCTGACCCGTGTTTCAACTGAGAGCATCGAATAAGCACTTCCGGACACGGCTGCTCGATCCTGCACATCCATCTCGATCAGAGCCTCATTCGGCGCCAGATGCTTGGGCTCTTCACCAACGAACGCAACTATCGAACTGGCACCGTTAAACGAAAAGCTTTCTGTAGGCCAGCCACTTTGGTGCCGTTGGCTCCGAAGCACATAGACTCGATCAACGGGGAGTGCAGCAGACGTCCCGCGCTCAATGACATCGGTCATGCATTGGGAACGTAGGGCGGCGCGATACTCGGAAAGCTGATGCGACCGACGCAAATCCTGATATTTGGCAATGCAAAAAGCCCCAAGGGCGAAAACTCCCAAGGCCGCGACGGACACCTTTAAAGCCCTTTCCGCGCCGGTAGAACCACCGGCCACATATCCAAGAAAGGCAATGAAGGCCAGCACCACCGCGATTGCAAACACGATGCCACCGAGCCCAAGCATGACAATGATTTCCGCGCCCGGTGGTGTCGGTGCGGCGCAGACCAGTCCAGACCCAAGCAGAGCAATGACCCCAGCGGTCGCACGCATCCAACCTTGCAACCGTTTCTTGTGTGTCCTGCGTAAAAACATCGTTCAAGATCTACTTAGTTAGTTTGTTTGGCTGGAGAAATGAAGCCCAACAGCCGGGCTCGGGCGAAGCCGCAACGAGCAGGGAAGCTGGGCTTCGCCCTTGGCTCAGCCCAACCTATTTCGGCACGCCCCCCTGCGATCACTTCTCCACCGGCGCCCGCGGATCAACAATCGTGATCGGCGCCGAACCCGCGCCGATGCCGCGCAGTTCCGGTCGGTACATGTCTTCCGCGAACGGTGCGGGGACGATGTAGCGGCCGGGGGTGACGACGCGGACCATGTAGAACACGTTCATGTCACCCGGCTCGATACGCGCGGCGGCAACGTAACGGTCGTCGCGGAACTCGCGGTGTTTGATCCGCGCGTCCTGCATCGCCTCGCCGACGTTGATGTTGCCAACGGTGAATTCCTGCGCCGACGGGCCTTGCGAGAGGTTCATGTTTTCAACCTCGAAGCCGGCCGGGATGTGGTCGACGATCAGACCGTCTTCGATGCGCTGCTTGGCACTGGCGGTGACGCGCACGATCATCATGTCGCCCACCTTGAGCGGGCGCCCCTTCCATTCCTTGCCATCAGCCTCGTACCAGGTGCGGGTGAGTTTGATGGCGTCGGACTTCGGCTCAGGCGCCTTGACCGGGTAGCCACTCGCTTCGATCTCGACGAACAGGGCTTCACCGTGTGTGCTGTCGATCTGCACGCCACGCGCCAGGGCTGCGGCGTCGAAGCTGCGGGCTTCGGTGCTCTTCGAGGTAAGCGTCTGCGCCGCGTCGCCGTTCTTGATCACCGCGCTCCATTCCTGCTTGCCGTCACCGCCCGCCGCACGTGCCGCGAGGAACAGCGACAGGCGCTCCTGCGTCGAGGCCCAGCCACCACGTGAGCCGAGTCGGTCGGCCAGATCGAAGAGGATCTGCTCGCGGCGCGGATGCACGATCTTGTGCCGTACCAGCAGTGCGTACGACAGCGCCAGGTCGCGCACCGGCGAACCGTAGTCACCCAGCCATTCCCAGTAGTAGCCGGTCGGTTGAACGCCGTAACGGCGCTCCATCGCTTCGTTCAGCGCGACCTTGGCGCGCGCCGGGTCGCCGGAAAGCTGCAAGGCAATCGCGAGGTGCACCAAGGGAAGCGGCGAACGCGCGCGGTCGCGGTACTGGTCGTGCAGCAGGCGTAGCGTGGCGAGCGGCGCGGCCTGTTCGCGGGCGAGCATGTAGGCCAGATGCGCCATCTCGGCAAAGCGCTGATGGCCGTTGCGCAGCAGCTCGTAGTCCTGCGCCTTGTAGAAGCCCTTGTCGTCCGGCTTGAGCGTGCCCGGGATGCTGGGGAAGTTGTTGGGCGCGTTCTGCAGTTGCTGCAGCATCCAAGTCTGCGCGCGCTTGCTCATCTCCGCCGGCACGGTGAAGCCGGCCTCGCGCGAATCCTGCAGGAAGCCTGCCACGTAGGCGGTGAGCCAGGGTTCGTAGTTGCCCTGGCCCCACAGCGTGAAGCCGCCCTGCGCACCCTGCATGCCGGAGATACGGCCGATCGCGCCTTCGATGAAGGCGGCGCGCTGCTCACGCGTGCGCGGCTCCAGCCCCATCGCCTTGGCGCCCGCCTCGTCGATGAAAACATGCGGGTAAGCCGCGCTGGTGGTTTGCTCAAGGCAGCCGTAGGGGTAGTCGAGCAGGCCCTTGACCAGCGCCTTCACGTTCAGCGGCGGCTTGTTCGAGAGCGTGACGCTGACATTGCTCGATGCCTTGAAGTACGGCGCGATCATCGTCGGATCGAGCTTCAGTGTGCCCTTCGGTTCGATGCGCACGCGGCGCACGACGCGCTCCATCGGCACCGGCGGCTGCACCTGCAGCGCCGATTCGCGCTTGATGATGATGGGTTTGGCGCCGGTAGTGTTGAGCTGCAAGGTGACGCGCGCCAGGCCGTAGGCATCGGTTGCCTCGGCCTGGAAGCGCAGGGTCGCCCGCTGCTTGTCGGCGAGCTTGAGCGTGCGCTGGCCGTCGCGGATCGTCGCCGGGTCGGCCGCTTCGAGCTTTAGCGTGATGTCCTGCGGCGCGCCGGACAGGTTGGTCACGTCGAGCGCAATCGTCGCCAGATCGCCCGGCGCGATGAAGCGTGGCGTCGCGAGTTCCGCGACGATGGGCGCGGCGACCGTCATCTCGCGTTCGCTGTTGCCGAAGCGTTCCGGCGTCGACGCCACCGCCATCAGCCGCAGCGTGCCGTTGAAATCCGGAATGTTGAGCGGGATCTCGGCTTCGCCCTTGGCATCGAGCTGCACCGGGCCGCTGAACAGATCGACCAGCTTGACCTTCTTCGGCATCGACTTGGTGTCGCGCATGCCGGCGTCGCCGCCCCACTTGAGCTTGCCGCGCAAGCCGTCCATCTTCTCGATCAGCTTGCCGTACAGGTCGAGCAGTTCCGGCGCGTAACGGTGCTTGCCGAAGAAGAAGTCGAAGGGGTCCGGCGTCTTGTAGCGCGTGATGTTGAGGATGCCGACATCCACCGCCGAAAGGGTGACCGTCGCCTGTTTGCCGGCGGCGCCATCGACCTTCACCTTCACCTTGGTGATGCGTTCCGGCTGCACCTTGTCGGGTGCGGTGACCTGCACCTTGAGGCGGCGGTCTTCTCGCGCCAGCGGCAGGTAGGCAAGGCCCAGCGCACGCGCAGGCGTCACTCGGTCGCCCTGGCTGCCGGGGCGGAACACCACCGCAGAGACATACAGATCGTGCCGTGCCCATTTGGCATCGACCGGGATGCTGACCGTGGTGCCACTGGTCGAGGCCGCGACACGCTTGGTCCACAGCACCTTGTCGCCCTCGACGACGATCAGCGCTTCACCGTCGTGCGGCGGGGTCAGCGTCAGGCGTACGTTGTCGCCCGGCTTGGCCGGCAGGCCTTCGAGCTTCATCTGCACGCGGTCGGGCCGGTTGCCGACGTCGTCGGCGTCCTGCGCGCTCCAGCCGGCGTAGAAGCGGTAGCGCAGCGTTTGCGCCGTGTCGGGGTCTTCCACTTCAAGGCGGTAGCGGCCCCACTTCACCGGCAGCGACAGCTTCGCGCGCTGCTTGAGCGCCACCGCGCCGGATTCGATCAGCTCCTCGGTTTCGGTAAAACCGGAATGCCAGCCGCGCTGGTCGTCGAAGCGCCAGTAGTACTGCCGGTCTTCGCGGAACAGGCGGACCTTGGCCTGCGCCAGCGGTGCCAGGACCCCGGCCGGCGTCACGCGGATCAGTTCGAAGTCGGCATTCTTTTCCTCGCCCGAGACATCGCGGTCAAAAGCCGGGCGGATGCCGATCATCGCGCTGGCCGGCCACCAGGTGCGCTCGATCGAACGCACCACCGGGCGGCCGCCGGATTCGAGCAGGCTGAACGAGGCACGCACCGTGACCGGCGACTTCGCGCTGTCGACACCGGTCGGCACGGTGACGCTCGCTGCGCCCTTGTCGTCGAGCGCGGTCTCTTCCATCTCGCTCCGGCGCTTGAGCGTGTCATCGGCGAAGTCGCCGAAGATGAAGCCCGGCCATTCCTTGGTGAAGGGCGTGCGGGCACGTTCGATCGCCACGCTGCCGAGCAGGCGGTTGCCGGCGGCCGGCGCACCGAACAGGTAGTCGCCCTGCACCGTCACCTCAAACGCCGAGTTACCGGTCAGCGGTGCCTTGTCGGTCTTCAGATCGAGCTTCATGCGCTCGGGCAGGAACTCTTCAACCTGGAAGCTCCACACCGCATCGGGCGCTTTCGCGGCCGGGTCGGCGCGCACTTCAAGCAGCCAGCGGCCGGTCTGCGCATCGGCCGGCAGCGTGAGTTGCTGCTGGAAGTAGCCAGGTTGCTTGTCGTTCGGGCGCCAGCTTTGCGTCATCACCGCACGGCCATCCGGCCGCTTGAGGATCGCCTGCACCGGCGCAGGCGGCAGCGCACGGCCATCGGCATCGCGCGCCAGCAGCGAGGCGGTGAACTTCTCGCCCGGCCGGTACAGATCGCGCCCGGCATAGACGAAGAGCTTGGCATCGCGCGGCAGGTGGCCGCCGATATCGAATTCGGAAAGATCCAGCCCCGGCTCGCGCAGCGCGACCAGCGACAGCTCCTTGCCGCGCCGGCCCAGCAGCAGGTGGGCGGAATCCGGCAGGCCCGCGATCTGCACATGGCCATCGCCATCCACCTTGGCCTTGGCGAGGCTCTTGGCGTTGGCGTCCAGCACTTCGACTTCGATGTCGCCCATCGCCTTGCCGCTCACCAGCGAGGTGGCGAACACGTCCATCGTCCTGGCGTTGCGGTGGGCATGCAGGCCGATGTCGGAGACGTAGAAGTAGGTCACCTGATACTGGTCGCGGAAGCGGCCCGGCTGGCTCATCACCGCGATGTACACGCCGGGCTCCTGCAACTCCTTCACGTCTTCGACCGGCAGGAAGGTCACCTGCCGCTTGTTCGGCTTGTCGCCGGTGAGGAAGCGGCCGGCATAGACGCTCTTCGATACGTCGCGCAGACGATCGAGTTGCCAGGTGCCGACGGTGCCCTTGAGCCGGTTGTTCGCCTCGTAGCCGTACTCGCTGTAGTCCTGCTCGCCTTCGCCGTTCGCATCACCCTCGCCGTCTTCGCTCACAGGCGCCTTGCGGCCGGCGATCACCTGCTCGATGAAGCGCGGCAGGTTGGCCGGCTCCACCCGCAGGAACTGCACATCCACTTCCGGCACATTCACCGTCACCACCGGCAGGCCACCGTTCTGCTTCGCCGGCAGCACCGTGCCCTTGCTGGCGAAGAAGTAGGAAGGCGCCATCTCTTCGCTGGCCAGTTCGCAGGTCTTGCCGCTGGCAAGCTTGGCGCCGCTCGCCGCGAGCACGCCCTCGCGCACGGTGACGCGGAACTTGCGCTGCGGCTGGATGTAGGGGAACACGACGATGCGCGGGTTGCTATCCACCACCCAGCTGCCCTGCAGGATCTTCTCGCCCGGCGCCGCCTTGTCCGCATTGCGCGGCTTGTCACCGCTGCGCTGTTCCTCGCCCGTCTCGGCCTTGCCGTCGAGACGCCCGAGGTCCGTCACCTGCAGCACCTTGTCGAGCGACTGGCTGCGATCCACCGGCTCGGAAAAGATCACCGCCAGCGCGGGCTGGTCCTCGAACATGCGTGCGCGGCAATCGGTTGCCGCGAAGGGCCCGCCGGTGTCGGCGATCACCGCGTCGCCACTGAGCGTGCCGCCGGTGCTTGCGGCGTGGTGCTTGAACCACCAGCCGCCCCCGGCCGCCGCCAGTGCCACGACGACCGCCCCAGCGGCCAGGATTCGCTTGTTCGCAAACGGGTTCATGCCCAGTCTCCAGCGCTCAGATATGGCGGCGAGTATGCCGCTTTGGTAATCCGCTCGGTAGCGGATTTGGGGTGGGGGCAGCGACGGATCGCACGGCGGTTGGGGTTGGGTGCCTTGCTGCGGGCACCTTTGCGCGTGGTGGCCACGGTGCCGATTGGGCTGAACGTTGAGGAGCCCAACGCTTCGGCTTTCGATTGACCGTGTTGCGTCGCGTCGGTCTGTCCGGTCAAGCCGGGTCCCGCCCCGGCGGGCGTCTTACTTTCTGGCAACAGCACCAGAAAGTAAGCAAAGAGTGCCGCCCGGCGTTCGCGGTCAGGCGCTTTGCGCCTGACTCCCCTGCGTTGCTCGCACAACCGGGGGCCTGCGGAACTCGCCCTCGCTGCGCTCGGAGCTCAGACAGGCCTCGGCCTTTTTCCCGGCCGCGCTGCGCTACTCGGCGCTCTCGACGGGACCCAAAGTCAAAACCATCGGTTGATCGACGCGTGAGGCTTGTTCGCAGCCTGGATGGAGCAAAGCGGAATCAGGGGCCGCTTCAAATCGTTCAAGCGCAATCCCCGGATTCCGGCCTTCGGCCTGCATCCGGCTACGAAAACAAGGAAACGGTCAATCGTTGACGCCTTTCAATCCCCCTCTGAAACGCCGAGCAGCGCAGCGTTGCCGGGTTCCGACGTGCGCAGCACGGCGGGGCCGAGGACTGTCCGAGCTCCGAGCGCAGCGAGGGCGAGTTCCGCAGGCCCCCGGCGACGCGAGCAGCGCAGGGCACCGCGCGCCTAGCGCGCGGCGTTGAAGCGGGGGCCGTTTCTTTGGTTCCTTTCTTGTCGGCACAAGAAAGGAACCCGCCCGCCGGGGCGGGACCCGGCTTGAACGTGAAGGCCGGCGCAAAATGCCCGCGCAATTCGCAAGCCGCCGCGTTGGACTTCGCAATGCTCAGCCCAAGCAACTCCGCTACATGTGCGCGAGCGTCAGATAGTCGTTAGCGAAACCCGAGGGTACGTCAGTTGTCCTTACGCGGAACGAGAACTTGATCGGTAAATAGACGCGAGGGGGAGCCGGAACCGCCCCCGTAGGTCGGGCATATCCGAGCGCGCAACCAAGCGCTGCTTCCACGAGACTCAAATCCATACGTGAAGGCAAACACGGTCAATTCACCGAGCACTTCGTTGGCCTGAATGTCCAGCACCTTTACCGTGCTGCTCGCGACCCCAAGCGCACGCTCCTCCGGTACGACGTGGTCTTCGTAGGTCACGGCATAGCGAGGGGCGGGATCGGGGGCGTACGTCTTGTCGAGTGTCCAGCGATAGACGTTCGGATCAAAGCGGTCTCCCTCGTTCTTCATCTCGTCGACGATCCCGGGGGCAGTTTGGTCTTTCTGTCCAACGACCTTAACCGAGCCCGAATACCGGTATCGCCTGCCGTCCTTCTCGTCGATTGCATCGACGTAGCGATAGCCGGGGCGTTCGTGCGGTCCCGCCTTGTAGGATGTGTTGATCGCGCCACGCGCCGTCGGCGTTATAGGACTTGGCTTGCCTTCTGGGCCGAACGCCTCTTCGTAGCCAAGAAAGTCTTTGATGTACTCCTCAGCCGTTCCCTCATGGGCAAAGGCCGCCCCCGGCCACATGCGGTCGTGCCACTCGTTCTCGCCCGCCGGCGGGCGCACCTTGAGCAACGTGATGCCTTCGACGTCCTCAACCCTGCGATAGATCTTCTCGCCGGCCTCGGTCTTGCATTTCTGCTCCCACAGAGCCAAGCCAGCCTTCGCGCGTTCTCGCTGTGTTTTCTGCTCAGCGGTTTCTGAAGGCGCGCAAGCGTTGAGCGCAAGCACCGCAGACAGGAAAACGACGATCGAACTTCGCATGTTCGCTGCAAGGTGATTCATCAGGAGTTCCATCCAGAAGCCATACCCACACATCCGACCTTCGGCGACCGTGACCGGACGACAATGAATCGGATCACCCCGTCGCCGCATCCACCGCGACGGGCCCCACCAGCGCCACCAGATCCGCCGGCGTAATGCCGACGAGATACCCGCGACTGCCCCCGTTGATGTAGAGCTTCTCCAGATCGAGCACCGTGCGCTCGACATACACCGGCATCTGCTTGCGGGTGCCGAAGGGCGAGGTGCCGCCGACGCGGTAGCCGGAGTGGCGTTCGGCGACTTCGGGCTTGCAGGGTTCGACACTCTTCACGCCGATCGCGCGTGCGAGGTTCTTCAGCGAGACCTCGCGGTCGCCGTGCATCAGCATCACCAGCGGGTGGGCGCGGTCGTCCTGCAGGATCAGCGTCTTCACCACGCTGTGCTCATCGACGCCCAAGGCCGCGGACGAGACCCGCGTGCCGCCATGGTCGACATAGGTGTAACAGTGTTCGGTGAAGGCGATGCCACGGCTCTTGAGCAAACGGTTGGCAGGCGTGGAGGGGATCTTTGCGCTCACGGGTTTTCCTGAAATGCGTTGTCACACGGCGGTAACCCGATCGTCATGTTTGGGTCACGCCCCGATTTTAGAGTCAGCACCGCTAAAACAGATAAAACACGGTGAGAAGCATGCTGCATATCGAAAGCCGCCCGGAACGTTCCCGCGCACGAGACCTGCAGGTCCGCCTGGCGACCTGCGAAACTGAAGTCCGCGAGGCGCAGAAGCTGCGCTGGCGCGTCTTCGCCGATGAAATGGGCGCCCGCCTCAATTCCCGCGAACCGGGGGTGGATCGCGACCATTTCGACCCCTTCTGCGAACACCTGATCGTGCGCGACGAGGCCGCCGGCCGCATCGTTGGCACCTACCGCATCCTCACGCCGGCCGCCGCGCGCCGCGTGGGCAGCTATTACTCGGAAACCGAGTTTGACCTGACGCGTTTCCACCTGATCCGCGACCGCCTGGTCGAGATCGGGCGCTCCTGCATCGATCCGGATTACCGCAGCGGTGCGGTGATCGCGCTGCTGTGGTCGGGCTTGGCGCGCTTCATGCAGGAAAACGGCTACGAGTACCTGATGGGCTGCGCCAGCATCAGCATGGCCGATGGTGGCCACGCCGCGGCCGCGATCTACGACCAGCTCGCCGAGCATCAGGCGCCGGCCGAATGGCGCGGTTTCCCCCGCGTGCGCCTGCCGCTCGAAGCGCTGCGCAACGGACAGCCGGCCGAGATGCCACCGCTGATCAAGGGCTACATGCGCGCCGGCGCGATGGTGTGCGGCGAACCGGCGTGGGACCCTGATTTCAACACCGCCGACCTGCTGTTGTTGCTGTCGATGGGGCAGACCGACGCGCGTTACGCGCGCCACTTCATCGGCTCGCGCGGCGAGTGATCTCCGTTCCCGCGGCGCGGCCGCCGCTGGCCGCGCCGGCCATGCGTTTGGCCCGCGCGGTGCTGGGCGCAGGCCCGATGGCCCGCGTTACAATCCCGTTACGCCATGTGCCCGGCCCGGGCGCCTTGGCCAACGCGGCCCGCAGACGCACGCGCGGCGCCAATCCGCAGCCCCGCACACCCCATACCACCTTGTTCAGACAGATTCGCGCCGCATGGCGGCTATTGCTCACCGTCATCCATCTGCTCGCCGGCTGCGCGACGGTGGCCTTCCGCTTCCCGCGCTGGAACGCGCAACAGCGGCTTGACGCCAAGAGGCGCTGGTCGCGTGAATTGCTCGGCCGCCTGGGCGTGCGGCTCGACATCCACGGCGACATCGTCAGCGGCGGCACGCTGGTCGTCGCGAACCACATTTCGTGGCTGGACATCTTCGTCATCAACGCGCTGCGCCCCTGCGCCTTCGTCTGCAAGGACGATGTGAAATCCTGGCCGCTGATTGGCTGGCTGGTTGCCAACACCGACACGATCTTCATCGAACGCGGCAACCGCGCCGCCGCGCGCCGCACTGCCGATGCCATGGTGGCGCGGCTGCAGAGCGGCGCCGCGATGGTCGTGTTCCCCGAAGGCACTACCACCAACGGCACGCACATGCTGCCCTTCCGCCCGGCGCTGCTGCAGTCGGCGGTGGACGCCGGCGTGCCGGTGTCGCCGGTGTCGATCCGCTATCGCGATGCCAAGCAAGCGATCAGCCCGGCGCCGGCTTACGACGGCGACATCTCGCTGTGGCAGTGCATGCGCGCCATCACGCTGGCCGAGGGGCTGGTGGCGGAAGCCCACGCGCTCGCAGCGGTGGATTCACAGTCTGAACGGCAGCATCTCGCCGCGCACGCCAAGCATGAAATCGCCGTTCAGCTGGGCATCCCGCACCACACACCGCCACACGTGCAGGGCTGACGCCCGGCGCGCAGTTCAATTCGCCAGCGCCCCCATGATCTGCTGGTAAGCGCCCTCCGCCGCCAGTTGCCGCTGCGCGCTGGCGAGTCGTTCCACCACGTCTGCCGGTACCGCCTTGTTCGCGGCGAGGTAGAAATCCATCGTCAGGCCGGTCGGAATCGTGCGGACGAATTCATCCGTGCCGATGCCAAGCTTGGCGCAGGTCGCTTCAAGCGCGGCCGGCGCAATCGGCACCAGGTCGACGCGGCCGAGCTTGAGCAGGCGCAGCGATTCGGCGTTGTCGGTGGTCTCGACCAGCGAACCGTCCGGCCCCCCGGTGAAGCCGTTGTTGAGCAGATACTCGGTGCGCACGTCCTTGCGCACGGCGGCGGTCTGGTAGCGCCGCGCATCGGCCAGTTTGGCGATGCGGATGTCGTCGCGCGCCGCCAGTCGATAGAGGTAGCTGCGCCCGGTCGTCAGACGCGCGACCCACTGGTAGGCGGCTTCGCGCTCGGGCGTGCGCACGATCGGGTAGATCAGCACTGGCTCGGGCCGCTCGGCCAGTTGCACCACCGCCTTCCAGGCGCGCACCTGGATGTCGGGCTGCAGCCCGGCGCGCTTGACGATGGCGCGCACCCACTCGGTCGTAGGACCGGTCACGGTATCGCCGCGCAACACGACATGCGGCGGCACTTCCTCGGTCAGCACCGGAATGCGCGGCATCTCGGCCGCCACACCAACGCCGACAGACAGCGCTGCGCCGAGTACGCACAGGGCCTGGATCACCCGCCTGCGTCGTGGCGCAAGGTGCGGGCTTCTGGCAGTCCATCGATGCGATGCGGAACCGGGCATTCACAGCCTCCCTGCTTGCCACACCGGCGAAAACCCCGATGCGACCGCAGACATTAGTCTGTCGCCCGAATCGTGGCAAGGCGGCACGTACCGCAGCATGCAGGGATTCAGGCCTGCCGGTTGCCGCACCCCACCGCAATACCCGCCTCGCACAAGGCTATGCGCCAGGCCGCACATTTCTCGCCGAAGCCCTTTGCCGCATGGGCAGGGCTGGTCGACGGCAGTCGTGTGCAAGGCAGCACTGCGAACTCGTCCGGCAGCGACGGCAAGACCTGGCGGCGAAACAGCATCTCGGCGGCGCCTCCGTTGAACAGCACGCCGCGCACACCGGTATGGTCGCGCAGGAAGGCCGTAAAGTCGTTCGGTTCGATGCTGTCGGCCTCGATCGCCGAATCCAGGCTGCCCGATCGGCGGCAGGCCGCCAGCACATCCCACATGGCGATGCCCGAGCGGGTCAGGCAGGTCAGGCGCGCGACGTAGGGCAGCGCCGCATCGAAGCCGAGCAGCGCCCCCATGATCGGCCAGAAGGCGTTGCGCGGATGGGCGTAATACTGCTGTGCGGCGAGCGAGGCTTCGCCCGGCATCGAACCGAGGATCAGCACCCGCGCATCGGGCGCGGCCACCGGCGCGAAGGCCTGCAGTCGCTCAGCGGGCGATCGCATCGATGTCGAACACCGCGCGCAGCGGGTCGTGATCCGATGCGCCGTCGGGGAATTCGGCATTCACATGCACGAAGCGGTAGTCGCGCAGCGCGCGCTGCGCCAGCGCGGGCGACACGAACACATGGTCGAGCGCCTGCGAATTGCCCTCAAAAATGAAGCTGTAGCGCGCCTGCGGCGGCAGCGTGAGCGTGAGGTTGGCGAGCCCCGCCGCCGTCAGCGCCTGCGCGGCCGGCCCGAAGTCGAATTCGTTGAAGTCGCCCAGCACCACCAGCGCCGCATCGGCACGGTGCGCCAGCAGCGTGCGCGCGAAGTCCGCCACCCGCGCCGCCTGTGCGGTGCGTTGCACTTCAGAGCCGGCGAAGGGCGGCTGTTGCGGGCCGAACAGCGGCTGATCGACCCGCTTCGATGCGAAATGCACCGCGACCACCACCAGGCGCTTGCCCGCCACGCTGAACTGCGCGGCCAGCGGTTTACGGCTGGATTCGAAGGCCGGGTCGTCCGGCGCGATGCGGCCGGCGGCCGGTTGCAGCTTGCCACCGCTGGCGATGCTCACCGCGTCGCGCGCGCCGCCGACCGCGCCGTCGAGTTGCACGCGCATCGGGTCGTACAGCATCACCTGGCGGATGTTGGCCCCCGGCGCGCCGCCATCGGCCTTGTCGAGCGGATCGACGCCCACCCAGCGGTACGCCGGCCCGCCCGCCTTGCGGATCGCCGCCGTCAGGCGGGCCAGCGTGCGTGTCGCGCTGGTGACGCCGCTGTCGCGCGGACCGTCGTCGTCCTGCACTTCCTGCAGCGCGATCAGGTGCGGCGCGGCAAGGGCGTCGACGATCTGCGCGGCGATCGTGTCGAAGCGCGCCTGCGGCGCATCGCCGCCGAGGTTTTCAAGGTTGTAGGCCGCCACCGCAAGCTGCCCCGGCGCCACCGGCGGCGCCGCTTCCGGCTGCAGCGTCACGGCCTCGAGCCGCGGCGTTTCGGTCAGCTTGAGGCGGTAGTGGCCGTAGGCGTAGTCGATGATCCCGCGCACGCCACGCAGGTGATCCCCCACCTTGATGCCGGCCGGGCTTGGCGCAAGCGCGGCGTCGACCAGGATGCGATGCGGGTTGAAGGCCCCCGGCGCAATCGCGACGCCACCGCGCGCGGTGCGCAGCCCTGCATCGCCTTGCGCCGCAACGATGACCGCGACCCCGCCGCGTGAATCGCGGGGCCCGACCGCGATCGCGTCGTCGATCTCCACCCGCATGCCTTCGAGGCTCTCGAAGAAGTCCATCGCATAGCGCGTGGGGTCGAGCGGCCGTCGCGCCGCCTCGACATTGCCCAACGTCGGCGCTATCGCCCCGGTGGGTGGCAGGCGAGCGCCGGCGCCAAGGCGCACCGGCGCCGGCAGCGGCACGCCGCGCGCCAGCCGCGTCCAGCGTGCGTCGCTGATCTGGGTGATGGTGAGGTTGTCCGGGTTGCGGCCGGGGCGGTATTCGCCAACGCGGCCGCTGACGCTGAGCTGATCGCCCGGCGCGGGCTTTTCTTCGCGCGCCAGATAGACGAAGAGCCCGCGCGAGGTGCCGCTCGCCTCGTCCGGCGCCGACGCCTGCATCCAGAAGCCGTTGCGGGCCACCGCCGTGACCACACCCTCGACATCGGTCACCTCCTGCCCGGCATAGGGGCTCAGGTGGCCGCGGCCCTGGATCTCGGCGATCGTGACCGCGCCGCAGGCCGGCGCGCCGAGCACGAGCACCGCCGCGGCAGCGAGCGCGGCGAGTAAGCGTCCATGGTTCGAGTTCATCGGCGCCAGCCTACCCGATGTGGCGCCGCAGCGTGATCCATACGGCAACGTACGCCAGAATCGGTTGCGTTGATCAACCGCGAGGCACCCCGATGCGCTGGCCGACCCATGACGTGACGAACCAGTCGCCCGAGCTTGGCGACTACAACCTGTTCGACGCCGACCCTGCGCTGCAGGAAGCTGCCGCGCGCGAAGGCGCGGGCTGGGCCATCAAGCAGCTACGCGAGACCGGCACCGTGCTGGGCCGTGTCGAGAGCTTCGAGGCCGGCCGCCTCGCCAACGCCTATGCACCGCTGCTGCATGCCTTCGACAGCCGCGGCCACCGCGTCGACCAGGTCGAGTTCCACCCCGCCTGGCACACGCTGATGGCCGGCATCGTGGCGCGCGGCTTTCACGCGGCGCCTTGGGCCGAACCGCGACCGGGCGCCCACGCCGCACGCGCGGCCGGTTACCTGATGCAGGCGCAGGTCGAGGCCGGATCGCTGTGCCCGACCACGATGACCTACGGCGCGATTCCGGCCCTATCGCGCGATCCGGCGCTGGCTCGCGACTGGCTGCCGACGCTGTGTTCGCGCGACTACGACCCACGCGACCTGCCCTTTGCGCTCAAGCGCGGCGGGTTGATCGGCATGGGCATGACCGAGAAGCAGGGCGGCTCTGACGTGCGCGCCAACACCACGCGGGCCGAACCCGACGGGCATGGCGCCTTCGTGCTGAACGGCCACAAGTGGTTCTTTTCCTGCCCGCAGATCGATGCGCACCTCGTACTGGCACAAGCGCCGGGCGGGCTGTCGTGTTTCTTCGTGCCGCGCTGGCGGCCGGACGGCAGCAAGAACCCGGTGCTGGTGCAGCGCCTGAAGGACAAGCTCGGCAATCGCTCGAACGCCTCGTCCGAAGTCGAGTTCCATGACGCCTACGGCACGCTGCTCGGCGAGGCCGGACGCGGCGTGCCGACGATACTCGAAATGGGCACCTACACCCGGCTCGACTGCGTGCTCGGCAGCACCGGCCTGATGCGCCAGGCGCTGACCCGCGCGCTGCATCACGCCCGCCACCGCAGCGCCTTCGGCGCGCGACTGGTGGATCAGCCGCTGATGCGCAACGTGCTGGCGGACCTGGCGCTGGAAGTAGAAGCGGCGATCGCGCTGGCCTTGCGGCTGGCGCGCATGTTCGACGACACCGACGATGCCTCGGCGCACCTGCGTCGCCTGCTCACGCCCGCCGCCAAGTACTGGATCTGCAAGCGCGGGCCGGAACTCGCCGCCGAGGCAATGGAAGTGATGGGCGGCAACGGCTATGTCGAGACCGGCGTGCATGCCCGCATCTACCGCGAGATGCCGGTCAACTCGATCTGGGAAGGCTCGGGCAATGTGATGTGTCTGGATGTTCTGCGCGCGCTCGGCCGTAGCCACGCCGCGGCCGACGCGCTGGCGGCAGAGCTTGCGCCGGCAGGCGGACGCAACCCGCACTTCGACGCCTTTGCGGCACGCCTGCTGGCTCGGCTGCGCGACCTGCCCACCTGCGGAGAAGCGGGAGCGCGGCGGCTCACGCAGGACATCGTGCTCGCGGTGCAGGGCGCCCTGCTGCTGCTGCACGCGCCAGAGGGCATCTCCGACGCCTTCTGCCGTGCGCGGCTGGCCGGCGATTGGGGCTACAGTTTCGGCACGCTGCCGGCCAATGCGGACTTTGCGGTGCTGCTTGCACGCGCCCTGCAGGACTGAAAGCCGCGACGGTGCTATGGTGGAAACAGCGCAGAAATCGCCCCACTGAAGAAAGGGACTCGTCGTGCCACACGTCACCCGCAGTCTGCTATCTGCCTGCCTGTTGCTGGCCACCGCGCTGCTTGCGGCGCATTCCGCAGCCGCCGGCGAAACCGTGGTGCGCTATCCGCGCGGTGACAACCCGACCGACTTCCGCTACGACTACCCGGTTCGCGTGCTGCAACTGGCACTCGACAAGACCGCCGCGGAAGATGGCCCGGCGCGCGCGGTGCAGGCCACCGAGCCGATGACCAACGCGCGGATCCGGGCCGAAATCGAACGCGGCGGCCTGATCGACGTGGCGAACTATCCGCCGCGGCGCGAGCTCACCCCGCGCTTTGACTTCGTGCCGATCTGCATCCGCAAGGGCATCCTCGGCATCCGCCTCTTCATCATCAACCGCAAGCTGGCGCCGCGCTATGCCACGATCCACAGCCTGCAAGACCTCAAGCCCCTGACTGCGGCGCAGCTGAGGGACTGGCAGGACACCAAGGTGCTCGAGAGCAATGGCCTGCGGGTTGTCACGCCGCCCACCTACGAAGAGATCTTCGAGCAGCTTGCGGCGGGCCGTTTCGACTACTTCCCGCGCGGCGTGCACGAACCCTTCCGCGAGGTGGAGCCGCGCGCTTTGCGCTTCCCCGATCTGACGGTCGAAGACACGCTGGCGCTGTACTACCCGATGCCGGACTACTTCATGGTGCGCAAGGGCAACACCGCGCTGGCCCAGCGCATCCAGCGCGGGCTCGAACGGGCGATCGCCGACGGCTCGTACGAGGCAATCTTCCAGAAGGAATTCGCCGACTCGCTGAAGCGTGCGCACCTGGCCGAGCGCACGATCATCCGGCTCGACAACCCGGACGTCGATCAGGTCGCCAACCCCGAAGACCAGAAGCGCTGGGTGCTGCCGCCAGCGGTGCGCAGCGCCGCGGCGCCAAGGTGAAACCGCCGCCCCTCGGCTTAGGCTGACTGGGCGAGCCAGTGCTCGAAACGCTCCGGCGTGACGATCGCAACGCGATCGCGCAGCAGGCGGTGCCGGGCCAGCCGCAGCACGGCCTTGTCGCGGCTGAGCAGCAGGTGCGCGCCCGCGGTAAAGGCCAGCTCGATGAACTTCTGGTCGTCGGCGTCGCGGCACTTGGGCAGCAGGTATTCCGGCTCGATCGGGGGCACCAGCTCGACCCGTTCCCGGTATTCGCCGAGCAGGCGTGCCTGTTCTTCCGCAGCAACCGAAAACTGCGGATAGGCGAGCACGCGGCGAAGCTCTTCCAGCGTTTCTTCGCGTGCCAGCAGCGTGAAGCGACCCGCCTCGCAGGCCGCGCGCAGCAGCGGGAGCCTGGGGTCGCGAAACAACCAGAGGGCGAGCACGGTGTTGGAATCGAGCAGCACGCGCGCCGGCTCGGGCAGGGTCAGGGCGAGTTCGGACATGGCAGGACTGTAGCACCGCCGCTGTGCGCAGCTTCAGCCGGCGTCCAGGTCCGGTTCGCCACACAGGGCGAGCACTTCGCGCCGCGCAGCCTGCGCCAGCGCCATCGCGGCGGCCCAGTCGTGACCCGACGGCCGCAAGCTGGCCCCCTGCACAAAGCGCAGCGTTCCGGGCAGCGGCACCCAGGTGCCATCGCGCAAGAGCGCGCGACTGCCCTGCAGGGCGCATGTCACCACCGGCACCTGCGCGCGGGTCGCAGCGAGAAACGCCCCGGTGTGAAACGCGCGCAGCCCTGCCGCGCGTGAGAAAGTGCCCTCCGGAAAGATCACCAGCCGTGCGCCCTGCTGCAACGCCGCCACCAGCGCATCGACGTTCTCGGCGCCGCGCAGCGCATCGCCCCGCTCGACGAAGAGCGCGCCGAGCCCGTGCAACAGGTGCCCGGCAATCCGCTGGTGGGCGAGTTCGGCCTTGGCAACGAAGCGGTAATCGGGCGGCAGCGTCGCGCTGAGCAGCAGGCCATCGAGGTAACTCGCGTGGTTGCAGACGAGCACCTGCGCAGTGGGCGGCGCATCGAGCGACCTTGGCGCGTCGAGGCGGATGCCGCTCAAGCGCAGCCACAGGCGCGCGCCATGGCGTACCAGCCGGCGCGAGGCGGCGGGCGCGTGCAGCACGGCCACACACACGCACACCGGGGCCGCGATGAGCGCGAACCACACAAGCGCCCGATACCCCCACAGGCGCCGCGCAACACGTCGACAGCCCAGGCGCAGCTGCGCGTGCACGGCCTGCAGCTGCAACAGCACCGCCTGCAGCCACACCGGCAGATCGCGCGGCGCCAGGCCGCCGCTGAGGTAGCGGTCGCGGGTGGCGGCGCGGCGGATCTTGCCGCTCGATGTCTTGAGTACCGCATGCGGCGGCGCCAGCACGATGTCATCGGCCGGCTCGCCCAGCACATCGCGCGCGCACTGGGCGATGTGCCGCTGCAGGGCCGCGCGTGCAGCGGGCGCTTGCTCACGGGTTTCGGCCAGCACCACCAGGCGCTCGCCGCCGCCCCCCGCTGGCGCACAGGCGAAGACCGCGACGCAGCCGCGGCGCACGCCGGGCAAGGCACCGACTGCCTGTTCCAGGTCGTAGGGGTAGAGGTTGCGGCCCGCGCGGATGATCATGTCCTTGACGCGGCCAGTGAGGTGGATTTCGCCGTCGGCGAGGTAGGCCATGTCGCCGGAATCCAGCCAGCCATCCCGGATCAGCCGTGCGGTCGCGGCCGCGTTGCGGTAGTAACCGGCGGTCGCCGAAGGGCCACGGAATTCGAGACGCCCGACGCGCCGCTCCGGCAACTCGTGGCCATCAACGTCGACAACGCGCACCTCGTGATCGGGCAGCGGCCGACCACAGGCGGGGATCTGCAAGGCGTCGTCCCCCGCCTGCGCGGGCTCGGCGACCCCCTCGGCAGCAAAGCGACCGGCGCGGACGCGGTCGACACGCGGCCCACGACCAGCGGGCGGAAAGGCGAGCCCGACCGAGCATTCGGCCAGACCATAGACCGGCGCGAGCGAAGCGCGCCGGAAACCGGCTGCGGCAAAGCGGGTGGCGAAGGCATCCAGCGTCGCCGCGCTCACCGGTTCGGCGCCGTTGAAGGCATAGCGCCAGCACGACAGATCGAGCCCCGGCAGGTCGGCATCCGGGATCTTGCGCACACACAAGTCGTACGCGAAGTTCGGTGCGGCCGACAGGGTGCCACGGTAGCGGCTGATCGCCTCGAGCCAGCGCTGGGGGCGCGCAAGAAACGCCAGCGGCGACATGAGCACCAGCGGGAAGCCGTGGTACAGCGCGCCGAGCCACGCGCCGATCAGGCCCATGTCGTGATACAGCGGCAACCAGGATACGAACACATCTTCGGCGGTGACCGCGCAGACCCTGCCCATCGCCCGCAGATTGGCGAGCAGGTTCGCGTGGGTGAGCGCCACCCCTTTCGGATCGCCGGTGCTGCCCGAGGTGTATTGCAGCAAGGCGAGCGCATCGCCGGCGGCGCGGCGCACCAGCGGCGCGTGGCCTTCAAACGCATCCGGCGCCAGCACCGCCGAGATACTCGGGGCCGCCACGCGCAACCTTGCTGCAACCGCGCGCGCCTGGGGCACGGTGATCAGCAGGCTCGCCTGCGCATTCGCGAGAATCGTTGCGTGGCGCCGCACATGCTCATCGATCTGCGCCAGACGCGCCGGCGGGTAGATCGGTACCGGTACGCCACCGGCAAGCAGCACACCGAAGAAGCTGGTGAGGTAATCGCGGCCGGTGGGCAGCATCAGCGCCACCGTCTGGCCTGTGCGCAGCCCCTGCGCCACCAGCCCGCCCGCAGCCTGGCATGCACGCTGCCACAGCTCACCGTAGCGCAGCGATGTCTCGTTGCCCTGCTCGCCAAGCAGCATCACATGCACCCGATCGGGCTCGCGCTGCGCACGCCATTCGAGCGCATCCACCAGGGTCAGCGCGTGCGACGGCAGCGACACCGTGCGGCCTGCGCCGAGCGTGGTGGTGGGTGCCGCAAGCGCCGTTCGGGTCGGGTCGCTGCCCCAACGCAGCAGCTCGCGCAGGGTATCGGCCTCGGCGAAGGCCTGGTCCGGGAAATGCAGGCCAAGGGCACCCGAGAGGCGCCCGATCAGTTCGACCCGTGCGAGGCTATCGAGGTCGAGGTCGCGGGTAAAACCGCTGTCCAGACTCACGACGACATCGCGCCCCGGATGCGTCTCGCGCAACAGGATTGCGGTGATCTCAAGCGCGCGCGCTGCCACTGGATCGCCGCGCGCCACCGGGTCGGACATGGCCGCCTCCGCGCGTCCGGCACGTCGCCCCCGCGACCATGCCGGCGCCTGTATTCAGCATAGGCGCCAGTCGGCCGGCCGTCAGAACCGGTAAGCGAGCGTGAACTGGATCCGGCGCCGGTAGGTGTTGGGCACGCCGCTGCCCCACAGCAGACCACCGCCCATCAGCGCCGCTTCCCATGCCGGCGCGAGCCGCAAGCCGCCTTCCAGCTCGGCGGTGGCGCCGCTCTTGCCGTCCTGTTCCCAGTCGACCACCGGCTTGATCGTGAGCTTCACGAACCGGCCGTCGCCCCAGCCGTCGGTGAGGCTCGCTTCGAGCTTGGTGTAGTTGATGTCCTTGCGGCTCTCATCACCTGCGAATGAGACAACCTGCTGCACCAGGCCGCCGAGGGTCAACGCGTGCTTGCTGTCGTCGATGCGGTAGGCGCCGGCCGGCAAACGCGTACGCAGCGCAGGCGCGATCTGGTACTTGCCGCTGCCAAGGCTGGCCGGGTCTGCGGTCGGCAGGGTGAGTTCGGCGTATGCGGTGAGTGGCAGGTCAACGACTTCCACGGCTTGGAGATCGACGCGCAGCTTGATGTCGCCGAGGTGCGGATCGAGCGGCTTGCCGCTGTAGCTGGTGTCGGCATCGGGAAGCGGCACATCCAGCCGCAGCAGCGACAGATGCGCGGCGGGGAAGTACTCAAGGCGCAGCGTGCTGCGGGTTGATTCATCGGCCGTGCCGCGGTCGGTGTTCTGGCGCTTGAACTGGAAACGCCAGGGATCGCGCTGCACCGCAGCGACATTCGCGACCGGCTCGTCGTCGGCCCGCAAGTGCTGAGCAGCCAGTAGCGCGGTAAACAGCGCAGCGGCGTGTCGGAATGGCAGAGAACCTTGGCGCATCACAGCCGAATTGTTGCGCACCCCAGCGCGGCGCGAAAGCCGGCGTATCGATCAGTGGCGGCGTCTTCCCGCCCCCGCCTTTGCTTGCGAGCCGGAACGGGCGATCGGGCCCTGCACGCCCAGTGATCGCCAAACCCGCGCGCTGCAGTCACACCGGATCGCCGTACATTTCAGCCAAGGCGATCGAGCGGGCTGGTCACAGCGAAGCCGCCGCGATTGAGCACGTGGGTGTAGATCATGGTGGTCGACACATCCTTGTGCCCCAGCAATTCCTGCACCGTGCGGATATCCTGGCCGGATTCGAGCAGATGTGTCGCAAACGAATGGCGCAAGGAGTGAGGCGACACCGGCTTGAGAATCCCCGCCGAGCGGGCGGCGTCCCGCACCGCGCGCTGCACCCGCTTCTCATCCAGATGGTGACGACGCACCGCATGGCTGCGCGGATCCAGCGAAAACCCCTTCGCCACAAAGACGTACTGCCACCCGGGCGCCGACGCCGCGGCCGGATATTTCACTGCCAGCGCATCCGGCAACCATACGGTGCCGCGCCCGTCTTGCAGATCCTGTGCATGCAGCGCCAAGCGATCGGCGATGCGGCTGCGCATCAGCGGCGTCAGCGAGCGCGGCAGCATGGTCACCCGATCCTTGCCACCCTTGCCGTCGCGAACGATCAGTTCGCCGCGTGCCAGATCGACGTCCTTCACCCGCAGGCGCAGCCCTTCCAGCAAGCGCATTCCGGTGCCGTAAAGCAGGCGTATCACAAGGCTCAGTTCCGGATCCGCCACCGCCTGAATCAGCGCGCGCACTTCATCCACCGTGAGCACGGTCGGCAAGCGTGCCGGACGCTTGGCGCGGACCACATCGTCAAACCAAGGCAAGACCTGCCCCAGCACCTCCTGATACAAGAACAGGATCGCGGCCAGTGCCTGCCCCTGCGTCGCGGCGGCGACATTGCGTTCGGTGGCCAGATGCGTGAGAAAAGCCTCGACCTCACGTTTACCGAGACCGCTCGGGTGCTGGCGGCCATGGAAAACGATGTATCTTTTGATCCAAGCGACATAAGCCGTCTCGGTCCTCAGGCTGTAATGCTTGACCCGAAGACGCTCGCGCACCATGTCAAGCAAACGCGGCTGCGTACGAGGCTCTTCATTGGTCGCAGACACAGCGGAAGTCGCAAAGTTGTTATCCGACATAGGCTTCGGTGTTATCAGACACAGAAGCCTGATTTAACAACCCCGAGAATCCCATTGCCGTGTTATCCGACACGCCCGATAACACAATAAATGGAAAATTTGGGGTCTACTTAACGTTAGAGCTCTTATGTCTTTATCGCCATCTGAGATTTTGGTCGTAGGCACGAGAGGCTACTTGCTTGCGTTCCGGAAAGACACCGGCGCGCCGCTCTGGAAGTACCAATTCGAGCGCACATTTTGGGCTAATGGTTCTGGCTTCGTTACAACGCTTGTCGACGGCGACAAACTCTTCGCCGGCTGCTACGGAGAGATCTACTGCTTTGATCTCCTGAAAGGTAAGTTGCTTTGGAAAGACAACCTCAGCGGGAAAGGTTACGGCGTCGTATCGTTTGCCGTCTTTGGCGGCGCCACTTCGCCACTTCCTGGAGCCGAGATCGACAAAGCACAGTTCAATGAAGAACAACCCGATTAACAAACATTCTCCGCACCGCTCTAACAGTGCAGTCAACCGGACACCCAAATGCTGCGCATTTGGGTTCCCTCCGCTGGCGCTCCGGTGCCGGTTACTTCCACGTTAGAGCTCTTATGTCTTTATCGCCATCTGAGATTTTGGTCGTAGGCACGAGAGGCTACTTGCTTGCGTTCCGGAAAGACACCGGCGCGCCGCTCTGGAAGTACCAATTCGAGCGCACATTTTGGGCTAATGGTTCTGGCTTCGTTACAACGCTTGTCGACGGCGACAAACTCTTCGCCGGCTGCTACGGAGAGATCTACTGCTTTGATCTCCTGAAAGGTAAGTTGCTTTGGAAAGACAACCTCAGCGGGAAAGGTTACGGCGTCGTATCGTTTGCCGTCTTTGGCGGCGCCACTTCGCCACTTCCTGGAGCCGAGATCGACAAAGCACAGTTCAATGAAGAACAACCCGATTAACAAACATTCTCCGCACCGCTCTAACAGTGCAGTCAACCGGACACCCAAATGCTGCGCATTTGGGTTCCCTCCGCTGGCGCTCCGGTGCCGGTTACTTCCACGTTAGCCACTCGCCTTGAATTGCTTTCTTTTCGTGTGGTCAATTCTTGAAATGCTGCTTCGGCGCGGCGCTGGTTCCGGGGCGCCGCAGCGCCTCTCCTGCGCCAACGGTCATCACACTGCAAGGCTTGCGTGCACTCGTCAGGTGTCGGCTTCGAGTGCGGCGCCGTCAGCTGCTGGCGGTGGTTTGAGTTCTTCCGGTTTGGGGCTCTTCGGGCTTGCGGTTCGCATGCCAACGCACTTTTTGGCCGGCGCAAGAGTGAGGGCTTTTTCCCTTGCGGGCGCTGTTGGCGGTGCGGTTCAATTTACACGGCGCCTTGTGCCTTCGGCCCGCCGCTCAGTTGCTCAATCGGGCAGCGGTTGCGCGGCTAACAAGGCAGTCAACCGGACACCCAAATGCTGCGCATTTGGGTTCCCTTCGCTGGCGCTCCGGTGCCGGTTACTTCCACGTTAGACATTTAGAGAGCTCTCCAATGCCGCTGCTTCGCTTGCTCGCCATCGCCACAATCGCTATTGCATTCACGAATTCAGCGGTTGCAGACATGACTCACATTGCAGTTTCCCCCACCACTGCCCTTCGTCAAGCCGACGGAAGCTACGTCCTTGGGGGCTTATCGCTTGCGCCAGGACAGTGGCGCATACAAGAAGCTCCGTCTGGCCCGTCCGCCTGCTGCGACGGATATCGCCTCGTATCCGACGCAAACTATCAAACAGCCACGCTTACGTTGCGAGACAAAGATCTCAGCCTCTCTTCCTTCGAGGCCGTGGTGCAGTTCAATGACGAACCGAACAGAATTAATGACATTTGGGGCTGGGTCAATGCGTACTCCGCAGGAAGCCTCGTATCCTCCAGCTATTTCTTTGGGCACTACTGGTCACAACCAACCGACCGCCAAACGGTCGCAGCCACACTGCCATCACCCGCAGACCGAATTGAGTTCGTCACACGAACGAATCTCGCTTATACCGCGTTCTCCTATTCCGTTTCCGCCGTACCAGAACCTTCGACGGCTGTCCTATTGTCATTCGGCGTTGCAGTCTTGGGGCTGTTTTCTGGCGGTCGGCGCCTGCGCTATGGTGCCGCCAATGTCTAACATGGCAGTCAACCGGACACCCCAATGCTGCGCATTGGGGTTCCCTACGCTGGCGCTCCGGTGCCGGTTACTTTTACGTTAGCCCGCTATCTTTGTGCAAATTCGACCGCTCGCTGAAGCAGACCTGCCAGAACTCCTCGCGTTATATCGTCATCTCCACATCAATGACG